>WYDT01000003.1 GCA_013122435.1 Chloroflexi bacterium AL-N1
TCATATCAATAACAATTCCGGCTTCGACCTGAGGCTGACCATAGGTGGAATGGCCCTGACCCCGCCCCGCGATCCTGAGCCGATGCTTGCGGGCGAAGCGCACCATGTTGACGATATCCTGTACGGAGCCAGGCTCAAGGACGGCCACAGGACGGTGTGAAACAATGTGACCAAAATCGTCTGCGGCGGCAGTGAGGGCGGCATCATCTCTGCGTAAGACCCCATCAAGGTGCGGGATGCGTGTGAATGCTGGTGCAGCTGCTGCGGTGGTCACCCACGAACGATTTATAGGATCGAAGCCTACGATAACTGCTCCGGCGGCGATCGTTTTGATGAAAGAACGACGAGAAACGTGAGGGCGCATCTTGGTCTCCCTGGATATTTAATATACATTACAGATTAGTTATAAACCTGCAAGATATACCGAGCCTTCAGTTTTGTCGTTATGTATGAATGGGAGACCATAAGTACTCCCCGCCCTCTAAACATTGGAACTAGTTAAGTAATTAAATTCCTAGTATTAGAGTACTTTTAGAAACGAGAGACAAGTTATTCTTTTCAGCGATTATTTACTAAAGCTAGACACATATGTGTTAATATTTAATGAAATGTTGACTATCCCTCTCTATGACAATTTATTAGTGTTATTTGATCGGCGAAGTTAGTGTGGTTTCTCTGCAAGCAGGATTGTTGTGCGAGTAAGTCTATTGTATGTAATGTACAGAGTTGTAACAATCTGGAGGATGTATCTAGATTGGAGATTTTATATTTTGTATGTGGGGTTATATATGTCTATAAAAGAAAAGGATTTTGGGTAAATCATCGAGGAAATATAGTTATCAGACAATTATATAACTAGAGAAGTTATGGTCATTAACGGTTTCAACGACTAGCGTGTCTGTGGTTCTTCTGTTTTGGTTGACATGCCGTGTTTCTTGGTAAGACGCAGGGCTGTTGCAAGAGCTTCCTGCAAATTGCTACTTGGGGTCAAGGTTGACAGATCGATTCCCAAGCTTACCACCACCTGTGCCACCTCTGGAGAAATCCCACAAAGAATTACACGTGCGCCGAGTAGTTCGACTGCACGTGCGGCTTGTAGCAGGACATTAGCGACCTGGGTGTCTAATGTATGGACACCTGTAACATCCAGAATAATAACGTGTGCCTGTATAGTTGTAATACGACCGAGTAGTGTTGTAATCACATGTTCGGCCCGTGAGGTGTCGAGGAACCCAATGATGGGTAGGAGCAATACCCCCTGATGGATGTTAAGGATGGGGGTAGAGAGATCCCGAATAGTGGATAGGAGTCGTTCCTGTGTCTCATGAGCACTGCGAAGTTCACCTAACTGCCGCTCAATCTCTTCACGCTGCCGCTGATCGCGTTGCCGACTGTTGTGGAGTTCTTTGGCCACCCGATTGACCATATTGGCCAGGATGCCCAATTCATCCCGCCGATCAAACTCTTGTGCTTGAATTCGATGGCCTTGAATAATATGGCGTAGATTACTGCCGATTATCTGGATCAGTGCGCGATCTTCATCGGTTAGATTTGGCATAGTGAGAGTGTATTTCTATCACTGATGATTTGCTTCACCTGTATCACAGAATTATGCATCCCAAGTGACTTCAAACACACAGTATGGATCGCCTCGCCGCATACATTTGACATGCTCAAGTTGGACATCTGTTGCATCAAAACACTCTAGAGCACCGAGTAAACCACCATGTTCAAACATGCAATTATACGGTTGTTCGAGTTCTACATGAGCTTTACCTGGGCCAAGCATCTTTGTGCGCCACTCGCCACTATCGCCTCGGGTGACAAGATTCCACACCAGTGGGATTGTTGTGATTACATCACTTGGTGTTTGCATTCCCAGACTTATAAATTGACTACGCAATGTGTAGTAAATATTCTTGCCGACTTCTTGTGGCAATGTTGGATCTTGATCTTCAAACTCATTTAAGATACTTTCAAGCACCTGACCGTGATACCATGTATTTGGATCAACATCGTTGAGGGCTTTACGCATTTCGGGGGTACAGTACTCTACTGCTACTGTGTTGATTAAAGTTAATATAACGCCCTGGCTTAAGGGTGGGCCAGTCCGATCGTCCATCGGTGGTTCTGGATAAGGTGTAAAATCTAAAGGGACACGACGTTCGAATTTGTACATAGTAGCCTCCGAACTAGGACAGTACATGTTGAGAGTCTGTATGGCTAAATCGCCGATAATATTATAATTCTATTTCTGGTAGGTATATGTATTTCTCTCATCTTTCGTATCAAGCTTTTGTCCTGTCTCTAAACTAGTACTTATGGTGAAAAATGTTGATGTCTGAGAGGCTGGATTCCATGACATTGAATGTTCAGACAGTGTATAATACACAACGTGCAAACGATTATGGAATCAACGACAATCGATACGCCACCGCCGCCAGCGCCGAAAAAGTGGTCTCCGCTACGTATTCACAAGCGTCGGCGCTTTCTGCGAATTTTCTTTTTCTTTCTGCGAATCATTATCCATATTTATATCTTCGATATTCTTTTTAATCGCTTTTGGTTTACCCGCTGGTATGCCCAACGTTCTGGGATACCACGTTGGCGTGGCATGGCACAGCGTTTCCGTCAAATGGCTGTGCAAACAGGCGGCGTTATGATTAAGCTCGGACAATTTTTGAGTGCACGTGCCGATATTCTTCCTGCTGCGATCACGGATGAGTTGGCAGGGTTACAAGATGAGGTTCCTGCGGCACCCATGCCATATATCTTACAAACAATGGCAGAGGAGTTTGGTGTGCCGCCAGCACATGTATTCAAACATTTTGATACAGCAGTTATTGCAGCCGCATCATTTGGTCAGGTTTATTTTGGCACACTCCACGATAATCGCCAGGTTGCTATCAAGGTGCAGCGTCCACGTATTGAAGAGGTTGTTGAGGTTGATCTCCAAGCGGTGCTCTGGGCTATACGTTTAGTTAAAAATTACGCGCCTATTCGTCGTCGTGCGGATCTGGAAGCATTGTTTCACGAATTTGCACGGGTGATGCTTCAAGAGCTAGATTATGTGATGGAAGCGCAAAATGCCTTGTCGTTTCGTGCCAACTTTGCTGAGACGCCTAGGGTCTATTTCCCTGAACCATATGTCGAGTTCTCAACGCGTCGTGTGCTGGTGATGGAACGCATCACAGGATTCAAGATTAGTAATCAGAAAGCGCTTGTTGAAGCTGGTATTGATCAGGCAGAGTTAGCAGAGCGTTTGAATGGCTCCTATTTGAAACAGTTTTTTCTGGATGGCCTTTTCCATGCCGACCCACACCCTGGCAACCTCTTCGTGCGCGTTGAGGGGCCATCACCTGTACAGACAAATGGGACACATCATGGTTCACCATACACGCTCATTTTTGTTGATTGTGGTATGGTAGGGCGCTTGCCCCCGACAACAATGGAAGCATTGCGTGAAGGAATTATCGGCCTGGCCACCAATGATGCTGAACGAATGGTTGGTGCCCTTGATCAATTGAATATGATTTTGCCAGGAACAGACCGACAACCCATTGTCCAAGCGATTCAAATCTTCATGCGGTATACCTATGATCGTAGTGTCCGTGAACTGACGAATGTTGATGTGCAGAGTATTTTTGATGAAACAGAGCATTTGATTCGCGATCTGCCGTTCCAGATACCCCAGGATCTGGTCTATCTCGGGCGTGCCGTGAGTCTGGTTGGTGGTATGGCCACGGCGATTTATCCCGACATCAATCTGTTTGAGTCGGCCAAACCTTTTGCACAAGAGATGTTGGCCCGCGAACAAAGCAATGGTGCCTGGACCGGCAAACTACGCGATGAGTTGGGGACGTTAGGGCAAATCATTGCCACATTGCCTCGTCAGATGGATGCGTACTATAAATCTGCTAACCGGGGTAATCTTCGCACACGTATCGATCTTAGTCGACTTGAACGCAGTATGCAGCGGGTAGAACGTGCCACATCACGCCTCTCGAATGGAATTATGGCGACGGGCTTATTTCTGGGTGGTGTGTTGTTGCGTGTCAATGGCTTCGCTGATGAGTCTTTGTGGGCCTGGGGTATCGCAGCGATTATTGCAGTTTGGTCCTTACGTCCTCGTTAAGTTATCCTTTATTTTTCCTCAAAATTGTATTTAGTAAGCTTTGACAGCATGATAAGGCGAGAGTATCATGCCATCTTGGTCATGGATGCTGGGTACTATCTCACTATCCATCGCAGTAGAAACGCTTTTGTGCACAATATAATCTTTGGGAAACAGAGATTTCGCAGGGTCTCAGCATATGAGTAGTGCGAGAATTTCTCTGAAAGACATTACATCTATTTCACAACTGGAGGAACCGTCGTTGCGAAGTTGGAAATTTTGGCTGGGGGTCATCATCAGTGCTGTTTTCCTCGCCCTAGTCTTACGTGGTCTTGAACTTGAGACCTTCTGGACGACGGTACGTGAGGCGAACTATTGGTGGATTATTCCAGGAGTCGGTGTCTATTTTGCAGCTGTTTGGGCACGAACATGGCGTTGGCACTATATGCTGCGCCACATTGCAGATATTCCATTGAGGAGGCTTTTTCCTGTCGTCGTAATTGGCTACATGGGCAATAACGTGTATCCAGCACGGGCTGGTGAAGTCTTACGTTCATATGTCCTACGACGAAAAGAAGGCGTTCCGATCAGTGCGTCGTTGGCAACGGTGGTGCTTGAACGGCTGTTTGATGGCTTAGTCATGTTGTTGTTTGTGTTTATCACGTTGCCATTTGCCCCACTCCCCGCGATATACACAAAACTCGTCACTATCTTTAGCTTGATCTTTTTAGCAGCAACCCTTGTTTTTCTGTTTCTGGCCGCACGTCCTGAGCGGATGCGGCGCTTTTATCTGTGGATGGTCGAACATGTCGTTCCAGAGCGCTTTCGTCATCATGTGCGGGGGATTTTCGATAGCTTTATCGAAGGATTGCAATCGCTGCGTAGCCCGCGTGAACTGGCCTTCATCTTTCTGACTACAACTGTCATCTGGCTTGGTGAGACGACCAAATATTGGTTTGTGATGCACGCTTTCCCCTTTGAAGTACCCTTTACCGTTCTAATGTTGATGACAGCAGTGGTCAATTTAGCGACGACAATCCCATCGACACCTGGCTATGTTGGGACATTCGACGTTCCTGGTATCATTACTTTGCAAGCCTTTGGTGTTCCTCAGGCTATTGCCACGAGCTATACGTTAGTGCTCCATGTTGCGTTGTGGCTGCCCATTACCGCATTGGGAGCAATTTATATGTTGATCGAACATGTTGGCTGGGGTGATTTCCGTCGCGCAGCCAATGTCAAAGAGACTGGAGCGGAGGTTTCCCCGTGAAAATAGCAATTGTTGGTGCCGGTGTTGCTGGTCTTACTGCCGCCAAGGATTTGATCAAAGCTGGCCACACTGTCACTGTGTATGAGGCTGCCCCACAAGCAGGTGGTCTCGCATCTGGCTTTCGCGATGAGCGCTGGGAGTGGCCACTGGAGCGTTTCTATCACCACCTGTTTGAGACAGATACCGCCATTTGTGAACTGGTTGATGAGATTGGGTTTAGTAACAGATTAAACTTTCTCAATCAGGTTACAGCGCAGTGGTGGAAAGGTCGTAGCTATGTGGTGAATGGTGGCTTTCCCCAATTTCCTGGCCTTGTGGCAACTGCCCTATCTGTATTGACATTCAAAGCGTTGCCGCTACACGAACGCTTCCGTATGGGTGCTGTTTCGGCATACATCAAGTATGGTGTGCGGGACTGGCGACCACTCGAACAGATAACAGCAACAGAATGGACACGTCGCTGGGCCGGGGAAAAAGTATACAATGTATTGTTTCGACCACTGCTGGAAGGGAAGTTTGGGCCCCATGCAGACGAAGTCAATATGTCGTGGTTGTGGGCGCGATTTAAGGCACGTAGCTTCAAACTGGGCTATTTTGATGGCGGCTTTCAGGGTTTTGTAGATGCTTTGGTAGCCTATATTGAGCGTAAAGGTACCAAAATCCATCTCCAAACACCGATCACAGCGCTTGATCAACTGCCTGAGGGTGGTTGGCGCATTACTGCCGGGACCCTGGATAGTGAAGAAGTGGATGCGGTTATTGTGACCGGATCGCCCACCGTGCTTGGCAAACTGGTACCACAGTTGCCCACTGATTATCTCGGAAACCTCAAACAACTCCGGTCAATGGGCGCTGTCGTGATGACGGTTGCGTTAAAGCAGCAACTGACTGACCATTTATACTGGGTGAACATGCCGAAGGACGAGTTCCCCTTTCTGGCACTGGTTGAGCATACGAATATTATTGATTCAGCACATTATGGTGGCGACCATCTAGTGTATTGTGGTGACTATCTCGATGCATCACATGAGTACTTCCAACTCACCCAGGATGAACTGCTCGAGCGTTTCCTGCCCGCGCTCAAAAAGGTGAACCCAAACTTTGATCCTTCATGGATACGCAAAACCTGGTTGCATCGTGAGACCTATGCCCAGCCGATTGTGCCGATTAATCACTCGCGCAATATTCCGCCACTGGCCACGCCGTTACCGGGGCTCTTCTGGGCGAGCATGAGCCAGGTATACCCGTGGGATCGCGGTACCAATTTCGCCGTCGAGTTGGGTCGGGATGTGGCCAAAGAGGCTGTACAATATGCCACGACTGTAGGAGTACGTGAAAGCGCCAGCATGGAGCCAACCCTGGTTTCGTAATAGGCGGACTCATGTAAGCAACTTGTTGTGTCAGGAGTAAACCATGTCTGGAATTTCATTTGATCGCGCCGCACATTTCTACGATGCGACACGAGGATACACACCTGGTTCAGCCGAGCGTATTCGTGATGGCATTATTGAGCAGAGTGGTGCAACCACCGAGACACGCTTTTTAGAGCTTGGTGTTGGAACGGGACGTATCGCGCTTCCCTTTATCCAGGCAGGATATGATTTCACTGGTGTGGATATTTCTCAGGCGATGATGGATCAGTTGCAGTCGAAGCTGACCGCACTCCCACATAAAACCATGTATCGCTATGAGCTGCATCAGACCGATATTGTCAATCTTCCTTTTTTAGACAATATGTTTGATGTCATTATTGTTGTACATGTCTTGCATCTTGTTGATAACTGGCAGCAGGCTGTTGATGAAGCGCGGCGAGTACTTACCCCACAGGGTCAGTTGGTTATTGGACGTGACAGCCCAGAGGGTGAGGAACAGGATGATGGGAAAACACCCACTCCTGTATTGGTACGCCGCAAGTGGACTGAAATCCACGAGGATCTGGAGATCACCCGCCCGAGAAAGCGCTTCAACTGGCATCAGAATGAAGCCTTTATTGAGTATCTCCGTACCACTGGAGCGATAGCTCGTGATGTCAACATTGCTACATATGAGCGGCCAGCAATCTCGGCGCGGGAGATGGCACAGCGGATTACAACCCGCATGTACAGTAGTGATTGGAATACGCCGGATGAGTTACACACTGAGGCAACGCAGCACTTAACGCATTGGCTTGATAATGATACCTCCTTCAACCCCGATGAAGCAGTAACCATAACAGGCCAATTTAAGGCCATGATCGTTCATTGGCCGGTGTAGATCCCACTGACTCCGGGGCCACATGAAATGCTTGTGTGGTGCGCCACCTTACCTTGTTTGCCGATGTTGCATCAAATTTACAATATCGTATTACAATAGAGATCGGCTCAAACTGAAACGAGACTTCAAATAACAACCCTCACATACGTTCTTATAAGAGCTACAGCCTCGATCAGCGAGC
Organism: Chloroflexi bacterium AL-N1; assembly: GCA_013122435.1. GTDB lineage: Bacteria > Chloroflexota > Chloroflexia > Chloroflexales > Roseiflexaceae > AL-N1. Next base: position 7,819 of record WYDT01000003.1, read on the forward strand.
AATACAAATCCATATCTATAAAATGTTAGAATGCATCAGGCATTCTTCTGGAGAGAACACGTATGACAGAAGCAACATCTCAATCGAAGCGCTATATGATAACGGGTGGAGCTGGTTTTTTGGGGATCAACATGGTGCGCTACCTGCTTAAACGGGGTCATGCTGTCACATCGCTTGATGTGGCTGATTTCGACTATCCCGATGCGAAAAGCCAGGTCACCATTGTGAAGGGCGACATCCGCGACCGCTCCAGTGTTGATCGGGCGATGGAGGGGGTCGATGTGGTGATCCATACGGCGGCAGCGCTGCCTCTCTACAAAAAAGAAGACATTTTCTCAACCGATATCGATGGCACGCGTAATATCTGCCAGTTGGCCCACGAGCACAATGTCGCACGGGTCATTCATGTCTCCTCGACTGCGGTCTATGGTATTCCTGACCACCATCCGCTGTATGAGCACGACAAACTCGATGGTGTCGGCCCCTACGGCATCGCAAAAATCAAAGCAGAACAGGTCTGTGAAGAGTATCGTGACAAGGGGATGTGTATGCCAATTATCCGGCCCAAATCGTTTGTAGGGCCGGAGCGTTTAGGCGTGTTTGCGCTGCTTTACGACTGGGCCAAGGATGGGAAGAATTTTCCGATGATCGGTTTGGGGAATAACCGCTATCAGTTGCTTGATGTAGAAGACCTCTGCGATGCTATCTATCTCTGTGCAACGCTCGATCCGGCCAAAGTGAACGATACCTTCAACATTGGTGCCCGCGAATTCACGACGATGAAAGAAGACTACCAGGCCGTATTGGATCGGGCAGGCTTTGGCAAAAAGGTGCTGGGCTTCCCCGCCGCACCAATGATCTGGACCTTGCGTTTCCTGGAAGCACTCAACCTCTCGCCGCTCTACAAATGGGTGTACGAAACGGCTTCGACTGATTCGTTTGTGTCCATCGAGAAGGCTGAACGCGTGTTAGGGTTTGATCCCAAATACTCGAATAAAGACGCGCTCATCCGCAATTACGAGTGGTATGTTGCCAATCTCCAACAGTTTCAGAACACATCTGGTGTTTCACATCGGGTGCCCTGGGATCAGGGTATTTTGAAAGTAGCCAAAATCTTTTTCTAGACATACAATACAGAAGTAGCGGTGCCAAGCGCTCTGTTTAGCAACACTACTCCGATCTTTGGGGAGACACAGAAACATCGCTCTATCAGCGTACTGTGTCTCTTTTTGTCTTGCGATATCAATCACTCAAAGGAGAGTTCTATGAGTTTCCAACCACAAACTATTATCGAGCCATTCCGCATTAAATCTGTTGAACCAATTTCATTCACAACACCCGAACAGCGCACCATTGCGCTCGAACAAGCTGGCTATAACCTCTTTTTGTTGAAAGCAAATGATGTTCTGATCGATCTACTTACCGACTCAGGAACCAGTGCCATGAGCGCTGCACAGTGGGGAGGGATGCTACAGGGCGACGAAAGCTATGCAGGGGCGCGTTCCTTCTACAAGTTTGAAGAGTCAGTCCGTTCGATCACGGGCTTCAAGCATATTATTCCGACACACCAGGGTCGTGCCGCCGAGCGTATTCTGTTTGGCGCAGTCTGTAAGCCAGATGATGTAGTGCCCAACAACGCGCATTTTGATACGACGCGTGCCAATATCGAGGCATGCCACGCTGAAGCCCGTGATCTGGTGATCGCTGAGGGTCGCCAACCTGGGCTTTACCATCCCTTCAAAGGCAATATCGACCTCGACCGACTCTGTGCGACTATCGAGGAGATTGGTCCTGAGCGGATACCACTTTGTATGATTACGGCAACGAATAACTCGGGTGGTGGTCAGCCCGTTAGTATGGCAAATATTCGTGCGATGAGCGAGATCTGTCGTTCATACAAGATTCCATTCTTTATCGACGCATGCCGTTTTGCTGAGAATAGCTGGTTTATCAAACAGCGTGAAGAGGGCTATGCCGACAAAACGCCGCTTGAGATTGCACAGGAGTTGTTTAGCTACGCGGATGGCTGCACGATGAGCGCGAAGAAGGATGGTCTGGCGAATATTGGTGGTTTCCTCGCATTGAATGATGACACCTGGGCAGAGCAATGTCGTAATCAGCTCATTCTCACTGAGGGTTTTCCGACGTATGGCGGGATGGCTGGTTATGATTTAGAAGCTGTGGCGGTGGGCCTGCATGAAGCATTGCAAGAAGATTATCTGCGGTATCGAGTCCGTTCCATCGAATACCTCGGGGAGCGGTTGACTGAGGCGGGGATTCCGATTGTGTTACCCACGGGTGGGCATGCGGTCTATATCGATGCCGGTGCCTTGCTTCCCCATATTCCGTCGAGCCAGTATCCGGCACAGGCGCTGTGTATGGCGCTCTACCTGGTAGCTGGTGTGCGTGCGGTGGAGATCGGTAGCGTGATGTTTGGTAAACCGCGTGCTGATGGGAGCGAGGAGCCTGCTGCATTGGAACTAGTGCGCTTGGCTTTCCCACGGCGGGTCTACACACAGAGCCATGTCGACTATCTGGCAGAGGCGTTGCTCTATGTGGCGCAGAACGCCGAGCAGGTGCAAGGGGTTCGTATCGAGTGGCAGGCCCCGGCGCTGCGACATTTCACTGCTCGTTTTGCGTTTGTGTGATGCCGATTTACTCGACTTAGCAGAATATTCCAGCTCTATTGATGAATTAGTTTAACAACCTGTATAGGGTATTATGTGTGGTGCGTTTATTCCAGAATATATCTAGAGAGGCTATCTTAGCGGTAGCCTCTGTAATGTAGCCCAGAAATATAATTGAAAAACGTTATAGTCATTGCAGGCTGGTCATGTCTTGATCTGGTGCGACACTACGGTATGTGAATTTCCAACCATCAGTGGTTTTCTTGAAGCGATCATTCATGACAGATGTCCCCATAAATGAACCGTCTTTCTTATTAAGAATTTGAAGGTAACCCACAAATTGTGCCTCATTGCCATTGATTGTGATAACAGGATTCATGATGAGATGCCGTGTACCATCCATTGCCTGAGTCTGATTGTAGAATCCCTTGAGCCAACCCAAATACCCATCCGAGTCATTCTCAAAACTCCCAAATGGACTTTCAAAAGTGACTTCGTTGCCCCACAAAGACATGTGTTGATCGAAATCTCCATTATCAAAGCTTTGCTCGGCTAACGACTCTGCAATCATGATTGATTGATAGTCGTTCCTGGTACTCTTTCCTTTCAATAAAGTAAATGTGAGGTTAGAAGTATAACACTCCAAAAGCAATAAAAAGATTGAAAAGTTTAAAAACAAATAAGATTTCTCACCGGATTACAAATGTAGAATTAATGTAGTGCCGTAGATACGGTGTTGTAGTGTCCGTGACAGATGTTCGGTCATACCCTAGTGTAGTGGTGAAAGTGGACCAAGTGCACGACCGATGAAACCAGAATGGGTGTGTCGAGTGCGTGATCAATGCAAGGATGCTGGTGTAGCCTTTTTCTTTAAGCAATGGGGAACCTGGGCACCAGCCGAAACTGGTGCTTCATACCAATCATCAATGATCAGGATGGGAAAGAAATCTGCTGGACGGTTCTTAGAGGGCCAGTTATGGGATTAGCTTCCAACCTCTAAAATACCTCTTACTTTAGCTTAGAATAAATGAGACGAATCCTCCCCCAGCCAGAACTTGAAGGCACCTCGTGCTCGCTCTGCGATGGGTGCAGCAAGCCCTTGCTGAAGTAGAGCCGGATCACGGTCTTTTACATACCATACTTTGAACAGCTCAATCACGGTTGGGTAGTTCTCCGATGCGGGGATAAAACTAACCTGATCGTTAGTCTGAACTGTCCCTGTCGAGAGGACACGAGTATATGCACCGGGGCGATTTGCCTCTGCGAAGCGTTTTACAAAAGTGGGGTTCTCCATACGTGCTGCCAACGTAGCACAGGGGATACGGGCAAAAGTTACTTCAAGGAGCACATCGTTGATCTGAAATCGGTCTCCGATCCTGAGTGACGTGAAGTCAAGGCCAGCAATAGTCAGGTTTTCGCCAAATGTTCCGGGAGACAGATCTGCTTGCAGGGTTTTTGACCACCATGCGTAGTCCTCCAGACTGTAAAGATATACTGCCTGATCCACACCGCCATGGTTTTCTTTATCGGCGATGACATCGTCAACCAAGCCATGCTTTTCTATGCTAACGCTGCTGTGTATTGGTTGTTTGTTGATGCCTGTTTCAGTAGTTTCCTTGCCAATGCGGATTGGTTCTCGTTTACCGATGTTGACCGAAACGACTTTTGGATCATTCTTCATTGTCTTACTGTCTCCAATGTGTTGAAGCTTATGTTGCAGAGCGTTCTAAGGACGATTCACTATCTATATCCTGCGACTGCAAGTCGCAGCTACAGCTTGATGTGTTTGGTTGGGACGTATGTTACATGGTGTCTCTACAAGAAACGTGTGAAAGTACCTCAGAGGGATACAAACCACCTCTTGTATTACCGCTCCATTGTAATGCCAAAATGTTTGAAGAGTATTGCGGTACATTCCTCCTCGCTGGTCACTTCGCGTTCTTGTCGTTCACCACTCAATGTCGTGGTAATGAAGCGCATCTCGCTCAGGGTCACGCGTCCGGCGGGGGTGGCTCTTGAGCAGATGCGGCGCTGCGTGAAGTGTGATTCGGGCGAGGTCTGGTGGTAGTGGCACATATCAATATAGTCGATATACTGGTAGGGTTGCAGACTGAAGCAGTATTCGGCCTTCCATGTTCCATCGTCTTTGTGTTCCATCATAATGTAGTGTGCATCTTCAGCAACAATACGATATGCCTTTCCGAATTGCGTCTGAACATCTGCATCATCGATGGCCAATGGTTGACGAAAGGTATCACCAAAGCCCACATCGACCAGCCAGCGTTGGTCCAGTGAAACCATGAGCGCCATGTGATCGAAGTCCGGCGAAAAGTCCCCCTCAGCCGTAACAACTCGGCAGGAGAGCATGGTGACCTCAAAGCCCAGCGCGCGGAGCAAGGCTGCAAACAGGCCATTTAGTTCATAGCAAAAGCCGCCACGCCCTCGTCGAATAACTTTGTCAAATAGAGCTTTGTCTGTCAGAACGATTGGCTCACCTGCGTGGATGCTGAGGTTCTCAAACGGTACGGCTAACAGATGTGCAAGTTGTAACTCGCTCAGGGTTTGTGCGTTAGGCAACCGTGAGCCATGATAGTTGATTCGTTTGAGGTAGGCGTTGATGTCCAAATGCCATGCTCCTTCGTATATTGTTTACACACTGGCGATCTTAGCCATCCGCTAATTGAGATGTGCTGCACGAATAATGAGCCGTGTATTTTGTTCTAATAGTACTGTATATGAATTGATATGCACCCTTTTTATACATTATTGATGATATCGATCATATCGCTACTCTAACAATCCGTGATTCTGTAGCACCTGTCGCACCTTGTGAATGTCTTGATAGATATGCCCTTTGAGTCCGATCTCGATTGCAGCAGCAACATGCCCAGCGCTATCATCGATGAAAAGGGTCTCGTTTGCTGTAGCGCTGGCGATGTGCAGTGCCGCAGTGAAGATACGCGTATCTGGTTTGGCTGCACCTACTGAGGATGAGTTGATAATATAATCAAATTCGTCTGACAAACCTAGCTGGTCCAGATCTGATGGTAGACGAGATGTGGCATTGGTGATCAAGAGAATTCTGGTGTGTTGTCGACAATTTCGAACCACTTCGAGCATTGCATGGTCGACAGTTCCAATAGGTTTTGACCATGCCTGCACAGCTTGTACGGCATCGACATCAGGAAATTGCCTGTGAAGATGTTCTGCGATGGATGTCCGCCATTCATCATCAGAAATATGTCCGGTGATGGCAGGCAATAGTCGCTCTGGTGCAAAGGCAATCTGGCGAATCGCTCCATGGGGTAATCCAAACTGCTCTGTGCAGGTGTCCTGTTCGGCTCCCCAGATGCGAAGCACCCCATCCAGATCGATGAAGAGGGTTTTGATCACAAGCGACACTCCTCACATACTCGTATAATCATATTATGGTTTTGATGTAGGCATTATAACAAAGGGTTTGGAACTTTGTTGATTGAAGATTGTTCGTAGAATGGGCGATAACAGGCGAACAGCGTGGAAAGGCTTTACACCTTTCACACGCTGTTGCCCAAAGGGGGGGCATTGTGTCGTTGTTCTAACGTTCCAGAATCTTACGGCTGTGCGAGGGAGAAGGCATCAACAACTTCCCCGGTTAAACCGTTTGCCGATCCGTCCAGCAGGATGGTACATTCTTCGATCTGTGTGTTGTCACCAGTGCTGGGTGTTTTGCAGTTGAAGACATCATCTGCATTACCAGTGAGTTTATCGATAGTGTATGCTCCCTCTGTCGACAGTGTGACACTCTCGGCGTCGATTGAGGCAGCTGAGATATCTTCTGAATTGTCCGTGAGACCGACGTCTGAGCCGTCGAAGAGCAATTCCCATACGTTACCATTGCGAACCAGCAGGTCCTCATCACGTGTTGAAAGATCGCCGTTGGCTCCGGGTACGCTGGCACTACCTAGCGTACTGATGACAAGCCGACCATCGGCGTCGATGGCGATGGCATCAATGTCTTCATCATTGGTGGTCAGCCCAACGTCAGCGCCACGAAGGAACAGTTTCAGTGTGCCTGTGGTGTCTCTGCCAAGTGTCTCCGGAACAAAACGCAGAATATCCGAGTCGTCGATCTCGCCCAGGTCAGGCAGTGTCAGGGTGCTATTCACACTCAAAAGGAAGCTGCCGTCGTTTTGCTGGTGAACCGCATTGATATCCGTTGGGCCAAGCCCAATATCTGATCCATCAATAAGCATTGCCCAGGTCTGCCGTGGGATGCTGAAGCGAAGCACATCTTCATCACGGAAGGTGATACCGTCGACTATGCCGCCCGTGGTGGAGCTGACATAGAGAGCATTTGGCTCATTGTTGCCATTGTTTGGTACAAATTGAGCTACAGCCATGGCCTGTGAGCCACTAGGGGCAGGCAATTCGATAGTTTGATTACCTTGACCAAAAGCGACGGCACTGCGATAATTACCTGCAAGTTGGAGGTTGGTGCTATCTTCAGCCACAGTGATGCGATTAGCTTTGAATTGCCCTTGAACTGTTTGCCCAAAGGAGGGAATAAAAACACCACCATCAACACTAATTTCGGTCAGGTATGATGTATCGATAGCGGTTTCACTCTCGTCCAAATGAATGGCTGTTGAGCCTTCTCCGATGGTTAATTGTGGGCCAAAGAAATTACCTGAAACAAAGATACTACCATTAGTGCTCGCTTCAGCATCGGCATCCAGACCGCGCAGAAAATCAGTATCACTACTGCCAATCTGAGTCACGCGCTGTACCGAACCATCGAGTGAGTTAATACGTGCCACGAAGGTATCGTTTTGTCCACGGCTCCTGAGCGTTGTTGAGCCAATTGTTGTCTGCTCGAAGAAGGTACCGGCTACATAGATATTAAGTTTTTTCTGGACAACGTGTACCGCAGAGTCTGTTGCCGGGCCGGCAATGTGGGTCACAAAGCGTAGCTGTCCAGAGCGATTGTAGCGAACGATAAATCCATCAGTTCCATCCTGGCTGGTTAACTCTGTCGGTTCACGTCCGTTGCTGTCCCGAAAGCGAATGGTGCCAGCGAAATCGCCTACAACTGTAAACGAATTTCCATCGTTCATATAGATACCAATGCCTTCTGCTCCGTTGCCACCAGCCTGGATTGCATAATTCGTTTGTCCGGTAAAATCGTACCGAACAGCGAACATATCTTCACCACCGGGCGTAAGAGAGAGCAGGGTCTCCTGTGTCTCAAATTGACCGGGGAATTCCGCGATCCCTTTAAATTCACCCGTCAGTGCGATGTTCCCATTGGCACTGATATCGTTGACGAAGATGGTTTGTGTGCCGATAATTTGGTTGACCCATTGGACATTACCTGTTTCTGGGTTAAGTTGTGCCAGGAAACCATCGGTCGAGCTTCCAGCTGTCAATTGCTCTGTGCCAACATCCAGTCCGCCGATAAACGAACCAGCTACATACAGGTGTCCAAAGATATCATCGAACTCGATACCCGCAGGCGTTGCGCCAGGCAAACCACCGCGAACTGATGTCTCGAATTCCTGTATCCACAACAAGTTGTTGTTGGTATCATACTTGGCTACAAAAAGATCACTGTCGGTACCTTGTAGTTCCTGGCTGTTACTGCCTTCACCAAATTCGACAGTTTCGTTGAAACTTCCAAAGACATAGCGATGGTTGCCTTCATCAAGTGCAACTTCCTGTGCGTTAACACTGCTTGTGTCACTCTCTTCAAAAATGACGTCGTTAATAACAAATGTCTCGTCGTTCTGTTGTGCCTGTGATGTACCAGCAGGGAACAGTCCCAATAGCATGGTTAGGAGCAATGCTACTGTGAGGGCAAGCATACGTTTACTATTGATGTTGTGTCCACTGTTGAAACTAAAGTGTGCCTTTTGCACAATTGACCTCCTTACAAAAGATATACATCGATTGTTAGTTTGGTATCCGAGCCAGCACACGCGTATTACTTGCTCGGGTTGTTTGTAACAGCACCCAGGTGCGTAGGAACTCTAACATTGTATATCCCTGATGTGAGGGATTTGGCGTTGCAGATGATCCCCCCTGATTTCAGGGGTGGCATGAATGCACGATTGTACGTTTTCATTGAATCAACACTCTGTTTCAAGACCTAAGAACATTCCTTAGTAGCTGATCCTGAGCAGGTCGGAGGTAACATCAGTTACATTTCAGTACACTTATCTGGAGTGTTTGTTCATGGATTATGGTGTGTTGAGTTGAGGAGGTACTATATCTCGATTATTTCATTGGCACACACTTTTTCGTGATTTCCAAGAATATTATTCTCTCATCAGGTGTATTGGAGGTAGCTGTGGCGTCAGGTACTTCACCGCATTCATTTTTTACATCATTTGTCGGACGATCATATGAATTGGATGCGATTAGCACGCTTGTAAATGCGAATCGCTTAGTAACACTTACTGGTACCGGAGGTATTGGCAAGAATCGGCTTGCCTGGGAGTTTGTCAATACACATAGCTCAGCATTTCCTGATGGAGTGATTTGGGTAGCTTTGGCATCTGTTACTGATCCGGCGATGGTATTACCAACGATTGCCAAGAGTCTTGATATCACTGACAGCAGCTCGCAGCCGCTGTGGGAGAGCGTATGTAGCTATCTCGCGCAACGAAAGATGCTTATAGTTCTGGACAATATGGAGCAGCTTCGAGAGGTATTTTCGCTGGTGGCTGATTTGCTGACAATGACAACACACCTCACGTTACTTGTGACAAGTCGAGAGTCGTTGCATATGGCAGGTGAACAGATCTACCCTGTTCCCCCCCTCACGTTACCGGAGCACACGACTCGATCATCACTTGATGTACTGGAGCAGGTTGAGTCAGTACAACTATTTGTCAAACGTGCACAGGCGGTGCGTCCCGATTTTGCCCTTACTCCAACGAGTGCTCCGCTGGTAGCAGAGATCTGCCAACGGCTCGATGGTTTACCACTGGCAATTGAACTGGTTGCCGCGTGGATACATGTGCTTCCTCCGCAGAGCCTATTGGCACACCTCGACACATATCTGCTTAACTTCAAGAACCGTGCTCATGGTATGCCTGATCGACATCAGACTCTGTGTGCAGCCATTGATTGGAGCTACGATTTGTTGGATGCTGACGAACAACAACTGCTTGCACGATTGGCAGTCTTTGCTGGGAGTTGGTCACTGGAAGCCGCTGAAGCAGTGTGTGCCACTAATGCGATAGAAAAAACAACCTTATTAGAGCGATTGACAACTCTTCTAGACAAGAGTCTGGTGGTGCAACCACAGCTGGAAGGTGAGCCACGTTTTCGGATGCTGGCAACCATCCGCGAGTATGCTGCGGAGCGTTTAGGGGAACATGGCGAAATCGATTTTCTCCAGCAGAGACATGCTCACTTTTTTCGCTCATTTGTTGAGCAAGCTGAACCAGAACTACGTGGTTCGCAACAGGATAGTTGGTTTGCTCGTCTGATAGCGGATTGTGACAACATTCGTAAAGCCCTGCGCTGGACCATCGATGTGGAGGATCTGACAACTGCATTTAGTCTAGCAGGGTCGCTGTGGCGCTTCTGGTGGATTCAAGGCTATTTAGCAGAAGGTCGCACCTGGCTTACTCTGGTATTGTCGATGCCAGGCCAACCATCGATCAACCCAGTGCTTCGTGCCAATGTGTTGAGTTGTGCAGCTAATTTAGCCTCCCTTCAAGGTGACCTGCTCAACGCACAGAAGTTGCATGAGGAAGGTCTGACATTGAGGCGCATGATAGGTGATCGGGAAGCCATTGCCCGATCACTGAATAATCTCGGGTTGGTAGCTGAACAGCAGGAGGATTATCCAACAGCGGCCAGTTTGTACAAAGAGAGTCTGGCGCTTTGGCGAGAGACTGGTGATCTGTGGGGCATTGCTGATGTGCTCAATAATCTTGGTTGGGTAGTGGCACAGCAGGGGGACGTGATAATGGCACGAGCATTGCATGAAGAAAGTCTTACTTTGAAACGAGAAGTTGGTGATACCTGGGGCATTGCCAGTGCACTCGGAAATCTGGGAAATCTTGCAACACAACACGGTGATTATGCAGCGGCGTGGTCTTACCATCAGGAAAGTCTCACACTAAAGCAGTCTCTGGGTAATCAACAGGGTATTGCTGGGTCGTTAAACGGATTGGCAGAGATAGCCGTGGCTTTTAGTCAGTACGAACGAGCAGTGCTCCTTTCAGGTGCAGCCTCAGCAATGCGTGATGCTATCAGTGTTGCATTGCCACCATCCGATCAAATAGGTGTAGACAATAGTTTGGCGGTAGCGCGCAGTCACTTGAGTGAAGAAGCTTTTATTGAGTCGTGGGAGGCGGGACAAGCGCTTACATTGGAGGAAGCCATCACACTAGCACAAGAAGCATTATCGGCACCTCGAACGGTTTCTATTGCTCCTGCACCAGCGCCAGACTTACACACAACGCTGACCCCACGAGAACGAGAGGTGTTATGCCTGGTGGCTGTGGGTCTAACTAACAAGGAGATTGCGCAGAAGTTAGTTTTGAGCCATTACACAGTACAGGATTATGTACGTTCTATTCTCGATAAGCTTGATGTGCCATCACGAAGCGCTGCAACACGATATGCAGTTGAGTATGGTCTTGTTGCGGATTTTGAGTATGGTGAAGGGACGAAAAGGGACCTGGTTACGTATTAGAACGTACTATGAGGTGACTGGTTTACAGAGATCGTAAGGCTGAACCAGTATTTCGGATGGGATGCCCAAACCACTGCTGAGTTTTCTAATCATCTCAAGTGTCAAATGTCGTCTGCGATTCAGAATTTCCGATACACGCGCACGGCTACCGATATATGGCTCAAGATCCTGCCGTGCCAGCCCGCGACTTTCGAGATAATAGATGATTGCTTCGATTGGTTCGGGTGGCAGGATGGGATGATGTTGTGCTTCATATGCCTCAATCAGTGTTACCAGAATGTCTAGTGTATCGCCTTCTGGTGTGCCTGATTGAGCATCAAAAAGCTCCTCAGCCAATTGAAGTGCACCCTCATAATCAGTTTCATTCTTAATTGGACGAATGTTCATTGTTATTCTCTCATCTAGTTAAATAGTCGCTGCATCTACCCGGTCATAGTCCTGATGTGTTCCGATAAATCGAATATAAACAATTCCTGAATTATAGTTTATTGCGACAATAAATCGGTAGTGATTCCCACATATATTAAAGACGACACGATTATTAGGAATAATGCTTGTAGTTGCATATGTTTGTCGTATGTCATTAGGGCTATTCCATGTAGAATTGCTTGTATCTTGATACCATGCTCTCAGTGCTTGTTCAGCATCAGGATAATGTTCCCAAAACTCTCGCAATGTTTTCTTAGCAATAATACGCATCAACACCATCTTCTATCAAACCACTTGAATTGATTATAACATGTTCCCGAATTGGGATCAAGCAGTATTTCTTTAGATTTTTGAGTAGACAACTGTAGTGATATACACGTTTGTAGATGCCATCTCTTCTGTGAGGATTATTTTGAGGGTTTACAACAATTGTGTAGCATACCTTTATTTTATCTAGGATGTTTGACATGAATCTCACCCAACACCCTTTTGTCGCAGGTCGATCAAGCGTCCCGAACCGATGCGCTCCAGGCGCTGGGCCGCATCGGTGTGGTCGAGGATGTGTGTTTGAATAAGGTTGTGGGGCAGTGCCAGTACCTCGAGCTTGGAGCGGGCAATCACGTGGGCGCTGGGAGGAGTGCCACGCAATAGCTCAATTTCGCCAAAAAACTCTTTGGGTCCAAGTCTGGCAACGAGTTGCGGGTTACCGCCATTTTCGCTGCTCTGCTCTACCACGATAGCTTCACCTTGCATAACAACATAAAGTGTGCCATTGACCACTCCCTTCTGGACAATGACTTGATGCTTATCAAACGTGTGGTGGTGTGCATGTTGTACGAGTTGCTGTAACGTATCGCGGGGCAGGCTGGCAAACAGGGGAATGCCTTCAAGCAAGCGCAATCGTGTCAGCGCTGCAAAGCCATAATCAGTAGCCGATGTCTGTCGGTGTGTTACTGCATGGATGATTGGCTCAGGAGCAAAAAGTAACTCGGATGTGATCGATGCGCGATACGTGAGAGTACTACCACCATCGGGCGTCGTTTCGCCACCAAACCAACTCCCGCGATGAAGCTCATCCATGACTTGCCCCCGACGTTCCACAATAACCTCACCTGAATCAACAATCCATACACCAGATATCCCATTAATCGATTGTGGGATCGGTACACCAGTTGAGTACCGAAACTCACACAGATTGTGATTGAGGGTATCAAGTTGGTGATCGTTGCATAATAAAAAGAGATCTATCTGACGTAGAAAACGGAGCCGTTGTGTGCGTTCATCGTGAAACCCCAGTGAGAGTTGGTTCGCCCAGGGTGTGGTGGGGAACGCATAGCGGTTGGCGGTTTCGCGCTCAGACCATGGAAGTGCGTCGTATGCTGCCTGAATGACACGATAGGCAAATCCGGTCCCTGTAAGATCTTCAATCGTTTTGATGGTGTAACGTAGGACTTCCGCATACCGTGCGCCTTGTCGTTCAATCTCAAGTTGTTTGGTTACTCTGCCGACCCGTGCCTGATCGCGGTCGAGCGTAATATCCCAATTTGCCGTTGCTGCAAGCACATCCATATGATCATCGAGGAATTGTGCGCGCCGTGAACCATAGACTGACCGCAACAATTGATAGCATCCAGCATAAAATCGCTGAAATCCTTGCATCAGACGCTGTTGTTCATTGATTGCCGGTTGCACAACCCACTCCAGTTCATGCAGAGTGATCTGGCGTAGGGTTGCCAGATGAACGATCCATGCCGCAGCCCATGTGCCTGCAACGATAGTGTCGAGCCAGAGAATGCGTGTTTCGAGATTGACAATGTAATCAATCGTCTGGAGCAAGCTCGCGAGCCATGTCAATGCCCATGCCCAGAACAATCGTGAATCGTAGAGGCCGATCAGGTGTGGGATGAACAGCGCAAAGGCGACTGCACCAAAGTATCCTGGTGCTCCAGCGATGAGATAGGCCCAACGAGGCAGATCAGGCCAGTTGTCCATGGCACTAAACAGGGCGATCCCACCGATGCCAAATGCCAGCATCAACAACAGCGCAGTGATGTAGAGATCGCGTGGGGGGGCGTGGCGTAGATCTACATCAAGGAGCAACATGTATCCAGCGATGAGTAAAAAGATAAAAGCTACTCCATCGACTGGCACGGCTAGGTCATTCATTTCTAGTAGCAGACGTACAGTTGCAGCACCACCAGCAAACACAGTCATGATCGTAAAAGCATTGATGGCAGTCAGTGCTGCTGCGCCCTGGTAGTCTGTGCGTATCAATAGCACGCCACCAAGCGCAATGGCCCATAATCCAAGAGGAATTACTTCAATCCAGAGCGATTCGCCAAATTGATTTGTGAGTAGCCCCAGACCTAGCACAAGCGCCAGGGCAAGGCCAGCCATCAGTGTTGGATGTCGACCATAGCCATGCTGTAGCATCCACCGCCAACCAACCAGGCCCGTGCTCAACGCACCGAGGAAAAGCACAGTACTAAGCGGAATCGCGACCAACAGCACAATGACCACAGCAAGTACTTGTTGGAATAAGAATTGGCTTGACCACAGTGATTGAATAATAACCTGTAACTGAGCTTGCCAGAAAAGCCCCGCGAACACAAGTGCAACAATGGTATAGCCCACCGACAAGGCCCCGTAGAGGACAAAGATGCGTTCCTGTTGCGTGAGAAGGCGGAGCAAGGCACGGGGGTGTTCAATGCCGATCATGTGACCATCCAGGGTTTTGTGTTTGCTCCACAGTGGTCCACGAACAAACTCTAGTGCACGACGACGCAGATTGGGCAGACGCTTCCAGTCAATGAGGAGGAAATAGCCGTCGAATTCGAGCAGTGGGTTAAGGTTGAAGAGCGTTGTGACATACGATACCAGCGCAAATTTGTATGCTGCAGAACTGAGGATATCTTCAGGATACATGTATGTAAACAGGGCCGCGATGGCGCCTAAAAAGAGGTCTGCGATCAACCCAGCTACTGAAACAATCATGCGCGCATGTCGTGGTGAACGCCAGATGTCGCTAGTGTCGACAAAGCAGGCGGGCATGCCAAAATAGAGCATAAAACCGCCACTGTGGAGTGTTCGTCGATAGTGTTTGACTGCCAGCGCGTGTGCGCTTTCGTGGAAAAGAAACGATAGAGCGATAGCAAACCACAGAACAATGAGTTCAACAGAGATAGCGTTCTCAGATGTAATCAGGGTGGTTTCACGACCACCAAGCAACAGTGCAACAAACGCACCAGTGCCTGCCAGCACAATAATGACCCATAGCAACAAAAATGCGCGGGTAAAAAAGAACCGCCCAAACCAGCGATAGATGTTGCCATACAATGTATCGATGTTGCGTATTTCCAACCGCCTGCCCATCAAGGTATGGATGATGCGGCGGCCCCAACCTTCGGCAGTACGTTTTTCGAGTGCTGCATTGATCTGTCCATAGATATTGACTGGTTGATCAACGAGAAAGCCACCTTGTTGTAGTGTGGTTACAAAATCGCCGAGAGGCAGGAGGACGCCATCACGCAAGAAGGTTTCGGTTGCCAGTTGTGCGATGGTATGTGTTCCATCCATCTGTGACCAGACGTGGTGCTGCTCAGGCGTCAGGCGGACGTAGCTGCCAGTCGGACTGCGAATGACGATCACTTTGTGTCCGTCTTCCAGAACTGACTCTTCGGGGATATCAGGAAGCGTGTGTGGACAATACTTAGCGGGGTCGGTACGACTACGCAGCGCTTGCCAAAGCTTTGTGCTGTTGTCTATTGCTGGATTGGTGGTTTGTTGCGTAAGTGTGTGCGATAGGTTGATGTCAGTTTCTGGGATGGCGGAAAGGCGGCGCTCAAGGGTGCTCCATAAACCGTCCCTTTTGTTTGATTCGTTGGGTTGTTCTGGCATACAGACATCCACAGACACATCAAGCAAGCATTAACACAACCACTACTGTACCACAACATCTGTGAAATGAAATAAAGGGACCACTGGCCCCTTTATTTCTGGAAGCTTTTGTATCAGTTGACATCTATATTGATAAACGCAGGCTTGGTATGGTTTTTGTCATACTACATAAAGTAATTATCTATCAATCCAGGAAATCCATTCTTGCTCAAGTTCTTCCAGGCTTTTGCCATATACCCCAACATAATCTGCCGAACCAGGGTTGCTTTGCCCGGTAATGTAGAGTTGGTCAAATGACTCGCGTCCGTAGGTCTGGATCAAAAACTCGACAAAGCTGGCCCATTGATAATAGAGTGCATTCATGGCGGCAATGCCCAGACCTGAGTAGTGTGTCGCAAGGGGATAAAACAGCCCACCCTGGCGTTGTGCATCGACAAAGGAGCGAAAGTCAGCGTGGCCATTGAGCCAGTATTCACCAGCACCCCATGTGGCCATGCCCTCAGAGAGAATGAGATCAGTATGGAGATGGGCAGGTCCGTAGTAATCATGTTCAAGCTGATGTACGATTTCGTGAGCGAGAATAGCCACAGCCCGGTTGCGACTGATGTTTGGGCAGGTGTAGACCTGGATATTGCGAACATCGGTATAGGCAAGACCGTGCATACCGCAACTCTTATCGTGTATCACTGATACAGTAAAGCGGTCGTTAGGGCTCGCACCAAAGCGATTTGAGGCATAGGCAACTGCACGCTGGATCTCGTCGGTGAGCGCGTCACGTTCGCTGTCATACAACCCATCGGAGACCTGCAGATCAAAGGTATCATCGACAGGTATAAGCGCACCACTTATGGGAGGTGGTGTGTCAAGTGGGTCTATCGGTACGTCGGGTCTGGTAATCATCGGTTCGGGTGACCAGTGCGAAATCATGCGCTGGGCTGGTTCTCCCGGGCGTATGATCAGGATGATGAGGATGGCAATTGATACAACCGCAACGACAATGACGAGAGGAGGATATTGCTGTTGGTACGTTCGCATAGGCGTCAAAATTGTCCGGAGGTCCTAACTGGGAATCTGGTTGCTCAAGTATAGCATGAAATATGGCTCGCCGCTGGATAGTTAGGGCGTTATTTGGCTGATTGGCGCGATAAACACCGATTGACGCTCTTTTGCTCATCCGCTATAATACAGAGGAATTAGCCCCCGTAGCTCAGGGGATAGAGCAAAGGTTTCCTAAACCTTGTGTCGGCGGTTCGAATCCGTCCGGGGGTACCACAACAGGACGCGGTAGCTGCTTCAGGGCGGCTGCCGTGTTTTCGTTGAGGGACGGTATCAGGGACTGTATGGTACAAAAAAGAGGTCATTAGTGATCTCCTGATGCAGCTTGGCGCAGCCGTCGCGTTACTCCAGCGATGGCTTTGCGTTTATTCTCGGTATAGCTATGGGCATAGATGGATGCGGTGACAGCCACACTGGAATGCCCTAAAATCTTACTTACGTCGGTGAGTGGGACCCCATCGGCCAGCATCAAACTCCCCGCGCTATGGCGGAGGTCGTGAAACCGCAGATTTTCAGGGAGCCCTGCTCGTCGCAGGGCGGTCTTGAAATGACGTATGAGATTACGCGCACGTAATGGTGTTCCCACCATGCTTGGAAAAACCAGGAGGTGCTCGTGCCATTCTTCTTCCATGCGGACACGTTCATCTTGCTGATACTCCCAATGCTGTTGCAATACCGCGCTGATGTCATCGTCAATCGGAATATCGCGGACGCTTTCCTTACTTTTGGGCGGTACGTGCTGAGGTCTGTTCTTAAGAAGCTGGACTTGTTCGCGGATACGAATCTCACGCTGCACCAGATCGACGTTGGGCCAGCGTAGTCCAATCAGCTCGCCCTCGCGCATGCCTGATACCAGTGCCACAAAATACAGGGCATAGAGCCGATGTCCTTCCACCGCCCTGAGCAATCGCTGGGCTTCATCTGCCGTAAGTGCATATGACTCCCGTTGTGCGCCGCCTGGTGGTTTGATACCATCAGTGGGGTTGAACTTGAGCATACGCTCATTGACTGCCACCTGGAGCGCCGCACGCAAGACTACGAAGGCATTGCGTACTGTGTTAGGGGCATACTGGTTCGACAGGTTCCGCATCCAGCGACGAATGACTGGTGGATGCAAGGCATCAAGGCGCGTACTGCCCAGATACGGGACAATACGCGCCTGGCACACCTGGGCATAATCTTCACGGGTGGTGGCTTTGACATCAATCACCTCGTGGAGCCAGTAGTGCAGTTGTTGATTGAGGGTGACCGGGCGTTGCGCGACATGGACCCCATCATCACGTTCACGCAGTTTGTCGCGCAGCAACGCTCGCCCTTCTTCTTTGCTGGATACACGCCATTTTCGTGGTGCATTCCCGCTATCATCGGGCATCTTGGCCCACCAGACACCTGACCCTTTCGGGTATTCGTACACCGTTCCGCTCCCTTTTTCGCGTCGTCGTGCCATCAGTATGTATCTCCTTCACGTTCCTGTTCACGCCGTAAGTAGGCCCGCAGATCTTCAACCAGATAACGACGTCCGCGCCCCTGTCCAACCGGGTGTAATTTGCCTCTGAGTACCAGACGACGTAGATGACGGGTACTAATGCTCAAGAGATCGGCGGCTTCCTGGGGACGTACCTGAAGCCGTTCAGTTGGTGGGATGGTTGATTTGATAGTCATGGTATCCTCCGTATAACCTATGGTATTCATTGATAACAAATCGGATGGCTGCTCACTCAGCAGCTTGTCTGGAGTAGTGTTCGTTGCCAGAGACTCCTTGCAATTTCTCGTGGGGTTGGGTAGAATGAAGTACACACCCGTGGTACAGCATGCTGTCCACACCCCCTATTCTTGGTTCAAGAATGGTCGAGGCTCCTGTCTGCATCAGGAGTCTTTTTGTTTAGGTATCACTCGCCATCTGGTGCCTCGTCGGTTGCTGGTCGCTGAAGCGCGGGAAAACAGTACCGGCGCTGGGCCTTGGTTAACTTGCCGGTTTTCCGCATCAGGGCCAGACGAAAAAAGACGCCTCCTTTGGTGCGACGACGACGTTTGTTGTCGGTTAACATGCCCCCGTTGCGTTCAATCTCCTCCGTGCGTTGCATCAGGGCGACAATGCGCTCCGGTGGCATACATTCGCAGATACGATCCAGTTGCGCCAGTGCTGCCGGGTCCGTCTCCCCTAAGCGTTGGGCGAGGGCCTGGACCAGACGATGACGTATCGGACTCATAGCCTCCTCCTTTCTGAACATACAACGAAGCCGGTGTACTGAAGAGGCGCAGCACGACCGGCTTCTATCAACGTGGTGGGCAAGCTGACCTGCCCATACCCGTGCGCTTGTGCCTCTTCCAAGCGATTCTCGATTGGTGGTGGTGGGGTGGTTAGTTCGGGTGTCCACCGTCACCGTGAGTCCATGATGTCCCATGAGATGCCGCTGGCGCATCCGTATTGGTTGGGGATACTGACTTGCACTGGTGGCAATATCCCAGACGTTTGGCGTTTCCGTACTGGCTGGCATTCAAGGGTTCCTGACAGGTGGGGCAGGTCTTGTCAAGCACTGCGCCGGTGTTGTCACGTGTTTGCTCAGTTGGCTCAGACGCGCCAGACGCTGTTCCTACCTCCGGGTGACTGGCGGTATCCGTCGCCGGGGTGATGACGCCCAGATTGGTCAAGCAGCGTTGGATACTTCCCGCCAGGCGCTGCCGCTGTGCCGCCCGGCGGGCCTGCTCGGCCAGGACGGACGACGTTGGGGACATCGCATCAAGCGCTGTTTGTTCAATGGTGCTCAGATCTATCACCGGCGCTACAAGCGGGTCTCCTGGTGTCGTGAACTGGGCCGGTTGATATGACTCTGCTGGTGTAAGGCGTTGTGTCGTTGGTGCTGTGTGCTCGTCCTGGGTCGCTGTTACTGGTGCGACCTGGACCAGTTCGGTGAGGGCCTCGGTCTCGACGAGCAGCGCCAGCCGGGCCGCTTCAACCCGTTGTCTGGCACTTTCGACAGCGGCAATGCTGACCGGAATAAGCAGCCCCAGCAGAATGGCCATCAGCAAGTAGAGCGTTGGAATGACCTCGGCAACGCCAGTGGGCAACTCGGGCGCAAACCGCAACACAAACGACAGGTTCAAGATGGCAGTAAGCACATAAAAGAACCAGACACTGTATTGACGGGTGCGGTCACCGGCGTAGGCGGCAGTGGCACGGGTGGCCACCAAGTAGAGTGCGGTGGCGTCGATAGCGGCGGTTAGCATAGCGCTACTGCCGTGATACAGCCATGGGTGCAGTGCCAGATCGGGCACACTGGACGGTTTGATGCTGGCAATCTGTTCCCAGAGATGCACAAACGAGACGACCAGGATGGCGATGAGCAGCGGTCGCGCCCAGCGGACCAGCCGATTAGCATTGTGCAGCGCTTCGCGTTTGGCCTTGAGCCGCCCCCGATTGAGGGCGGTCTGGGCGTGGGTGCTCGTGAGCATGGCCAGGTCGATCTGTAACAGGTCCAGTTGATTGGAGGTCTCAGGATGATAGGGTGTAATCGTCATGGTCTCCTCACCTAGTTATGGTACAAGCACGGTATCTGTGTCATTGGTGTCGGCACGTTGTACGGTCTCGATAGTTCTGGTGGGTGTGGCGGCTGGTGGTACCCAGTAGTCATCGGGCATATGCTGGACACACTCGCCAAACGCCTTACCTGATCTGCGACACGCTTCGTACGCAGTGCTACTGACTTCCACTCCTGGAGTCCGTGGGAGTGGCTGGGCCGTAGGAAACTTCCAGAACTGTTCTGCCTCGGTTAACACTGGTGTGGGCTTTTCGTAGATCGGTCCTTCGACTGCGTTTGGAGGAGCGGTAGGTTGGGCTGCTGTTGTGCTATCACTGGCGGTTGTGGTACGGGTGTGCTCCTGTACCACATACACAATGGCTGCCGTGGGTGCTGGGCGGAGATCCGGCAAGGTGGCGGCTACGGTAACGATTTCTAGCTCGTTGCTTCGTACCCATACCAATCCGCTTCCCTCTACCTCGGCCTGGAGCCAGTCGATTCCGTAGCGGGCAGTAATAGTGTAGTTGCGCTGGGCGTCAAGCGATCCCAGTACATTGCCACCAGGTGCATCGTAGGCTACCACTGCCGCGTTGAGCTGTGTTCCCGTGGTTGGCGTGGGGGCCAGTGGCGTTGCGGTTGTAGCGGGTGTATGTACTGGTGTGGGTGTCGAGACAATCAGGATTGGTTGCAGATGTGCGCCAGGTGGCGCAGACCACTGTAGTAGGATGATGGTAACGGCAAGTGCGACGGTCGTGATGGTCAGGATACCGATGGCCAGATAGATACGTATCTCATAGGCGATGTTGTAAAGCTTTTGGAGCCGGGTGGTTTGTCCGGTCGTATGTAACTTGGTGGTATTCTGGATCATGATACAACTCTCTCTATACTGTTACGTGTGACCGTGTTACTCCGCAATTACTCGCTATCGGTGGACCGTGTGTGCCGGGTAACGCGGTAACGTGGTAATTCTTAGGTAGTTAGATGGCGTACCGATAGCTGCCGGTGCTCCCGCTGCGTGTGACCTGTTGGTCTTTAGTCAGACGGGTTAACTCTTTACGAACGTGCCGGATGTCTTTCCCGATATAACTGGCGATTTCATGAGCGGAAATGGGCTGGTCACGGTGATGCAGCAGCATGATGATCTCCTCTGCGACCGTCAGCGGTGGCAACTGCGCGGTTGGTGATGCTGCACGGGTGGTTGCTGGCAACGAGCTGGCGTGATAACTGGTCGGTGCGCTGATCTGTGCGGGTGTCGATGCTGTGTGCTCCCCAGCGACATGCTGGATGTCTTTGCCGGTGAGGGCAGGCACCTGCACGCGCTGAATGTCTCCACCGTTATCGATGATGGCTTGGCCTGGCTGCAATGACTCCACCTGGTAATTGCCACGCGGTAGCAGCAACTCGGCGTCATCATCGGCAATGCGGTGGACGATACTATGGGTCAGGGCACGCCGCAGCATCGCTCCTGATGCACCCAATGAGCGATGGGACCACTGATGCCCGATAATCAAGCCATGACAGGCGACTTTCCGATACTCGGTTGCGGCGGCGGTAAGTTGCTCTAGTAGATCGTCGGGGAGTTCGCGCCGCAGCACCATGCTGGTAAACTCATCAATCACCAGCAGGATACGAGTATCGACCGGGACGCGCTGGTGAATGCGGTTGTCGGCCAGCTGCATATACCACTGAAATGCGGTTGTCGGCCAGCTGCATATACCACTGAATGGCAGCGATGATGTCGGGTAGTTCAATGGCCTGGCGGATAAAACACCCGCGTAATGGTTGAGCACGGGTGATAAGCCCCTCATCTTGCTCACCATGCTTGTCACAGATAATCACGCGCCAGTTGTGTCGGGCGGCCTGGGCGAGGGCGAGCAGTGCGGTGGTGGTCTTGCCGCTACCCTGTTTCCCGGCGAGGCCCATAAAGCCAGTGAGCTTCAAGTTGAACTGGTGCGGCTGCTGGTCCGCAAACCCCACCAGCAGCTTGTCCGGGGTGATGAGTCCGCGCTGTTCGAGCTGCGGCAGTAAGGGTGCACCAGGATTGACGGGAAGCACCGTGGGTGTTGCTGCCGATGGTGCACTGGTGTCAGAGCGCACATCTTGTCGATTGCTATAGTTGGTACTCAAGCTGTGCAGATTGCGGTAGTCCGAGTGTGCAGCCCAGACATCGAGGTTGTCATAGTAGCGTTGCAGGCCATAGGTAAGGACGCTATCGGACTGGCGGGCGACCTGATCAAGCGTCATTGGTCTATCGTTCGCATCACGCACAATGGTCGCCTGACGAGCACGGTTGGCAAGCCAGCGTACACCTACCAGGGTGGTGAGCAGAAGCGTGCCAATGAACAAACGGCTGTACCAGGTGCGTTCGGTGGGGTCGAGTGCGAACCAGAGTGTTCCGAGTGCCACCAACCCGCAACCACTGAGACTCAGTGTGATGGGGAGCCAGCACGACCAGGTAGTGTGAGTCGGTGTCGGCTGGGTGGTCGATTCCGTTGGTAAACTGGGTTGGTTGGGTATCTCTACATGGTCAACCGCACGATGATGATACATACGGTATAATCTCCTTTGTCGAGTACTTCCGAGTGCTTGATGGTGCCGTTCAGTGTGTTTGCTTTCCAGGGCGTACACTGGGCGGCTTTACGCTATTGGGTCCTCGTTTTGTCTTGGTCTGTTGCGTTGTTGCTCTAAGTAATCCACTATGTCATCGCGCGAAAATCGCCATTCTTTGCCAACCTTAAAACCTGCTAACTCTTGTTTACGCGCAAGACCGGTAACTGTTCGCTCTTCTACAGATAACCAATTGGCAACATCTTCAACAGTCATTAACGAGTCACTAGTCACAGTCCATCACCCCCTTTCTAAATATGCCTTATTGTGTATAAGAATGTTATCATAATAATATAAATGTTGTCAAACAAACTAAAATAATAAAAGTGTATGTATATGTAACTAAATGTAGAGATGTAGCCCAGCCTCTGGGAACCTGTCACATCTTTCTCATTCATATTCTTTGCTTGCAGCAGCCAAAAATGCAGGCAGCTTGAGCGCATCGCGTATAATACTCCTTGTTGGTGCTGCGGTAACAGCATCAGCGTGAAAAGCACTGGACGAGTGGTAACTCGTCTAGATGCTTGCTTCAGCCCGGCTACTCGTGTGGTGTTGAGGGCCTGCGAGTAGCCGGGTTAGCCAATCAGCGTCATCAATAAGATCGGTCAGTTTAACTTCCAGGACCTGAGCAATAGTGGTTAAGATGGACAAATCAACCTCTTGCAGTGGTTCACCCTCCGCTTTTCCATCACGTGTTCCGTACCAGTACCGGCGCATCGTTCCCATCGCAATCCCAACACGTAGTTGGAGTTGCGAGATATTGAACCCCTTTGCGCGGGCCAGTTCTTGAACCCTAAGTTTGGTCATGGCATTCTCCATAAATATACAGAGCATAGTATGTCATGAAATAGATATATTTTGAAGTATATTGATTGTGGTACATCTGAATTGATATGTAAACAGATGTAGTTGTAAGCAGTAGCTAGGCTTCTCAGTACAGTTAATCACAGGATGACGATACATACGGTATAATCTCCTTTGTCGAGTACTTGCGAGTGCTTGATGATGCCGGGTGTAGGGAACTTTGGTCGGTGACTTACTCCCGGCTTTACGCATCATGTACATTATTGTCAGTTTGAGGCTCAGGCCAGGATTGGCCTATCAAGCTTTCCATTTCTTCACGTTTGAATCGCCAAACTTTGCCGACTTTGATAGTGCCAGGTAACTCGCCGCGTCGTGCCAGATCGTTCGCTGTTCGCTCTGTAATACGCAACACAGGCGCTATATCCTCAACTGTTAGAAGTACATTCACAGTATCACCTCCTTTCTATAGTTCACTCATTCTATAAAGAATACTTTTGGGTTATTTCATGCGCTTCGTACGTTTCGTACGTTTTGGTATTATAGTGCAGTTACTGAAGAAAAGCAACACTGGCCATTGAAACGCATTTGGTCCACAGATAATACTTGTACATCAGTCACCTCCTTGTTGACGTGGGTGGTTGAATGAGGTACAGCAGGGGGAACGTACCGGCGCGTACAACACTGCTTGCAGCAGCCAAAAATGCAGGCAACTTGAGCGCATCGCGTATAATACTCCTTGCTGGTGCTGCGGTAACAGCATCAGCGTGAAAAGCACTGGACGAGCGATAATTCGTCTAGATGCTTGCTTAACCCGCTACGGTGTGCAGGGTTCCAGCCAGAGCACCGTAGCGGGCACGTCGATCATCTTCAACCAACTCTCTCCATGGCACACCTATGGCTTTGGCAACCTTCGCAATTGTCGGTAAGTCAATGACGGTCATAGGTTTGCCTTCTTCTGTGCCATCCTGTGTGCCATACCAATAGCGGCGTGCTGCTCCCATAGAGATTTCGGCTGCGAAATGAAGTTTTGATATGCTCATCTCAGGGTCACGCGCTAGGGCAATGTCTTTAATCTTTTTCACCCTTGGCATAACACCTCCCTTGGTAAGTACCATGGTGTAAGTATACTGTGGTAAGTATAATAATGTCAATATATTCCTAAGATATTATGCAATTAACCGCACGATGATGATACATACGGTATAATCTCCTCTATCAGTTCCTTTAAGTATATTGAGGTAGAATTTCCTGCAAGGTACCTATTGAACACCAAGAGAACTTTTCCCTTGGATGGCACGAAGCCTTGTCACACATAGCAGTTGTACTGATGCCTAAATTGTTGACCACTTGGTGATGACGTATACAGTCTCACAATGTGGTTTCATTCACATTGACTTCCAGTAAGAACAATATGTAATTCTTAGCTAGCTATACCGTATGTATGTATACTTCCATATCTATGTAGAGATACTTCCGCATTGACTTCCAGATGGTACGGTGATATAGTTTCTAGCGAGATGTAGGATAAATTCTAGTGAGATATACCGTATGTATACATACTCCCATATCTCTATAGAGATACTTCTAAGTGGTTGTATCATCTAATTTCCTTGCCTGGATTATGGTAGGTGGGGTTTTCATGATCATGGACAGTTTTAATTACACTTTTGCAGCATTGCGAGGCATCCAGGCGGGACGTGAGTATTTTGTGGCTATGTGTCCGCTCCGCCTCATACCGAAAATTTTCTATTTTAATGAAACCGATGAAATTCCTCCGGATCTCCGCGCACAGCGTGTGTTGAACCGGGGACGTATCCCAGCGATTAGCCGCTATCTAGTTGAGAATCAACAGGACTATGTTTTTTCCGCTATCACTGCATCCATCGATGGTGAGGTGTCATTTCAGCCCTTTGCTGACAAAGGCCCCCTCCACAACGCTGGGCAGATTACTGTTCCGATGTCTGCCACCTTTATTGTAAACGATGGGCAACATCGACGAGCCGCAATCGAGGAAGCTTTAAAGGAATGTCCTAGCTTAGGTGATGAGACGATAGCGGTGGTGTTTTTCATCGACGCAGGGCTTAAACGCAGCCAGCAACTGTTTGCGGACCTTAACACCCATGCTGTGCGAGCCAGTGCATCGATTGGTATTCTGTACAACTTCCGTGATCCGCTGGCACAGTTGTCACGGACGATTGCCAACCAAGTGCCTGTCTTCAAAGGTTTTACGGATATGGAACGTTCCAGCATCCCGAACCGTTCCACGAAGCTCTTTACCTTGAGTGGCATCTATCATGCGACCGCAGCACTGCTGAAAAAATCCGATGGTGATGATGTGTTGTCAAAAGAGCAACACCTCGCTATTGGGTTCTGGACAGAATTGAGCAAGATTATTCCTGAATGGCAGGATAACATTATTCGTCGGACGAGTAGTGCTGATTTACGTCGCGACTATGTGCTTTTCCACAGTGTCCTACTCAATGCGCTGGGTCTCGCAGGTGCAGATCTCGTTGCTCAGTACCCAGATGCTTGGAATCACCGTCTTCACGCACTTGAAACCGTTGATTGGTCGAGATCAAACACCAATTTCTGGGAAGGTCGCGCAATGATTGGGGGACATCTGAGCAAGTCGCGCACGAACGTCCTACGTACTGCGATGTTGCTGAAACAGATTATGGGTTTGCAGCTAACGGAGAGTGAACAACGTGAAATCAGTAGTAGTGATCTAAGGAGCGATAAACCTGAATGGGAGGAAGCTGAAGCATGAGTCAGCAACACATACCTGAGGAGATTCAGCTGCAGGGGTCAATCTTCGCAAAACGGACAATGGCAGAGATTCTCGCCGATATTCGTGCGGCATATCTTTCCAACACGATGCCGTGGGTGATTGGATACAGTGGCGGCAAGGACTCAACCGCTGCATTGCAATTGGTCTGGTATGCCCTGCGCGATCTCCCGCGTGAGCAGTTCAAACCGATTCATATTATTGCTACCGACACGTTAGTTGAAACGCCCGTGATTGTGGACCATGTAAACGGCAGTCTCAGTAGAATGAGGATGGCAGCAGAGCAACAGGGACTCCCGATTGAGGTACATCGTCTGACACCTGATGTTGCCGAGACCTTCTGGGTCAACCTGATTGGGCGTGGGTATCCAGCTCCACACAGTCGCTTCCGCTGGTGTACGGAACGCATGAAGATTAGACCAGCAGACACGTTTATTCTGAGCAAGGTCGCTGAGTATGGGGAGGTGGTGTTGGTGCTCGGACAACGTCTAGACGAAAGCCAGCGCCGCGCTCAATCCATGAGTAGTTACCGTATCACCGGCACACCATTTTCGCGCAATTCAACTTTACCTAAAGCTTACGTCTATACTCCCATTGAAGCATTTACTGTGAATGATGTCTGGAAGTATCTCGGACAGGTGCCACCGCCCTGGGGAGGCGATAATCGTTATCTGGCCTCGCTTTATCGTAGTGCCAATTCGGGTGAGTGTCCAATGGTGCTTGACCTCTCAACCCCCTCATGTGGCAGTAGTCGTTTTGGCTGTTGGGTATGTACTGTTGTGACCAAAGATAAAGCCATGGAGGCAATGATTGACAATGGGGAAGAATGGATGGTTCCTATGCTGGAATTCCGCGACTTTCTCGCTGCTACTCAGGAATTCGAGCGCAAACACGAAGTTCGTGATTATCGCCGACGTGATGGTCTTGTCAAAGTACGCAAACAGCAGGGAACACTCATTCGTGGCCCCTATCGCTTCTCGTTCCGCCAAGAATTGCTCGAACGACTGTTGGTTGTTCA
This sequence comes from Chloroflexi bacterium AL-N1, assembly GCA_013122435.1. GTDB lineage: Bacteria > Chloroflexota > Chloroflexia > Chloroflexales > Roseiflexaceae > AL-N1. The sequence goes on from WYDT01000003.1 coordinate 35,252, forward strand.
GCAGCAGGTACGGGAGGATGGACCCGACCCCGATCTGACTCTCATTTCCCTTGAGGAATTGTACCAGATACGCCGTTTATGGCGTGCAGAGGCAAACGATTGGGAAGATAGTGTACCACAGATCTATCAGCAGGTGACCGGTGAAGCATTGCCTTTGCCACCCGAAGACACAGTCTTGTTTGGCTCAGAGGAGCGTGGTCTATTGGCACAGGTCTGTGCAGAGGGAGATGTGCCAATTGAGTTACTAATGGCACTCATTGAAAGCCAGCGCCAACAACACACCTTACGCAGCCGAACAGCTATCCATGCTCGGATTGACGAGATACTCCGTAGCGAGTGGCGGAGCGAACAAGAAGTCTTGGAAGCCGTTGAGCAGCACCAGCAGCGGCGTGCTGATTTGGATAATAGGCAATTGGTGTCATAGATGTATTTTACTGAGATTCGCTGTGTCAACTTTGGTCTCTACCGCGATGATCAATGTCTCAGTCTTGGGCTGGATGATACGGCGGAGATTACAAGTCGCCCGATTATCCTGATTGGCGGCAAGAATGGTGCTGGCAAGACCACACTACTCGAAGCTGTCAAGTTGTGCCTCTACGGATCTGGGGTGTTTGGTGGTACCACGACGAAGCGCTCCTATGAAGACTATCTCCTGAGTCGTATCCATCGCCCACTTGGTTCGCCGCTCCACAATGTGTTTGCAGGTATCAGTCTCACATTCGTGCATACCGTTGATGCACAGCAAGATACGTTCAAAGTGGAGCGTTTCTGGCAACGACAGGACCGTGGTATCGAAGAAACCCTGACCGTTTGGCAAAATGACACCCAGCTTGCAGATAGTGATTATCCCTGGTGGAATCAGTTTCTCCACAACCTGCTGCCACCTGGCCTTGCTGACCTGTTTTTCTTTGATGGAGAGAAAATTCAGTCACTAGCTGATGACCCGGATTATAGAGCATTCGGGCAGGCCATTCGAACATTGTTAGGATTAGATGTTCTTGATCGGTTACGTTCGGACCTTGGTATATATGTCACGCGTCAGAAACGCAAAGATGGCGATAGTCTGGAAAAACAACTGGCGGATATTGTTGCTCAGCGTCAACATATCGAAGAGATCTTTCACGCTGAGCATATGAAGCTGGCGAGCCTCCAACGAGAAATAGATCAGAAGACCAGCAAGATCGAACAAGTAGAGCAGCGCTTTGCCAGTGAGGGCGGACATATTGCCGTACAACGTGAGGAACTCATGCAACGGTTTTCTGCCTTGCAATCCACCATACAACACTATGAACGTGATATTCAAGAATACGCCAATGGATTACTTCCATTGGCAATCATTCCCCGTCTTGCTGCGAGCCTGCGTGACAATCTGATAGCTGGGGAGCATGCAGCGCATCATCGGGCAATGAGCGTATTTGCTGATCGTTTCACAGCGGACCTTCTCGCAAACCTGAAACAGGATGATCGATGGCTCAATGATGCGATGCTATCCGATGAAGAGAAAGCCGCTGTGACCGAGGGATTCAGTCAGATGGTGCAAACGGTTCAAAGCAATTTGACAAGCAGCAATGGCTTCACTGTTGCCCCCGCAATACCGCATGACCTTTCTCGACAGGATCGTCAGCAACTCCTGACCTGGATTGACCAAGCAGGTTCCAGCGTTGCCAGGGCTGTACAGGAGGTGGGGCAGGCACTATCAGAAGCGATGGAAGAACTTGCACATGTTGAGGCACTGCAACATCAGATGCCTGCAGATGAAGCCATACAGCCTCTTCTCAAGCAGCTTGCGTCACTCAATCAAGAGCTTGGTGCACTCCATACACAACGAGAAGCGCAGGAAGGCGTAGTACGCCAACTGAATATGGAACGCAACCGTTTGGAACAACAAGAAAAAGATATGTATCTCCGTATGATGCGTGGTGATGATCCATCGTATCGCATGCAACTGGCTGCACGTGCACAGCAAGCGCTTGTCCAATATGAAACAGAGTTACGGCGTGCTAAATTGGGGCAATTGGAACAGCGTATTGTGGAGTGTTACGGACGTTTGAGTCGCAAGGGTAACTATATCAAGCGCATCACGATTGACCCTGAGACGTTTGAGACGACCTTGTTTAACCAACGTAACGATCCAATCCCGCGTGAACAGTTGTCGGCAGGGGAAAAGCAAATTTATGCCATCGCTATCCTGTGGGCACTACGGCTGGTGTCGGGAAGATCTATCCCGGTTATTGTCGATACGCCGCTTGGTCGTCTAGACAGTGAACATCGGCAACATCTCGTGCAGCGATATTTTCCCCAGGCTAGTCATCAGGTAATCCTGCTTTCAACAGACACTGAGATTGATGGTGACCTCTATACAGATTTGGCACCTGCGGTTTCACATGCCTATCATCTGGTCTACAGCAACCGCGAGGCATATACTAGTATTAGAGAAGGATATTTCGTGGATGAGGCAGCGAACCCGCAGGAAGTCGAGGTGCAGACATGAAATTGACACGTATTCGGTTCTGTGAAGAGGCAGACCAGCGGCTCCGCCAGCTCAAATCACGCACGGGTATCACCCCAAACTTACTCTGTCGTATGGGCTTTTGTCTCTCACTGGATGACCCGATGGTGCCAGATCCAACGCAGTTTCCACCGGACAGCCAGCGTGAGATAGACCGACACACATTGACGGGACAGTATGATGTGCTTTTTCTAGCCCTACTGCGCGAACGTTGTGTGAGAGATAATCTGTCGATCGAAGGGAAAGCGTTTGAAGAACAGTTCCGAGCGCATATGAATCGTGGTGTGTTATTACTCTTCCAACGAGTCAAGTCTCTCCCGGACGTGTCCAAACTGGTACCTGCTGTTCCAGTTGTGGAATGTTAAGGAGCAAGTGATGGTTCGTCTCCCTATCTATATGGATCATCATGCAACCACACCCGTCGACCCGCGGGTGGTTGAGGCGATGCTCCCCTACTTTACCGAGGTGTATGGCAACGCGGCTAGCAAAGATCATCTGTTTGGAGTTGAAGCCAATAACGCTGTCGAGCAGGCACGCAAGCAGATAGCGACCCTCATCAATGCCAAGCCGGAAGAGATTATTTTCACCAGTGGTGCGACCGAGTCAGACAACATTGCGCTATTCGGTGCTGCCGAGAAGTACGCCGGTAAGGGTGACCATATTATTACCTGCGTCACGGAGCACAAAGCGGTGCTGGATGCTGCAAAGCGTCTGGAGCAGATGGGCAAGCGCGTGACCTACCTGCGCGTTGATCAGTATGGTCGCATTGACTTGGATGAATTGCGAGATGCTATTACACTACAAACTGTTCTGATCTCAGTTATGGCAGCCAACAACGAGATCGGGACACTGGCACCAGTAACAGAGATCGGCAAGATCGCTCGTGAGCATAGTGTGATTTTCCATACTGATGCGACTCAGGCAGTTGGGCATATCCCAATAGATGTCCAGCAGATGCAAATTGACTGCCTCTCGATGAGTGCCCACAAGCTGTATGGGCCGAAAGGCATTGGGGCGCTGTATGTACGGAAGAGCAATCCCCGAGTGCGGCTTGCGCCGGTACTCTATGGTGGTGGTCATGAGCGTGGTCTGCGGTCTGGCACCCCCAATGTGCCAGGGATTGTTGGGTTTGGAGAGGCAGCGGCGATTGCGAAGCGTGAGATGGATAAACTGGCTGTCCAGTACCGCAACTGGACAGAGCAACTGTTCAGTGCCTTACAGGAGCGCATTGAAGGAGTAGCGCGCAATGGTCACCCCACAGCGCGATTGCCGCATAACTTGAATATCTATCTCCCCGGCATTGAGAGCCGAGCGTTCATTGTTGACCTACAAGATCTTGCTATCTCAACTGGGTCGGCCTGCACCACGGCATCGGTAGAACCCTCTCATGTTATCGCTGCACTGGGCTTTGGTGAGCAGCGTGCCCACTGTTCACTGCGCTTTGGTCTGGGGCGTAGTAATGATGCAGAACAGGTAGCGTATGCAGTAGAGGTGGTAAAACAAAAAGTGTTTCTCTTGAGAAAGTTCATTATGTCATGAATTTAATAATCCAAGCGCCATACCTGACAAGCGACTTTAGCCATTGAAGCTTGTCTTTGCCGTATCTCTTCTAGTCCCCAAGTTGAATAGTTTACCAAATCAGAGGTAATCTTGATTTTTGATTGACTATATGCCGTTGAAAGTTTTTCATCAAATGATGATCTGGCTTGTTTTCTATTCATAGAGGTACCTAAAAGAGTCATATTGCCGATTCGGTAAATGTACTGACTGATATCTTCATCCGATGGAAACGTCTGTATCCATGGTTCATCAGGGTTTTGCGGTAAAATGTGTTCTAGATTGAGATCTTTCTCATTAAGATTAGTCACAAGTTCTTTGTCATCCCCTAAATGAGCATTGTTGATTTCCTGAAGTATATATCGAGCAAGGCGTGAGCCAGTTTTTGGTAAGACTTTACCCTCAAAACAACCTTTGAATTCCTCATCACTCGGATATATCTTCGCCATTTTTTCAAATATCGGTTTGATTTTTTTTGGTTTTTGCTCACGTATCCAAGTGGCAACCTCACTATAGACATATTCTAAGTGGCTGGTGCTATTGTTACATATCACATTATAGCGAAAGGTAATGATCACTAGCATTCGTAGAACTTTCTCAAGGTTATCTGGCACTGTTTGATGTATTGCTAAAAGGACAGGATAGCATAAATTGACGTTGAATAAAACAAGTAAATTCAAATTTTCCCGAACGTTTGTGTCATAACCATCCCACATAGCACTTTGCGGGTCTTCAAACGCACCATATATTTCTGCAGCGTTCTTTAGTTTCTCCACGAAATTAGTGACTTCTATAGGATTTTTGACTTCAGTACAAATGACTTTATAGAGATCTTTCTCGCGAATTACTTTCCTGTTTGACAGCCAATAATGGCGAATAAATCTCGTCAATCCTGTTCTCACTAAAGATGTATTCATGTCTTTCCAGTTTTTTCTTACATCTGCGATTCTTCCACTTGATCTGGAAAAGAAATAGTTCTTTAACAGATCAGCTACAGAAAGATCCAAACCTCTATCATTTAGTGTTTCAAATATTAAATACGCATTTACTAAATCAGAAACAGTGATAATAATCACCACCAGCTTGTTTCTAATGCAGTCAATTATTTGAAAAAGTATCTTACCTTTATCTTCACCTAATTCAGAAACACGTTGCTCAACTTTTCCTCTTAGCCTAAGATATGTTTTTGCCAATAGCTTATTAGATTTGTTGACATTTCTTTTGTTTATGATAGTTGTCAATTCTCTTACATCTTCTCTTGATAGGTGCTTTCAAATGAAAGTGTCCTTATAAAAAGGGTTGTTTAGTTCGTTCAACTCGAGTTTTGCCATCTTGTCAGTGGTTTCCAGATCGGACGTGCTAATATAGTTATTTTCGACAATCCTAGATCGCTCATTATCACCATAATCAATGAACAAGTCTCTGAATACACACATGAGTATTGATATGGTTGCGATGCGTTGTTGACCATCAATTAACATGCGTCGTTGATTTTCTGAATTGACAACGATGGCTCCAAGAAAATGCTCAATACGGTCTTCATCAATAGTATTGACTATGTCAGTCCATAATTCATCAATTTGCTCTTCAGCCCAACCATAATCTCTTTGAAAATCAGGCACAAAGCATTGAGTTTTGTCATCAAAGAACTGACCTAAGTTGATCATCTTACTCTCAATACCACTACTCATAATTAACTCTCCTTATTGTATCAAGCAACTAAAGCACCTTCTTAAAGGTCAACAACCCCACTAAATTCCACAAAGGTCTCCCCGCTTGGTTCAGCAATTCTGTCTTCATCTCGTGGATGCCGACATGTGCGTACTCCTCGGCGTTAGTTGCAGTGTAGTATAGAGAAGCCAAAGATCCAATCAAGTAAACTCCGTCAACCTCTAGTTCATCACAAGCACGCTGATCAACAGCAACTCCGAAGTAATCGGCGAGTGTCACTACTAGTTCTAACGACGGGTGCTTGTGCCCACTTTCCAGATTACCGAAAACCATAGGATTTGAACCCCAGTGCGTCAGTCAATTCCTACATCGTCATACCCTGGAAGGATGCGAAGCTTTTCTCCGAAGCGCTGCATAGACCTTGAATTCACCAGCTTTCTAAAACTCACAGCTGGCTTAGTGTGATCAATACATGTCCATCAGCTACCAATACATATTGACAGATATCATTTGTGTTGTATTTACGCCAATAGGCGTACAAACTCTAGCTAGAAGGACACACTACTATGGTGCAGTATCACCCCAAGAACTTGCCCTCCTGTGGCAGCGGGAGAAAATCATAACGGATATAATATGGCCGTTGGACAAATCATACAAAACCTCTTACGCATTCAAAGATCTCTCGACTCCCAGCGCCAGTTACTCCAATCCGCGTTGAAAATCCAGCGTCAGTTGCTCGCCACACTCCAACTTGATTTGGAGAAGGCGGCGCAGAGGTCAAATGAAAAGAGAAGAATTGCTAAAACGCAAATATCTTAAGGGCCTGTCGAACAAGTTCCTCCTGCCGCCTGTCTAACGCATCAGCCGTCCAGCCTGGTAGATTTGAGAGAGAGCGTGTCATTGAGATATGTGATTTACTATATGCCCCAATTTTTGACAAAAACGGCTTATTTCCCAGATTTGAGTTTTCAGGTCCCAACACTGTTAAGTTTCCAAGGTTGTTTTTTCGCTCCGAAAGCGCTATAGGACTCACCTCACTCTTAGGATGAATATGCTCAACTGTTACTTGGTTAAGATCAAAGCATTTTGTTTGATCTTTTTTACGGGGTTTTCCTGATGCACCTGTATTCAACCATTCTTGGTAATCCTCAAGGGTAGTAAGAAAGTGCTTAATGATACGGTTTTGATGTGATGATTTTTCGGAATACCTTAGCTTGGCAATGAGATTTGCCTCGAAAACACCATCAGACGCGTTTACTTGTGCAAGTGTTTTGAGATTATGCTCAAATTCAGAGAAATTAAATGTACCCTCACGAATCTTCACTGAATACTTGTAATATTTGTCAGCTAATGGACCAATATGAGCTCCTGTCATAGTGACGTAGCGAAAAGCAAATCGTTCAAGTAGGCAAACAAGAGTTGCAAATTCTTTCTCTTCAAGATGAAGTGCTGCTGCCATTAAAATTGGCAGAGAGAGCTCGTGCTTTAAAATTCGTATCAATCGGTATAATCGATCTTTGTTCCAAGAAGAGGTCATAGATCCCTCGTAGGGCCATTCTCCGTCCTTAAGCTTTTCGAATAGATCACTTTCTTCGCTCATACTGGACACCCTTTGCTCAATAGCTAGAGCATCATCACGGTTCACAGGAGAGGAGTAATCAAAAAATGCTTTCACAAATTCATCAAGCACATTACGTTTAGATGCGCGCTCACCGATGTATGATGGATAGTAGCTGGCTAGAAAGTGATCGATATCTCGTTGTTTGGGGGCTAGTATTCTATCCCAATGTTGCTGAACGTTAGGTTGAAGATGATCGTGATCTTCCAGTAATTCGAGACTTCTTGATCTCAAAAGATCACCTGTGCTTAAAGATTTTCCACGATCATTTAATGTGGTAAATAATTGATATGCCTCATCTCTATTATCACTTGCGATATGGATAATGTAACAGTCTTGAAGTATGCAATTAAGTGTTACAAGTAAATACTCTAATTTAGTGGCAGTATTTAGTAAGGAGTCTTTAAGGATAGGATTAAAGAGTTTCTTCTGTAGTTCTGTATATGCAAATCTGAGTCTCTTATGAGACTCTCGTTCTGGGTTTACTTTACTGCCTTGGACAAGTTGTTCATAGTAGTTAAGGTCCGCTTGCGAGAGTCTAAGTCTGAGGCGATCCTGCCGCGCTTCAAGATCACGATACTGAAAAAAGTCGCGTCGCGTTTCACGCTCGTATTCTTCAGCCTTATTTTGGGTATCAATGTCCTTCTCTTTTGTGGAATTTGTGATTATTGTCTTAAGGGATTTGATAATGAGAGAGATAGCCATCATAAAAGTAGCAAGGCGCTGCTGACCATCAATGACTTCATAGTATTCTTTGTTTATTGTCACGATCCCACCAAAGAAATGCTTTGAATCTCTATGCGAAGTATTTATTCGGTGGTTATAAAGTTTTTGAATATCGTTAATAAAGTCCTCTATTTCTTCATCTTCCCAGGCATAAGCGCGTTGATATTTAGGGACAATAAAAGGCATTTTCTGATAGAGCAGCGTTGCAATAGACATCTTCTTGGCTTCCATAGCAATCTCCTTTTGTTTTTACTAAGAATGTTGCTGTGTCATAGCTACCAAATTCCACAATGGTCTCACCGCTTGGTCCAGCAATTCTGCCTTCACTTCGTGGATGCCAGCTTGGGCATACTCTTCAGCGATGGTCAGCACCTCGTCCTGCTTCATCAAGACGGCTACATCCCCTGTCGTTGCAATGGCAATCGCCTTCAGTAAAAGCAGGTCATGCTCCTTGAATACATCTTTGCGAATCGTCACTTTCGAACTGGACGGTGCTTTGTGACGTACACCCTGTCGATAGCCAAGGGCAACTGCCAGCATAAACACATCCTTCATTGTAGAGAATGGCACCTGCTCAGAACTGTTCCCATCAGTTAGTTCTTTATAGATAGAATGAACAGCCTCGTCAATGACGATTCGGTCGGTTCGGGCACTGCTATCTTCGTTCATTGGGTTTCTCCTCTTCTATGGTGGTGCAACTGGTGCGTGGATCGAAACACAGTCGATATTCAGCGCCAATGCGTGGTTCCAGGTTTTTGCGTGCCTGTTCGCGTAACTCTTCATCCGTCACAAATAGCACCAGTTGGTCAGCCAGGTCTGGCAGATGTTGCGTAATGCTATTGCGGTGTTGTGACGAGAGTCGTCCAAACGGTGTATCCATCACCAGCGGTGCTTCCTCTTCGCTGATACGTGACATGGCCGTGATAAACGATAGACTCAACACTTGGCGCTCGCCAGCCGAGAGCTCTGGGCGTGCGGGCAAGCCATACCGATCGATTATTTCGAGATTGTACTCTGGACTTAGTCGAACATCCTCGAAGTGATCGCCTTTCCATGTCAGTTGTTTGAAAATCTCTTTGGTCTTGGCTTCGATGCGTAGACGCATATCGTCGGCAAAGGTCTGGTAAATGTGTTCAATCGCCTCCACCGAGTGCTGTGCCAGGCTCAGTTTTGTACTTAGCAGTCGCTCGCGCTTCTCTTTGGTACGGGCTTTCTCAATATCTTTACGTAGCTGGGCTAACTCTTTGGCTAACTTCCTGCCACGCTCGTCTATCGCGCCAATTTCGAGGTTGGCGCTGTCAATATCGGCGAGAAAGTCCTCTCGCTGTTTCTCCAAACGGCTGATCTCCTCGATTGGCGAACCCTGCAGTTGTCGTCTGATATCGCTCAGTTCCGCCTCTAATCGATTGATTGCATCTACCAATCCGGTACGATGCTGCATCATTGTATGAAGATCGGATCGTCGGCGTTCAACGCGTTCCCCAAATGGGCGTAGTGCGGCACTGGTATCCAGCACATCATTTTCGAGCGATCCTGGTAGCCCTTTTTTGATTAAGGCCAGCAAATGCTGATGTTCCGGACTGTCATCAGTAATTGCACGACCACAGATACAGCGCATCTGGGCAAGCAAGTCCTGGACAAACTGCTGGCGAATGTTGCTGGGGATTTCACCACGTTCGCGCTTCTCATCGAGGATACGCAGTGCCTCGTCAACCGCTGGTTGAGCAATAGCAAAATACCCACTCGTCGCCAGGTCACGGATTTGGCTGATTATGCTTTCTTGTTCGCTACGAAGCTGTCGCAACTCTTGCTCGATGGCATCTCGCTGTTCCTGTAACGCTCGGGCGTTCTGAGTTTCTCGTAGGTGCTGATCAATCTCAACAATCTTGGAGCGAGCAGACTCAATTTCCTTCAGCAGGTCACCTTTGCGGCTTGCATCACGCCGTTGTTCTTCTATAGCCTGCTCTTCACGCTCAATGAAGGTGCGTAGTTCACCACTAGAGACCTTCTTTAACTCGCGGCGATAATCCTGGGCCGCACTTTCCAAGTGACGGCGGGCACGGTCAAGGATCTCCAATTTGAGAACCAGATAGATCGCATCCTTGACTTCCTTGGCCGATTCAGGTTTGGCAAAGTTGTCGATTTTCTCACCGTCGAATAGAAAGTAGGTGCGTACATTTGAGGGCAAAATAGCATTAATCGTTCCAATGGGGTTGGGAATACTTTCTGCCTGGCCGTCGGGACGTGTCCGCATTAAGGTAAAGTAGTCACCATTATCCAGTAACAGGTTTCCATCTGTCTGTTTGCTCGCACGTAACACCCGTCGTGCGATGTATCGGTCACCACCATGAAAAAACGAAAGTTCCACGGACGCCATTAGCCGATCATTGGGCGCTACACGACTCAGTGCCTCCTTACTCATCAACTCTCCGACATTGTCAACAATGGTGACATTATCAACACTCTTGCCATACAGACACCAGTTAATTGCCAGAAAGAGTGATGTTTTCCCGGCACCATTAACCCCATGAATCACGGTTACCCGGTGCTGCGTATCGCGAGCAAAGTTAATACGATGTCGTCCAAAATACTGGCGAAAATTTTCAACCACAATTCTATCTAACAGCATGTCAGTTACTCCGCGGTCTCAGGACGCTCAGGTTTTCCTAACTCCTTGCTTGCTACCTTGGAAATAATCTCATCTATGGGATCTTTGAGTCGTGGACGATCATTCGAGATATATTCCTGTTCCAGCGTTAGTACTTCTGAGATAACTTTCTGGACAGCCGGATCATAGTCGGCAAACAATTGACGTAATCGTTCTCGGAGTAGCATAAAAGTCTCCTAAAAATCCATTAACCCATAGCGTTTTGCGATATCCCACACGACATCCAGTGCCTGATGTTTGTTTAGCGCTGGGTTCGCAAATTCCTTGAACCGCTCCAACTCACGGCGAACAATATTGCGCTCAACCTCGAAGGTTTGCGAGGAAGGTGCGGCACTCCAGATCGTTGGTGGTACGGCAATTAAGTCGTGAATACTCGAAAACCGCTTGCCCGGTGCTTGGCGCAAAATCCGACCACGTCGCTGAATAAATTCACGTGGGTTACTGCTGCTTGCCAAGAAAAAAGCAGTGCGCGTACTAGGCACATCGACACCTTCATCCAAACACTTCATTGCGACCAATCCTTGTAAATCGCCGCTGGCAAAACTGGTGAGTAATTGCTGCCGCTCGTGCGGATCTTCTTCTGCTGTGAATCTGTGGACCAATAGTCCCTTCTCCCATCCCAGCAAACGCAAGACTTCGTCAATCTGTCCTGGTGCACAGTAGAACAGCGTATGTTCGATGTGGCCCTGTGCATCTACCAGATCAGATAGCGCCACTAATTTGTTTTTAGCCTTGTTCAACAACTCAGTCCGCCGAATCAGTAGCATCTTGAGCGCCTGTTGCCCTGCATCATCCTCTCGGTGAATCAATCGGGCGATTTTGGCTGATAATGCTTCATAACCTTCTAACTCTTCATCCGTAAGTGGCACGAGATGAGGATGATAGTAGTAGGGAGTCAGACTGGTGCCAATAGCCTGTTCCAATGAGAACGTAAAGATGGTCTCACCAAAGTAGTCTCGCAGCGCGACAGTGCCAGTATCGTCGAACCAGCGATCGGGTGTCGCTGAGAGTGCGAGACGGAAAGCAACATGTTCCGGGTAGTTCTGGCGGCTCCGCTCAGCACCCAAGTGATGCACCTCATCGGCAATTAGTAGCGTGGGGCCATTCAGACGTTTAACACTGTTCTGGAATTCTGGGCTACCGAAGGTCGTGTGGGTTACAATCACCGAAATGAAGTGCCGGTATCCCGCATTGAAGTCTATAATCTTGCTGTTCAACTCGTCCAGCCAGCGTGTCTTGCTCTGATAGGCTAGCACCGACTCGTAGCCGAAGGCTGTTGCTTCCTCATTCCACTGATCAACCAAGTGTTGATACGGTACGGCAATAATTACGGCCAGCCTACCTTCTTGCTTATAGAGTCGGGCTGATGCTGTCAGTGCCGTAATTGTCTTACCCGTGCCAGTCGCCATCTCAAGTATCCCTTGGCAGGCATGCTCAAACCACGCACGGATAGCTTCCTCTTGATAGTCTCGCACGTACAGATCGGTTGGGACATGGGGTTGGGCTTGTACCGTATAGAGCTCCCGCTGTTCTTCAACACGCCGTGGGGTGGGATATGGACGTTCTTCCGTCCTCAGCTTGAGGATGTGTTGCCGGGCTGCCTCGGGTAAGTCATAAACACGTACATTGGGATCTTCATCGCACCACAACCGCTCAAACCGTGTGCTGTCATGCTGCACCATATCAGCTTGATAGGGCTCCCAGGAGCGGAAAATCTTGAGCGACTCGTAGTTGCGTGTACCCTGGATACTATCGTTGTAGCTGCCCTCGAAACTCACTACATCACCAACATTGTCAGTGAAAATGCCAAACTTAGAATGAAATTCACCTGTTAGGTCATTTACTGGGACCGCTAGACGGAAATCAAGAATACGGTCAGCGACAAGCCAGGCCAGCGCCGAAAGGGTCTGCGATTCCAGATCATGTGTGAGCTTCGTGATAGTGCGTTCAAGGGTCTGGCGCAAAACCTCGTTGCGTCGTGCGTGATTGCCGCTGAGCATCGCCTGCCAGTCCTCTAGCGATAGAATGGGACTGGTGATCCAGCGAGCATGGCCATTCTGTGCAGCAAATGCACTCATCCCGACCGCGTTCATACGAAGCCACCCTGAACTGAAAAAGCCAACCCCTCGGTCGTAGCGCGTCGCACAAGAGAGCAGAGGAGCAAAAAACTCCCGTGTAATATCATGGCGGGATGTGTCTAGGGTGGTTGGGAGATTGAGATGTCGAAATGTTTGCATGCGCTACGCCACACGAATAGCTACGATTCAAACGAAAGACTTTGTGTAACGGAGACCTATTGTCAATAGCTCAAAAACGACTCATTCTCATCAGGGAGTCTCGATGTGTCTATACAACCATCGAGCGGGAACATGCAGCATGGCATTTCAGGACCAGAATGGTATTTCTTACCAATATATGATAGGCTCACGTTTATGCATGGTGATGACGGTGAGTGAGCTTGTGTGTACCCTCATAAATGCAAAGTATAGCATACACCTGTAGTACCGTCGAGTCAGAATCTTGGTACCCCAAGACAAATATCAAGTCATTCGTGAGTATATACAGGTAAGGGACACTAGGTTGTTCTTCAGCATGAGCTCAGGGAATTTCGTAAATTATCAAGCAACCCCTGGTAGGTGCTTCCATTCAACAGCTTCGGAAAGCCATCCAGACGAATGAAGCAGACACACTGGTAACCACGGTACGGGAGTTATATCAGCAGCAGACGACGCGTGTTGACCAGCAGGCAGACGAATCGAAAGCTGTCCCGCGTATCAAGCGTGATGATCTCAAGCTAATTTGCTACGAGTATGTGTATAGATGATCGTGCACTATGTAGTCTGTGTTGGTCGTGTGTGTGCCTGATTCGGTAGATATTGTAATGGTGTTCGACAGAAGGTGGGATAATAGTGAGCCCCGAGTCGCACTAACCGAAACGGATTTCAGTTAGTGCGACTCGGGGCTCACCTAGTTCTGTGTTAATGTAGTCGCTTATTCTCAGGACTTACCCCTCAAAATCGCCGGATAAGTGCTGAGGCATAGTGTTGCACAAAGAAGGATTGGTTCAGTATTGGCAGATCTTTGCCAAGCATTAGGACGCCTGATTCAAGTAGATGTTACGACAGTGTTCGATAGAATGTAGGATCTTAGTGAGCCCCAAGTGACACTAATCGATACCCCGAGCGATTAGTGTCACTTGAGGCGCACCTGGGTCTGTATTGATGTAGTACAATACTCAACGTTTTACATTGCTGGATAAGTGTTTGACAGAAGGTAGGACTATTGGTGATCGTCCGACACTAATCGATTGGTGTATCGATTAGTGTCGGACGTTAATCAGTTTTCCGTATCAGTGTAGTAGGATGAGTTTATTCTTGTGTGCCAAGGATAAGCCAACACTCGACTGACGCTTTGGAATGACCTGATGTGTATTATGGCCGCAAGGCACAATGTATCTAGAATAAGGTTCATCAGGTAATCTTTGGTTATACAACGCTTATCCTCGCTAAGTGTTGTGAGCACACGCTGCAAACAACGCTTATCTTCGTTATAAGTGACGACCGCACACTCTGTGGTCGTCTTTTATTCGAACTAAGTGACGACTAGACATGTTTATGATAGCGCTTGATTAGGGGCAGTGCTCCCCTAGATAGGGTTGATAGACCTTGCAGATGGCTGCACTAACCATTCTCTACGATCTGCTTTACTTAGGTCTTGACATCAATCAATCGCCCGTGCCTACTATGGTGGCAGTCTACCAATTCTGGGCCAGTGAGTCAATGGGTAGCTGTTATCGATATATACTTGCCCTCCACTCGTATCCAGTGTAGCGATAGCCCGATGCTCTGCTGGTGCTGGTGCATACCTTCGCTGCTAACCTGTCAAGCGAAAATGGGTGGCTCTCCACACTTGGCAATACGGCGAATATCCCTAGTGTACTAGGGATGCACGGCATATCAACCTGCTGTAATTATCAAGGCATAATTGTTGACACATGGTGGGTGCCTATTGATCTCCAGTGAATATGGTGCAAAGAGATTGCAGAACAGTTGTATATGTCATAGAAAGAGGTGTGAGGCTGCATTGATAATCATCAATGCAGCCTCAGAAGACAATTTAAATCTGCTCTAATTATGAAGATAGATTAAGAAAAGACAAATTCGCTTATTTGGAAAGATAATAGATAACTAAAGCTACTGATACTCGATGACTGCGGCGATTGCAGCTACAATTTCTTCCATAAGAGTTGCGGAAATACTTCCTAATTTCTGAATGAATCTTTGATTGTCAATGCCTCTTAATTGTAGAACATCTACTGAAGAATTTTTAGAAAGACCGTTAGAATGATCTGATAAAATTTGTACATGCCAGAAACTCTGAGCGTATTTATCTTTCCACTCAGTGATAGGAGCAACAAGCTTTATAGGTAGCTTGTTGATTGCATCAGAACTTATAATAACGGCAGGGCGTTTTTTTTTAATTTCTGCTCCAAGTGTTGGATCAAAATTAACTAGCCAAATCTCACCTCGCCTGAGATTGGAGTTGCTAATAGTCAACTATGTCGCCTCCCTGCCACAATTCCCGTTCTGAATTGTCTTGGTATTCATCAACCATATTATTAGCTTGTTCTTCTAACAGACGACGCCTCTCCTCAAGAGGTAATTGAAGAAAGGCTCGTTTTTGCGAAAGCGAAGAAGGAAAAGGAATTTGTGATTCTCTTGTTTTATTCATCATGCTTGCACCCTCTTCCTGGCTAATTAAGTCTTCAGAAACCGCTTTTAGTATATTACGTCTAAACCACTCAGGTTGTTCAGGCAACAATTCTGCGGGCTCTTCTTTTCTCCATCCGAGACGATTAATCTTTCTACACCATTGTTGGTAATATGTATCTGTAATAATACTCAAATCACGCAATCTGTATAAGAGGGCTTGTATGCTCATTCCGAAGTGTCGTTTGAGTAAAATTAATTCCTCATCTTGGAAAGAGGTACGTTTAATTCCTACCTCTCGGCGAATCGTTTCTTCTGGGGCAAGTAATGCAGCTCCAAAGCGAAATGCAGCTTTTTCCTCGTCTAAGTTTTGTGAAACATCTAACACAAGATGTCCTAGCTCATGGGTAAGATTAAGTCTTTGCCTTTCACCTGATATTCCTTGGCGAGTAGCAACTATTGCTGCTAGTATTTGTTGCCCATCGTCATGTGCTACAGCAGCAATACCATCAAAATCTTCTTTGGCTTCAACTTGCAATACATACACGTGATGATCTTCAAGAACAGTTACTACATTTGAAATCGGTTCTGATCCTAAATCCCATCTTTTACGTATCGCTTCAGCAGCCTCTTCTACGTCTTCAAGGGATTCAACATACAACTTTCTAATTGGGACATCTTGCGCTCTCAACTGTCCTGTTACCTGTTGTAATCGAATACGCTTTTGAATGGCTTCACTGACCAGACTTTGGATTTGTTCTTGCTCACTCTTGAGTAGCTTAGACTTTTTACGATAAGCAATGAATTGTAATTGGCAATTTGGTTCGCGCCAGAGATCTGCTGTCTTCACACCAAGAACAGAAGCTAGTCTATTTAATACTACAGGAGTTGGACGAGCTTTTCCTTTTTCATATTTTGAGAGGGCTTGTTTAGTAACAATACCACCCATTTGACTTGCTAGAGCCTCCAGAGACAAGCCATGAGCTAAGCGTAATTGTTTAAGTTGTTGGCTTATCATAGGTATCAAACCTTTCTCAAAATTTAAAGCATCTAGTTGACAATTATAGTATTTATCTGCTTTTTTGTCAACCTGTGATGTAGCGATATATAAGCTCACATTTGACAGATCTCCGTATATAATAAGTGAACCTGTAGTATGTATACTACAGGTTCATATAATAATAGAATGTATCAATGTCACTAGTATATATACTAGTGACATTGGCATAAAAAAGTAGTACCAAAATGCGACGTGCACAGATCGAGATTGCCAAACCTTGTATCATCACTTTCTTTGAATCACAGAAGCAAAAAGTGTACACATTAGACCAACTAGACTCTCTCCTAGCAAAACAACGGGAGGAATGGAAACTTGGGAAAAGCATGACAGTCCATAAATTTACTGCTTTCTTAGTGAAAGAAACGAAACTTTCAGAGCAGCCTTTACCTTTTCCATATCGTAAAACAATTCGCTACTTTTGGGGAGCCCCTCCACTGTACGAATTGGCAATGTCTCTTCGCCCTACAGGTTATCTTTCACATTACTCGGCACTTCATTATCATCGGCTTGTACCTGAAAAACCTATTACAACAGTGTATGTGAACGATGAACAGGAAGCTAAGGGAGGCAAACGAGGAACACTTACACAAGCACGTATTGATGCAGCATTCAAACGACCAGTTCGTACATCACGTAATTGTGTTCAATATGGAGGTATCACACTTTGTCTGCTCAATGGTATGAATACGGATATGTTAGGTGTTGTCAAAGAATATCTACCGGATTTGTCTATGCCACTTCTTGTTACCAGCATCGAAAGAAGTTTAATTGATAGTGTTGTGCGACCTGTATATGCAGGTGGGGTTGCTACAGTACTCAATGCTTATAAACATGCTGTTGGGAATGTGTCTATCCAAAATATGGTTAAAATGCTTAAACAACTGAAATATGTATATCCCTATCATCAAGCAATTGGATTTTATTTAGATTATTGTGGAGGTTATGATGATACGGTAATCGGTCTTTTCCGGAAATTTCCAATGAAGTATGATTTTTACCTTGATTATCAAATGGAGAAGACGAATTATACAAAAACCTGGCGTCTTTACTATCCATCGTATTTGTGAAGGAAAAACTCAGATATGTACCTTAAACAAAACATTGCAAGGTGTACAGTGTTTTGTGGCTGTTCCAGTACTCACCTCGAGGTCACTAAAACCTATATGCTCATGAACTAGGGGCACCACTCACTATCTCTATACCGCGTTCTCTTCATTATTTAGAAACTAAAATGTCCTAGAGTGATATTTACGCTTTCCGGGAATGTAACCCCAGCCTCGTTTCAAAATGGTTTCCTTTTTCGCACAATGATCTAGTGCATATGCAGCCTAGAATCTGTACATTCACATACTCCACTACGGACAAACCGCAGTGAAGTGCGGCAACGTGGTATACTACCAGGAGCACAAGGAGTATTGTTCTATGGTTCTTGATCTCCCAACCCATGGTTTCCGCATTGTGGCACCTGACGATGAGACGGTGCTGACCCTTGATGCTCTGCAAGGGCTCTGGACTGAGGCGCAATATCTGAAGATGACAGACTCCAACCGTCGCTTGGTCGAATTCACTGATGGGATGTTAGCGGTATTACCCATGCCAACAGATCGGCATCAAATGATCTGCCAGTTTTTGTTTCTGGCCTTCTTGACGTTTGTGCAACCATTCAACGGGGTGGTGCAGTTTGCGCCTTTGCGCGTCCAGTTACGCCCTGGTATCTTTCGTGAGCCTGATCTAGTGCTGTTGTGTGATGCCCACAACTCACGCCGACAAAATCAATTCTGGCTGGGAGCTGATCTGGTCGTTGAGGTGGTCAGCCCAGATGACCCGAACCGTGATACCGTGCAGAAACGTGCTGAGTATGCCGAGGCAGGTATTCCTGAATATTGGATTGTCGACCCGCGCACAGAACAGATTATTGTCTTGTGTCTCGTGGAGGATACCTATCAGGAGCATGGGGTATTTTCCACCGATACGACAGCGACCTCGGTGCTGCTAGAGGGATTTGCCATTACGGTAGCGGATGTGTTTGCACCGCGCTAACACGATGTATCGTGGGAAGGGAGGAACACACCCCACACGGGTACCATCCCAGGTCGCAGCGGTAGTTCTCTCTGTTTGGTTCTCGCAACCAACGCATACCACCACTGGTAGCAATAGTGAATAGATCCCATGCACGATGCTATGAGACCTGTTATCATGCGAAGCGACTCAGGAGGTACGTGTTATGACTCAATCTATTCGCGCAGTCTATGAACAAGGGCATCTACGGTTACTAGAGCCACTACACCTGTCTGAAGGTCAGGAAATTCAGGTGCTTATCCTGGCGGGATATGACCGGGTGCGCGAGGCCCTCAGTGATATGTTGGTGGTCCCCGCAGCTCCACCGGAGCCTCTCATCGATGAAGCAGCGCTTGTGCAGGAGTTGGACGCCCATTTTTCCCGTGCCATGCCGTTATCTGCCACCATTATCGCTGAACGGGACGAAGGCCCGTGACGTTCTTCTTCTTCGATAGTAGTGCGTTGGTGAAGCGCTATGTCCCTGAGCAGGGCACTACCTGGGTCCGCTCACTGACCGATCCGGCAGCAGGGCATACCAGTATCATCGCGCAGATAACATTAGTTGAGGTGGTGTCTGGCACGATGCGGCGGGCTCGTGAAGGAACGTTGTCGCCACGACTGGCCCAGGCGATTCGGTTACTCCTCACCCATCACGCGCACCAAGAATATCTGGTCATCGGACTTACACCCTCGGTGGTGCAACGGGCCATCGAGTTGTTGGAACAGCATCCCCTCCGTGCCTACGATGCGATCCAACTGGCAACGGCCCTGGAAGTGCAGGATCGACTCCACACTATCGGGTCATCGTCACTCGTGTTTGTCAGTGCCGATCAGCGCCTGGTCGCTGTTGCAGCGTCAGTAGGTTTGCGCTTTGCGGACCCCAATGCTCATACATGATTTCCCTTTGATACACAAGCGAGTGATGATCAAGACTCGTAGATGATGCACACAATGTGAAGGATTTTTTCACACTAAGAAGTGGTGAAAAAAACTCGTGGTCAGCTCCTCATTATGCAATAATTCACCAGATAGTGTGCTTTTGTGCAGCCAATGCACGGATGATGCTGGCGCTGCACAGAAAAAGTGTAACCCTTGCCTGAGCGCATCGGCAAGAGAAAAATATGGTTTGGCTGCACGCAATTATGTGCGACGACTCACGCTTGCTTTTGGTTCTGTGCAGGTTGTGCACGTAATTCCTGGCACGAATCGACCAGGAATCGAACGAGATAGCGTGTATCGCTCACCACCATCAAGAAAACGCCGTGTGCTGGTGCAATGATACACGTGAACGATTCATGGGCGCGAGCTGGGAACGCCAGCTCGCGCCCGCACCACCGTCGCCCTGGCCACACGCCGTATCGTGTGTGTACCGCTCGCGATACCACCACTGTGCGGCTTGCTGGACTAATGCCGGTGACAGGTCAATGGGCACACGATGTTGCCACCACGCCAGATCATCCAAATGGGCCACCTGTGCGCGTTGGACGTTCGGATGACATCCTCGTAACCACTGCACTGCTTCTGCGAGCGTTGCTGGTACCGTGCTATTATCGTGATCGATATGCACCTCATTCGGCATTGCTACAGATGCTACACACATGATCTGTTCAACTGTCTGTCCTCGTGGCTGTCGTGGCTGTCGGTCTCGTTCGATGGCCTCCACGCACGCTGTGTGCCTGGCACGTTGTCGGTGTATGCTGGCACGGTCATGCATGGGTTCACGCCGGGCCAGTTCCACCGTAACATGGGAGGTCATGGCGCACGCCCACGGATACAATGGGGCATTGATTCCACTGGTATGCTCGATGAGGATGCGGCTGATCTTTTTGTCGAGGCGGACCAGGTAGGCATAGGGCTTGGTCTTAAGTGCCGCAATCTGACGTTGCCAGCCCCGCTCTTTGCGTATGGCAGCAATCCAGTAGGTCAGGGCAGCATCGTGCCAGGTGGCCAGTTCGTCGGGGTAATTGGCGGTCAAGTAGCTGCGAATCTGTTTGGTGGTCAACCGTGCCACCTGACCATAGGCCGCAAACGCTTCACGTACCGCATCTGCGAGGGTGATGGGTGTTGCTTCTTCTGGGACAGACGGTATATTACCAGGTTGCTGCTCCGTATTGGGTAATGGCGGTGCTTCGTGGGTGGTGCCTGTGGTAGGGTGTGTTCCTCCATGTATGGTTTCGTGGGGATGTCTGGCATCAGGGTGCAGTACGCACGGATATGCTGAGGGGACCCCACTACCAGCGTCTGGAGGGATGTTGGTGGCTTTTTTGAGGGGACCAGTATCGGTGACATGCTGACGTATGGTCGTTGGGCGGGGCTGCTCGACGGTGGTCTGATGATTTTTGCGGGTACTTCGTAATACCTGATATTGTGTACGACCGGCCTCGGTAATCACCAGATAACTGTAGGCACGTGATGCCGGGGTGATGCGCTCAATATAGCCTGCGTGCCGCCAGACACGCTCATAGCGTTCGATGGTGGCCTTACTGACCTTTAGTGCACGGGCACGTTCACCAACCGTTTGCATCAAGATATGGGTGCCTGCATCAGCAGCTTCGAACGTCTGACAAAACGCGACATCGCTCGTGATACGGTGCGGACGACCACGGCGGCGCGGGGCCACCTGGGGCAGTGGTTGGGCGGACTGAGTGGCAGCCGTTCGTGTGGGTGAGATGGTCACGTGGGGATGCGCGGCACGCACTTTGGCCAGACAGCGTGTAATATCAGTATCAAGCCACGCGCTCCCTTTGTCTGAACTGGCCCCAAAATCACATAATGCCCGCGCCAAGGCCATAATTTCGGCATCGGGATACCCATGCAATACGAGGCTTTTAATCACGATGTAGCGATCTTCACTCGTCGATCCACCGGAGAGATCGCCACGCAGCACCCGCCAGCCTGGAACGACTGGGTTCCGCCACCGGCGTGGTAACCCCTGAGCATTTAATAACCCGTCGAGATTACCATACCACTGCTCAACCGCTGCCATGTCGATAGTGGTGGTGGTTTGGTCAAGTGGGGGTAGTTTCTGTTTGAGGGTGGCCGTTGTCCACATGGTGGCGCTAGTGTGTGCCAGATGGACGGCAAACCGACTATGACGTTTGCGATTGTATCCGGCTGGGACCCGCACGAGGCCAATGGCATTGGCGCTACAGCTATCGGCCTGCCACGCACAGCGGAGGCGTTGTTGGAACTGGCTCCGTTCTTTAGCATTAAGGGCTTGGTCAAGTTGAAGCCAGGCTTGATAACTCTGGGCGCTTGATTGAACTAGCATTGTACAGGGTGTCTCAGGTGTCACATCATCAACCCAGAGCCACCGTGAGGGCAATGCCGTGTGATAGCTGCGTTTTGGCGCAGTGAAGAGACATTGACTGACGTAGATATTCATGCCAGGGGTGCCATCATACTGTGACCGGCAGTCGTGTAGGGCCGCAATCCGTTGGTTCAGTGCTCGACGTTGACGTGGTAGTTCATAATACTCCTCGCGGTAGGTGTTTGGCATACCCTCACGCGGGTCGCCATCAATCCACGCAAGCAACATATAGCCGTGTTGGTCACCATAGAGCTGGTCCAGAAAGTATGCAACTGTATTGTGGGTGTGCGGAGGTGTGGTCATCAGTCCACCTCCGGTGCAGCTACAGAGCGGGGACCTTCGGCCACTACCAGGACGCTCAATCGCTGTGCCAATCCTGCACGATCTCGCCCTTGTGCCAGGACGCACCTGTTGAAATAGACGACGGTTATGTGTGACCAATCCAATGACCGTACCGGCCCATACTCACGACGGTCACAGGCGGGGGTTGAGTGATAGCCCTGGTCAAGCAACCAGCACACCAGTTTGTCAATGATACTGCTGACCAACTCAAAACAATGGACACTTCGCTGGAGCAGTTGCACATGTGAGGTGTGTGGTGCTGTTGTTGTGAAGACAGTCATTGGCACACCTCCCCAGTGACATGAGGAATGTGGGTGTGGACTGTATGAGGGACGGTATCAAGGTCCGTGAAAGACGTTAGGTGACCTGAACAAATGAGCGACTTATTGATTGCAATGCGGTATCGCAACGATGGTCTGTTGCTGACCAGGTCAGAAATAGAATTCCTAAACCTTGTGTCGGCGGTTCGAATCCGTCCGGGGGTACCA
Source organism: Chloroflexi bacterium AL-N1 (assembly GCA_013122435.1). GTDB lineage: Bacteria > Chloroflexota > Chloroflexia > Chloroflexales > Roseiflexaceae > AL-N1. The sequence continues at coordinate 57,968 of WYDT01000003.1, forward strand.
CAATGGAGTTGTAGAGTTCTGGTAGATCAGCTGTGAGATGCCATACATGATTAGAACATAGTAGCAATTTGTTATCGTAATGGATGAACTGATTATGTACAACAAAAGAATGTAGGTAGATAACCGCATTGTAATCATGTAATTGATGCGTTGATATCTTGCTATATGTTTCGCTTTATCGATGGGAAGACCTAAAAGAATTTAATGTGATTTAGGATTAGATTGTGAAGAGAAAGAGTGCGTATTAGGCCGGGCAAAGATGTAAATTTGGTTCCTCTTCCTCTTTCTCTACAGTCTCGACTTTGAGTCTGATACCCTCAAACTGTTGTATGTGTTCAATGACCGAGAATAGATTGCGTATGCTTGGGTTGCCTTGTGGCCCGAACATACGCATCAGACTTTTTGTAGACGTTCCTGTCGCTTTACCCAAAGTCTCAAAACCTATAGTGGCGTTAATGTAATCACGCATAATAGATTTACCTGTGTCTACATCACCCTCGAGAAAAGTATCTAACGCTTCTTCTAAAAGGGCACTACGAAACTCTGGATCAGAGTTAACGCGCAACTGTACTGTCTCTTTGAATGATCGTGTTAATGGCATGGGTTATTCCTTACGTCGCTTATAGTCTAACCATCTTTCTTTGATGGGCAGCTTCTATATCATGCTGTTGGCGTTTCTTCGGTCCTCCGGCTAACAGGATAACAAGTTTTTTCCCATCCTTACCAAAGTATATTCTATACCCTGGTCCGTAATCAATACGGAATTCCAATACCCCATGGCCTACTCCTTTGACATTAGAGAAATTACCTTGGCTCATGCGAGTAATAGCAGTTGTTACCTTAGCTGCTGCTCGTCCATCTAAATGGTCAAACCATCTCCCAAAAGGGCTGTTGTCTGAGTCGTCGAGATATTCTTCAATTTCTATCATTATAGTAACATATATGGTACTAATTTCAAGACCCAATTTACTCTGAAACCGTTAAAATTTGAATATATACCATACATTATAGCGTTATTGGTTGTGCACATGCCTGATTCGATAGATGTTGAGTCGATGGTAGCTAAAACAGGCATGGTTTTGTCTCTCATATGTCGATAAAATCCATAACCTTACCCAGCCTTTCGAAACGAAATACAAGCAACCTAAACTTTCTATTTCTGCTTATATAAACGTTAATAATTAGCCATATTGTCGGAGAGGCTAGGTGTTTCGCTACGGTATGTCAGAAACGTTCGCTCAGTTAGCTACCCGTGTATTGAAGGATTTCATATGTATATGTATATTTGAAAGAACCAGTAATATTTATCTTCCCCAGACTCTCGAGCAGATCGTTCTGGATCTGTTCATAATCGCCACTATGCTGTACCGTATGCTCAATGTTGGATTGTGTTGTCAGGTACCCGACCAATGTCTCTTTGGTGAATTGAATGGGGATCAAGCCACTATCACTCTTTATCAACTTGATGTGTGTATCATCCCGTGGTGCTACATTAGAAGTTTTGTTTCGTGGTGGAGATGGGTATGTTGCAAGATAATCATTCTTCAACCATGCATTGAACGCAGCGCTTGAGGCATGTCCTGCAAAGGCAAAGTTGTAGATCAACCAGACAGCGCCTGGATTTGAAGCATTTTTGTAGGCATTGATAGCCGTTTCACCATCGAACCAATGAAAGGCCATACAGGTTGAGATGAGGTCAAATTTGCCAAGGTTCCCAATGTTAGAGTAATCCATCTGATGAGTCATCAGTCCCTTGCGACGCGCAACCGTAAGCATCTCGGTTGATGAATCCACGCAGACCAATTCATCAGCGAGATCTATAAGCGGCAGGCTTGAGTCGCCTGTGCCGCATGCCACATCAATGGCCCGTCGGTAACGCCGCTGGCCGCATCCCGCTTGTAGCCATCGCTGTACGACGTGGTGCACCTTTGGTCGAAATTGGTCATAGCGCTTTCCCACATCGGAAGTGGTGAATAATAGACTCATAAGGCTCCTTTTAGCAGCTAGCTTTGTTTTGACAGATCTTGGTCTATTGATATGCAGACAGGTTCTTGTCTACCATTAGTATAGAGTGTGTTGGTGCAGAAGTATAGCACTTACAGGAAAATTCCACTTGGAACCGAGTATGATAGCAATCACTGTGAAAGATGTGGTTGCACCACGTTAACTCAAAGTTATCAAGGAGAGAAAGAAAACTTTTGCCTTTTGTGTTTTCATAACATAGGGATCAGATGTCGTATGAGGGAAGCCTGTCTGGAATGCCAGCAGATTAGTTCGTGGTGTTGCTTGAGCTTTGCGGCACATTCAATAACGTAGCTGGCTCTGTGTCTTGCGCTGTTTGATGGGCAAGGGAAGTTGGGCACAATCGATCACGAATCCTCAATGTTGGCCATTCGATAAGTTTATTCATCATATACCCAACCGCGAATGATCCAGAAAGATACACACCTAGATAGACCCAGAATGACTCAAGACCTGTGAGTCTTGTGAACAGCGCTATTCCCCACGCGTTTACGATCATATGCCACAGGTAAATGGAATAGCTTGCTGTCCCAAGTACCCCTACAAACTGCATCAATTTGTTCTGGCTTGTTTTCATCTGTAGAGCTGCAAGAAGCAAAAAACCAGAACCTTTGTAAAAACTAATAACACCAATAACTGATACCCACTTAAAGAGTTCAATGGGAAAAATAAAAGCAGGCAACAGGAACGTGATTCCCAAAAGAACCAAGCAATAGTTTGCTATTTTCTCGATCCATACTCCAAGATTATGATAATGCCATAAATATGCGATAAGCACACTAAACATAAGCGAATCAATGCGTATATGGGTGTCATGTGCGTACCATTTGTGAGAAAAATCCTCCATCATCCACATAGTTGCAAGACGCAGAAAAAAGCAACTTAGTGCAACAAATACCCAAACTACAGGAATAACTGAAAATGGTCCTTTCGCTTTTCGTTTCATCAGTATACACACGAGCAATGCGATTCCCAGATAGAAATGCTCCTCAACTGCCAGCGACCACGTATGTTTCCATAAACCACCCAGATAGTTTTGAACAAAAAAGAGTTCAGCAAAAGAGGATGTCAATGGAATGGTTTGGTTATAAATGATTTTGATGATGATGGTGGTTAGTATTAAAAGCTAAAAGGCGGGATAGATCTTAAAACCACGGCGAATCAGAAACCGTTGTATATTAATACTTCCATGGCGTTTATGTTCTTTGAAGAGCAGTTCTGCAACAAGAAAACCACTCAGGACGGAAAAGACATCTACACCGACCCAGCCGCCACGACACTATATGTGAATGAGTATAGAACCTACGTCATGTTGTGTAAGCTCTAAATGTCTTCCCAGAACCAGCAAGACCGCAATAAACCGAAGTACGTCAAGCCCAAGATTCCGACTGTAGAATGCCCATATCTTGTAGCGGTGTGTTGTGGACTCTGCTTAAATATTTATATAGTGGAGGGGTAATGAATGATCAATGTCATTTGGTGGAGAGATAAGACCGAAGGAATCATCAGAGCACTTGCCACTTCTCTAATGGCTTCTAGTGATGAATAAAACTGAGGGCCTGCTCAAGGTCGCGATGGGTTTGAATGTCGCTAAATTAACACCTAATCCGACGATCGTCTGTGCGACCTCTGGTCGGATACCCACTAACGTAACATGTGCCCCTAACAGTGGAGAGATAAGACCGAAGGAATCATCAGAGCACTTGCCACTTCTCTAATGGCTTCTAGTGATGAATAAAACTGAGGGCCTGCTCAAGGTCGCGATGGGTTTGAATGTCGCTAAATTAACACCTAATCCGACGATCGTCTGTGCGACCTCTGGTCGGATACCCACTAACGTAACATGTGCCCCTAACAAACGAATAGCATCTGCTGTCTGGACTAATACCTGTGCCACTTGTGTATCGATCACAGGAACACCAGTAATATCCAGAATAACCAAGCGAGTCCGTTGCTTTTCTACCGCAGTCAGTACCATATCAGTGAAGATCGTAGCACGGTTACTGTCGATAGCACCGATTAATGGTGCTACTAGGACCTGGGCAGCAACTGGGATGATGGGTGCACTCAGTTCACGGATAGTCATTTGGCTTGTCTGTAGATCGGCAATGGTCGTGTGAAGTTGCGTTTCACGTTTCTCAATCGTGGTGAGAGCCTCTTGCAGATGAACAGTACGTTCCACAACTTGGGTTTCCAGATGTGTTTGCGCTGCTTCAAGCGCAGTATTCGCCTTTTGAATACGTGTAATGGTTTCCAACAATTGATTACTAAATTGTCCGAGGAGAAATACTAGAAAGGCGAACACTATAACAGAGCTACCAATCAAAATAAAAGTTAAGTCCCAGCTAGGTATAGACAATGCGATAGGCGATGGAAGATAGCCTAATACAATAGTGAGTATGCCAAGGAAATAAGTACTGGTCAAAAGCCAGCGTACACCAATAAGATTGAGATATGGCAGTACAATTACTGTTATCAAGAGAGTTCCAAGGGTGGTAACTGGCCAGAAAGAAGGAATTAGTATGGTGACTAAAAGCATTACGAGAGCTAGGCTTAACCAAAATAAAAGTAGGGCTGTATTGATACGGTTGTGTCCAACTAACCATCGTACCCATATCCCCATTCCACCCGCAAAGTAGCTTACCATGGCAAGTATAACAAATATGGGACTCTCCGTAAAAACAAAAAGTCCCCCCTCAAGACTACCTGTAAATATTGCCAAGAGAATAAACCAATCAAGCGCTCGTTGTAAGCGTGGTGTCATTGCCGGGATGTTTGAGTGGATGAATGATTTTGCTGTTGTCATATGACCTCTATACGCATATTCTTAAGAAACATACGTAGGTTCAAGCACAGATTTCGGTTGTTGATACAGTAGAGAATATGTACAGTCTTGCACACGAACTCTTGATAATGCATGAGTCTAGCATAGGTGTAAGGGGCGTAAGGATGGTTTTCATTACAATCTATAATCAGTTACATCGCTATAAGAAAACTTTGATATTTTTATCCCACTACTGTTGTCTCTTGTCATTGGTTATATGGTGCGAAGTCAACCTCATTCTAAGTAAGAAACTTCTGGTTACCAATATCACACGTTGGTAATGTTTTTGCGGTATTATAGTAGTGTCGGTGACCACCTGGATACCCAGTTTCGTGCAAGCAGACACTCCGTTTGTGTCTCTTCGCTGGTTGTCCGGCATGTCACCGACCCTTGTTGATACTACTGCCGGAAGTCTTCAATGGATGTGTGTGTCGTGATTTCCAAAGTTAACTACATGCTCTCAAGTTGGTGATAAAAACAGACACCAGAGTTTCCCCTGGCGTCGTGTTGCTGCTTGTAAGCGTTCAGCGATTACAAATACTTACGTTTCACAACCAATACCATTATTATTGCCATCAAAGTTATGTGGATCGGGTGGTAGTACCATGAAGTTGTTATAAGGAATGTCGCCGCAGTTGAGATCGGGTGGTGGTGGCGGGAGGCATACTGTGGGATAGGATGGATGGCAGTTGGGACTAGCCGTTGGTGGTGGTTCCGGTGTGGCCGTTGGTGGAGGCGGTTCTGGCGTAAAGGTTGGCGTTGGTGGAGTCTCCGGTGTGGCCGTTGGTGATGATTCTGGCGTGGCAGTCGCTGGTGGTGCGTCTCCTCCACGTATGATGAGTGGTAGGTAAACGTCTTGTTCACCCTGTGCCTGTGCAAGCGATGAAATGGCCCAAATAACGATAACCATGCATGCTATGATACCCCATCGTTTCATAACACCCTCCTTTTGTGTATTATTGTTGGTCTACTTCATGCCAACGTTGTTTCATGGATAAAAGATACGGACCTACAGAAAACGCACAAGCATCTTTGGTGTTTGTGCGTTTGACGTGCTGTTTTGGGCTTTATAAAAAGAATAACCGCTTCAGATACATGTCCTGGTCTATGCCTCACCCTGTACCAGTACTGATCGTTCCATCGCCCGCCAGCGGAGTATGGCCTTTTCAAGTTCTAGGGCTATCAGCAAAATGCTCCCGAGACCGACACAGATCAGCACTTCGCTCAGAGTAAGTGCCTGCACACCGAGAAAGACAGAGAGTGGTGTGTACAATGCAGCCAGTTGTAGAATGGTAACGAGCGTAATAATACCTACCATGGCGCGGTTGCTAAATACCCCAATGCTCCACAACGACTCTGTGCTTGAACGTGTTGCCAGAGCCTGAAAGATTTGCAAGAAGGCCAGTGTGGTAAACATCATTGTTTGCCATTGCGACAGTCCAGCGGTGTAATACCAGAAACCGACACCGAGCGCAATGGCACCGATCAGCATACCCGTCCAGGCCACCTGAAACCCAACTCCTCCGCTAAATATTCCATCCTGTGGGGAGTGTGGCGCTCGCCGCATGACATTGTGTTCAGCTGGTTCAACACCCATGCTCAAGCCCAACAATCCGTCAGTCATCAGGTTCAACCAGAGCAGTTGCAGCGGTAATAGTGCAACGGCTACTTCTACTGGCATACCGAGGAGCACGAAAAGCGCGGGCCAGAGCAGCATCACCGCCACTTTACCAATATTGCCGGCGACGGCGAATCTCACAAAGCGTCGCAGATTGTCGTAGATAACCCGCCCCTCTTCGACTGCTGCAACAATCGTGGCAAAATTATCATCACGCAGCACCATATCGGCGGCCTCTTTAGAGACATCTGTGCCGGTAATGCCCATCGCTACACCAATGTCGGCTTGCTTGAGTGCTGGTGCATCGTTCACTCCATCGCCCGTCATTGCTACAATATGCCCCTTTTGCTGTAATGCCTCGACGATTCGCAGTTTGTGCTCAGGTGCAACACGGGCAAATACTGGCACTCGTTCAACTGCTTCGTCAAGCTCCGCATCGCTCATGTGACCAAGCTCTGTCCCGGTAACAACTGTGTTGTCGGTAGCAATCCCTAGGTCACGGGCGATGTAGCTGGCAGTCAATGGGTGATCGCCCGTGATCATGATAGGACGAATACCGGCTGTTGTGCATTTGGCCACCGCGCTTCTCACCTCGGAACGTGGTGGGTCGATCATCCCGATGAGACCTACAAAGACGAGATCGCGCTCATCAGTTTCGGTGATGGTGTCATGGTTGAGTAACTGATATGCCAGGCCCAGGACACGGATACCGTTGGAAGCCATGTGTGCGTTCGCTGCCTCGACACGGTTACGCAACTCGCCCGTGATCGGGATCGCGCCATCCTTTGCCCACACGTGAGATACTACATCCAGTAATCCATCTACTGCACCTTTGGTGAAAGCAATATATGGTGTGGTGTTCATATCCGCCAGAAAGGCAAAACGCTGTGAAGTTGTATGGCTGTCAGTCGGTAACCGATGGACGGTTGTCATCCGTTTGCGATCAGAGTCGAACGGTAACTCGGCGATGCGGGGCAATGTCTCTTGCACCAACGCATTTGTCAGGCCGCCGTGGTTCGCTGCGACCAGCAATGCACCCTCCGTAGGATCACCAACAACGTGGTAGTGTCCCGTTTCATCCTCAACTTGCAACTGGGCATCGTTACACAGGGCCACACCTGTCAGCAACAAGTGAATGGATTGAGGTCCATTTGTGAGCTCTGCTATGGGTCTATCTGTTGAGAGGGATGTCGGGGCATTAGCCAGATCGATATACGTATCAAACACGTCAATGGCGGTCACCGTCATGCGGTTCTCGGTAAGCGTGCCGGTTTTGTCTGAACAGATCACGGTGACGGAACCAAGTGTTTCTACTGCGGGCAATTTGCGAATGAGGGCATTGCGCTTGAGCATTCGTTGTGCGCCCAGAGCCAGGGTGAATGTCACGACTGCTGGTAGACCCTCAGGTATCACCGCTACGGCAACACTAATGGCAGTCAGTAACATATCGGCGGGCGTTTCTCCAGCAAACAGGCCGATACCCATAATCAAGAGTGCCACGACAACGCCTGCAAGCGCCAGTTGTTTGCCCACTGAGTCAAGACGCTGTTGGAGAGGTGTTTGCTCATCCTTGACACTCTGAATCAAGGCAGCAATCTTACCAAGCTCTGTCTGCATACCTGTGCCGACGACTACGGCGGTAGCACGCCCGTAAGTAACCAGTGTCCCCATATACCCCATATTGCGCCGATCTCCCAGTGGCAAATCCTCTTTGTCAATCGCTTGAGAGACCTTCTCAATCGGCTCTGACTCGCCAGTTAGTGCAGACTCCTGAATACGCAGATTGGCACTTTCAAGAATACGTACGTCTGCAGGTATGATGTTACCAGCTTCTAAAGCAAGCGCATCACCCGGTACCAGATCACGGGCAGGGATTTCTTTGAGGGTGCGGTTGCGATAGACACGTACATTCGGGACGGCAAGTTTTTTTAGTGCCGCAATCGCTTTTTCAGCACGATATTCCTGAATAAATCCAAGGAGCGCAAAGAGAATGACAATCGCCAGGATCGCACCAGCCTCAAGAAATTTTCCGAGAAAAAGCGAAAGACCAGCCGCGGCGAGGAGAATCAACACCATCACAGCCGTAAGCTGTTCCCACAAAATCTTGAGAGGATGTTTGGTGCCTTTATCGATTAACTCGTTTGGGCCATACGTTGCTTGGCGTGATACTGCTTCAGTATCATGTAAGCCTGAAGTGGTGCTATCCAGTGTGTGTAGGACAGTCTGCACTTCCTGACGATACCAGTCAGGGGATGGAAGCGATTCGTCGGTGGTTAATGGTTCGGAGGTGTGTGTCGTGTGGACAGCGGGTTTACGCACTGATGTGCTCCTTTCACAGGTGTCGCGGTATGGTGCCGCTTAGCAACAAAAAACGGCATAACTACCACGACGATACAAACGACATGGTGGTCTTGCCGATCGTGAAAGAGCGTTTCACGCCTGAACTGCCGGGCATATGTTGCCGTCCTGACGATAGTTCAGCTTGCGGTTTCGCAAGTAGCTACTCCCCTACCAATTGTTTCTAAATTATAAAGTATAAGTGATGAAAAGCATAGGGTAATTTTCCCCGATCAAGGTCTTCAATTTTTCTACCGAATAGTTCAGGATAGACCTTTGCAAATAGCCAACCCTTTACCACTTACTTTTCGATTCTAGTGGACAGGAAACGAAGAAAAAATAAGGAAATATTTCCCGATCAACGTCCTCAATGTTTCTGTCAGAACGATAATCTATAAAGTGTATCGAGCTGTCTTCCCCCGATAACAGTTGGTAAACTACGGATAATGGTGTTGCGAAGTGTACGCATCAGTGGATTGCTCAGATGCGCCATTCTATCAAACTGCCATGAACGATTAACGACTTGCTGCGCTTTGGCCCTTCGTATGCGCTCGTAGTGTGTAAAGGCTGCTGTATAATCAATATGGCTGGCAAGACTCTGGGCCAGCACATAGGCATCCTCGATAGCTTGTGCGCCACCTTGCCCCAGATTGGGGGTCGTTGCATGGGCTGCATCGCCCAGTAGCGCTGTTCGACCAACATGCCAAGTGGGTAGCCGCACCAGATCGCTGATAGCTGTTCGTACGATCTGTTGTTCCGGTGTTGCTTGCATAAGGCTGAGCACAGATTTGGGAAAGAGTGTAAAGTGTTTCAGTAACTCAGATTTGCTCAGACCTGTTTTGTCTCGTTCATCAAATGGAGCATCAAGCGTAATATACCAATACACCTCACCGGTATTGATCGCTGAATAACCAAAGCGCCGTCCCTCGGCCCACATTTCATATCCAAGTCCGTCAAATGCCGTTGGTAAGGTGCATGGTGCCACCGCCCGATACGATGTCTGACCAGAATAGCATACCTTGCTGTTGGGAAAAAGCTGTTGCCGCACTACGGAATGGATACCATCCGCCGCGATAACAACACAGGCTGTTGCGACACTGCCATCTGTGAAGTGTACCCGTACGTGCTTTTTCTCCTGTACAACACCGTGGCAGGCTCTACCAGTATGGAGCTGTCCCGATCCAACACTATCAGCCAGAATACACTGGAGTCGTCCACCATGGATCGCTGTGGTCGCGAAGCCAAAGTGTTCCTTCGCTTGATCGAGTTGCGCCGTCTGAAGCACACCCTGTTGATAGTCACATAGGTGTAGTGTTTCGATAGGACGATCGGCCTGTTGCATCTTCTCTGCCAGCCCCAGACGATCCATCACTTGCATCGCGTTGGGGGGGGGAGCCAGATTCCTGCTCCCACTGACCGTATCTCAGGTGCTGCCTCAAACACATGTGCCTCAATACCCCGTTGTTGGAGAGCAATCGCGGTTGTTAGTCCCCCATACCGCCGCCAATAATCAAAACATGAAACATGGAGCAGTTCCATTTCCAGCGTACACAAGCCGGATGAAATCTCCCGAAATAATATGATATAGTAATACAACGTATTGATGACTACCATACAACGAAAGACCTGTGACGATGACCCAGACCTTTACCTCCCAGTTCGACCAGTCCATGCGCGACTACTACGATCAACGCTCAAATGAGTATGATGAATGGTATCTGCGCGAAGGCAAATTTGCTGATCGGCTCGATACAGATCAGTGGCACGCCGAGGTCGCCCAACTTCGCGAACGGGTGCAGCACTTTGGGCACGGTAGATTACTTGAGATTGCGGCAGGAACTGGCTGGTGGACACAGCATCTGGTCCGACGTGCCAACGTCATTGCGCTTGACTATGCGCCATCGATGCTCCAACAAACTCGGCTGCGGGTGCAAAACCAACAGATGGAGGTGCAGTGCGTCCGTGGTGATGCGTACGCCTTACCACTCGCCACTGCCAGCGTTGATGGAGGCTTCTTCGGCTTCTGGTTGAGCCATGTGCCATTGGCTCAACTCCCGACATTCTTAGCCGAGGTGCGTCGGGTGGTTCGCAGCGGTGGGCAGGTGATGATCGTCGATAGTGCGCCATCGGCCATAGAACAACAACCTAATGTCGAATACTTTCATGAGCGTATCTTGAATGATGAATCACGCCATCAGGTGCTCAAGATCTTTCATACACCTGCGACCTTAGCAACTACTCTCACCCCACTGGGCAAGGTCCTCGATACATGGACAACTGGCCGATTTTTTTGTGGGGCTCTTGTCGAAGTCAGGTAGGAGCGCAAAGGCCCGACGAAGAAGCTCATCAGCCTTTGCACAAAGATTACTCAATCAAGTTTGGTGGTTGGCCCGGTCACTGGTCCCTGTGGTGGGTCCTGTGAGTCGGATGTGGGTGGTGTTTGCTTATCACTATCAGGCTCGACACGTCCTACCAATTTACGTAGCTGTGCGTTGAGTTGTGCGATACCAGCCACCATGGTCTCTTGCACATCGTTGGCGACTTTACTTTGTTGAGCCTGATTGAATGCCTGACGACCGCGCTCTTCGGCTTGCTGAATCTGTGGGTTGCTCTGCACCGTCTTAACCGCGTCGCGCACTTGCGACGTCAATTCACGTACCCCGCCTGACAAATCACGTCGGAGTTGCTTCGTGCGATCATTCTCGACCGCTGCACGAAAGAGCGCCTCGAACTGTTGCCCCATCTCACGCAATTCATTCATCAAATCAGGGGTGTCTTTCGATTGATCGTTCGATTGTTGTGCATTTTGGTTTTGTTTTTTTTCATCATTCATGGTCTAAACCCTCCCAAATAAGCTGTAGATATGCTAAAAATCATACGACATCTATACCATAGTAATAATCATTACATAGACGCCAGTCCAAGGGAAAGTGTTGCTACTCGCATTGTACCATCAAAACAGTTCTGATTGTACTCCTCCCTAAAGACGATACCCCTAAACAGAGACATCTTCATTTGACGTTTGTCGGTCAGCTAGCTATACTCACCATATAGGAATACAACCATCATCTTTAGAATTTGGATCAATAATGGTGACACAAACCGAAGTGCCTTTTCCAATTGGTCAGGGAGATGTCACGGTCACAACTAAACGTAATCGACAGGTACACATTCGTCATCTCATACCAAAGGATGTTGAAATACTAGTTGAGTTTTTCTATCATTTGTCGCCAGAGACACGTCGTCTACGGTTCATAAGTATCCCGCCAAAGCCACCCAGAGAGCTGATCAAGCGTGAAGCAATACGTTTGGCAGCGCTTGATCCGTTGCGCCAGGCTGCTCTTATTGGCACCATACAGGAAGATGGTTGTGAGCGTGCAGTTGGTGTATCGCGTCTGGCGAGCAAAGCCGAGGAGCCAGAAACGGCTGAATTTGCGATTGTTATACGAGATGATTTTCAGAAAGAAGGTCTGGGGACGGTTTTATTTGATCTGTTACTGCAAATAGCATTGGTACGGGGTCTCAAAAGAATGGTAGGTCTGACCCTGGCAGAAAACCATGGCATCCATCGACTGGTGCGTCAGGCGGGCCTCCCTGTAACGAGCCAAACGTCACGTGGCGAGACAACACTCACTATCTCACTCAGCGACTCGGCCAATTCGTGAGTCGTTGTCATAAGTCTCCCAGAAATGGAGCACTACCATGACAGAACGACAAGGTACGTTTACCATTCCAACACGATTGTATCTTTCTGAGGGGCATCGCACGCTTCTCGAACACATTGTACGGCAACAGCGCGTTGATCTTGCCGAATGGATCTCAGCTGTGGTTGCGGAACATCTTGATACGCTTGCCGATGCGCCACCACCCGCGAACGAAGAGGTTGAGACTGATGGCAGCGAGGAAATAGCGCGTCGTCGTGCTGAGATTGCCAAGTTGCGCGCCCGTCGCAAAGCCGATGGTCGTAAAGCTCCCAAGTGGCTTGACTCATATATTGCGACGCTCGAAGAAGAAGTAGGACGCATGAGCCGTTGAGACGGCAATAACAGGACTATTATGCAAACTCTGGTTTTAGGGGCTACTGGTTTTATCGGTAGTAATATCGCTCGTGCTTTGGTAGCCCATGGTCACCGTGTGCGTGTGTTGCGCCGTTCGCGTAGCTCAACGCTGGCACTGGACGGTGTCGATGTCCAGTATGTTACGGGTGATGTGACCGATACAGCGTCATTGGTAGCAGCAATGCAGGGTGTATCGGCTGTTTTTCATGTGGCTGGGTATTATCCGCCCAACTCCCTCAATTCCCGCAAAGCCATGCGGATAGCCGTTGCCGGGATGCGTGCGGTGTTGGATGCTGCTGCTGTAGCCCAGGTCCAGCATATTATCTACACAAGTTCCCTGAGTACCATCGGAACGCCGACGGAAGGTCGTACTCTGTCAGATGAGCGTGATCATTATCTGCCAGGCAGCGTCAATAATCCCTATTTTGAAGCCAAATGGGCCATGGAATGTGAGGCATATCGCGCAGCATTGGCTGGTCAGCGCGTCGTGATGCTCTGTCCCACCATTGTGTTTGGTCCAGGCGATGTCAAACCCACCAGCGGTTCAGCCGTGATCGCGCTGGCACGTGGTATGTTGCCTGCCTATATCGATGGTAAAACCAATGCAATCGATGTACGCGATGTGGCTGAGGCCCATATTGCCGCACTTGAGCAGGGGCGAAGTGGTGAGCGCTACATTCTTGGCGGACGTAACACGACTGTGCTGGCATTGACACAAACAGCGGCCCAACTGCTTGGTGTGCGTGTGCCCCGCCGTCAGGTGTCTGCCTCACTGGCCATGCTGGTCGGTCGTGCAAGTGAAGTTGCAATGCAGGCGCTCCCGAAAAAGCCCCTCTTTCCACTTACCGAAGCTATCGAGATGATCCGCCATGGCCAGCACTATGATATTAGTAAAGCGGAGGACGAGCTGGGGTTGGCGGCGCGACCGATTGATGAAGCGCTACGTGATGGAGTGGCCTGGTTTCGTCAGCATGGCTATCTGGATACACCACAAGCAGCAACAGTTTAACGTCCTATGTCAAAGAAAACGCGTCTCGATCACTTGCTGGTACAACGAGGACTTGCCGAGACACGGAGCAAAGCCCAGGCGCTCATTATGGCTGGCTCGGTGCGGGTGGGTGGTCATCCCCGCAGTAAGCCCGGCGATATGGTGTTGCCTGATGCAGATGTGAGTGTCGCTGAAGCGTTGCCCTACGTCAGTCGTGGGGGATACAAACTGGCGCACGCCCTTGATAGTTTTGCACTCGATCCAACCGAACTGACAGCGCTCGATATTGGAGCATCAACAGGGGGCTTTACCGATGTGCTGTTGCAGCGTGGTGCGCTGTGTGTGTATGCGGTTGATGTTGGTTATGGCCAACTCGATTGGGGTTTGCGTCAGGACGAACGGGTCGTCGTGCTGGAACGAACAAATGTACGCTATCTGGAGGCGTTGCCTGCTCGCGCCGAGCGCACCCCTGATGCTCCAGCGCCCCTTGCTGACTGTGCAGTGATCGATGTCTCGTTTATCTCTCTCAAACTGGTATTGCCAGCCATCCAACGGTTACTCAGACCATCTGCCTGGATAGTCGCACTGATTAAACCACAGTTTGAGGCAGGCCAGGCGCAGGTTGGGCGGGGCGGAGTCGTGCGTGATAGCGCCATCCACGCCATGGTGCTGCACAACATTCTAGGTTTTGCTACCAGCATCGATCTACCGCCACATGGCCTCACACGTTCGCCCATCACGGGTCCTGCCGGAAACATGGAGTTTTTGGCATGGTTTGGTAGTGATGGTCCGGTTCTATCGGTTGAGCAAGCCGTCAACGATGTAATCGCGTAGTGATTTGATCAATCAACGTCGCAAATTCATAACAAACATAGTGCTCCTGGTTGGTCGCCGCAACGTTTTGTGTGTTTCGTGATACTATATGGTGACATCCCTATGTTTTACATCTGGAAGGAATAGAGATATGGCGCAGGATTATCGCATTGAAAAAGACTCACTTGGTGAGATGCAAGTACCAAGTGATGCTCTCTATGGCGCACAAACACAACGTGCAGTATTAAATTTTCCGGTTAGTGGCATGCAGCCATATCCCGCTTTCGTATGGGCTATGGCAACGATTAAGCGTGCTGCTGCAGAAGTCAACGCAGACCTGGGATTGCTTGATAAAAAACTGGCCGACGCTATTGTTCAGGCTGCACAGGAAGTTATTGAAGGCAAACTTCAGAATCACTTTGTCGTAGATCCCTTTCAGGCCGGTGCTGGCACCAGCCATAACATGAACAATAATGAAGTGATTGCCAACCGTGCCAACCAGATCCTCGGTTTCGGGCTGGCAGATGCGGAGAAGCCCGTTAATCCAAATGACCACGTCAACATGGCGCAAAGTACCAATGATACGATCCCGACTGCTATCCGACTTGGCTGTCTCTGGCGTTTGGATGAGCTTTTAGGTGTTATTGACGGACTGGTCAACGCCTTGGAAACCAAAGCGCAGGAATTTGACCATGTCGTCAAGTCTGGTCGTACCCACTTACAGGATGCAGTGCCAGTACGGTTGGGTCAGGAGTTTGGTGCGTATGCACGCGCAGTCGCCTACGATCGTGAACGCATCGCCGTCGCCGGAGATCGTTTGCGACGACTGGGTATTGGTGGTACGGCAACTGGTAGCGGTTTGAATGCCCATCCTGACTATCACGCAGGCATGGTGAAACAGTTATCCAAGTTGACTGGTCAGGAACTCCGCTCATCTGGTAACCTGTTTGAGTCGATGCAGAGCATGGCTGATCCCGCCGATTTCTCCGCCTCGATGCGAACGCTGTGTATTACGCTCACTCGCATTGCCAACGATTTTCGGTTGCTTTCATCCGGTCCGGCCACTGGACTGGACGAGATTCGGCTTCCGGCGGTACAACCTGGCTCCAGTATTATGCCTGGGAAGGTCAATCCGGTGCTGGCGGAAATGCTCAACATGGCCTCCTTCCATGTACAGGGCTGCGATCACACTGTAGCGCTTTCTGCACAGGCTGGTCAGGTTGAACTCAACGTAATGATGCCGATCATCGCGCACAATCTGTTTGAGATGATGCATGTTCTGATTGGCTCTATCAAAGCCTTCACCGAGAAATGTGTAGTCGGTGTGACCGCTAATGAGGAGAAAGCACACGGCTGGTTGGCCAAGAACGCGATTCTGGTCACGGCACTCAACCCAGCCATCGGCTATCTGAACGGTGCGGCTGTTGCCAAAGAAGCCATGGCCAGCGGTAAGACCATCAAAGAAGTTGTGCTCGAAAAAGGCCTTCTGACGGCAGAAAAGGTCGATGAACTGCTGAACGTACGCTCAATGACTGATGGTGGTATTCAGGGCGAGTAGCCCACATTAACAACTTACATTATAGCGTTTGTTCTTTCATGGGGCGCACGGTATGAGCATCTACAACGTGCGCTTCATTAGCTCACTATATAACTCATGACAACTATTCTCTTTACAGGTAACTCAAGTCCAAGTATTACCCTCGCTGCGGCGGCAACGGCTATTCATAGCGCCGATCAGGGTCGTAACACACTATTCTTCAGTTTTGGCACCCCCCAGCGGATTAGTGCACTCTTTGGCCTCTCCGTGGGTGATCAATTGCAGTCGGTCGTGGCAAATCTTGATGTGCTTGCGCTTGATGCCGCAACGGATGTGTCTGAGCTCTGGGAACGGGAACGTGGTAATATCGCAGGGCAGCTCACCTCGATTTCTGGTGATGAGTTGCCATTGCTACCGGGTGCTGATGCATTGTTTGGATTTATACGGCTGAGTAAATATATTAATCAGTATGATGATATCATCTTTGATGCTGGTCCATATGAGCCTATTTTGCGAGCGTTAGCCCTCCCAGATAGCTTGCGTTGGGGTGTGCGTCTGTTGTTTGGTCTTGATCGGGAACCAGGGCGCAATCAGGCTTCGTTGTCCCGTTCGGTCCTGCCCACCAGTTTTATTCCAGTTGATACACGCAACAGTGTCCAGGAGTTTCGTGTTCAGACAGAACAATCACGCGATGAAATGATTATGTCGGAGAAAACACGGGTGCGGTATGTATTGCATCCCGATGCCGCTGGTTTTGAAGAATCACGGCTGATCGTTTCAGCACTCCAACTGCATGGGTTGTCAGTGTCTACGATTCTGGTGGGACCACTCTTCCCTGATGGCATGGACGACATGCGTCTGAACAGGTTGAGGTTGCAGGAAGCGTCACTCCTTAAGCAGGTGCAAGAGACCTGGGTATCACGCACCCTACGTACCTTTGTACACCACGATACCTGGGCGGGTATGACCGCGCTGCATGAACTTGGTACACACATTGCTGTTGATCAAGAGCCCATGATTGCCCCTATTCTTAAACAGTATCAGAATCGTCCTGCGGTAGTCATAGATTTGCCAAATCTGCCGAAGAGTGCACTCAAATTAACCATCAGTGGTGATGATCTGATTGTACGAGTCGGTGCGTATCGACGTCACATTTTGTTGCCTAAAGAACTGCGAAGTGTCAGTGATATTCGTGCCACACGTGAGGGTGATTTACTGATTGTGCGGCGGCGTAATGCGTAGAGTGTGTAACTAACGTTGTTGTATGATGTGTTTTGGTACATAGAACGTTAGATTGGATATATTTCAGCATAACTTTCTGTTAACCATGTCGTTGTCTGGAACTTCCCCACTATTGAACACGTCACAAATGTATAAGCATGTTAATATGACATCTTTGTAATCTTTCAGGGATTATATGGTAAAATGACGGACCAATTAGCGGCATCCAGAGCGATTGCTGATACTATTAAGAAGGGCGGATTCATGCATAGTTCTTCACTAACAGAACGAGCCAAAATCGCGGTGGTGAATGATGACGCTACGTATCTGGCACTCATTCGCGATATTCTTGAGGAATGTGATTATGACGTAACGGTGTTTATCACGGTTGATGACGCTTATCAGGCGATTTGTGTGTACAACCCGGATCTTATCATTGTGGATCTGCTTTTCCCTGACTCAAAACATGGCGTTGATCTGATCTCAATGTTATGGCTGAATCGCAACACTCGCCATATTCCAATTGTTGTATGTTCAGCAGCGACGGCAGAGTTACGCGAAATGCAATCCTATTTGCACAGTAAAAACATTGGCACTTTGTACAAACCGTTTGATCTGGATGAATTGATCCATACTGTTGCTCATGCGCTCCAATCAAAGACACTATCTGCGGAACCAGGTATAGAATCGCATTTCCCCCCTACTGATCCAACCATGTAGTCGGCGGTCTTGTTAATAGCTAATTTGCACGACTCCCTTCGACCAGTAATCGATAGCTGGTGGGTGCGCCCGTGAAAATGATGCTTCGCATGTCAAAGGAGGCGTTTTCGCCAGGTGGAAGGATGTCATCTGGTGTATCTGGCTCGGCGTAGGTATCGCTCAAACCAACCACAGCACCATTTGCATCGTAGAATATGGCTTGGACATTGATGAACTGTGTAGGACCCTCTGCCTCATTGCGTACACTACCGCGCAAAAGAATTTGGGTACGCTCACGCAACTCACTTGGCTCATTCACAATCGTGATATCGCGGATGGTGTAGCCTAATTCAAAGTCGGCTTCGTCGCCGCGTACTTCCATGACATAACTGGTTGGTGGAGTGTCAGGGAGTAATTCTTCAGAGAACAGTACCCGAAATGGGGAAATTTCTTCAGGATTGAGATAACTCATTGAGGTAAAACCGGTATCGCTTACCAGTTCCAGCCCCTCGTCATTGAGCAGCGAAATACGCACTTCAACTGATTCGCGGGGTGTTTCGCCATCGTTACGGACTTCTCCAAAGAACCACAGTGAATCGCCAATATATCCATAACTCATGTTGCCCACGGTAAACGTCTCTGGCCCAACCTGTTGCTCATTTTGAAGGGTGGTCTCCATCCGCCACTGGAGTTGGTCCTTGGGGAAATTCAAGCGCGCTCGGTCAAATGGCTGAAAAGGCAGTGCATCTCGCAAATTATAGATTGGTTCACTGATTGAACTCGCAGAGTCGGGTGGTGCTGCGCGATAGGGAGCGTCGGTTGGATCTGTAACTGCTCTAACATCATCTGTTTTTCTCACATTTACCTGCAGCAGGATGACCAGTATCACAAGTCCTGCAGTAAGAGCGAACCCCCCTAAACTGATGAGCAGACATCCGCGCATTGAAAGCCACGAACGTCGTGGCTTTGGTGCTGCATGCGCTGGTATTGCCGCAGATGTTGGTGCTGTGGCTTGCCCAACCGCTACGGTTGATGGTGTTAGGGCAGATCCAACTGGTACAGTCGGCGGACCATTTGTGAGTGCAACAGTTGCCCCTGTGAAAGCATAGGTATCTTGGATGGAGCGCAATGCTGCACCAATCTCATACGTTGTTTGTGGGCGATCATCTGGTTCCTTGGCCAGCATACCTTGTATCAATTGATCGAGTGCTGTTGGTGCGTTTGGGTGTAATGCCGTAAGGGATGGTGGTGGTTGATGCAGGTGAGCATACATCACTTGGGCTGTGTCACCATCGAACGGTGGATGGCCAGTGAGCATCTCGAAAAGCATCACTCCCAGCGCATATATATCGCTGCGCTGGTCAGATCCTGCACCAAGAAATTGTTCTGGGGCCATGTACGCCAGTGTGCCAATCAATGCACCTGTCGCGGTCAATTGATCCGAACTCTGTGTGTTCAGTGGTCGGGCGATGCCAAAATCTGCGAGGACAGGTCTTCCATCGAGTTGCAGCAGCACATTCGCCGGTTTCAGATCGCGGTGAATAACGCCCTGGCTATGGGCATATCCCAATGCATCAGTCAAGGGAAGCATAATCTGCAATACTGTATCCAGCGCCAACGGACCAGAACTCAAGCGCTTGTCCAGACTCTCACCCTCCACCAAATCCATCACGATGTAAGGTTGGCCATCCTGCACATCGATGTCGAAAATACGGATGATGTGAGGGTGTGCCAACCCTGCGACGATCTGTGCCTCACGCATAAAACGCTGGTGTACCTGCGGATCGGCTACGTTGCTACGGATAACTTTAATGGCAACCGGGCGATTGAGTTGGGGATGGAACGAACGGTATACGGCTCCCATGCCACCCTGTCCAAGGATTGCTCCCAGTTTGTATTTTCCTAATGTATCAGTTGTCATTGAAGGATGGTTCTCCTATTGTACGAGACGAATTTTCTCCCCAGTAGCAGTATAAATCGATAGGCAAATACGGGTCAAGCAAAGTCAAATGAATGTATCTCTTTTACAATATTTTCCAAATATTCTTAATTATTTATTTACTTTAATTCACACACATGTTCTGGTATGATAGGGTAGCGATATATCAAAAGGGAACAATTTATGCGTTTATCTCATATGGCTGCTCAAACTCTGTTACTGGCTGTCCAGGGGATGTTACAACCTACAACATCTAACGCTACCAAAGCAGATGTGCTGGCTACTATTCGACGTATGCAAGTATTACAGATCGATACCATTCATGTGGTAGCACGCAGCCCATATCTCGTTTTGTGGAGCCGCCTGGGGGACTATAATCCTGTGTGGCTTGATGAACTGCTTGACGAGGGCCACCTCTTCGAGTATTGGTCACATGAAGCATGCTTTCTCCCCATTGAAGATTACCCCCTTTACCGTAGCCTGATGCTCAATCGTATACACAATGGCTGGTCGCGTGCCAGCACGTGGGTTGATGAGAATCTTGAGCAGGTTGAACGCATGCTGGCATTTGTGCGTGAGCGTGGTGAGGTGCGCTCATCGGACTTTGTGCGTAACGATGGTCAGAAAGGAACATGGTGGAATTGGAAACCGGAGAAGATTACGCTGGAGATGCTGCACACCGTTGGTGAGTTGATGATTGCACGACGGCATAATTTTCAGCGCATCTATGCCCTGAGGGAACAAGTATTACCCGATTGGGATGATACGCAAGCGCTCCCCATTGAGGTTGTACATCGCACCCGCGCGCTACGTGCCATACAAGCGCTCGGCGTGACGACGGCGGCCTGGGCTGCTGATTACTTCCGCACGGCTAAACGTGATAGCCAGCCGTTGCTGGAGACTCTGGTCAATGAAGGTGTACTGATACGTGCAGAAGTCGAGGGCTGGTCGACTCCGGCATACATTCATCCTGACAATTTGAGTCTGGCTCAGGCGGCGTCTGCTGGGGCGCTGAAGCCAACCTTGACGACCTTGTTATCGCCCTTTGATCCGCTCGTGTGGGACCGCCAGCGAGCCAGTGCATTGTTTCACTTCGACTACAAGATTGAGTGCTACACGCCTGCCGCAAAACGACGGTATGGGTATTTCTCACTGCCAATCCTTCATCGTGGCGCTTTGATTGGGCGGCTGGACCCCAAGGCGCATCGCAAAGAGGGTATTTTTGAAATCAAAGCTCTGCATCTGGAACCAGGTATTGCGTGGGATGCTGCGCTTGTCGAGGATCTGGCAGAGGCTATTTGGGCCTGTGCAGCGTGGCACCAGACACCGAATGTGGTTGTACGTTGGTCAGACCCGCCTGACTTGGCCAAGGCGCTGCAAGAACAGCTAAAGGACTAAAGTTTGAGCTATATTTATGTTATCTGTACTTATCAGTTACGTGTAAGTTCTCCCAAAGAGTTGACGACGAACATTTCATCAGCCTGGCAAGATGGATCAGGTGGTGACACAAACGGAAAGTCACCTGTTATTGTTGAACCACCTGGTGTGATTTGCTCACCATCACGCAACGCAATTTGTTCACCTTGAAAATCGACAAATTCAATGGTTTGCGTAGCTTCATCCCACGAAGTCGGCTCTGGCCATACCAGCAGAATGCTTGTCTGATTTTCTAGGATCAACCGTACACAGCCATCGTCAATATTGAGTGTCCCTGTACCAACACTTGCGTCAGTAAATGTGTCCGATTGACTAGGGTCCCACGTGGTAAGTGGTGATACAGGCACAGGCGACTCATCAATGCGAGTCGCCGTTGCACATCCCACTCCTATGATAGCTGTCAGCATCAGACCAGCCATATAGCGTAAAAGTCGCATTCGTTTGTTCCATTACTGTGTTTTAATAGTTACACCAAGTGCATTCTGTGCTTCTTGCGAAGGTGTGAAGTAAGCGCGTCCACTACTGTCTCTGCCATGATGAACACCCCATGCTGTAGTAGATATGGACCAGCCGCCTCCACTATCCCCGTTCGTTGATGAAGCATTAGTTGCACGTGCTAAATTTTTTACTTCCACACTTCCACTTGCTAAAACAGTAACCCCTACAGCCTCAACTGTGTGATTGCAGGTGCGTGTGTTAGAAGCACGACCATAAAAACATACACTGTTACCTGCCATTGTGTTAGTTGTTTGTATGCCTGTAACATCCCGGATGCTTGACTCATTGCTGTAAAACTCGGCAAGTTCTGACTGACTTGTAGTATGATATTCAACATCACCACCTGCACCACGTTCTTGATCTTCATAATTTATACTAAAAGGGCTACCTCCAGGGACTTCAAATTGGTTGAGACCTGTGCAATGAGCAGCGGTAATGATACCATCACCATTTGGACCGCTTACTGACCAACCACTTGTACATTCCCTAACTCCATCATCAAGTAGCCAGTTACCCCCTCGCGCATTCTGTAGTTCAATTATTGGACCAGATCCTG
The DNA here is from genome assembly GCA_013122435.1 of Chloroflexi bacterium AL-N1. Taxonomy (GTDB): domain Bacteria; phylum Chloroflexota; class Chloroflexia; order Chloroflexales; family Roseiflexaceae; genus AL-N1. The sequence goes on from WYDT01000003.1 coordinate 80,515, forward strand.
GAAGTACAGTCAGATCAAGATCGCTCATTTCTATGATAGCAGCGTCGCCTTGAAGTGGCGATGCTGTGCTCTGGCTTTGTTCGTTCTGCAAATGTGTTTGAACTGCGTTTGCAAGATTGCTAATATCTGGTTGTGGTGATCCTTCCGGAAGCTTGAGTTCAATCTGAATTTTTTGGTTAACAGGGTCAAAGAATGTAAGACCGTCTTGATACCCTAAGTCTACCATTGTATCTGCTACCAGTTCAGCACGTTGTCGATGATCTTCCATCGAAATTAGGCCGTCACCGCTAAGAATAATATTATCAGCATTAAAGAGATTTATTGACTCCATCTCTGTTACTGCTTCCATTGGTACTTTATCAACGAATTGGATGTACCCTCTCGTATTAGGGACAGGGTCCACCCACACTCTAGAAATCTGGTCGCTATAACGAATGAGTAACTTATCTACATATATTCCAAAGACTTGTTGGAACAAAATGGATTGTTCAACTTGTTCTTGAGAATATCCTGTTTGATTTGCAAGAATATCAATGTCTTCTGCCAGCGCTTCACTATCACTTAGATGTATAACAGTATTTTCACTGCTTAATTCGGGTGAGCTTTCTTGTGCATTCGTATCATATGCAAATAGCGTGTTCATAAATAGTAAACTACCCAAGACAATGCTACATACAACCAAACGAGTGATCTTGGAGCAAACAAGCATAAAATCCCTCCTAATCAAACGGTTTAAAATTGGACATGGCAAAATAAATGTATAAGCTATCAAAACGCAAGATTGGAACAATATTTGGTATATATTTAGTATACCACTATCAAGGCGGATATAGAATAGCCCAACTTGGCTATTCTACTTCATGTAGTTGTTTTTTTCTGCCAATACAATAGACTTGCAGGCCCCCGTCCCCTCACATTCAGTTTCTTAAAAATACTTTTGGTGTGGTTATGAACCGTATGCGTACTTATACTAAGCTGGCTTGCAATCTGTGGATTTGACTGGCCCATAGAGAGATAAACAAGCACTTCTTCTTCACGCTCAGTCAACTCCTTAAATAACCGCATAGTTGCCTCCAAGATATGGGTACAGGGATAAACAAAGATGATAGTATGCTCTAATTTATTGCTCTATATACAATACGTCTAGCTATACACATAAGTAACACACGAGTTTAATAATTGTAATTCGAGCTTGTGCAGTGTGGCACCAGACACCGAATGTGGTTGTGTGGTGGTCAGACCCGCCTGACTTGGCCAAGGCGCTGCAAGCACAAATGAGGTAAGGCGTTGAGGCAAGGGCAAATACTGATATTAGCGTCTGAAATACCAATATGCCAATGCAGACAGCGCCACTAAAGCACATACGGCTAGTCCAATCAAAACCACACGTCTAGCCGTTTCACGAGTTTGCCGCATACTTTGGACCTGCTTCTGAATGTCGTTCTCAGGGATACCATGCTCCCGTGCATCCCTGGCCCATTCCTCTTCATCTGTATAGACCTGAAAAGTGACTTTGCGTTTCATGCTGTGCAATCCATGTCGTTAGTGTTGTAGTATTAAAGAATGAAATGACATGTTACATCTTTAATACTACAACGATTTGGGAATTACAGAATTATAGAGAGGGCATGCACCTACGGTCAAGCTACATAACGTAAAAGTTGTATTCGTTTATGCCACCTCGAACACATCAGCCATCACCTTGAGCACTGTCAAACCTTATCATTGGACCGTCGCCCCTAAGGATGGTTAGTTCGATATCGTCTACCTCTATGATGGCAGCACGCCCCTGCAGCACTGTCTCTTGGTTGGCGCTTTGAGCTTTGTTCAATTGTTGCTGGATTGCAGCAACAAGATCTTCGGTGTTGGGTGGCGTTACTCCTTCTGGGAGTTGGATTTCAATCTGAATTACTTGGTCAGTGGGATCAAGTCCTGTCATGAAATTTTGATAGCCCAAATCAGCAAGAGCCTGGGCCACCAGCGCGGGGCGACGACTGTGATGTTCAAATGACATGGTCCCGTCATCCAGCAGGATTACATTGTCAGAGTCGAGTATCTCAAACGGTGCTAATGCTGCGACTGCGTCAGCAGGTACCTCATGAACGAAGCGCACGTACCCTTTCATCACAGGCTCATACTTGATCCAAGAACCTGCGATACGATCCTCGAACTGCGTATACAACACACTTCTATATGTATCAAAAGCATTTTCGAATAGCACAATTTGGTGGACACGTTCTACTGATCGTCCGGTGTCACGGGCACGTTGAGCGATATATTGCTCAAATCCATTACTATCACTGATGTCTCTTTCAGGAACCTCACGGTCAGACTCAGCCATACTTGCTTGTCCTTTCATGTAGTGACGCCTGTCATAAACCAAAAGAGCTTGCCTATAAGTCCATTATATTCACATGACGTTTGGCTATCTATGGAAGTAACACATTGTTGCCGAGCATCCTTGGCCCACTCCTCTTCATCCGAAAAGTAATTTTGCGTTTCACACTTGCAATCCATGTGATGGTTTGTATCCGTACTATAAGTAGTATGGATTGTTTTCGTATCTGGGTCATAGTCTAACAAAAATAAGACCTAATTCTAACAAAACTCCAACTTTGGGTGGTTTGATTAGCCTACATAGATCGTGTACAATTTGAGACGGCTCTAGAAATATTCATCAGGAGGATTGTGTAGTCATGCCAACCTATGTCTATGCATGTGATTCATGTGGAGCGCAGTTCGAACAATTCCAATCGTTTAAAGAAGCACCCTTACAGACCTGTCCCGCATGTTCAGGATCGGTTCGGCGGGTTTTCCAACCAGTAGGGATCGTTTTTAAAGGTTCAGGTTGGTATATTACCGATAGTCGTAAAGATAGTAGTACACCATCGGCAAGTAATACTTCAACTAGTACTAAAGAGACGAAAAGCACCGATGACTCGAAGAACACAACCAGTAGTGATACTGCAACGACGACGACAACTGAGACCAAAAGTTCCAGCACGAGTGCACCTGCAGCCTCTACCGCAGAGTAGAGATGTTGTAGCAATTGCATCACGAACCTCCCAGTCCTTATGGCTTAACGGGCGTGAAGGGTATAGCTGTACCTGTCTATAGGGGTATCATCCGTCAGTGATGATGCCCCTATGATGTGTGTAATCCTTCAATTCCTTTATACCATATGTAGTGGGAGGTTTTATTATGTCCTGGGAAACCAAAATACGAATCTTACGTGATGATATACGAGCGATCAGGCGCAACGATCCTGCGGCGCGTAATATCGCTGAGATTATGCTCTACCCTGGTCTTCACGCTATTCTACTTCATCGCATCGCCCATAAACTCTGGCGTCGTCATGTTCCCTTTGTCCCTCGCTTTATTTCGCAACTCTCGCGTTTTATGACCGGCATCGAAATCCATCCTGGTGCACGGATTGGCCGTGGCTTCTTCATCGATCACGGGATGGGGGTAGTGATTGGCGAAACCACCGAGATCGGTGACTGGGTCATTTTACATCAGGGTGTGACGCTTGGTGGTACAGGCAAGCAGTGCGGCAAACGCCATCCGACTCTTGAGGACCGTGTTATTGTGGGGGTCAATGCCGTTGTCCTTGGAGCCATTACTATGGGAGAAGAAGCGCGTATTGGTGGTGGTGCAGTGGTTGTGAAAGATGTGCCGCCCCATGCAACGGCGGTTGGTGTGCCTGCCCGTATCGTGGCCAAGCGTGATCCTGAAACAGGTACGACGCGGCGGGTCGAACAACTTCCCGATCCGGAAGGTCTTATGTTGCGTGGTTTGCGTGCCAAGGTGCTTGAAATGGAGACACGGTTGATGGATCTTGAGGAGACTACGAATACTCATCGTCAGGAACACCATTTGACATTTGATGCCCTGCCAGCTCATGTCTGGTCTGCATTGGGTGACAATGGCAACGGAAAACCGAAGGATGAAGAGTTTTTATTTGGTGAGGGTATCTAGTTTCCCTAAACCAAACCTTTTGCAGTTGAGGTATAGACAATGGCTATTCAAATATATAACACATTAACGCGTGCAACAGAACCTCTTGTGACAATTGAGCCCGATGTGGTGCGAATGTATGTATGTGGCGTGACTGTGTATGACCAGGCGCATATTGGTCATGCGATGTCGGCTATGGTGTTCGATGTGGTGCGTCGCTATCTCACATTTCGTGGCTATGATGTACACCATGTCGTTAACTTCACCGATATTGATGACAAGATTATCAATCGTGCCAATCAGCTTGATCGTAATCCGAAACAGCTTGCGGAACAATATATCGACGAATTTATCGAAGATCTCACGTCGTTGAATATTCTCCCGGCAACATTGTACCCACGTGCAACAGACACCATGCCGGAGATTATCGCATTTATTGAGCAGTTGATCAGCTCAGACTATGCTTATGAAGCCGATGGTGATGTGTACTTTCGAGTGACCAAGGATGCCGATTATGGCAAACTCTCCGGCAGAAACCTGGACGATATGCTGACAGGAACACGTTTTGAGGTTGATGAACGCAAAGAGAGTCCTGCCGACTTTGCCCTTTGGAAGGCAGCCAAACCAAATGAGCCAGCTTGGCCCAGCCCATGGGGCGACGGACGACCTGGCTGGCATATCGAGTGTTCCGCCATGAATCTTAAGCATCTGGGTGAGCAGATCGATATCCACGGCGGTGGGAACGATCTTGTCTTTCCTCATCATGAAAACGAGATTGCTCAAACAGAGAGTCTTACCGATAAACCCTTTGCGCGCTTCTGGATGCACAATGGAATGTTACAAATTCACACCCGTCTCGACGATGGGAGTTATAAACTGGAAAAAATGTCCAAGTCGCTGGGGAATGTCGTAACGGTACGCGAATTTTTACGTGAACATCCGGCAGATATTTTGCGACTCATTGTGTTGTCGTCATGCTACCGCAATCCGCTGGCCTATGGTGCAGAGATTGTGGCGGATCAGGGGCGCAAACTGGCACGCCTCCGCAGCGCGCTTGACCCAGCCACTGGCTCTGAGGCAATGAGTGATGCAGCGCGACAACTTGAGGTGGTGACCGAAGCAACTCGGTCGCAGTTCATCCAGATGATGGATGATGACTTTAATGCGTCGGGAGCACTGGCGGCGTTGTTTGAACTGGTTCGTGCCATCAACACAGCCCGCGATAATGGGGTTGGTGGTGTGTCCTTTGAAGCAGCTCAACATACGTTACGCGAATTGGCTGGAGTGCTTGGACTAACGCTTGAACAACAGCAACATTCCCACGATATTGCGCCATTTGTTGATCTGTTGATCGAATTACGGGCAGAGCTACGAAAAGTAAAACAGTACACTCTTGCCGATACCGTTCGCAATCGTCTGGGCGATCTTGGTATTGTGCTTGAAGATAGCCCACAGGGAACCCGATGGAAAACCAAATAACATCCTGGATGGAGTTGTCCGTTGAAGTCGATCACGAAGCAGTCGAGTCGGTGAGTGATCTATTGGCACAGTATGGATACAATGGCGGCGTTGCGATTGATCAGCCGATCATTCCTGGTGCTGATGGGCCAGAATATACGTATGATCTGGATCGCCCGGTCACACTACGGACCTATGTGCCGATGGATGAGCGGGCCGAAGAGGTGCGTTCACGTGTTGAGCAGGCGCTCTGGCATTTTGGTCAGATGCGTCCGGTTGGCCCACTGCGAATGGCGACTGTAAATGAAGAAGATTGGGCGAATGCATGGAAGAAGCATTACACAATCCAGCATGTAGGCCAGCGAACGGTCATTGTCCCTTCATGGCTCGAATACGATGCACAGCCGGATGAGGTCATTCTACGACTCGATCCGGGTATGGCCTTTGGTACTGGTCTGCATCCAACCACTCAACTTTGTTTAGTGTTGCTTGAGCAGTATGTTCAGCCAGCAATGAAGATTATCGATCTGGGTTGTGGTTCTGGTATATTGTCAGTGGCTGCCGCACAATTGGAGGCTGCTGCGGTGTTGGCGTTGGATACTGATCCGATTGCGGTTGATGCAACACGTAATAATCTTGAACTCAATGCTATGGATGATCGTGTGCAGGTAGCAGAAGGTAGTTTGGGCAAGGGTGCATCCTTTGGGCATTGGATGGGATGGAACACCGGACGAACCAGTGCATCAGCAGACCAGGAGTCGCTGGATAAAGGACCCAACGCTTCGCAAGCCGAGTGGCAACATTGTGATCTGATTGTTGCTAATATCATTGCGCGGGTGTTAGTGGCTGTCGCTGATGATATTGCTGCTACACTTGCCCCTGGTGGATTGGTGATTAGCTCAGGGATTATTACCGAACGTGAAGCAGAGGTTATGGCGGCGTACACGGCTGCTGGATTTGAGTGTCTCGACCGACAGCAACAGGGTGATTGGGTTGCTTTTGTCCATCGCAAAGCAGCATAGCTAGAATACATAACAAGTTCTCGTACATTGGAAAATATGTCAAAACGCACACGCAACTCGCCAGACCAGCCTTCACTGGGTAATACCTATCGTTTTTTTGTCCAGACGGAGCTTGAACTCAATCGTGAAGTGGTGGTAGAGGATGTCCAACTTACACATCAGCTCACCAAAGTTCTGCGGTTGCAGGTAGGTTCGCATATTTTGTTGCTGGACAACAGCGGTTGGGAATACACTGTACAACTCATCACGCTTGAGCGGAGGCGTTTTGTAGGGTTGGTTGAAGGAAGAGAAAGGTCTGCTGGTGAACCACGTACGCATGTTACCCTCTTCGTGGGTATTATGCGAGCAGAACGTTTTGAGTGGGTGCTGCAAAAGGGGACAGAGCTAGGCGTTGCGATCTTTGTCCCGGTTGCTTCTGAACATGGTATTGCCAACGCAGCTCAAGACGTAGAGAGCCGCAAATTTGAACGTTGGCAGCGTATTGTCCGTGAGGCGGCAGAACAAGCCTGCCGTGGTACATTGCCACACATTACGAGGAGTATCCCTTTTGTGTCGGGATGTGAACAGGCTGTCAAAAGTGGTATAGCTGTGTTATTATGGGAGGGACACGCTAGTGTGTCACTTCGACAAGTAATACACAATACAACCAGAACAATGTCGCAAACCGAAGCAGTTGCTCCCACAACACCCCCCTTCTCCGTGGCTCTTATGAGTGGACCGGAAGGTGGATTTACCTCAACCGAAGTCACAACAGCACAAGATTATGGCGTTATCCCAGTAACGCTGGGCCGACGTATCCTGCGGGCGGAAACTGCGCCAATTGTGGCAACCACAGCAGTTTTATATGCAATGGGTGATTTGGAATAACTGATCGGTCTTTTACAACCAGGCATCAATTATGGAGGACGTGGTATGTTCGGAAGGTCGCGTGCGGTCATTGCTCATGCTGTTGCTGGCATCGTTTTGTTGATCGTTGGTTTTGGAGGAGGATGGATTTGTGCATTGATGTTTGGTAGTTATGTGCCGATGCGTGGCGCCATTGCTGCGATGTTCAGCCCCACGAATGCCCAAACACCACAAGAGATTCGTCAGCAATTTAGTGTCTTTTGGGAGACATGGCACCTGGTTGACCAGGACTTCTATCACGAAGAACCACTTGATCGCCAACGTATGATTACTGGCTCAATTAATGGTATGCTTGCCTCTCTCGATGATCCCTACACTGTCTATCAAGAACCAGATCTGGCAGCCCAATCCAACGATAATTTGCGTGGGTCGTTTGAAGGTATTGGTGCGTATATTCGTATTGCTAACGGTAAGGCGTATATTAGCCGCCCCATGGAGAATTCACCAGCCTTGCGTGCGGGTCTACAGCAGGATGACGAAATTCTCAAGATCGATGGTGAAGTGGTCTCGCCATTTATTGAAGATCTCGATACTAGTGAGGCGCATGTGAAGGTGGCTGCCAGAATCCGTGGTCCAAAGGGTACTGCTGTCACGTTAACCATTCGCCGTGAGTTTGAAGGACAGCCTTTTGATGTGGTAATCGAGCGTGACGAGGTGATCGTCAGCAGTGTCCAAAGTGCTATGCTTGATAATGATGTAGCCTATCTGAAGATCAGCGGATTCAAGACCACCACACCAAATGATTTTGATCTAGCCATGCGTAAGTTACTCGCACAACAACCTCAAGGGCTGGTGCTCGATCTTCGTGACAATCCAGGTGGTTATCTCAAACCGGCACAGGAAGTGCTTGGTCGCTTCTACGAAGGGGTTGCGTTGTATGAGAAGAAAACTGGCGGTGAAGTGCTGACGCTTAACACCATCAAAGGTCCGGCCAATACGCGTGCTTTCGATCTTCCACTGGTCGTGCTGGTAAATGGCAGATCTGCCAGTGCCAGTGAGATCGTGGCTGGTGCGCTGCGTGATATGCGGGAGTCGACCTATTTGATTGGTGAGACCACCTTTGGGAAAGGGTCGGTGCAAAATATTCATCAACTTAGCAATGGTGCCAATGTACGTGTGACAACTGCATATTGGTTAACCCCAGGTAAGCAAACGATCAGTAATGTTGGTATCACGCCTGAATATGTTGTTGCTATGACCGATGAGCCAACTCAGATGGTGCCTTGTGTTGCAGATAATGAGCCATTGGAAGGCCAGTCAGGTTGTGCCGATGATCAACTTGCTGCTGCAATCCAATTTTTAACGGAAGGACAACTCCCTCGGGAGGCGACATCTGCTGTACGTCGTTAAATAGTTTGTAGTTAGTAGGCACAATGCGTTCATGGTGCGATTTTTAGTTCTTCTGATCACATGTGGCACTGATGCCTAAGTTCTTGCTCAAGTGCATCAACCAATGTATCTCTGGTTGGGTTTGTATACCACGACTCGAATTGTGCTCGGTAGGTCTCTCAGGGCTCTGTCAATGGTCGTCGAGGGTCATCACTGAGTGCATAGGCCATTCCCTCCCATATCCACATGGATGCGCACATTAATTCGATTAAACCCAGTTCTTGTGCCCGCCAGTGGTGGATTAGTTCGTGTTTGATATAGTATTGTGTCCAGCCTCGCGGGGCCACCACCGTGCCAGCTTTTCCCATTTTTGGTGCGGCTGCCTGCTTAAACCCAAAACGCTCGAAGCATTGGTGAGTCGAGCAAAATATCATCTTTGGAGCATAATGAAATGAACCTAGAAGCGGTTCAATCTCTTTAATCGATTGCGGTACCAACTCAGTAGCTTCTTCACGGCGTGCCTCGTCTTCCATGCAAATCTGATCAACCCCACCAGAAACACCGAAAACTGTTGGTATCAGTATCCTTGATTGTGCATACAAAGCGAATAATCCGATCGGGGTGATTAAAGTGACGACAATTATGCCAATGAGCCACTACCTTTTATGCATTGTCAGAACCTGATGTTACTTTATGCCAGTCCAATTGGTTGATTATAGCATTTTCACTTATGGTTCTGATCTCATAAGCATTTCCATCTGTATCCAGTGATATTTCAAGCTGCGACTCTGATATGCCTGTTGCGAAAGGGATAAATGCTTGTTATCGCAAACATTTTGATATAGCATATATTGATGTGTAGCACAAATACGCCTGATCCGAACGAATATATTTGGGGACAATATGTGTATAACCTCTTGACACAGCACAAGTGTTTCCTTTATAATCAGAATGCTACATTAGTTCTAACGAACATGTTTGCGATAAATCTGGGCTGCTGTAGCTTGTTTCTCTAAGCACAGCAAATGAAAGGACAAGTATAATGCGGTCGGCAGACGGTCTTTCTACCCGTCAACAAGACATTCTTAAGTATATTCAAGGTTTTGTGGAGGAGCAAGGTTACCCACCTACCATCCGACAAATCCAGGAAAGTCTGAATATATCTTCTACCTCTGTGGTAGCTTACAATCTAAGAGTGTTAGAGACTAAGAGCTTGCTGAAACGGGTCGGCAAAGTATCACGTGGTATTACTATTCCACAGACAACGCCTGTGCAACCCAGTTTACGAAATGGTTTCCAGGTTCCAGTCCTTGGAGTCATTACGGCAGGTCAGCCACTTCCGAACCCAGAGGATACTAGTTCTGGGGAAGCTGAACTGGTAGATGTACCGGAAGATGTTGCACCACCCGAACGTCTTAGCGATGTCTATGCGCTGCGTGTTCGTGGTCATTCCATGATTGATGCCCTGATCGACGATGGCGATGTTGTATTGCTCCGCTACCAGGAGACCGCTGAAAATGGTCAAATGGTTGCTGCTTTGATTGAGGATGACAACGCCGTGACGTTGAAGCGCTTCTACAAAGAGGGTGATCGTGTGCGACTCCAACCCGCCAATGTAACCATGGACCCAATCTATGTAAATGCTGATAAAGTGCGTATTCAGGGACGCGTTGTCGGTGTAATGCGCTCACTGTACTACTAGTATGATGTTTGAGACCTTCATCAACACATAGAGGACGATGAATGGACACATATTTGTTCATCGTCCTCTTCTATTATGGTATAGACAAGCACTACTCAGTATTTTGTGTAATCAGATGTGGTCGAAATTTATAGGCGTAGACGCGCAAACCTTCACAGCCTATATCACACAGTTGGCGGGTCACCATTTCAACGGGCATGCCAATGTCGACCTGATCTGCGTCACAGTCGGTCAGTTGTGCACTGATCAAAGGCCCTTCTTCGAGGCGAATGAGTGCCACTATGTACGGTGTTTGTCCCTCATAACGTGTCGGGGGCTGGCGCACAACACTAAACGAGTATACTGTCCCTATGCCACTAAGTGTATATGACTCCCAAATATCTGCTTCCTCACCAGGTTTACCTGGCTCTGGTGGAAATCGGATGGTATAATCTTTACGGTGGCGTTGCCCTTCGAGTCGGTAGCGTGCTGCTCGCCAACGCCAGTGTTTTGCTGAATTCATCTAGCTGTCCTCGTATTATGTAACCGTGAGATATTCGATAATTGCAAATAATCCATGTGTATCACTCAGCTATGAGGATGTGTGTCGCTGCGGTGCTCCCAATACTGCCAAGACACTGGGCCAATCCGATTTGAGCCTGTGGTACCTGTACTGTGCCTGCTTCACCACGTAATTGATGGACTAACTCCACAATTTGATAGACACCACTGGCCCCTCCAACATCGCCACGTGCTTTGTAACCGCCGCCTGTTGCCAATGGCACACTCCCCTGAGGAGTAATAGCGCCTTCGCAGGCAAGTTGCACACCGACACCACGCTCCGCAAAACCATTGGCTTCAAGTGCAAGAGTTGCTGCAATACCATGCGGATCGGTCAATTCAAGTACATTCACATCACCTTGTGTTACCTCAGCCTGTTGGAACGCTCTGGTTGATGAACGGGTTGCTGCCGTAAGGCTTAGTGGATCTGTACGGTGGTGCAAAGCAAGGGTATCGGTTGCAACCGCTGATCCGGCAATGCGAACGCTTTGATGTGGCAACTCACGGGCCAGCCCCTCGCTAGCGAGGATAAGCACTGCGGCGCCATCTGCCATGGTTGCACAGTCCAGTAACCCCAGTGGATCGGCCACCGGGACGCCATTCGCGACTTTTTCAGGTTTGATAGGGAAGCGGTACAGCGCGTGTGCGTTTGAAACGCCGTTGGCATGAGCGTTAACTGGAAAAGGAGCGAAGTCGGTTGGGGTGTACCCGTACTCGTGCATGTAGCGACGCATCAGCATGGCCCATTGAGATGTCAGCGTAATACCATGAAGGGCTTCCCATTCAGCATCTCCAGCTAGGGCCATGCCAGCAATGAGTTGCTCATCAGCTACATCTGTCAATTTCTCGACACCAACAACTGCAACACAATCGTAGGCGCCACTGGCAATGGCCAAATAAGCCTGTCGGAGTGCTACGCCACCAGACGCTCCCCCTGCTTCAACAGTGTACGCTTCGATGCCTGACAGTCCCAGTGTAGAAGCGATCGACGGTGCTATGTGTGATTGTAATTGGAGCACACCCCCGAACGCGTTTGCGACAAATAGTGCACCGACACGATCAGAGGAAATGTCTCCTATAGCATTCGTAAAAGCATGTGCTGCTAAGTCTTGTGCTGTCTGATTCCAATGCTCTGCAACAGGCGTCTGCCCAACGCTGATAATATAGACTTGACGCATATGAGGACCCCCTTATTCCATCACTAATTTGCCACGCCACTTGGCATACATCGCATAATCAATAAACGTTTTGCGGGCCAGATAGGTGGCGGTAAGTGGTGCTCGATATCGACGCGCAGCGATAGTGTCTGTCACTCGTAAGATGTACGCGTCTGAACCAGCCCCAGAGCCATAGGTCGTTACAAAAATCGATTCGCCTGGTTGTGCAATATCTAAAATAGCAGCTAAACCAAGCAATGCTGCTGCTGAGTAGGTGTTGCCGATCTGTGGTGCCAACAAACCGGGTGCCATCTGCTGTGGCGTAAAGCCCAGTTTTTTAGCGACAGTTTGCGGAAAACGAGCGTTAGGTTGATGGAATACGGCATAGGTATAATCACTGGCTTGCGTGCCAGACTCGTTCAGTAAATGTGTGGCAGCGTGATGTGTTTGCGAAAAGTATGCTGGCTCACCGGTAAAACGTCCGCCATGGACAGGATATGTGCCTCCTGCACGCCGGAAGAAATCTGGTGTGTCAGAGACATATGAGCAGGTAGCTTCGATGGTAGCCACAGCCTGTTCTGCCGGCCCCACCAGTAATGCGGCTGCACCAGCAGAAGCGGTGTACTCTAAGGCATCACCGGGACGCCCCTGTGCGGTGTCAGCTCCGATTGCGAGGGCATATGTTGCCATGTTACTCCCAACCAACCCCATGGCCGCAGTCAATGCTTCAGAGCCAGCTTTACAAGCAAACTCCCAATCACCGGCACTAATCCATGGTGTAGCACCGAGTGCTTCAGCAACAACAGTCCCAGAGGGCTTTACAGCATAAGGGTGACTTTCGCTACCGACCCACACGGCTGAAAGTTGATCAGGTTCAATATTGCTGCGTGATAGGGCGTGACGCCCTGCTTCGATGGCCATCGTAATAGTATCTTCATCTGGACCAGGAATGCTTTTAGCTTCGACGGGTAAGCCACCTTTTCCGTCAGTCCAGATACGTGCAATTTCCTGTGCAGCTATACGATAACGGGGGATATACACCCCATAACCGCACAGCCCAACTGGTTTGTCTGGTCGCATCATTAGGTATGTCTCCATCTTGTACAATAGAGGTTGTCATAAATGTCTATTTATTGGCATATTAGGTTGATGGAATGCAGCACGAGGCTATATGAGGCTTTCCATCATTCATGGCAAGCACGCCGTAGAGGTCATTATTGTAACGAGATGCTACGGCGCTTGTTTTATCTACATTACTCGTTAATGATTGATGGAACAATAGTCGTGTTACGGATTTTTGTGAGCAATTCTTCCGCACGGGAGGGTTTGATGATCTTTTCCTCGATCATACGGCGGGTTAGCTCATCGATTTCGTGACCCTGTGCACCGACTGCCATCGCGATCTGGCGTGCGTGCAAGCTCATATGTCCGCGTTGGATGCCTTCGGTGGCGAGCGCACGCATGGCAGCCAAATTGCTGGCGAGACCCGCACACAAACAAATCTCAGCCAGTTCGTGCGCCTGCCGCACATTCAGGAGTTTGAGCGCTGCCTGGGCTGCTGGATGGACTTTGGTTGCTCCACCAACCACACCAACAGCAATGGGCAGTTCAAGTGTGCCGACTAAATTCCCTGCGGGATCGCGTTCCCAGACCGACATTGAGGTATATTGGCCATTGCGTGCAGCGTAGGCATGGGCGCCAGCTTCGATAGCCCGCCAATCGTTTCCTGTGGCAATTAGCACGGGATCAATGCCGTTGAGAATGCCCTTATTGTGTGTTGTAGCGCGATATGGATCGGTTGCGGCAAAGGCATATGCCCAGAGAATGCCTTCGATAATTTCCTCACCACTCAGTCCATCACGGGCCAGCGCATGTGGTGGCACGACAGCTCGAACACAAGAGCGCCGTCGGTCGGTGAGGTTTGAAAGGATACGCAGATATGCCCGCCCTCCACTGATCTGCTCCAGAAGTGGTGCGACTGCTTCGGCCATTGAATTGATGGCATTGGCTCCCATTGCATCACGGCAATCGATAATGAGATGTACAATAAGCATCGGCCCCATCGGGCTGTGTTCAATAGTATGGATCTCAACATCTTTTGCGCCACCACCGAGTGCAGAGAGACTGGTGCTCTGGCGGTTGGCTATCTTGAGGATATCTGCTTTACGTGACAGTATATCGCTGGTTGCCTGAGGGAAATCGTTGAGATCTACAAGCTGAATCTGGCCAATCATAAGGGGGGCTGTTGATTGGGTTTGGAACCCACCACCCGCGCGTATCAGTTTGGCGGCATAGCTTGCGCCTGCAACAATGGATGGTTCCTCCACAACCATAGGAATGAGCACATCATGCCCGTTGATAACAAAGTTAGTCGCAATACCAAATGGCAGGTTAAACGTCCCAATTACATTTTCAATCATTTTGTCTGCGCGCTCAACGGAAAGGGCTCCATTGCCACCGTGAAGCATGCGAAGATCGTCGTCATTTAGGCCATCGAACATCTTCACTTGTTGAAGACGTTCAAAAGGATTAAGGTGATAGAACCCTTTCAGCCGTGAATTGCGCGTCGACATAAATCATACCTCGTAACATTTACTACTGCATCAATACTTGCACAAGTAAGAATTGTGAAACAAAATACAAAATCTCTATAACGGTTATCATATCATGAGACAGCTTTCAAAAGCCTAATATTAACTCCCAAAAACTATCTATCACCTCTCTGAGCCTCCCAAAAGAGTTATTTAGGAAGCTTTCCTAATCATATCAATGAGCTACATTGGCACATGATTGTATACCAGAAATATTACCATACCAGGTTGTCATGTCGTGGTAACAAATAATAGCTATATGGTATGATATGATCTGCCGTTTATTTAGAGGACTTACTTTTCATGTCTTTTCTCAAGAAACGAATACTATGGTTTCTTAGTGTGGGTTTGCTCTGCTTAATGACTGGGTGCACCAGCAACTCGATACCACTTGATGCAACCACAGCTAGTTTTAGCCCACTCACAGAGGTAATTGCTCAAGCGCCTGGATTGAGGCAACAAGTTGTGACAACTATGGGCTATCTCTATGTCGATTCGGCAGGTGCACGGCTTTTAGATTATGTAAGCTTTAGTGCAAACTCCATACCACAGCCATTGTCTCCGCCTTCAGAACAAATATGGTTAAGTGAGGAACTTCCAGCTACATTAGCAAATGCTCCTCAGCAAATTGGTAGTGTTCAGTTAGCGCCTGTTCTTGCACGGGGACGTATAGAAGGTTCTGGCAGCTTTGGCCCTGATGGTGCATATCACTATCGCATTGTCGATCCTCAACTACAGATTGTGATTCCTCAAGAGACGACCATCGCAGCCTTATCACAACAACCATCCGACTATGACAATCGTCTGGTGCGTGTTAATGGTGCATTGTTGTCGAGCCGAACATCAGCCATCCTCTCCGAGGAACTTGGGGATGGCGGTGTACCAGATGCACAAAAGTATCAGATTAAGTTACAGTCTCCTATCGAGGATATGGCCATGCTCACACAGTTGCAGAGTCTCTCTGATAACGCGATTCATTTTGGAAGAGTGCAAATCGAAGGAATCTGGCAACAAAAAAGGTTGATACCTTTAACAATTATTCCAGTAACAGATGAATCTGGAGAGTGAATCAGGTAGGATCTGTAGGAAACCTGAATATCCTGATAATTTGACTTTCAACCATCTTTATGCGACAATGTCGCCGTCCGAGAGGCTAAGACGAATAAGTGTAAGGTTACGTTTAAAAACGTATATTGGTGTTGATTTCCTTCTTCCCCTCCCGGAATAGTTATACGATATATAGCTCTAGCTTCGGCTAAATAGCTGAAGCACTTTTGTTGCGTAGTGGTATATGGCTGTTTTACGACCTGTCTATCCATTCACTGCCATTGTTGGCCAGGAGCGGCTCAAACGAGCGCTTATATTGAACACCATTAACTCACGAGTAGGTGGTGTGCTGATTCGTGGTGAAAAGGGTACTGCAAAATCAACTGCGGTGCGAGGCTTGGCACGATTATTGCCACACATAGATGTAGTAGCGGATTGTCCCTACAGTTGCCCACCGGACAATCCTGGTATGATGTGTGAGACATGTCGTACACGTTATAATGCAAGTGAAAGTCTTCCAAGAGGATCACGTGCAACGCGTCTTGTTGAATTGCCAGTAGCGGCATCTGAAGATCGTGTTGTTGGTTCTCTTGATATTGAGCATGCGTTGACAGAAGGTCAGCGTCGTTTTGAGCCAGGGTTACTTGCACAGGCAAATCGCGGGATACTCTACGTAGATGAAGTCAATTTACTGGACGATCATCTTGTCGATATTTTGCTGGATGCAGCTGCTATGGGCATCAATACTGTGGAGCGCGAGGGTATAAGCATTACACATCCGGCTAGTTTCATGCTTGTTGGAACGATGAATCCAGAAGAAGGTGAACTTCGGCCTCAGTTGTTAGATCGTTTTGGTTTAGTGGTTGAAATTAGTGGTGTGTCTGATGTAGCTGGTCGTGTGGCGGTTATTGAGCGTCGTATGGCTTATGACGCCAATCCGACAGAGTATGTTGAACATTGGCAGGAAGAAGAGCAACTGCTTGCCCAACAGATTTCTGCTGCACGTGCTGCACTTCCAACGGTTCGTATCGAGCGCAAAGATATGGTTGCAGTGGCAGCGCTGGTGCTTGAACTCGGCGTTGATGGCCATCGTGCTGATCTCGCCATTCTGGAAGCTGCCCGCACCCAGGCTGCGTGGCAAGGACACACTACGTTAACAGTAGAAGATATTCGTTTAGCAGCGGAATTGGCGTTGCCTCATCGTATGCGACGTCAGCCCTTTACCGATATTCGGCTCGATGAAGAACGCATGGAAGCAATCCTTGAACGAGTACGGACGGATGATGATGGATCAGGTTCATCAGCGATAGAAGAAGTCAAAAAAAAAGACTCTTTGACTTCTGATCGATCTGAAACGGTGTCGCAGGACACAGATACACAAGACGGCGGGAGTATGTCTGTCGGTTCAACAGCACGTACAAATGAAGTAGAACAATCTGGACAGGGGCAGGGTAGCGGCGAAAAGTTGTTTGACCCAGGTTCTTTGTTTCAACCAAAGCGACTTGAAGCTCACCGTGATAGGTTGCAGCGACGAGCGCCAGGGAAACGTAGTCGGACGCGAACGACACGTAAGCAGGGTCGCTACATTACCAGTAGACCCGACCGACGTGTCACCGATGTGGCTCTTGATGCAACACTACGAGAGGCAGCTCCGTATCAACAAAACCGACGCAGACAGGCACAATTGAATGGTCGTACGGTGCGACGTGTTATTGTCCGACGTAGCGATCTACGGCAAAAAATACGCGCACGTCGAACACGCAATGCCGTGTGTTTTGTGGTAGATGCCAGTTGGAGTATGGCCGCGGAAGAGCGTATGCGTACTACGAAAGCAGCCGTGCTTGCTCTCTTACGTGATGCGTATCAACGGCGTGACCGAGTTGGTCTGATCTCATTTCAACGTGACTATGCGACATTACTATTACCATTAACAAATAGTGTTGAGTTGGCCCAGAAACGGCTGCACAATATGCCAACAGGTGGCAAAACACCGCTCTCACGTGGGTTACTGATGGGATATGAAGTACTGGATCGTGCGAGAAGACAAGACGCAGAAGTAATCCCACTTATGGTTATCTTGACTGATGGCCAGGCTAATGTATCCATGAGCGATCTGCCACCGCAGGATGAGTGTTATTCGTTATCAGATTTTATTGCTAGTCAATCTATTCATTCAGTCGTCTTAGATACAGAACATCCCGTCTTTGAGCGTGGACTAGCACGCCAACTTGCACATCATTTGCAAGGGAGTTACTATCGGCTCGATGATATTCGTGAGGATGGATTAGCCTCACTTGTACAAGCCGAATTGCGCTCATAACAGTATTCACAGCGCCATTTGTATGACAATCAAGGTGGCTGTTATAGATATGTTCTCGTGTCATACGATATAATGTAATTATCGCATTTATAGGTTTCGTTGGAAGACCCATCAGGAGGGCTGTCGGTCATGACCAATCAGGAGCGCCTCGTCGAGGGGCAAGAGGAGTCAGTTCGCGACTCACTCAATGCCGTTAAAGAAACGATGGAAGAACAAACTCCACCGACACAGCACGATGCGGTTGTGGAAGGGCAGGAGGAAGCTTCATCTGGCATTGATGCAGAACGTACTGAACCTGCCCCCCCTACCGGAGAAACAGCTGTAGCGTCGGCTTCTGTGGAAACAGAGGCAACCAGTGAGTCTCAGCAGGATGATGTTTCAGCATCCGAACAAGCGCCCGTTTCAGATGATGCTGAAGTGGAACAAAGTGCCGTTGATCCACAAAGTGAAGCAGTAAATGTACCTACCTCATCTGAGGAGAATGTTCCAACCGAGAATGAGAGCCAAACCGCTCCAGACACTGTTGAAGATACTGTAGATGCACTGGCATTAGTGCAAATACCAACAGAGGTCGTGGAAACGGAGGCGACTACCTCGGAACAAGCAAGCGAAGTGGCTGAAGCACTTGATGCAGAGGATGCTAGTTACACCTCAGAAGAAGCAAGTGAAGTAGTTGAAGCACTTGATGCAGAGGGTGCTAGCTACACCCCCGTTGACGACGATGAAAGTGGCCGCCCTCGTCGTGTGAAAGACCTCGAACCAGATATGGAACTCGATGGTCGGGTCACATCCATTGCGTTGTATGGTATCTTTGTGGATATCGGGGTTGGACGTGATGGTTTGGTGCATATCTCAGAAATGAGTGATACGCGTATTGAGTCACCGAGTGATTTAGTGCGTATCGGTGACACCGTCAAGATTCGTGTCAAAAGTGTCGATCCTGATGGACGGCGTATCAGTTTGACCATGCGCTCAAAGGAGCGGCCAGAAGAGCGTAAACGCCCCGTGAAGAAAAAGCCAGAGGTTGATCGAGAAGCACTTGCCAATCTACGTGTAGGTGATCTTGTTGATGGCACTGTCACCGGTGTAGCCCCATTTGGTATTTTTGTGGATATTGGGGTGGGCAAGGATGGCTTGGTGCATATCTCTGAGTTGTCGGAAGGGCACATTGAAAAGGCCGAAGATGCTGTTCAGGTTGGTGAGGTTCGTACCTTCAAACTACTTGAGATTGATGCAGAGGGTACTCGCATTAGTTTGAGTCTTCGCCGCGCAGATCGGGCTCAGCGCTTGCAAGGTCTTGAGACTGGCCAAATCATCAATGGCACCGTGAGTGGTTTAGCGCCCTTTGGTGCGTTTGTGGATATCGGGGTTGGACGTGATGGTTTGGTGCACATCTCCGAACTTTTCTATGACCGTGTCAGTAAAGTGGAAGATGTCATCAAGGTCGGTGATACAGTTGGTGTACGGGTGCTTGATGTTGATCATCAAAGTAAACGTATCAGTTTAACCATGCGTCTCGAAGATCGGCCTGAAGAGGAAGAATCAGGTGCAGATACGTATCAATCTGATATCACAGAAGATCCTGAGACAGAGGATACACCAACACGTCGAAGATCGAATGTGCAGGATGTCAATGACGAGCCTGAACAAGAAGTAAATAATGCCACGCTTGAAGATCTTGTCTCGAAATACGGTGGGGGGAGCAAGCGTGACCGTCGTCGACGGAAGCATGATGACTATGAAGAAGAAGAAGAAGAAGATTATTTCACACGTCGTAGTCAACGCGATGCAATCCGTCGTACACTTGAGCAACCGGAAGAATAAGGATAGTCTATCTTTCGACGGTGCGTGTTAGGAGTCGTTCACCTGAACGGCTCCTTTTTTATGCTGTGAATAATCCACAATGCTACACAATAATACTATAATCCCGCGCTTTGGGTAGCCTCCTTACCTCCATAACACGACATAATATAGTTTGTATCTTGAAGTGAACGTGTTATACTGATAAACTTATACAAGAATAGTATAATCGATACGAGACATTGTGCTCATGCTATTACGACTATGAATCGCTCAACAATAGCCTACACCAGAACCCGCAATAATCAACCATACATGCGGTTGTTGCGCTTTCTGGGGCGTCTGTTCCTCGCTTTCGTGAAGTTGTCGCTTCTCGCCTGTGTGCTGCTTGCCATCGTTGCATTGATTATCTATCAGACCTATGTACGTGAGTTGTTGGCCGATCTCCCAGATCCAGAACTCATTGGTCAGCGTCGCCCGGCTGAGACAACCCAAATTTATGCGCGTGATGGTCAAACGTTGCTATATGAGTTGGTTGATCCCCAGAGTGGCAGACGGACAGTTGTGCCGTTTGATGAAATGCCCCAGATTCTAAAAGATGCCACTATTGCTGTTGAAGATGCTGGATTTTATGAGAATCCAGGTATTGATCTGCGGGGTATCGTGCGCGCAGTATGGCTCAACTATCAGGCACAGGACGTCGTGAGTGGTGCTTCGACCATTACCCAACAACTTGTACGCAATGTCCTTATGACTCCAGAGGAGCGCACAACGGTCTCTCTTGAACGTAAGATACGTGAAGCGATACTGGCATATAATGTTTCACAGCAATATAGTAAAGAACAAATTCTCAGTATCTATCTGAACGAAGTCTATTATGGTAATCAAGCCTATGGTGTCGAAGCGGCTGCCCAGGCCTATTTCGGGAAACATGTGTGGGAGTTGACTGATGCCGAGGCGACGCTGATTGCGGGATTACCACAATCGCCAACAAATCTCGACCCATTTACCAATCTGGATGGTGCAAAAGAGCGCCAAAAAGTGACTCTGGATCTTATGGTCCGATTTGGGTATCTCACACAGGATGATGCAGATGATGTCTATACTACAGAGGTGCGTCTTACTCCCCAAACTACTGATGTGATGATGCCCCACTTTGTTTTTTATGTGCGCCAGTTGCTTGAACAACAATATGGTCCGGATAAGCTCTATCGGGGCGGTTTGCGCGTGGTTACGACCCTCGACATGTATTGGCAGGTTCAGGCAGAGCGTATTGTACGTGAACGCGTCGCTGAATTGCGCGAACGTGATGCCAACAATGCCAGTGTTATCATATTGTCACCTGACAATCACATTTTAGCGATGGTGGGGAGTGCCGATTACAATGATCCATCTATTGATGGCCAAGTCAATGTGGCCCTTTCGCTTCAACAACCTGGTTCTGCGCTCAAGCCAGTTGTGTATGCCACGGCGATGCAGCAGGACTGGACTCCTGCAACTGTTATCTGGGACGAGCCGACTGAGTTTGTTTCTGCGGATAATGTGGTTTATGCCCCACGCAACTATGATAATGCCTGGCACGGTCCACAGCGGTTACGCATGTCGTTAGCGAACTCGCTCAACATTCCTGCGGTGAAAGCGCTTGAGCATGTCGGTGTTGAGAGTTTTGTTGAACAAGCACATGCATTAGGCATTACTACACTCAATAACCCGGATCAGTATGGCTTACCAATGGCTCTCGGTGCGAACGAAGTCCGTTTGATCGATCTCACCAATGCCTATAGCTCGTTCCAGAATGGTGGACGTAAGCGCGATCCTATAGGTATCCTCAAAGTGACTGACTCGCGTGGGGCTGTGTTAGAAAGCACGCCTTCCGACCCTGGTAAGCAGGTTCTTGGCAACCACGGGCCGCAAATTGCCTATCTCATCACTGATATTCTGAGCGATAATATTGCCCGACAATACATGTTTGGGGCTGGTAATGTCATGGAATTACCTGATAGCCGTCCTGCGGCTGTTAAAACGGGGACATCCAATGACTGGCGTGATTCGTGGGCAATTGGGTATACACCAGATATTACGGTGGGGGTGTGGGTGGGCAATACCGATAATACGCCAATGGATGAAGTTGCTGGTTCAAACGGTGCCGGAGTTATCTGGCGCGATATTATGGCGCAATATCATGAGGGTCGTCCCATTCGAGATTTTGAAGAGCCTACGGGCCTTTCAGAAGTCACTATTTGTACAGATACGGGTTCATTAGCCAGTGATGCCTGTCCACGGACTATGGATGAACTCTTTATTGAGGGTACCGAACCACAGACGAGTGATGTGGTATTTCGGGATGTGCGAGTGGCACAGGATGGAACGTGTTTACCAGCGTCGTACACCCCGCAAGATGAGATTGAAGACGAAACCTACATCGTCTACCCACGGGCCTTTCGTGATTGGGCCAATAGTGTAGGTATTCCCCAGCCACCGTTGGATGTCTGCCTACCCCCTGATGATCTTGAAGGAAATCTGGCACTGATTACTGAGCCAGAGGAAAGCACCACTATTACTGAGACACAGGTATTTATTCGTGGCATTGCTCGCGGATCGTATGTGCTTGAGTTTGGTGAAGGGCGTGATCCTGATGAGTGGGAAGAAATAACGCGGAGTTCGGTCAGTGTGAACGATAATGTTCTTGGGGTTTGGCGTACCGAAGAGCTATCTTCCGGGGAATATACGCTACGTTTGCAAGTCACCGTAGGTAGTAGTCGTCCCGCTGAAACACAACTCGTTGTTCGCCTTGCGCGGGAATAGTGCAGATAATGGCGTATATGACATCCCGCTTGCCCATTTCCAGGATGTCTGGGCTTCTCTCTATTTTGCCGATCTGGATAGCCGGACGCACGCTCCACCTCGACTCACAAATAGAAGTATCTTGTATAATCTATGTCAGATCCACAAAATCCATGAGCAGATTAGCGTAGTACCATACGATCGTGAAATGTACAGATCGTTGGTGGTAGATGCGTCATTAGTAAGGATTCGACCATGACTACGACAATGTTTTTTAACGGCGTTATTTATACCATGAATCCCGATCAGCCGCGCGCGCAAGCAATTGCAGTACGAGATGGGCGTGTACTGGCTGTAGGCAGTGAAGGCAAAGTCCATGCTGCGACGGGCGGTCGTGCCGAAGGGATTAACTTGCGTGGACGGGTCGTTATTCCTGCACTTACTGATGCACATGTCCACTTAGTCTGGCATGCGCTTGGTCGACGTGAGGTACGTCTTGAGGATGTCGATAGTTTTGATGCAGCATTACAACGTATCAAGAATGGTGCTGAACGCATGCCGAAAGATGGTTGGATACTTGGCGGTGGTTGGGACCATACACGATGGGGTGGGCGCTGGCCAACTGCTGCGGATCTGGATGAGCTTTTTCCTGATCAACCAGTGCTTTTGGTTCGTAAGGATGGTCATTCAGCCTGGGTCAACAGTCGTGCATTAGCCATTGCTGGCGTCGACAACAGTGTTGAGGACCCACCAGGTGGCAGTATTCGGCGTGAACAAGGCCAACCGACAGGTTTGTTATTTGAAAATGCTATTGATCTGGTACGCCGATATGTGCCAGACGCCGATGAGGAATACCGTCTGGATGCTATCCGTGATGCTATCGCAGAAGCACACTCGTACGGGATGGTCGGGATGCATATTCCCCCCGGTCTGAGACCCGATGATGCCTCAATGACTCTGGCAGATGTTCAGAAGCTGCGTGCACGCGATCAACTTACCTTGCGCTGTTTGGTGCATCTGGGATTGGATCGACTTGAAGAGGCAACGCTGCTGGGTCTCCGTAGTGGCCTGGGTGATCGCTGGGTCCGTATTGGTGGCGTAAAGATGTTTGCAGATGGCTCACTTGGCTCTGAAACGGCGGAAATGCTGGCGCCCTACGAAGGGAGTCAACACCGTGGCACAGCCACAATGATGACGGATGATCTTAATGATGCGGTACAAAAGTGCATCAGTAACGGCCTTGCAGTGACGATTCATGCTATCGGAGATGGGGCGAACCGGCGTGTCCTCAATGCTATTGAAGCAGCTATTACGCATGCTCGCGTACACAATACTGATGCGGTTGAAGTGAATAGTGCAGAACCAGCAACCACAGACGCAGCCTTGATTGATGCAGACACACCAGCACGTTTGATGCTTCCCAACCGGATCGAGCATGCACAGATCGTACATCCGCGTGATATGGCTCGTTTTGCACAACTTGGTATCATTGCGTCTGTCCAACCCGTGCATGCCACCTCTGATATGGATATGGCTGAACAACTCTGGGGCAAACGTTGCGAGATGGCCTATGCCTGGCATTCATTGAAGAACGCAGGTGCCACGTTGGCCTTTGGTTCGGATGCACCAGTCGAGTCTTTGAACCCCTGGTGGGGTATCCATGCTGCCGTCACACGCCAGCGTCGTGATGGTACTCCTGATGATGGGTGGCGACCCGAACAGTGTTTGAGTGTCGATGAGGCGATTCGTGGGTTTACCATTGGTGCGGCAATGGCGGCAGGGTCGGCCAGCGAACAAGGCACCCTACAACCACAAGCATTGGCCGACATGGCTGTCCTCTCTGCAGATCCGTTTAAGGTAGAGCCATCGGAACTGCACGCTATTCGCTCGGAAATGACCATTCTGGAGGGAGAAATTGTGTGGGAGGACCACTAGCGTCGGTGTGATGAGTCGGCGAGATGCTCTGCAACTGGTGTGTTGTTGAGGAGATGCTGCTCAACAATCTTTTTGATTGCTTCAGTCGTAAGTGCTTTGTACTGGTAGGGGCCGGGCCAGATTTTGAGGTTAGGTGAGTAGTCGCAATGGTCCTGGCATCCACTGACGTATACCTCGACCTCACTTTCGAGTTCCCATGCCCAGAGTTCATCTTCGAGTACCCGTAGCAGCGCATCGCGACCACAGGCGGTGCACGATGAACCTCCACACAGATACACGCGATATTGTTTTTCGTCAGACATTCTTTAGAACCTCTTTGAGAGAGACACATTTTTCATTCTACCATAGGCATAAAATAGTGGTAGAGCGGTGAATAGCAGAATGGCTGAACGGATACAGCGCCAAGAGGCAGAGGCGCAGAACATGAAATGCGTTGGTGCGTGGCTGTTCCACACACCATAATAGTAATTTCGATAGTATTGCTTGACCTCTTAATGATCAGAAATTACGCGCCTGATCGTAGCGTAGTGCGACGGCCTCCCAGTTGATAGTGTTCCACCAGGCACTGAGATAGTCACCACGTTTGTTTTGGTACTTGAGATAGTAGGCATGCTCCCACACATCCACACCCACAAGTGGTGCCAGACCGTCCATCACCGGGCTGTCCTGGTTCGGTCTGGCCACAATGGCCAGGTTTCCGTTACCATCGAGCACGAGCCATCCCCACCCACTACCAAACTGTCTGCTGGCGGCATCTGACAATTGTTGTTGAAAGCTCTCAAAACTTCCAAACGTAGCGTTAATGGCCGTAGCCAGTGTGCCAACTGGCTGACCACCACCACCAGGCCCCATGGTGGCCCAGAAGATCGAGTGGTTGAGATGTCCACCGCCGTTGTGACGCACAGTCGTACGAATAGCTTCAGGAATGTCATTAATGTGGTATAGCAGATCAACAACTGAACGCCCCTGTACATCTGGATAGCCTGCCAAGGCAGTGTTCAGATTGCGTACATAGCTATGGTGATGTGCTCCGTGGTGGATGCTCATTGTCAAGGTGTCGATATGTGGCTCTAACGCAGCGTAATTGTATGGAAGTGGTGGTAGTGCAAACACCCCGTCGATTGGCTCAGTCGATGCGGCATTAATGGCGCCTGCCTGCACCTGAGCAAAAGTTGTTTTCCAGGGTATAAAGGCAGCAACCAGGCTACCAGCCCCTAACGCACCAAGAAAGCGTCGGCGGTTAGTGCGGTGAGAAGTCGATTTCATGGCATTCCACAGCGAAGAAACACGACATTGTTCCATGAGGGTGTATCCTTTACTAGTCGAGCCCATTAGCTGCACTTGCGCGGCAGCACTGGATGTTTGTGAATGGACTTTAATACTGAGACGTTGTGCATTATACATTCCTGTATACTTTTGTCAATGAAAATAAAGGAACGATTGAGGAGAACGTTATCGGCGTACTGCGGAAGGAAGTCGTTCTAGCCAGCCAACTTCCAACACCCCCCACATGCCGATAGCAATGGCCTCGGCGGCATCGTGGCGAAGCGAGGTTGGGTTGGTGGCACTGGACCAGGTGATGATGCGGCGGGCCAACTGCTCGGCGTGGTTCTTGGCTTGTTGGCCGCTGCGTTGCTCGCGTGAGTAAAGGAAGCGCTCTCGCCATGTTTCTGCATTGATCTGGCGTATGGCGATCTTGCGTCGTTCAGCTTCTTTGATCCAGATATGGGCAATGCTGCCACCACCTTCGAGGATGAGCCACGCAAGTTGGGGAATATCGTTCAACATGCTGTAGACACCCCGTCGCAACCTTATAGTGGAGCCAAAGTTGTGTGAGCGGTACCACACGAGGTGTCCGTCGTGGTTGTAGAGTGCAAGACCGGCTCGTATGCCCAGATCAACGGCAAGCAGCGTTGGAGTAACTTCCTCCGACTGCTCTTCACCTGCCTCACTCGGCGTGGATGGATGTTCCTCGGATGTCAGTTGGTGACCTCGCTTGTTTCAGTAGATCGGCGTGATATGCGCTCCAAGGCAAACAGGACGATGGCAATATCCGTTGGGTTAATGCCAGCCAGCCGCGAAGCCTGACCGAGGGTCGCAGGACGGAAACGTATGAAGACGTGACGTGCCTCGTTTCGCAGCCCAGGGATTTCATTATAATCAAAATCAGATGGCAGTCGACGGTTCTCCATCCGTTGGACGCGCTCCGTTTCACGTTGTTGTTTTTCGATATAGCTGCCATACTTTGCGACAATTTCGACCTGCTCGATAATGTGCTTGGGCGCATCCGGCAGATCGAACATTTCCTGAAGCTGGGCATAGCGTATGTGTGGTCGGCGTAGCAGATGGTCAACGGAAACCTTATTTTGGATCGGATCCATGTTAAACGTCTTCAGTTGGGTGTTGGTTGCTTCTGATGGAAAGATGCTCTGTTTGCGTAGCGTGTTAAGCAGCGTCTCGGTCTGTTCGCGCTTCTCTTCAACTTTGGCAACACGGTTGGCATCAACGAGACCTAGCTCACCCGCCAGCACTGTCAAACGCAGATCAGC
The DNA here is from genome assembly GCA_013122435.1 of Chloroflexi bacterium AL-N1. Taxonomy (GTDB): domain Bacteria; phylum Chloroflexota; class Chloroflexia; order Chloroflexales; family Roseiflexaceae; genus AL-N1. Next base: position 107,612 of record WYDT01000003.1, read on the forward strand.
ATTATCGTTACGCAGCAACAGCCGATGCTCCGCGCGCGAGGTGAACATGCGGTACGGCTCGTGGATCTCTTTTGTCACCAGATCATCGATCAAAACTCCGATATAAGCCTGATCTCGACGCAGAATAATGGGTGGTTGTTGTTGCACAGTACGCGCCGCATTGATACCTGCCATCAATCCCTGAGCGGCGGCTTCCTCATAGCCAGTCGTACCGTTGATCTGACCTGCGAGGAACAGGCCGGGGATGCGTTTGGTTGAGAGATCGGCGGTTATCTCACCAGTAGCAATAGCATCGTACTCAATCGCATATCCCACACGCATCAGTTCGACGTTGCGGAGCGCGGGGATGGTGCGAAGCATCGACCATTGTACATCTTCTGGCAGCGAAGTATTGCACCCCTGCACATACACCTCATTGGTGTGCCATCCTTCTGGCTCAAGGAACATTCCATGGCTTTCCTTGTCGGCAAAGCGAGTGATCTTATCTTCAATCGAGGGGCAGTAGCGTGGGCCGACCCCTTCGATCACACCACTAAACATGGGCGCACGTTCGATATTCTCACGCACGATGTTATGGAACTCTGCCGATGAGTGTACGAGATAGCAGGGCAATTGTGGCCACCAGCTATCAAGCATTGGCTGCGGGTACACCGACGACGGAACTCCAGTGAAATGTGGTTGGGGCAGCGCTTCCTCATCATAGTAATGGGCAAAATAGAGCGGCTTGGTGCTGCCAAACTGCACTTCGGTCTGGGTAAAATCGATAGTACGGGCATCAATACGTGGTGGTGTACCAGTTTTCAGCCGCACCAATGGGAAACCAAACGACGCCAGATCCTGTCCCAGCGCGACTGCGGGAGCCTCACCAGCGCGACCTGCACCCCAGATGGCCTCGCCTGTAATGGCACGACCGCGCAGAAAGGTCCCAGTCGTGAGCACAAGGGTGCGCCCATAGTACGCGCGACCAGTATGTGTAACGACCGCAAATTTAGAGGGAACATCACCATTGTTACTGATGGTATCAATCGGCACAATACGCTCAACCATCGCCTGTTTCAGATCCAGGTTGGGGACATTTTCGAGCATCTCTTTCATAACTTTGGCATAGAGACGCTTGTCGGCCTGGGCGCGTAGCGCCTGAACTGCTGGACCTTTGCTCTCATTCAGCAGGCGAATCTGGATAGAGGTCTGATCGGTGACGCGCCCCATCAAGCCCCCAAGTGCATCCACCTCGCGGACGATATGCCCCTTGGCTGGTCCGCCAATCGAGGGATTGCAGGACATGTGGGCCGTTTTATCAAGGTCAATGGTGAGGAGCAGGGTGCGTGTGCCCATGCGAGCGGCTGCGTTGGCGGCTTCACATCCGGCGTGACCGGCACCAATCACAATGACATCATAGAGCGTTGTATGTGCGTTGTAATCATTCATAATCTTTATGTACCATTTGACATCGCAAGAAACCGTGTGCTATAATCTCAGGCGTTCAACGTTTTGTGGTGCCCGTAGCTCAATGGCAGAGCGCCTGATTGTGGATCTGGAGGTTGCGGGTTCGAAACCCGTCGGGCACCCCACCATTATTATTTACACATTTCCCAATATTAATTCTATAACCACATCGTTCGCAACTGTAGTAGTGTGTCTTCGTGTAATGCACTCAAGTATACCACAGGCTACCGTGTTGCAGGAGATAGCTTTTCGCACACTCTGCGATGTTACTATGTACGCGCTCCGACAAAGGTGTTTGCCAGTCGTGGCAACTCATTCTGTAAACCATCCCGAACGACGATACGCGTGAGATTGAGCGGATTGGTGAACAACTCAATCGAGGTGGCTCCATTAAACATCCCAACGAATCGTTTAGCAACATCTGGCTGGCGTGCAATAGCACGGAACACGAGTGTGCCGATAAACATGCCGAGTTCGGGAGGGATCTGTTGCAGCCGTTCGCCAATGGAAATAAAATTATACATCGGGCGTGTTTCGGTATCACGTTTGCGCTGATATATGGTCATCGTACGTTGCCAGGTTGAATGACGTTGCATGCGCGACCAGGCCTCTGCAAACAATTCGGCGCTGCGTAAGGCATTGTTGATGCCCTGTCCGGTAATTGGGTCGACATAATGACCAGCATCTCCTACCAGTGCCCAGCCAGGCCCATATGGCTGACGGTAAAAACTGTCGAAAGGCGCTTGCCCCATCACTTTGGTTTCACGCACGGCATGGTGTCCGCGTTCGGCAAGTTCGGGAACGGCGCGCCAGATTTGTTCCAGTGTTGCCTCAGGATCTTTACGGGCCTCGTCAAATTCGGTTGCTGGGACACCTACTGAAACAACTGTTAACCCATCATCAGCATCAAAAACCAATACGCCATGACGCCTTTGCTGATTTCCATACGTAATGGCACTTGGTTCGTGTAGCTGTGCAAAATGACGATAATAGGCATAAAAGATTGCTGTTTCAGATTTCTGGCTATCATATATCTTGGCATTAACCATTCGAGCGATTTTGGATCGTTTTCCATCAGCACCAACGACAATACAGGCATACAACGATTGCTCTGCACCGCCGTTCTGACGTCCGCGCACTCCTACAACTTGCCCCATACTCCAGATAACATCATTAACGGTAAAACCTTCGCGAAATGTGATGTTGGAATGGGTCCGCACACGCTCAAGAATAGCTGTGTCGAGTACCTCTCGACGAATCGAGTAGGCATAATCGTGTCCACCTGATTTGGGAAGATGCGTGACCATATCAAATTCTGGCGTACGCAATCCATAGAGAGTTATCTTAGGTGCGTCAATGGCTTCTACAACATCAAGTACACCGATACGTTCGAGCATTGCCAGGCTGTTACCAAAGAAAACCGGACATGAAACGGTAGGTGCGGGGAAGGTCGCACGATCAAGCAGCAGTACCCGTGCGCCTTGTTGGGCAAGTAGCAATGCTGTAGCAGCACCAGCAATGCGTGCACCGACGATAATGACATCATAGGTATCGTTGAGGTTGGATTGAAGTAGTTCCTGAGACATACGTTGTTGAATCTTGTTTCTAGCCCCACTTGGGGGGTGTTACTGCATGTGTACGGATGGGTGCACAGGAGGGATGCGGCATTGCTATATATGAATATAAAGAGTCAGAAAGACGGAACAAAGATATGATGGATCTTTCCTCTGTACGCTGGTGCTTATTGACTATTTTCCAGGGATTATGTCAGATCGGCCAGAAAATCGAGCGTATATTGGTTGACCAGTTCTGGCTGTTCCTGCTGTACCCAGTGCGAGCAATTTGGAATATAGCGCATCTGTAAATCGTTGACAAAACGGTCTGTCCCATACGTCAACTCCTTACCGAGCGCTTTATCCTCCTCACCCCAGATGAGCAACGTCGGCATAGAGACACGCATGCCAGTGCCGCTAAACATCCCACGTGACCCTTGCTGAGTAATGGCACGATAATAGTTGATCGCTGCAGTAAGCGCACCCGGTTGGGCCATTGCATTCTTAAACTGTTGGATATCCTCATCGGTAAAGCGTGACTTGTCGATCGCCATGCCACGAAACACACGCTCGATAGCCTCATAATTGTTGGCACGAATGAATGCCTCTGGGAGAAAAGGTAATTGAAAAAAAAGAATATACCAGGAACGACGCATCTGTTGCCAATTTTGTCCCATTGCCGCAGTGAATAATGCCGGGTGAGGAATGTTCATGTTGATCAGGCGCTCCACCCGGTGTGGGTAGGCAATCGCGAGGGCCCAGGCGACCATTCCACCCCAATCATGTCCAACGACAATTGCTTTGGTGTGTCCAAGCTCATCTATCAACGAGACAACATCGTTCGTTAGCACATCCAATTCATAGCCCCATGATGGCTTGTCAGTTTCGTTGTAGCCACGCAGATCGGGTGCAACCACGGTAAAATGTTCACTCAACACCGGAATCTGGTGCCGCCATGAATACCAGAACTCGGGGAAGCCGTGCAACAACACCACGAGGCGATCCCCATGGCCTGCCTTCACATAATGCATCTGAATATCATTGATAAACGCGTATTGGTGCTCAATCACACTCATTGAATCCTCCTTGTTTTGCTAGACCCTAAAGGTTGCCCCAATTGTTGGGTAATCAATCGTCAAATGCCTCATCTCGTAGCTATAAACTAAACCCTAAGGGTTGTTAGAAAACAGCACAAACGACGGCAAGCATTGCGGATGTGGCTAAACCCTAAGGGTTACCTCCATTACTAGGTGGTCAACCGTTGAATTCCTTATCCTATTGCTGTAAACTAAACCCTAAGGGTCTGCTTTTTTAGCCAGGCAATGTAACCACGGTTCTGGTTGTCCCCAATGATCGTTACCCGTCCAACATTCGAGTATAATAAATCCTCCCTTTTGCAACAGCGTTTCCAGTTCAGGCTCACTGTCGAAAGCAAAAAAGCGGCGTAATCCACTATCGTTCTTTACCCCACGTTCTCCCTGACCGCGTTTGACACACATGTAACACAACCCACCACGCTGTAGTACCTGGCGGAATTCTTGTAACACCGAGAGATTGTTGTGCCTGGGAATATGGAGAAACGAGGCACACGCCCATGACGCATCAAGTGAGTTATTACCTACTGGCAAGTTGTACATGCCACCAAGTATAGACGGTAGGCTTGGGTTATGCTGACGTGCTTCAGTAAGCATGCCCCCCGAACGATCAAGACCACAGACCTGGAAGCCAAGGTCATGGAACCGTGCAGTATCTCGCCCTGTTCCACAACCAACATCCAGCACAAGCGCCTCCTTGGTAAGCCATGTAACTAGTCGCTGACGTGCTTCAGCCATCGCCGGGACATCTGCAGCATGCCAACGTGTGGCGAAGTACGACGCTGTTTGATTGTAGGTATCGGTCGTTTCGTGTGTTTCGGACATATGTTGTTAGGCCCCAAAGGTTGCCCCGATTACCAGGTGGCCAACTATTGTATTGTGCATTTCGGTTGCGTATATGAAACGTTTGGCATTTCGAAGCACTTCCCTGTCAAGTTACAAGTACTTTTGATACGAGCTGAAACGCTCGATATCCCACTGACTGCCAAATGTTTTATATACGATGTTGTGTGTAGTTTTTGATTCATTTACAGCTTTAAAATATCAATTTTTCAAAGTATTAGTTGTAATCACTTATTAAATGGATATAATAGGTTGATTCTATAGTTTTTCCGATTTTTTTTCTCCTATTCTCATTAAGACTTGTATGCCTTCCATTCATGTAGTAGGAATTTCTTATTTCTGGCAGATATTCATTAGAAAAACAATATAGATATTCATCAAATTGGAAATCTTTTAATTTCTTAAGTACGCTATTAATCCATATATCTATATTGTGATTCTTAAACTTAGATAACAAAACCATTCTGTGAATAAGACCATTTTTAAAATATTCAGTTGAGAGTGCTTCATTGTAGAGTGGCAAATGTACGCTCCATCCCATAAAATGATATTTGTTTTGCGGACTTTTAATCAGACCATAACCGTAATCAAAAGACTGATATCTGTTGTCGGAAATGTATTCAATAATACAATCTATTTTCTTCTTTAAATCTTCGGATAATTTGTTATAGACGTAATAAAAAATGAAAATATCATAAACAAAAGGCAGAGTTAATTCATTTGTTTCGTAGAGCACGGGGTTGACCAATTTTTTTGTTTTGTATTGGCTCGGAATTTTGATACTTGCGGAGCTTAAATAAATATTGTATTTAGCTGAAGAGGTGACTATAAAATTATACAAGGTATTTATCCTGTTTGTGACAATTTTATAAACGATATCGTCAGAAAAATTAGCGGCAAAAAGATATCCTGCTACAACAAATCGGCACAACGAGTCATAAATGTTACTACACTCTTTGGTCTTAAGAAAAGAAATATATTTTTCCAAATCAACTGGAGATAGTATATCTTCAAAGGGTAGCCCAAAAGAAATAAGTTTACCAAACGAGTTTTCGAAACAGGAATCGCTACTTCCTAATATGGTTGCATTATTCACTTCAGAAGGAATATTGTTTTTCCAATATGAAATAGCAGGAAGTTTTAGTAGAGCGTCATAGTTTCTTCTATACTCGTCATTGCCTATGGCATTAGAGTGAAGTAATAGCAAATGCCTAATCGTTTGTTGACTGCTGTTTATTAAAAAGTTAAATCTGTCATTAATCATATCGGTCTTATTTAACATTGGGAAATTACACACAACGTAGGTGTAAGCACAACCCTAAAGGTCGCCCGAAAACGGATGGAATTCCAACGGGTGTGGACTGATTTCTGCCAACCCTAAAGGTCTGCTTGGCTGCCCCGCTACATCCCAACGTCCTATCGTGTCAAACGAAACCCTAAGGGTCTCTCAAAAACAGTGATGATTGCAACGGATTCGGTCCAATTTCTCCCACCCCTAAAGGTCTCCCACTACCTCCACCACTTGATCAAGGTCGGTGTACGTAATCACGAGCGGTGGCAACAACCGCAGGACGTTTGGGCCCGCAGGCAAAGCCAGCACCCCACGTTCCATCAATCGAACTAGGTAGGGTTGCACACGCTCCTTGAGTTCCAGCCCAACCAACAACCCCTTCCCACGCACCTCACGTACCTGTGGTAGATCCAACCCGCGCAGTCGCTCCAGCAGATATACGCCTTTCTCCGCTGTCTGTTGTGGCAGGTCATGGTCGTGCAGATAGCGCAATGTCGCACGGGCTGCCGCACACGCCAACGGGTTACCGCCAAAGGTCGTGCCGTGGCTCGCTGGTGGCAACGGCCCCAGCCGCTCCTGGAACGCTATGGCCCCCATCGGCATCCCACCGGCAATAGATTTTGCCAGCACTAGGATGTCTGGTTCAAGACCGTGGTGCTCACAGGCAAACAAAGCACCGGTTCGACCAAAACCTGTCTGCACCTCATCGATGATCAGCAATGCGCCCCGTTCACGACACACCGCTGCCACCGCCGCGATGTATTCTGCGCTTGCCAGATGCACTCCACCCTCGCCCTGCACCAACTCCAGCAACACCGCCGCCGTCGTATCGCCGACCGCCTCGGTGAGCGCATCGATTTTGTTGTACGGGACACGCGTAAAACCAGGAATCAGCGGCTCAAATGGCTTGCGATAGTTCGGTTCCCACGTTGCAGAGAGCGCCCCCATCGTGCGCCCGTGAAAGCCTCGCACTGCGGTGACCATATCTGCCCGCCCCGTTTTGAGACGCGCAATTTTAAGCGCCCCCTCGATAGCCTCGGCTCCTGAATTACACAAAAAGATCCGTTCAAGACCTTTCGGTAGCACCGCCACGAGTTCATCAAGATATGCTGCACGCTCATCATTATAAAAGATTTCAGGACAATTGATGAGACGACTCGCCTGCGATTGGAGGGCTTCATTAATGTATGGATTAGCGTGTCCCAGGTTTGCAGCCCCCTGCCCACCCACACAATCGATGTACTCACGCCCCTCCGCATCCCACAATCGCGCGCCCTGCCCACCTACAATCGCCAGATGACGTTTGGGATAGGTCCCGCTGGTATGGGCCGACTCGCTGGTGATAATTGTTTCCTGTGATATCATTGTTGGTATCCTTTGTATAGCTCATGTATCATGTGGCTGTGCGACATATGTGGTGTAATCATTGGCTGAATTGTTCGTATTGTTTGCAAAAATACCAGATAACACGAAAACTTAGTGCCAGTAGCAATGCCTTCGTCACTCCAGTATAACTGAACGGCAATCGTCGATATATTGGCTATAAGCATATCGTTCGCAATGGCCAACCCAAAGTGTATGGTGATTCGTGCATACCCAACCAACTAGATGCCCACTAATATTGGTGAGGTTATATGAAACAAGCAGAACTCCAAATCATTGCAACGCTGATCCGAAGCCAGCGCCACGCGGCCCTTGGCACTCTGCGCGATGATGCGCCGTTTGTTTCGATGGTCGCCTACGCCGTGCAGCCTGCTTTCGATAGCTTTTTGCTCCATCTCAGCCAACTGTCGCCACACACCAAGCAACTCCAGGTCGATCCCCGTGCATCGCTGCTTATCACCGAACCCGACGATAGTCGTGAAGACGTACAGACTCTCGCACGCATCACGCTACTGGGCTTTGTTACCAGGATCGATCAGGATAACGCCGATTATGCCAGCGCACGTACCTGCTATCTGACACGCCTGCCAGCCTCGGAAATGCTCTTTACCTTCGCCGACTTTGCTCTGTACCGCTTTGCACCGACCGAGGTGCGTTATATCGGTGGCTTGGCACGGGCCTTCACACTCACGCCTGACCATCTGCGTGCCGCCTCACAAACAGTTGTCAAAGATTCCACCAAATAGTCGCTACTTGGAGCCACTTAATGCAGGGCTGGCTTCCGCAGTTGGTTGTGCATCTGACAGAAAGAGCGCCACCAACACACAGGTAATAAACATGGTTATGGCAGAGGCAATAAAGATCCCCGACCATCCTAGCCATAGCACGACACCGCTCGCCAGCAATGGTGCCAGTGCTCGCGCCCCGGCCACAATCGAGCTATCCAACCCATACACGGCGCCCTCTGCGCCGGGTTGGCTATGGCGTGCCAGTAATGCGCTGAGTGCGGGCATAATGCCCCCGCTGGCGACACCAGTACATGCCTGTAGTATCAGTAGTTGCCATGCCTCCGTCGCAAAGACCTGCGGAATGTAGAGTATGGCTGCTGCCAGTGTGCTCACAATCAAGATGCGCCGATGCCCGATGCGATCCCCCAGCCGTCCCAGATAGATTGCGCTGGCCGTTCCGGTTGCCGAGGCCACCCCAACAATCAGCCCGGTCATTGTCCCGACACGGCTGGATGAAACTAACAATGATTGCACAAACAACGGTAGAATCGGTACAATCATCGTCTGTCCCAACCAACTCAGGAAGCGGATGCTGTAGATCATCATCATACTTTTTTCTTGCAGGATTTGCCGCCACGATGCCAGCATGTTGGGACGTTCTTTGGTCTTTGCAGGTGGTGTAAAGTTCTCCTGCACACCCAGCCAGACCATCAATCCTGCAATTAAAAGCATCACTGATGTGACCACAAAGGTTGTTTGGTCCCCGACCGCGTCGGCGATAATGCCGCCGATCAGTGGTCCTACGGCAATGCCGCCCCAGAAGCCCATCTGCAACAGTCCCATCGCATAGCCACTGCGCTCACGTGGCACTGCTGCAGCCACTAAAGCATTCGCAGCAGGAACCGTCCCGGTGATAAGGCCCTGCAATGCCCTGAGCAGCACCAGTTCTTCAGCGGAACGTGCAAAAGCCATCAAAAACATAATCACAGTGCCACCAAACATCGCTCGCTCAACCATCAGCTTACGTCCGTAGCGGTCGGCGACGGACCCCCACATTGGTGAGGCGACCATCATGGTGAGCGCCTGCGCCGAAAACACCATACCGATCCAGAATTCAATACTTGTTCCGGTTTGCGAACCCAACTCCTGAACGTAGAGCGGCAGGAAGGGAAACATCACCGAAAAACCAACAGCCGAGACCAACTGGGCGAAAAACACAATGTACAGCGTATGTTTCCAGGATGTCATGCCAGGGCTTTCATATTCAATATCCTATCGTGATACATGAAACCACTGGCTATTTTATGCGATAATCGTGCCGTGTCCATCAAGCGCGTGGCTGATTGGCTGTTCCACACGCGCATCGCCCAGAATAACTTGGCCCACGCCACCGACGAGTGCCTCGGAAGCACCCAACACTTTTTTCTTCATGCGGCCCTCGGCAAATGGCAAAAACTTATCGACCTCGCCACGTGGGATGTGTGTGATCAGCGAGTCTTCATCGGGAAAGGCGCGCAGGAGTCCCGGCACATTCGAGAGCAACAGCAGCGTCTCGGCTTTGAGCGCTGCTGCTACTGCCGCCGCTGCTCGGTCGCCATCGACGTTCACTGCCTCACCTGCTGTGCTGCTGGCCAGCGGCGCGATGACGGGCAGATATCCGCCCTCCAAGAGGATGGTTAGCAACCCGTCGTTGACCTGCTCAACCGTGCCGGTCCAGTCATCGCGCAGCACCCGTTGTCGCCCATTTTCCACAATACGGATGGCGGTCTTGCGCTGCCCTTCGAGTACTCGCCCATCCAGCCCTGAGATTCCGATGGCATTGACTCTCAGGCGCTGTAATCGTTCGACAATCAGTTTATTCATTTTCCCGGCATAGGCCATCATAAAAATTTCCAACGTTGTGCGATCCGTGTAGCGGCTGGTAAAACCAGATGGTGATGTTACAAAGCGGGGTGGGTGGCCCAGTCGTTCAGCCAGGATATTTGTCTCGTGGGAGCCACCGTGGAGCAGCACCAACGGTTGTCCGGCCCCCCGCAGATGTGCGATATCGGTACAGAGGGCGTCGTAGTCGATCCCCTCGCCGCCGCCTACCTTTACAACAATCATGTCTTCATCTCTTTCTGTTGGGTATGTATTGGTTGCTGATAGAACAGATACACCAGCTCCAGCGCTTCCTGATGCGTGATACCATTTTGTGTGATGCTATAATGTCGAATCATCTGCGCGATAAACTCATCAGCCGAGGTTTCATCGACCAATTGAGCTGGAACGATGCCATTGGTCGCAACGTGCTGCATCTGCTCCTGGAGGGTAGCGATGGGGCGCAACACCAGCCCTTCACGCTCGCACCAGTAACGCACATTGCTTTTGCCACAGCCAAAACAGGCCAGTACTGGTGTTCGTAGTGGCATATCGTAGGGTGGCAACGCACCACAATACGCACTGTTCCCCGCATCAATCGCGTCTTGCCTGTTGGTTTCTCCCTCCAGCGCAAGATGATACGCCCGACGAGTGGTGTCGGCGTGCACTCCACTGCCATCGTACTCGGTGTTGGCCGAGAAAGGACTACGGTCGAACACAAAACCATTGCGGCTCAGAATGCGATAAAAGTAGGCATCCATATCACGATAACAGTTGACAAACAGCTTGCCGTTTGGCAAGGTTCCCAATTGCTCACGCATCACATGACGGATCTGGGCCATCTTGTGTGGATAGAGCAGGATCAGTCGTCGATAGATCGCCTCTAACAATGAGCTAAGGCCAATTGTGCCGTTGCGCTCACCAATGCCGAGGATGGAAAAGTCTGGCAACATCGTAATGCCCAGACGCATGCAGAGTAAGAGTGTGTTGACATAAATATGGTCAGCATTTCCGATGTCGTTGTGCACATGACATTCGAGAAAGTCAAAATGAATGCCGATACGACGTAGCAGTGCGATACGGTCACCAAGCTCAGGGATGGTGGCAACCCCAACAGAGTCGGGTATGCCAATGCCATCGATGTGCAATTGATGACTGATAAGTAACGCTTGTAATGTGGTGTAAAAGGTTTCGTAGTCATCAAGCGTCGTGCGAAAGGCATCCTCGGTGCTTACTCGAATAGAAGTGAAACCCAGTTCACGGGCTAGTTCGACACTTGCAAACATCTTCTCAGCCAGTTGGGGAATGCTTGCTCGTGCGGTGGCCTGCTTGATCTTGCTGGTGCCAATGTACAGATGCAGTCGCCGAAATCCTGCGTTGTGGGCAGCCTCGACATCAGCCAATACACACCGTGCGTGGGCCGCAAACTCAATCGTTTTGTGCTCATTCCAGGCATGGTCAATCAACCGACGGTTGGTGTTCTGCCCATACTCATTGGCGGGATACGACGGCAGTTCGACGACGCCTACACCAAGCGAGTCCATGTATTCGATGCACTGCCATGTCTCATCGGCGCTGAGACAGAATCCTTGTAGCGTGCCGTCGCGTCGCTCGCCAACGGCCTGCAACGACTCACGGATGCTAAACACACCAAAGTGCTGTTGTCTCAGGTAATCAAACAGCGCGAATAGCTCGGTGGCCTCACGATAGCGTTCCTGCGCGGGATTTTCTCCGGCTAAAAATGGTAGATTCATGCTAGACCCTAAAGGTTGCTCTCATTACTAGCTAATTGATCGTTAAATTTTGCGTCCCAATGATTAAACCAAATCCTAAAGGTTGCCCCGCCACGCCGCTACCACGCACCATATTGCTCGTTCCAGTGCGGCCAACCAAACCCTAAGAGTTGGAGCAAAAGCGGGAAGATGCCCCTAATGTGGGGTATTTCCCCCAACCCTTAGGGTCTGTACTAAATCGGATGCAACCCTGGAAACTCCAGTCCAGCACGCTCGTCCAGGGCACACATCAGATTCATGCACTGCACCGCAGTTCCGGCTGCCCCTTTCATCAGATTGTCGAGTGCACAGATGCTCACCACCCGCCCGGTCGCCTCGTCCAGCGCAAAGCCTACATCAGCGTAGTTGCTGCCCGCTAGAATTTTAGGCTCAGGCAATCGGTAGGTGCCCTGCCGCTCACGAATAATGCGGACAAACGGCTCATCGGAGTACGTTGCTCGATAGGCACGCCACAGGTCTTTCTCTGTCACGCGCTCTTTGGGAAAGACATGGGCCGTCGCCAAGGCACCACGCACCAACTCGACACTCGTAATTGAGAGATGGACACGCTCGGCTCCGGTGACTTGGGTGATCTCAGCTGTGTGGCGATGGCCAGTTGGTGCAAACGAGCGTACTGCTCCACTGCGCTCCGGGTGGTGCGATGAGTCGTTGGCCTGGGCGCCACCCTCGGACGAGCCAACCTTGACCTCAATCACGATGTCGCGTGAAGGATCGAGCAGCCCAGCCCGTGCCAGTGGCAGCAAAGCCAGGTTGCTGGCTGTCGCGTTGCAGCCCACACCGCTTACGTAGTTAGTGTTGCGTAGTTCTTCGCGATGTACTTCTGGTAAGCCATAAACAAACTTGTCGAGCCAGTCCGGTGCCGGATGCGTTTCGCTATACCAGCGTTCGTACGTTGCTGCATCGCGTAGGCGAAAATCTGCCGAGCAATCAACGATGCGCGGCGCCAGTTGGGCCAATTCTTCGATGCGCCGCGCCGCCTCACCATGTCGTAGTGCGAGGAATAGTACATCACATGGCTCGACTTTGTTGATCGGTGTGAATTGGAGTTGGGTGAGGCGGCGCAGGTTAGGGTGCACACTGGCCACCGGACGCTCGGATAACCGCTCTGAGGTTACGTGGGTGACTTCGACTACCGGGTGAAAGAGTAGTAAGCGCAACAGTTCGCCACCGACGTAGCCACTCCCACCAATTATTGCCACACGTAGCATCATGCACCCCCTGTGTTTTCTTTGTTACGCTGACCCTGTCGTGCAAAATGCCAGAGGAGTGATGTTAGCGCCATGCCGTCGTAGATTGCATTCGCCACGATCATCGACCACACTTCGGCGGGATGAAACCAGGCGACCTGGAGGATCTCGTGTGGTGTGGTTGGCTTGCCAGACTGTTCCATGCCATAGCCAAAAAAGATATGGAACGCCAGATCGCTGCTTCCGATAATCGGATGATAGTCCCCGACATACTCCAGTGTTTCTGCGTGATAGCCAGCCTCCTCGTGCAATTCACGCTGGGCTGCATCGACCAGTTCCTCGCCCTCTTCGGCACGCCCAACCGGAATGGCCCAGCCGATGGTGTCACTGATAAAGCGGTACTGCTCAATCATGAGAATGCGGTCATCGGTGCCGATCGGCAGGACACCCACAACGGGATGCAGAAAATCGACCACGTGATGCCCATCGATGATGCTGCCATCAGGAAGGCGTACGTCATCCTGATGCAAGCGCACCCAGGGACTTTCATACACGGTGCGTCGTCGTAGCTTCCGCCATGGTCGTGCTTGATCGTTGTTCATTGGTGCCCCACTTCTAACACATAATCGACAATCCGGGCCGGAATATCCACTCCAGTGGTGTCGATGCTGTTGCGAAATTCCATGGTGTAATTCACTTCGTTGACCAGCAGCTGTCCATCTTCGGCTTCCAGCAGATCGACCGCGACAACACCACCACCAACGGCCTGACCTGCACCGACGCAGATGTCGGCCATTGCTGGGGTGACCGGGCAGTTGCTCGCTGCGCCACTCCGTGCAGTGTTGGTGATCCAGTGATCGCTTGAGCGATAGATCGCGCAGATACACTCGCCGCCGACCACAAACGCACGGATATCACGATTGTGTGGTTTGGGGATGTATTCCTGGATGTAGAAAATGGAGTGGTGGTATGAGCCCAGGATTTCTTTGTGTTCGAGCAGCGCCTCAGCCGCTTCACGATCATTTACTTTGGCAATCAGGCGGCCCCACGAACCAATGGCCGGTTTGAGCACCACCGGATAGCCCAGCTCTTCAATCGCTTGCAGCGCCGAGGTAGGTGTGAAGGCCATCTGCGTGCGTGGCGTGGGTACCCCGGCAGCAACAAGCGCCTGGGTGGTCTTGAACTTATCGCCACAAATATCGGCTACCTGCGCGGTATTGACCGTTGGAATGCCAGCATCGTTGTAGGCACGCAAGGCGTACAAAGCGCGTGAATGATGAATGCTACGCTCCAGAATGACATCGTATGGATAATCTTCTTTATTCAAATCAAAAATAATCTCACGATCATCAAGAGTGATGTAATCAACGCTGCGTCGGTTGAGTTCGGCGAAGATAAGCTTTTCCTCGACGCGAATGCGCGAACAGAGAACACCGATACGCATGGGTTTGCTCCTTATCTTATGGTCTGTCTATTCGCCCCAGTCCTCGCCAACCTCGGGGGCAAGCTCCAGTTGCGGCGGGTCGAGCGAAATCAGTTCGAGCTCGGCAGCACATTCGGAACAAACGATAATTTCACCCTCGAGGGCGTCGTCGGCAAGGGCAATGGTGGCTTCACATTCAGGACAAGTAGCGTTCATAGTCATACTCCTTTGGTTGTATTAGTAAACAAGATTGCCCTTATCAGTTAAGGGCTGTGATGATTGCGTCTGTTACATCTTCAGTTCGTGCAGTTCCGCCCAGATCGGGCGTGTTCGGGCCTTCTATCACGGTTGTGTTGATGGCAGTGCGGATTCTGCTGGCCCAGGTGCCGCAATCTTCTGCCATGGTCGAGTCGCTACTTTGCTGGCCCAGATGCTCCAGCAGCATGGCGGCACAGCCAATCGCAGCAAGTGGGTTGGCGATACCCTGCCCCACGATATCGGGTGCAGCACCATGGACAGGCTCAAACAGGGCGTGTTGTTTACCAAGATTCGCAGAACTGGCCATACCCAGACCGCCGCCCCAGAAGCTTGCAATGTCGGAGAGGATATCGCCAAACATATTGGTCGTTACGATGACATCGTAGCGCTCTGGTCGCTGTACAAGCTGCAGAGCAGCATTATCAACCAGCAACTCGTCAACGGTGATAGCAGGAAATTCCTCAGCAACTGCTAGGGCTGCAGTGCGAAAGAGGCCACACGTTTCACGTAAGACGTTGGCCTTGTGCACAATCGTGACCTGTGGAATACGCTGAGCTGGCTGAGATGCTGTGTTGAGTCCGACCTGCCGCTCATGTGTCGTGCTCCGATGGTGGGCTAACTGACACGCAGTGCGTACGATGCGTTCGCTGGCCTGTCGGGTAATGATGCGTCGTGCGACAGCTATTTCGTTATTGCTTGACTCCTGTCCTGAGTACAGTCCTTCGGTGTTTTCTCGCACCACCACGAGATCGATCTGTCGCTCTGGTAAAAGCTGGCGTTGTGAATCTGTCCAGTTACCCGATTGTTGCCTGATTGGGAGGGGCAAACTCCTGACAGGGCGAATATTCGCGTACAGGTCCAGTTCACGGCGTAGTGCAACAATCGGGCTGCTGTAGCCGATTACCGCATAGCTTGGCGATGCCACGGCACCAAAGAGAATGGCGTCGGATTGATGGGCTGTGTCCACCGTTTCGTTTGGCAAACTTATCCCATGGCGTTCAAAACACGCCCATCCGGCCTCGGCTTCCGTGAATACAAAGGGGAGCCCGGTGGCCTGGAGAACGGCCACCGCCGCAGGAATGACTTCCGGCCCAATGCCATCGCCTGGCAACACTAGCACACGCAATGTTGTATGATTGGAAGACAAGCTCATGAGGCCGCCTCACTGGGAAATCGCCCATATTGTTTGTAGTAGGGTACGATGCCGCCAGCCTCCCAGACTTCGCGCAGGAAGGCTGGAGGTGTTGGTAGCTGGATCACCTCACCATGTGCTGTAAGCTGGCCAGTCGTGCGGTCAAAATCGACTGCCTGTCCATCGTGTAACACGGTGGTGAGATCGGCCTCGAAGCAGGGGATGCCCAAGTTAAGCGCATTACGATAGAAAATACGGGCGAAGAGTGGCGCAATAATCGCTCCAATGCCAACCATTTTGAGCGCAAGCGGGGCATACTCACGCGATGAGCCACACCCAAAATTGTGACTGGCCACGATCAGATCGCCGGGTTGCACGGTCGATGCAAACTCAGGCCGTGCTTCGACAAAGGGGTATTTGCGAAGCGCCGATTCTTCCTTCAACATATAGGGCGCGTAGCGACCAGGGACGATCTGGTCGGTATTCACGTTTGCGCCAAACATCCATATACGTGCCATCTGGGTCTCCTTGAGCTATAAAAATGAATTATGGTTAAACTAACAAACTTGCCAGTGCTGCTACACCAAATCCGGTGATGAGCACTCCTGAAATACGATTGACCCACCGCAATATGTCGGTGTCGAAGCGCTTCCGTAGTAGCCCGACGCTGCCACTCAAGAGCAGCCACCACAGCGCCGAACCCAGGAAAACGCCGCTCACCAGTAACATGGCGGCGGTGTAGTTATTGCCCATTGCCGACAAACCCAACCCTGCAAAGACGAGGGCAAACGAACCAATCGTCGCTGGATTGGTCAGTGTGAGCAAAAAAGTCGATACATAGGCGCCGAGCAACCCCTGACCGCAGACGGATGCCACCTGTTGCGCTGGTTGCGAAAAGAACGTCGTGATGCCCAGAGAGAGCAGAAAGAGCCCTCCGACGATCCGTAACCAGAGCTGTTGGCTGATCAACAAGCTGCTGATAAAAGTTAAGCCAAAGCCTGCGATACAGCCATAGACCGCATCGGCTGTTGCTGCGCCCAGGCCGGAAATAAGGCCGACGATCTGCCCATTGGTGAGGGTGCGACGAATGCACAACACGCCAATTGGGCCGACGGGGGCAGCAATCAAGAAACCGATGATGATGCCACGGACAAAAAGGTTGCTATCCATTGTTACGTGCTCCCTCCTTTATACACAAACGTGATCATGCGATGACCTCCTGTGGATGGGTGATGTAGCCGGTGATGGCGGTGGCGGCAGCGACTTCTGGTGAGCCGAGATAGATGTGTGCTTCGGGTGAGCCCATACGACCACGGAAGTTGCGATTACCGGTAAACAAACAGACCTCACCGGGGGCCAGCACGCCCATATGACGACCGATGCATGCCCCGCATCCTGGTGTGCCAAGTGTGGCTCCAGCGGCGAGCAGGGTGCTCAGGGTGCCATCCTGGGTGGCCTGCTGCAACGCTTCGCTTGTCGATGGTACCACCAACAACCGTACGTCCGGTGCGATACGCCGCCCCTGAAGAATGCGTGCGGCGGCGGCCATGTCGGCATAGTGGCCGTTCGTGCAGGTGCCGATATACACTACGTCGACCGATGTGCGTTCCAGATCGCGCAGATCGACGACATGATCGACGTAGGGTGGGACACTGATCTGTGGGTCGAGTTGGTCAAGATCGATTTCGATGGTGCGACTATAGCTGGCATCTTCCTCAACCCGCAGCCATTCAGGAATCGTCACATTGCGTTGGGTGGCGTGGGCTTCCCAACCGGGGCCGGTTGGTGGGATAATGCCCGCTTTGCCGCCCACTTCAATCGAGAGGGTTGCGAGTGTCATGCGGTCGGTAATGGAAAGAAAATCCACACCGTGCCATTCGATTGACTGATACGTCCCGCCATCTGCTCCCAATTCACGCGCGACACGCAAACCGAGGTCTTTGGCGCTGACGCCAGGTCGCAGGTTACCCGTAGCTTGGATACGGATCGTTTGTGGGACACGCAGCCAGGTCTGGCCGGTTGCGAGTGCCAATGCCATGTCGGTCGACCCCATACCCGTGCCAAAAGCACCAACTGCACCGTAGCCTGTCGAATGGGAATCGCTCCCGATAATCAACATGCCGGGGCGCGCCAAACCTTCTTCCACCAGTACGGGATGCGATATTCCCCTTCCTACATCAAAAAAGTGGCGAATGTGGTGTTGCTTGACCCAACGCCGCAAATTGGCCTGGTGTTCGGCATTCTGAACGGTCGAAGCGGGTGCGACGTGATCGATCACAATGGCAATACGGTCGGGATCATGGACGTTTTGTGCGCCAAGTTCTCCGTGCAGGATTTTGATAATACTTGGTGAAATGCTGTCGTGCATCATTGCCAGATCGACGTTCACGACGATGTTTTCGCCAGCGTAGACCTCGCGTCCTGCTGCGTGTGAAAGGATCTGTTCTGCAAATGTCTGAGCCATAGGACACCTCTTGGTAACGGCTTAAAGCCCACCCCTCCTCAGGGGTGCTTAATACATTTCTGCTTTGAATAGGTTGTGATGTGATACGAACGAAGTCAGGTTGTGCTATCAGCGATAGATTGATCCACGGCGAAACAGCATGGCCCGTCGGTCAAGGTCTGCGTTTTTGCGGTGGTGTTTCAAGGTACGCTGATAGGCAAGTGTCCAACGACGGAATGAGCGTTGGTGTTTGTCTGGCAGATAGTGCTGGGGCATACGTTTAGTATAGTGTTTGTTCAGCGTGCTGAGGTTGATGAGCGGGGTTGGGAGTTGAGCAGAACGCGCGATTGGAATAAGACTTACACGATGCATGGTGCGACTTACAGCAGCCAAAGATGTCTCTGTCAACCGATGTCTGTGGTGGTGTACCTCGGTCGATGGGGTGCTGTTGTCTGTGTCTCGATTAGCGTTCAGATATATCATCATATGCATAAGCGGACCTCCATCCGCAATGATTGTCAATGTTATCCGACGATATGCGTCCTACCCATGTCTGGTGGGTCTGCTTAGCGTGCTTATGCTTTTGCATCATGTGTCTCCCAATCAAAATAGTGCGAAACCAGGGTAATCGAAAGCCCGCTCCACCGGGGTCTGGTGAAGCGGGCTTGTCTCACTCTCCAACGCCAGGACAAGCAAGCCTAACCAGACCCTCGGGCCGGCTGTTTGCGCTGCTTGTTTTGCTTAAGAAGAGATATAAACATTTGTAAATATACCTAAAATCTAACAAATATTGATCAAAAGTATAGCATTACCGTTATAGCGAGTCAAGACCCAAAAGACCCTAAAGGTTTCTCTGCAACCCAGGATGGTGGTTTCCAGGAGTGCGTTGTGTCAAACACAAACAGCCCCCACCCACGACATGACCAGGTGGTCACGCCCAAGGCAGGGTACGATGGATACCACAGACGACACGAATATGATGCAACGATGTGGTGAATGTAGGCCAATGAGCATTCTTGTCCATCATACGAACCAAATCCAAACCAATCACAGCCAGGAACGCGAAAGTCATCAATGAGGATGTATGCTGCTGGCCATGTTGCGGTAATAATGGCTATTTCCTCACGTAATGGTCAGTCACAACCATAGCCGTGAGCATCGAGCCAGAAGAGCATGCGTGTGTCAGGGATACTCTGAGCAAGTCAACGGAGCATTCCTGGCGACTCTTCGTTGGTGCCCACTGCCTGTGGCTGTGCTGCAAGGCGTTCCTGTGTGAGTTGAAAACGCGTAGGATCTGGTTCGCACGAATAGCAGGGCAGTTGGTACGACGTTGCCATGTGGTGCAATGTCACACCACAAAACGAACCTGTTTCTACAAAACAGTTTATAGAGGCTGTTTTAACGAGAGCGTCAACAGTGGTAAGCAAAAGGGATAATAGCTGGTTGCATAGAGTAACTCCCTCTTTCCAGGTCTCGTCTAGAATTCGTATACGCACGCCACGGAGTCGATTGATGGTTGCAGCAGACTCTGAGAGAGCATTATGGTCATGCTGAGTCAAGATCTGCTCCGAACATGTAAGACCTTATAGGTTTCAAAAACCTTTAAGGTCTCTGGGAGAAAATCAAAAACGGCTGCCAGAAGGCAGCCGATCAAGAGGAGTTTGGGCGGCAGAAGATGTTTGCTGGATTGTCCTGATTAAGATGGTTGCCGCTACCATATGCAAATCTATCTGTAATAATAGACGATGCACGACCCCTGAAGGATGCAACTTATAGATGAATGTTTGATGAGAAACAGTTGTGATTTATCAACGTGGAGGTAGCCAGACCTCACTTGAATCAAGTATGACGCAAGTTTTACAATGAGAATGAACATATCTATCTTGTCAACTGTATAATGTAGGACATAGTGGTGACGAAGACGACATCAGTGCTCCAGAACTATTTCTGACACAGGGCGTCTTTTTTTGCGCCAGATGAGGAGCTTTTCAATGATGAAGCTACACGAACACCTTGCACCACCAGACATGACACAAAACCCAACCAGTGACCGAATTGAGTTACGCTACTATCGAGCCATACCTGTCGTATAATAGTATTACCATACATTCAATACTATCTGAGCCATGTATTGCTTTCTATAAGTAGGGTAAATACGCTATGTTCGTTGTGGAAATGCCACTGTTCGACGCTACAATGAATGAACAATGGCATAGATAATAAATCAATAACCCAGGAGGAGTCTATATGCGTATTGGTATTCTTACAGGTGGTGGTGATGTACCAGGTCTTAATCCATGTATTAAAGGCGTTGTCAATCGTGCGGTAGATGCGAATATCGAGGTTGTTGGTATTCGGTTGGGATGGGGTGGATTGCTCAACTACAACCTTGATGATCCTAAGAGCAATGAAGAATTGACGATTCCGCTCAACCGTACCAACGTGCGTACCATTGATCGCTATGGCGGGACACACCTGCATACGTCACGTACTAATCCGGCCAAAGTGCGTGAAAATGCGATGCCCGCATTTCTTAAAGGGAAATTTGAATTCACTGGTGAGAAAAAGCTGGCAGACTGCACCCCACACGTCCTGCGTGTCCTTGAGCATCTTGGCATTGATGCCTTAGTGCCAATCGGTGGTGATGATACGCTGTCGTATGCTGTCCGTATGCATGAGGAAGGGGTTCGTGTTATTTCGATTCCCAAGACGATGGATAATGATGTCTTTGGCACTGACTATTGTATTGGTTTCTCCACAGCGGTTACTCGTAGTGTCGAGTTTATCAATGCACTCCGCACGCCCACTGGCTCACACGAGCGTGTGGCCGTAATCGAATTGTTTGGGCGCAATTCGGGCGAAACCGCGCTTATTTCAGCCTTCCTTGCCGATGTGGATCGGGCACTCATTTCAGAGGTACCCTTCGATATTGAACGTCTGGCTGAGTTTATCAAGGAAGACAAGGCGAAAAATCCAAGTAATTATGCCATTGTCGTGGTCTCTGAAGGTGCATCGATGATCGGTGGACAGATCGTCGAATATGGTCAGGAAGATGCTTACGGCCATAAGAAACTTGGTGGTATTGGTCAGATCACTGGCACAGCGCTTAAAGAAATTACGCATATCGATATCGTTCATCAACAGCTCGGGTACCTGATGCGAGCTGGTGCACCTGACTCACTCGACCTCATGGTCGCCATTTCGTATGCCAACCTGGCTGTCGATCAACTCCTGCAAGGCCATAGTGGTCGCATGGTAGCGCTTCAGAGTGGTCAGTACACGACCGTCCCAGCGGACACCTGTGTCCAGAATGTGAAACGTGTTGATGTGGCGGAACTGTATGATAGCGAAAATTATCGCCCGAAAGTCAGCCATGTACTTGGCAAGCCCATGTTCTTGTACTAAACTCTTGTGAGTAGGTGAACAACCACATGGGGAGACTACGATATGGCAAACGTCAGGATACCCAGAGGCAAGTTTGAAAGAATCCAAGCTTGTGCCGATGCAAATGGTGTTATTGCAGCCGTCGCGATGGATCAACGGGGTTCGCTTGAGAATGCGATGATCAAGGCGCGTGATACCGGGGAGGCGGTAGCCCCAGCCGATCTGCGTGCCTTCAAGACCGCAGTTGCGAAAATCCTTACACACCCTGGCAGTGCGATTTTGATTGATCTGGAGTACGGTGTTGATGCTATATCCCAACGTGCACCTGGCACCGGTGTGCTTCTTCCATACGAAAAATCTGGCTATGATACGACTTCAAAGGGTCGGATGCCTGATCTTTTGCCAGATCATAGTGTACGTCGCCTCGTCGAACATGGTGCTGATGCAGTCAAAATTCTGCTCTACTACAACCCTTTTGACGAGGCGGATATCAATACAATTAAACAAGCTTTTATTGAGCGAGTTGGTGCCGAATGCGCTGCATTGGACATCCCATTCTTTCTGGAACCACTGGCGTACGATGACTCTATCGGTAATGAAAGAGATTTTGCGTTTGCCAAGGTAAAACCGATCTACGTTACCAAATACATGGAAGAGTTTTCCAAACCACGGTATGGGGTCGATGTGCTCAAGGTTGAAGTGCCGATCAACATGCAGTTTGTGGAAGGGACGCGAGCCTTTTGCGGGCAAGCGGCTTATACTCGCCAGGAGGCTATGGAGCACTTTCGTACGGCTGCCAGTGCGGCTACCAAGCCATTCATTTACCTGAGTGCAGGTGTGGCTGATGAGGTGTTCCGCGAGACGCTCGAACTGGCCTGCGAGGCTGGTACGAGTTTCTCGGGTGTGTTGTGTGGTCGTGCGACCTGGCAGGAGGGTATTCCTGTCTATGTTAACAATGGTGTAGCTGCGTTAGAGGAATGGCTTGCTGACCGTGGTGTACAAAATATTCAAGCACTGAACGAGATTCTTCAGCAGGGTGCTCAACCGTGGTGGACGGTCTATGGCGGTAAGGAGCATATCGAGGTTGTTGATCCGGTGGTGGTAACACCACTTACATGAGCTGAAAATCATAGAAGAATGGTGTTAGCATAAGAGCACGGGTGGCCTCCGTGCTCTTGTTTTATGACATTATTTCATTATCGTACGGTCTGTTGTGCTTCAGCTTCCTTATCCTTGATGAAATGTGGTTCAGGCTGAGCCAGGATACGGGCAATATTGCGTAATTCCATCCACCACTGTTCTTTTGGTCGTTGATGTGCATTATCAACCATACGAGGCAGATCCTCCAGATTAAAAAAGCGCACCTGGCCTTCTGTTAAACCAATAAACGAGCCTGCTGGTGTTGGTTTGTCGGCTTCCTGAACGAGAAAATCCACGCATTGTGCGGCTAATCGAGTTGCCTGAATACGGTCAAATGGCGTAGGATTGCCACCCTGCTGGAGGTGGCCTAAAATAGCCTGGCGCACCTCAAACAGGTCGCCACCCTCTTCCTCGAACAGGGCACACATAAAGCCTGTATTGTAGATATTGCTGACATTCTCGTTGCGAATCAGCAACCCCAGCCGCTTTCCATGTTGAAAGCCACGTATCAATTGGGCTAAATCAGCCTCCAGATCACGCAGTGTCACACCCTCTTCGTGCAAGTAGACTCGTTCAGCGCCTGTTGAGAGACCGCTCATCAATGCCAGATAGCCACAATAGCGTCCCATCACTTCTACGACAAAACAACGGTGTGTTGCTACTGCCGATTGCTTGATCTTATCGACAACCTCAACAATGCTGTTCAATGCCGTATCGGCGCCAATACTGAGTTCTGATCCCGGTAGGTTGTTGTTAATTGTCGCAGGCAGACAAATAATGGGAATGTTAAACGCGGCAAAATTCTCTCGTTCGCGGACCAGGCGTGAGGCCGCTTGATACCCTGACCAACCGCCAATGACTAACAAGCCCTGAATCTCTTGCTCTTCAATATTTCGGGCAATAGCATATAGATCGCGCCCCTCAGGAATTCTGCGACTGGTTCCCAACTCTGCGCCACCCATGGCCGACCAGCCACTTACGCTCATCCAATCCATCGGTACAATGTTGCCATCAGTCAATCCGTTAAAGCCGTCCTGGACGCCAAGCATAGTATGTCCTTCATCAAGACCGAGTCGCACCGCCGCCCGTACGGCGGTATTCATGCCTGGTGATGGAGCACTGGCATTCATTACGGCAAGGCGCAGCGTTTTTTTGCCGGGTTTTGGTGGACGTGGGAGGGTTCGTACCAGCGTGCGTAATGTGCGATAGGAGTCCTGAAAACTGCCACCACGTAACTCCATGGCCTGCTGATAATTTTGGGCGTTAATAGCGTCTGCTATGGCGTGGGTTTGTGCAACACATTGCATCAGTGGTGCCTGGGTAATACGGTTGTTCCGCACACCAATAAGAACGGATTCACCATCAGATGGTGCCGAAAGCGCATGTTCAACTGCTGCGTGGCCCAACAGGGTGCTCATATAACGGTCGAAGGCACTTGGAGCGCCGCCACGCTGAACATGGCCCAGAATAGTTACACGGGTATCTTCGCCCAGTTGTGTTTCGAGTATCTGTTTAATCTGTTCGGCATTGATGGGGTTGCCCTGGCGATCACGCGCCCCTTCTGCCACAATCACAATGCTATCGCGACGCCCTACCTCACGACCCGATTTCAACACCTGGCACATATGGGTCTGCCAGTCATCAACATTCGGGGGACTCTCGGGAATAAATACCCAGTCGGCGCCGGTCGCAATTGCGCTCATTAAGGCCAGATAGCCACAGTTGCGCCCCATCACTTCTACCACAAACATCCGCTGGTGACTTGCTGCGGTACTGCTAATAGAGTCTATCGCCTGGGTGATACGGTGCAAGGCGGTGTCCGCACCGATCGTCATATCGGTACCAACCATATCATTATCGATGGAGCCAACCAGCCCTGTTACTGTAAGATAGGGGTTCTGTTCCAAAGTTACTTGGTCAATATCACCGCGTTCACGTAGTTCAGCAACCAAGTCAGGCCATTCCTGACGAAACAGATTTGCACCGGTTAGACTACCATCCCCGCCGATTACAATCAAACTGTTGATGCCATGCTCAAGCAAATTCCGTGTAGTCTGGAGCCGACCTGAGCGCGAGCGAAATTCAGCACAACGTGCGGTTCCGATGACTGTCCCACCACGGTGCATAATGCCACCAACTGAGTTCCAATTCATTTTCTGAATGTATGAGCCACCATCAACCAAGCCTTGATAGCCCTCATAGATGGCGTACACATCGATGTTTCGTTCTAAAGCAGTGCGTACCACGGCGCGTACGGCAGGGTTCATGCCGGGGGCATCACCACCGCTTGTCATAACACCCAATCGCTTTGTCGTGTAGTTAGTCATACATGCTCACAAAAAATTATATAGTTGGTTTGATAAGCAACAGCCAATACAGTGGTCTAGTATCAGCATATAGCAGCTATTTTCATTCTGGGGAAAGACATGTTTATCCTTCGGTGATATCTCTTTACCCATGAGAAACGGGTTAAGGGTTAGGATTTAGGGGTTAATCGTGTCTCGTAGGTGGGTGGTTCGCCCGTCCACCGTAATCTTAACACCGAGACGCCGATTGAGGATAAGGGTTAGCAGTGTTCACGTTACCCGTAGGTGGTTGGTTTGTCCGTGCACCCTGTCACCACCTCACCCGCTCAAGCAGCGGGCTGATTAGCGACACCTGCTCAAGCAGGCAGGCTCCTTGGATACCACTCGCCCAAGTATCCTTACCTAGGCTGGGGACGTGGGGGTGGTGGTCCGTCCACACAAAGAACCACATGTATCTCGCTGAGTCACATATGTATGATCTCATCACCCCACTTGTGCAAATCCTCAACGACGGCACTACCAATCACCGCTACGGCCAAGGACGGCTCATGAGCGATACTGGCATGTGGTATCACTATAGCGGCCTGAGCCTGCTGGTCGCTGTCCTTTACCACATTTCGCGATGGATATACTCAGCCTCAGCCTTACGTCCCCGCTTGAGCGATGGTGAACGTTTATCTGGTGCTCGATACCCGATGGGGATGACGCCCACCGGAGTTACCTCATCAGGTATATTCAACAGTGCGCGCAGTGCTGGCAAATCAAAGGCACCGGCAAAACCAGCATCGAGTCCTTCATCGATCACTGCCAGCAACAGAATCATCACCGCACAACCAATGTCCATATGCCAGTAGGGTACCGGCCACTCCATTTCACCGCCATCAGCCGGGGCTTTGTCTACCTCCTGGTAGCGACGACGATAGGCTGTTTCGCTGGTGCAGGGGACGACTAACATCGGCGCACCAGAAATAAAGTAATCAAATCCACGCTCAACATAATGATCTTCTCCACACAACGTGGCGATAGACTGTTTCAATGCTGGCTGCGTTACGACAATAAAAGACTGCCCTTGCGTAAAACCAGCGCTGGGAGCATGGCGTGCAAGGTCAAGTATTCGGTCGATTATTTCCGGAGCAACAGGTGTATCGGCAAAGTTACGCACCATCCGTCGTTTCAGAACGACATCGCGAAATTCCATACGCGGAACCCCTTTTCTATTGACCATACTGGATAATTGATCCATAGTATTGCGTATACCTGAGTGTAATGCAACTGTGATATGGAAATGAGGTCTGACATATGCGCTATTTTACCGATTATCGAGACCACGTTGGGAGCAGCCCAACGCGCTTCTTCAAGACCACGTTGTTTCAAAGTCCTCGTATACTGGTTGGGATGGATTGCCTTGAGCCGGGGCAGAGTCAGGAAGCTCATGTGCACACAGGGCGAGATAAATGCTATTTCGTCATAGAGGGTACCGGCACCTTTACTATCGGTGAAGAGACATGCAAGGTCAGTGAGGACATGGTCGTCTGGGCACCAGCAGATGTGATACATAGCGTTGTGAATACCGGATCACAACGGCTGGTGATGTTGATTGGCATGGCACCAGAGCCAGGGTAAAATCTCGTAACAGCCTTCATGGTTATAAGGAGCAGTGCATATGCCTGAGACGTTTGCTTCTGACATGTTAACTATGCTTGTGTGTAAACACGTTGCGGTAGCTGATGAGTCGTTGCGATTCGACCGAGTGACGACCGGAAAACACAATACATCGTACTGGGTCAAGAGCAATCTTGGTTGTTTTATTCTGCGTATCGCGCCACCTGATGATAGTGGTCTGCTCTTTTACGAACGTCTGATGATGCGTCAGGAACCAGCGATACATCACCTTTTGCGGGACTACACCAGCGTTCCCGTTGCGGATATTATTGCTTTTGACTTTGATCGTAGCCTGATAGACCGCGATTACATGGTGATGAGTGTGCTCCCCGGTCAGCCGTTGAGTGAGATGACGCACTTCTTGCAGACCGACTATGATCGTGTATTGGAACAAGTTGGGCGCTACCTCCATCAGGTTCACATGCTCACGGCTGATGTGCACATGGCGCAGGGTGTTTGTGGGTATCTGGGTGCACATTGCCCGATGGTGCCACAACCAACGTGGGCTGAGGCGTTTACCGTGATGTGGAACGCACTGCTCGATGATGTCGTGGCATGTGATGGCTATGACAGGGCGCTCGCAAATGCCCTACGCGACCTGCTGGAGTACCATCGGCAGTGTTTTGAGCGATTAGTTGAGCCGCAGTTGCTGCATATGGATGTGTGGGGACAGAATATCCTGGTTGATGCTGCTGGCAATGTGAGTGGCTTAGTCGATTTTGATCGAGCGCTCTGGGGCGATGTCGAGATAGAGTTTGCGGTGCTTGATTACTGTGGGATTAGTGAACCTTCATTCTGGCGTGGCTACGGTTTGTCGCGCGATGAGTCACCATCTGCGATGATTCGGCGCCAGTTCTACCTGCTCTACGAGGTTCTGAAGTACATTCCCATTTCGATTTGGCGGCGTCAGGATCGGGCTCGAGCTGATACGTATAAGCAATATGCCATGCGCTTGATCCAGCCACTTATTACAAAAACCTAATATGCTCACTGTATCAGCTAATTCTCAGGAACAAATAGGGGGTGTTGATCGTCTTAATTAGTGTCCCTCTAATTCACTTCGTCGGAAGTCGAGACAACCTTAGCCTCCACGAGGTTGTCTCGGCCCGACAGGTTCCCCAACCTAGGTCTGAGTGTTGATAGTGGAATGGTGGGCAAACTACTATCGATGCTCAGGCCATCTATTTATTGTACTACACTTTTTCAGGTGATTCTGGAAAAGATGTGCTATACTTTCTACTACATATCACATTCCACGTATCTGACACCTAGTGAGTAACACACAGATGTTCCTCCTACAAGAGCGTATAATCTATGACAAACAATGATCGTACCGTTAGCCGCAAGAGTGATCATGTCCGTATCGTTCTGGATGAGGATGTGAAAGCAAAAGGTATTGAGACAGGTTTTGCAGATTATCGTTTGCCACATGAAGCTTTGCCTGATCTCAATCTGTCCGAGGTTGATACTTCGATGGTATTTCTGGGGAAAACGCTCCAGGCCCCGTTGTTGGTGAGTTCAATGACAGGTGGTGCTCGTGATGTTGCATATATCAACACTGCGCTTGCTGAAGCTGTTCAATCGCTTGGGTTAGCCATGGGTGTTGGCTCACAACGGGCCGCAGTACAAGACGGTAGCCTGGCATACACCTACCAGGTGCGTCGTGTGGCACCAGATATCCCTTTGTTAGCGAATTTAGGTGCCGTACAACTGAACTATGGCTATGGTGTCGATGAGTGTCGGCGGGCTGTTGAGATGATCGAAGCCGATGCGCTGATCTTGCACTTGAACGCGCTTCAAGAGGCCATTCAACCCGAAGGCGATACGCATTTCAAAGGGTTGCTCCAGCGGATTGAGGAAGTATGTGCAAAGGTTAGTGTACCCGTTATTGTCAAAGAAGTTGGCAATGGCATCAGTGCACAGACGGCCAAACGATTGGTCGATGCTGGCGTGTGGGGTATTGATGTTGCCGGTGCTGGTGGCACAAGTTGGAGCGAAGTGGAACGCTTCCGTCAAACGAATAATACGGGCGTACGTGTCGCTGCGGCTTTTGCAGGATGGGGTATTCCCACGACCAAGGCTATCTGTCAGATACGCGCCGTATTGCCGGATACGTGTGTGATTGGGAGCGGTGGTGTGCGGAGCGGTGTCGATGTTGCAAAAGCTATTGCACTGGGTGCGGATCTGGCGGCAACAGCGAAACCTGCTCTGGGAAATGCTGTGCAGGAACGGGGCGTAGAAGCGGTTATTGAGGGGTTACAAGCCTATCTGGCCGAGTTGCGTATTGCTATGTTTTGTAGTGGATGTGGTAATCTTCAGACATTACGCCAACTGCAACTCCTGTGTGCTTAAGCCATGCAATAAAGATGTTGCAATCATAGCGATGGTCCCAGCCGAACAGAATCTATTGAGAATGATGGAACAAGTATGCATGTAGCCCAACTGAGTCTGCGTGACTTTCGGAACTATGAGCGACTCGAGTTGGATCTCTCGTCTGGGGTCACGTTGTTGTATGGCCCAAATGCAGCAGGAAAAACAACAATCTTAGAAGCCCTCTTCTATTTGGCGACAACACGTTCTCCCCGTACCAGTACTGACCGTGAGATAGTTCGTTGGGACGCTCAGGGTGATATTGGTGTGCCGCCGTTTGCCCAGTTGCGTTGTGCGGTCCAACGTCATGATGGTGCGGTACGGCTGGAAGTGTTGGTGCAACGGCGGATGGCCGAAGAGGGGCATCTCTTGGGAACATCGGTGAAGACGGTGCGGGTTGATCGCAAAGCTGTGCGGGCTATGGATTTGGTAGGGCATCTGCGGGTGGTACTTTTTACTCCGGCAGATCTGGCGTTGGTATCAGGTGGACCGGCAGAGCGTCGGCAGTACCTGAACGTGATGCTCTCGCAACTTGATGGTCGTTATTTGCGTACGCTGTCGCACTTCAACAAAGTGGTGCAGCAGCGTAACAGTCTCTTGCGTTCGTGGCGTGAGGGGCGACGACCTGTCCGTAGCGCAACCGAGGAACTTGAGTTTTGGAACCAGGAGTTGAGCCGCGCTGGCGCGTATATCATACACGAGCGCTTAAAGGCGGTACAGGAGTTAAATGGTATCGTAGGTCCTCTTTTTCAACAAGTAACTGCAAAACCCGCCCCCCTGATTGGTGCATATCAGAGTACAGTTGCAGGCATAGCAACAGACGCGATCTATCATACGGTGGTTGATGCCTTTCTGTCACAATTAAAGCGACTGCGTGATGAAGAAATTGGACGTGGGCAAACGTTGGTTGGACCACACCGTGATGATCTGGTGTTAACCATGGGAGATGTATCGGTTGGCACATATGGCTCACGTGGCCAGCAACGTGCCGCAACGTTGGCGCTCAAACTCGGTGAGGCAGCGATGATGGAAGCGCGTGCCGGTGAGTCGCCAGTTTTGCTGCTTGATGATGTGTTATCTGAGTTAGATGCGATCCGACAGGCACATGTCTTAGAGGTTATCCGACGCCCAGAGCAACAGACGATTGTGACTGCTACGGGCATGAGTGAGTTTGA
The DNA here is from genome assembly GCA_013122435.1 of Chloroflexi bacterium AL-N1. Classification (GTDB taxonomy): domain Bacteria; phylum Chloroflexota; class Chloroflexia; order Chloroflexales; family Roseiflexaceae; genus AL-N1. The sequence continues at coordinate 138,083 of WYDT01000003.1, forward strand.
TGGTGCTTTTTTAGCGCGCGCGCGAACCATACGTGTTGAGGAAGGGCGCTTGTATCCGAGTTAGAGGAGAAGTGCTTCACTATACCTGCTACGATTCCCTTCAGATTGATGACCGGCTCCGACGCTTTTCAAAAAACAGATAAATCATAAGGTTACTATAAAGGGTGCATCAATCTGAAAAGTGAATGCTACTATTTTGACACGCTTATCCCCTCTGATCAATTTGCTTATATACCTGAAGATTGAGTATGCTACACCACAGATTGTAGACGATACTCATGTCATACAATGCTATGCTGATATTAATCCCATAACATCACCTGAGTGAGCAGATATGACACTTCCATTATCCAAGGTATCTGAGCCAATTGATAACGTTCCAAACCATCACCCTCAATCAGACCGAGGAAAATTGCGTAATCCTACCGTGATCTTGATTGTTTGCCTTGTGCTCACAATGGGGGTGATTATTTGGTGGGGGTGGAATGTATTTATATCATATGACGTTGTTCGTACGGTTCTGCCGGAAAACGAGCGCTTGTATGAATTGCGGGGCGAGATTATCTATTTGGATGAGGTGTTAACCATGTCTGCACGTATGTCAGCGACAACGGGAGATCTGGCATGGGAAGAACGGTATCAATCATTTGTTCCCCAACTTGATGCGGCCATTCAGGAGGCGATTAATTTAACCCCTACTGATGTTGCAGCACAAATCAGCACAACGACTAATGATGCTAATATGCAGTTAGTGGATATGGAGGTGCTGTCATTTCAGGCTGTGAGAGATGGTCGTCCAGAAGAAGCCCAAGCGATTTTATTTAGCGAAGAATACCAATCATACAAAGCAACATATGCTGATGGTACACAAGAGTTGCTTGACTATCTCCAAAGTCGTGCCGTTGATCAGGCGCGACAGGTGCAACAACGTACTTGGATAACTTTTGTTGCGATGTTGTTCATAGTTCCCATATTAGTCATTTTGTGGGCTCGGGTACTGCGTTATTTGCAAACCAGTATAATATTCCGTGATAGAGTGCTGATTGCACACACACGTGAGCAAGAGCTAAAAGAAGTGCAACAGACACAAGAGGCGTTAATCGCTGAACGAACTGCACCACTACAAGAGGCGCTGCAGACAGTAGAGCAATGTGAGGCAGCATTAGCGCAAACGGTAGCTGAATTACAGGCCAGTAAAAACACAGTTCGGGAATTGAGTGCGCCAATCATTCCAGTACTACAAGGTGTATTGGTAGCGCCATTGATTGGATCAATAGATACCATACGAGCTATAACATTTCAAACGAATGTGTTACAGATGATAGAGTCTTGGAAAGCCCATTCGGTGGTGTTTGATGTGACAGGTGTTCCTGTCGTAGATACACAGGTGTCACAGGTCTTGCTTGAGACAGCAGATGCCGTACGAATGCTGGGTGCAACGGTGTCTCTGGTGGGTGTTCGTCCAGAAGTGGCCCAAACGATTGTTGGGTTAGGGATAGATTTAAGTGGTATCCCCTCGTATCCAGATTTGCAGGCAGCCGTACAGAACTTATCGTGACATACCGAGTGTGAGACTCAATGACGTGTTGAGATCAGGGTACCCAGTTACTTGGTCTGGCTAGCGAGGTTTGGCCGTGGTCGAAAGCCCTGTGGACGCATAAAACGTGGAGTGCTTTCAAAAAGCCGTTTCTCAGAGGGCATCCATCCGGCGGTGCGAAATGCTTTATACAGATCATCTGCGAGCGCGGCAACATCTGTTGCCTGATCCACGGCACGAGCGGCGGGTTGCAACCGTAGGTGTGTTTGATCTTCGTAATATCCCTGAAGGGTTAACACCGCCAGTGTACTTGTGTCTGCGAGCATAATACGACATCCCTTCACTGGGAGGCCGTCAGGGTGGCTCTCAAACCATGTGCCATTTAAATTATGTGTGACGCATATGTGCTCAACGGTGGTTTCTACATCGGTAATGGGCGCTAATACAGCCCAATCAAAAGTGAAATCATCATTCATTGCAGCCTCTCACATGCTATACTTCTCTATGATTACGTTGTTTCCCCACCCATCCGCAAAATAGTATGCCACAGATCTGTTGGAACTGGCACCACTGACAGACGACTCTGTCGCACAAGTGCAAATTCAGCAAAAACAGGATCTGCTTTAATGGCAGCCAGCGATACGAAATTAGTTATTGGTTGAAGGACTTTGATGTCGACCACCACCATTTTCGGATTATCTGCATCAGGGTCTGGATACGGTTCGCTTACGATTTCGGCAAAGCCAACAATACGACGCTCGTTCCCTGTGTGATAGATTAGTGCCAGATCACCTGGCTTCATGGTGCGAATGTTTTTGAGTGCTGCGTTATTGGCTACACCATCCCACATTGTCACCCCATCCTCCTGTAAGTCAGCAAAAGCGTACACATCAGGCTCAGTTTTCAGTATCCAATATTGCTTATCACTCATAATATTCCATTGTTATCTCTGTAGCAGTCATCTCTCTGGTATAGTAACACAACCACGATAAAAGAGACAACGATCACCACTATACTCTCAGCGGCAATATCAATGGCACGACTGTTTATGACACTGACACATACATTGGTCTTCAAAATAGCTAATGAAACAGAATACGAAGACAAAAATGTTTGACCATATATTGAGCACATACACCTAGACGTGTAGTTATACGAATATTATACTTTAAATAACCTCTTTTATACAATTGCGTTCAAACATAGGAGGATTCGATAACAGATGTTTATAAGACAAACAGACAACTATAGGAAAAATCCCCAGAATCGTCGCCTCTATCTAATTCAATTCTTGGTAATGATACTGGTGATATTATTGATAAGAACAAATAATACTAGTTATGCATTTTCAATCGGACAAACAGATCAGCCTACACAATCGAACGGCCTTGGGTATGCGCTGTTTGACAACACCCGTCTGGCCGGCACGCCCCTGGTGACCGGTGTTGATGCGACTGTCGACTGGCAGTGGGGTACTGCAGCACCCAGTACGGACTTACCCCGTGACAGCTTCTCGGTGCGCTGGAGCGGTCAGGTCGAAGCAGCCCAGGACGGCACCTATACCTTCATTACTCGCTCCGATGATGGCGTACGCCTGTGGGTCGATGGCCAGCGCCTGATCGACAACTGGACCAATCACGCCGTCACAGAGAACCGCGGGAGCATCACACTGGCGACTGGGCAACGCTATGACCTCCAGCTTGAGTACTACGAGCAGAGTGGGCAAGCAACCATACAGTTGTTCTGGGAGGCACCTGGGCAAGCACGCCAGATTATTCCATCGGAGCAGTTGTATCCTGATAACCCTTCATCTGGTGAACCAGCATGCACCATAACCGTGGCGAAATCTGGTGGCGACCATACCTCACTACAGGTCGCCGCTGATAGCACACAGCCAGGTGATGTTGTGTGTGTTCGCGAGGGAACCTATCGTGAATATGTCGAATTTTCACAATCTGGTACAGATGAACAACCAATTACCTTTATGGCTGTACCAGATGCACAAGTCATCTTCGATGGTTCGGATCGCACACCTGGGGAGAATCAGCCACGTGTATTTACTGTCAGCGGGAGCTATCTGGTATTCCGTGGATTTGAGATTACCAACTCCGCAAGCGATGGCATTTTGAATTACGAAGGTAATCATAACATCTTTGATGATTTGATTATTCACCATAACTACTCCAACGGTCTCAATCTCTACAGCGGCAACGACAATCTGATTACCAACTCAGTCGCACATCACAACAACGGGACAGGCGGCTATAACTCTGATGGCTTCAAGACGTATCAGGGTGATCGGAATGTCTTTCGTCACAACATTGCCTATGCGAACTCTGATGACGGATTCGATACGTGGATTGGCCGCAACAACATCTTAGAGTTTAACCTTGCTTATGAAAATGGTTATGGACCCAATGGAGATGGAGATGGGGTTGGGTTCAAACTTGGTGGTGAAATGCCAGAGCGTCGTGGTGGACTCAATACGGCGCACTTCAATGTAGCTTTCCAGAATCGTACTTCTGGTTTTGATATGAATGCGGCTGAACATAATGATATATATCACAATACCGCCTGTGGTCACAATCTGGATTTTAGATCATTTGGACCAGGGGGCAATGAATTCAAGAACAATATTTCCTGTGAGAATCGCATCAGCTTGCTGGATAATGATGTGTCTGATCACAATACCTGGGACCTCGGTATTGCTGATGCTCAGTTTCGTAACACCACTGACCTGGCATCCACCAATTTCTTGCGTTTGAAGTCTACTAGCCCTGTTATCGATGCAGGCGTTGATGTCAGATTACCATTCGCTGGATCCGCCCCTGATCTTGGTGCATTTGAAGTGGGGCTTTCCTGGCCTCGTTAAGCAAAAAAGTCTTCTGTGATGATCTGCAATATGTAGTAGTAGTCCATCACACAGACATTGCAATAAAGTAGTTCAGGAGCTCTCTATGTGAAGGAACTCTCTATGCGACAATACAGACATACACTGCAATCCTACATAATAATTCTCGCACTTTGCACCATCACTATAAGTAACATACCTATTGGGTATGCTTCCGAAATGGATACCATACCACTGACACAACCTGATCACCGTACTTTTGCGTTGCAGTCAATAGAAAAGAAGTTAATTCACTTCAGTTATCCTATTACTCCAGCGTATTTCCGACAGAATGCAGCACGCATTGAAGCAGAAAATCCCTATCTGGACGGTATAACTTTATCACCGGGATGCTGTACGATGGGTCTGTTCGATTATACTGACTGGACCACTGATCCTCTGTATCTTAATCTGGAACCACTTCAGAATCTTGATACTGGAAATCTGCGCTATAACTTTCTGGTTTTACCACCGTTCAATGACCAGACACCACGCATGTCCTATTGGAATGATGCACAGTGGGAACAGATTCTGAGGAATGTAACCAGCGTATCTGAAGCAGTACGGGATGCTGGACTGAGTGGTATTGTCTTTGATCTGGAGCATTACACCCAAGGCGGTGGGGCGAATCCATGGGATTACGCGGTGATGAAAGAAGCACCATACACAGAGGCACAAACCCAGAACAAAGTCCGGCAACGTGCAGCACAGGTTATGGAAGCTATGCTGGCAGTCAAGCCAGACATGATTATTTTTAACACCTACATGTTTGAATACCTGCCAAAAGATTGGAATCTCGCCGATGAGTGGATGAACGGATGGCTCGACGCTCTTGGTCCGCAGGCAATGATGATAGATGGGCGTGAAACGGCATATTACTGGGCTGACTCAGGCAAATGGTTTTCGTCCCATCGTGTGGAGCAGTTTGTGGATCCAGTAAACCTTTCCAAATTTCGTGAGCAAGTACAGGTTTCTCGTGGCATCTATGCTGAACTTGCCTATCATCTCTATGATTGGGGCGATTACACACCACCGTTCAACAAGCTACAACAAGCCCTGCGTTGGGAACATAATGTTTACATGAGTTTAGCAACAGCTGACGAATTTGTCTGGCTATATGCTGATCGCTTACGGTTACCCGGTATGGAACGCACCGGAACAGGAAATGCTGCTCGTAATCCTTTAGGAGGCGACTTAACAACTATATATGCACCGCCAGATGATCCTCAGTGGAATGGTGATGTCCATACCCGGATCGCATATGCAAAGGCCAAATATGTTAATGGCGACAATTTAGGATGGGATATTGTTGGTGGAGACGAGGCCAACCAGCCCTTTAACTTCAGCAGCAGTATTACCGCACAGATTACGAGTCCATCTTATGGGCAAACCTTCGCAGCAGAGGACACCATTACAATCACTGTAGCCACAACTGGCGACGATATTCGTAAAGTAGAGTTTTATCAGAATGCCCAGAAGGTTGGCGAAGACACCTCTGCTCCCTACCAGTACACCTTAACACGGCAGGGGCTTGGTAATCATACATTAATGGCACGTGCATTCAGCGTAAATAGTGAACGAAGTACGTCAGGGCCAGTGGTTATTCATATTCAGCAGTAGTCATTCCAGGATGCAGTCAACAACGTTGCTTACAGGAGATCTTCAGCTATGCTATATCGAATGAAACGATCACCCTACACGGTACGCTCTATGTTCTGTTACATCACCATATTATGTGTGATAATGGGTATGATAATTAGTATAGTACCTGGTACATCGGTTAATGCAGCAGACCAACAGACTATCACCTATCAGGCCAGTAACGAGAACTTTCCCAACCCAGAACGCGGCTTTATGCCAGCCTTTGTCGTAGGATGGCCCTTTGACGCAAATGGCAGAAACCTTGCAACATGGGATTTTTGTGGACAAGGAAATAATTTCACAGCCTACAAGGATAATCGACTCAATGCTCCACTGAGAGCTGAGGAAATGGTGGCCATGCGTGCCAGTGGTCAATCTACAGCAAGAGTCTATTACCACTTTGCCAAATACCGTAATGCCCCACTAGGCGAGGATGCGCTGAACCTCTTACGAAGTGACTTTCAGACAGCCAGAGATGGTGGTGTAAAACTCGCCGTGCAATTTACATATAATTTTGCCAAGGGCGGTCCAGATGCGCCATTAGAACGGGTTTTACAGCATATTGAGCAAGTCAAACCTATTCTGCACGAAAACCAGGATGTCTTGCTAGCCGTCAATCTGGGCTGGATTGGCTGCTGGGGTGAAATGCATACCTCAAGCAATGGGTTGGTTTCAGCAGGCGCTAATTACAATGATAAGACCAAACAGATCATTGATGCTATGTTGGCAGCAACCTCATCTGAGCGCTTTCTCCTCATTCGTTATCCGGTGAATAAATTTATTCATATTGCGGAACAAACGACACCTATTGATCCTGTTTCCAGCACAGACGCTTTCGGTAATAGCGCCTATGCGCGTATTGGACATCAGGATGAATGTATTGATTGTGGGGAGTTCAATGGTGGCACTCTTTGGGCTGACAGAGACTGGGCCCAAGCGGCCATGAGATACCTTGAGGCTGATACCCAATACGTTCCCCAACTTGGTGAGTCTGATGGTTTACTTGACCCCGATGAACCTGCCGAAGACCTTGATGGCGATGGTTTTACCCGTCCTGAACACGACTCCTGTGAACGAATGATTGGTACTGATAACAATCCTGGATTGCTGGCTCGACAGCATTTCAGTGGTATTGATAGTGATACGCCAAAAGGGCTTGAGGGAGCACCGAACCTGGGCATTGCAGCAGGTAATGGTATTAAACGCTGGAAGCAAGACGGCTGCTACGATGAAATCGCGCAACGCTTAGGCTATCGCTTCGTCTTACAATCTGCGATCCTGCCCACCACAGCGACCCCTGGCACTGATCTACCCATCTCCTTCACCATGCAGAATACCGGCTTTGCTCGTCCCTACAATCCCCGTGACCTTGAACTAGTCCTCCGTCAGCAGGACAGTGGAACCATCACTCGCCTGTCGCTCGGGGACCAGGATACCCGCCTGCTCCTGCCCGCCTCGGGCAGCAGCACCACCCTTGACCTGATGGCGACCCTGCCTGCCGACCTCCCCGCAGGCACCTATGACCTGTTGCTCAACCTGCCCGACCCACAGCCGTCCCTCAACACCCGTCCTGAGTACAGCATTCGCCTGGCCAATCAGGGCACCTGGGAAGCAGCAACCGGCTACAACGACCTCCAGGCACAGGTCACCGTCGGTGGTGGCACCGCGCAAACCCACGGCTTACGGTATGACCTCTTCGCCAACACCCGTCTGGCTGGCACTCCGCTGGTGACCGGTGTTGATGCGACCGTCGACTGGCAGTGGGGCACCGCAGCACCCAGTACGGGCTTACCCCATGACACCTTTTCGGTGCGCTGGAGCGGCCAGGTCGCAGCAGCCCAAGAAGGCACTTATACCTTTATCACCAGTTCCGATGATGGAGTACGCCTGTGGGTCAATGGCCAGCGCCTGATCGACAACTGGACCAATCACGCCGTCACAGAGAACCGCGGGAGCATCACGCTGGCAGCAGGACAACGCTACGACCTCCAGCTTGAGTATTATGAGCAGAGTGGGCAGGCAACGATACAGTTGTTCTGGGAGCCACCTGGGCAAACACGGCAGATTATTCCATCGGAGCGGTTGTATCCATCCCAACGATAGGTATACTCAGATTTTGCTAAATAAAGGAGTGCAGTGATATGACATTACACTCCTTTATCTGGCAAAGTTGTTCGATAAATATATAGGCTGCATTGCTACAATAAGTTGATACAATTTTCATCTCTCAAAGAAGTGCACAACTGCTCAAAGGCGAGCATATGGGGAAAAGACTATTTTGAGATAGATGACCATCTATTGACCATTTTGACTATCTATTTTATTAACTAAAATATATAATAAAAGTGTTGATTTATATGTATATAAAGGATAGGAATATAAAGTATCAGAATAACATGTTCAAACTATACCAGTGGTTCTGGGAAAAGCACAGATAGTCTGATATTCTATTTCAGGAAAAACTCTATGCAATTGATTTCATGTTTTCGACTCACCTACATTCGGCGTACATTGTTACTCGTACTGACCGGAGTTTGTTTATGTGCTATTGTATTCACACATAACGTAAGAGCTAATCCAACAAATCCTTTGGCAACAGTCAGCTACTATGTTGCCCCTGATGGCAACGATAGTAATCCCGGAACACTCGAACAGCCCTTTGCAACGGTCGCCAAAGCCCGAGATGTGGTACGCCAAACCAAGGGCACTATGACAGGAGATATCACTATCTATCTGCGTGGTGGCACTTATACACTTGATGAAGCACTTACATTTGACGAACGCGACTCCGGTAGTGGCGGATTCAATGTTATTTACACAGCCTATCAGGAAGAACAACCTGTCATCAGTGGGGGGCAGCAAGTAACAGGTTGGGCTCAGGTATCAGGGCAACTATACTGGAAAGCCCCTTTTGAAAGTGAGAACTTCCGTCAGCTGTACGTCAATGGTGAGCGTCGCCAGCGTGCCCGTACCGAAGAACCTCTTATTGGTACAGCCTGGACCTATAACAGTGAAGGGGAGCCAAACGGAATTACTTTTGATCCGAGTGAAGTACCAGAGACCTTTGTTGATCCTGCTAATATGCAGTACTTCTCAGCAATTGAATGGCGTAGCTTTTTGCTTCCTGTTGAAGGTGTGACAAGTAGCAATGGTCAGATGACAGCGGTAACGCTGGAACAACCGTACCTCAGAGAAGCATTGAGTATGGCCAGGAACAACTCTCCTACACCCTATTACAACACACCATTTTATCTTGAGAATGATCTGGCGTTGCTGGATAACCCTGGAGAATGGTATTTCAACGACACGACCGATGAGTTATTTTATTATCCACTTCCTGGTGAAAATGTCTTAAATGCTGAAGTCATTGCACCGTCACTGTTAAATTTAGTGTCCATTGAAGGTAGCAGCCTGGACAACAAAGTCCGTAATCTTCGCTTTGAAGGCATCACCTTTGCTCACGCAGGACGCTGGGATTTACCCGATACAGAAGGATGGTTTGGCTGGCAATCACAGGCATTGGTACGTCCTCGGGTCAATGAAGTGCCTGCCTCTCTTTCACTGAATGCGGCTGTGAATATCGTGTTTGAGCGTAACGTGTTTGAGCATCTTGGTGTGATCGGGGTCGGATTGTTTAATGGCGTCCAGCAAATCACGCTACAAGGCAATGTCCTGCGCGATATTGAAGACTCAGCGATTGTGGTCGGGAGCGATGATCACGACTATATTGATGAGGGTGAAGAAGTCACACAAGACAATACGATCAAGAATAATGTGATTTACCAGTCCGGTCAGGATGTATGGGGTTCTGCTGGTATCGTCGCCTATTACACTACCCGCCTGACCATTGAGCATAATGATCTCTCTGATCTCCCCTACTCCGGTATGGGCATTGGTTGGGGTTGGTCTGGACGGCCTGACTCCACGACCGCACGTGAGAATTACATCCGTAATAATCGGATTGTCAATGTCATGAAGAAAATGAACGATGGTGGCGGGATTTACACTATCGGTCAGCAACCCGACTCGACAGTGTCAGGCAACTATATCAAACAGGTCTGGAATGACTATGGTGGTCTCTATTTTGATGAAGGAACTGCCTACTATACGGCCACAGACAATGTTGTAGAAAATGTCACGCGCTGGCTACACATCTGGACTCCAACCATCCGCGATATTCAGATTGATCGCACCTGGACGACGACAGATGAAAATACGCAAAATGGTACTAATATTTCCATAAGCAATACAACCGTTGTACCAGATGCAAATTGGCCTGCCGAAGCACAGGCGATTATCGATAATGCGGGATTGGAGCCAGCTTACCAAGATCTGCTTGCGCTGAAACCCCCAACAGACGGGAATACCGCACCAACAGTCAATGCAGGTCCAGACACTACTATTCCATTGAAAGAGAATGTGCGTCTTACAGGTATTGTCAGTGATGATCAAAAGCCCTATCGATTTCTCAAACCATTGTGGAGTAAAGAGAGTGGTCCTGGGACAGTAACCTTTACCCATGGCGGTTTGTTGAATACCACTGCCGCATTTTCTGAACCTGGAACGTATGTACTCAAACTCACTGTCGATGATGGCGCACAGACCGTGAGCGATACACTGACTGTCAATGTGACAGAGGTTGTGTTAGGTGATAATCTGGCACTCGACAAGCCAACCAGTGCCAAGTCCTACTGGCAGGAAGAAACCATCAGCTATCCTCCTGAAAACGGCAACGATGGAGATATCAATACTGGATGGACCGAGTCCTTTGGTGACCTTAATGCATGGTGGCAGGTCGATCTTGGTACAGCCACACCAATAAGCCGCGTAGAATTTGTGACTCGGCAGGGTCTCGATCAAGGGCCAACACGTGTAGGTTTTGAGATTCTGGCCTCTAACGATCCTGAATTTACTGCGGGCAACTATGTTGTCCTGGCCAATCAACCAGGGGGACGGAATACCCCATCGGTACCACACGAAGGTACCTGGACAACCAATGTAACAGATACAACAGCCTATCGTTATGTGCGTTTTGCCAAAATCACCGGATGGTCGTGGATTAGTGAATTGCGTGTGTATGGAACGGTGGGACAATCCCAGGGAAATGGTCTGCGCTATGAACTGTTTCCTGCCAGTGATCTGACTGGAACGCCTGTCGATACAGGAATACACAGCAGGATCGATTGGGACTGGGGAGTATCTGGGCCACTATCAAGTGGTCCGACAGATAATTTCTCGATGCGCTGGACTGGTCAGATTCAACCACGCTATAGTGAAACCTATAATATTATCACGCGTGCTGACGATGGCGTACGACTCTGGGTGGATGACCAACTGTTAGTGGATAACTGGATCGATCAGGACGTTACCGAACGCCAGGGTTCTATCACATTACAGGCTGATCAGCGTTATGATGTGGAATTGGAATATTATGAGCGAGAAGGAGAGGCAGCAGTTCAGCTCTTGTGGTGGAGTCCCAGTCAACCGCGGGAAGTCATTCCGCAGGCACGGCTCTACCCTAACTAGTCGACGCATTATGTACTGATATTCATTGTGTGCAGTAGTGCTGCTGCACACAGACTATCTTGCTCAAGGAGAATACTCTATGCAACGCACGTCCATTTCATTACAACGCTCTTTTTACATGCGTGCACTGACCCTAGTGCTTATCGTATGTGTGCTTACCTCACTCATGATTGTCTCAGATGCAGCACAAGCTGAACCTGCCCCGAGTCCACAATTCCCGCAGGAAGACGATTGGTGGCTTCCCGCGTGGGTCGAACCAAGCGGTTATAGTGGTGTGTACGGTGGCTTCAATGGCCCTGGTGATCTTCTTGATGTTGAAGATGTCAAGATAGTTTGGAAAGAGGTCAATCCCGCAGAAGGTGTTTATAATTGGTGGCGATTGGAAGAAGCTCTGGAAAGCGGGGATTCGGTCTGGCTACGTTTTTTTGCATCTGATGTGTTACACGTCCCTGATTGGCTGAAAGAGAAATATCCCGATCTGCGTGTGCATCGGTATCGCTGGCCAGATGGTGGTTATGATGACATCACAGGGTATAACTATGGTAATAGTACAACCCACAGCCCTGGTGACTTCTACGAGATCTGGGACCCACGCTTTGAGGCCGAGTATACAAAACTGCTGCAGGATTTCAAACAGCGCTTTGGCTCACATCCCCAGATCAAGTTTGCCTACATGAATACAGGATGGCGCTGGGGTGAGTGGAGTATCAAATGGGTGCCTGAAATGGTCGAACAGGGCACCACACCTCAAGAGTATATTGCCTGGTTCAAGCGTTCTGTCGATGTGTCCATTGATGCCTTTGACGGGCGAGCTGGGAAGCTGGTATACACTGGCACAGGCGACGAAGAGTGGATCGAGTGGACTGGTGATGAGACTAGTTACAATGCCTGGAACGATGCCATCAATACTTCAGATGGTGGAAACATACTATCCAAATATGTGCTCAATAAAGGACTGGGTGTCCGTGATGGATGGACCGAAGTCTTTAACTTTTATGCCTCACGACCTGACTGGGGAACCAGTCTCGAAACGATTGGTGATCATCGATACAGTGTCATAGACGAAGATTACCCGCTGATTGCCACACCAGATCGTTTCTTTGGAACCGAGAATGAGGACTACTATTATCTATGGAATGAAGATCGGCTCGACAATTACTACTTCAACAAGATGGCCAACCTCAACATGTTACGCCTACGTATGAACTGGGTGTTCTGGGGTGATTATAGCGTCGCACCAGAGATATTTGAGTATACCCGCAAAACGATGGGGAAGACCGTCACCGACTCTCCTGATGCGTGGGTCGCATTGCGACAGTATGCCGTTATGCCCGAGATGGGTGGTGATGGTATTGAAAATATTCGCAACTATGAACGCTGGGTGATGCAGCGCGAGGTAGAACCTAATGGACGTACCGTGGCAACCCATCGTATTGACCCACCGACAGACTCGGGTGATTTTCCCGAAATCAATGGGGGCAGCTACGAGGCGTTGCGGACCGATCATGCAAATGGCAGTGATTACATGTATTTTGATGTAGAAGATCGCTTCATCAAGGGTGGTAGCAACAACATTCAGATCAAAGTCACCTATCTTGACGATTTCGATGGGGACTGGTGGATTGAGTATGATGCTGCTGATGAAAAGAAGTACAAGGCGACAGAACCGCACACAAATACGAATGATAAGCAATGGAAAACGGTGACATTTGAAGTGCCGGATGCAGCTTTCACAAATGGGCAAACTGATGGTATGGATTTCCGCATCTATAATGGCGGACAGGATGATATAGCGGTACGTTTTGTGCGGGTCATCAAGCTAACTGAGCCCGACAACAGTGACCCTTCACCTGTCTATTTGCCACTCGTTCAAAAACTTACACTGGTTGACGCTACCGACGGTCAAGCTATAGATGACTACAGTATGTCAGATGGTGAGATTACCCTGGATTTGAATACCTTGCCTACTGATCTGAGCATCCAGGCGACGATAGATGAACAATCCACAGAGAGCGTTCAGTTTGCTGTGGATGGCCAGATCGCGCAAACAGAAAGCCACAGTCCCTATTGTTTGAAAGGGGATCGTGCAACAGATAGCGACCGTATCTGCAATGCTGTTTCCTGGCTGACCACACCGGGTACCTATGAATTGACCGTGACACCATTTGCTGAAGATCAAGGCCTGGGGGAGCAAGGTAGTACACAAACGATACAAGTCAACGTTGTTCAGTGATGATAGATGTACGTTTTGCACATAATCGCCATTAACCTGGACTGATTGGAAACAAGCATACCGCCATACAGGCAACATGCGCTGGCACAGCGGCAAAAGAAGTTGGCACGTGTGCCAGCGCATGCTCTCTTTTAACTTCGGATATACCTCTTGTTATTCTCTTATCATTGTTATGGTCCTGTCGTTTTGCAGCAGCACATATTCTGAGCATTTGAGCATAGGCTCAGAGGCTTGTTTCTGTTACTCTGGAAGCACATTCTGGCTACACAATTGAAGTAACGATGTAATCCTTTTCCATAAGCACTGAAAGAGATCATAAAGCATGTTTGTTGCTTTATACAGATCATGTTTCTGGTACATATGCGTCATTATTGGTATCGGTTTTATTGCACTGCACGGAAAAGCTTTTTCATCTACTCCCCCTGTAAACGAGACACCTATCTATCCTGATGATACACAACTGACTGCTGTATCGATTCCACAAGACATTGAACGGCCCACGTATCTCCAGCCAATGATTGACTCTGTATTTGGCACACAAGTTATCCGTATTTCTGATCAGGTGGGTTTTGGCTCAAATGCAATGGCTTTGCGTCATACGGATGCGACAAATCAACCCTGGAACGCGGATGGTTCTCTGCTTATGTTAGGTCACACCAACCCAGCGGCACTACTGGATGGACAGACATACGCATTTTTGCGCTGGGTCTATCAGCCCTCAGATGCTATGTGGTTGCATACCGATCCACATAGTATGATCGGCACACTTTCTGATAATAATCAGTTGGTGAGGTTTGATATACGAATGGATTGGTCATACGAAATTATGCACACTTTTGACGAATTTGATGTGATTGGCCTTGGGGCAAGGCAGAGTAATCTGAGCACAGATGATCGCTCCCTGGTATTCTTTGGCTTTACTGAGAACCAAACAACATTAGTTGTGTATGATTTGCAGGATGAAACCATTGGTTCACGCCTTGATTTGGGAACAGATCAGGTCGGAACCGATGAGAAAACACAATTATTGTCGGCTGCACAGATTGGGCAGGATTTCTATGTTCCCTGTCGCAACACTGATCGCCCTGGATGGGCCTATATTAGCCATTTTGGTAATGATGCTCCAGAGAAACCGTATTTTGGTGAGGCCTTTGTGGTCAAGCTCGATGGGAGTGGTACGGTGAATCGATTTGCACATACACATCATACAATGCAGGACAACTTCGCAAACTGTCCGATGGTGGCGCCAAATCAGGATGGGAGCAGGGTTCTCTGGGCCAGTGATTGGGGTGATGTGGATGCGCCAGTCTACACCTAATATAACAAAAATGTTTGAGAACACCACATCAGTGGCAATCTACCTTCCATTTATGCAATAAATAGTATCGTTACATGTGCGCCATGGCGAGGATTCAGCTATGCAAACTCGTTTTTGCCTGCCAGTATGGTCGAAACTCATACAACAAGTGTCAGCAGTTACTCTGCTGGCGCTTTTGCTGCTTGCCGTTGTGTGGCAACTCTCGTATGCGACGGCTACGCCACAACAAATGATGATAGATCAAGCTACCAGCATGGTGCAAAGAACCTATCTGCCTGATCCGGCCTCCAACCTAAACGCCCGCCCTGCGTATAGCATTCGGCTGGCCCACCAGAACGCGTGGGAATCCGTAACGGTTTACAACAAGCTCAACACAACTGTCGAAATGGTACAAGCATCCGCTGCGACACCTATGCCCAATCCTACCGGAATAACGTACCATGTTTCCGGTGAGGGTGATGATAGTAATGATGGTCTGAGCGACACGACACCCTTCCGTACGCTACAACAAGCTGCAGATCTGACAGAAGCGGGAGATACGGTGCTCGTTATGAATGGTGTGTATCGCAATGAACAGCCGAATACAAATATTTTGACCATCACGCGTTCCGGTACTGCTGATGAGTGGATTACCTATAAGGCATATCCCGGCCATACGCCTCAGCTGGAATCGACGGATAATTGGCATGCTATCAATATCAATGGTGCTGCATATATTGTGGTCGAGGGGTTGCTGTTACGCGGCAACAATACAAATGTGACTGAAGAACAGGCGCGTAGTCAATTGCAAGATACTGACAATGATGGCAAGCCAGATGCCATGGAGCCACAGCCAGCATACTCCGGCAATGGTATTGGGATCACCAAGCCATCCAATAGTGATGAGTATCCTCATCATATTGTGATCCGCAAGAATACAGTATCGCAGTTTGGCGGTGGGGGCATGTATACTTTTAATGCCGATTACATTACCATCGAGGATAATGTTGTGTCTGATAATGGATGGTATTCGCCCTATGGTAACAGCAACATATCGATGTATCAAAACTGGGATTCTGCGCCACAGAATGAGGAGTATCGTATGATTATTCGCGGCAATATCACCTATGGAAGTAAAAATATCCTTCCCTGTGCCTGCTCAGGTTTTACCGAAGTGACCGATGGCAATGGTATTATCGTCGACGGTCTGCGAAATACACAGAGCGGTGCGCCTTTTAAGGCATATACAGGTCGTACATTGATTGCCAACAATATATTGTATGACAACGGTGGCCGAGGTATCAACATTTTTAGCAGCGACCACATTGATATTGTCAATAACACGAGCTACCAGAATTCTACCCATCCTGAGATTGAGGATGGTGAGATTGCGAATATCAATGCCAGTGATGTTCGTGTGTACAACAACGTTTTCTGGGCGCGTGCCGATCGTCCGGTAAACACATTCTTTAATGCTGATGACGTTGTGTTTGATTACAATCTGGTCTATGGTGGCACCGCGTTTGAAAGCGAACAGCCCCATAATCTGGTGAATATCGACCCACAGTTTGTTGATGTGGCGCATCGTAATTTCCGTCTTCAGGATAACAGTGCTGGTATTGATGCAGGAATTACGGCATTGGCACCGCAAGACGATATTATTGGTACGCGGCGTCCTCAGGGGAATGGCATCGACATTGGTGCATACGAAAAAGGTGATACTACCATCTACCTTCCGCTTATTCGTTAATGTTCATCTGTATTCAAAAGATCTGAAGGAGTGTTGAGATCTTTTGGTGCTTTTCTATACCAATTGCTCACGCATAAACGCAATAACCTCTTCATTGTCAAAGTAGCCAAAGTGACTCACTGCGGTACGTAGTTGTCGGTCTGGTGGAACTATACTGGTAGGGATATCGATAGCGTTCATACTCGCTGTAGGCACAATCAGATCGTTGGGTGCGTCGATAAAGGCTTGTGCTGCAAACGCTTTGAATGCCTCACGAAATCCTGCTTCTGATATGCCAAAAGCACTAAAAGCAGATGTCACTGTAGCATACCGCACCCGACTCTGTAGTGCTCCTGCAAGGGTAGCTGGATCAGCAGAGACATTGAGTTTTTGAAGGAAGTCGCTGTTAGGTGCCATGGCACTAATGCCAGGCAGTGCGAAGATGCCTTGTGATGCGGCTTTGAGGATGTATTCAAGCGTCATGGGTATCCAGACAGCGGCTCCGGCTGCCATGGTCAACCACTCAGCGGCAGTCAGGCCAATCGAGATTAAGCGATCCCAGCGTTGTTGTTCGGCGAGGCGTGTGCCCCTATGCGGAGATCCGTGCGTAATCAACTTCTGGGGTACAAACTGATCAACGGGGTCAAGTAGTTCTATCAGGCTACGTGCTACCAGACCGCCGCGACTATGCGCCACAATATCGACAGATAGCCGGAGATCTTCGGGGATCATCGCCACGAGATTACGGGCATTCTCAAGTGGGTCGTGGCTAACTGTTGGATGGTCGTAGCTCAGAACGGCATCATACCCTGCACCGAGTTGAGGGAGAAATGTGGCCCCACTGCTTCCTTTGGTTGAACTACTAAAGCCATGGATAAACAGTAGTACACGACGTTCCTCACCGGGTGGCAGTAGCGCACGCCAGGCTTCAAATCCCTCAAGAGGCTGAAATGAATCGCGGAAGGCCAAAACACGTGGCTCATCTTCGAAGCGTCGAATTGTATCTAAAATGGCTCGATCAAAGGGGCTTTTGACGATCTGTAATATCCGTTTGAAGACCATATCTCCAACAACATCACCAATAATCTCACCAACGCCAAGCGTGCCTCCGGCTGGCTGATCTCGGTCAAGCATCATGGGATGAATGGGAAAACGGAGCGATGTGCTGTCTGGTCCAGGCGCTAATGTGGCTGCTGGGGGTGGTGCAGCCATTGGTAAGGTACAATCATAGATAGTGCCGTGGGGTGTCTGGATCATCTGTATAAGGGCAAAAGCTGCCTCTTCCGTTGGTTGAAACTCCAACTCGGCCTGCTCGTCGCCCCCAAGAACCACGCCCGGTGTTCGCTGAATATCGAGTATGATAGGCTCTTCGGCGGGTGCAAACAATTGCATTGGTACTGGTATACTAGTGTTCATTTCATCACCACCAAGTGTCGCACTTGGTGGTGAGGCCATCTCAGCAGAACCGCTCCATGAACTGGCTGGTTTGAGCTTTGTGCGTGGGGTGAGATCAATTGGTTGTTTAGAAGAAGGACCAAATAGGGGCATTGTTAACCTCCTTATGGTATTGTCTATGTGATTGTCTCACAGGAATATGGCATGATGCAAGCGGCAAAACAAAAAAACACCAAAATGCCTGAGGGGGCCTGGCTTGCCAGACCCCCTCAAACAAGAGAAGAGAGGAGAAGGAGATATTGGAATTATAACACATATTATCATTTTGTCTACACAGTTTCTCGGCAGAATTATGCGAATAATATGGAGATAAAAGAAACGCCAAAATGCCTGAGGGGGCCTGGCTTGCCAGACCCCCCCAAACAAGAGAAGAGAGGAGAAGGAGATATTGGAATTATATCATACCTTTGAAGTTTTGCAAGCATCATTTTGTATGCCCGGTAAATTAAATTTACTACAGACTATCATATTTGTTCTGGCTGCTCCTGGTCAAGGAAAATACAAGATACATGGTTATGAAATTATTGTTTTCGCGCTTCTGGTTACCTATTGCCATTTTTGCCTTTGCCTTCCTGATCCGTGCTTATGGGTTGACCGCTCCATTACTTGATTATCACTCGTGGCGGCAAGCGGATACTGCGGCCATTGCACGTAACTTTGTGCTTAGTGGTTACCAATGGATGTATCCACAGGTAGATTGGGGAGGTGCAACGCCTGGGTATGTCGAGAGTGAGTTTCCGTTGTACTCCTTTAGTTTGGCGTTGCTATACGGAATCTTTGGGGAGCACGTCTGGTTAGGTCGACTTATCACTGTGGTTGCCAGTGCGATGTCGGTAGTTGCGCTGTATGGTTTGGTTCGCAAACATACCGATGTGGTGATTTATCCGGCACTGTACGCTGCTGTGTTACTGGCGCTCATGCCTTTTGCTATTTATTTTGGTCGTACCGTGATGCCCGACTCATTTATGCTGTTGACTGCGATACTGGCGTTGTGGAGTTTCGCTCATTGGCTGCAACAACCTACGCCCGCACGTTTTGGTGTAGCGCTGTTGCTTGGCGCCCTGGCCCCATTGGCAAAGACGCCCAATCTTGCCATTCTGGTAATACCTCTGGCATACCTGGTCTGGTCTGTGCGAACGCAGCGTCGTTTGTGGCCTTTTTTCCTGGCGTATGGTTGTGTCTTTGTCGTGCCATCGCTGCTGTGGATGGGCCATGCCCGAGGTTTGCCGCTTGATCCACATCTGTCATTTGGCATTGGCGAAAAGCTCTTTGAGTTGCGTCTACTCATTGATCCTCAATTTTATGTCCTGTTGTTCCGCTGGGGTATTGAAAATCTAGTTACATTGGTTGGGATACCATTGCTTATCTTAGGCATGGTGCCGATCAAAAAACAATTTCTGCACTCAGGGATCATCCAAACTCATGAAGTAAGCGATAATCAAACCCATGTGCGCTTTTTGCCGCATGCCTGGCTGTTGGGCTGTGTGCTCTTTTTGCTCGCTGGTGCGGCTGGCGTAGTTGAACAAGACTATTACATTTTGCCACTTGCGGGACCGCTTGCATGGTTTATGGGCATTGGTCTCTATCGTGGACAAGGCTTGTTTGAACAATACATTGGGCGCATGTCAAATGGCCTGATTCAGCCAGAAGGGGTTTGGTTTGTTCCTGTGGTTAGTCTGGCCCTCTTTGCTGCAATGAGTTTTACGCGCATTGCTCCATTCTACCAGACTGCTGATTTCTACCAGACGCTTGGTCAACGGGTTGATCTTGCATTGCCCGAGGGTGAACGTGTTGGAGTGATCGCGCCAGCCGTCTCTGAGATTCTCTACTACGGCCAGCGACAGGGGTGGCGGCTTGACGCTGGTGTGATTGTTCCCGGTGGCCTTGCCTCACTCCAACCAGATCTCGGAGTGCGTTATGTGCTGATCGTTGACCCGTGGCTGACTGAGCGACGTGATGTATTAACGCAGGCGTTGAGCGAGTATCATCGGATTTCGATTGGTCCCTATGCGTTGTTGTTAGATGTCACACAACCGGGATTATCAGGCTCGGCTGAAATGGTGTGGGAAACAGGCTATCTGGTCGAAGAGCCATTTCTCAGCGCGTGGTCTGCCTTTGGTGGGCAGGAGGTATTAGGGTATCCAGTGAGCGATATGCTCAAGACTTCTAAAGGGATTATACAGTATTTTGAACGTGGGGTGCTGAAACAGACTGGGGATAGTGTCTCGCGGGTTCCAGTTGGTCAATTGCTTCTGGATGCACACAAGATTCCACAACAATCTGCACAGGTTGATAGCTCATTCACGGATGTGTGGGAAGACGCTGGTGGTGAAGCTTTTTTTGGATTAGCAATCTCACCTAAAACAGAGATGGCACAGGGCAACACAATGCAGTATTTTGAGTATGGCATCCTCGAAATGTCTCCAGATAATGCACCGATGATTCGTGATGTGGGACGGCAACTTCTCCATGAACGAGGCTTGAGCGTTGAACGTCAGATTGAACTTCTGCACAAATGAGGTAGAATATACCCTAACAAAGGGGCAAAATCGGAAACAATGGGATCTTTTAAGATTAAGAGAGTATGCACTTGAAAAGACAAAATCACGCACCTGAAATGCACAATGGAGGAAACGTGTGGCGTAAGTTGATTAGCTTGCCGTTTGTTGCTGCTGTAGGATGGATTGGTTACAGTACGTTATTTGTCCGGCGCGATATGTTGCTTCCACATGCCGTCTCTGGGGAACGACGTGACATAAGAGGACGTGCTGGAGGGTTAAGTTACTACGTAGCCGGAGAAGGTGAGCCGATGCTGCTCATTCATAGTGTGAATGCAGCCGCTTCAGCATACGAAGTACGACCACTATTTGAGCACTATTGCCAACATCGACGCGTATATGCTGTCGATCTGCCGGGTTTCGGTTTTTCTGAGCGTTCGGATCGTGAGTACACACCACGGTTATACACCGATGCAATTATCGATATGCTTGATGAAATTGAGCGTGATGGCTATGCACAACCTGTTGATGCGTTAGCAGTCTCGCTTGGGTCAGAATTTCTGGCTCGTGCTGCAAGTGAATGTGCAGAGCGATTTCGTACGGTTGCTTTGGTATCACCAACAGGCTTTCGTAAAGGGCAGCATCTTTATGGACTGCCTGAGAGTACATACGGTAGTGATATTGTGCGTCGTGTATTCTCTTTTCCGTTGTGGGGGCGTCCTTTGTTTGATTTACTAAACACACGGGTAAGTGCCAATTATTTCCTGACCAAAACGTTTGGCTCTAGTGAAGCTGTTGATAAGGGCCTTTGGGAATATGATTATTTGACATCACATCAGCCAAACGCACAGCATGCTCCGTTTGCGTTTGTCTCTGGCATGCTATTTAGTACAGATATACATCGTGTGTATGAGTCGTTGACGATGCCTGTGTGGGCGCCGCATGGTACACGTGGTGATTTTAGCGACTTTAGTAATATAGGGGTAGTTTCCAGCAAAGCTAATTGGACGATTCATCCCTTTGCAACAGGTGCACTGCCTTATTTTGAGCAACCTGAACAGTTTTGTGCTGTGTACGATGCATTTCTGGCTCAAACTTTTGGACGGAAATGACATGTGGTTATGATGCAACCAACAAATGTTATCTATCATTTAGCACCAACCAAACGTTGGCATGATTGGCCAGAGGATCAGGCATACACACCAGCCGAATACGCTACGGATAGGTTCATTCACTGTACTGCCGGAGACGAATTGATGTTGCAGGTGGCGAATACGTTTTATCGTACGTCACCTGACGATTTTGTGCTTCTGGCGATTGACACATCACTTTTAAGCGCACCACTGAAATGGGAACTGTCGGATGACGCACTCGCTACTCGTTTCCCCCATGTCTATGGCCCGATCAATCGCAATGCGATCATTGAGGTGCGCCAGGTATTGCGCGCTACAGATGGCACATTCACTGGGTGGCAACATGGCTGATATCATGTTATGTGGTAATGGTGTGTATGGGTTGTAGGTGTGATTCATTCCACGTCTGGGGTGGTAGGTTCCTCCAGACGTGTACCCTTCCCTACCATATTAGCGATAGTAAACTCAACTCCCGGCAGTTGACGTAATTGTTGTGCAACCACCTCGCTGTCGGCTGTCTCACAAATAACATGAACATTAGGGCCGGCATCGATAGTGAAGTATGCCTCGAGTCCTTCACTGCGCCAACTTCGTACGGCGTGAATGATATTCATTGTTCCGCCATTCCAATAAAATGATGGTGGATGTGAGGTCATGCAGACGGCGTGCATGGAGACAGCGTCAGCTTCCATTGCCTGGCCAAGTTTTGTAAAATCACGCTGTACAATCGCTTCTCGTACTGCGGCTAATCGATCTGGTATTTCTGCAAGGCGTGTCGCAAAATAGGGGCTTGAGGTAGCTAAACGATGGTTTTCGGCGCTGCCAATTTTTTTGGCGTTTGTATCCACAACGGCAACCACATCAGTGAGATCCCAGTGCTCAGGTTGTGCAATGCTTTTGGCATACGATGCTTGATCCCATTGTACAAGATCAAATTCTGTGGATGGAAGGTACCATTCAACATACCCAGAGGGAATCGAACGACATGCAGATCCGGAGCCACTACGACGTGCAAGCAGTGAGAGCTGCCGCTCGTCCAGCTCTAGTCCAAGAGCTGCGACGCCTGCTCGTGTGAGTGCGGCAAAACCTGCTGCCGAAGACGCAATACCTGCATCGGATGGAAAATTATTGCTGGAGATCACCTTGGCATAGCAATCAGTGCCTGCTAAGGCGCGTAAGCGTTCCAGATGAACAACGACACGTTCTCGAGCTACACCTGTTGCCAGGTGTGGTGCCTGTTGATAAAACGTGAGGGTGATTTCGTCCCGTGTCAAGTTTTCGTCAAAGGTGACGGTTGTCGTTGTCAGGCACGCATCCAAGTTCATAGATATCGAGCCATTGTATGGGAGTGTTCGCGTAGTATCACGGACGCCCCAGTACTTGATGAACGCTATATTGGCAGGTGCAATAGCGGTTGCTCGTTTCTGTTTCATCAGATTTGGTCCCATCCTTTATTATGATGTGTAGGTGGTCTTTGGCTTTCGATAGCATACCACATTCTGTTCACATCTGACAGCAACATGTTCTGTAATCTGGTGGATATAATCGAATTTTGTCCGAAAAGCGTTTTTTTGATGCGAAATATGAAGATTGGATCGTTTATCTAGATAATGTCGGTTTTTTGTGTCTTACAGTGATTGACGAATAACGGTCTTACCTGATAGTATGAAAATAGTCAATACGACAGTGTAAATGTTAATGTGTGAGATATTATCGTGAAACACATACCACCGTCTACTTTCTATCATCAGGATTGGGTTGCCTTGTGGCAAACCATGTATGATCAAGAGCGTGAGCAGGCCGAGCGCATAACCTCGGTGGAGTTTACCTCATCTGATTGTTGGTCTGGGCAGTCGTTACGTTTTGCCAAAGCAGCCCAACGTGTTGCTCAACCAGATCATTTTATGCGCTTTCTTGTCCCGCATCTGCGCGCCACCGACACACTGATTGACATTGGTGCAGGAACTGGTCGTTATGAGCTGTTTCTGGCACAAGCAGTAGAACATGTTTATGCCGTTGAACCATCTACATCAATGTGCAAGCAGCTGGTGAGCCAGGTGACAGCCGCACAACTTGACAATGTAACCGTGCTTGATAGCTCATGGCCGGATACTGACATTGCCACATGTGACATTTCTATTGCTGTAAACGTATTATATGGTGTAAGGGAAATTGAAGCATTTATTCGGCAGATGCATGCAAAGACGCGCCGATCCTGTTTTATTGTTCTGGGGTTTCAACATCCAGCATCGTTTATCGGTCCGTTCTGGGAACAGTTTCATGGAGAACCACGTTATCCATTGCCTGGAGCTTTAGAATGTTTTAATGTGCTTTATCAAATGGGAATGTTAGTCAATCTTACGGTTATTCCACGCACAAGTCGCTTTCGTTTTGAGCATGAACAAGAGGCCCTTGCTGACCTTCGCTGGCGATTACGGTTATCAAAAGCCCAGGTGTCTGATACGGTTCTTCTTGATGCAATGGCGAAGTATTTAGATCGTGATGAGCATGGGCATTTATCGCCCCGTAACCAACGACAACATGTAGCTGTTATATGGTGGACACATAATTAAGGATACAACATGTCAGCATTCATTGTTATAGTGATTTTTCTGGCGATTCTTGGCATCATAGGTTTATTTAGCATGTTAGGGGGTTTCGCTTTTTTGCTACAACTGTTTGTGGTTGCGAAAGAAGCAGGCAAACGTCCACATCAAGATCAAGGGGTTTATACGCTTGATCAGGGGCGTGAAGTAAAGGCTGAAGAGCAAGATTAGAGAAAGTATTCGCATATGCGCCGAGACGTTGTCGAAACCATCATACTGGGTGTGTCTATTGGCATGGGAGTGGCTGTAGTTAGGTTACTCACCGTCAATATGGCTTACAACCCTTGGATAGTGCTAGGCATAGCAGCAATTTTGTTGTGTTTGTTGCAAATCTTTTTTATCGTTCTTCGCAGACGATCTGGTAATGCGAGTAAACCAAGATCTCAAGAAATGAAGCAACCATCTGGATCCAGGAATGGTGTTTCTGCTTCAACAGTCCAACGAACCAGTTCGCCCGATTTATTTGCACGTGAACTTAATCACAACTGGACTGGACTCGAGACGGCTGATGACCAAACTCTTTCCCACAATTCTGCATTAGATAACCCTTCATCTTCCGATGTTGACACTCCCTTCACTTCAGATGTCGATACTCCCCCCACTGATGAAGTTCTGGAAAAAGATTCTCCTCGTTCGTACTCATAACATTGTGTGAGCGTGTGGTATAATACGGACAATTGTTTCAAAAAAGGTAAAAGCTGAAAGGAAGTCTAAGGGTGACCGCAGCCGAGGATGCATTGGTGCGTATTGCCGAAGACGTTCAACAGGGTTTGCAATCAGATCTGTTTCGGAGTGCCACAAACGCGGTACCAGGCGAAGGGCCTGCTGATGCAAAAATAATGTTTATTGGTGAGGCGCCAGGTTTTCACGAAGATCGACAGGGACGGCCTTTTGTTGGTGCTGCCGGGCAGTTTTTAGATGAACTGCTCAGTTTGGCGCATCTCAAACGCAGTGATGTGTTCATCACTAATATTGTTAAGTATCGCCCCCCTAATAATCGTGATCCGACACCAGAAGAAATTGCGGCCTGTAAACCCTATCTCGATCAGCAAATTGCAGCGATTGACCCAAGAGTTATTGTTACACTGGGGCGTTTTTCGATGAACCGCTGGTTTCCAGGAGGCAAGATTACGCGTATTCATGGGCAACCGCGCCGTGTAGAGGGCCGTTTGATTGTGCCTATGCTTCATCCAGCGGCGGCTTTGCATCGTCCTGAGAATCGTCCTCTGATTGAGGCTGATTTTCGTCGTTTACCGGAGATTTTGGCAGAGGCAGAACGCCACGAGACCGAGGCATCCTCTGGTTCTGATACCGATGATCAGGAACCACAACAGTTGTCGCTCTTTTGAACGCATATTATGATGTCATATAGATTGTTATGAAAAACTATAGACTTTCTCCTATGGGACGCCGTACAGCCATCATATTACTCATCAGTGCCTTGATTATCTGGGCTTTTGCGCTGTGGACGTTTCGTAGTACGCTGGGAATAAGTTACAACCCGATAGCATTTTGGTCGACACTCCAAACAAGCGTTAATGAAGGACTTTCTATCAGTCAACTTGTACCGGCGTTGCTTATGCTGGTATTGATAGTTGCAACACCGCTTGTCATCTGGAATGTGCTCGAAGAATGGTCGGCTACCTATACGTTAACTGATGAAGGCTTGCGCTTCAAATCGTTAGGTGTTGTAGTGACCTATCCCTGGACTGGCATTACGCGTATTCATCGCCAGGACAATGATTCGAATGAGCCAGTGGATGAATTGCTCTTGGCCGAAGATTATACGCAGCAAATTCGCAACCCTATTATGCGTTTTCTCCACGGGCAGGCGTATGGTCGCAAGCGATTGCCAATTTATGCTGGTCTTGAGCAGCGTGACGAGTTGCTTTCAGAAATACAATCACGTATAGGCTCCTCTGATACATAGCATATATATATCTGTTGCTTTCATGAAGCGGTCTTTGGACCGCTTTGTTTGTTGGTTGTGTTGCGTAAGCCATGCTATACTTACACACACAATATAGACACGGTCATAAAAGTTGTCCTTCAGCACTGACAACTTTTTATAATAGACAAAGTCGATGGTCAGACACGGCACCATCGAAGGTCCCAGACAGGTATAACATAGTTTTAGAAAGGAGTGAAGTACAGGGTTGAGGTCATCTTGACGGGTTCCCGACTTCAAAATAATGTATGGCAAAAAACAGATTGCGCGTAATTCCTCTAGGAGGGGCAGGCGAGGTTGGGCGCAATATGTGGGTGCTCGAGTATGGTGAGGAAATCGTGCTACTTGACTGTGGTGTGATGTTTCCTGAGGATGACATGCTCGGCATCGACCTCGTGCTACCGGATATTACCTATCTCCGTGAACAACAGCATAAAATTAAAGCAATTTTGTTGACACACGGTCACGAGGATCATATTGGCGCTACTCCCTATCTGCTTGCCGACCTTGGGTTTCCCCCCATTTATGGGACATCGCTGACGATTGGTTTAGTTTCCGCTAAACTCAAAGAACGTCGCTTGCTCGATCAAGCGACACTGAATCGATTTGAGGCTGGGGATACCATAACTATCGACTCATTTAAGGTAGAGCCGTTCCACGTAGCCCACTCCATTCCCGACACAGTAGGGTTAGCGATCACAACACCAGCAGGTCTCGCTGTTTATCTGACTGACTGGAAGTTTGATCATACTCCTGTTGACGGACTACCCACGGATATTACCAAAATGACTGAGTTAGGTCTTCAGTCACCATTAGTGCTGATTACTGACTGTGTTCGTGTTGAGTCTAAAGGGTACACGCCTAGCGAACAGGCCGTCGGTGAAGCTTTTGACAATATCTTTGCGACGGCACCAGGGCGAATTATTATTGCCTCGTTTGCGTCAAATATTGGGCGTGTGCAGCAGGCTATCGACTCTGCGGAGGCCTATGGCCGCAAAGTTTTACTAGTTGGACGCAGTATGGAAAATAATAGCCGTATTGCCCGCGACCTGGGTTACCTGCGTGTTGAGCAACAAACGTTGATACGCCCAAATGAAGCAGGTCATTATCCTGATGACCAGATTGCAGTTATCTGCACAGGTAGTCAGGGTGAACCGCTTTCAGCACTGGCTCGCATGGCCAATCGCGATTACCCTCATGTGAAAATTAAGGAGGGTGATACCGTGGTGGTCTCGGCGACGCCTATTCCAGGTAATGAGATTTCTGTAAGTCGTGTCATTAACAATCTCTTCCGTCTCGGTGCAGATGTCATTTATGGCAATAATGTTGGTGTTCATGTTTCAGGTCACGCTGCTCAGGAAGAATTGAAGATGGTCGTTTCCATGTTGAAACCTGAGTTTATTGTCCCTTTCCATGGCGATTATCGTCACATGGTGTTGTATCGCCGATTGATTGGTAGTATGCAACAATTGACTGATGAGGCGAATATTATATTGCCTGAAAATGGCGCCATTATGGAATTCAGCCGTAATTATGGCAAGGTGATCGGCAAGGCCCAGGTTGGGTATGTCTATGTTGATGGTACAACTGTAGGAGATGTAGGGAACGTGGTGGTCCGCGACCGTCAGATGTTATCGCGCGATGGCATTCTGATGGTGGTCGTCAGCATTGATCGGTCAAATGGTACGATTGTCGCAGGGCCAGATATTGTGTCACGTGGCTTTGTGTATATGCGTCAATCTGATGATCTCATCGACTCAACCAAAGAAGTTGTTCGCGAAGCCTTCAAAACTCATGATAATAACGGCAAGACTGAACTGAATATCTCATTTGTGGGTCGTAAAATCAAGGATGTTGTGAGTGAGCATCTGTATGCACAAACTAAACGCCGCCCGATGGTATTGCCAATGGTAATGGAAGTATAACTACCATTTAGGAAAGGTGCACTGTGGACTCTATTTGTTTACAGTGCACCTTTTTGTATGTTGCCGTTTGTGTTGCTTTAGTAGCGACGTGGGTAGGATGCTGCGGCAATGTCGGTAGCTGATTTGACAGGTGTATCGGCGGCTTCTTGTCGTAACCGTTCAAATAATAGTCCACGAAGCTCGTATAACCGCTCCTGATAGCTTTTTGATTGAATGCTGTCAGTCGACATAATAAGCGCATCTTCACCATTGTCAGTATAGTAACGGGTACGTTTACCAAAGGGATGAAAGCCATATTTTAGATAGAGTTGTTGAGCGACCACATTACTTATACGCACCTCTAATGTGAGTAGATCTGCATTGGTTGAAAGGGCTTGATCGATAAGCCCATTCAGCAGTAATTCGCCAATACCGCGCCCCCGATATATTGGATCAACGGCAATAGTGGTAATATGTGCCTCATCAACACAAGTCCATAAGCCGCCATATCCCACTATGAAATAACGTATATCAGGTGTTTCAGAGGATGCTCCAAGCAAGACAGATAGGACATTTGAAAGAAATCCACGCCCCGATGTATCAGGATTGCGTTCTTCTCGTGGCGGTGGGGGTACAGGGCTGGCCTTCCCAACGATATAGCGATTGTTAGAAGGATTACGCAATTCATTCCGATATGTGTTTGCCGACCAGTGTGTCGAAAAACTCTGTTGTTCGATCTCCTGGACACGCTCAATATCGGTCTCTATCATTGGATCTATAAAATAGTACACTATAGCCTCAGCTTGCTGCATTTTGTTGCTATTGCAGTTTCTGAATATCAGTATAGCTTACTTTGTGGGTTATGGTTCTACGGCCTGGGCACTTGTCACTTGTAAGAATTCGGTATAAGCACCCTCGTGTCCAAAACTACCCTCACTTTGAAAATCTCCAGTTACCTCAACTAATCCCCAGACATAAGTATTGTTTGGCCCTACATTCAGTTCGCCGGCTACATCTGGTGGGAAGCCCTCCATCCAAATCTTGGCTCCAATCGGCTGTGGGTTTCTTCCATCATCTTCGGTTGAGATGCCTTCAGATAGTACAAAGATGAGCCCATTCCAAAAGTAATAACCACGTGTTGTTACTGGTTGGCCATTGTATGTTGATGGATTACTGGCCAGATCAGCAAACGTGATTTTGCCATCGCCTAACGCCTCATCTGATACACGTGTTTCTGTCCGCCGGACCTGTGCAATAGGATCAACGGCTGTTACATCGAGTTGATACTGATATTGACTCTCTGGGCCAAATGCTCCATCAGCTGCAAATTGACCAGTAACCCGTACAGCTCCATACACAGAATCGCCCGGTTGATGGAGAAAGTCACGAACTTCCTCTTCTGGAAAATTCTCTAGCCAAATTTGGTCACCGATTGGTTGGGCATCCAAGCCATTGTCCAACGTACTTACACCAAAGGCTAGGACTGATAGCCCCCCACGCCCAATATATGTCCCATCAATAGTAACTTCTGTGCCATTATACGTATCTGCTTCAGCAACAATAGAAGGTACTAAGTTTTCTTCTGCCTGTCCACACGCGGCAAGTACCAACACACTCACACTAATCAAAAGTATGTTTTTAACGCGGCGGCTCAAAAAAACGTGGTGCAACAAGATTTTATCTCCTTAAAACCATAAATAACTGTATATTACTTTGTTTCACTACATGTACTTTTTTGTAAGAGTATAGATTTAGGGAAAGATTACGCCCAGCATTATAGGATTCACAGAACAAGTTGTCAAAATACCTCTTTGCTCATGCAGGTGTAATCGAGTTGTCATGTCACCCCCCGCGATTCTATTGACCCGGCTCGCTCATTTTTCATATAATCATTGCAGGAGGTCATTATGACATCGTTATTTGTAGCATTGGGTATTACTGTGCTGGCGCTTTTAGCTTTGTTGTTATGGTTTGTGCCACACTTATTGCAACAACAAGCCAATCGTGTTGCTAATGAAACCAAACAACTGCGCGAAATGCTGCTTGATTTGCTGAATGAGCAGGAAGCGGTTACATTGCGCCAGACACAACTGGGGAGTTCGCTTTCCCAACTTCGTGATCAAATTGAAAAAGTGGCAAAAATTGGT
This sequence comes from Chloroflexi bacterium AL-N1, assembly GCA_013122435.1. Classification (GTDB taxonomy): domain Bacteria; phylum Chloroflexota; class Chloroflexia; order Chloroflexales; family Roseiflexaceae; genus AL-N1. The sequence goes on from WYDT01000003.1 coordinate 168,627, forward strand.
TATAGCGGATCGGATGCACTCTCCGCCCATTCCAATCGTGAATTGCAGGTACTGGAGTATCGTGTAGGAGAATTGCAACATCAATTGCATGACTGGTTTGAACATCAGCGCAAACATCATCATAAACAGGCATCACAAGATAATGAGTCTTGGGCATATTTATTGAGTCTGTTGTCAACTGTACAAGAGCGGGTTCATCTGCTTTCTGAAGATCGAGCTCAAGAAGTCGCTGGGGTGCAGGCACAAACCTTGCTTACTGAACTTGAACAAGAAATGGGAAACTTGCGTGGTATCTCGCAGGACATCGAAAAACTACAATGGCGCTTGCGCCGTTCACTGCATGACCGTCATTTGGATCAACTAGAGGTTACTTCCTCATACAAGTAACTTTGCAACATGGCTTATGTTGCCGATGTCAAACACTTGTGTGACAACCCAGAAAGATGAAGAACCCAGCTATTGCTTCGAAACGATCTCAAAATCGTATCATTTAGATATTTTATACGGTATACTATTGCGAACCTGTTTAGAACGTAACGTTTAATTTTATGGATGTCACAGATTTGTAATGTCGTGACCGTGTATAAATGTATAATTATGTTATAGTAGCATGGAGTAAAGTCAACTCCACGTCACACCCTAAATCACCGTAAACAAGATAGTAGGTGCCACTTATGAGCATCATGGTCATTGATCGGCAAGTAGTACATTACGAGGTCTTTGGTCAAGGGCAGCCCGTTTTATTTTTGCATGGTTGGCTAGGTAGCTGGCGCTACTGGTATCCAACTATAGAGCATGTTTCAGAACACTTTCGGGCCTATTCATTTGACTTCTGGGGCTTTGGTGAATCTCGTCGACAGCAGACACAAGCGAGCATTCAGAACTATTCCGATCAAGTCATTCGTTTCCTTGATGAAATGGGTATCGATAAAGTTACGCTTATTGGTCATTCAATGGGTGGCATGGTTGCACTTAAAACGGCAATTAATCATCCCAAAAGGATTGGTCGTGTAGCAGCAGTTGGTGCTCCTATCGTTGGTGATTCGTTGTCGTGGTTGCTAAAACTGACTGACCGGCCTGTCATGGCCGATGCGTTTGCTCGTGTGAACTGGCTCCGTCGCTATATGTTTCGTTTGTTTCTGGGCGAGACAAATGATCCTGCCGTTCATGAAATACTTGATGACAGTGTCAAGTCCAGTTCGACAACACTACGACGTGCAGTTGGTTCCATGTGGCGCACCGATCTTCGCCCCGAGCTATCTCGGTTAATAGTTCCGTCGTTGATTGTGCATGGTGGGCGAGATGAAATTGTTCATCCTAATCAAGCTGATCTCTTTGAGAAAGTTCCCGCAGCACAGGTTGTTGTTATGCCAGAGAGCCGCCACTTCCCTTTTCTTGATGAGCCCGAACTGTTTAACGATATTCTTATTCGCTTCTTAAAGCAAAGTGCTCCGCAACACCTTATGCCCCGAGTACCAGTCCGCCAACCTAAACCGGTACGTCCTGCACCCTCTCATATCCCGAGTTCCAATTCACCAAACTAGATTAGTATGTCATCGCAAAAGGTGCAGTCCATATTAACATGGCAAAACAGATGGCATTTGTCATGAGATACAATAGTTTCCTTGACGGAACACCTCCTTTGGGCTACCATCCCCATGGACTATATAGTAAAATTCGCTGTTAAAAGCATAACGTATCTGAGTATTGCATTGATGTTACGGTGTTCTATGTGTGTAGATACTCTATGAGGACTAACATGCGCGATATGATCAACCCTGGTATTTTTCGAGCCTATGATATTCGAGGTGTCGTTGATGAAGATCTCTCAGAGTCTGTCTATTATCGTTTAGGTCAGGCATCTGGTACGTATTTTCGTCGCCGGGAAGGTCGTACAATTGTGGTTGGACGTGATGCGCGTCTGACATCGCCTGCATATGCGACTGCGTTGATCGATGGTATGCGTAATACAGGTTGTGATATTATTGATCTTGGTATGGTGCCAACACCTGTGATGTATTTTGCACTGGCTTATTTACAAGTTGATGGTGGTGCGATTGTTTCAGCGAGTCACAATCCACCTAACTTCAATGGTTTAAAATTACGTCAATCGCATCCTGTCTACGGAGGAGAACCACTGGATGGTCATGCTATCCAGGAAATTGGTCGCTTGGCTAATACAAGCGATTTTGTCACTGGTCAAGGTTCCTATGAGCAACAGGATATCAGTGATGCGTATATCAAAGATGCTGTGAAACACTGTAAGCTGTCACAACCAGTAAAAGTGGTACTTGATGCCGGCAATGGGGCGGGAGGACCAATAGGTCAGCGCACTTTAGAGGCTATTGGATGCGAAGTAGTTCCGCTCTATGTTGAGCCAGATGGTCGCTTTCCTAATCATCATCCTGATCCTTTGAAAGAAGCCAATCTGCACGATCTCATTGCAACTGTACGTTCTACAGGCGCAGTACTCGGGATTGGTCTAGATGGTGACGCGGATCGGTTAGGAGTGGTTGATAACGCGGGGAACATGGTGTTTGCAGATCGCTATCTCATTGTGTTGGCGCAACATGTATTGGCAGATGGTCCGGCATCGATTGTGTTTGACGTAAAGTGTAGTAGTATTTTGCCTGATGCGATACAATCATTTGGTGGGACGCCAGTGATGTCGAAAACGGGCTATCCCAATCAATCGGCCAAAATGCGTGAGGTTGCTGCGCCACTTGCCGGTGAACTTAGCGGTCATGTGCTGACGAACCTGCCGTATCACACACACGATGATGGTATCTTTGCCGGATGTTACCTGCTCTCTGCACTGGTTCAGGCAGGACACACCCTTGAACAGGCACTACAACCATATCCAGCTTTATCGGCACTGTCTGAAGGGCGTATCCCCTTTGATGAAGCGAAGAAATTTCAAGTGGTTGACTATTTGCGTGAGCAGTTTTCACAAACACATACCATCATTGATATTGATGGGGTGCGGGTAGAGTTTGGTGATGGTTGGGGATTAGTCCGTGCATCCAACACCGAACCTGCTATTACAACTCGTTTTGAAGCTCATACGATGACTCGTACTGCTGAAATCCGAGATCTGATGATGGAGAAGGTTACGGCCTTTCGAGAGATATAATTCTATGTTGTGAGTGAGCAGGTGAGCTTTTACTGTAAAGAGAGTGATCTTTAATTGAATATACTAATACGTAGCATATTTCGCCATGATTGCGAACACGTAATAAAGAGCCTATGAGTCAACGCCCACGTTTACATCGGCATTATTGGGAAGGCATCTACTCAGCCAACTTCACGCTTGATAGGATACAGCAGCGTATTCACCATCTTGTTGATGTGTTGAATGCCCATCATTGGAGTTGTTTAGTCGCTTACGATACGCGTTTCATGGGCAGGCAATTTGCCCATTATGTGTATGATGTGTTGCATATAAGTGGTGTGGAAGCGCATTTTTGCCCCACACCAGTGCCAATTCCTTTTGTTGAACTTGCATTGGTGGATCAGCGTTTGGCTGATTGCGCGATTGTGATTTCCGCGGGTAATCGACCGCACTGGTACAACGGTATTACGGTACTTGCTCCACCAGTTGATGAGCAACTCATGCCAGAACAACATGTACTCGATCCGCCTCAATCGATCTTTCCTTTTCCACCTGTAAGTGATATGCTCGGTACTGAAGCAGATCTACACACCCCGTATTTTGATGTTGTTCACTCCATTATTGATATAGAACTCATTCGCAGGTCCACGCTAACGGTCTTTATTGATCCGATGAGCGGGAGCACCAGTGGTGCAATACCAGCTTTGATTGGTGATTCTGGTCAAACCAAAGCAATCGAAATTAATCGTGAAATGGATCCGCTTTTTAGTCGCCAAATACCACACCCTGCTGAAGCTGAACTTAATCGGTTGCGAAAACTGGTGCGAGACAGTGATTCGCATATGGGGATTGCCCTGTCTGCGGATGGTCGCGCAATTGGTGTGGTTGATACGAATGGTGAGCGCAAGTCACTGCTTGAGGTGACATTGCTCCTCTCTCAATATCTCGTGCGCCAATACCGCCAGAAAGGTGTAGTGGTTATTCCTCAATGTGCTGATACAGCCATTGATGTAGATGAGTGGGCGCAAAATTTAGGTATCACCGTGGAGGCTTTAGCTGATCCATCACAGCGCATTATAGATCTGCTCAACAATGATCGTAATAAGCTGCTGGCAGGAGTTACCCCTACTGGTGCGTTAACACTTGGTCGCTACAGCGATTCACCTGATGCGATTCTTGCCGCCATGTTACTGATTGAGATGACTGCACGCTCCGGCGGTAAACTTCATACGTTACTTGACGACCTGCATGAGAAAATCGGCAGCGCATAGTTGTGTTATGATACGGAAATCCTGAGCAAAACATCGTTGATCTCTATGTCATATACACGCAGTTGCGAGGCGGTACTTACTCATTTATGGGACGTGTTCTTAATCGTTTATCTTCGCTAGCATATCTGGCTCGCCCGTTAGCTTTGGCCTTTGTTGGCATTGTGCTGCTCTCACTTGGTGCAGCCTATTTTCTTATTGCTGCGTATCGTGAGGTTCCACTCCCACCTGTGTTTTATTTTTTGACTCTGCAATTTCTCGAAGCCCGCTGGATACGTGGCCTTATTCTCTTAATTGCAGGGGGTGGTGTGTTGCTGGTTGGTATGTGGCAGTTGAGTGGTGTGGTTGTTATTCCGCTTCATGCCTCGGCATCTGGTGAAGATGAACTGGTCGTCGGCTATCGCCAGGCTGCTGTGTCGCCACGTATTACTGCCCTCTCTGGTGGTGCGGGGATTCTCATCCTGGCCAATCTGGGGCGTTACGCGCAACAGCTTATGTGTGTCACACCATTACAGGATCCAGTTGAGTATTATTATCGTGCAGCGAGTTTGTTTAACTTCGAAAATGTGATTTATGTCGTGCCAACACCAGAACGGGTACAGGTTGATGTCCAACTCAACGATCAGACACATCACAATGTGAAGCATGTGCCACACGATGAGCAACTGGCAGCCCAACACGTTGCTGATATGCGTTTAACTGATAGCCAGGGGCAGGCGATTAATGTTGCAGTGACACGGCAAACGATTGACTCACTTCGTGATGCTGATGCGATTATTCTCGGTCCGGGTAGTTTATTTGAGAGCATCATCCCGAATTTGTTGATCACCGAAATCCGTGAAACCATTGCACAAAGTAAGGCGCAAACGATTTACATTTGCAACTTGATGACCGAACCAGGTTTGACAACGGGCTTTAGTGTGGCCGATCATGTGCGTCAAATTATTCGCTTTGGTGGATTCGCCCCTGACTATGTGTTAGTGAATGCCCAGCGTATTGAACCAGAAATTCGGCAACTATATGAGACAGCTAACCAAATGCCGGTCTATTTGAACCCTGAGGAATATGAGGAGACGATTGTGAGTGCGACGGATCGTCGAGTAACTCACGATGTGGTGGTTGAAGGTTCGATTGTGATCGAAGCTGATCTGGCATCATCGGTTATCCAAAGTGTCGCCTCGCTCGAACACCCCGGTGCTGTGCGTGCAGTTCGTGTACTACGGCATGATCCTGAGAAGCTGACATCTGCAATTATGGGTATTCTCAGACGTTCGTAGTTGTACGTGGTGGATATAGCTGGAATATAGGTAACATGCAATGATTCATTCGGAAACAGTTATTCTATTTGAAGATGAGGCATACCGCACATTTTTGCCTTTAGTCTACTCACGACCTGTATTTGATCTGCGGTGTGGGATCTATTCACTACGCGAACGGGTCCAACATATAACAGGCATCCATCCATCTGGTATCTGCCGCCCTCATCTCGCAGCAGCATATGGTGCTGGTCGCTGGCCACTGGGCCTCTTCGCCAACAGCGCGCCGCTGCTGTTGGTCAATGGTCGAGCGTGCCATTTGGATTGGGTGCCGGACTTGCAGGTAGCCCCCACCAACACCATCTATGTCAGTGCTAGCCGTGACAGTGCGACACAGGAGCACGTTTTATTGGGTGCAAAACTCTCTCCTGCCTTAGCGAGCGCGGTGTTGTTGTATTTGTTGAACCAGCAAAGCCAACTGGCACTGGCTGAACTTCGGCGATTTGCTCGTGTTGTTAAAATCGATACGGAATTACTCACATTTCCCTGGGACATTATTACCTTAAATGGTGAGCAGATCGCCCGTGATGTGCCCCTCTTCGCTGGTGCAAACGGGATTAGTTCGGTCAAGGAACATGGTATTGCCGATCCGCAGATTGTCATTCACAACCCGGCACAGGTCTACATTCACCCAGCAGCGCAACTCAATGGGCCACTGGTGTTGGACGCACGTGATGGACCAATCGTGATCGGAGCGGCAACGATAGAACCGTTCTCTTTTATTCAAGGCCCCACGAGCATTGGTGACAAGTCTTTGATTGCGAGTGCACGCATTCGCGGAGAAACGTCTATTGGCCCCGTGTGTCGTATCGGTGGGGAAGTCGAGGCAAGTGTGATACAGGGCTACAGTAACAAACATCATGATGGTTTTCTGGGGCATTCTTTCCTCGGTGAGTGGGTGAATATTGGTGCCATGACCACCAACAGCGATTTGAAGAACACCTATGGCACCATCCGTGTAGTGATCGATGGCCTTGGTCAGGTCGATAGCGGACAGCTCAAACTTGGTTGTTTCCTCGCCGACCATGTCAAACTTGGTATTGGAGTACACTTGAATGGTGGTGCGGTGATTGGTACTGGCTCGAATATTTTTGGCGTTCATTTTGCACCCAAAACCATCCCCCCCTTTACCTGGGGTGGAGAATTGTTTCGTGAATATCGCATTGACCGCATGATCGACGTGGCGCGTAAAGTGATGGGGCGGCGTAAGGTGCCCCTCTCTACGGAGCAGGAACAGGTGTTACGTGATGTCTTTGCCATGACGCGTGGTAGTCGTGCTGATATGGACCATCCAACGACAGCGACCATGCCGCTGGTGGTCCCTGAAGCTGAAAAGGCGTTGACGGAAGCTGAGGTAGCGGTGGTTTAGGATGTTGAAGTAGTCCAACGTACAGGTTAGGTTCTCTCAATATATGTATCATTTAGTTACAATGGTAGTTGCTTATGTCTAATTCAATTCGTGTTGTTGCTATGGGTGGTGGTGGCGGTGCTTCGCAGGTGCTCGCCGCTGCCCAATCGTTTACCGATCATCTGACGGCGGTTATCGCAGTGACAGATACAGGTCGTTCCACAGGGCTCGCACGTGCGATTAGCAATATCCCGGCTCCTGGTGACCTCCGCGCCACAATTGCTTCGTTCTCTGACGATGAACTTATCGCTCGTCTTTTACAACATCGCCTGAGTGGGTCGGGAGTGCGGCAACTTGAAGGGATGGCGTTTGGTAATCTATTGCTGGCAGTGCTGTCGGAAGTGCTCGGCGATTTTGCCAGCGCTGTTGACTATGTGGCTCAGATGGCTGGAACGCAGGTCCGTGTATTGCCTGTCGCGACGGAGAGTACGCATCTCTGCGCTGAACTGGCTGATGGCACCATCGTCGAGGGAGAACTGGCTGTGCGTGGCCTGTCCAAGCCACCAATTGCGCGTGTATTTTTGTGTGACATGGCACCGGCGTACGCTCCCGCACTTGAGGCTATTCGTGAAGCAGATTTTATTGTACTGGGCCCCGGTAGTCTCTTCACCAGTATTCTGGCCAATCTGATTTTTCCAGGTATTCCAGAGGCCATTCGTATGTCTAAAGGACACGTCGTATATATCTGCAACACAACCACACAACCTGGTCAGACTGATGGTTTCAGTGCGTATGATCATATCAAATGGATTACTCAGACGCTTGGAGCGGGTGTTCTGGATACTGTTTTGATCAATCGTAGCTCACCCGACCCAGAGTTGCTGCGGCAATATGAAGATGAAGGACTCTTCTTGTTGTATCCTGAAGAAGAAGAAATTGCGATGATTGGTGATCTGGGGGTGCAGCCGATTGTGCGTGATTTTAGTGAGCAGGTAGGTTCTAAACATGCGCTCTGGAATAAACAGGATACGGTACGACATAACATAGAAACCCTGGGATCAACGCTCTACGAGTTGGCTACTGCAAATGTGGGCGAGCGTTCGTAGTTCCCTCTATTGTGGGGAAATTGCATATGGTTACCTCACCCCTGATGAGCAATGTGTTGTTCAGACGCTTTTCGCACTGCGTCCTGAGTCTACCGCTTGCCCAGGTGCCGTGAGTCACAAGCTATGGCCAGATGTGCCAACACCTGAACGAATGATGTGCAGTGTCTGTGCTGGCCTGTGTGAGCAAGGCTTGCTGCGAAGCACGCAACGTGGTGAGCCAGTTGGCTGTCGAGGCTACCGTGGTCCCATTCGTATTGCACTGACAGACCAGGGGCGTGCGCTGATGTGTTCTCGTGTATAATGATATTGTCGTGGCAGGCATTTTTCCTTCTGGAAACAATCCTCTTTTCCTCCAGTTCCCAACCGATTACAATGTACGTCCGTACAGATACATGAATAACCTTTGTGCAAGATATGCTCGATAGACCCTCTAGTTAGGATTATCATGAATTTTGTCTACAAAACGGCAATTGAATATAGTGCTGCATCAGATCTGGTACGAGAATGTTTGATGGAGACGAACAACTGGCGAATGATGTTGCCAGAAGCGGAAAAGTTGAGTGAGTATTGGGAGTATCACAATGAATTGTATCAGGTTCATTGGGTCGGCGATGAAACGCAGCTAGTTGGTGCGGCTGTTGGTGCGGCCAATCCATCTATGAGACTCAACATTGCCATCACGCTGACCAATACTGGCATCACGACCCATGCTGCTATTACTGCTATCCTTAGTATGCCACTTACATGGCAATCGATAGTGCAGCGAGGCAGGATAAAAGATTATTTTAAAAAGGTATGTCATAAAGTTATTGATGCATCTCGCGCCCTTTTCCAACCAGATAGCCTGCCGGTGCTAGCTGAAATCGCGCAGCAGTATCCGCATACGTTTGAGGCGTTCACCAGGATGAATGCGGTCGATCATCTGGAGCGGGTGGGGCGGCTTGACCAGACGTGGAGCAACATCCGTGCTGCAACGGCGAGCGGCAATGGTGTGATGTCGTCTGAAGCACTGGATGGTGTGTATGAAGTGGGAGCCTTGCCCAATCAGGATTACGCTGGTAGCTATGACCTGATTTATGCTGGCGGTGGTCTGGGCTTGCTCCATGCAGTGATTATGGCCCAGTGTTATGGGTATCGCGTTCTGTTGTTTGATCGGAGCGAGGTTGGTTGTGCTCATCGTGAGTGGAATATCTCGCGTGAAGAACTAGCAGCACTGGTGTCGGTTGGTTTTTGTACATGGGCAGAATTGCGGCCCATCGTGATGACCGAGTACGACACCGGAGTTGTGCGGTTTCACGCCGGAACGCAGGCAAACTCCGCTGAGTTGTGGATGAAGGATGTCCTTGATGTTGCACTTGATGCAGGAACCTTGTTACGACTGGCACGTCAGAAGTTAGAAGCTGCTGGCGGGGTCATCCTTGATCATCGGCTCTTTCGCCAGGTGCGTGTTACTGCCGCTGGTCCGGTCCACGTGGCCGTTGATGTAGCCAATGTACAGGGTGCTGTTGAGACATACCGGGGGCGTTTGTTGCTCGATGGTATGGGGAGTATTTCGCCGCTTGCATTACGCCGTTTTGCCGGGCAGCCGTTCGCGGGGGTGTGTCCAACAGTCGGTACAGTGGTGAGTGGCTTGGTGGAGGGAGACGCTCCCAATGAGCATAATCCACGGATTGGTGATATTCTGCTATCGGTTGCTGATGCCCAACGCGGTCAGCAATATATGTGGGAGGGCTTCCCCGGTCGTGATGATGAGTTGACGGTGTATCTGTTCTACTACGATGCTTTGAATACACGAACAGCAAAGACATCACAGACCTTGAGCGCGAATGGTCAGAATAGCACTCATCCCAAAGCCTCATATGTACGACAGTCGCCGAATTTGTTAGAACTCTTCGAGGATTATTTTGCCCTTTTGCCAACGTATAAGTTGCCGGGGCCAGACTTTCAACATGTCAAACCAGTGTATGGCTACATCCCTGGCCGTCACAGCGTCAATCGGCAGGAAGCACCACTGCTGCGTGGGGTGTTGCCAGTCGGTGACTCGGCGGCACAGCAGTCGCCACTGACGTTCTGTGGTTTTGGCTCACACGTCCGTAATCTAGACCGTACGACCTCTCTCCTCGATGAGACGCTGCGTCAGGATTTACTCGAGCCTCACACGTTGCGTGTTGTGAACGCCTACCAGATCAACGTTTCTCTGAACTGGGTGTTTAGTCGTTTTATGCAACCCTGGGGCACGTTGCACGATGTTAATCTGCTCCAAAATATCTTTCTGGGGGTGTTGAATGATCTGGGTGAAGATTTCGCACGACGATTCTTTCGCGATCAGATGGTGTGGAGCGATTATCATCAAATGCTGTTGGGAGTCTTCTGGCGCTATCCTCGCATTGTACTGATTGCGTGGCAGGTGCTTGGGCCAGATGGGGTGCGTCAATGGATTAGTGACTATCTGGTGTACTCTTGTGCAGCTCTGGTGGCATGGTGGGGGCATCAGATTGGTCGCACACGTTTATTAACATTGGCTGAGACTCTTAGTCGTGTTGCGCCGCGTGTAGGTTTGCGGTTACGGTCTGCTCTGGCAGAATGGAAAGCAATGGGATGGGGATAATCGCTGGGGATTATGTTACAATGAATTTTCTTTGTTTCGATGCTATGCCTTGCAGCATTGTAGACAGAATGCTATAATGCCGCGTCTGAAACAAAAACATATGAAGTACATTGATATATAAGGAGGCTTTGTGGAGACTGCACTCTATGTCTCTCTGCTGGTGGTAGGTTTTGTCATTATTGGTTTGGTGATCTTGCAGGGACGCTCTGCCGGATTACAAAACCGTGATGCCAGTTCCGTCTACCGTACAAAACGTGGTGTTGAGAAGACGTTACACCAGGCGACCATTGCGCTTACGATTCTTTTCCTGATCCTGTCGCTGATCAGTAGTTTGCCAATCTTCCCAACAGCACCACTCGGATTGCTGACAGGAATATTGATCTAGGCCCAATTCATGGCACGGCGTATTCGTTGGCAAATTCTCATCGCAAGTGTTAGCTCAATCCTTGTGCTTGGGCTGATTAGTTACCTCGCCCTTACTACCACCGCCATAGCGAGGCCGCTTAGTGGTGGTGTGTATGTGGAAGGACTACTTGCGCTTCCGCAGAGCCTTAACCCACTGGTGAGCAATCCAGCGCAAGACCAGACCAGCGCCGATCTTCAAACGCTGCTTTTTGATGGCTTAATGCGTACCGGGCCAGACGGTTTGGCTGAACCTGCTCTGGCACAATCCTGGCCTGAAGTAAGCGAAGATGGAACTGTATATACGTTTGCGCTGCGTCAGAATGTGGTATGGCATGATGGTACTCCTTTTACCGCAGATGACGTCGTCTTTACCATGCGCGCTGTCCAGAGTCCTGCCTTCACCGGCAACCCCGCAACGGCAGAACTGTGGCGAAATGTGCTGATCGATAAAGTGGACGACTACACTGTTCGTGTGACACTGACTAGCCCAGCGGCGCCCTTCTTGAATCTTGCAACCTTTCCAATTGTTCCATCACACATCCTGGATGCTGTCCCACCGCAGGAGTGGTCGACTGTCTCGTTCAGTCGTGAACCGATTGGTACAGGGCCGTATCAAATGAATGAGGTTACCAGTGAATACATTTTACTGGAGGCTAATCCGACATATTACGAAGATCGACCTTTTATTGACTCCATCGAGTTTCGCTTTTTCAATAGCTACCAGGAGGCCACGGCGGCGCTGGTACGTGGTGAGATCAACAGTCTAGGGTTTTTGAGCACCAACGAACAGTATCGTGTGACACCACCGCCTGGCAACGCACGCCCGGAAGTTTTGCTCGATACCTATACGATACTTACTTTTAATTTGCGTGATGATCTTCTTGTTGATGAACAACTGCGACAAGCACTGGCTACGGGTCTTGATAAAGATGTCTTGATCGAGCAAACACTCGACAACCGTGTTTCACGTATTGATACCCCTATTTTGCCGGGATGGTGGGTCGCTAATCCAGAGTTGTCTTGGTATGAAGCAGATCAGCAAGCTGCAGCAGATGCGCTTGATGCGCTAGGGTATGCGGTGGGCAATGACGGTGTGCGTGTGCGTGGTGAGAGTGCGCTCGAATTTTTACTGATTACTGATGATGTCCCTGAACGGGTTGCCGTTGCACAAGAGATTAGCCGCCAGTGGGGTGAAATCGGCATCAGGGTCGAAATCGAACAGTTTGCTTCTGCAACCCTTCAGCAACGCTTACAGGAACGTGATTTTGTACTGGCACTGCATGGATGGCAACGCCTTGGCCCTGATCCAGACGTAACATTTGCCCAGTGGCATTCGAGTAATGCGGAAACTGGATTTAATTATGCGGGTTTAGAAGATGAGCAGATTGATGAAGCACTGTTGAATGGGCGACGGGATAGGCAGATTCCTGCACGTTTGTCATCATACACCGCGTTTCAGGAACGTTGGGTTGAACTTGTGCCTAGCATTACGCTCTATCAGCAGCGTTATGCCTACACGGTTCCAGCAGATCTTGGTGGTTTAAGTTTTGCACAAGTGGCCAATGCCCCTACTGAACTTGCATTACCCCAACTGCTCTTTGGTCGTGAAGACCGTCTACGTAATACCGCGCAGTGGTTCCTCAATAGCGAACGTGAAATCCGTGGCGACCTCCGTTAAATACATACGTTTGTATATCGATAGCCTGTATGATATGGGTATGATTAATAATTTTTTCCTATACCATAACATTATTTTAAACTAACCAGACATTGCAGACAACATCCTGTCGATTCGACAAATTACTCCTCGTCTAACGTTCTTCGAATATGATTAGTACTGATTATGATAGGCTTTTCGGCGTATACTGTATTGTTGATCTTGTTGAGATGTAACTGTTTGCATTTTCGCGCAGTGCATTTTCCTGGACGTATATCATTTTCAGATTTTCATCTTTCTGATAGACACCTGAAAATTTTGTGATATAATGCGCGCCGTTTGTCGAAAAAGGACCTTTTGTGAAATTGTATATTTTGTAAGGAACTTATGAATTATTTCGCTCGTTTGATTTGTGTTATGTGTCTTATATGTGGTCTGGTTTTGACGAGTTTCTGTTTGTATCCAGACACTGTTGACGCAGATACCACGGTGACACCATATACAACGATTTTGGCTGGACAACAAGAACACGTTTATATCGCCACTGACTCCTCGATCACACTCACTACAGATGCTCTGCCAGCACCACGTATTTATGGTTTGTATACACGCTTTGGGTATGTGATTTCGCAAGCCCAGCAATTTCCTTCATCAGTGCTTGCCGTCAAGGTTGATTACTCCGCAACTATTCCACAAGATAGTATTGCATATATTGATGTGCGGGGCAGTACGCAGGGTACGGAGTGGACTTCGTGGGAAGTTGATGTGGCACAGGGTGATACGATAACATTTGAGCACCCTGTGCGTTTTGTGCAGTATCGAGCGACCCTACTGAGTAACGGTCAGGATCCGGTTGTACGTTCGGTGCGATTGATACCTCGTTATAATGCGGCTGTCTATACTGCTTTCAATGAAGTTGTACTGCCAGTTGCCCCAACATACCGTGTACATGCTACCCGTATGGGCCTGGTGGGTGGGCGCACTGCGAATGGCCATATTATTCAACCACGTGATCGTTTTGTTTCACTCCCATCAATTCGTTCGCTCTCGAGCAAGGGTGGTAGCGAATACATGGTGCGTATCACGTACAATGGCAAGAGTAGTGTTGCGCCTGTGTATGACGTAGGCCCCTGGAACATTCATGACAACTACTGGGACGAGCAGCGCGAGAAGTTCAATGATCTCGCTCGGGGTTGGCCACAGGACCACGCAGCATATTATGATGGCTACAACAATGGTGTGGCCGAAAAGGGCCGTGTGCGTTTTCCAACGGCTGTTGATGTTGGAGATGGTGTTTGGTGGGACGATCTGGGCATCCATGGTGATCAGGCCGTCATTGATATCACCTTCCTGTGGTTGGGTAGTGACCCAATAGAAGCACCTCAGGAGCCACCAGTGACAGTGGAGCCGACTACCCCAGCGCCGATCTCGGAAGAACCCGCCACACCAGTAGAGCCTGTCCCTGTAGAACCGACACCTGTACCAGAGGCACCAGCTACCGGAGATGAGACTGCTGTTGAACAGGAGGCTGAACCTGTTGCTGAAACCGAGGCACCAGTAGAACCTGCACCGACTGAGTCACCCACAGCGCCAGTGACTGAGGAAACCGTACCAGATGTCGGAGACGCAGATGCTGGCGAGACCAAAGCGACAGATAGCGATGAAGTGGTAGCACCAACCGATGAGGTAGAGTCAACAGTGCCAGCGCCGCGTGAAGTTGCGCCATCTGCTGAACCTGTATCAGCACCAACGGAATTGCTTGTAGATGATCAGGATGAGTTGTTCCGTGAACAGGCCAAGGTCACATGGTATACCGCAGACAGTTGTGGCCATGCAGACCGTGCACTCTGGACCTACACCACCACCGATACGACGTTAGGTGAGAACGTGGGCCACTGGGATGTATCGCCTGCCATCGATGGGCTATACGATGTTTATGTTTTCGTACCAGATTGTGCCACTGACAAGCCTGTGACAGAAAGTGCACACTACGTGGTTCAGCATCGAGATGGGGCAACAGAAATCGTCATTGATCAAGCTGCGGCAGTTGGTGATTGGGTATTTCTGGGGCAGTTCCCTTTTGGTCAAGGTGTTGAGGGGTATATCGAATTGCGAGATGTGGCTGGTGATTCCATGCACACGGTATGGTTTGACGCCATCAAATTGACCCCTGTATTATAAACATCACAGAGGGCATGCCTTTGCCATGGATGCCCTCTTTCTGTCTCTTCAAAGTGGTTTGGTAGCTTTAGCAACAACGTTGACAAATGTATCTTCATTGCCTTGGAGATAGTCATTTGGTGCGTCGAATTGACGAAATAGTTTGACTCCTATATTGATAGGATTAAGCATGCTCCCGTTGTTGTGTTCCCCCCTAAAACGATCTGCGGAGTCGCGTAGGTTTTGGGGCAGTAAATTGTACTCGATGAGCGGTTTTCCAATGCTGTACACAATAAAGTGAATAAAAGGGAAGGAGTAATGGGTTTGTTCTTCAATTGAGTCGACCTTGAATCCTGTACAGGCCATCATAGTGCGTAACTCATCTGGGAGATATAGCCGCCAGTGGTTACTCCATAAACCAGCAATTGGCCCTGCAGAACGGATGGGATTCATATGCAGTAACTCGAGCGTTTTGTTGATGGGGTCCCACCAGAACGGATAGTTGGCGTGAGGAACACTTAGTGCGAGGGTTCCACCTGGTTTCAATACACGATAGATTTCGTGTAATGCAGTCCGATCATCGGCCAGATGCTCTAAGACCTCACTCATCAATATTTTATCGAATATGGCATCTGGAAATGGCAAGCGATGAATGTCAACGCTCGATAAGTGGGCCTTAACCTGCTCTTGTTCAGCCCATTCCAGACGCGCCACATCACCATCCACACCGTATAATTTCAGATCGCGCAGGCGATTCATCATCATCAGATACACACCCATCCCACAGCCACAATCGAGTACGGTGTCGCCATCCTGCAGATCAAGATAGTTGAGCAATGTTATGGCACGTCGACGGAAGGCCATATCTGCTTCATTCCGCAAAAGCTGTGTAAGTTTTGCCTGATCAGTCTCTGAGAGGTTGACCGGGGCATACGATGTGCCATTTTTTGACATACTGCGTGGTACGAACATAGATAATCCTGTTCCTAGTGTTTGCCAATCGTGTTGATCATTGTGGCTATATTCTGGCTGTTGCCGTGAAGATGCGCTTTTGGGAGTAATCAGATGCTCCATCAACCCTTCATATTTCTCCATCGTCTGTTGTGTATTAAAAACAGCTCGTACTTTTGCTACGGTTGGTTGGTATTGCTGGTGGTTGTCCAGTACATCAATAATCGTTTGTGCAAGGGCCTCTGGATTGTGTGGTGGGGTCAGTTTTCCAAAGCCTGTTTCACGTACTACGACACGTGCACCGGGAATATCGCTGGCCACCACTGGTGTTCCACACAACATCGCCTCTACCTGTACAAGTGCCATCATATCAGTGCGGCTGGGCAGCGTAAATAAATCACACATGTGGTAGAAGTTGGCAATCTGTTGTGGGTCAGTAAGTAGTCCCAGGAAGGTGATATGCTGACGTTGTGCCTCAACCAGAGGCAGACACTGCTCGTAGAAATGATCATACACCACGTGTTGTTCTCCAGCATATACCAGATGTGCCTGTGGGTATGCCTGCCGGATTAGTGGCAAGGCTTTCAGCAGGTAGTCAAAGCCCTTTTCCTCCACCCAGCGACCGGCAAAACCAATCAACATACGATTATCCAGACCCAGACTTGTCTTCCACGCCTGGGTTTCTTCAGCGTCAGGTGGTGGGATTTCGACGGGTGGGTAGACATAGTGCAGTTTGTTTTGAAACTGTCGTAACAATCGTGAGTGTTCCGCATAGTCCTGACTGTATGATGTGACAGCGTTCGCAAGTTTGCCAGTAGAACGCAGGACCACAAAAGCCGTGTTTTGTATAAACTGGTTTGTTGCTCCTGCAGGCATCACCACATCGCCATGGTGTGTCATAAGCAAGGGGCGCTTCAGCATCCGACACAACAGGGCAACGAGGGGGGCTTCTGGGAGGGGGGTGTGGATTTGTACCACATCGTGTTGTGCTATCAGCAGTCCTGCAGCGTAGGGAAATGCTG
Organism: Chloroflexi bacterium AL-N1; assembly: GCA_013122435.1. Lineage (GTDB taxonomy): Bacteria > Chloroflexota > Chloroflexia > Chloroflexales > Roseiflexaceae > AL-N1. The sequence goes on from WYDT01000003.1 coordinate 185,580, forward strand.
GGGTGACCTTGCCACGACTAAGTTGTGCCACAGGTTGTAGGCGTATCACACGCACACCGTTGATAATCTCATCACGCGGCAGTTCTAGACTATGGCGTGACGTTAACACAGTGACCTGATGCCCACGAGCAGCAAGCCCTTCAGCAACCTTTACTGCATGAACGGTCAATCCGGTCCAGTGTGGATAATAATACGTCAATATTGCCAGTATTTTCATAGTGTCCTCAATACCCTTACACCATCGCATGGTCAATTATAGCTGTTCTCATGACTGATGACAAAACACCATGTTAGTGTAACGTAGGAAATGTAGGCAAATATGAAAACAGTTCCTTGCAATGTAAAACGATATTCATTATTGTGTACCCTTTCTCAGACGATATTCGTTTGTATGGATTATGTATGAGCATGCCCTCATCTGAAGGGGAGAAACTGGTATTGCAGCATGCTATTATGCAGTTGTGGTTGCAGTAGTCTGTCTATGTAGACATAAATATCTTTACAAAACGTCTCCAATCACGTATAATACTAAGGCGCTAACGGTGTTAAATTAGATACGTTGAGCGCCAGTGAACTTAGTTCCGGTAGGGCTGAGAGATGACTCTCAGTTCTTTTTTCAATTCTATTGCGGGATCTTCTCAGGAAACGATGTCATTTTTCTCGCAATCATATGTTATCCGTATTCAGTGCAAGGTTAGATAGGGCAAAGTATTATGACCGACAAACCTGCATATCTAACGCGTGATGGTCGCGCGAAACTCGAAGCAGAGTTGCAGGAACTGACAACTGATGGCCGTCGTCAGGTCGCTGAACGCATCAATGCAGCAAAAGAACTCGGCGACATTTCTGAGAGTGGTGAGTATGAGGATGCCAAAAATTCTCAAGCACACCTGGAGGGCCGTATCCGCGAAATCAAGAGCCTTCTCTCTCGTGCAGAAATGATAGACGAGGAAAATGGTGGGGGTAGTGAAGTACGGGTTGGTTCAAAAGTGACTGTACGCATTGAGGGTGAAGACGATGAGGAAACGTGGTCTATTGTTGGGAGTGCCGAGGCAAGCCCAAGCGATGGTCGAATCTCCAATGAGTCACCGATAGGTGCTGCGTTGCTTGGTAAGCGCGCACGCCAAAAAGTTGTCGCCCAAACCCCATCTGGTGTGCTAAAGCTCACTGTTCTTAAAATCCAGTAACCTGTACATGTATGAACATTGTTCGGTGTGTTGCCGGCCTATAACCGTGCATACTCAGGTTTGTGTTTGGTAATAAGGTATTATGGAATTTACTGAACTCCAACGCCAACGTTTGGCGAAACTTGAGCGTCTTCGTGATGGTGGGATCGATCCGTTCCCACCACGCACAGAACGGACGCACTCAATTGACTCTGTTTTGGACAACTTTGATCAGTTGGCTGAAACCCGGGAACGTATTACGATAGCTGGTCGTATTTTGGGTGGCCGTCGTGTTATGGGTAAATTAAGTTTTGCTCATATTGACGATGGTAGCAGCAAAATGCAACTTTGGATCAGCCGAGGCGATGTTGGTGATGAATGGTTCAACAGGTTTCGTGATGATATCGATACATTTGATGTTATCCAGGCTTCTGGTACCCTTCGGAAAACAAAAACGGGAGAAAAATCACTGTTTGTCGAACAAATGGTGTTGCTTGCCAAATCACTCAACTCACCACCTGAAAAGTTCCATGGTCTCACTGATGTCGAGGCACGTCTACGAGAGCGCTACGTTGATCTCATTGTCAATGAGGAAGTGCGTGAGGTATTTAGGATACGTGCCCATATCATTCGCTCTATGCGGCGCTTTTTGGAAGACCAGGGGTTTATGGGTGTGGAGACACCACTCCTCCAACCAATTTATGGTGGTGCGTCAGCGCGGCCCTTTGTGACCCATCATAATCAGCTCCATCAAGATCTGTATTTACGTATCGCGCCTGAACTGTATCTCAAACGACTGATTGTGGGTGGTTTTGAGAAAGTCTATGAAATTGGCAAAGCGTTTCGCAATGAGGGTGTTGATCGTACCCATAATCCAGAATTTACGATCATGGAATGCTATCAGGCGTATGCCGATTATCGTGACATGATGCAACTGGTCGAAGATATGTTGCGTGCCATTGTACAAGATATCTCGGGTGTAATGACTGTTCAATACTTAGACCATACGATTGATTTTTCGCATACATGGCAGCGTGTGTCGATGCCGGAAGCAATTCTGGAACATACGGGTATTGATATTTTGCAGGCTACCGAGTTGGATTCGCTTCAGGCGGCTATTCGAGAAGCACATCTGCGCGTCGAATTTAAGCCTAGTTGGGCCAAACAAGTTGATGAACTGTATACAACGTTTGTGCGACCAAGAATTATCCAGCCAACATTTATGATTGATCATCCTGTGCCACTTTCGCCTTTGGCAAAGCAGCGGGGCGATCAGCCGTTTCTTACGGAGCGCTTTCAACCAATTATTGCAGGTATGGAAGTTGGGAATGCCTTTACGGAATTGAATAATCCGCTTGATCAGGAACAGCGTTTCCTGGAACAGGGACGGGCGTTCACTGCAGGTGATGACGAGGCACAACAGATGGATCTTGATTTCATCAATGCTTTGATGTATGGTATGCCTCCAACCGGTGGTTTAGGTATTGGCGTTGATCGTATTGTGATGCTGTTTACCAATCAGGAGACTATTCGGGAAGTGATTCTCTTTCCCCATCTACGACAACGCGATCTATAATAAATAATATAGTTATATCATACACATACTCTATGAGGTATTCATGCCACGTTCTTTTACTCTCGAGCAAGACAATTTACCCGATGTGGTGAAGGGCTGGCTGCGAGCTGCTCAACTCGATGATACCGAGTTAATCGAGCTTATTTTTACCGATGGTGAGGTGTTGTTACGTCGACCGGCCAGCCCGCAATTACGTGAATGGTCACGTGGTGTGGCTGATCAATATGATCAAGCATTTCGTGAATTAACCGGACTATAGGTGGCTGTTGGTTGTTTGTATGATCCATTACCTGACAAAAAATGAAGTGCTTGATCTGCATGCATATGTGATAACACGTTATGGTGGACGCCTTGGTATTGCCAGTCAGGATCGGCTTATAAGTGCGTTGGATGCGCCGCGCCAGGTTATGTTTGGTTCGGAACTCTACCCTGATGTGATCAGCAAGGCTGCTGCACTGGCCTTTTTTCTGCTGAAGGGACGCCCTTTTCTCAGTGGCAATCAAAGTACTGCTTTGATGGCTATGCTACGTTTTCTTGATATCAATCATATTTCACTCCACAACAACGTGAGTAGTTCTGAATTGCTCTGGATTATTCAGTCTCTTGATCGATCGGATCTAGACAAAAATCGATTAGAAGAGTGGCTGAATGAACATGCCGTTGAAAAGATTTGAACCTCTCGCCTCTGTATAGTATACTCAATAGCATCAATTGTATTTGTAAACAATACTATCTGGTACAATAGTGTGAAGCGTGTGCCTTCGATTATACGTGCGTCGCTTCAGGAGAAACCTATGTCAACCATTGTGATTACCGGAATACGGAGTAGGTTGGCCCAGCTTGTTGCTGGCGTGCTTCGTGCACAGTCAGATGTTCACATTATCGGCGTTGATCGAGAGCCTCCTTCCATATCGTTAGATATAGAGTTTCGCTCGTTGGAAATGCGAGGTACACACATTCTTGATTTGCTTCAGGAAACTGGTGCCCAGACGGTCATACATCTGGCACAGCTTGGTGAAGAGCAAGCCCTGATCGGTCGTGAGGTGGCAGTAAGTGGGAATGTGATGACCACTATTGAGTTGTTAGGGGCATGTGTTACCGCTAAAATACGTCGTGTTGTACTGCGTGATAGCACCTTTGTCTATGGTGCCCGGTATGATCAACCGATGTTTCTCAATGAGGCAACGCCATTACAAGTTACGGGTCGGTTGAGCCCTCTCAAAGACTATGTAGAAATTGCGCGTTTTGTGGCCGACTTCTCAGTGAAGCATCCCGATATTTCCATCGTTACATTGCGTTGCGCTGGTCTTGTAGGCAAGGGTGTCTCTTCGCCACTCATGCGCTACCTGACCCAACCCAATCCACGGGTAATGTTTGGATTTGATCCTATTATTCAAGTATTACATCATGATGATGCAGCCATAGCGCTGGCATTAGCTGCAGTCACAGACGAAGATTGTGGGGTATTGAATATTGCAGCAGATATGCCATTAACACTGGCGCATGCGATACGACTTACTGGCCGACAACCAATCCCGCTTTTGAGCCCAGCGTTTGATGCGGCAAGGGTTCTGGGAGGGAATGTTTCCTTTGCGGTTGGGGAATTACCATTTGATCCATTGTTTTTACGCTATCCCTGTACGGTAGACACAAGTAAAGTGCGCGCGATCTTGAATTTTACACCTCAGTACGACTCGTATGTAGCCCTACGTGAACTTGCTTCAGTCGGTAATACATCACAGCAGTCGCTCAGTCAGGAACAATTGACTACTTCGGGCTAAACAGATTATTGGTGAGGAATACACTGATGCAAAACCATTCCGAAGACACTGAACACAATATTGATACGCCTGTAGATGAACAGTCTGCTACTGACAATATACCTACAGCAAAGACACAGCCGTCTGAGAACAACCATGATATGGATGTAGTTCCAAGTGTGGCAGATCCGTCAGAACAACCTATACAGACGCCTGAAAATGGAATGAAGAATGACCGTAAATCACAGCCTGCAGAAGCAGCATCTGCAGCGGCAGTTATTGAAGAACTTGAAGTCGAAATTCGCAGTGTTCCCACCACACAAACTGAATCACGCGATCTTGCGGCTGATCTGCTCAAACTCATTCGTCAAAATCTGGAAAGAGCTACGCCTCCCGCTGCTGAACAAGCCCTCAACATGGTGCGTGATAATCTCACAGGTGATTATCTTGACCCAGACTTTTGGCGCGGCATAGGGATGGTATTGCAATACCAACTTGAGGAAACACGTGGTCTGATCGAACGGCATTTGAGTGGTGATTATACAACCGATCCATTTGGGATGGATATGGAGATCATTGATGCTGTACGACCATTTATGGCATTTCTCTACAATTCCTGGTGGCGTGTGTCTACGGAAGGGCTTGACTACGTTCCTGAACGTAGTCGTGCTTTGATGGTTGCTAATCATTCAGGTACACTGCCCTGGGATGGAGCTATGATCTCAACGGCGATTATGGAAGAGCATTCAAACCCACGTGTCGTACGCAATCTCCATCTGAGTTGGTTCTCAACGCTACCGATAGTTGCCCCAATGTTGGCCACACTTGGGCAGGTTCAAGGTCTGCCAGAGAATGCCACCCGGTTGCTTGATGAAGATCAACTCGTATGTGTGTTTCCAGAAGGTTTGAAAGGGGTTGGCAAATTATTCAGAGATCGCTACCAGTTAGCACGCTTTGGACGTGGTGGCTTTATACAAATGGCATTGCGGACAGGTTCGCCGATCATACCGGTGGCTGTTATTGGTGCTGAAGAGATCTATCCGATGCTGGCAAATGCGAAACCGATTGCCCGACTGATCGGCTTTCCATATTTTCCAGTAACTCCCTTTTTTCCGTGGCTTGGTCTGCTGGGGACGATCCCGTTGCCTTCAAAGTGGACTATTGTGTTTCACGAACCCATTGAGACAGAGATATACGGTACACAAGCGGCAGATAACCCACTCTTGGTTGCCGAGCTTTCTGAGCGGGTTCGTACGATTATCCAAGCGACTTTGAAAGAGAAAACGGCAGAACGTAAGTCTATCTTTTTTGGATAAAGGAATGATCGAAGCTGTTATTGAGATCGTTCGTTTTGATGTAATGCGATCTCGTCTAAGAGTACCTGTTCGAGATACTCAAGTTTATGGGTAATACTGTTTTGCCAGGCCTGGTTGGTGCTCAATCTTTGCTGGCTTTGTGTATATAATTCGTGCTCAATAGCGGCTAGCTTATCAAGTATATTTTGATGTGCGGTTTCGTCAACCGAGGAGGTGTTATCAAAATGATTGGTAAGCCCATTCCTTATTTCGTGTAAAGATGTGAGATGGGTATGAGCTTCGTGTAGGTCAATACCTAATGTTTTGCGATATTCCTGCAACTCAGTGGTTAGCTGTTTCAACCTGGTGAGCATGCGTTGTTGCTGCACTTCTTGTAACAACTCTTGTTTACGTATGCGATACAGTGCCTCTTCTTGTACACGCCGTGCGCCACCAACGCGATCTGCTAAAACTCCTAACATCAGTATCAGCACACCAACCACCAACATAAACCCCCCACCAATTAACGACTGCTCATTGCTTCCTGTCACAATACCTAAATTTCGCCCAATATAGATGTAGGTGGCCCGGACGAGCAAAAGTAATCCAATAATAATAAATGGCATCGCCAGGTAAGAAAAGGCCTTCAAGGGCTCATATGTCGCATATGTTTTTGCAATAATTGAGGCCTGTTTTTTGATGAAGTTCCAGTTTCCCTGGTGGAGTCGTGAGGCACGTCTGGTTGGGTTTGTGAGTACAGGGACCGTTTGTAACGTCAACCTTTTTTTGCCAGCCTGTATGATGCTTTCGACCGTATATGAGAAATCACTGGTTACGAACATGCGTAGTGCTGCTTCACGGGAGAGTGCCCGAAAGCCACTGACCGTATCTGGGATGTTGGTTCCCGAAGCCCAGCGCACGACACTACTGCCTATATGTTGTAACAGTTTTTTGAGTGGAGAAAAGTGCTCAATCTCATTGACCTGGCGATCTCCAATCACAATGTCGGCCTTTTGGGCTACTATTGGTTCGATCAGTTGGGGTATGGCACTGCCTGGATATTGATGATCACCATCTGTATTCACAATAATATCAGCGCCAAGACGTAGCGCTGTATCAATCCCAGTTTGATACGCCATTGCCAGGCCTTTGCGACTCGTATGATGAACAATATGATTGGCACCACTTGCTGTTGCGCGTTCAATCGTATCATCGGTACATCCATCATTAATAATGAGAACCTCAACACAACTGATGCCTGGAATATGGCGTGGGATATGCGTAATAACCTCTTCAATGGTATCACTCTCATTGTATACAGGTATCTGAACGATTAGTTTCATCGCACTACTCACGTTATCCATCACTATGACCAGCAGTGTTAGGTCAGAAGGGCTGACATATCGGTGAGCCATTGTACTCTGGCATATCTCTTTTGTAAAGCGTCCAGCCAACATAACCTAGTTTTTATGGTAACCTTATCCGTGCTCTGATGTTATGAATGTACATATGTGTGTGGTTTGTAGCAAGAATAGTTTTAGGCAACAGATAAATACCAGACATACATATCTTCGTAGTATTATTTAAAGACTAGACGCAGTTCATATAATGTAACTATCAAGCATGTTGCATAAGGACATCATGAGTTATGTCAGATCAAGACACGTTGCAATTTATGCCTCTTGATCTCGATATCTTTTCTGAGAGCGAACGCTTCATGACGGGAACACGTCTGGGATCTGCTTTTAGTGAAGGTATACGAGCATATCTGCGAGCAGCATATAACGATGCCATTGAGCACTTTCGTGCCGCATTGATAGCTGCTTATGTTGAGGGAGAAGATCAAGATCGTATCTATGCTCGTGAGCGAGCTATCATTTACCTGTATATTGGTAATGCCTTTGCCTTACAGGACAAATGGGAGACATCACTTCACGAATACTTAGAGGCAATACACATTGATTCTGACCTGACAGAGGCACACTACAATGTAGGGGTGGCTCTAGCAGCACAAACACAACTCCATCGTGCAATCGCAGCTTTCAAAGAAACCCTGAACCGTAATGCAAACCTCTACGAGGCACACTTTTCATTGGGCCGCTGCTATCAGCAACTTGGAGATGCGAGATGTGCATACATTCATTATCAGCACGCATGCCACATTCGTCCTGATGCAGCGGAACCACTCTATTATATGGGATGTATACATCAATGTTATGGTAGCTATGGATTGGCTCAGAAATATTTTACCCATGCACTTCAGGTTGAGCCAACATTTGTATTACCAAAGGAACAAGGTGAACATCGCGAGTTTACCTCAGACGGTGAGCTTATCCAATGGTACTATCATCTGTGTGATGACCTAAAAGCGCATCATTATCAAGAAGAGGCGGAACATATGTATCGTATATTGCTGCAATGGTGTCCTCAAGAGCACACCGCACGCTATCTGTTTGGCAATCTCCTTGCAAGAATGCGTCGTTTTTATCTTGCCTATGAAGAATATGCACATATTCCCCCCCAGAACACCCACTACATCGATGCACGAATTCGTATGAGTACCATCCTCAAATTACAGCATAAATTGCGAGAGGCGTATAAGCTGTTATTTGATTGTGCTCTATTGTTTCCTAAAAATGGCCATATCTTTTTACATATGGGTAAATTACTGTACGAAATGAATAAAATACCCATGGCAATACGTGCATTCGAACGCAGTGTTCAGTTGTTGCCAAATAACATACAGGGGCACTACTTACTGGGATGTGCGTATACGGCAACTGGACTTGATCTTCGTGCAATTGTTGCCTGGCAAAAAGCTGTCGAGCTGGCACCCGATATACATTCATTGCGCTACGATCTAGGTTATCTCCATTTCCAACACAACCAATATAGTCTGGCTGCTCAGGCATTTGCTCATGTCTTAAAATACTGGCCGGATGATATACAAACGAATTTTATGTTGGGTTTATGTTATAAAGAGTTGCTAGAAACTGCGCGTGCTATTCCCCTTTTTGAACATGTTTTGTTACACAACCCAAGACATACTCAAGCGCTTTATTATTTAGGTGTCATGTACATGAAGACAAATAATGTATCACTTGGCAAAGCATATCTCCGACGTTATGATTATTTGAAGAATAAGCATATTCTCTTCTCGACCAATGGAAAGAGCCCCAATGCGAACGAGGCATCGATTTCTGACTTCAAATTTGTGATGGTTTAACGAGAGCCAAACTCCTCTTCGTTATATCAATATTTCGCTTTGTACACGTATGTATCACTTGCTTTTTGGAACACTGGGATACATTTGACACCACAAAGGCGTGCTTGTTCCTATCAGATCTCCATAGTAAAGATTGATAATTTATGACAATTAGATCATATTCACAAGAATTCTTGAATATGTTTTATTGTATGGTAATATGTAGTTGCTCATTACAAAACATGTCTAGAGAGTTTGTTGAATGACAGGATTAAAGGCCGAATTTATAAACAAGGTCGGGCTTGTTGGTACCGGGATGGTCGGTACATCATTTGCGTATGCCCTGATGCAACGTGGAGTTGCAACAGATTTAGTTTTAGTTGATGTTGATGCTGCACGTGCAGAAGGCGAGGCGATGGATCTTAATCATGGCATGTCGTTTGTTCGCCCGATGCAAATTACGTCAGGTACCTATGCTGATTTAGCAGGGTCATCAGTAGTGGTTATTGCTGCAGGTGTGAATCAAAAACCGGGTGAGACACGGCTTGATCTTTTGCAGCGAAATGCAGATATCATGCGTACGATTGTTCCTCAGATCGTGCATTACGCCCCACATGCAGTCATTGTGATGGCGACAAATCCTGTCGATATTTTGACACATATAGCAGCCACGTGTGTGAATGTGCCATTAGGGCAGATAATTGGTTCTGGGACTATCCTCGACACGGCTCGTTTTCGATATCTACTGGGTGACTATTACAGAGTTGATCCTCGAAGCGTTCATGCCTATATTATAGGAGAACATGGCGACAGTGAACTTGCTCTCTGGAGCCTTGCGAACGTTGCTGGTGTACGATTACACGAATTTATTGGTCCTGGTGGTCGGAGTTATGATCAAGAGAAGATGTCTCAAATTCTTGATCAGACTCGGAATGCAGCATATGAGATCATCAAGCGTAAAAAAGCCACATATTATGCTATTGGGCTTGGTCTATTAACAATAGTCGAGGCAATTTTACGAGATCAGCACACGGTTCTTACTGTCAGTAGTGAGATGCAGGGGCAATACGGTGTCGAGAACATTTCCCTGAGTTTACCAACGATTGTTGGTAAAGACGGTGCTGAGGAAGTGCTTAATCTGACGATTAGCCCTGATGAGATAGCTGCGTTTCAACAATCGGCAACTATTTTGCAGGACCAACTTGCTCAACTTGATCGGGTGTAACAGATCTGATTAGATATGTGATTGTTGGGTGTATGGAGGTTCACAATGTCTTCCTCGAACAACATTTCGAATTTGAATGGCCAAACAGCAAATGTCCTTATAGTTGAAGACGATGCTGCAACACGGCGCCTCTATAAGTTTCTTCTGCTAAATGGCGGTTTCTCCATATTAGAGGCTGAAGATGGTGTTGTAGCATTGGAGCAACTTGCCCAACACCATTGCGACATTGTGATTACAGATATGAATATGCCACGTATGGATGGGTTGGAACTGATACAGGCGATTCGGCGAGATTATGAACATATTCATGTTATTATGATCACTGCTTTTGGTACTCCAGACACCGAAAAGCAAGCACTACGCTTAGGAGCTAATGACTATCTAGCGAAACCTTTTGAGTTTGAAGATCTTGAGCGTCGTGTGCAAGCGTTTTTTCAACAGCGTACGAAAACAAATGTAAATAGTTAATTGCAATCTATACAATCATAATGGTATGTCATGAATGAGATGTGACATCTCATTATGATTTAAGATGAGCATCTCCTTCAAAACGATTATGATTTTGATTTGGGGGGAACATATGTAATGTGGTATCCTTGTCGTTTCTTTATCGAATACACAGATGTATCTTCCTCATAAGGTATAACTGCTATGAATATGAAACATAGCAATGGTGCAATACATACAACCCCCGCCCATATTTTAGTAGTAGAAGATAATCCCGCAAGTTCGAGATTTTGGTATTCGTACCTTACGTATCAATGGGTATCAGGTTTCGAGTGCAGAAAATGGACGTGTTGCGGTTGAACAACTTCATGCAGAACGGTTTGACCTGTTTCTAACGGATCTTCAGATGCCAGAGATGGGCGGCATCAGACTGATACAAGGATTACGACAGCGTGACATGGACACAGATGTTATTTTCTATACTGCGTATGGAACAATCGCTCATGTGCAATCAGTGTACACGGGCCAGGCCTCGCCACAACGTATTGGCTCTTCCGCACTTGTGGTGAATCATCATCTCGTTTCGTCACTGATACAGTTGAATGGCATAATGTTCGTGTCATACATATAGACGGACATCATGGCTTGGGTCCTGTGGAACAGGAAATGGGTGTTGTCAGTGGCTTTGTCTTCGAGTCTGCCAACGAACCCAGGGTGTACTGGACAGGTGATACAGTGTTGTGTGAAGAAGTGGAAGCTGCGTCCATACTCACACTCCTGATATCATCATCACACATTCAGCCGGAGCAATGTGGCCTGATCCACAGAATACCGACCAGCGGGTGCTAATTATCATGGATGCGACGCAGACCATTGACACCGCCAGACTTGCGCCCCAAAGCCGTATCATTGCCATCCGTATGGAAGCGGTCGATCATGGCACAGTGACGCAAGCCGCGCTACGTCAGTCAGCCAACGATGCAAAAATACCCGAACATCGGTTGCTTATTCCTGCTGACGGAGAAATACTCGAACTGGTTTGCGTGTAAAAAACTCAAGACAGCAGTCTCTGCGCTACTGCCTTAGTTTCGATACCTTTCTGCCACAAACTGATAATCATAAGAGGTTACTTCGTAACGGTTGCCATAGGGATCACAAAAGTAGACCGATCAGGCGAGATTCTGATTGACTATAGGCAGTTTGGATTTGCTCACATGACCCTGGCTCTTCCGCAGGTGGCGTGATCAGATGTTACGTCACATATAATACCCGTTGACAGAGGAGATCAACGTTGTCGCGCCCATATGCACTCCGCTTAATGAGCTTCACCCGGTGCATATGGCCTTCCACGGGACCATTTGACCACGGCACGGCGAGCGCTGCCATGACTGCGGCAGCAGCACGTTGTAAGACCCGTGCGAAATTCCGCAGTGCTGGTATGGTGCTCGTCAGACATTTAGTCAGCCATGGAGAGAACTGCGCGGGCTGGCGTTGCCGCACCATCGCCAGAAATGGTTGGGGTAACCTCCCATAAGGACTGTACCTCGGCATGCTGGAGGAGGTGTGTCTACAGGCCCGCAGCTATCCGCGATGGCTGCTCGTTAGGCGCACAGATGTGCCAAGCGATCCGGGTTGCAGATGGCAGTACCACCACAGGTGCGGTGGCGGGGTGCGGTGCCGACCAGACTGACCGCGAATCCACTTCCCGACCAGGGAGCGGGTCCCCGTAAAGCCTTGCTCACGAATCTCGCGCCACAGACGTGACTGGTTGGTACAACCTGCGGCGAGCCGGGTGTGCACATACGGTACGTAGGGATCAATGTTTCCCGTTGCCCGCTAGCCACGTCGTTCGGGTGGGAGGGTTTCGGTTTGTAACCAGCGGCGGACAGTGGTGGTTGAGCGCCCACACGCCTGTGCGATCTGGCCCTGGGCCGCCCGTTCTTGCACCGCTTGATAGGCGCGGTGCCCGTTCGGTCCGGCGGAGGGCCTGGATGCGTTGCAGACTGGGATGGGGTGCATAGCGCGGGGGTGGCGACGCCTCCATAGCGGGGATGGGTGGCACAGAGGGGGACTCAGTTACGGTGATGTGGCGTCGTAATGCGGGGGGCAACCGGAGCAGCGCCCGCTCCACGGTTTGACGCACATGACCGAGCAGATGAAAGCGATCTGCGACCTGGATGGCCTGTGGGGCCCCATCGGTCGCACCACGGGCATAGTCTAAGGCGTGGTCACGCGTAATCACCTGCACCGTTGGATGTCCCTGGAGCCACGTGGCCAGCGTGGCCGCCGTCCGATCCGGTAGGAGATCGATGGGGCAATGTCGTTCAAGATCGAGGAGCATGGTACCGTAGGTACGACCTGTACACAAAGCAAGATTATCAACGCCCAAGACGGTTGGTGGGGGATGCCGGGGCTCCGGCGTGGCCCCCTGACCCGCATGTGTAACTGGGGTGCAAGACGCGCACCAGCCGCACCCCCAAGGGCAAACCCAATGGTCTCAAGCGTACAGGTGCGCCGGGACGTCCGCTAGGCGCGGGCAGGTGCGAGGTTAGGAAAAGGTTCGGCGCAGGTCCGGCGCAGACAGGTCGGTCGATCACACAAGAAGCGGCGTACCTGGAGCCGCAATCGTATGGCCTGTTCAGCCACCGGCAGGTCGTGGACCACCCGCTGGTAACGGCTGGGAACACGGGTTGATCGCGTACACACGTCGGACAACACCGAGCTGGAGGATGGGCATGCACTTTAATGCTGAGGGTCATAGCGACCGTACGGACGCGATCAATGGTACAGTTGGGAATTTGATAGGGCATAACACATGACATTGGATAGCATCTCCCGAAGTACAACAGCAGGCGGACATCCAAGCTAGTAGAGCGGATGATGTGCCTTCGGTCATCTGAATCACGCAACCTGTGGAAGAGCCACTCTTATCTTGGCATTGACAAAAGATCAGCATCTCCAAACTGTGCGTGCGCTATCGACGGCGATTGATGCGTGCTGATCCATATACCCGTGAACATTCTGAACAGATTATGTATTATGCCGTACGTATGGCTGAGGTGTTGCAGCTTTCTCCTGAACGTATAGAACACGTACGTTATGGTGCACTACTTCATGATATTGGTAAAATAGGTATTCGTGATGACATCCTGCTCAAACCAGGTTTTCTTACCCAGAAAGAACGGCTTATGATGGAGCAGCTTCTGTGTATTGGGGACGATATCTTTCGAGGGATCAAAGCTTTGCATCATGTTACTGCGATGATTGAGTACCACCATGAACGTATAGATGGGCAGGGATATCCCTCAGGTATTGATGGTTCACAGTTGAGTGAGGACATTCGTATTCTCGCCATTGCGGACTCGTATGATGCCATGACATCTAATCGTGCGTATCAAAAGGGTATGCCTCCAGAAGAGGCATTTCGTGTCCTTCTTGCTGGACGTGGTATGTATTGGATAGTGAGACGGTTGATCTGTTTATTGAGTTAATAAGAGCAGAAGGTCCCCAACTTACCCTTGGTGGAAAACGACCTGCTCAATCAATCCTTAGCCAGCCAACTGACACCTCAGACGCGATGAGTTTAGAGCTACGTGATTACTATCGTCGTTTACTCCACTCTTCATTGACATTCGACCCGTATTTAGAAAAACCAGAATATATATTTTACTGTATGCTAGCTCACTCTCCTGTATATTATTTATTCCCCTACAAATCATCATATGTTGAGCACCAATCTGCATTTTTATGGTATTTTAGTAATTAAGAATGGTCGTGTTGATGCCAAAATATTAAAAGCTGTAAAAGGGAAGGTTAGCTCCATGCTAGAGCAAATGTTTAGGGCTAGTCAGGCGGTGCTTCTTCGTCCATCTGTGTCGACTTTTGAGGAGTATGAACGTAACAACCTTGGGTGGGCTACTATTTATGTTCTGATTGGTTCTGTTGTTGCATCTCTTTTAGGGCTTGTAGGTTCACTGTTACAACGAACTTCTCTTGAACAACAATTAGCTGATTTTGAACAGGAGTTGGGTTCTCTTCCTGGATGGCTAACAACCTTAGTACTTTCAGACAATTCCCTTGTTACCATACTCTCTAATCTTATATCTGCGTTAGTGGTCTTCTTTATTTTTCTTTTTGTAATTTACCTACTTGGTTTACTGGTTGGTGGTAATGGTGCATTTGGGGAGTTAGCATATGATGTTGCGCTATTTTGGACACCAATATCTGTTATTTCAGCGTTATTAAGTGCGCTTGCAATTGGCCCATTAGCCTGTATATCAGGGCCATTATTACTTATTGTGGGTATATATAATGTATATCTAACCTTTCTCAGTATTCAATCTGGCATGAACCTTTCAACGGGTAAAGCACTTACTGCCGTACTGATGCCCGTATTCATTCTTTTGATAATGTTATGTGGTCTGGTTGCTCTATTTATTGCAGAGGTTAGTCCTAATTAAGATATGTCATAATAATTACGTCGTTGCAGAACGCTCATTCTGTGGATTAAGTGTCTGACAGTGAGCGCAGATGTGTGTTCCCCGTTGTCCTACCGTAATTCGTTCGATGCTATGTCCGCATCTTGGACAAGGATGTGTGATTCGTGCGTAGACGTGAAAATGATCTTGATTTGTTCCTTGTTCACCATAACTGTTACGATAGTTTCGCAGTGTACTTCCTCCATTGCTCAAACCTGTCTGTAATGCTTTGCGGATGCTGTTATGTAGACGAGCTACCTCATCATCGTTGAGGTCACTACTTGTGCGTAGTGGATGTATCTGAGCATGCCAGAGAGCTTCATCGGCATAAATGTTCCCAATACCGGCAATAACTGTCTGATCAAGTAATAGTGGTTTAAGGCGCGCCTGACGATTACGTAACAATGAACTCAGGGCATCCACGGTGAAGTCATCCTCTAACGGCTCGATACCATGTGCTTGATCAAGTTCTCTTAAACCTACTGGATCAAGTAATCGTGTTCGTCCAAATTTACGTATGTCATGGAAGAAGAGTTGTCGCCCATCCGTAAATTCAATAACGAGATGGACATATTTATCAGGTGGTGCTATCGTATCTTGAATGGTAATATAGCCTGACATCCTTAAATGAAATGTCAGCGTCCATCCTTCATCTAAAGTTATCAATAGCCATTTTGCACGACGGCCAATATTTTGAATTGTGCGTCCCTGTAATAGTTTACGAAACTGATCCACAGACGGGGTTTCGATCATTCGTTCCCAATCAAGATAAGTGACAGCGGCAATATGTGCACCCACAATCTGTTTGTGTAGACTGCGCGCTACATGTTCAACTTCTGGAAGTTCTGGCATAATCAAAATAACAGTGCTCTATTTGGATTACATATGTATTATATATGATATCCAGGTTTCATGCTGATATGTTTTGTGGGAGTATATGTCTACAATAAATAAAAGGAGCACTTCAATGCTCCTTTGTGATCTATGTATGAAGTAGTTGTTAGGGAGTTTTTAAGGATTGCGAAATTGCGGTTTGATCTCCACACTTTGTGCAATTGCTTCTATCTCATCTACAGCAAGGTTTCCCCATTCTGAACTTGCTGAACGGTTGACAAAGATAGAGATGGCTGGTATCTCCTCACCTTCCTCACCCGGAAAGGTACCAACAACACCGATACGTGTCAGTGTTGGCGCGTCAACGAACAAAGTATTAATAACTTCTACAATCTCTTGCTTCGCTACACGTATAAATTTTTTGTTTGTTGGCTGTCGGTCAAGTGGTAGCACAATGACCAGAGCTGTATCGTTATCAGAAGCGACAGTAATTGCTTTCCACTCACCTTTGGGGAGATCGTTGTCTGTACGCTGTCGTGAGGTGAGTGTTTGTTGTGCAAGGAACACATAATGACTTTTTGAGTCACGGGTAATTTGGGGTGTTGCAGCTGGTATGGCCGCTGTTTCTTGCTGCAAATTTGTATTCACTGAGGTAGAGGTTTGGGTCTGATACTGTGGAGATATTAGCATAATCAATATATATAGCCCCAATAGCAAGAGAACTAAAATGAGACTGACTCGAACTGGAATAGGCAGACGTCCCAGCAGTGTAGAAAGTGTATGCATGGCTGGTTCCTCGCTTGTAATGTATATCCTATAAATTAGTCTACACTATATACTCTTCTCGATAAGCTACCATTACCTACTGTATCAAGACATAAAGTGTACTAGGGTTAAGAAAGGACCAAAGAGCTATCCTACAACCCGGCTTAGTTATAGTACATTTTAATTGCAAATGCAAATATTTATTGATAAAAAATATTTATAAAAGAAAGGAATTTATATCGAGCGCTATCTAACTTATGTTGAGGGTATATCTTTAACCACTATGTCAAACTCAACGAACGCCCGTCTTTATCGTAATGGTCCGAAACGTGATTGTCATTATGCTCTTCCCCATATATTTTTAATCTTGTTATCTTAACCACAAGGACAAAGACTGTTCTAACTCAACACACTACCTCTGTGCTTGAGCAACCTAGACCGTGTAGCTGCCCTTATAGCTACACATCATCATACTATAAGAAGTAAAGAGGTCGAAGTATGCAAATAGCTTCACAAATAACCAGACTATGTTCCTGGTTATTGATGTTTTCATTACTTGTTGGCAGTAGTTTGCCTGTAAATGCAAGTACCCATCTGCCGCTTGATATACCTGAATCGCATTCTACAACACACATATCATCAAGTGGGAGCATTTTTTTCAAACGTATCCTAAACGCTATATCCGATTTGAATTTTACCCTTAAACCATATGAAGAGCCAGATTTTGCTGCATGTCCTGCTGGCACTGAGCAACTAGGCACTTTTGCTGATATGTTGCGGAGAGATAAATCACCCAAAACACACAGTTACGAGTTTAATGTACCCTTCAATTCACGTATTACTGTTCTTGGACACGTTAAGGAGGGACATCCCGAAAGAGGTTGTCCTGGTGGCACAAACTGTGGTCAAGGGCAAATGCACGAGGAATTTAATGTAGCCATTAATGATGAGGTTATTGGTGAATATCTTGATAAAGGCAATGTTGATGATTGGTTTTCTGTTGGCCCATGGGTCACTCAAACAACAGTGCCTTCTGGATTGGTAAACTTAGTGACTGCACACCTCTTAAATGGCAGTGGTGCACAATCAGTAGATTATAAGTTGACTGTCTGTGGCGAGTCTCTGGTCAGTCCTACATCTACTCAAGCTCCAACAAATACACCAACAGTATCGCCTCCTTCAATTCCGTCCAAGTCAGTGCGCCCTATCACTGAGTGTATTGTTGATAATGGGAATGGAAGTTATACGGCATTTTTTGGGTATAAAAACGAAAATGATGTGGTTGTTGATATTCCTGTAGGAGCAAGTAACTCGTTTTCGCCTGGATCTCAAGATCGTGGACAGCCGACAACTTTCCAACTAGGACGCACACCATATTGGCCTGAAGCAGCATTTAGTGTTGACTTTGATGGTAGTCCTTTGGTTTGGTCATTAAATGGGCGAACTGCAACGGCATCTAGTAATGGAACTCCTTGTTCTTATCACGTATTTATTGAAAAAACCTGGTACGATGATGAGGGTGAGGTGTTAGATGAACTATCATCTGATTACTCTATCACAGCAAGAAGTGAACTTGGAACAGCGACGTGTTCTTATCCAAATGGTTCTTCAGAGTTGGTGTGTGAGTATTCAAATCAACGTCCGCCCGCCCTTGATGATAAAGGTCTGTGGGTCCCCATTGGAAAGCAGTACATAGTCAATGAAACTGGACTACCAGCAGGATGGGAAGCAAAATCTGGTATAGGAATTTTCACTGCGGGTGATGGATATTGTGAGAATGGTCGTGATGGATTTATAAAGAACTGTACTCATACGGTAGAAAATCAGGCCATTGCTCAACCAACAGCCACTCCGACTACAAATTCTGTAACGCCAACCAATACCCCTGAGTCTTCAGCATGTATTGCGTCACTTGGCCCTGCTACTGACTTTAATGTATTTATGTTTGGAGATGTTACCCAAAATAGCTCCGACACCGAGGGTCGAATGGCTGCTTCTGGTAATGTTTCTCTTGGAAGCTATAGTGTAGCTGATAAGCTCAATCCAAATATATGGACAGGACAAGATGTTCTTGTGGTTGGTGGTGATCTAACTTATACTAGTGGACGGGTTTATTACGGTAATGCAGTATACGGTGGAAGTGCAGATGTGAGTGGAAGTGCTACTATTGATGGCGCATTGAGTCAAGGCGTTCCAATTGATTTTGCAGCAACAGAAAACTACTTACGTAATCGCTCCACCACACTTGGACAGTTGTCTGCAAATGGAACAACCCAGGTACAATATTGGGGCGGGCCAACTGCCCAAATTACTTTGACAGGAACAGATTCAGACTTAAATATCTTTACGGTGGCTGGATCTGATCTTTCCAATACGAATACGCTCCGTATTAATGCCCCGTCAGGTTCGACAGTGGTAATCAATGTTGATGGTACTGTCAACCAAATGAAGAATTTTGGTATCTTCCTTAATGGTATTGATCGACACAATGTGTTGTACAATTTTTATGAGACAACAAACCTTACATTACAAGGTATTGGTATTGAGGGAAGTGTGCTTGCACCTCAAGCTGATATCAATTTCCCGCATGGTGTTATTTATGGCACTTTAATTGGTGCTTCTCTGGAGGGGATTGGTCAGTCGAACCACGAACCATTTGAAGGATGTGGTGAGAATCCTCCCATACCAACGAATACTCCGTCTCCAACTGAGGAGCCAACGCTAGAACCAACCAACACCCCAGTAACGCCGACGAATATACCAGCGACAATCTGTGCCCCTGATGCCTCTCGGGACCTGACGGGATCGATTAGGGTTGATTATGAACAAGGTATAGCAATTGGTACCGTCATCAACAGTTCACAAGACTGTGAATATGAAGTAGGCATGGCTTCATATCAAAAGTTTGATGAAATTCTAGCCAATCAAGAACTATATGATTCTATGCCAGAATCTCCACCCATCTTTAATGACGGGATAATTGCTGGTCCAGGCGAGACTATTCTCCAAGTGAATTTGCCACTCTGTGCAACACAAATTGATTTATTCTTTAAGTCTTCCGATGAACAAGTGCCACTTGTATTACCAGCCTTCCAAACCAACCAGTATGGTCCCAATGGTAATAAATACGGCCCTCGTTTACTCGCAGCGAAACACATTGGTGGAACAACCTATTGCGATCAAACACCAGGTGTATGTACCCTCGGTGTAATGACGGTCACAGGGGTCAATCCAGGAGAATATGTAACCGGAACACTTGATATTGAAGCCACATTTGCTAGTGATACTAAGCCTGGCAAAGTAGAATTTAAGCTAAGTGGTCCGCAATCAATTACACATGTTGAACGTGCAGCGCCCTACTTCTTCTTAGGGGACAATAATGGTAGTCCGAATGGATGGAATACGGACAACTATCCAACAGGAACCTACACCTTAACTGTAACTCCTTATCAAGGCTCAAGCAGTTTTGGGTACTGGGAATGTGGTCCAGTAGTCATTAGTTTTACTATTGGTGAAGAGCCAACCACGACACCAGAACCAACCAGTGTACCAACCAACACACCTTTGCCGACGGCGACCAATACGCCGGTGCCGCCGACGAGTACCCCGGTGGTTGAGGTGTGTCCTGCTGGCCCAATTGACTTCGAGTTCGATGCGGCTGGCAATCCGCTGGTGGCCGGAACATGGGTCAACGAACAGTGGAGTGACTGGGGGGTGCATATTCGTGGTGAAGGTCGTGATGGACGGCCAGACCAGGTCATCGTATTTGATACCAGCAATCCCACAGGGGGTGACTGGGACCTGGGCACCCCGAATGAGACCTTTGACGGACCGGGTAAAGGAAAAGGTGGAGAAGCTGGGCAGCCAGGGGCAAATGAGGAGCCCCAAGGGAATGTATTAATCCTGGCGGATAACCTGACTGGAGGCAACCCTGTCAGCAATCCAAACGACTCCGCCAAGGGTGGTGAGATCTACTTCGACTTTGACTATGCGTATGAAGTGGCATCAGTCACGATGCTGGATATGGATGGTCAGGAGACAGACAATTATGTAGAGGTGTTTGATACGGATGGCAATCTGATCAAGCGGGTGAACTTCACACCAGTGGGTGACAACAGTTATCAGAAAGCGCAGATAGATGAGACGAATGTGGGAGGGTTACACTTCTTCTTACGAGGCAGTGGAGCTATTTCCGCCATCATCTTCTGTGAGGATGATAGCCCTACTCCCACGCCCACGAACACGCCAACGTTAGCACCGACAGCGACCAACACGCCAGTACCGCCGACGAATACGCCGGTACCACCCACGCCAACCAACACGCCCACGAACACGCCAACAAACACACCCACGAACATGCCGACCAATACGCCGACCCCGACGAACACACTCACCCCGACGGCCACGAATACGCCCACAGCGACGAATACGCCAGTGCCACCGACGGCTACGAATACGCCAGTGCCGCCGACGAATACACCAACCAATACGCCTACATTAGCTCCGACGAATACGCCAATACCGCCGACGAATACACCGGTGCCGCCCACGGCGACGAACACGCCGGTGCCACCTACCAAAACACCGGTGCCGCCCACGGTGACCAATACCCCCACGAACACGCCGACCAATACCCCTACAGCGACCAACACGGCAATACCGCCGACGAATACGCCGGTACCACCCACGCCAACCAACACACCGGTACCACCCACGCCAACCAACACGCCAGTGCCGCCGACGAATACACCAACCAACACGGCAATACCGCCGACGAACACGCCGGTGCCACCTACCAAAACACCGGTGCCGCCCACGGTGACCAATACCCCCACGAACACGCCGACGAACACGCCCACCCCGACCTCGACGAACACGCCGACCAATACGCCGACCCCGACGAACACACCCACCCCGACGGCCACGAATACGCCAGTGCCACCGACGGCCACGAATACGCCGGTGCCACCCACCAATACCCCAACGAATACCCCCACACCCACCAATACACCTACACCCACCAGTACACCCACACCAACACCTCAGCCTTTGGGTTCGATTGGTGACACAATCTGGGAAGATTTGGATTTAAATGGTGTGTTTGATGATTATGAGATTGGATTATGGGATACCACTGTTAATCTCTATTTAGATGATGGTGATGGTGTCTTTGAGCCTGGTAGCGATGATGCCCTTGTTGCTACCACTATAACAGATGGGGATGGGTTATATCTCTTCACCGATCTGGAGGCAGGGGTATACTGGGTTGATGCAATTCCGTTTGATGAGTTGTATGTAGCCACTACAGATAATCCCTATGGGCTAATTGATCTCAACCCAGGAGAAGTTTATCTGGATGCGGATATTGGCTTCTTTGGTATGGGGGTCTAGTAACTTATAAATTGTCCCTACACAGAAGAACCAGAGCTATTTGTAGCTCTGGTTCTTTTCTTTAGCTATCGTGTTTAATGAGTGTTTTGCTTTTGTGAAACATAAAAAGAGTATTGCACGTATACTTACATGTATCTTATGCTACTATGTGAGCACGATTTCATGAGGAAGCCTTATGAGCGCACTAATCAGCCTTCAATCAGCCCTTGGACTTTCAACGGCAGCAGGTCTTAATGCCTATATCCCTCTTTTGGCTATTGGCCTGGCAGCACGTTACACTGATCTTATTTCACTTAGCTCTCCATATGACCTGCTTACTAATCCAATTGTGTTAATTGCTATTGGTATATTTGCAATACTTGACTTTATTGGTGACAAGATCCCGGCCATAGATCACATACTTCATGCTATCGGGGTGGTTATTCATCCTGTAGCAGGTGCACTCGCATTTATGGCAGCTAATAGCACAACTGGGACCATTGATCCAACTCTTGCCGCTATCTGTGGGCTGATTCTGGCTGGTGGTATGCATGGTACCCGAAGTGCGGTCCGGCCAGTTGCTACTACTATGACCGGGGGTATAGCTAACCCAGTAGTAAGTTTTATTGAAGATATCATATCCTTTGTCTTGGTCATTCTGTCAATCCTGGCTCCTGTACTGGCATTTGTGCTCGTTGTATTCATCGCATTCTTAGTAGTCACAAGGATGCGTCGATTTTTACAACAGCGTGCACAATCTAAAACTGGAGCCTAACTCTGAACACGAGTTTGGTGTTCGCCTGTATATAGCCTGTGATGTTATAATGACGATATACAACACACTAGTTAAGAGTTAGTATGACAGGTAAGACATCCTGTGATGCTGTTGTTGTCGGTTCAGGACCAAATGGTCTTGCTGCCGCAATAACGTTAGCCCAGGCTGGTCGTTCGGTACTTGTTCTTGAGGCACAATCCACCATTGGTGGTGGTGCTCGTTCTGCAGAACTCACCTTGCCTGGGTTTATTCACGATACTGGTTCTGCTGTTCATCCCCTTGGTGTTAGCGCTCCCTTTTTCGTCTCTCTACCGCTAGATGAGCATGGTCTCCAGTGGATCTATCCACCATCGCAGCTTGCACATCCACTTGATGATGGAACAGCCGTGATGTTAGAGCGATCTATCAGGGCTACGGGTGAAGGGCTTTACCAGGATGCCGAAACCTATTGGAAGGTGATGGCGTACATCACACGGCGATGGGAATGGATCGCCGATATCTTCCTTGGCCCGCTGCGTATTCCAAAGCATATAGTTGCACCATGTATTTTTGGAGTAGGTGCTATCTGGCCAGCACGCTTATTTGCGGAAACATTATTTCGTAATGAGCGTACACGCGCGTTATTTGCAGGCATTGCTGCCCACTCGTTTTTACCGTTGGAGCAAGCGCCGAGTGCTGCTTTTGGTTTGTTCCTCGGCATGCTTGGACATGCGGTTGGATGGCCTATTCCACAGGGTGGTGCACAGCAAATCTCAAATGCATTGGCCTCATACTTACGTTCGCTTGGGGGCGAAATTATAACCAATGAGCGAGTCGAAGACGTGGATCATCTGCCAGCAGCACGTGCGGTGCTCTTTGATGTGACACCTCGCCAACTCATCTCTATTGCGGGCAAGCGCTTTCCTGAGGGCTACAACCGTGCATTGGCACGCTATCGCGATGGTCCTGGTACCTTTAAGGTTGATCTGGCACTTGATGGCCCAATTCCCTGGAAAGCACCGGAATGTTTACGTGCTGGCACTATCCATGTTGGTGGGACTCTCGCCGAGGTGTCCGACAGCGAACGCTCTATATGGCGTAATGAGCATTGTGAACAGCCCTTCGTTTTGGTGGCCCAGCCGAGTCTTTTTGACTCGACTCGCGCTCCTGAAGGGAAACATACGGTATGGGCCTACTGTCACATTCCAAATGGTTCACCTGTTGATATGACTGAGCGAATCGAGTCACAGATTGAGCGCTTTGCTCCTGGCTTTCGTGATCGAATCATCGGTCGTAGTGTGATGGGGCCAGTTGAACTAGAGCGGTATAACGCAAATCATAGGGGTGGTGATATCAGCGGGGGCATTCAGGATTTCGCCCAACTCTTTACGCGGCCAACCATCAGCCTTAATCCGTATGCCACACCGGCTAAGGGCATCTACCTGTGTTCTTCGTCGACACCACCGGGCGGCGGTGTACACGGAATGTGCGGTTACTATGCTGCACAAGCTGCTCTTCGCGACGTGTTGCGGTGAGTGTGCAAGAGAGACTCTATGCTTCTAAAAGCCTTTGGATTGTGCTTCAAAGTCATCAAGCTGTTCGACAATGCCAATGATTCGATATAATGGGTAGTCGAGCATGACATATGATGGTAACCCGAGCTTTTGCCAGAACTCAAAGGGAGTACCAGGATTGTGGGCACACACAAAGAGCGTTATCACCGTTCCGTGTGTAACAACTATGTGGGTCTCTGTTGGGTTTTCTTTCATAACGTGAGTAATAGCAGATTGAAACCGATAGTAGGCATCTTGTGCTGTTTCTTCGCCAAAAACATGTTCGTTTGGTGCAGCGAAAAAGTTTTGAATGGTATACTTGAACTCGTCTTGAGCAAGATATCACGTCGAAATGCGATGATGTTCTTCTAGCCCATCCACTACATCAACCTGTGCATTGAAAGTCTGTGCCACCAGTTGTGTCGTTTCGTATGCTTTGGGCTCAGGGCTGCTACAAATGTGTGCTGGCTGATATGCTGCCAGTTGTTGGGCCAAAAGGCGGCTACGGCGCTGCCCTTCTGGAGCAAGAAACCACCTCGCTGCCGATACTGCTGGATCTATCTGGGGTAAGGAATGTTTCACCAGTATCAGTTTTGACATGCTTTATCTATTCCCGTTATAGATCTCCGCTTAGCACTCGTCATCTGTTTTATGCTGCTTATCCTCTAATGACGGTCAACACAAAGCGTTGTTGAATCTCTTGTTCGGTGTTAAGATCTTCCCAGGTGGCTTCGGCCCATGCCCGCACCCGTGCTACGGTTTCCTCAAGCAGTGTATCATCGAGTGCCCAGGTCTCTGCGTCAGCACGCTGAGCCATGCGTGCCAACAACATGGCTGGACTGGCGTGACTCGTCCATTCTGCAGCAACAATCTCTGATTCGGTAACACCACCAAGTTTTGCTAACTCTTCCCCGATGGCTGCACCTGCTCCCGGTGGGCGTGCATTTGGCATCAGTTCCACAACTGTCTCGCGGAGCTTGCCCCGTAGCCGTTCTGCACACGATTCGGGATCACGCCAATCGATACCCTGGATGAATGCTCCGCCGGAACGTAGCACTCGCATCGCTTCGGCCAGTGCACCACGCCAGTCGGGGATAAGATGCAACACATGCACGGCGAGCACTGCATCAAAGGCGTTGTCGCGCAATGGGAGCTGTGTGATATCGCCCTGAATGGTCAGGCCATGATCGTGCTGAAGGCCACGTTGATATGCCACACGCAACATCTCCAGCGAGATATCGATACCGACCACAGTACATCCTGCAGCAGCGGTTGGTAGCGCGATTCGCCCTGTACCCGCGCCTAGTTCCAGCACCCGTGCGTGTTCACCAGCAACTCTGGCGATGGCGGCCCCAACTTCTCGCGATACTGCGGGTGGATGGGCGCGTTGTGCGTCGTATGCGTGGGCAATTTTGTCAAATGAAATATCAACACTCACTATGTTGGTCCTCGGCTTCTCGTGTTTCCAAATCAGGCATGCCAGACACAAGGGCGGCGGCCTCACCAGAGAGGTGCGCGAAGGCAGTCCACTCTTCAAGCTGACCAGCCAGAACGCCATGATCCATCTCGACAGTCACTCTAGTGATCGAGCAGTTGTGATTTTCCAGCTGATCAATCTCGACAAACTCAGCATTGGCACAAAAATCGCTGACACTTCCTGTAATGACACCATCATGAGCAACGATGATAATGTGTTGATTGATTCTGTTGGTAACAACATCTTTGATTGCGCCACGCATTCGCTCACGTAGCATCACCAAGTTTTCGCCATCGGGAAACATCGTTGTCGGCTTGTTGTTGCGCCAGTCATCGATAATGCTGAGATAGAACTGCCAGACTTCCTTCGTAATCATCTGGCCTTCAAGAGAGCCAACGTTGATTTCACGAAACGCCTCTACAATTGGTGTGTCGAGATTGTGTGGTTGAACAATAATCTGTGCAGTTTCCAGTGCGCGTTTGAGTGGCGATGTGTAACTGGCATCGATTGGCTGATTAGCAAAATGGGCGGCGGTTTGTTGTGCCTGGAGCACGCCCTTCGGAGTCAGTGAATAATCAACTTTTTTGTGTGAAAATTCCTTGGTGAGGTTGGCCAGATTCTCACCGTGTCGTACAAAGTAGAGGGTATTCATAGGTATTTTTGTTACTCGTTTCCATCGCGTGCTGCCAATGCTGCATCGGCGATCTGTTCGCCACGGGCATTCGGGAGATAAACATACGTGCCACCGAGCCACTCGGCCAGCCGACGGGCTTCGCCACGGCTGAGGTAGCTACGCTGGGTGTCAACCACGACCGATTGAATGCCAGACTCAGCGACATGGCGGCCCAGCACCTGCAGTTCTTCGGTTACCCCACCGCGCGCTGCTCGCAGCCCAATATTCGCGCGTCCATCGGTGAGGAGCACCAGCACTGTCTGCATGATACCGCGACTGCGCGCTTGCTCAGCCACATCAAGGGCTCCCAACAACGCGGCGGCTAGTGGTGTTCCGCCACCTGTTGGCAGCAGATCGAGCGCACGACGGGCTAGCTCAACACTCTGCGATGGTGGCAACAGCAGATCCGCCTTATCCCCGCGAAACGCCAACAAAGCCACGCGGTCGCGATGAACATAGGCCGTCTGTAACAGGGTATGAACGGCCCCTTTTGCCTGTCGCATACGGTGTAAGGCCATACTGCCGCTAGCATCAACTGCAAAACAAAACAGTGCTCCGGCTTTAGCACGAAAATGTTTTACACGGAGATCATCGGCCTGAATGATTACGGATGAGCGGCGTGCGTCGGATTCACGCAGGCGTTGCCACGGTGCAGCGGTTCGCAGCGTGGCGGTGATGTCGATCCGCGCACGTCGTGGATCGCCAGGGGTGCTGCGTACATGGCGGCCTCGGGTGCCGCTGGTGGTACCACGTGATCCGCTGCGCCCCCGTCGTAATGTACGAAAGGGCATTTCTGTTAGATCCTCGGGTAACTCCGATGCCAGTGCGCTGAAGACCTGCTCTTCGGGGATTTGCAGATCGGGCGTTGTTTGTGTTTCCGGGTCGTGCTCTTCTTCGCTTTCCGGTGGGGAAGAACTTGTGTCGGGCGGCGATGGCTGATCTTCAGCAGCCGATTGTTGCTCTTCTGGTGGTGTGGGAATGCGCGTTGCCCTTGGCATAATCACCAGTTGTAAGGCCAGCTCCAGATCAGCCTGGTCGACGCTCTCACGCAAGCCGAGGGCCGCCGCCGCACAGGCTGCATGGACAGCGAAGAGATCGACACGGTGTCCCTCGACGCCAAATGCGAGCGCCGTAGCAGCAAGTTGGCCTATCTGCTCATCGGTGATAGTTACATCGGGTAGCTGCTCACGCGCTGCCTGTACCAATCCTTGCATCATTGCCAGCTCGTCTTCCCACTCAGCATGTTCAGCACGCAGGTTGCGGCGCACGACTTCTGCGCGTTGCTGTATAGCTGTCGTGCCTGGTAGAATGACCAGCAAGCCAACACGGTCCAGCAGATGACGACGTGGTGCACCTTCCGATGGGTCGTAGGAGCCAATTAAACTGAATCGGGCGGGGCTTCGCAAACTGATACTCTCGCGCTCTACACGCACCTCGCCGCTATCCAAAGCGCTGAGGATGAGATTGGCGCTCGTATCGGTAAGCAGGTTGAGTTGGTCGACATACACGAGGCCATGGTCGGCTCGTGAGAGAATGCCGTCGCGCAATACACGCCGTCCCAGCCGTAGTGTTGCCTCAATATCGAGACCGCCGAGCAGACTCTCTTCGTCGGCGCTGATCGGCATTTCGACAAAGGGGACCTTGGTAGCAGAACCTGCATACAATGAACGGGCACCACGCGCCAGGCTGCTTTTGCCTGCGCCTGCTGGTGACGCAAAAACAATACCACCCAAACGCGGCTCAACTGCAAGCAACAGGAGTGCTTGTTGGGCGGTATCGAGACCGACTAAGGCGGGCAGTGGCAGCATGTCAGAAGTGTGCATGGTTGTTTTTGCTATGTCTATTGGTGAACATTCTGACAAACCTCTTGCACGGCGCGATCAATTCGCACATCGTCGCCACTACTTTCCAGTGGATCTTTGCGGAGTCGGTGGCGTAATGCCAGCGTGGCGATCTGTGCGATGTCTTGGATTTGGGTGGTATTGCGCCCTTCTAACGCCGCAAGTGCGACCACAGCGCGAGACAATGTCAGCTCACCACGATGCCCATCGACAGCCAGCGTCACACAGAGCTGTGCAGCGGCCTGCAAGGCTTCGTCGGTCAGTTCAACTTCGGGTAGACGGCGGCGGGCAGCACTCAAACGACGACGTAGTTTAGCCTGTTCTTTCTCCCAATGTGCCACAAAACCGTGTGGGTCAGCATCAAAAGCGCGGCGGCGGCGCACGATTTCGACCCGTGCAGCGACATCCTCAATCGTGGTGATACGCGCGTGCAGGCCGAAGCGATCCAACAACTGTGGTCGTAGATCGCCCTCTTCCGGGTTACCACTGCCGACGAGCACAAAACGCGCGGGATGCCGCACACTGATACCTTCGCGCTCGACCACATTAATGCCGCTTACCGCTACGT
Organism: Chloroflexi bacterium AL-N1; assembly: GCA_013122435.1. Lineage (GTDB taxonomy): Bacteria > Chloroflexota > Chloroflexia > Chloroflexales > Roseiflexaceae > AL-N1. The sequence goes on from WYDT01000003.1 coordinate 214,567, forward strand.
CGAGCAGAAGATCAACCAGATGGTCTTCGAGCAGGTTGACTTCATCGATATAGAGAAAGCCACGATTGGCACGTGCCAGCAGCCCTGGTGCAAACGACTGTGTGCCGTCGATCAGGGCACGTTCGATATCGAGTGCGCCCACCACCCGATCTTCGGTGGCCCCGAGCGGCAGGTCGACCACTGGTACCGAACTTTGCGCTGATTTGAGCCGTGTTCGTGCGCCATTGGCCTTTGCGTCTGCGCTGGAACAGTAGGCACAGTACGGTGATGGTACAGCGGGATCGCAATTGTATGGACAACCGATGACTGTTCGTATTTTAGGTAACAGATCGGCCAATGCGCGCACGGCTGTACTTTTTGCGGTACCACGATGCCCCATCACCATTACACCACCGATGGTGGGGTCAATCACGCAAAGTAATAACGCAAGCTTCAGGTCTTCCTGACCAACAATTGCGGTGAACGGATAAACTGGTACAGCAGAGGTTGTTACCTCATCTGTGGCTGTGCCATTCTTCGTGGTTGGTTGAGTCGCCATGTCCGCTCCTCAGAACACGCAACAGCTACGTGCTCTGTACAACTATTTACACATCTCCCTGAATCGCAACCAGCTCTGTCAATGATGGCTGATTGTCCCGAAATGCCGTTACGTTGATATAACGCAACATAATAAGTGATATGACTAACATAAGGGCTTGCACAAAAAAGACGCTCACATAGCCGATGTTGATACTATTAGTGAGGTATGTTACGACATCGCGCATAACACCGCCAAGTAGTGTGCCGGTCCCACGGGCAAGCGCATCGGCCAGTCCCCAGGCACCAATAAACAAACCAGCCTGTTCAGGTGTGGTCATGTCGAGCATCAGCCCAAGATTGGTCGAGGTGGCGATGCCAGTACCAAAACCAAGTGCGCTGATACCGGTAATAAACAAGGATGTATTGGTCAACACTCCACTTGCGACAATAAGTATCAGACCGGCAATTGCAATAGAGCCACCTAACATCGCACCACGTTTTTTGTCTAACCAGCGGCTCAAGACAAAACCGTAGAAAAGGAGTGCGATCAGTGTAGCACTGCCCCAGATGGCGGTAAGGAAGGTGGTTTCCTGTTCATCCATACCAAAGACCTGCCCCCCGAACGGCTCCAGCAGCACGTCCTGCCCCTGAATGGTTGCCAGGAGGAGAATCAGGTAGGTAAAAAACAGGCGTGCCTGTGGATTGGTAACAATCGCCTGAATGGCCGCCCGTTGACTCTCACGGGATTGGGATGGTCTGTCTTGATAACGTGGCTCAACACCGACCAGGCCAAGCAGGGCCAGACCAAGAATGATGAGCGCGGTGACATTGAAGACGTTGATGAGTTGTGCGTGGCTGTAGTTTTCGAGCGCAATCCCAACAATGATGGATGTTGCGATGATGCCGGAAATCATCATAAACCACATCACCGCAATGGTTCGCGAGCGGTTCTTCTCCGTGGAGAGATCGCTGGCAAGCGAGAGATAGGTTACAACGGCAAGATTATAGCCAAACCCCCACAGGCCAAAGGCGATAACGGCGAGTGGGGCGCCACGTACACCGTTTTCTGCTATCGAGAACGCTGCGTGGGGCGTAAGTACTAAGCCAATCGTACATAACAAAATGCCAAGCGCAATATAGGGTGTACGACGATATCCGAAAAAGGGGTGTGTATCGGAATACTGACCGATCCATACCTGTAATGGCGAGAGTACATAGGGCAAAACAACAAAAATTGCCATGACACTCGCAAGAATTCCGAGATTGTCAATCATTACTCGATTCAGCACACCGTTGATCAAGACAAACGTCATTGCCACTCCGACATGCAACAATCCCAGGCGCATATTTTTGAGAATAGACACACACCACCTCTAACTAGATGGGTGGAGTGACAAGTATCCTTCACCCACTGTTGACAGCGATTCCTTCCATCTGGTCTTCGAGGCTACCATAAATCTCTTGTAAGGCTGCAATCGTTTCTTCGTCAGCTTCCCAGAAGCCTCGTGCATTGGCCTCAAGCAATCGGCGTGCAATCGACGCGGTTGCGTGTGGGTTCAATGCTGCCAATCGTTCACGCATTGTTTCGTCGAACAAGAATGTGTCGGAAACGCCCTGATACACCCACCCTTCCACTGCATCCGCCGTTGCACTCCAGCCATAGGTGTTGCCAACCCGTGTTTCGATCTCGCGTACACCTTCGTACCCGTGGGTGAGCATGGCTTCAAACCATTTAGGATTGAGCAACTTCGCACGTGATTCAAGCCGTACCATCTGCTCAAGCGAACTTAGTCTATCGCCACTTGCGATGGCTTCAGCAACAATCATCGGCGGGCGTTTGCCGCGTAGTAACTCCACACTCTTGGTAACGCCACCCAGGTTTTCATAGTAGTGATCGATATCGCTGATACCGACCTCAAAGCTATCAATGTTCTGGAATGTTGCATCGACGGTTGATAAAGCCTTCTCCATGATACCACGGGCGTCGCGCCATGTGCCACGTGGTCCGTAGGCAAAACTCTTACGACTGAGGAAAGCCTCACTCAGTTGCCCTTCCTCGTCCCATGTGCTACTTTCGATCAAGTGATTGACATTGGCTCCATAGCTGCCAGGTGCGTTGGCAAATACCCGTGTCGCCGCCTCGTTTAGCGAGATGTTCAACTCAGCCGATTGTACAAGGGCGTGCTTGCGTACAAAGTTAAACTCGATCGGCTCATCGGCTTCGGCGGCCAGGCGTACGGCTGAGTCAATCAGGCCCATCTGATGGTTTAGCAGGTCGCGGAAAATACCACTCACCGTCACCACCACATCAATACGTGGGCGTTTGAGTTCGCTGAGAGGGATCAGTTCAACACTGCTGACCTTACCCAATTCGTCGATAACGACTCGTGTACCAAGCAACGAGAGTACCTGCGCCACACCTTCGCCATCACTCTTGAGGTTATCAGTACCCCAGAGTACCATCGCAACGGTCTCTGGCATCTGTCCCTGTTCTTTCGTGAGGCGTTCAACAAGTTCGACCATCAAACGTTCGCCGTTTTGCTGGGCTAATGGTGTAGGAATGCGAAATGGATCGAGGCCGTGGATGTTACGTCCGGTTGGCACTACCGCCGGATTCCGCACGACATCGTTGGCTGGTGACGGTGGGATATACCCGCCTTCAAGTGCGTGGATCAGGCCGGAGAGTTCGCGTTCTTCGACCATCCGCTCAAGCAGGTCGCCGAGGTAGGGCCAGAGTGATGCTGCCATTGTTGGTTTGATATGAGCAGTTTGTTCAAGATATGCCGCAGCGGCGTTGGTTTTGCCATGTTTTGCCGACGATGTAGTTTGTTGTTCTTCGACAAAACGACGCATCGCTTCACGACAGATGGCGTCGATCTCTTCCCAGATGGTCTGGGCGCGGCGGTCGGTTTTGATGCGTACACGCAGGTCCTCATAGTTGTATCCCAATCCAGTAGCGATCAGATGTGGTAGCGGTTCTGGCATTGTTGCGCCTTGCACCTGTACCGAGGCGTCGCCATAGGTTGGGCGGATAAAGGCTGCAACCAGTGCCAGCACATCGGTGAGCTCTTCGGTATTTGGGGTGTTGCCAAGCACGTGCAGTCCCAGGGGAATCATGCGCTGCTCGACCAGAATTAACTCATGGGCGAGGGCTGCCACATACCTTTCGGTATCAGCTTCCTGCTCATCGATTGACGATTCGGCAATCCCAATGCCGAGACGTTCGGCTTGCGTGCATATATCTTCGAATAGCTCCGGTGATGGATGTTCACGATAACTATCCAAACTGTCTTTGAGTATTCGAAGCCCTTTGTAGAGACCAGCCTGCTGCAATGGCGGAACCATATAACTCACCAGAGTAGCGGCACCACGTCGCTTGGCAATAGTTGCCTCGCTGGGGTTGTTAACACTGTAGTAGTAGAAATTGGGCAACGAACCCAATAGACGGGTTGGCCAGCATGCAGTACTCATCCCGACCTGTTTGCCGGGCATAAATTCGAGCGCGCCGTGTGTACCAAAGTGGACTACGGCATCTGCACCAAAGACGTGTTCAATCCAGGTGTAGAAGGCGGCAAATCCGTGGTGTGGTGCGGCATCTTTAGCCATGAGCAAACGCATCGGATCACGTTCGTAGCCAAAGCTGGGCTGAATACCAACAAACACGTTGCCAAATTGTGCACCCAGAATGTAGAATTGCTGTCCGTTGTTGAGCAGTTCGCCAGGAGCAAGGCCCCAGTGTGGCTCAATATCGGCATAATCGGGGAAGTTGCGGCGATACTCATCGAGTGGGAGCATGGCAGCGACATTGCCATCGGTGCCATGCTGTATGGCATTGCCCTCGACCACGGTAAGCCGCAGGTCTTCTGCACTCGCTGGAACATCAACAGCATAACCCTGCACTTGCATTTCCAACAAAAGCTGTTGCAAGCTGGCAAACACATCCAGATACGCTGCCGTTCCCACATTCCCCAGAGTTGGTGGGAAATTAAACAGGACCACGGCAATTTTCTTGTCGGCGTTCTCTTTGCGCTTTAATCCCACACGGCGAAAGATGCGTTCAGCGGCATGCTCGATCTGGTCGGGAAGTGCCACAAAAGCTTCGCTCTTGGCAGTCGGCCCACCGTACACAAGCGGTTCAGCAGCGGCATCAAGTTCGGGGATAGCCACATTCATCGCTGTCTGGATGGGTGTCAGACCGGTGTCGTCGCGCCGCCATTCTTCCACGTGTTGGAATGACAGTGGGATCATATCAAGATAACCTACGTCTAACGCTTCGAGCGCAGCACGCCCCTCTTCCGGGCGACTCTCTGCCATACCACCGACGAGCGAGAAACCCGCGCCATTCAGTAACACATCGACTTTCGATTGTTTGCCATTCTTTGTGTTGTCACCATCAGTATCCCTGAAAAAGGCGTCGATGGCAGGTCGAAAATCCAAACCGGCGCTGTAGGCCAACCGCACCTCAATGCCTCGTCTTTCGAGTGCTTTGGTGAGCTCATCCAGGTGGGTCATGTTGCCACTCAACGCAACCGTGCGTAAGGAGAGCAACCCTACCGAGCCATTCTGTGTGTTGTTGCGCTGTTGTTTGGGTTGTTGCTGACGCTTCCATTTCTGGTAGCTTACCAGATCGGCAAAGGGGGCCGGTGCATCGGGATGAAACAGGGCCACATCAGGATACTCGATTGGGTCCTGGATCGGCAGGTGGCCTTTATAACCAGGTACATAGCGTTCGATCAACAGACACAGCATCCGGCGCAGATTTTCAGGAGAACTATGCAACCAGTATTGATGGACAGCGATATAGGTATGCAAATCACGGGCTTTGCCAGGAATATGCTTCAGCACCTTCCCAACGTTGCGAAGCAGCGCGAGTTGGCGTTGGTTTTCGCCATGCCCCTTTTGGGGTCGGAATTTGCGTGCCCAGCGGTTTAAAATCCCTTTGGCGGCCTCAGGATCTTTTTTCCGTAACTCAAATTTACCGAGACGTGTGCAATAGATCAGTGTGGGATTGCTGGTGATAATACACTTAGAGCAGTTTGCCTGAGCAAGTCGTTGTTCTAGTGGGCGCACATACTCTTCACCAAATAACATCGAACCAAAGACAAAATCAGCTTTCTCAATGTCTTCACCTAGTCGTTGCCAGTCGTCATTGTCACGCAACGTGCACGCATTGTAGAACCCCAGCCTTAACTCGACCCCCTGGTCACGGTGGAGTAATGCCGCCGCTTCGCGCAGTGCCGCTGCGTGGTTGCCATCCATTGTGATAAAGATAAAGCGCATATCTCTTTCGGCCAACAATGACCGACTCCTGCCGACGGCCAACGATTACTACATCGTGGTCGCTAGTCATCGACACTATGCAGCGGTTGCCCGTTCACGTCCAGGCCCTGGATAGTTTGGAAAACCGTCGAGTCCTTTCCAACGAGTTGCTTCGTTCGTCACAGCAGGTTGCAGACGATACGTTGACAGCAACCGGGTGCCAATAGCGGCGCGTAGCCGTGCACTCTGTGCTATGGCAATGGGATCTTTGCGTTTCTCTAGTGCTCGAATTTTGCGATCATATTCAACACAGGCGTCGAGATTGTGGAAAAATTGTGGATTATCGACAGGAAGTGTGACTGGATAGACCTGTGTTGAGATATGGTTGGTTAGACGGATAACGTCCTGATCGTATTCACGCCAGTTGAGCCCGAGTGCCGCGTAGAAATCGTTGCGGCGTGCATCGTTGATATACATCGTAGCATACACCGCCAGCAGGAAGAAGCGAATCCAGCGGCGATTGGCTCTACTCAGTAGTTCTGGCTGACTCCGCATCAGCAGCGAGAAGAACTCACCATGGCGGTACTCGTCCTGACACCATTCTTCAAACCATTTGAAAATAGGATGAATGATACCATTCGGCTGTTTTTGCAATTGTCGATAGATAGTAATATAGCGCGCATACCCAATTTTTTCAGACAGGTATGTGGCATAAAAGATAAATTTGGGTTTGAAGTAGGTATATTTCTTGCGGGTATGGAGGACGCCCAGGTCCAGTTCAACATTCAGATCGGCCATGGTTTTGTTGAGGAAACCGGCATGGCGGCCCTCATCGCGGCTCATGTATTTGAAGATGGCGCGTAGCGTAGGGTCTTTCAGATGTTTGGTCATTTCGGCGTAGAGCAAACATCCGCTGAATTCAGCAGTACAACTGCGCTCCAGAAACTCAATGAACTGACTGCGTACTGGCATGTCATCGAAGTTGGCATTAAACTCCTCGTTACGCACAAAATGGCCTTTATTGTAGTCGTGTGCGAATTCATCACGAATCCACTCAAATTCATCGCGCAGGGCGTCGATGTTCAGGCGGTCGATAGCTGCAAAATCAGTGGTGTAAAAACGTGGACTGAGCACTGCTTCCTGGAGTGCGTGTCGGGTTGTTCCACTCAGTTCAGGCATTTCCATAAGGCTTCCTCCTCGGATACATGCTAGGGCATAGATTCACGTTATCGAATACAAAAGCTCCCCATTATGGATGATCAACAAGTTCACTAATCTCGATCAGGCTACTTTGTTTGACCAGATTGCGCCGTAGCCAACTGGCTTTGTAGAGCCGTGCCGGGCTGGTGTAACTAATCTCGCCTTTGGTCTGGCCATTAATCTTTGGCATGGTCAGAATTTGTAGCGTATCGCCCGGTTGAATCTCCATTCCTGTCGGCAAATCGACGTGAATGTGGAAGTGTTCGTGCTCACTCTGCAGATGCACGGTTGCTTCCGTCTCGTTGACAACCTCGTGTTGGTACCAGCGCAGTAAGGCCGTTGCTCCAAGACCAAACAATACTATGCCTGCCAGTTGTCGCATGAGAACTCCTTTCTATTTTTTGTGTAGTTCAGTTTCTTAACTACGGAAGTATTTGTAGATACTATGAAACCGTTTTAACGGCATCAAGTAGTGCAACGTGATAAAAACCCTGGCTAATGTGAACCTCATGTTGGATCTGCATATTACCACATTCAAGAGTTTGTCGCACGAACGTGTCTGGAATCATCTGAATATCAGTGCGCCGTTGGCCTTTTGGAAAGAATCTGGCCATCCAATGCATTGCCGCTAGCAAACGGTTGTAGGGGGCATACGTGATCAGCAACGGTCCACGAGTGCGCTGGGCCAGACTGGTCGCAATCTGTTCAAACAGTGGTTGTGGGTAGTGCACCAGCACATCAAGGCATACGATTGCATCGAATTCCCCACTGACCGCCTCCAGGTCGCCTACGAGAAACTCCATCTGATCGAGCACACTGGCTTGCTCGGCACGTGCTCTGGTAGCGTCGACCATATGTGGGGCAATATCGACAGAGGTTACTCGAAAACCACGTTGTGCTAACGCCACACTCAGCAGTCCGGTGCCACAACCTGCATCAAGGACATGTGCGCCACGCGGGAGTGCATATGCGTCCAACCAGGTCTCAACCTGTTTCAGCATCGTCGTGTGGCCTTCGCGGACCGTCTGGCGAATGCGTGAAACCTCTGCCTGACCATAAATCGCTGACCAGCGTTCAAAGCCTACACCATCGAAATAGTCGCGCAACTGTGATTTATGTTGTGTTGAGTCAATCATAGTTGTAAAGTGTCCTAAGGGTTAAGGGTTAACTATCAAACCTTTGCTGGGTTCCTTGATTTCGATAGAACGAAAAGTTCACGCCTGGTTTCCTGTGTATTTCAATGATTTCCATCGTTTCTTCCTTGTTTTTTAACCCTAATCTCTAACCCACAACCCATAAGGTCTACTTCCATCCCCCGATTGCGTCGAAGATTTCGCGATCGCCCAGTGGGTTGGGCACTGCTGATGTCGGTGTCGCAAGCAGGCGTTCGGCCAGCATCTCGAAAGGTTCTACACATAGTGCTTTATCGGGTCCATCCATCTCAAACAAGGTTTTTCCTAACAAACGACTACGCCGGATGAAGTCATGATAGGGTACTTCAGCGATAACTTGGGTCCCAACCTGATCAGCAAATTCCTCAAGCAGGGCGGTACCACCAAATTCGCTATCTACCCGGTTGGCAATAATGCCTGCCAGCTTCACTTTGTACCGTGCGCTCTTCTGCTGGATCGCCAGACAGAGACGGTTGGCAGCGAAAATGCTGTCGAAGTCATTGCAAGCAATAATCAGGCCATAATCGGCATAGTTGAGTGGTGCGCTAAAGCCACCACACACTACATCACCGAGCACATCAAACAGAATGACATCGTATTTGTCGTAGAGCCCGAATTCCTGCAGCAACTTCACCGTCTCCCCCACGACATAGCCGCCACAGCCACTACCAGCCGGTGGTCCACCGGACTCGAGGGTATCGACCCCCGCAAAGCCTTTTTTAATGACATCTGCCACTTCGACATCTTCCATATGAAAATCTACTTTGTCGAGTACATCGATGACGGTGTCTTGTAGATGTCCGGTGAGTGGGAAGGTGCTGTCGTGTTTGGGATCGCAGCCGATCTGCAAGACCCGCGAGCCTTTGAGCGCTAGTGCTGCGGAAAGGTTGGCGCTCGTCGTACTTTTCCCAATACCACCTTTGCCATACACTGCTAAAATTAAGCTCATAGTCTATGCCTCCTGTTATCGTAAAATGCTTTATCGTAGATCTCTGTCGAAAGCGTCCCAATAAGCGTTCTGATATGGTGCCAGTGCCTGATACACATGGTAGGGCACAATGCGTTGTTCGAGTCGTGCGAAACGGTCGCGGACATGTTGGACATTGCGGAGTAGTTTCATCTCAATGACGCTGCGCGCGAATTCCAGCCCACGCGGACCCCGCCGCCGCATGAGAAAGGCGATCAGTCGTCGGATCAATGCTGGTGGTCGTTGGGATGGCTGGGCCAACCGTGTGATGTAACTTGCCACGGCAGCATGCCGATCACCACGTGTAGTGAGTTCACTGAACTCTAGCAGCGGTCGTAAGAGATTGAGGAGGGCCTGCCCCGTTTCGTTCCGCACCAGGATCCACTGCCAACCAAACTCTGCGCCCATATAGCCAATCGTGATATCAGCAAGCGTATTGGGGTAGTCGAAACAGGATAGACAGGCCGAAGGAAACACATCGCCCAGCTCGGCCATGGGGATGTCGATAAAATTCACTTTTTCAATACGTCCATCTTCATGGCGTAGATGCACGCTAAAGTCTTGCATAAACTCATAATGCACTACGGTCTCGGGCGAACGGCTGATCAGTGTCAGAAAGCGCTGCAAATCAGGATAAGCCACATTGTCGCTGCACGGAATGCCAATGACATAGATCTGCTCAAGACCAAGCTGGTCCTGTATCGCTCGCAGCGCGTGCACCTGGCATCCCACACCGATAAATGCGATGCGCCGAATGTTGCTGTTTTGTATTTCATCGAGCAGATTGAGTCCCGGCGAAAGACATGGTTTATTACCTGCGCTAGCGATCACTTCATCGGGAGTGCGGGCCAGGAATGGTTCAGGCGCAAAGCGAGTACCGAGTGCCGCACGTGTTGTGATCACCGCATCAACAAGTTGGTGCTCCAGTAGTAACGCACCGAGTTTGGTAGTGGCACCGCTCCACTGCGCGTGTTTGTTTGGCGGGTGCATACGGGCGGCATACATCTCGCGGTACACACCAAAGAGCATCTCGTCAGCCGTTTCCCGCACACGACCATGGAACTGTTGTTCAAGGGCTTCCGTTTTGTTCTCCACAAAAACGCAACTCTGTGCCATTGCCGGACGCAGCGACGTATCGCAGAAGCCGCAATCACTGCACAGCTTGGGACGCCCCTTCAAGCGCTCGTCCTGTGACAACAGCGTGATCGTTTGCAAGCCTTTGGTGGGGCCGTCGCTCTCGATTGTGTTGTCTGGTATTTGTAATTCCAGAGATTGCATCTTAGCCACCCAGTGATTCTTTGGCCTCTTGTAAAACGTCCACGGTCACGGTCGTATAGCCCTGTGAAAGCGCGTATTTTTCCGTGTTTTTTTGTACACGTCCGCGCACAAAGAATGGTACTTTTTTGAGCATCGCATGGGCTTCGTCGGTCCAGGTCATGTGATCAGGTGAGCCATTCACCGCCTGTTCCTGCTCTCTGACAGGGTCAGTTTCTTGTGAGGTATTCGATGGCGATACGCCGTTTTCGTACTCCAGCCCAGCATCACCAAACATATCGATCAGGTGTTTCTCTAAACCAAGTTTTGTCGTTGTGTACACCGTGTCGGCCAGCACATCAGCGCCATCGAAGCCGAGTATAGGTCGATAGCTGAGGAGATGGTTTTCAATATGCGTAGGAGGTGCGATCACCATACAGGGAATGTCAAACTTACGGCAGCTATGACGCTCCATCTGAGTCCCACAGACCAGTTGTGGACTCAACTCTTCGATTTGCTGTGCAACGTCCTGGAAGTGCTCGGTGACCAGCAGGTCGTTTGGCAGATAGCCATCGAGTTGCTCACGTACCCAATCCGCCTCGTTCGTCAGGTAGGTGCCTGCTCCAGCGATCTGCATGGCTAGCTCGTCGTGCAGGAATTTGACCATACCAACGGTGTTGGTCGCGTTGCCAAAAACAAAGGCTTGCTTACTGCTAAAACTCTCCATATCTGCGGTACGGGCAAACCAGGGAACGCTACTGGGCGCGCTCATGCCATCGAGTGAGAATGCGGTGAGTGGTGGCAGTTTAACTGGCGGGGCATTGGTTTTCGCGCCCACTTCGTTAAGCTGCTCGACCAGTTGACGGAGCCATCGAAGCGTTGGTTGCACGCCCATGGGCGCTTCATAGAGAGTCGATGTGCCAAATTGCTCCTCAAGATATTGACCGGCTTGATGGCCTAATTCGTGGTAGGGTGCGATATTAACCCAGGCTGCCGGGAGTCGACGCATGTCGCCGATGCTCGCGCCAAGTGGAGCCACGACGTTGACCTGTACGCCCAGCGTTGCCAGTATACGCCGTAGACAGATCAGGTCGGAGCGCACATGAAAGCCAAGCGAGGCCGGGCCGATGATATTGACGCTGGGATGCGGTGTAAGCTCCTGTGGTATAGCATAACGTTTGACAAGCAGCGTGGTCAGCCCGTCGGCAGCAACAATTTCTTGCATGCGGTAGGGGTTGGCATCATACACAAGCACTTCTGTGTCGATATCGGCACTATCAGCAACAACCTGCAGATCTTCTTGCAGGAGTATAGTGCTACAACTTGCACACACAATGATGAGTTCAGGATGGAGTGATGCCTCGACCTGCTTGAGTGTATCTGGTAAGCGGATCGTTCCCCGCGCCAGATCGTGACCACTTACGATGCTGGTTGTCATCTGGGGGAATGTCGGTGTGCGTTCGAGCATTGTGAAGATTGGGTTGACATAATCATCACCCTGTGGCGCGTGAAAGACTGCATGTACACCATGCATGCTATTGGCCACCCGCCCGACACCGTGGTGGGCCGTGCCTTGATACATCCATAACGCCAAACGCATAACGACTCCTCAGACTATTCCAGATCTTTAGTTCAGCTTCCAGAAGCTCGTGCGCTGTTGACCTAGCCCGCGCCTGTAGCCCATAGCCTCTACCTTACCGCTGGCATCAATCCGGCGCTCCACACTGGATCATCGAGTGGATCAAGTTGAGCGTGCCGTTTGATACTCTTGGTAAACATACCTGCCAGTGTTGCGACGCCTGCCCACCCATGGATGGGCATAAAAGAAAACTCGGTACTCCACTTTGCCACGACTCCATGCCCAATCAAGGGATTGGTGGTGGCCATTGTGCTTACAACCAGATCTGGTTGTAATTCCGCAATTTTGCCAAGCTGTCGATTGAAGTTGGGTTGTTCGTAGAGTGGTACGCCATCCAAAGCGGCGATCTCACGTGCATGGAATTTGCGATTAATGTACGGTGAGCTACATTCGACAATCTCACAACCTGCGTTCTTCAGGAAGCGTGCCAACGGTAGCTCCATCAGGTTATCGGCAGTAAAGAATACGCGTTTGTCGCGCAACAGTTGGGTATGTTCAGCGATGCGCTCCCACGATTGCGCCTCGCGTTCGCTCAGGTCGATCTTTCTGTCAAACATGGCTGCCAGATCTTCCCAGAAGGCACGGGTTCCATCTGGACCAAAGGGGAAGAGCGATGATAGTACCTTCGCTCCACGCTCACGTGTGAGTCGGTTGGCCACTTTAGCCAGATAGGGTTGGAGTGGCGCAAGGATTGTACCAGGGCCGATTGCTGGCATTTCGGTGAAGCGACTGGCAGGAAGGAAACCACCGACAGGAATATCGAGTTTGGCGGCTTCAAGTGCAAAATCATCTGCAATCGTATCGTTTACCGAGCCGAGAAACACCACACGTCGATCATCGGCAGGTGCCTCGGGACAGAACGGGATGAGCGCTTGCAGCACCGAGTCTTCAGCCTGGCTGAAAGTGTAGTCCAGACCGCTGGCCGGGACAAATAGAACGGGTAGTTCAGGTGTGCTCAGGTTGTTGGCTAGCCCATCAAATTCAACTTTCATCACTTCTGGTGTGCACGAGGAGAGTAGAAAGATGACTGATGGATGGTGATCTCGTTGGATCTCCTCGATCAGGTGTTGCAAATCAGGTTGTTGTTTGGAGAGGTCGGCTTCCTCGATCAAGGCTACCCCAAAGCGAGGACGTGCAAAAACCATGACACCAAGGACATTCTGAAGCAGGTGTGCACAGGTGTGTGTACCCAGGATCAGGAAGAAGCTATCTTGAATCTTTTGGTAGAGCCAACCGACACAGGTTAGTCCGCAAAAGCTATGATATGCGCTGTCCTCGCGTATAAACTGAATAGGTGGCATAGATCTTTTCCTCACTCAGTACAATTATCTGCGTTTGATATACCAAGACTGCCGTTGTCTTTTCGCTATGCCGTTGCACCAACCTCCATCGCCTTGGTCAGATCTTTATTGGTTATACCACGAAACTCGTTGATATCGATGCTGCGTAGTATAGCGACGCCGACAATCATAAGCACCGCTTCGAGTCCAAAGATGGTCGCATAGCCAATGGCAAAATCAACCAGACCCGTTTCGATAAGGACACTCTTCAGCGCACCACCAATCACATTGGCAAACCCATTGCCACATGCCTGTGCTACGCCCCAGAGACCCATGTAGAGACCAGTTGCGCCTTCAATGGTCATATCCATCATCATTGAGACGGCCCCAACATTGTAGAGACCTACACTCAAACCCATGAAAAACAAGCTGGCATTCAGCAAATGCTGTTGGTGTGTGAGCGTTGTGATGGTAAGGAGACCAAAACCAAGTGCGGTACCGGCACCACCAACAGTAGCAATTGTCTTTTTGCTCACTGGTAGGACGACACTGAGTATACCCATCCCAATCATGCCGATAAGCACCCCACCGCCCCACATCTGCTGGAACATCGATGCTTCGCCTGCATTCATTTCAAAGACTTCACGCCCATACACCTCTAAAATACCGTCTTGTAAGAAGATACCCATAATAGTGAGAAGTATAAAGACAAAGAACAGGCGCACTTGCGGATTAGTATGTAGAACGGTTATCGCTGCCTTGATAGGATTGCTGTCTGGTACGATGGTTCGTGCTCGTTCCAAAGCTGCTTGCTTCTCCATACCGCGTAGTCGCCGCTCAATGCCCAGCACACCGATGACAGCTGTTCCCAACACTACGAGTGGTGTGAGATTGTAAAGGGTTTGCATAGCGGCTTGATTGTAGGTGGGCATAAGTTGTGCGGAAACACCTGCAGTGATAATGGTGCTCAAGATCATAAGCGTCCAGGCCACACTTATGACTGCGCCACGTTTTTTGGCTTCGACGTTTTCGGCGATAAGCGAGTGGTACGAGTCACCCATGGCGGCAATGCCTACACCAAAGATGATGAGGAGTGCGAAACCCATCACGAAAGCCAGTGGCGACCCGGCGCCCATGCCAACCGCGACATTGGGCAACAACACAAAGACAAGGCTGGCAACAGTGGCCCCTGCAAGCAGGTAGGGTGTGCGACGGAAGCCGAAGATGGGATTGCGATCCGCAATGCGGCCAAAGACGATCTGGAAGGGCGAGAGCAAGTGATGGAGCCCAATCATGGAGGTGACAACAACTGCCGCAACTTTTAAGTCAAAAATGACAATCTGGTTAAAGTTGACTGTCAGGATGGCAAACATCCAGCCAACACCGATTCTGGGCAGTGCCAGTTGTAAAGTTCGGACAACCCCCAACAGCATTCGAAGTAATGCAGGCAAGCAACGCATGACCACCACCCTTTCAGATCGAAAGTAAAAACGTAAAATCTGTAGTTCCGTTTTGGTACTACGAAGGCAAACAAATAAAAAATACCAACACCATATACACTCAAGAGTTATGCGTAACTCCTAAGAACAAAAAACGACATGAGCATCACAAAATGTAATTATTGCTCATTACTACGAGATTTTAAATAAAAGTGCATCTGGAGAGATGTAAAGACAAAAATCGGTAGGAAGAGTATAGCATTTTGGAATATAAATTGCAACTCTATGCAAATTTATTGCATAAGAAGAACATAAACAGTACAAAAAACTATTTTATGCGAACAAAATCATGACAAATGCTGTGCAAGTTTGAGATTAAGCACCAAATAGCATTATTATCAGAGTTGGGGGATTTTATCTTCAAAATAGAACATTTTTCGATTATAATTGGGATTGTTAAAGAAGTAAGTAAAGCAAGAATATAGGGTTGTACGATGTACATCCGTTGGATAGTACGAAAGCACAAGAATGCGGCGGTTGCCGATGTTGCCTTTCACGACGCTTACCTCGTGGAAAGTTATCGTGATGAGCGTGACAACCCACGGCAGCGCACGATCTGTTATCTTGGCAACATTCGCCAGATTAGTGGTCAATTTCCCTCAATCGAACGAGAATTATTTTTCCTTCGGGCTGATCGAATCTTGGCTGGTGTCCCGGATATATCGGGGGATGATCGACTTGAGATAGCTGAAATGTTGCGACAGAAGGTGCCTGCGCTCACTCCCGATGAGGTGATGGAAGCTTTTCGTAACAATTTGCGTTGGTATGTCAATTGGTGGCGTGAGCGTGGAGCTACACCTACAAGGGATGAATTATTTGAGATGATTGACGAAGCTGAGGATGCAGTTGGTCCAATGTAGATTGACTATTCCTGGCTACAATGGAAAGCTTGTTATGAGACAGAAACTACTATACAGCTTCATGCGTATATTCACCATAGGTGTGCTACTTACTCTGGTAGCTTGTGGTGGCTCAGAAGCAGATACACCTCTGGACACGGCTGTTGAGTCAACAACTGTTCCCGCCGAAGAGTCAGAGGTGACACCCGCTGCAGACGATGCAGAGACGGTGGAGCACGTCGACGAGGCGCCACCTGCAGTAGATGATACTGGCGCAACAGAACAACAGTTTCCTGATATTGTTGGTGCTGAGATTCTACTCAATGATGATGGCACCTTTGCTATTGATGTCACCGTATCATCGCCGTATGATACGCCCGAACGATATGCCGATGCGTGGCGTGTTCTGGGTCCAGATGGTGAGGAACTGGCTGTACGTGAGCTGGCCCACGATCATCAGAATGAACAGCCTTTTACCCGCTCGTTATCGAATGTGGCAATACCGGAGGCTGTTGATGTAGTGACGATTCAGGGGCGTGATCAGGAGTATGGTTATGGTGGTCGTACATTAGAGGTCGAGGTACCGCGAGAGTAATTACAGCGATTCCCAAAAGTGTGTGTGACATCATCCAATACAGGGTCTGTGTTTTGTGAGAATCAATCAGGTTGTTCCAAGAAAAAAGTACTAACGCTTCTTTGGGTTTCCTAAAAACTCTCGTAGTTTTACCAGTAGCCGTGTAAAATCAACCGGTTTGGTCTCGTATGAATCGCAGCCTGCCTCCATGGCCTGAGTCCGGTCCTCAGTTAAAGCATATGCAGTCAGAGCAATAATAGGGATCATTCGTGTTTCTTCAGAAGATTTAAGTTGCCTGGTGGCCTGCCATCCATCTATGATTGGTAATTTCATGTCCATCAGAATAAGATCAGGTCTCTGGGTTTTCACACTGGCAATAGCCTCGGCCCCATCTGCGGCAGTGCTCACCTGATACCCTTCCCATTGAAGGTACCGTGCGATAAGATCACGATTCATTGGATCATCTTCAACGAGTAAAATCTGGGCCATGGATATTCTCCGATTCTTCAAACATCGTCATATACGTGTTTTCTATATTTCCCTGTTTATATGATGTATCGTTTTGTACGTTGAATGTAGCAGCGGTTGTATGATGGTCCGATGTGGCCGGAATGCGTACTGTGAAGATTGAACCACGCCCCACCTCACTGGTGACGCTGATATGCCCCCCCATACGCTGGCAGATACGCTGACTAAGGGCAAGACCCAGACCAGTGGTGGCATCACTGTGTGAAGGAATGCCATTAATAGGTGTAAAAGGTCGAAAGAGGCGCTGAATCTGGTCTTCGGTCAGGCCCATACCTGTATCAAAGACCCGCATCACGACCCAGATTGTATCTTCAAAAATTTCGAGTGTGACCGTGAGTGTTATTTTTCCCTGGTCGGTAAACTTTGCAGCGTTGCTGAGTAAATGTACCAGTATTTGGCGAATGCGATCTGGGTCGGTGTAGACAAAGCCGATATCAGGAGCACAATAGACAACCAGTGTATTGGCGTTTTTAATAGCCAGTGGTCGCATGGTCTCTGCAATATCAGTGATGAGTGGTGTTAGCGCAAAATGTTGGGGCTGGAATTCGATCTGATCAGCCTCTTTGGCAACGTCCAGCAGTGATTCGATCAGCGCCAGGAGATTTTTTCCAGCATTGGTGATAGCTTCGAGATCGGGAGCAAGGTCTTTCTGTCCACGAATCTCAACCATGCGTTGAAGCAACTCACTATATCCAATAACTGCGGTCAAAGGGGTACGTAGCTCATGACTCATCTGTGCCAGGAAAGAACTTTTCGCCTGATCGGCAAACTCTGCTGCTTCTTTGGCCTGAACAAGTTCTGCCTCGATACGCTCTCGTTCGGCTGCTTCGAGCGCAAGTGCATCACGTTCCTGAAGGAGTGCTTTAGTCTGGGACTGCATTCTGCGGAACATGTCGCCAACCCAGCCACTTGTGAAGGTTATGATTAGCAGTATGATGGGGCCAAATTCTACATTGAAAACATACAAGTCATCAATTCCAACCATCCGAAACAAAAAGAAATTCTCTGCAATAATGATGATGGGAGCAATAATACTCAAGCGCCAACCGAGCATAAAACTAATAGTTGCCAATGAGACAAGAGCTATAGTGATGACAATATTGCCAATAAGTGGTTGGAATAGCAAGAATAAAAGAGGATACATGACTATTACCGCCAGCACAATGAGCAAGCGCCCGCGGAATTCTGATAGTTGAATTTGGCTTAACGATGGCATACGTTTGTTTTGCCCCGAAGTCCGTCACCTGTAGATTTGCAATTGCCTACTCCATTATAGCAAGATTTTGTCGTTGAGGTAAGCTCCCTATTTTAACATTTGTATGAAATCCAGCCAACTTGGATGAACAAAGTGATATTACTACTTCTGTCATTTTACTTAGTGTTGTGCAGTTCATTTTCGTTGTTAAAATGATATATAGAAGAACGTACTGGTCACTTTCAATAGTACCAGAAAATGTAGTTATACCCAAACCGTACTATGGTGTATCCGTTGCTACTTTCGGATAGCTGATTAGGTAGATGACAGGAAGTGGTCCTCCAGGGATTGGTATTTCTCCGATTCCCCATGCATAATCCGCCTGAAGAGTACTTACAAAAGCACGTAGTTCAGCAGGCGTGTAGGTGCGAAAACACGACACAATTCCATTAAAGAGGGTGAACAGCGGAAGTAGCGGTACGACGTAGGTTAGTGCCAGGCGTGACCAGTGGAATGGTCGAATGAAGGGTGTGACCAAGAACATAGTGAGTGTGGGGATGATCATCAGGAGCATGACTAGTGGTCGTCGTTGAGTTGCTTCGAACATACCAATGCCTTGTCGTTGCTCAACGACATCACGGATGATGGTTTGGGCATCTGCTGGTCGGAAATGATGCAGCCCGGCAAATAAGGTGCGAAATCCAGTGAGTTTGAACGGCACATGTCGCGCATCGATGGCCACGGGCAGGACACGCAACCCTGATAACTCAGCTTCGCTGGTTATCGCATGACGATGGGCATACATATCTGTTAACACAACGTCGATTGGTCGGCCAACAGTTTCTTCAAGCAAGGGTTTGAGGTGGAACCACGGTCCGCCAACACCAGCACACAGGTCGATAATCTGGGTAGTCTGGCATTAGGTGGGGGCTTTGCTCAATGTGGGTATGGTGCAACAGGGATTATGCACGTCGATGGTAAAGCGGAGAAAGTCGGTCATTGCGTCACGCACGACAGCAGGGCACCAGGGCTGATCCATTACTTCAAAGGGGTGTAGTCGTTTCATCATTGTTCCATTCCTGTTGTGCCAGAATCAAGTCGTGAACTATGTATCAGCCTTTGCATCTGTTTCCAGCTTGAGTATAAACTCCTCGACCTCCTGTCCACGTGCATTGGCAAAGCCCTTGTCTTCGCCAACAATCGCAAATCCGCATTTTTCTAACACCCGAACGGAGCCGAGATTATCTTTGACAGCCCGGGCATAGAGCGGGCGCACTTCGACCAGGTCTAAAAACATGGCCAGTGCTATCGTGGCAATGCCTTTCCCCCAGTGTTCCCTCCCCAGCCAGTAGCTCACTTCCGAGTTGCCAAATTGTTCAAAGCTCAGGACGTGACCGACTACTTTTTCTTCGGCGAGGATGGTCTTTGTGATACTGGTGTCTTTGCTCAGGATTTTTTCCCAGTGTGCCATGAAAGCATCTCGATCTGACGGACTCTCAGCGGTAAAGGCGGCCATGTAGTTGGCCTGCGAGTCCTGTTGTTGCTCAAAGAAGATCGGTAGATCATCTTCTATCACATCGCGTAATAAGATATTCATGGTTTTCCCTCCCGTTGGCACAACATTTCCAGATATGATTGAGTTAGCACTTAACTACGTTTTCCATATATCTGTGTACAAACCAAGTGTTGTATTGTACTACAAACACGAGCAACGGCCACAGAAAGAGGGAAAGCTCCTGTGACCGTTGCCTGAAAGAAAGGCAGTAGATATTAGTCGTAAATCTCTTGCGGCTGCATAGCGACGACATCGACGCTATTTTGCTCAAGATACTTCCGCATTGCCTGGGCGTCACGACCGAAAAGCTCGACGACATCCATATGTCGTTCACCAGCCTTGCCCGTTGCCACCGCGAAGTACAATCGCACTGATCCTGGTTTGAAGTATGCCTGAGTCATCGTATCAAGGTTGATGAATGTATCGCTAACTTTGATGAGTGTTGCCATGGTGACCTCCCTGTCACACGCTGCAAGTCGCGTGCATGCCACTTCTTTGTGTTACTCCTACGGCACTTATAGAGTTAGTTATTTTGCGTCTCCGACGAAAACACAGTAACTCACTTTCTATTATCACAAATAGAGCTATATGTTTGAGGAGAGAGAATCACAATGTAAAGTTGCGATCAGTTTACTGATACAATCTTCTACAATTTGACAGATTTTCTACCTCCTTTAAGATTCCATCAATATATGGCTCCGGTTGAATTATGATGGAGGGAGATCTGCCATGCCACGCTCCACGATTGTGTTTTTGCTCTTCATTGCCATGCTCTCCGCCTGTGTTCCAAACGTTGTCGAAGTACTACCACAGACCCCCCCAACCACAGACTCGATTACCGATCCATCGATAACAACCATCACCTTCGCATCGTACGACCGAGAGAGGAGCTACTTCGAGCCGCTGATGGATCGGTTTAACGGGGAAAATCCAGATATTCAGGTCATTTTTGTCGATCTGGAAGATGTAGTTGATGGACAAGAAGCAATGAACGATTGGGTTGGCACAACGGTCAGGGTTGCCGATACTGCCTTTATCTCTGTTTCATCCGAGGACGTTGAGAAGGGGTATGTGCTCGATCTTAAGCCATTGATTGATGCTGATGCTGCTTTTGATCTCGACGATTATTACCCACGTGCCTTTGAGCCACTTAGCCCAGAGGGTAGGGTCTACGTGCTACCAACTATTGCTGAAGCACCCATGATGACATTCAACCAAACGTTGGTGGCACAGGCTGGTATGACTGTTCCAACCGAGCCTACCTGGAATACAGCACCGCCGACGGGCATGCTGACCACAACTCTTGATCTGCGTCCATCTTTAGCAACCATTCGACGTTGCTTAATCAAACGGTGTTTCCAGCGCGTCGTTCAGTAGCTCAGTCGTCTACCTTTTCCGCAGGGCTTGCGTCAGGCGCTGCCGAATTGTACGAAGCGTATCTTCCTGCGCTGAATGAGCCAATGATCCTTGTACAGGAAGGGCTGTTCAATGATCCGTTCTTTGATCCATTCTGGCTCTATCATGCAGTTGATCGGGCCGTGCAGGGAGGTGATCTAGTTACGGAGTTGGAGCGTGCTCAAATGCTGACGAGCGAGTATCTGTTGTGCAGACGGGGCGGGGGTGAGCACGCTGAGTGTGTGGTGAAGTAGGGAGTATGGGTTAAGGGTTAGGGGGTACGGTATCTCGGTTAATCACTGTCCTCTCTTCCCTTCACCTGAGTCTCTGCGTTAGGGCAGTCCCCTGTGACTGCCCTGCTTCTCGTTGCCCGCTTCCTCCATTATTCAAACGGCGTTGGGAGATCAGTAGTCACGGGGCAATGCAACATACGTTTCTCTCCGAACTAGTCTCTGCGTTAGGGCAGTCCCCTGTGACTGCCCTGCTTCTCGTTGCCCGCTTCCTCCATTATTCAAACGGCGTTGGGAGATCAGTAGTCACGGGGCAATGCAACATACGTTTCTCTCCGAACTAGTCTCTGCGTTAGGGCAGTCCCCTGTGACTGCCCTGCTTCTCGTTGCCCGCTTCCTGGATTATTCAAACGGTGGGGTGTGGAGTATAGCGCCTTCGGCTGCCGACGAGACGAGTGCAGCATAGCGTGCAAACACACCCGTTGTGTAGAGGGGTGCTGGTGGCTGCCAGTTAGCCAAGCGGGCCGCGAGTTCATCGGGTGAGAGGGTCACGTCGAGTCGGCGCGCCTCCAGGTCGAGGGTGATCTCATCGCCGTCGGTGAGCGCGGCAATCGGGCCGCCACGGGCTGCCTCGGGTGCCACATGGCCGATCATCAGGCCACGAGTGGCGCCACTAAACCGCCCGTCGGTCAAAAGTGCGACGGATTCGCCTAACCCAGCACCAACCAGCGCGGCGGTTACCCCCAGCATCTCGCGCATACCAGGACCTCCGCGTGGTCCCTCATAGCGTATCACGACAACATCGCCCGCTTGAATGCGACTGGCTGTAACAGCTTCCATGGCTTCTTCTTCCGAATTAAATACCCGCGCTGGTCCACGGTGCAGTGACCGTTCGTGGCCCGCGACCTTGACGACAGCACCCTCGGGTGCCAGATTGCCACGCAGAATAATCAGGCCACCATGCGGTTTGATAGGCTGATCCAGCGCGTGAATGACTTCCTGTCCAGGTGTTTCGACGGCCGTGGCACTATCTTCGACCAGCGTGCGTCCACTCACTGTAGCGACATTCCCCTCGATAAAACCTCCCTCGATCAGGCGCTTCACAATGAGCTGAATGCCCCCTGCACGGTCGACATCGACGGCGGTGTACTGGCCACCGGGCATCAGGTCGACAAACAGCGGTGTCTGGGCGCTGATGCGGTCGAAGTCTTCGAGTTCCAGTTCGATACCAGCCTCACGTGCCAGGGCCAGCAGGTGTAAGACAGCATTGGTTGAGCCACCAGTACTGGCGACGCTGGCAATGGCGTTTTCAAAAGCCTGACGGGTCAGGATATCGCGGGGCTTGAGGTCGCGCCGAAGCAGATCCATGATCAGTTGACCACCTTCCACGCCAACGGTGTTTTTGCGTGGATCGACGGCGGGGACCGAGCCGCTGCCCAAGGGCGCCAGCCCCAGCGTTTCCATGACCGTAGCCATGGTGTTGGCGGTGTACTGGCCCCCACACGCGCCGGGGCCGGGACAGGCGGCATTTTCGATCTCGGTTAACTCCTCATCGGTGATTTTGCCCGCTGCATTGGCCCCAATCGCCTCAAAGACATGCTGGATCGTGATGTCTCGTCCGCGCCATTTCCCTGGCATAATCGAGCCACCATAGAGGAGGAGACTGGGGATGTTCAGGCGGGTCAGGCCCATTGCGGCGCCAGGAATGGTTTTATCACAAGCAACCAGTGCCACCATCGCATCGAAAAGATAACCACGCCCCATGAGTTCGATGGAGTCGGCGATTACTTCACGGCTGATGAGCGAGGCTTTCATGCCCTGTGTGCCCATGGTGACGCCATCGCTGACAGCAACGGTGTTGAACTCCATCGGTGTGCCACCTGCGGCACGGATGCCTTCTTTGACCTTGGCTGCCAGGACACGCAGGTTGAAGTTGCACGGCATGGTTTCGATCCAGGTGTTGGCAATGCCGATGATTGGGCGGGCAAGATCGTCGTCGGTAAAACCAATGGCTTTGAGCATCGAGCGGGCGGCGGCGCGATTGCGCCCATCGGTGATAGTGCGGCTGCGGGGTTTCATATCTTGGGTCATCAGCGGTTCCTTTCAGCATCTGGCAATGGTGTACGCTGATTATACTGTACAATCACGGATGGTGTCATCTCAAGAAGTTGGTGATTCGTTAGTATGTATGCATAATATGTGAAATTGGGTATTGCATTATGAGATTGATTATGTTACTATCTCATTAAGTTTAGAGGGGAAAACCATTTTACTTCACTTCACTCACTACACTTCACTAATAGTGTCCCTCAATTGAATACGTAGGTTTTTGGGTCGTTCCATTGGTGATAATGCGTCACTTGTATTATCGGGAGGAGGATTGTGTGGATACGGCTCCTGAATGGCAATTGGCTTTGGTATTCGTGGTACGTTGGTATCTTGGTATTTGCTTTCTCACGTCTGCGCTTGGCAAATTGACCGATCTGACGAGCTTTGTACAGGGGACCCTGGATTATCGGGTGCTTCCAGGTTCTGTTGCCAAAATGTTCGCACTGGCTTTGCCGTGGCTTGAATTGGGACTCACTGCTCTGTTACTCACTGGCATCGCATTACCTGTGGCTGGCTGGGTTCTCGCTGGGTTGCTGGGCTGCTTTATCGTGGCTGTGACCATGAATCTCCGGCGGGGTCGCGCTATTGCATGCAATTGCCATGGGATTGCTGGAACACGAACTATCAGTTAGGGTACTGTAGCACGTAATTTCGTGCTGTTGGCACTGGCGCTTATGCTGGTGCTGTGGGCGCCTTTTGTAAGCACCAATACGCAGTGGCTGGCATTATGGCAGCGTGATATTAGCTTTGTCCTTTCATTCCCAAACATGGTAGTTCTGGCACTACTGCTGGCATGTTGTAGTATTCTGATCCAGTTGACCGAGTGGTCTATAGAGATAGGCGTTAAGAATGAGGGGTTGTTAAGAGTTAGGGGTTAGTTTCCCACACCTGTTCAGTTGTGCTCCGCTTAAACGCTCAGCAATTGCTCCTAGACTAGCGAGGGCTTGCCTGCGACCGACTCAGGCAACGGGGTGTGGGGTGTATGGATCTCCGCCATGTGAGCACGGCGGTTGCAAACCGCCGCTACAGGGATATGCCGCGTTCGTTGCGTTGTGAGGCGGAATAAATATGTCGCTGCTTTGTGCATGGTTGGGTGACGAGCGTGTTGTGCGGGTGGTCTGGCGGGTGCCACGTTGCCAGCATGGCGGTTGCAAACCGCCGCTACAGGGATATGCCGCGTTCGTTGCGTTGTGAGGTGGAATAGATGTGTCGCTGCTTTGTGCATAGCCGAACGACGGGCTGCCTTGCGGGAGGTCTGGTGGGGTGCAGCTGCCAGCGGGGTACCAAGGGACTGGATTCTGGGGCGGGGTGTGGGGCGCAGCGCCCTGGGGACCCGCAAAGAACGTGCGTGGTACAAGAAATGATCGCGGTGGATGCCTCTGGGCAATTGGATGGAATTCGGTTGGGTTATCAGGTATGCTGCCTGCGACCGACTCAGGCGGTGGGGAGTAGTGTATTTAGGTGCTGAATGATGATAGAGATGGAGGTCAGGAGATTAACAACTGTATCACTTTAACGCTCTCTTTGTCCCAACGCCCCAACGCTTTTAGCTCCAACGCTCCAAAGATAAGGAGGACCACGTGACTGGCGTATGGTTAGTTTCTTATGTGGCATTATGGATTTTAGTGCTCGTACTGGCATTGGTACTCGTGAGTATGCTACGCAATCTGGGAACAATCTACGAAACACTGCAAACCTGGCGGCCTGTGCACGATCCAATCAAACTGAAGGTAGGAGAAGTAGTGCCTGCTTTAACGCTCACAAGCATAACCAACGAGACAGTATCACTCACCGATCATCAGGGCACGCCATTGGCGGTAGCGATCATCAGCCCTGGATGTGAGCCGTGCCATGATCTGGCAAAGGTGCTAGCACGTGGCGAAGCATTGCCACAGACCAATGGAGAACGCCTCATTATTATTAGCGTCGGGAGTGGAGCAGAAACGCAATCTCTTATCGATGAAGTTGGATTACACAAGGATATTCCCGTGTACTGTGATACAACCAGGAGTACCGCAGAAGCTTGGGGTGTGAGTTCCACACCAACAACGGTGCTACTCGATGAACGTAGTACATTTGTACGACACATCGTGGGCTTTACCGGCGAGGAACATCAAGCGGAAGAGGTAGTGGCAGCCCACGCCTGATATGTGGTAACCCGTCGCACTGGGCGACTGGTTCGATAGATGGTCGTAAAGGAGTACATCATGGCATTTTGGAAACGGACCGGACGTTCGCAGGAGCAGGAGGGCTTGAACGCATGGGATCGGGCCACGAAATCGATGGCGGTCTCCGCCTCACGGCGGGGATTCTTGAAGAAACTGCCCGCGCTGGGAGCTGGTTTGGGATTGGGGTTAGCAGGTATCCAGACGGCTTTTGGTTGTACAGTAAGTTTTCCTAAGGAACGGAATGGATGTTGTGGCTCACAAAATGAAAAACAGAGTTTTGTGAAGTTTAGAAGAGAATGTTGTGATGGACAAGGGTGTACTCGCACAATAATCGGGACTGAATGTTCTGGAAACTGTATAGTGTGAGTTCGTATCATATTGTAATTATCGCCATCATAACTTAAGTATCTATGCATAAGTGTGGGTATTTAATTCAGTTGATGCATAGTGTTTTACCACTATGCATCAATATAAATGTAGTACATATTAGCTGTCACCAAGGAACATATATGAAGTATTGTTATCAATTCATCGTTGTACTGCTTACCATTATGTTGTTCAGCGCCTGCCTCCCACAAACACCGGAACTCCAAGTGCCACCTGTGGGTGAAACGGATGGTGCCAGATTGCCCCAAGATACTCCTGATTCACGAGATATTGTAGCTGAAGACTCGATCACCATCACCTTTGGTGCGAGTGAATACCAGGAACCGTTATTTGCACCATACATCCAACAATTTAATGCTGAAAATCCTGATGTTCAGGTACAATTCGTGTCACTTGACGATATTTCCATTGACATAGATCTTCCTGTAGCTGAGAGAATTGCACAATGGGCACGCGCTACCTCGCGCATCGCTGATACCGCACAGCCCTTGTGGGTGGGATCGTGGTCTGAGCAAGCCCCCTACCTGCAAGATTTACGACCATTTATCGAGGCAGATGCAACTTTTGATACAACGGTGTTCTATCCTGGTTCATTGGAAGCAGCACAAGTCGATGGTGGCACCTATGTCTTACCTCATACCCAGTTTGCTCCCTTACTGTCTTATAATGTTGATCTACTTACTACCCAGGGACTTTCCGAACCATCACCTGACTGGACGTGGCAAGAGGTGCGGAATCTCGCGGAACAGGTCGCCCAGCCTGATGCTGACCCACCCATCTATGGTTTGCTAGATTATGGTGATGGACGCATGGCCCTGGTTGGGGAGATGTTAGCAGCCGATCCCTCCTTGGGTGAGCTGTCTCCAGATCGAGCGACCATTGATACGTCGGCAGCAGAAACCGCTCTGACCCAGGTTGCAGCAATGGCCCAAACTGGCGCACTCTATATTGATACCGAAGAAGAGCTATTTCCCAGAACATATATTGATATGATTGTCGCGGGACAGGTAGCGATCTGGCCGACAGGTTTGTTAGCAGATCCCATTGACCGTCCTACGGCGACGGTGAAGACGGTGCCCTTTCCAACGGACCTGCCAGCCCCCTTCGCAAGCGGTGTCGACGGCTATGTGATGAGCCGTGGCACTGAGCATCCTGAGGCTGCCTGGCGCTGGCTCTCTTTTCTCAGCAATCAATGGATTGAACAACATTCCGAATGGGATGGTTCTCTTTCCATTCCTGCGCGTCAAGACCTGACATCGCAAAGCACCGTGTGGCAAAGTCTGGAAACCGAAACCCAAGCCCTCATAGAAACCAACTTAAACGATCCCTCAACAGCCAGTTCAGCGGCCGTTACCTTGCTACGCTGGTTACGTGAGCCGACCAGACAAGTCATTGTGGAAGATCAAGCGATACCAATGACCGTACAAGAAGCTCAGGAAGGTTTAGCGGCAGACCGCCTGGCCGAACAGAACGCCCTAGACTCTGACACAGACACTGATGCCGCACCGATTGCGGTGGCAACACCAATACCACAAACCGCCCCTGCTGATGCGACCACCATTACCTTTGCCTCGAATGTAGTCAATCTCCAGCCAATCGTGGAGCAATTCCATCGGGAACAAACGGAAGTGTTCGTTCAACTCGAAGCAGTTAATAACCCCACGCTCACCGATCTGGCCAACACCACCGACTGTTTTGTCACATGGGCGCCACCCACTCCAGCACAGCGAGAAGCCTTGCGCGACTTGCGTCCGCTCTGGGATGCCGATACCACACTCTCCCGTGACGTGTTTCCAGCGGCAGTGCTGGCACCCTTCGAGCACGATGGCGCTTTGTATGGCCTCCCGCATCGCATGGATATTCCGATCCTCCACTATAACTCAGCGCGCTTCGATGCGGCCAATCTGCCCTACCCTCCTGCCGACTGGTCGCTTCAGGACTTCGTGGCAGCGGCGACCCAACTCACGCAGGAGCGGAACGACCAGTATGGCTTTGCCGTCATCGGGGACCATACCAAGGCCCTGGAGTGGTGGCTGCAACGGGCAGGCGTGCTCCAGAAAACGAATGCCATGGCGTGGACCGACCCTGACGTGCTGGCTGCCCTCCAGGGCTATGTGGATCTGCTCACCAGCACCTCGCCCCACAACCAACTCGCGGGGTATACACGCAGTACTGATCCGGACCTGACAACACCACTCATCGCTGAGGGACAGGTCGCGATGTGGCTGGAGAGTGGCATCACCTTTGGCGCACCTGATGCCGCCGCTGTGGAAGCCGCCGTCGCTCCGCTGCCTGGTGGCACCGCCGACAATCGTGCTGACGATGTGGTGGTGACCACGGGGCTGTACATTGCCGCTGACACGCCCCACACCGACGCATGCTGGCAATGGCTGCGCTACCTGAGTGCGGATACCACCAGTCTGGGTGGGGGTTTCCCTGCTCGTACCGATGTGGCTAGCCCTGCATCAGAGACCCAACCAGCCGGACAAGCGGAGATCGACACGATCTATCAGGAAGCACTGGCCCAACCAACGCAGGGGGAAGGGCAAACATTCTTTCTCCGTGATCCTGACCTCGACCCCTTCTGGTTCTACCAGGCACTGGATCGGGCATTACAAGGGGCCAGTCTGGAGCAGGAACTCACCAATGCCCAGCAACTGACCGAGGCGCATCTGGCGTGTGTGGACGCCGGGGGTATAGGAAGCGAGTGCGCGGTCGCGACGGACCCCGATTACGACGGATGGCAGCGGCGCGCTCTTGATGAAGAGGCAACACCATAATATATACCTATTCATAGTACGGTAACCCGTCGCATGGGGCGACTGGTTCGATAGATGGTCGTAAAGGAGCACATCATGGCATTTTGGAAACGGACCGGACGTTCGCAGGAGCAGGAGGGCTTGAACGCATGGGACCGGGCCACGAAGTCGATGGCAGTGTCTGCCTCACGGCGGGGCTTTTTGAAGAAACTGCCAGCACTGGGGGCTGGTTTGGGGTTGGGGTTAGGAGTGACAAGCATTGCAAGTGCCGTTCAATGTAGGAATGGCGATGAGGAGTTTCGTACAATCAAATCTTCTTGTAGCGTTTGTGATGGTGTATCACGTAAACGTTCAGTTCGAACTGATATTAGAAGATGTCAAAATGGTACTTGGGGGCCGTGGGATACGTTACCTGGTTCTAGGTATTGCGAGGTGTGTTTCACGTAGTTGAAGATAAGCAAATAGTACCGCATGTGGTTTATTTTAAAGGCTATGTCTATCAATAATAAACAATTGATAGACATGGTGTTTTTTCGTTGAGGTTTATCTTATGTTTTCTAAAAACTTCTTGTCAAAATCAAAATACCAATTTCTGCTATTGCTCCTCATCATTCCTCTCGTGGTTAGTTGCACCGGTAATCCCACTACCCCGGTGGTCAACCAAACAGTACCTAATGCAGAAGCAGATGATCCGACCACCATTACCTTTGGCATCGCCGATGTGGATGCCGCCACCTATGCTCCACTTATTGACGCCTTTCACCAGGTGCAAACCACCGTCCAGGTCGAGGTGGTGTCCCTCGATCCCCTCTTTGACCAGGCGACCAATGACGACGAAGCCCTGGCACAAATCCTCAGCACGGTGGATACCGCCCTTCTCCCGACCAACTGGGTCCAACGGCTGCCCGACAGCCCCACCTACCTCACCGATCTACGTCCCCTCCTTGATGCCGACCCATCCTTTCATCCCGACGACCTCTATCCAGGGGCCCTCTGGGGCTTTACCCCCGATCAGGTCTCGGGACTCTCGCGGGAGATTGCCATCCCGCTGCTCTTCTATCACCCCGAAGTCTGGGAACAAACCGGGCTGACACCGCCCACCGCCGAGTCGTCCTGGGACGAGGTGTTGCTGACGGCCCAAGCTTTCGTTGACGCCGACCCATCTGCGGAACACCGCTACGGGCTGGTCGGCACCCATGGCACTATGGCGTTGGGCACCGCCTTTGAGCAGGCCGACCTGCCGCTCACTGACACATCTGACGCACCAACCTGGCCACCTGACACAGCCCTTGACGCTCTTGCACAAACTGTGGAGTGGGCTGAGACGGGGGTGGTCTATGTGCCGCCCTTCATCGACGATGCCGATATGCCGTCCGTCTCTACCCTGATTGCGGACGGACAGGTCGGGCTCTGGTCGCTTGCAATGGGTTACACCGTGGATACCACCGACCGCGAAGTTGCCATTATCCCCAGCCCGACCCCACATGGGACCAGCAGCACTGTTGCCAGTTCCTATGTGATGAGCCGGGGCACCCAGCAACCCCAGGCCACCTGGCGCTGGCTGGCCTTTCTCCATCAACAACCGCTGCCCCAGACCCTCCTCACCGGACTGGACCGCGCCACCGTGTTGCCAGCCCGTCCCTCTATTGCGGAACACATGCAGTACTGGGAGACCCTGGAGACACAAACCGGCATTCCCGATGCTGCCGCCGCTGTCACCCTCGCACTGGAGCGGCTGCCCACTTACGACTATCTGACCGAACAGACCCTGGTCACTCTGCAACAGGGGCTGCACGATATCCTCTATGCCGAACAGCCCCTCATCGAAGTGGTCGAGCAAGTCACCATAACACGCGACACCCGCCAGGCGTTACTAACCCAGGCAAGCGACCCGGACACCGCAGCGGGCGTGGTGGTCCCACCACCAGATGAACCGACCGACGACCAGGTGACGATCATCACCTATGGCATTCCCGATTTTGGCTATAGCACACTCCCCGAGGTGGTCCGACAGTTTAATGAGACCCAGGACACCCTCAACGTGGAGCTATGGTCGGCCCCTACCAATACCAGCATCGCCGACCTAGCCGCGAGGACGGATTGTTTTGCCTGGAATGGTTTGTTCGCGCCGGAACTGTACACGAGCACCATGGATCTCCAACCCCTCATCGATGCGGATGCGACGGTACGGCAGGACGACTATCCCGATCTGATCCTGCTGCCCTTCCAGCACGAGGGACGGTTGATCGGTCTCCCTGATCAGATCCTGATCCGCACACTCGAATACAATCAGGAATTGTTTGATCAGGCCGGGTTGGACTACCCCCGTGGTGACTGGACCTTGAACGAGTTCCTAGCCGCCGCTGAACAACTGACCTTTGGTGAAGAACAAGACCGTCACTACGGCTTTGTGTTGTATGGCCAGCAGACGAAAGAGTTGTTGTTCTTCCTGGACCGCTTCGAGGTCGAGATAGTCCAACAACAACCGGATGGGTACCCCCTCCCCCAGTTTATCGACCCACAGGTACTGGCCGGGACCCAGTTTTATGTCGACCTCTTGCGAAACCACACGCCCAATCAGCAACTACGTGGCTACACGGACAGTGAATTTGATCCAGAAGTTTTCAATGTGCTCCGAGAGCAGCGTGCCGGGATGTGGTTTATTAGCAATCGCTTTGACACAGGCGAAGCACAGGGTCAGGGTTTTGCCGGGGCGACCGCGCCCCCACCACTGGGGAGTAGCCAGTTAACCATGAACGATATCCACCGCATCACCGGCCTATACATCTCTGCCGACACCGAGCATCCCGCTGCCTGCTGGGAATGGATCAAAGTGCTCCGTGAGATACCGGCACGCTTCTCGATCCATAGCAGCTTGCCCGCACAGATGGCACTCGACCCGGCCGAAGACTTCCTGCAAGGAGCCCCCCCAGGCACTGCTGAGGTCTATGCTGCCTATCAGGAGGTGCTGAGTCGTACGTCTGTGTCGGAGGTCAATCTGGCCTTGCAAGACCCAGATCTTGACCTGTTCTGGTTCTATCAGGCCGTGGATCGCGCCGTGCAGGGGGGCAATCTGGAGCAGGAACTCACCACCGCTCAGCAACTCACCGAGGCGCATCTGGCGTGTGTGGCCACGGGTGGGACGAGCCATGAGTGTGCGGCGGCAGTCGACCCCGAGTATGCCGGGTGGCAGCTCTATCTGCTGGAGGAAGCCGCAGACGAGGAAGACGAGGAAGACGAGGAGGAATAGGGCACTCATGATGTGTGATGATTGGTGGTAGTGGTGCGTCTTAAAAAGAGAATCGTGTCACTTGACTAGAAGGAAGGACCCGATGCGCGACTATCACCCCCTCAAACTACTTGTGTTTTTGCTTATGTTGGCTGGCGTGTTCAATGCCTGCTGCATACCAGTTCAACACACGCAAAGCGCGGAGTGTGTTCCACCGACTCGGTTGACCCACACCTGCCTCCATCTCAATTGGCATCTCGCCAGAGTACTGGATTTCTAGTGACCATTGACCAGCAGAGTTGCGCTTGGATACAACCAGTTCTATCGCCTCAGCCATGCGCTTATCTGGCATAACATGGGCGCGGCGCAAATATTCAAGACCCCGCAGCACGTCATAGTGCCACCAAGTTGGGAAGGCAAATCGGGTGAATGCAGGATGTTCACGTCCACCACCAACGCCATCTTTCCTATCATAGTAGATAACTTCACCAGTTGACCGACGGCGAAAGAGATGCCGTTCAAGAAGGTA
Organism: Chloroflexi bacterium AL-N1; assembly: GCA_013122435.1. Classification (GTDB taxonomy): domain Bacteria; phylum Chloroflexota; class Chloroflexia; order Chloroflexales; family Roseiflexaceae; genus AL-N1. The sequence goes on from WYDT01000003.1 coordinate 246,853, forward strand.
GTTTGCTCCCCTGAGGCGGGCTGCGGTCACCTCAGGGTGGCTCCCAATACTCAGTTCATATTCAAGCAGCGCCTCAAGCACACAAATGGTCGTGTTGAACGATGATCGTGTTGAGCCATTGACAGCTTCGCAGTTCCAGCCACCATCTGTTAACTGTTCGCCTAACAGCCGCTCGACAATGCCCAGAACATCCTGACCGAAGTAAGCACCAACTGCCCCGACCTGTCCGTTGATACAAGGCTCCACCTCGCCGACGAAGAAGGGGTTGCCATCATATGCCGCCGCTCCTTGCCATGTCACATGGGAACGCACACGTGCTAGTGCATAGCCTGCCTGGTCACTCACGGGATCGAGACCCATATCCCGCAGCAGCATCAGGACATGCATGGTGGAATTCCACCCACGGTTCCACGCCACCCCACCCCACGATCCGTTGGGTTGTTGAAGAGCGAGTAATCGTGCACCAGCGCCCTCGGTAGCCACCCGCGCACGCTCCTGTGCGACTTCCTCCGCCGACGCATCGGTCAGGTCCCGCAGCACTTGCCAGCGGATCGAGGGGTCAGCATCAAGCAGCCACTGTCTAACTGATTGTTGTGACTGTGGGGTTTGCCATGTGAGTGGATTGTTGGACATCCGTTGGTGCTCCTTTCATAAACTTCTTGAGCCCAGCTGCAAGATATACTATCTGGGATTTGTCGACTCGTCTGATGTTACACGAAACGACTATCAGACCACACACTTTCAGAACGTGTGTTCTTTTTATCATGCATAGAATGTACTGTCAAGCAGGGGAACATAATAGCGCACTTGAGGTTGAACCGGATTATGCTGGATTACAACAACGTCGATGATGTGTGCCAGACCTGAAAGGTACTTAAAACCTCTCAGGTCTGGCAAAGCAAACTCATTTCTTGCGGTTGCGTAGGAATGGGGGAATATCCAGATCGTCGGTATTCGTAAAGGTGGGTGTGCGTGGCTGTGGTTGGGGTTGTGGCGGACGTACTGACGCTTGATTGCCTGGTGCCGCCACAGCACGTTGAGCAGTACCAGGCTGAGACGCTGGTGCCGTAGTGCGTGAGCGCTGATTCGCCGGCTTGGATGTATCGAACCCTGTTGCGATCAAGGTGATTTTGACCTGGTTGGGTGGATACGATGGATCGATTACGGCACCAAGAATGATCTGGCCTTCGGGATCAATCGCGTTATAGATAATCTCAGCAGCCTCATTGACTTCGGTAATACCCAGATCCTCACCACCAGTAACATTGAACAGTACGCCCTTGGCACCATTGATAGAGACTTCCAGAAGCGGTGAGGCAATCGCCTGATTGACCGCATCGACCATGCGGTTGTCGCCACTGCCAATCCCAATTGCCATAAGTGCGGTCCCCTGTTGTGCCATGATCGTTTTCACGTCGGCAAAGTCCACGTTAATCAAACCACGCTGAGTGACCAGGTCGGAAATGCCCTGAATACCCTGGCGCAGTACATCGTCGGCCATGCGGAATGCCTGCAACATCGAGGTGTTTTTGCTGGCACTTTGGAGCAGCCGGTCGTTTGGAATAGTGATCAATGTGTCGACCATGGGTTTGAGTTGCTCAAGTCCTTGCTCACCAGTCTTCTTGCGGTGGTTACCCTCAAAGGTAAATGGCCGTGTCACCACACCGACGGTCAGCATGCCCAGATCCTGAGCAATACTTGCAATAATGGGTGATGCACCGGTGCCGGTTCCACCACCCATACCAGCGGCGATAAAGACCATATCGGCACCCTTGAGTGACTCATAGATCTCTTCCGTGGTTTCCTCAGCCGCCTTCTGTCCAATAACCGGATTGCCACCGGAGCCAAGGCCCTTGGTCAGTTTATCCCCGATACGAATACGAACATCGGCCAGTGAGTGCATCAGCGCTTGAGCATCAGTGTTGACGGTAATAAATTCAACACCCTGCATACCATCTTCGATCATACGGTCAACAGCGTTTGAACCGCCGCCACCAACGCCCACTACTTTGATTTGAGCCCCAGGCTCCAATGCCGCATTAAAGTCGGTATAATCAGTCATTTGTGTCCCTCCAATTGTGTAATATCACATGTCGTTGCATGTCGCATGCCACACGACATGCGATCGATAAACAGGTTAGGGAAGAAATTCCCGAAGCCAGTTCTTAAAGCGGTCGTAGCTGGTTCCTAAACCGTTGCGTTCTCCATTGACGCTGGATGAATTCAACATCGCAATACCATGCTGCGACCCCCAGCGTACCAGCCCTACCCCAGTCGCATAGGATGGACTATCAATTGACTCCGAGAGACCATACAAGTTGTCTGGTATGCCCACCCGGACTGGAACCCCAAGCATATCTCGCATGAGTTCATCAAAGCGTGAAAGCTGTGCCGACCCGCCAGTGATTACGATACCAGCTGGCAATAATCCATCATAGCCACTACGTCTGATTTCGTTGTAGATGAGTTCGATTACCTCCTCGGCGCGTGCCTGAATGACTTGATTGAGTAAATAACGGCTGATCGTTTTTTTCTCGTTGGGGCCAAACCCTTCGACTTCGATCTGATCTTCGGCTTCGTCTGTTGGTGCTTCGGCAATGGCCGAGCCATATTTGATTTTGAGATACTCTGCAGTATGATGTGGTGTTTGTTGAACTAACACAATGTCGTTGGTAAATTGATTACCACCCACCGCGATAACACTGGTGTGCCAGATGCCGCCCTGCACAAAGACGGCAATGTCTGTAGTCCCACCGCCAATGTCGACGAGGGCCACACCACGTTCTTTGTCTTCGGCGTTGAGCACCGCTTCGCCGGATGCAAGTGGCTGAAGCACCAGATCGTCGATATCCACGCCGGAACGTTGGATGCTCTTGATCAGGTTTTGGATCGCCATGACCTCACCAGTGACAATGTGAGTTTCGACTTCCAGCCGAAACCCCGACATCCCAATCGGATCACGAATACCCTCATGGCCATCAACAATATATGCACGCGGAATCACGTGAATGACTTCACGCTGAGTTGGGATGGCTACCGCCTGTGCTGCCTCAACAGCACGCCCAATATCATTCCGTGTGATCTCGTGGTCGCTTCGTGCAACAGCCACAACACCACGGCTGTTGAGCGACGATACGTGTCGGCCCGCAACACCGACAAATGCCGTCCCAATACGATACCCCGAGAGTCGTTCTGCTTTTTCGACGCTGGTGGCAATAGTATTGACGGCGTCGTCGATATTGACAATGACACCCTTGTCCAATCCTTTTGACGGGGTCAAACCGACGCCAAGGATATTGAGGCGCCCGTGCTCTTGAATTTGTGCCACAATCGTGCACACCTTAGTTGTGCCAACATCAATACCGACAATAGTACGTTGTGCCATAGCGTTCACCCCCTACCAAGAGTCACGAATGCGCGATAGCGTGTGAAAATCATTGCAACAATTTGTTTACTCATCGCAACACTCCTAACCCCGACTGTTGAAGTTACGGCGTTTCCGCCTCCGGTGACGGCGGTGTATCGCCGTCATTGCGATAAAACGGTGTGTTTGGTCGTAAGTCAAGGTACGTAAAGGCCGTTCCATCATGTAAAAGTTGATTTAAGACAATAAGTTTTTCATCAAGACGGTCATATTGACCAAAGACAATCGTTTTCTGATCCGGCGCAGTCACGACCATCCCCGTGTCAGGGTGCCAGCTAATATCGGTTGGCAACAGATTGACTTCGGTTGGCAGCCGCAGCGCCAATGACTGCCCTAACTCAACCACCTTTGTATCAACATGATCATTTGGGGCGAGTTCGCGATCACTTCGGTCCTGGATAACCAGTGTATTGGTAAGTGGCGCTGTACCATCGTTCCCTAACACCCGCCCGTCTGCGTCCACCAGGAAGATATTACCACCAACCTGCCAGCGCACCTCCGGCGTCCGCTCATTAATGGTAATCATCAGTTGGTTGGGGAGCACAACATATGAATTGGCCTCCTCAATATAGGCATTGGTCAGCAGTTGCTCGTTGATGCGTTGCGTATCAACAGACCAGATTGATTGGTTCCGTGCATCGGCCAAATCTATCACATCTACGGTACTGATGACCTTTGCTCCTTCCACCCGAATCTCTTGTACGACATATTCAGGTGAGGTAAAAATGTATAACAAACTCCCAGCCGAGACAATCAATGCAATCAAACTAAAGAACCGCCCACTGGTAAACCACGACCCAGCGATAATCTTCGCTCCCGGGTGTACCGTTGAGTTGGTTCGTTTGCGCGATGGTTTGCGGCGCGTGGTGGTCGTTCGTGTTTGAGATTTGTTATACCCAGAGCGTTGCATATATCTTCACCATCAGGTTTGCACCACGGTATAGCATAATAGTTATCACCGCTTCTGACGCTCCAGCGCCAGCGTAATGAGCCGATCCAGCAGTGCGTTGTAGGACAAGCCGCTGATTTCCCACATCTTCGCGTACATGCTCACGGGGGTAAATCCGGGCATAGTATTGGCTTCATTCAGATAGAGTTTCTCGGTCTCACGGTCCAATAGAAAGTCAACTCGTGCAAGACCTGCGCCATCAAGTGCGGTGAATGCGCGTTTGCCCATTTCACGGACCTGTTCAGTAAGTGTATGCGAAATCGGTGCCGGAATGACCATCTGTGATGCACCATCAAGATATTTTGATTCGTAGTCGTACCATTCCTTGGAGGGCAGAATTTCACCAGGGGTGCTGGCTTCTGGCTCATCATTCCCCAGAATACTCACCTCAATCTCGCGTGCGCTGATCCCCTGTTCGACGACGATACGGCGGTCGTAGCGGGCAGCATCGTTGATGCCCTCCTCTAACGTTGCTCGATCACTGGCTTTACTCACGCCTACACTGCTACCCATGTTGGCTGGTTTGACAAACATGGGATAGCTAAGGTGTGATTCGATACGTTCAAGCGCATGATTTGGATCACGCTCCCAGTCGATACGTCGTAGGAACAGCCATGGCAGTTGTGGTAGATCAGCGGCTGCGAAGGCATGCTTCATCATAACTTTGTCCATGGCTACGGATGAAGCCAACACGCCACACCCGACATAGGGCACACCGGCAAGCTCAAACAATCCTTGAACGGTGCCATCTTCGCCACGCGGGCCATGGAGTACCGGAAACACCACATCGAGTGGTGGAACATGTCCTGTCGGTATGTCCACAGGGGGCGTCGTTGATAACAGCGTTGTTGGTGATGGTGTTTCTTCGGCAGTGGCGCCACTGGTTTTTTCAGATGGTCCACCTGGCAGTAGTTTGGGATCGGCCAGATTTTCCAGCGTTGCCAGCGGATCGCCGCTGGCGAGCCAGCGTCCGTCTTTGGTAATACCAATAGGGACTATCTCATACTTATCGTGATCCAGACCGGCAATCACCGCGCGGGCCGAAACGATAGAGACTTCATGTTCACTAGATTGTCCACCAAATAATACACCAACTCGAATTTTAGGTGCCATGGTTGTTCTGCCTTACGAAAGTGCCTCGATATCATTAGCTGTTACGATTTCCCACCGACGAGCTGTACTTCGAGTTCCAACGTTATGCCAAACTCCGCTAATACACGCTCACGTGCCAGATTGATCAGTTGGAGCGCATCTGCATATGTTGCGCCGCCGCGATTGATAATGTAATTCGCATGTTTCTGGGCGATCTCGGCTCCACCAATGCGGGTTTCCTTGAGACCAGTGGCTTCGATCAGCCGCCCTGCACTGTCTCCTGGTGGGTTTTTGAAAACGCTGCCGCACGATTGACCACTTGGTGTTTTACTGCGGCGTTCTTCGGAAATGGCGGCTAAACGTATGGCCAACTTCCATGGGTCGGTGCGTACGAGTTTGAACTCAGCTGCCACAACGATTGGCCCTGGCGATTCACACGTATGCGCCTTTAACACACTGGTACGATAGCCATACTCAAATCGATCTACGGGCCACTCCTCAATGGTGTTGTCAACCAGCAACCACGCTCGTGACAGACTTGATGCAATATCGCCGCCATAGCAACCAGAGTTGCCAGATACCGCACCACCGATGGTGCCTGGTATGCCTTCAGCCCATTCAAGACCGGCCCACCCCTGGCGAGTTAATTTGCGAGCGGTTCCCGCAGTCGGTGCACCTGCTCCAACTCGTACATAGGCTGTATCACCATCTTCTTTGATTTGTACCTCTAGATCACGATAGCGGATCACGAGACCGGCAAAGCCACTGTCGTGGATCAGGATGTTGGAGCCACCACCCAGTATAAAAATGGGCAACTTCTGGTTTTTGCTCCATCCCAGTGCTTCTATCAGTTGTACAGGTGTTGCTACATCGGTAAAGTACTGTGCTGGCCCACCAATGCGCCACGAACTATAGCGCGCTAATGATTCATTCGTTCTGATATAGTCAGGTCGTGTATTGCCGATACCTGTTGTGTTCCGTTGGTTGTCCATCGAGTTCCTATGGATATCCGTTTAGTTTCCCGCCTTGCCGAACATATGTTTTTGGGATAGAATAGCGCGACCACTGGCCGCGCTCTACGAGCTTGTCCATGTACGGCGCGTGTAATATCGTATGAGTGCGTTGGATGCCCGTACTATCAATCTGATGCGTCGGCATTATCGGTGACTATCACCGCATCGACCTGGATGCCAACTAGCAGTCTGTGTTAAGCCACCTATTCTATGAGCTGTCGGTGGCAGGCAGCTTGTGTTTTGCTCCTATACGATGAAGAAGGGTTTCACCAATAATGTATCCGTCGCCTGCTCCCAGCGTGAGTAGGACATCACCAGGCTGTAAGAGATCCTCTAGTATAGTGGTCGCTTCTTGAATATCGCCAGCAACAGCAACATCCGAGTGGCGAATATGTGCAACTAATTGAGTACTATCAATACCAGAGACGTTTTGTTCGCGTGCGGCATAAATGTCACCGATACGGACCACATTAGCATCGTTGAACACATCGGCCCATGCATCAAGCAACGCCTGTGTTCGTGAAAATGTGTGTGGTTGCAAATAGGCTACGATACGTCGCTTCCCATAGCCACGTCGGGTGGCCTGGAGCGTTGCGAGCACCTCGGTTGGGTGGTGGGCATAATCATCGATAACGGTGATACCACCTGCCTCCCCTTTGAGTTCAAACCGACGTTCTGTACCGCGATAGGTTGTCAGTGCCTCTGCAATGGTTTGCTGATCAACACCAAGTAACGACGTTGCTGCTATGGCAGCTAGCACATTCCGCACATTATGATCGCCGTGCAGTGGTATGGTGCGCGGACCAAGGCGTCGGGTAGACAGGGTGCGCTGGTTGTAATGCCACAGGTCGAAATGTGTACCCTGCTCGGAACTTTGGACCCCCGATGCACTCCAATCGAGCAGTTGGCGTCGGCAATCGACGGGGTTGCCAGCAATACGCTCGTCAATGCCATAGTATGTGGCTTCGGTCGCACCAAGTGCGCGTTGCACCCCGGCATCATCGCCACACACAATCAGATGACGTGGTATTTGTACCGTGTTTGCAAATGCTACAAATGCCTCATCGTACGCTGCTGATGTTGGATAGATATCTACATGATCTAATTCAATATTTGTAATAATGGCGATAACTGGCATCAATGACAAAAAAGTACGATCATATTCATCTGCCTCAATAATAAGCGGTGCGTCTGGTGCGCCCCAGCGTGCGTTGGTGCCCAGGCTGGGGATGTGTGCGCCCACGAGAAAGCCCGGATCGCGTTGGGCGTGCATCAGTATGTGGGACATCAAGGCGGTTGTGGTGGTTTTGCCGTGCGTCCCTGCGACGGCGACAATGTGGCGTTGTTGTGACCACTCACGCCACATGTCGGTGCGTTTGAGTACCGGGATGCCACGCTGGTGGGCTGCCTGTATCTCAGGATGGTCTGGCTTTGCGGCGGATGTGGTCAGAACAGCATCGGCATCGGCGCCCTGTGCGGCAGCGTGGCCGATAAAGATGGTTGCCCCACGAATGGATAAGGCATCAACATAGGCGTTGTGCTGCATATCTGAGCCACTTATGCTATGGCCCTGGTCAAGCAGAATATTGGCGATAGCGCTCATACCTGCGCCCGCAATGCCGATGATATGGTAGTGCATTACTTATCCGGCCGTAGAATACGATTAAAGCGTAAAATGATAATCACACCGACCAGGATGGCGAAGGCGGCAATAACTGATGGGATGATACCCGCAAAATTGGGCAGACCATTCAGCGCAACGGTGGCCAGATCTGGTAGGGCAACAGCTCCTGCTGCCTGGACCCAAAATGATGAGATGGCACTAATGAGCAATACCGCGATGTACAGGCCAGTCAATGTCCCTAAGATCCGCAGTGGACGAAAGCCCCCGAAACCGTTCAGTAGTTTCCCTTCCCATGGCCAGGCATAGCCTATTCCCACCGCAAGTAACGAGATAAACACCAACACCCGCAATAGAAGTGGTGCTTGAAAGTTGTCGGGAATAAGCGGTGGTAAAGGTTGCACCGTTCCCGGATCATTGCCTAACAAAAAGGCTCCCAGCGGCGGTAAATTTGTATAGAACCGATTGATAAAGCCGATAATAAAATCGCCCCCTTGAATGGTCAGCAGGTACGCAATCGTGAGAAAGAATGCAATACTCAACATATAGCGGAACCCACGGACCCAACCGAGAACAGCGAGCGCGAGCAGGATGGTGTTGGTAACGATAGTGCTTCCCAAGTCGATTGAGATCATGCTGGGCTTCTCCTGGCTGCTACATCAAACAACATGCTGGCGAGGCTTTGGGCCGCATCAGGCCGTGCCAACATGCAACCTCGTTCTGACATATACGTACGTTCCTCGTGTTTGGTAAGAAGTCTTAGAATGGCCTGATACAGCGGTCCCTCTTCTGGTCGTCCGTCGCCAAGCATCGCGCTATCCTGGATTTTCATGGCTGCGCCGTGTCGCACAAGATAGTCGGCATTGGCTTCCTGATTGACATATGGATAGGGTATCAGGATTGCTGGCAGTTGTGCTGCAGGGAGCTCGGCCATGGTAGAGGCACCGCTACGACATACGACCAATGTTGCTGCCCCGAACGCCCCGATCATGGTTGGCGTCGTGGCGGCAGATTTGCTATACAAGTATGGATAAAGCCGATAACGTGTCTGTAGGTTGTTTGGTAACCGTGCCGCTGCTTCCTGTAGAAACTGTTCATCTCCCTCGCGTCCACACATATGAATGATTTGTGTAAAAGGAAGCAGGTGCTCCAGTAACGTTGCTACCGCTTTGTTGATACTGCGTGCCCCACGACTCCCCCCATTGACAAACACCACGGGCAGGTCATCATCAAGATCAAAGGCTGCTCGACAGGCAGGCTGGTCTTGTTCAAAGAGTTCAGCCCGTACCGGATAGCCTACCACGCGCATTTTTGATTGCAGGTTCGTGGAACCATGGGCTGGTTTTATGAACCCGAAATGCGATGCAGAATCCTCAACGTTGCAGGCTATCCAGGTGGATAGTCGTGCAAGTAGTTTCACTGCCATCCCAGGGATAACATCTGGCAGATAGATGATAGTGGGAATACCAGCGTTGCGGGCTGCCAGAAACAGGGGAACACAGACATAGCCGCCGGTGCCAAGTATCGCGGTGGGGCGTAATTCGTCGATCAGTTGTTGGGCAACCCGTGTACCACGCGCCATCGTACCGAGGTTGCGAACAAGTGTCCATGGAGCGCGCCCCCGTAGTGCTGCTGCTGGTATCGCACGAAACGGCAAATCACTTTCCTGTGGGACCAGTTGACGCTCCATCCCATCTGCACTACCAACATAGACGACGTTGTTGGGGGGGGGCGTAACTGAGGTCGCTCCCTGCACAGATGCGACAACACCCTGGTTTGGTGGGTTGTGTGGCCGACTATCCCCTTCAGCGTTGGCGAACACCAGTTCGCGCAGTGCTGCGGCGACTGCGAGTGCCGGATACACGTGACCGCCGGTCCCGCCCCCACAAAGGAAGAAGGTCGACGAGTGACGGTGCGGTCCGGCTGCTTTTGGGAGGGACATACGCGCGTTCTCCAGGATTTCGATCCCGTGTATGACGTGATATATTTAACAGGATGCCAGCCGCTACCATACACATAATCAACGATGAGTTGCCGTAGCTTAAAAAGGGTAGTGGCAGACCTGTAAATGGCAAAAGATTGGTAACAACAGCGATGTTGATCAACGCCTGGAAGACGAGCCAGGCCGTCAACCCGGTGGCAAGCAAGCAGGCAAATGGGTCAGGTGCTCGGCCTGCGATGCGGAATCCACGATAGGCAATGACCAGGAAACACCCGACGATAAACACAGTTCCGATGAGGCCAAATTCTTCGCCGATAATAGCGAAGATGGTATCGGTGTGTGCCTGGGGCAGCCAGAGAAACTTCTGTCGGCCCTGACCCAGCCCAACGCCAAAAATGCCACCGCTTCCAAGTGCCAGCATCGCATGTGCCGGTTGAAAGCCGCCCTCCTGATAGTGCTGGAATGGTCCCTCAAGCCAGACAGTTACCCGTGCGAGCCGATAGGGTGCAATCTGGACCATCATCCAGAAGGCGCCCGCTGCAACAGTAATGGCTCCAGCGATATGCAGGAGATTGGCTCCCGCTGTAAAATAGATGACGCCTGAGATCACAATCAGCACAACGGTAGTCCCCAGATCGCCCCCGATCATGACCAGACCACAGACGATACCGAGAATAACAGCGAAGGGAATGAGCCCATACGTGACATTGCCGAGTTTGGCACCACGTCGTGAGAGCCAGTCCGCAAAGTAGATGATGAGCGCTAACTTGGCGATCTCGGCTGGCTGCATACTAAAGCTGCCAATAATAATCCAGCTGCGAGTGTCGTTAACCGTCGTCATGCTTTCCGGGAGCACCAGCACCAGTATCAGTAGCACGAGTGCGGCCGCCAGCAACGGTACTGAATACTTGCGCCAGAAGCGGTAGTCGAGGCGTTGCGCTACGAGGAGGCCAATCGTACCGAGAATGACCCCGGCAAGCTGCCGCCACGTGTAGTACAGATGGCCGAAATTGTTCGACAGCGCATCCATAAACGAAGCACTATAGACCATCACCATGCCAATCGGCACCAGAATGCCCACCGCAGTCAGAAGAAAGTAATCAGGTTTTCGACGGGTTGTATCAAACATAGACGATTACCATGAACGAACCATTGTATGTGTGATGAATAGTTAAGGTGTTTGCAATATTGGTGTAGGCACGACCAACACCAGGAGTACCAATAAAACGACGACACTGGCGGTGCCAACCCATGCGATGGGGAGGCTGCGCCGCACGACCTTCGGTGGGTACTGCATCTGATCAATCTCGAACCGTGGTGCGAGAAACCAACCAACTACCGCTCCTCCGATAAGCCCTCCAATATGCCCCATGTTGTCAATATTGGGTACACTAAACCCGATAAAAAGATTGAGTACAATCACCGTGATCAGACCACCCAGTTGATCGCGTGCCATCTGACCGAGTACCCCACGTGCGATGTAAAAGAATACGGCCAGTGCCCCGATCATACCAAAGATAGCACCAGACGCACCTACCGATGGATTTGGTGTGATGGCATAGGAAGCCACTCCACCAGCAAAACCAGCGATAAAGTAAAGCACTACAAAACGCGCTGTGCCGTACACCCGCTCGGTCTCGGGGCCAATCGAGTAAAGCGCAAACCCATTAAATAACATATGTAAAAGACTGCCGTGTAAAAACATGGCTGTAAGAAACCGATAGTATTCACCATTGAACGCAATATCAGCATTGCTTTTTGCACCAAACTCTCGTATTGCCTGGCTAACGGTAAAGTTCCCAAGTCTGATACCAGCTAGATCGAGCAGCCAGGGAATGGCAAAAATAATAACGTTCACCACCAGCAGAACCATATAGGCTCGTGGTGTACCCATGGGCAATGGTAAACGCATGGAACGTTCTGGTGAGGATTGCTCATCGTCGTCACCATCATCAAGATATTCATTGCTATCGCCACGGTGCCGTCCAGCCTCGTCATCAAGGCGACGGATCATATCATCGTATTCATTCGTTGGTTTGTCGCGATCAGGCTGGCTCAAGAATGCTGTCCTCTCGATAGCGCACATTGCCCGACTTGATATTTGCTACAGAACGTCGTTTCTTTGCAATGCGCCAATATTAACACATATTTTTAACAATCCTGCGAAATTCCTCGCCCCGATGGAATTCATTTTGAAACATGCCAAAACTTGCACATCCTGGTGAGAGTAATACGATGTCCCCCTCATTGGCAAGTTCTTGTGCTCTTGCGATAGCCTGTGTAAAATTGGCGAATGGACCGTGAATTGCTGCCGTCTGGCCCGCTCCGCTCCGTGCCTCCTGATGTAACAGTTTTTCCAGCGTTGGTGTTGCCGAACCTTCGAGTAGGACAACGGCCCTGGCATGCTGGTGGATTGCTGCTGCAAACTGCTCCAGTGGGAGGTGTTTGTCGGCACCACCTGCAATGAGCACAATCGGTGCCTGATAGCTGCGAAGGGCGGCCATCGCCGCGTCGGGTGCGGTAGCCGTGGTATCGTTGATATAGCGCACTCCATCGATTTCACCGACCAGTTCCTGGCGATGTTCTACTCCCGTAAAGGAACATATCGCCCGAACGATAGCTTCGTCTGGCACCCCAAAAGCTTTTGCTAATGCCATTGCTGCGGCAACATTGGCTTGATTATGCATGCCCGGTAGCACGATATCATCAGTCGTGCAGAGCAATGTGCCTTGCCACCACAATCCCCCATCGTTATAGACCACAGCTTGAGCATCATCAACGGGTTGTGAGCTAAACCAGACGACTTGCCCCGGCGCATCGTCCGCCCAGGTTGACACAATCGGGTCCTGTCGGTTGAGCACCACCACACCATTTTGCTGCTGCCAGAGAAAGATTTGGCGTTTGGCCTCACCATACTCGGCCATGCCGCTGTAACGATTGAGATGGTCTGGTGCTAAATTGGTGACACAGGCATAGGCAGGGCTGAGATGTGCTGCTCCTAACCCTTCAAGCTGCCAACTTGAAAGCTCTAACACGACTGGTGTTTGTGGCCCGATCCGGGGCAACTGTTCGAGTGCGGAGATGCGGAGGTTACCAGCGACCACCGTATCAGGGTTATGTTCACGCAGCATCGCACTGGTAAGCAGTGTGGTAGTCGTTTTGCCCTTTGTGCCGGTAATGCCCAGGATAGGACCAGAGCAGAGGCGAAAGAACAGGGTCATCTCTGTCTCGATAGCGACGCCTGCATCGCGTGCAAGCTGGAGGTAGCGCGATGAACGGGGAACGGCAGGGTTCTGTACCACGAGATCGACGGTGCGAAAATCCTCATCGCGGTGTTCGCCCAATACCCACGTGATGGGAAGACCAGCTAACGCCTGTATTGAGGATTGTAGTGCATCAGAGCCACGGAGATCTGTAACGATGACCTCAGCCCCTTGCTCGACGAGAAAACGAGCGACCCCTAGCCCGCCGCCGTGAAGACCTAATCCCATTACTAATGCACGTTTATCTCGTAAGTCCATAGTTCCACTATACGATGTAGCACATCGCTGATATTCATTCTTGTAAAGGGGTATGCACTTGTTGCACCTGTGCTGGTTCTGCTAACAATTCATTGTCTCTTGCTTCGTCCGCCTCGAGTGCCATTGAAATACCAATAAGTGCAGCGACCACTCCGACCAGTACAAAACGTTGCATTACCTGTGTTTCACTCCAGCCAAGGAGCTCAAAGTGATTGTGCAGTGGCGACATCTTGAAAAACCGCTTTCCTTCACCTGTTATATAGCGGGTGAGCTTGAAATACCCCACCTGAATGATCACGGATAACGCCTCAAGCACAAACACAATGCCCACCACTGGTAAGAGCAACCACTGTTGCGATTGTAGTGCGATAACGGCCAGCACAGCCCCTAACGACAGGGAGCCCAGATCGCCCATAAAGACATGTGCTGGATGTGCGTTGTACCAGAGAAACGCGGCACATGCACCGACCAGTGTAAAGCTAAAAGCCATCAGGTTTATAAAATCACCATTCAAAAAGGTAATGACCCCGTAGGCTGCAAACGCCAATGTCAAATTCCAGCCAGCCAGGCTATCCAACCCGTCGGTCAAATTGACCGCATTGCTGGTTGCGACAATAATCAGGGTTGCAAATGGAATAAACCACAGGCCGATGTTGGCTTCCTGCTCAATAAACGGGAGACGCACCAGACCACTGTTATTCAGACCAAATGGTGGTGGCAAATACAGCGCAAGACTTGCCCCAAAAGCAATCAGAACCATCAAAATCAATTTCGTGCGTGATGTGAACCCATGCGTTTTGGATTTTGTGCCTACCAGTGAGAGGTAGTCATCCACGGCACCAAGGATGGCAAAGGCGACTAATACAGCCAGCGGCAACAATATCGATGCGCGGCCCACCAGGTTGAATGCAATAGTCAGCAGAATAACCGGCACAATAATCATTGCGCCACCCATGGTTGGTGTACCTGTTTTGATTATATGACTCTGTGGGCCTTCAAGACGAATCTGCTTGCCAATTTTGTGTGAGCGTAAGAATCGTACCCAGAAGCCACCTGTAATCAGGGTAAGAAGAAAGGCTGTAGCAGCGAGCAATAGCGCCCGCGACATCTCATCAACCAGTAAAGAGACTAAGGTTTCTTGCACATTGTATCTCCCGGTGTGTTAGTAGATTGCAAGAATAATACTATCAGCAGTGCATAGTATGCTAAGTATGTCCATCATTGCCCAGGTTGTTGCTGAAGTGCGGCCACGATACCTTCCATCGCCGCCCCTCGTGATCCTTTGACCAGTACATAGTCGTTTTGTTGCAGGATGTCTCGCAGTGTATCGATCACCTCTTGGTTTTTCGCTGCAACAATGACCCTGTCATTGGGCATACCCGATGCACGTGCTTCTTCAGCAATCCACTGCGCCCGCTTGCCAATAACAATCAAAATATCAGCAACTTCGGCTACACGACCTCCGACACGACGATGTTCTTTTTCTTCAATATGCCCTAATTCAAGCATATCACCCAGCACAGCGATACGTCGGCCATCCAGATCGGCCAGCAGATTGAGTGCGGCCATTGATGAGACCGGCGAGGCGTTGTACGTGTCGTCGATCAGGGTTGCACCACCAACACCTGGGACTGCCAGAAGGCGTAATTGGGCACTCTCGTCGCGTAATCCATCAATGATAGCATCCCATCCCATGCCCAGGAGGAGACCCGTTGCAGTGGCGGCAAGCGCGGTGTGGACGCTATGTCGCCCAAGGAGTGGTAGTTTGAGAAAGACTTCCTCCCCTGCGTGATGGGTGCGAAAACTGATACCTTCGAGCCCTTTACTTTCAATCTGATCGGCCCACAAATCGGCTCCAGGATCCAGGCCATACAGGAAGGGGCGCGCAGTCGTTTGATCGACCATGGGACGCACCTGCGGATCATCGATATTAAGAATCGCATGGCCATCGGCTGGGAGTGCCTGCACTAGCTCGCTTTTTACGCCTGCAATGATTTCCAGAGTCTTCATACGCTCCAGATGCGATGGGCCAACATTTGTCACAATCCCAATATGAGGCCGGGCGATATCGGCTAATAAGGCAATATCACCCGGCCCATAGCAGCCCATCTCCAGCACGGCAACCTCATGGCTGTCTGTGAGCTGCAAGAGCACGATGGGCAACGTGGATTCGTTGTTATAACTTCTTGGATTTTTTAAGGTGCGGTAGCGGCGTTGTAAGACTGCCGCTGCGACTTCCTTAGTGGAAGTCTTGCCCACACTTCCGGTAATACCAATCACCGTTGGCGCGAACAATCCGCGATGGTAGGCTGCGAGGCGCTGGAATGACTCCAGTGGGTCATCAACGGCGATCAGCAACACTGTTTCGGGTGTCACCTGCTCAAGCCCCTGGCCATTTGGCTCAACCTGTACCCAGGGTCGTTCCAACCGTATGTCCTCGATTTTCTCGCGGCTCACTAAGGCACCACGAGCGCCGTTTGCTACGGCATCAGCCACGAATGAATGTCCATCAACCTGTGCACCCGGCAGTGCAACAAAGAGTGTGTCAGCGGCGACTTCACGCGAGTCAATTGCGGAGTCGGTAAACATCGCTTGTTGCAACTGAGACGGAATTATCGGTGTTTGCCGAGTTTCTTCCGCTTGCACGCCAACTAATAGTTCTTCCAGGCTAAACAATGCCGCCTCCTACAAAAAAATGTCTACTGCGGCGGCATTGTAGCATACGTGCTACAAAACGTGAAACACAATCAACGTGAGCAAAACACGGCTTACGGTTGTGTCACTGCCCCAATCACTTGACCAGGCCCAACCAGGTCCTGATCTGGTGTGATGCGCTCGTAGCGCAGTAATTGCTCGGCAATGGCCTGAAAGACTGGTACTGCCGAGATCACGCCATATGCATCATCCTGTGGTCGGTCGATCATCACCAGGATGGCAAAACGCGCATCTTCAGAAGGTGCCAGCCCAACGACCGAACCAATGATCTGTCCGGTGTACCCTGCTTCTCCGGCAGAAATATCCGATGTGCCTGTTTTGGCTCCCACTTCGTGGCCTGGCACCATCCAGGTATCGCTATAATCGCCAGTACGTGGTCCCCACACGACTTGTCCCGCATAACCATTTGCTGCATTGATCATCATGCGTCGTACGGTCCACGCGACTGGCGGTTCAATCGGTTCACTCACAACTTCAGGTTGCGTACTTTCACACACATTGTCACGACAGCGCTTTTGCACAATGTAAGGCCGCATCATTTTGCCGTCATTGCCGATAGTGGCCACCATACGGACTTGTTGCAATGGCGTGACAGCAATGCCCTGACCGTAGGCGTTGGTGTCCAGCACGATGGGACTCCAGCCGGTCGAGTTGTGATCATTCACGATGCCAGTGCCCTCGCCCGCAATATCAACACCGGTGGGTTGTCCATATCCAAAATCACGTACAATCTGATAAAAATCGTCTGCGCCGGTCTTTTCGTTGAGGAGCAACGCACCAATATTACTGGAGTGATACAGCACACGGTCAGGACTAATCATGCCATGGCCGAAGCTATTCCAGTTTTTGAGCATAAACCCATAACGCTCTATCACACCAGTATCATTGACCTGCACTTCCGCATCGAATGCACGTGCCTGTAGCCCGGCAGCAACAGTAACGAGCTTAAATGTCGAGCCTGGTTCATACAAGCGACTCACCGCTGGGTTGATGTTGTACAGATCGGAATCGTATCGATAATAATGATTTGGATCGAAGGTGGGGTAGCTGGCCATGCCCCGAATCGCACCCGTCTTGGGCTCCATAACAATAACGGTACCACTGGCAGCCCTGTGTTTGTCAACTGCGGCCTGGAGTTCTTTTTCCACGACATGCTGCACCAGTGGATCAAGCGTAAGTTCCAGGTCAACGCCGTCGTTGGCCGGTTGCATTTCGGGTTGTCTGATCCAGATTGGATTGCCAGCACGATCCCACTCAGCGGTGATGGTCCCAGTGATGCCTTTTAATTGCGTGTCGTAAAATGCCTCGACGCCACTGACCCCAAACCCTTCCAGATTAACAGCACCAACGACATGTGCGCTATATTCGTGTTGTGGATAAAAGCGACGTGGCTCATATTGCAATACCAGTCCAGACTGCTCCAGATTGGCAATTGCCTCGGCAGTTTCAGGTTCTAACCAACGTTTGATAGGAATCCAGTAGAGCTCCTTATTCTCTAATTTGGCGAGAATATCAGGCGCCGGCTCTCCCAATAACCCGGAGAGTGTTAACGCCAGTTTGGGTGCTTCTTCGGCATCAATAAGCGACGGTATGACAAACAGGCTTTCACGCTCGACATCAAGGGCGAGTACATTGCCCATTCGATCACGAATCGTCCCACGACTTGGTTGAATGACTCGTGTGTAGTCGATTTCTTGTGCGGCACGTGTGGCAAGCTCTTCTTGTTGCATAACCTGTAGATTGCCAAGTTGCAGAATGATTAAACCAACTCCTATGGCAGCCACAAACAACATCGTGTTGATGCGCCAGCGGCTGATCGTTACTAAATAGGTTGGTTCTGCTGTACGTGTTGCCATACGATTATATAATGATTAGTAGAAATATATGCCAACCAGGCTCCTGCTTACTCGTCTACTGAGAGTCGTGGATCTTCAAGCGTACTTGCTGGTAGCGTGTCGATCCCCACAGCCTGTTCTGTACTATTGGTATTTGGAAGTGTGTTGGCACGGTCTGACTCAATAGTCACATAGCGAATCTGTTCAGGCGCGACTGGCCGCATCCCCATGTCCTGGGCACGTTGTGTGATACTATCAAGTGATTGATGCTCAGAAAGATCCATCTGCAGTGAACTATGTTGTCGTAACAACAGCGTCTGCTGATTCTGGAGTTGAGAAATGGTATACCCCTTTGATGCCAGCCGCCCAGTTTGCCCCAGGGTCAGCATGCTCATGAGTGAGAGCACCATCACTGCGGCAATAAGGTAGCGCCCACCATCAAGTTTGAGGTAGCGCGGCATCTGAAGGCGTTGCGCCTTTGCCTGTCGAAGTGGGAAAAGTTCTCGAATGTTGACAGCCATAAGGATTCCTCTTATATCGTACCAATAACGTAATCAAGCACCAATATATAAAAAGTTACGAGCGTATTGTCCTTGTTAGGTCGCTTCAATCGACACTTTCTCAGCGATGCGTAGTTTGGCACTACGGCTGCGCGGATTGGAACGATGTTCCGCGTCGCGTACCGTAATTGGCTTTTTCGTTACAATCTGGAGTGTTGGTTCTCCCGTGCGTTCGTCTTGTGACCCCTGCCCAGCTTGTGCTCGAAAAAAGAATTTAACGATGCGATCTTCCAGTGAATGAAATGAAATAACTGCTAATCGACCGCCAGGTACCAGCAACTCAACTGCTTGTGGCAAAACCATCTCCAGATAGTCCATCTCATGGTTTACCACAATCCGCAGGGCCTGGAAGGTACGTGTTGCGGGGTGAATTTTGCCCCGCCGCCCACCGGACGCACGGACGATGATATCAGCCAAGGCGCCCGTTGTCGTAATGGCATACTTCTGACGTGCCTCAACAATGTAGCGAGCAATACGTCGTGAAGTACGTTCTTCACCGTAGCGATAAATGAGATTGGCGAGCGTTTCCTCATCAAGGTTGTTGACCAGGTCTGCGGCAGTCTCACCACACGCTGGGTCAAGTCGCATATCCAGCGGTCCATCGTTGAGAAACGAAAATCCACGTTCAGGCGTATCCAGCTGATACGATGAAACCCCAAGATCAAGCACAATCCCATCAACAGCGGCGAACTCAGCACACGTAGCAATCTGCCCGAGATTACAAAAATTGTCATGGACAAATACTGTGCGATCTGCATACGGTTCAAGCCGTGTTGTAGCAGCCATAATCGCTGCTGGGTCGGCATCGATCCCTAAAAGCTGTCCGTCTGGCGCACTTGCCGCCAGGATGGCAAAGGCATGACCGCCACCACCAAGTGTTGCATCAATGTACCGCCCGCCTGTCTGTTGCACCAAACCACTTACAACTTCTGAAAGCAATACAGGAGTATGCCGGAAAGTTGAAGACGGGACTCTTTCCTCGTCTTCACTATCCATTCTTTTTACCTTTTCTACAATGTGAAATGGCAAAAGACTGCTCCTTTATAAAAGTGACATCTAGATGGTCATCATTATGTGCATATTGCTGCATAGGTATTGTATATCCATCACTTCATTACATGCCCAGTGCCGCCAGTTGTTCAGCCAGTTCGCTACCCTGCTCATCAATCTCTTCCATAACAGCATTCCAGCGATTGCCAGACCAGATTTCAAAATACGTGTTCAGCCCTGCGATAACGACTTGTTCGGCCAGTCCTGCATACTCACGCAGGGTCTGTGGAACCAAAATACGTCCCTGGCGATCCAGCGTTGTTTCGGCTGCGCTGGCGAAGAGGAGACGACGAAGATTACGTGCCTGTGTTTGACCAATCGCAAGCTCACTAACCTGCTGGGCTAATTGCTCCCATTTGTCGTGGGTGAAGCCCATCAAACAACGATCAAAGCCACGTGTGATGAAGACCCGCTCCCCTAATATCTCACGAAAGCGCGCAGGGACCGCTAATCTTCCCTTATCATCCAAGCTATGTTCGTATTCACCTAAAAACATTGTCGCTTGCGCTTTCGCTCATTTGTGTCGTTTTAGAACATTAGTTCTGTATTTTCCCCCACTTTCCCCCACTTTTCCCCACTCGATGGCGATTATACACCACTGAGGGTGAGTTTTCAAGGTTTTTTGAGAGAAATATCCTTTTTCCGGCGACATTGGTGTATCAAATGAGCTACGACATGAAATCGTTTTAATAACTAAGGGGTGATCGATAATCGATAGGTTATAAAAATGATATTTAAGACAAAGTAGGAAGTATGGCGCATCTGCTACAATTTTTCCACAGATGGGTGCATATAGAGGGTTTTATGAGAGATTCCATCGAAGCACGTACTTGGTGTCAATTACGTTTTTGAGGCACATTCGAGTATCATGGGATAGGTATGGTTAGGTATGGTGAGATATGACAAGATTGTAATGTAATTGATAGTTAGTTTTGATTAGTATGGCCTGCTTTAGGAGAAATCATGAGTAAACTTACCCATCTTGATGATCAGGGACAGGCCCACATGGTCGATGTGGGAAGCAAAGACGATACATTGCGTGAAGCTATTGCACGTGGTGCTGTATATATGCAACCAGCAACGTTGCAACTCATTCAGCAGGGCCATACGTCCAAGGGTGATGTGCTGGCTACCGCTCGTATTGCGGGTATCATGGCAGCCAAACGGACATCTGAGTTAATCCCGCTCTGCCATCCGCTTATGTTGACTCATGTCATGGTTACGCTGCAGATAGATGATACCAACAGCGCGGTCTTGGTTGAAGCAACAGTGCGCAATACGGGAAAAACCGGGGTTGAAATGGAGGCGTTAACGGCTGTTAGTGTTGCTGCGCTTACTATCTACGACATGTGCAAGGCAGTTGATCGCGGCATGCATATTAGTGACATTCGCGTTGCACAGAAACGTGGTGGCAAAAGTGGCGATCATGTATTGGAAGCATAGCCGTATCCGGTGTTTCAGTCTTGTGTATGGGAGAGCGGTGTATTGTCAATGACACCAGATGAACTATCATTGCACTGATGCTGTGCTGGGCTGTTTGTTTGCAGTAAGCGATCAATTTCCCGATAACGTTCGGTAAGTTCATCAACGCGCAGCATGTACCTGATCGTCTGTTCCTCCACGTGTGTGCGGTTGATCGTGATGTGTCTGATTTCCATCTCGATCTGTGTCGTATATGTGTCCTGATTTGCCTGTTGTAGTTCTGCAAGGCGCCCTTCCATATCTTCAAGTTCCCAGGCCAGATCGCTGACAATCTCACGGACACTTTTTAACTCACCTGATAGCCTTTTTTGCTGGTTATAAAGCGCCTCAATAGGTGAAGCACCCTCTGCTGTTGATTGGCTTGTCATAACACCTTCCCTTACTGTGTTTCTTTTGCGGTTATGAAGCTGTTCTATCCATTTGGAGCGTGCCTATCATGTGACTACATTTGCAGTGGAACTGGGTCGAAGTATCGTTTCGTGTTGCAGTGTTCAACGAGGTAGCGAGAAGTTCTGTGCTTATGCCCCTTACCACACTATACTGTGTTGATAGCCACTTTATTATTCATTATGTTATTAAGCATAGCACGTGATAAGGCATTGGGCAAGGCTTGACTTAGAACAAATGTTCTGTTATACTATTCATCAATTCACTGTACCATCAGGGAGCAATAATATGATACGGTCACGTGTCTATTTCCAAACACCTGGGCGTTTGCCCAACTATCTGTGGTCTCTTTTCCAGGCATTTTTTGTTGCCCCTGAGCCGGTCGAATTGCTCGAACAACGGTTTAATTTCCTTCCGCGCACGTTTCGTTGGCGGGGGACTTTATGCCGTGTGCGGTCAGTAACCCACGTTTGGGATCACGAATATCGTTGGGGGGGTACTCCTCGACGCTACTTTCGGGTAACATGTCACCGTGGTGAGTGTTATATTTTGTTCCAAAATCTCCACGTTGGAACCTGGCATATAGATATAGGGGGCGTATGATGTATCTCGGATGGTTTGATGATACACCGAAAAAAAGCACCAGGGCAAAGATCGAGGAGGCGGTTGCCGCATACATTGATCGTTTTAAGACGAAGCCTAATGTGGTAATCGTTAACGAAATTGATCGCATGGATGTAGATGGGGTATTGGTTCGTAGTGAACACTACATGGTTCGTAACAACTTCTGGGTTGGTTGGGAAGATATGGCCAAGGTTTGATCATCCAGTGCTTGGCCTTCAAAACGAACGCAACAGCAAACAGAGGAGCAAAGAACTATCTTTGCTCCTCTGCTCATTATGAGGGGCGCCACCAAGAGCAGCGATTCACGGCTGCTTGTGCCAGCGCATTTGACAGATCCTGAAGTTCTTTACAACGTGGATCAGGGAGAAACTTACAATTGTTGCAACAGTGTACTGGTGCATGGCATTGCCAGCAGAATTGTGCGACGTTATACAGCGCGGCACTACACTTCCAACACGTCAACTCGATCACATCGTCCTCACCAAGTGCTTCAGGGGGAATCCATGGCCCAGTAAATTGTTCTGGCGATATTGCTTGTCCTTGCGAGAGGCTTTCTATCGGAACCAACGGTGTTGCCGGTGCTTGCTGCTGGGCAAGCCATGCTAATCCATCATGGGCTGCCTGATTATTGGGATTAATCGCCAGAACATTTTCGAGAGCAATTTGTTGGTCGGCGGGGTCGTCCATGGCACCACTCAACCAGAGCCAGGCATGCTCATTGCGTTCATCCATCTCGATCACCTGGAGCAGGAGCCCCTGAGCATCGGTTTTGCGTCCTTCGGTGACGGCGATAGCCCCATCATACAACAATTGGGCAATGTCTTCACTCATGTGCTGTCACTCCCTTGCAGCAAAGCTATGTGGTTTTTACAATCAACTCTGAGTGAGCCATGCTAATCCATCACGAGCTGCCTGGTTGTTGGGGTTGATCGCCAGGACATTTTCGAGAGCAATTTGCTGGTCAGCGGGATCATCCATAGCACCACTTAACCAGAGCCAGGCATGCTCATTGCGTTCATCCATCTCGATCACCTGGAGCAGGAGCCCCTGAGCATCGGTTTTGCGTCCTTCGGTGACGGCGATAGCCCCATCATACAACAATTGGGCAATGTTTCTATCTGTCATTACTTTGTCCTGATATCAAACATGTGAGAAAGACGTTCATTATGCTAATACAGCCTGACGCACGATCTCAATAAATGCTTCTTCCTGTTCATTCAAGATAGTACGTACATCAAACAGGAGACGGTCCTCTACGATGCGACCAATGACGGGAGGATTGCTGAGACGAAGGCGGTGTGCCATCTTATCTGGACGTTGGGAGGTAAGGGCGATGGCAAAACTTGGGAGTGTTTCACCTGGCAGCGATCCACCGCCGATAGCACTGGTGCTTTCGACAACGGTAGCGTGCTCAGATCCCAGCAGGGCCACAAGCCGTTCTGTGCGCTTTTGGAGTTGATCTGGTGCTGCAGCAATCATCCGCCACACAGGTATGTCATCGGGAGCACGATTATTGAGATAGGCCAACAAAGTGGCTTCTAAACCAGCGAGTGTGGTTTTATCTACCCGTACGGCGCGTGCCAGTGGATGTTGACGCAGTTGTGTAATGAGTGTTTGTTGCCCAACGATCAGACCTGCCTGCGGTCCCCCTAACAACTTATCACCGCTGAAGGTAATAAGATCGGCCCCAGCCTGGACACTTTCCTGCACCGTTGGCTCTGGCGCTAAACCATAGGGTTGCGTTGACAACAGGGTGCCGCTTCCCAGATCATCTAACACAGGAATAGCATGGGCCTGCCCCAATATGCTTAATTCATGAAGTGGTGTTTCATGGACAAACCCCATCAACCTGAAATTACTGGTATGAATACGCATAAGTAGTGCTGTTTGTAGGCTCAGTGCCGCAGCGTAATCACGAACATAGGTGCGATTTGTCGTACCTACTTCAACAAGTGTTGCCCCACTTTGGCGCAACACATCGGGGATACGAAAGCCTCCACCAATTTCGACCGCTTGTCCTCGTGACACAACCACCTCACGCCCAGCCGCCAGTGTGATCAACGTCAGATAGATTGCGGCTGCATTGTTGTTGACAATAAGTGCTGCTTCGGCGCCTGTCAGATGGCATAGTAGTGCTGTAACGTGGGTTGTGCGTGAGCCGCGCGCACCCATCTCCAGGTCGTATTCCAGGTTTGAGTATCCGGTACCGACAGCTTCCATCGCTTGTATCGCTGCATGACTGAGGGGTGCGCGGCCTAAGTTGGTCTGAATGATAACACCCGTGCCATTAATAACCGGACGCAGTGATGGTCTTCCCAGTACACGTGCCTGGTTAAACGCCACATCGGCCAATTCTTCAGTTGAAGGGGCCTCTTCCCCACGTGTCACAGCTTTTCGTGCAGTATCGATTGATTGCCGTGCAGCATTTACCAGCAGATGTCGTGGCATACTGTCTTCCTGAAATCGCTGTTCAAGCAGTTGCACCAATGTATCTACGGCAGGTAGTTTTCGATAGGCAGATGTCACGTACCATGCTCCTCCAAGCGGAACCTTCTACTCTATTGTAGCATAACGCTGTGAGCGGTGTTTTGATTATACGTTTGTTTTGAATGAGACACCTGTTAGAGTCGTACCTTCTGCAACATATTAGCAAACCAGCCACGTGCCTGTTGCGATTCAGGGCGAGTGAACAATTGTTCGTGGCCCGACAGCAGTATTAGTTGTGGAAGCCCTGTGTTGTAATCATCAGCCATGAGTACCCGCCGCCCTGCGCTCACTGCCCGATCGGTAGGGGTCGCCACCGCGAGTTGTTCATAACACACTGCCGCAAAGTGTGCTGCAAGGTTGGGTGATAGGCCGATACCAGAGGTAATACTGGCCGGTATACCGGACCCGGTGAGCATGGCTGCCAATACAATGGGAGCGGCAGTAATGCGCCCAACATCTTCACCAACACTGGCAAAAGTCACCAATCGCAGTAATCTGGTCTGTTGGAGCATATGCCGAAGCGGCGAAAACTCAATCCCGTGACCAATGGCCAGAAAGGGCATTCCCTGTTGTGAAAACTCAATAGGGGCGGCGCAGTATAATACGTGCACAGGTTCGCTGTTGAGTACTGACTGCAAGGCATGTGTTTCCACATCTCGCATCAATCTTAGATTGACATACCCACTGCGAATGGCATCGGTGAGTGCGGTTTTAAGGGCGATAAGTTGAGTTTCTTCACCACATGCTGCTACTGCGAGAACCTGCAGTGGACCATCGAGGAGGACCGGATCACATTTCTGAGTGCTGGGGATACTTCGTACCAGAGTGTAATCATCCCGTAGTGCTGGTAGCCATTTCTGGGTATCGCCAAGCATCAACCATTCCCACGGCAGTGCTATCAATTCAGGGACATCTATTTGAAACTGGATCTGGACATAGGTGGCCTGTGCTGCGGCAGTACGCGCTGTTCGCAACAGGAGATCGCGCAATGGTGAAACAAAGAGGCTCTGTCCGATCTGGTGTCCAATGGCCACCGGATCAGTAATTGACAGCGCAACTTCAGGCTGGAGTAATTGCTCAGCACGAGTCACGAGTCGTTCGGGTAACGCGAGTTCCGTGTGTAACTGGGTATGTGCTGTTGTGGCGCGTACTGCATAAGTACCACCAATAATGCGTGGGCCGATTTGGATGCACAACGAAAGAGGAGGAGTATGCATATGCAATCCAGAGTTACCTGTAACGTGTTCGCAACTGCTTAGGTATATTGGTACAAACGACGTTCACTTAGCATACGCTTGTATTCTGTAAGCGTACGACGCGCTACGACTGGCCAATCGAAGGTTGTTCGTACAATCTCCACACTTGCCTCGCCCCACTCCGCCCAGCACGAACGTTGCTCGATCACCCTGATCAGTTTTGTGATGAGGTCATCGATATCTCCGGGCCGCACCAGGAAACCATTACGATTATCAAACACCTTATCTGGAATGCCACCTACGGCTGATGCGATTAAAGGCCGACGGTGAATCATCCCTTCCAAGGTTACTAGCGATGAGCCTTCGTACAACGTAGGATGTACAACGATATCAATTTCTTCGTATAGACTATGGAGTTCGGTGTCGTTGAGTTGTCCTACAAATATCACATGCTCGGTAAGACTATGTTGTTGTACCAATGCTTCTAACGCTGGGCGTTCTTTCCCCTGACCAACCAGTAGCCACTGCCAGTTTGATGGCAAGCGATCACGCAGTCGTGCCAGTGCTTCGATCAGAATGTGATACCCCTTGTTAAGTTCAAGTCGTCCCACACTAAGTAATCGTAGCTGACTGTCTGCCAATCGGAAACGTTCGCGTAGTTGAGCGCGTTCATCTTTGTCTACATACCCAAGGCATTCATCAACATCGATAGCGCTGGGAATCACCGCGACACGTTGTGGATCAACACCAAGATAGTGTGGAACATCGTCCTGCGTGCATGCATCTGTCGCGATAGCTCGATCTGCACAACGTGTACCATAGCTGTAGAGCAGGCGGAAAGGTGCATATGCAAACCACTTGCGTTTGTCGGGAGTACGATATTCCTCTAAACCGTGTGGATTAGCAATAAAAGGTATGTGTTTCAGGAGAGGATCACGCTGTCTGATCCAACCATAGCCAAGTGCACACAAACCCTGAGCGTGGATAATGTCATACGCACCACGTCGGGCTGCAGTGGCGACGGCACACCCAAGTTGCCAGGAGTAGTGTGGATAATTGATCTGTCGTCCCAAAATGGAGTTGGGTCGCAGAACAGGAGTGGTGTAATCGTAGCGCAAAAAAACCACCGATGCGACCCCAGGCAAATACGTTGGCTCATGAGTCAAGGTGTATTCACCGTCGTTGGTTTGGTATAGCTCTGCCGTTGGTGGTTGCACATACAGCGTAACATGGACTCCCAGACGGGCCAAATGGGTGACCAGGTGAAATACATGTCGTTCTATGCCCCCAAAACCGTGAATTGGGTAGACCACACGCGCAAGCATGGCTATGCGTAGAGGCTGTTGGCCGTTGCTATTTACTACAGATGCACGCACATTTTGAGACATACTTATCCCATATTCTGTGACGCAATAGGAGCCACGCGCACAGAAAAATACAATTCAAATAGACGTCAGTTCCGCGAATATATACTACCCCAATAAGAATTACTATTGTATCACATATCGCTTGCCTTCATCTCTTGTGAATACAAAATCTTGTAAAAAAAAGATCACTTTTGATACCTCCAACCGTATATATAATAGCGGTTTCTCGCAGTGCCGTTTAGTTAGTGTTGTCGAAAGGCTCTAACTGGCTTTCCATAGCGGTATTTATCATTATGAACATGTTGTAAGGCGTATGTCGGAACACATTATTGATCGTTGCATAGAACTACAGGCACGGATTGCAGCTTATGCGATTGGGCAATCTGATTCTGATCCAGAGTTGATCGAGCATTTGGCATCGTGTGAATCATGTCACCGTGACTTTCATATCTATGCAGAAATTGCTTACAATGGCCCTGAACCAGGGTCTGCCTTTGCACCTCCACCAGGGATGCGAAGACGAGTGATTAACACTATTGTTACTGGCAGAATGGGTGATCCCGAAGGGCGTCGCCCTCGCCAGTAAAGATGAAGTGATGAGTGGGTAGCAATTTTTGTATCTATGATCTAGTAGCTAATATGTCGAATGTCTCTGGATATTATTTCAAATGTACAGGCACAACTGTCTCATATGCGGGATAGTCAGCCTTCTATGCACCACCAACCAAATAAATGGCCTGTTAACTCAGGTTTACATGAGTGTCACACACGACCACGGATTTTGTCCTGTACCCATCGCTGGCTACACAACGATATTATCCTGTTGTGGATAACGTACGTCATGATGATGTCGACGATCATTGCGGGTGTTCTGAATGCTGCAATGTTTGTGACGTTTCACAGGGTTGTCTCATCGTTTGTGGCACTGTGCATCCCGCACAACAACTTCCTCTTGTTGAGTCCTTATGCTGTTACCTCAAGGTTGTCCATCACATCAACTTGACAGGGTAGATGTTGCGTTCTAGGATGCGCGCACAGTAAATTTCAACATTCTAGATAGAGGTTCATGGTGTATAACTTTTTGGTGTTTATACACAGCTATGTTCGCTGGGCTATCTTCATTCTCGCTATCTGGGCACTCTACAGTGCCTACATGGGTTTGATTCGTAAACGTGATTGGACAGAGGCCGACCGCCGTCCGGGATCGCTCTTCACATTAGTGATGAGTGTTCAGTTGCTCATTGGCTTTCTGGTCTATTTTTATCCTGGTGGGTTAGTATTATCAGCGTTTTCCAATATTAGTAACGCTATGGCTACAACACAATTGCGCTTCTTCGTCGCTGAACATCTTGTCGTCATGATTATTGCGATTGCGTTTGCTCATATTGGCACTGCGCGGGCCAAACGCGCGGTATCTGCGATTGCCAAATATCGCCAATCAGCCATCTGGTATACGCTCTCAACGATTACGATGTTACTAGGGATTCCCTGGTGGCGTGCCATGTTCCGTGGGTTGTAGTTATATGTAAGAAATAAAGGACGTACGTAGATTACGTTTCTACCATAAACGATCATGCAGGCACACTTCAATGCGGGTACGGCAATCAAAGTAATATGGTTTACGCCAGAAGTTCTTGCACGTAGTTACATATATAATGGGTGCCTGATACTTACGAGACCTGAAAGGCCCTTCAACCTCTCAGGTCTCTTTGTTTGTGGTAATGGCATCGTGCGGCAGAATAGCATGCACGCCGCGCACACCATTGACAATCTGTGAGATACGCAGATCAACGACGAGGCTTGCCAGTGCCAGTGCCTTAGCCCGATCAACTGCATAGACCTCCTCCATAATATCCAGCATGCCATTGAGTGCGACCATCATGGCCACATCAAGATCTTTGTCAAACCCAAACGCGATCCAACCAGCGGGAGTATTGGCGCGTGGCATCGACAAATTCAGCGATGGGTGCAAAAAGAACTCTACTTCCACCAGCTCCATCGGGCACTCAAGCGCTGGCCCGGCTACCTCACCATCGCCCTGTACCGCATGGCCATCCCCAATCGAAAACAGCCCACCATCAACCTCGACAGGTAAAAACAACCGACTACCGACAATTAACTCTTTACAATCGATATTGCCACCACAAAAGCGTGGTGGAACAGTTGAGTGTTGTCCGGCTTCGTTGGGGGGCATACCTAGGACTCCCATAAACGGGCGCATCTGTACACGCATGCCATCCTGAGTTGTCGCAACCCCGACATCTGCATCAAGTCGCCACCGTATCATATGATCAATCTTATCTGGCAGACCAAGCTCTTTGCCGCGAGGATGCCAGAAACCAGCCGCAGACCATCCCCAGGTTCCTGCACGAATGGTCTTGAGATGCACTTCAAGCGTCATACCCGCCTTCGCGCCCTGAATGGCAACCGGGCCACACAGCGCATGCCCTGGGTGTAAAGCAGAGTCACGATCTGGGAATTTGGGAGGACGCTCAAAGGGATCAGGGTTATCGATCACACTCCATCCTGCATCAAGCGTACGGTAGCGTACCGTATCACCTGACTCAATGGTCAAGACTAGTGCAAGGTCCCGCGAAAAATGGCCATGGAGCGTATGAACAACTGGCTCTATATGATGAATCATCATAGCAACCATCTCCTTCTCATGCAGTATATATGTGGTGATTATGCAGCCAGGATATGCCAAAAAGTCAGATGGTGCAAGTAAAACTAGACTTGCCGCACCTTTTGCGGGTCACGATAGATCATCTTCTGCGGATGCACAATTTGGCGACGGGCTGGTGTCAAGCGTTCCAACAACTCTTGGGAAACCTGGTACCCATGACGGAAATTCCCCCACGAAGGGCCGTAGCGATAGACAATGATTCGCCGCTTTCCTTCGTTCACCCGTTTGGCAGATCCATGTGAGAGACAGTCAACAAAGAGCAGAGCATCTCCAGCTTTCATCGGAATCTCAATTGCACCTTCTACACCATCGACTGAAGCCTCAGCACCACGCATCCTATGCTTGTCATAATCAGGGTGGGGGAAGTTGGCTTTGTGACTGCCAGGAACGACCATGGTTGCACCATCGCCCGGCCCAATATCAGTCAATACCATCAGAATGTTGATCTGGCCACATTGAAATCGTCCGTTGTGGTAGCGATACTGTGTGCGCTTCAAACCAATCTCGCCTCCTGAGTGTAAACCAATTCCCTCACCCGGACCACGAATATTGGCAAAGTTCTCATCAATAAAAAGTGGCCCATGCTCCCAATCAAATGTTCCCTCACCACCAACCAAATGCTTGACCTTCTCAATCCAACTCGGATGATCGATAAGCTGTTCAAACGCAGGTCCTCCCTCATAGATTTGCTGAAGATTGATGCCATCATTATCCTGAAACGAATGCCCATGCACATACCCAACCCACTCCTCTTCCGCAATTGGTAAAATAGCATCGATACCAGCATTACACGCAGCTACCTCTTCTGGGCTCAGTGCTTGCTTGAGCACAAGGTAGCCACGCAAATCGAACAGATAGATCTCTCGATCTGTTGGTTTCATGGTGTTGCTCCATTATCTTTGAATCTATTTACAAATATGCATTGTTATCATTATAATGAATCTAGCAGGTATTTTATTTGCAAAATTTACTATATTCTTATCATTAATTGATATCTTATGAAAGAAATCCTCTCAATTTCCCATCCTTTCGTTGGTATGCTCAGGTTGAAAGAAATACCAAGACTCGATCGGTTTCACAGACACGATGAATTAGAGTGTAATCTGATTGTACGGGGGAGTGGCGCCTATCTTATCGACGAGCAGCGTGTGGATTTACAACCTAATAGCATTTTGTGGCTTTTTCCTGAACAAGAGCATTTAATGCTGGATCAGACAGATGATTTCAAGATATGGATACTGGTAATGAAACCTGATTATTTGGTACAACTTTGTGTAGATGAAATAACCCAAACACTGCTGGAACGCAAGCCAACTGGTAGCTTTTTGCGCCATGTGAGTCAGCCTCAGTTTGATCAGCTACTGGCCCTTTGTCAAACGGTAGCAGACACACAAGAGAAAAGTGCATACTACAACGCAGGGCTAAGCTACTTGTTAATGGCAGCCTGGTCAGCCTTTCAGGAAGGCAGTGTTGTTCCGATCAATGCTCCAATTCATCCGGCCATTGAGAGAATCGTCAGATACATTCACACGGAGCAATCACCCGACGATCTAGAGACCATTGCTGCCCTGGTTGGCTTGACACCCGAAACCGTGAGTCGTCTCTTCAAAAGTCAGATGGGCATCTCGCTCACCGCCTTTCGCAATCGTTGTCGTGTTGACCGTTTTTTAGACCTCTATGACCATGGACACGCACTCACCATGTTAGAAGCAGCGACTATGGCCGGATTTGGGAGTTATGCTCAGTTCTATCGCGTCTTTATCCAGGTTATGAAGATAACCCCGGCTGTGTATCGACGCCAATTGGTGATGCAGTAGTAGGTCTTTATAACACCCGACAGTTCATAGTCAGATATGTAGATGCTGATAAATAAGTTCTGGTATAGAACATTATAGTAAAGAAATACCCACTATTAATTATTGGAGTGCAACTTTTCAATTTCCTTTTTAGATATAATAATCACTGTAGAACTACAAACATGAAAATAAAAGATTTTCGATCCCACCTTCACTTCCAACACTTCCAATCCATCAAGCAACATTACCTATGCCTAGATTCATGTTTGTATGACACAGATAAAAGAATGGAATTCTTTAGAGTAAAACGAGGAGTTACCATGCAGAATGTGCGGATTCTACTGGCTGAGGATCGCCCTGTTATGTGTCAGGCACTCGAGCAGCTGCTATGCCGACACTATGATCTAGAAATTGTAGGAATTCTTACCACACCCCACAATTTTTGTGAATCAGTCGTTGCGTACGCTCCAGATATCTTGTTATATCACCTACATATCGATACTCAAACATCACTTCAATATCTTGAGAAAGTACGGTTAGTTCTGCCTCAAACACGTATTCTGTGTTTATCGGAGGATTTTCATCCTAATGCAATGGATCTATTATCATTAGGAGTTGAGGGTTATATATTGATGGATGATGATACGTCGGATGTTATTATGATGGCAATCCGAAAAGTTGTCATTGGACAGCGGTACTATTCCCCGCAAATTTTAGATCTGTTGGTCAATTCAATGCATCAGGACCAAAATGACCAGATCAAGCAGCTAACAAAGCGAGAATTCGAGGTGCTGTGTTTGATGTCGCAAGGCTACAAAAACGCGTGTATCTCCCGCGAATTATGTATTGCCGAACAAACGGTAAAGAACTATATTCGGAGTATCCTGAATAAGCTTGATGTAAGCACACGTATTGATGCTGTTCTTTATGCGAGAGATCACAATCTAGTTACCCATTACCAACCAAGAACATAACGTGTAACCAAATCACTTACTCAGATATTGGTCCATAACTCCAAACATCACCTTCTTTCCAATAGTTGCCGGCATGGATAGCATAATTGTCCGCACCTTTGGCAATAAGATAATCGGTTGATCCAAAATGGACCGTATTAATATCAATAATGTCCTCGGCGCGTTGTGCCGTGAAAATAAGCATACCCTTAGCAGGATTTTGTGGATGCGGCCATGTGGTAATCAGACGTAAATTGACACCAGTGTATCGCTGATCTGCGATAACACTGTTGCCTTCAAAACGAAAGGGAAAACGATCACGATCGGTTGCCAACCAGCGATTGCCCTCTAGAGTACCAAAAACGATCAGGGTCTGATCTGAGAGATCCTGTTGCAGGGCAGTTTGATCATCAAGTATCGGTGCATCAGGATAGAACCAGTCTCGATAGTTTTCAATAAAATCAGAGAGTGCCGCCTGAGTTGCTGCATCATCCTCATTGGTTGGAGCCACAATAGTGACTGCCTGAGCTTCATCCAGAACATCATTGACAGTTCGATCCGACAGGTATGCCTCGCCTCCCAGATAATCAAGGGCTAACGCATCAAAAGTGGCTACAATCTGCGGATAAAAATCGGCAAATGTCGGATACTGCGTACGCGAGGTTTCATACAACGCCAACTGCTCAAGTATCGCATCAAGATAGATAAACCCACGACTCTTGTGTATTTCACGCTCTGAGTCACCCATTATCTGCCCCTGTTCCTGATAAGCTAGTCGAGTGGTAATGGCACGAACAACATGTTCATTAACAACTGCGAGCCAGATACCATAGTTCATATTCCGCATCTGTTGATCAATTGGTGCACCAAGCATTTGAGATTCGAGTAACTTGTCAACATATATCTCTGATAGTGGATTGACAAAAGAGTGGCTAAACTCATGCCAGAGGTGTGATTCTAATGATGGTTGGTTTCCAAAAGCGAAGCCACGACTAGTTGCACTATGAGGTGTCAAAATTACAAACGTATCATAGCCATCTACAGTAGAAGATGACCGTATACCATACCCACGACCAGTAAACAAAAGAGTGGTAACTATACTATAACTCTGCTGGGGCATGCCATAGTATGCCTCCAGGGTTGCCACCATATCAGTATCCTGCAAGGTTGTTTCAATGATGGTTACAGCGTCTTGATAGACAGCACTTTGTGATGCAAAAAACCCCATAAAATCAGTCACATCTGCAAAATCACGCAGTTGCTCTATAAACTGTTCTATCTGCTCTGAACCACCTGCACGCCAGAGTAACTCTTCCGGCAATGGTTGAGTCAGTGTCATATCGGGTAAGTCTGTCAGATATATTGCAAGATTAAAAGGTGCATCAAAACCAAAACCAGCTTCATTCATATCACGAAAGAGTGTAACAACCGGATGCTGATCATAAGCAGCAAAATGGTCCTGTACAGCTCTGTAGTAATTGGAGTTATCCAGAACGCGCATCTGATCTACGCCACTTAACAGTTGTACTATGGCGATCAGCTCTGTACGAGGATCAACTGCTATTTCGATCTGTGATTGAGCTGCATCAGTTGAGACAGTGGGATGAGATTGGACCGTTGGTGTCAGTAGCCGGTCTTGTGTTGGAGGGGGCACAGGTGTAGATTGTTCCAGGTCTGCCTGTGGTTCCATACCACGGCAAGCGCTAACAAGCGTTACACACAAGATCAGGCTTATGGTAGAGAAACGAAACATGCTTTACTATCTCTCCTGCTAGTATGAGTTTCGCCAATTTTGCACTTGCTGTAGTATATATGCATATACAGGTTTAAGGGTAGCACGTCGCTATAAAATGCAGTGACAAGTAATGTTAAACCCATTACAGAGAGTTACATCATATGTTTTTCCAAAATTGATATCCTGATCTACAAGTACTGTTGTTGCAGTACTGAGGTACTATTTTCGACCTTAATATTCTATTGTGACCAACCTTTTAACGTTCGCCTTGTCACAGCGTGGAAAGGTGTGGTATACTTTCGCCTATTAGAAGGCCATGTTCGGGAGTAGTAGGCGCACAAACTCAGAGAGCAGCCGTCTGGTGCAAGGCTGTAACCCGCGCTGAACTCGCCTGGATGAAGGTCAGGCTGGTGAAGACTCAACCAACACACGAGTTGTGTAGTCGGCTTCGGGAGCGCCCGTTATCGCGCACGCGAGGACAGCAAGCCGCATATCGGTGCTGTTAAAGCGGGGTGGTACCACGAGGCTGAGCCTTCGTCCCGGTCGGGGCGGGGCTTTTTTGATCTGATGAAAACACAAACGACAATGTACACCGATTATGCACCGATCTATGATGCCATCGGCCAGGCACGACACAACGTGCATTTGGCGGAACGGGTTATTGGATGGATGCATGCACATGAGTGTTTTCCACGAAAGGTGCTTGATCTGGCCTGTGGAACTGGTATGACAGCCCAGATGTTTGCAGCGCAGGGCAGCAACGTTACTGGTGTGGATTGCTCTATTGCAATGCTAGAGATAGCGCAAGCCAAAGCACGAGATTTGCACCAATCAGTTGCATTCATCAAGGCTGATATGCGCGCTTTGTCAGAGGTATCTGGACTAAGCCCTGCATCGTTTGACTGCGTGAGTTGCTTTGGTGCTTTGAACTATCTCATTGAAGACAACGATCTGACCGCGGTGTTGACACAGGTCCGAGCGTTATTAAAATCCGGTGGTGTATTGGTTTTGTCCGTCCACTCTGCCAATGATTATGCGACGTGGGACTATCGCGATGAGGTGGTCTATAACGAACACGATTGTATGGTCTATCATCAATTGTGTTACGATCCTGCTTCGCGGCTGGCCAACAGAAGAATTGCCTGGTTTGTCCGTGAAATTGACCATTGGTGGCGAGGTGAGGAGACCCACATCGAACGTGCATGGAGCGATGCCGAGGTAGCGCAGGCATTAGAAGATGCACATCTCTGTGTAGAACTAAAAGAGGCTATTACAGAAGAGCATAAATATCTATACGTTGTTAGAAAGCCATAAAGAATGTTTGTATATTCTCATTGTTATATCAACACCACAACATATTGCACAATGAATAAGGAGCGTTGCCCATGACACAAGCACCGCCAAAACGACCAATTGAGCGCTTTGACCCCACCATCGAACCCAAATGGCGCGACTTCTGGGCGCGTGAGCGTATTTTTGAGGCAGGTCGTCGACCGAATGCACCCAACCGCTACATCCTTGAGATGTTTCCTTATCCCAGTGGGGATCTTCACGTTGGTCATTTGAAGAACTATGTCATCGGTGATGTGCTTACCCGCTACTATGTAATTTGTGGCTACGATGTTTTGCATCCTTTTGGGTGGGATGCTTTCGGGCTGCCGGCTGAGAACGCTGCCATTAAACACAATGTTAATCCACGTGACTGGACCTACAACAACATCGCTGAGTCAAAAGACTCGCTTGATATTGCGGGCATCATGTACGATTGGCATCGTGAGGTGACCACCTGTGCCCCTGACTATTACGAGTGGACGCAGTGGCTCTTCCAACTGCTGTACAAACGTGGTCTGGCCTACCGCGCCAAGTCGACAGTCAACTGGGACCCGGTCGATCAAACCGTACTGGCCAACGAGCAAGTCGATAGTGAAGGGTATAGCTGGCGCAGTGGCGCCAAAGTCGAAAAACGAGACTTGGAACAATGGTTCTTCCGCATCACTGCCTACGCCGAGCGCCTTCTGGTCGATCTTGACAAGCTCGACAACTGGCCTGAGCGCGTTAAAACCATGCAACGCAACTGGATCGGCAAGAGCGAAGGTGCCGAAGTGACCTTTGTCTCCGAACAGGGTGATTCGATGGTGGTCTTCACCACACGCCCCGACACACTGTGGGGCGCAACCTTTATGGTACTGGCCCCCGAGCATCCGCTGGTGGCTAAACTCACCACGTCCGAGAAAAAAGCCGAAGTCGAGGCGTATGTCGCTCAGGCCAAACTTGAGAGCGAGATTGAGCGGACCAGTACCACCAAAGCAAAAACAGGAGTGTTTATCGGCGCATATGCCACCAACCCGGTCAATGATGAACAGATTCCAATCTGGATTGCCGACTATGTGCTGATGGGCTACGGCACTGGCGCTATCATGGCTGTTCCCGCTCACGACCAGCGTGACTTTGAGTTTGCCCGCGAGTTTAATCTGCCCATTCGTCTGGTTGTGCAACCCCCCGACCAACAGGTGAGTGATGACCAGTTGACCGAGGCATGGCCACATGATGGTGTGATGATTAATTCTGGCCCCATTGATGGTATACCGTCAGGCAAAGAGGCAGGGCAGAGTATCAAAGCAACCATTGATTGGCTGGAACAAAATAACAAAGGTAAGGGCACCGTCAACTATCGATTACGCGATTGGCTGATCAGCCGTCAGCGCTACTGGGGTGCGCCCATTCCCATGATCCATCGCCAGGATGGCTCAATTGTGCCTGTACCAGAAGACCAGTTGCCGGTTGAATTACCTGAAGTAACTGACTATCTGCCGAAAGGGAAATCGCCGCTTGCCGCTGCCGAGGCGTGGGTCAATGTCACCGACCCTGAGACAGGTGAACCGGCGCTACGTGATACCGATACGATGGATACGTTTGTCGACTCGTCGTGGTACTTCCTGCGTTTTTGTGATGCTCAAAACGATAAAGAGATGTTCTCAAAGGTTTCTGTCGATCGTTGGATGCCGGTGGATCAATATATTGGTGGAATTGAGCACGCCATTCTGCATCTGTTGTATTCGCGCTTTATCACCAAAGTGCTCTACGATGAAGGATTTGTTCCTGCAGATGAACCGTTTCGAGCGCTCTTCACCCAGGGCATGGTGCAACGTCGTGTACGAACCCCTCTCGAATCACCTGCACTTGAAATGGTGCAATTCCCTGAAGAACTGCGACGCAAGCTTGAGCTGCCACAGGAGCCCCAAAGCATTGCACAGGCGCAGGCAGCATTGAAGCCCCATGGTTACACGCTTGAGCAGGAAGCTGCTGGCTGGGTTGCGGTGAGTGGGCCGGTCACGATGAGTAAAAGTGCTGGTAATGGCATTCCAGTTGGCCCCTTCGTTCGTCAGTATGGTTCCGATGTTGCACGTATTGTGGTGTTGTTTGCGGCACCGCCCGAGAACAACATGGAATGGACCGACGAGGGGGTTGCTGGTGCATTACGTTTCCTCAATCGCCTCGTGGCACTGTTTAGTACCGATCGTGAGCAGATCGCCATCACATCGTATGCAACGGTGCAGCAGTTCGATCTTCAAACGCTACAGGATGCTGACAAAGTCCTGTACCGCCGTATCCACGAGACTATCAAAAAAGTCACGGAAGACACCGAGCAGTTCCGCTTCAACACGGCCATCGCTGCCTTGATGGAACTCTTGAACGATGCAGCACGCTATCGTAATGATGCCGGGCGTTGTACGCCTGTCTTTGCGTCTCTCGCCCATACCTATGCTCGTTTGCTCTCGCCCTTTGCACCGCACATGGCCGAGGAGTTCCACACCTGGTTTGGTGGCGAAGGCAGTATCTACGATGCCGCCTGGCCAGAACTCGACGAAGCCGCTTTAGTGCAGGACGAGATTGAACTGGTGTTGCAAGTGAACGGGAAGATGCGTGGCAAGATCAATGTTCCAGCCGCAGCCGACGAAAACCAGCTACGTGAGTGGGCCTTGAAGAATGAGCGGGTGCTGAGTTTTATTGGCGATAAACCAATACGCAAAGTGATTGTCGTTCCCGGTAAGATCGTCAACGTGGTCGTATAGCTCAATCGTCTGACTCTATTCCGTCGCTGTGTAGACAACAGTTTGATGAGGTTCTCCTGTCCTCGATCATGTACATTACGGAGGATGTCCCAAATGAGGGTATCCTCTATTTGTTTATCTAATCACGAGGAGCAACTATGAAGTTTGAAACACCGCAGCAGCGTGCAGCATACGAACAGGTCACGGATTGGATGGGTGAGATCGTCGGCTCAGCCGAAATCGAGATGGGGCTCAAATTCTTTGCCCACGATGATATGCCACGATTTAGCATCAGTTATGGCACCAGCGTTGTTCGCGTTGATGTATTGCCCTACATCTGGGAATACACTGATGGCCACGAACATGACGCGCTGATATCGATGCGTTCAGTCGTGGTAAAAGAAGCGGAGTTGAACAACGAGTGCTTGTTGTTCCTGTTGCGGCAGAACGACACCCTTTCTCTGGGGCGCTTTGGGGTGAGTAGCAACAATGA
The DNA here is from genome assembly GCA_013122435.1 of Chloroflexi bacterium AL-N1. Taxonomy (GTDB): domain Bacteria; phylum Chloroflexota; class Chloroflexia; order Chloroflexales; family Roseiflexaceae; genus AL-N1. The sequence goes on from WYDT01000003.1 coordinate 285,833, forward strand.
GATTATCTTGACCCATGTGATGCCCATCTCTCTATGTGAAAATTCCGACGAATTGGCAACCTTCCTGGCCGCAGTGGTCAAAAATGCTGATGAATTCGATGAGCAGATTACCGAGCAGTGGGGTGGTCGCCGCGCTACCGATATTTTCGCCTGATCACTGTTCAAACGAAATTCAAAACACGTTTTAAAAGGCCGTGGTACAATATCACGGTCTCTTTTTTTGTTTACATAAGTTCAATGCACCGGGAGAATGAGGTAAGCACAACAAAGGCATTACGCTTTTTTGGTATGAACGATCGTGTAGGTCGATTATCCGTGCTAATAAGAACAGTTCTATCTCGATAATGCACTGTCGGTACGCCAGGTGTGTTAGTAGAAATCCAGGGCCTTATGCGACCACCAAAACGACAAAACCGCAAACCAGGAGTTCGTACCAGTTGGGACCCAGTTGCCGCATGGTATCAGGGCATGGTTGGTGAAGGTGGTAGCAAATACCACCGTAAATTTGCCATCCCCGCGATCCTCGATCTGTTGGCTCCGCAGAAGCGTGAGCATATGCTCGACATCGGGTGTGGCCCTGGCCCGCTTGCCCCGTTTATTGCCGATGTGGGGGCGCGCTACACGGGTGTGGATGCAAGCGAACGTTTGCTTCGTTTTGCCCGTCAACATCACGGCAATGCTGGGCGTTTTTTCCTTGGTGATGCGCGTAAACTCCCCACACTCGATGCTTTGCAGGCCAACTCGTTTGATGCAGTAATCTTTCTTCTCAGCATTCAGGATATGGATCCGCTCGATCAGGTATTGCAGGCCGCAGCGTGGGCACTTCGTGATAGCGGACGCATCGTTCTGCTGATGACACACCCGTGTTTTCGGGTGCCACGCCAGAGCGGTTGGGGCTGGGACGAAGGCCGCAAGCTCCGTTATCGTCGTGTTGACCGCTACCTTACACCACTCCCTGTTCCAATGAAGCCGCACCCTGGTGACCAAGGTGGTGTGACGCGCAGCTTTCATCGCCCTCTCTCAGCGTATATCAACGGCCTGTCGGCGTGTGGCCTGTTGATCGATCAGGTACGTGAGATTCCCAAACATGAGGAAGGCAAAACCGCAGGCCAATCGCGTGCCGACACCCTCGCCGATCAAGAAATCCCCCTGTTTTTAGGCATACGAGCGGTGAAGAGGAGTTAGGAGTAATAAGCTGGAGACTGGGGGTAAGGACTGAAGTCCTCATCGGGTAGATCCTGTGGCCGCCCTCTAAATCGTAGTAGTGGATGGGTACGCTGCCTACCGACATAATCTCTGTGTCTCTGTGTTATCATTTTCCCGCTCCGTCGCTCAGCCGCTTCAACATCCGATCACCCCTCGACTCAAGTATCAATAACATATCACTTTGTTGTAATCATAGACTAAGGAGACAAATAATGGCCAAGACAATTGTCATTGGCGATGGGCCTGGTGGCCTGAGCGCAGCACTCTTGCTCGCAAAAAAAGGCGTTGAAGTCGCGGTCTTCGGCAAAAATGAGACGGCGATGCATTACGCCATGCTCTATAACTATCTTGGTATTCCGGCGATGACCGGCACCGAATTCCAGGAAGTGGCCCGCAAACAGGTACAGGAAGTCGGCGCGACCCTGTACGATCAGCAGGTGACGCAGATCGCACAGATCAACGGTGGCTTCACGGTTACGGCGGAAGATGGAAGCAGCTATGAGGGTACCTATGTGATCATCGCTGAGGGGAAAGCCGCAAAATTGGCGAACACTCTTGGCGTAGACAAGACCGATGCTGGTATTACCGTCGATAATCACGCACGCACCAACATCCCCGGGCTTTATGTGGTAGGTCGTAGCACCAAGCCCAACCGTAGCCAGGCGATCATCTCGGCGGGTGAAGGCGCTTCTGCCGCGCTCGATATCCTCTCGACAGAGGCGGGGCAGGAGGTGTGCGACTATGATATGGTTGAGAAAAGCTAGTTTGTAATGCTGTAGAAGCAGTGGTGATTTCCTGGCCAACAGCGTTGGGAAACCACCATTCAACTAGGCTGTGCCAAGCTGTTTGGCGGCCAACGCTGTTCCGGCGACACGCGCCCGTATCTTCTCGAACGCAATATCACGTGCGGTTGACAGATTGTCTGCAAAAGGCGCATAACCACAGTCATCAGTCGTACCCAACTGGTTTAGGGAAATGTACGATGCGGCTTCGAGCACACGATCGCGCACCTCCTCGGGTTTCTCCATATGTGGATTAATCGGATCAATCACACCCACGAACACACGCTGATCAGGTTTGATATGTTCTTTGACGATCTGTAATACCCGTGCTGGATCAGACTCACTGGCAAGCTGCATATAAAAACTGCCAACCTTGATTTCAAAGAGCATCGGCAACAACCCGGCGTAATCGACATCGCCGCTGTGGGTCGAGTCCTGATCGCCACCGGGGCAGGTGTGAATACCGATGCGTTGGCGTTCTTCTGCCGAGCAACGCTCCAGCACCTGGTTGTTCAGATCCACAAAACTCTGGAGGAGTTGCCGCGTGGGATCGAGTTTGACAGCCCGCCACCCCTCGGTAAAGTCAATTTATACATTGTATGCGCCTTGTTGGAAACAACGACGATTATCTGTTTCAGTTTCCGCAACCAGATCAGCAATAAACGTCTCGTGTGGGTAGCCCTCAAGGCCCTCCTGAGGATAGAGCAGACGGAGGGCCGCCGCAGCAATAACCGCCTGCTTGACGGATACGCTGGCAGATTGTTTGGCAACCGCGAGATAGGTATCTGCATAGGTCTAACAGGTGCAATGTTGTCTGCCCTATGAATCGAGTAGGTGACAAAATTGGATTTGGACTGTTCGCCATCGGTGATAACAGACGAGCCAGTGGCCTCAAAACGTGCGATGGTATCTCGGATTGCGGCATCGTAAAGGGCGTCGAGTTTCTGTTGGGATAGGGCTCCCTCTTGAAATGCCTGTATACCTTTGATAAGTTCAGCCGGTCGAGGGATGCTACCAATTGGTTCGGTAGGAATTGGCATGGAATGATCCTTTCTGATAACATCGCACATCTATATGCATAGACATACGACTAACTCACATACGATTGAACCCATATAACTCCCCCACAACCCAGGCCAATCAAATCACCAATAATAGGCGCGCAGAAGTCCATCATATTGATTCCCAGTAGGTTATCGCCCATAAACTCCCATAATTCTCTATCAGGGCAGGCATACAAATGCTGGTCTGTTGCAACAAGTGTGATCGGTGTTCCCGGAACACAGCTGATAGCCATAATACGCTGGTTTGCTACGACATGGTGTTGCCATGACTGATCGAGTCCATTCCATACCTGATTGTCAAAGACAACCCAGACAACCATTCCATCAACACGTTGCTGCGTCGCCACATGAACGCGCGGTATCCCCACGGTGTCAGGTGCTCGTGACATTGTACGCCATGGCTGCCAGCGTCGTCCCCCGCCAATCGAGCGCCAGACGATGATCTGCTGCTCTGTCGAATCATACGTTACTGCGATTGGCGTTTGATCAGAGTAGAAGGTAGCCAGCGTAAATGCCACCAACACACTATTTTCAACAACGGTTGACAGGCAATGCCATGTTGTGCCGTAGTCTATCGAGTGCCATATTTCACCTTTGGTTGTACCTGCCCACACCGCATTCGGTTCATTTGTACTGGATACAACCGAGACAATGGGTGCGGATGTAGTTAATAATACATGTTGCCAGCCTGCTCCACCATTTGTTGAAGCGACAATACCATTGTCAGTTGCAACATACAACACATCGCGATGAGGATGAGCAACTGACAGAAGGTTGTATTGCTCATCAAGGGTCTCAATACGCTGCCACACATCAACGCCATCCAACCGGGCCTCTGACTGCCAGAGACCGCCAGTCGGGCCAAAAGCCAGGAGATGCCGATCCGCACTGTGCACAATACGGGTAATATCGCGTGCGACAAAGCTATGATCCTGCTGCCAGGTGGTACCTTGATCAACTGAAAACGCGATACCATCGTCATACAATCCGGCGTAGAGTGCTCCCTTAGTTTCGGCTAGTGTAAGCACTGCACCGGGAAGCTCTGCGATACAGGACCATGTCTGACCAGCATTGGACGAACGATGGATTGAGCCATTCTGTGTTCCGGCGATCAGTGTTGTTGTCCCACACCACAAGCTATTGATGCCTGTCGGGACTGAATTTGTCTCATCAACAGGCTGCCAGGTCTTGCCACTGTCGGTTGAATGATACAGGGTGTCCTGTTCATCACTGACATACACGGTGCCATCGCTGGCAAAGTTGGAACTGATTGCCAGCATCTGGGGGGCAATATCGCCAAACACACGTTTCCACGCCCGTCCGCCGTTGGGTGAACGATAGATGCCCTCAGCGGTAATGAGAAAGGCGACTTCGCGTTCCTGCCACACAGGTGCTACCACCATTGCTAGTATCGCAAAATCATGCAGTCCAAAATTAGCGAGCCGCCAATTGCGGCCACCATCACTTGAACGCAACACCCCATCATTGAGTGTTCCCGCCAGCACCACGCGGTCCTGCGCGAAGTTCGGTGATTGAGCAAAACAGGTGATCGGGCTTTCGATAGGGTCAAGCCGGGCGGTGTACCAACTGGTCCCGGCATCGTGGGAGTAGACAATGTTGCTTGGTGCACCACCTGCAAACAACAATGAGCTGTTGGTGTGTTCATCATCAATACAGGTGAGCGTATTGATGCGTAGAAGTGGCAGAGCTTTGGGAAGCATTTGCCAACTGCCCGGTCGTCCCCGCCACAACCCCGACTCCGCCGCTAACCATACCTCGCCATGCTGATCGAGGGCTATATCGAACACCGAGCCACCAGGGGCAATGGTTGATTTGTGTAGAGTATGAAGCATTATGGTTCCAGACTAGTCTTGGGTCGACGTTTGAGCACTACGGCCTCTGTGGTAATTGCCATCGTGACTCCGCTTGCTGCCGCCCTGAGCGACTCACACACAGAATCTGTGGCGTCGTAAATATGGGCTTGTGTCACATCACAAACCAGATGATGGTGGACATCATACCCATAGTTGCCACCGTTATAGCGTATGTCGGCCAGTACTGTTGCAGGAGTATGCCGACTTGCATTGGTCACAAGCTGTCGGAGTGGTGCCTCTAACGCCTGCGCGACGGCTTTCATACCATAGGCCGCATCACCAGCAAGAGCGAGTGCTTCTACGGTGGGGATGCACTTGAGATAGGCCACCCCTCCGCCTGGCACAATCCCATCACGCAGAGCACTCGCCAGTGTTTGCATACCCTGTTCAGCCTTACGCCGTAGGTCGGCACGCTCGATTTTGTGCAATGCACCGATTTTGAGCGTTGCGACACCGCCAGAAAGTCGTCCGATCCGCATGTGTAGCTCGTTGCGCTCTACGGTGCTCTCCGGCGAACACGCAGCCAAACGATTGCGTAGTTGGTTAATCTGTGCGTTGTGGCGCAACCGATCACGTTGGCCGGATACCACCATCTCCTGTGGGGTGGCATAGACACGGCGCATACGTCCAAGGGCATGTGGGGTGATGCGCTCCAACCGATCACCGGCTGCCGTAGTTAAAACCAGCGCCCCGGTGAGTGCTGCCATGTCTGCAAAATCGTCCAGACGCTGCTGCCCGGCGCGCCGCAACTCAACCGCGACAATCTGCATGTGCTCACGCTGATGATTGGTTACCAGTGTTGTCAGCGCGGTGTCGCGTATCGCATGGGCCACAAACAACAGACGACGTTGCTCATGTTTGACAAGCAATTCTAACAAGGGCTGTACCTCGCTGGCCTTCTGCACCTCTCCGGCGAACAACACTACAGTTCCATCGCGTAGGACGGCACGTTGCTCAACCGTATCGTTGATGAAATAGGGCGATGCCAACCGTGCATTCCACCGCCCCCCTTCGATATACTCACGTTCAAAATAGGGGGCGATGTGTTCTTCGATGGTGATAAAGGCCTCTGGGCCCAGCAGATCGAACAGTTCGGCCAGCAACATGCTTAGCTTTGGCGCATCTATTGCGGTTCGAGCAACGCTCTGGAGATCGTCCTCATCGTTGATGGGGCGGACCATGGTGTGAAGGGTCTGTATGGCAGCCTCGGTTGCTACTTCAATACCCTGTCGTAGTTGCGCCGGATCGATGCCTGCTGCAATATAGCGCAGTGACTCTGCCAGCAATGCTTGTGCCAATACTGCCGCCGTTGCACAGCCATCGCCACTGTTCTGGTGGACACGCCAGACGAGATGACGCAACAACATTGCGCCAACATTCTCGACACGGTCGGGCAGCGCCAAAAACCGACGTGCAATGGTAGCGGCATCGGTGAGCCATTCAGGTGCGCTATGGACATCACGTGTGTTGAAGATACCGCTTTGCTGGGGCCCCAGTGTGAGGGCAAGAAGATGCGCCAGTGCATCAAACCCGCGTTGGAGTGCAACACGTCCATCGGAAGCGAATACAATGGCTGGCTCTGGCATACGTTCCTCATATGTGCTATGTTTGTCAATGGACAGCGTTGTCTGCAACTAGTCCATCAACTTAGCTCTACCACGGGCAGACCAATCAGTCTGGCAAAAGCGTGCAGTTCTGCACGATAGTCGCCATACACAATGCAAAAATGATGCTCCAAACCTTCTCGCATCACCGTATCAAAAACCTCGGTTGCAGGACGATCAAAGCGAACGGTGCCACATGTTCCACCAAATCCTCGTGGCGCCTGCACCATCTCACCACCACCGACAACCAATTGAAAGCCTGCTGCCCCCTGGTTCGGGTGTACCTGGCTGAGGCGTGCAATGGTGATGCGTCCAGGGCGCAGGGGAAACTCGAAGAGCAATGGCAACCGACGATTTGAGTGTACTGTTGTACTAATGGGAAAATCTGGATCGGCCATGCTGATCGGTGCCAGCCCACAGTGCCACAGCGTAGCAGTATCGTCTTCTGCGTCAACCGATACGAGATCAGTGATAAATGTGTGATCGTTGCTCAACGCACGCAATAACACCAGTGTCAGTGTACCGTGGATATCGGCCTCACAACTGGCTGGTGTCAGTTCCTCATTGAGCATGCTCATCGCGCCACATGCCGCACAACCTAACTCAGTAAAATATTCGGGCCAGCAACGTACGGCGACACCATCAAGTTGCTCCATATCAGCGTACTCACGCAACGCGACATAGACGCCTGCTGTTCCTTGCACGCCTTCTTGGTCAAGGGTATTCAAGTTGTCGGCAACTTCCGCAACCCGCTGCACAAATGCATCACGCTGTTCCACACTGGCAACGCGGGCGCGATCAAGTGCATGTTGTAAAGGGAGCGGTACGATTTGTGCACCAAAGAGGGTTGCGAACGTCTCACTACTGTAGCTACATGTCTCAAACCCAACCGGGTGCTGTCCCACGAGGCCGATACGCGTCTGACGTAACAATCGACGTGCATGGCCTGCTCGCGCCAGGATGGCTATTTTTTCCAAAGCCGTTGGATCATCAGGTGCCGCAAGCAGATAGTCGTAATCAATACCGTGGCGTGTGAACGCGTGTCCTGCCAGATTGATGCCGCAGAGGCTGTTCAATCGCAAGCGTGAGCCGCTACGTTCTTCTGGTACCGCCCACAGCAACAGCGGTATACCTCGTGGTCGGATGGCCTCGGCAATCTGCACCGCCATAGTGCTATCCGCAAAGCTGGCCTGAAGGATGATAACGAGGTCAAACGTGTGGCTGCTCAACGTGGCAATGGCATCTTCAACAGCGCTGCCATCCATAAGCAGTTCTGCACCGGTGCCAACCAGAGTATGATTGGCCTGGGTAAGGTTGGTTGCTACGGTATCGGCCATCAACTGCGCGAACTCAACATCGAAGGTTGATCGGGCAATCGTAACAAGCGCAATCTGTAGATGGGGTGTTGTCGCTGTTTTGATCATGGCGACTTACTCCTGATCTCTGGCGTCGTCAGACATCCTTTCATTCTCTTTCCTGTCAAGAATGACTAGCACTACACACAGACATGTATAGTGAATATTGCTGCTTGACATGTGGCCAAAGATCCGTTAGGGTTGCATTATAGTAAAATTTTCCTGAACGTATTAAAAGTACCATTAGAGAGCTTATTCTGTCAAGGATATTCTACCTTCTTTCCTTGATAGCTAGTATCGATTCTGTTTTCTTCCGCCGGGCAAATACATTACAAAGTTCAAATGCAACGTAGCAGAAAGGAACAATGTACTCATGGGAGAGAAAAAGCAACTTAGTCGCCGACAGATGCTACTTCTTAGTGGTAAGGCCAGTTTGGCAGTTGCTGTGCTTGCCGCGTGCGGACAATCGCCACAATCAGAATCCCAATCCTCCACAGGTGATGAGTCTGCTTCGACAGGTGATGATGCAGCACCAGGCCAGGCTACGGGAGAGATTGAGTTTCTTGCATGGGGAGATCAGGCCGATCTTCCTGCGTGGGATGCGCTAACCCAGCAGTTTGCCGAAGTCAACCCCAATCTCACCGTGAATGTGAGCAGTGTTGCGGAGCCCAACCAGAATTTCTATCCAAAGTTACAAACCTCTATTGCTGGTGGCACACCGCCGGATATCTCGTCGTTTCAGGGCTGGGAGTGGCAGACCTATGCCGACCGCGATCTGTTGGCGCCGGTGGCCGATCTCGCCGAACGCGATGGTCTGATGGCCATGTATGATAACAGCATTGCTTCGGTCGAGGGTTCGACGATGCGAAATGGTGTGACTTTCCTTGTCCCGCTGCAGATTGCAACGATGTTGATGCTCTACGCCAAAAAGCCATTTGATGATGCGGGCATCCCCTATCCGACCGATGACTGGACCTTTGAGCAGTTTGTCGAGATTGCTCAACAGCTTACTAATACTGATGGTGATGCCAAACGGTATGGCTATCAGGCAAATGGCCAATGGTTCCGCGATATCCATTGGATTCGCTCGACTGGTGCACAGGAGTTTGACCAACTGATCGATCCGACACAGGTGATCTTTAACCAGCCGGAAATTGTGGAAATGGTGCAGATGATAGCACAGGACTTTATTCACACGCTCAACATCTCACCGCTTCAGGCTGATATCGATACCGGGGCCAGCACTATCGAAACAGGCGGTAGTGCGATGAAGTATGAGGGACCATGGTTTCTGGCACGCTTGAATAACCCCGAGCTACGTGAACAAGGGAAGCAGGTGGATTTTGATGTGGTGCTGATGCCACAGGGCACCGATACTGAACGCCCCCATCGTGGGTGGGCCGAGGGGGTTGCACTCCTCAATGGTGATAATGTTGAGGCGGCATGGTCGTTTGCGAGTTTTATGGCAGGCGAGGAAGGCCAGAAAACCTATTCGGAAATAACCGGGCGAATGCCCAATTCACTCACAATGGTCGAGTCGTTCTGGCTGCCGAAGATCGGAGAACTCTTCCAGGTACAGAATGGTCAGGCGTTCATTGAAGCGTTCCGGCGATCCGAGGTCGATGTCATCGGTAAAGTGCCACGTAGCCAAATGTGGTCGGAAGTGGTCAAACCAAACGGCTGGGACCCATTGCTCAACAATAGCGCCACTGCGGCGGAGGTGCTTCCCGCAGTAGATGAGGCACTCCAACGCTTAATTGACGAGTCGTCAACCTAATTTTACGGTCATTGGCCAACCGAGAGATGCGGGGTGTGAGTGTGAGCAATGCGCTTCCCGCATCTTTCTGGCATGTCTCCAGGAGGGTTTATGGCCAGCACAAGTCTGCTTCAACGCGTCAAAGCCCGTGCACCAGGTAAACAGGAACGACGAGAATGGCTTCAGGGGTACCTCTTTGCTTCACCTTTCATCATCGGTTTTTTCGTGTTTACGGTTTACCCCATTTTGTATGCGCTCTATCTCGCCTTTCATAGTTGGGATCTGCTTTCGGCGCCACGCTTTGTGGGATTTGATAATATTGTGCGTCTATTGACCGAACCAAACGCGAAACTCAGTTTATATAACACCGCGTTCTATACGCTTTTTGCCGTACCAATTCAGATTGTCATCTCGTTTGTGCTGGCACTGGCCCTTTCGCAAAAACTACGGTTTCGGGTGCTCTATCGGGCAGGCTTCTACATGCCGATTATCGTGCCGCTGGTGGCGAGTGCCGTGGTGTGGCAGCGGGTGTTTCATCCCGAGTATGGTATCCTCAATGAGACGTTGGGCTGGTTTGGTATCCCTCCCCAGGCGTGGTTGTTTGAGCGCGATCTGGCAAAACCGGCTTTTATTTTCATGTCTTTTTGGATGATTGGCCGCCAGATGGTAATCTTTATCGCGGGTCTGGGCAATATTCCCGAATCGTTGCTTGAGGCAGCGAGTATCGATGGTGCTGGCCCTCTACGCCGTTTATGGACGGTGGTGGTGCCACTTATGACGCCACTCATTCTGTTCAATACGGTGGTTGCGGTCATTAACTCGTTCCAGATTTTTATCCCGGCCTTGATTATGACCGAGGGTGGGCCGGAGAATGCAACACTCTTCTCGGTGCTCTACATCTACCGACAGGGGTTCGAGTTCTTTAATATGGGCTATGCCGCAGCGTTGGCGTGGGAACTGTTTGTGCTTGTCATTGGCTTTACGATTGCACAGTTCTATCTTTCACAACGCTGGGTCTACTACGAGAATTGAGGAGGGTGCGATGCAGACAGATTCTCCATTTGATAGCCGTACGGTATCGCCAAAGCGTTCACTCTCTCGTCGCGCAGTGATCGACCAGATGCGGCTGGTGGGTCTCGAAATCGTCATGATCTTGCTGGTCATTTCTTTTCTGGTGCCGACGCTGTGGATGATTTCTTCTTCGTTGAAAGTCTCAACGGAAATCTTTGTGACGCCGATTACATGGATTCCGCAAGATCCACAATGGAGCAACTACGTCAGGATTTTTGAGATCCTGCCGCTCATGCATTTCATCTATAACACGGTGTTGGTGGTGTTTTTTGCCGTCCTCGGCACCGTCATCTCGTCGGCGTTGGTGGCCTATGCCTTTGCGCGGTTGCGCTGGCCGGGTCGTGAGACATGGTTTGCCCTGCTGCTGGCCACGATTATGTTGCCAGAGGTGATTACGCTGGTACCGCGCTTTGTGTTGTTTCGCAATTTTGGCTGGATCGACACATTTTTGCCACTCATCGTGCCCTATTGGACGGCGACAACGGCGATCTACGTCTTCCTGATGCGGCAGTTCTTCCGTGGTATTCCGATGGAACTGGAAGATGCTGCACTGATCGATGGGGCCAGTCGTCTCAGGGTGCTGTTCCAGATTATTTTGCCACTCTCGAAACCAGCTATTGCTACGGTTGCCGTATTTGCGCTCATCCAGCACTATAATGATTTTGTGAATCCACTCATCTATATCAACTCGCAGGACAACTGGACGTTGGCGCTGGCGGTGCGTGCCTACAACGATGCGTATGTCTCCAACTGGGAGTTGGTGTTTGCGGCAAGTACGGTGATGCTTGTGCCAGTCGTGATCCTCTTTCTTATAGCGCAACGTTATTTTGTACAGGGTATTACCACAACTGGGTTTGGTGGGCGATGAATGCCATTGTGATGCAGTGTGGCGGCCCAACCGCAGTGGTTAACGCATCTTTGGCGGGTGTGATTCAGACCTGTCGGGAACATCCTGCAATAGGGCAACTGTGGGGTGCACGTTATGGGTTGCGTGGTTTTGCTCGCGGAGATTGGGTTGAACTGACCGACTACGAACACACAGGGCCGTATCCACTTCCCTTGCAGCCAGGGGCCATGCTTGGTGGTGGCCGTGATCAACTAAAAGATTCCGATCTCCCACGAGTTGTGGAACTGCTGCACCAACATGCGATCTGTGCCGTCTTTATCATCGGTGGGAATGGCTCGATGGCGGCTGCTCACAAGTTGCATGCGTACGCAATGAGGAGTGGATACGCATGCAATCAGCAGTCGCTGCGTGTGATCGGCATACCCAAAACGATTGATAACGATCTAGAGGGTACGGATTTTGCGCCAGGTTATGGAAGCGCGGCCCGTTTTGTGGCGCAAACCGTCTGCGATGTTGGTCTCGATCTGGTTGCTATGCGTGGCTTTGATGATGTGGCTGTGCTGGAGGTAATGGGCCGTCATACAGGCTGGTTGGCTGCTGCGTCTGCACTGGCACGCTACGAAGAAGGCTCTCCGCCACACCTGATTCTGCTGCCCGAAGTCGCGCTTGACGAGATGCAGTTGCTGGCTACCATTCGAGATGTGCATGCTCGATACAGGGTGTGTCTCATTGTTGCGGCAGAAGGTGTGCGGGATCAGTCGGGTGCTTTTCTCGCCGAGAAGGACCAACGAGCACAGTACGATGCAAGTGGCCAGAAGCTGTTGAGTCTTTCTGTCGGTGTCGCGCCGTATCTGGCCAATCTCATTAGGCAACAGTTAGGGCTACGCTGCCGACAGATGCGTCCCGATACGCTCCAGCGTAGCAGCAGCACATTGGTGAGTGTGCCAGACCGCGAGTGTGCGACGCGTGTTGGTGTGGATGCGGTACACGCTGCGATTCATGGTCGTTCTGATGTGATGATGGGGCTACAGCGCGATGGCATGGTGTGGCGGACGGTGCCTATGCCACTCGACGAGGTCGCTAACCAGACCCGTACCCTCTCTGATAACTTTATAGCCAGCCACCTCTTTGCTGTCACTAAGGCGTTTTTAGAGTATGCGCGCCCTATCATGGGTTTGTGATGGGGCGCTCTCATACCTCATTGATTGAATTGTGGTAGATATTCGGCAAACACCTGCATGAATTCATCCAAAATAGCCCTGGCCCGGTCAATATCGTTGACATTGGGGTCGAGCAACAATGCCTGCAGTGCAAGATCGCGGTCGCCGACTGTACATGCGTCTACCACGACGGAACTGTAGGCTAGTTCGCGGCGGCATAGCTCAGCGATGGTTTCGGGTAGTGCTGGCATGTTGAGACCACTAATCCCTATTCCTGAGATGACGCCGGGGGTCTCAACGATGGCATCATGTGGGAGATTGGGGATACGACCGTGGTTCGGCAGGTTAAGCTGATGGTGGTAGCGATTGTCGTTGAAGGTGATCGCCTCAATGATTTCGGGTAATCCCTCTGTCGTGGCATTGCGTACCTCGTCGAGTGACATGTTATCGCTGAGGAGTGCATCGACCACGGCCCAGCGTTCGGCGCGTCGCTGGCGGTTACCTTCCCAGTTTTGCAGCTTGAGGTCGTATTTCTCCCACGGTTTGGTGATGGGATCGTGGGTCCAGGCCAGATATTCACACAGATGGCTGTCGCCTGCCGTGGGCATCATCCCAAAGATTTGAAACACCTCGCGGGAGAGCGGCTCGAAGTCTTTGCGATAGTGGTTCAGCCAGCGTTCGCGCACCAGTGGATAGAGATCTTCGCCGGTCTGTCGGTCACGGATGTCGTAGACCCACGAGAAATGATTGAGCCCGGCGGCTTTCACGTCAATATGCTGGTAAGCTGCCAGGGCAACAGGTTTGAAAAATGGCATATTAGACGCATCAGTGTGCACATGAAAGCCCTCGGGGATGTCGACATCATAGCGATCTGCCAGTACGGCCATAGCCATCGCGTAGCCCCACAAAAGCTGATGGCACAGCCCAACGACCTTGATGTTGCTGTAGCGATGAACACCGAGGGTCAGACGGATAAGTGGGTTGGTGAAGTTGAGATACCACGCGTCTGGGCAGAGTTCTTCCATGTCACGGGCAATCGCCAGTATCAACGGCAGATTCCGGGCGGTGTGAGCGAATCCGCCGGGGCCACTGTTCTCTGCGTAGGGTTGACGGATGCCGTGCTTGAGGGGAATACGCCAATCGAGTTCCCACACCTCTTCGCGTGGCCCGACCTGCACAGACACAACCACAAAATCGGCGTGGGGCAGCGCTTTGCGGCGATTGGTGGTACTGCTGATCTGCATGTCGGCGCCCCACTCGCGGCTCATTTTCTCAGCCAGTCGGGTCATCTTTTCCAACCCAGCCTCATTGATGTCGACCAGCACCAACTCTGCACCACGTAGCCGCTCCGAACGTATCACGGTGGCCAGCGAACTCAAGCCGAAGATTGCACTTCCAGCTCCAATTAACACAATTTTGGGCCTCGTCATAGAGCACCTCATGTTCAGGGATGCCGTTATCCCCTTTATTTTATGTTTGTATTGTCCAACGAGTAACCGAGACGTTTATGGCGACGGTTACAGGAAGGGTCCCATCTAATACCACGCTGATCTCAATGCCAGATATTGGGTATGTAAAAACTCTTCGATACCTTGATGCCCGCCTTCACGCCCCAGTCCGCTCTGCTTAACGCCACCCATTGGCACGTTGGCAGCGCTTGGCAGGCCATCGTTGACGCCGGTGATGCCCACTTCTAGCTGTGTAGCCACCCGTAGTGCGTTGGTCGTGTCCTGTGAGAACACATAACCTGCCAGACCAAGCGGTTGTGCGGTCAGTTGTTGCATGAGTAAGTTAAGATCATAAAATCCAACAACGAGCGTTAACGGCCCAAAGATTTCCTGTTCGAGAAAGGTCGGTTCAATGTCATCAAGCAGCGGTGTCGCAAAGAGCGCTGGTGGCAGGTAGCAGTCTGGTGACAGATCAGTGGTTGGTGGGAGTGCGGGCGCCTGCGTAATGATCTGAAACCCTGCGCGCAGCGTTTGCTCGTGCAGTTGCTCCAGTTCCTGTCGTCGGTGTGCGTTGATAAGTGGTCCCAACGTGGTTTCCTCGTGTAGCGGGTCACCAAGGTGGAGCGAGCCGATCCGGTCTGATAGTCCAGCGACAAAGGACTCGTAGACGTTCTCAGCGACATAGAAGCAGTTCGCAGCAATACACGACTGCCCACAGTTGCGGAACTTGGCGATCATGGCCTGCTCGACAGCCAGCGACAGATCGGCATCGTCGCACACGATGAATGGCGCACATCCACCCAGTTCGAGGGCGAGGCGCTTCATGCTGGTGCTGGCTCTCGCATACAATTTTTGGCCGACAGGTGTTGAGCCAGTGAAACTGATCGCCCGTACCCGGTCGTCATCGAGGAGTGTCTCGGTGATGGGTCCTGCGGGACCATTCAGGACATTGATTACACCTGCTGGGATACTGGCGTCGATCAGGCATTGAAAGAATGCCATAACCGCAAGTGGTGCCTGTTCGCTTGGACGCGCTACGATGGTGCATCCTGCTGCTAGTGCGGGGGCAACTTTGCGCGCCTGAATGGAGATAGGGAAGTTCCACGGTGTTAGCGAGGCGACCACACCAACCGGCTTGCGTACCACCATCTGTGGGCCACCACGCCGACCACTCACGCTACTCACCTCTTCAAGGCGGCGGGCTTCACCAGCAAACCAGGCAAAATAATCTGCTGAGAAACGCACTTCGCCAATCGCCTCGCGGAGCAGTTTGCCGCTTTCAAGGCTAAGGGTATGACCGATCTGCTCGGCACGTTCACTCATCAGGATGGCTGTTCGTTGAAGTATCTCGCTGCGTTCAAAGCCGGATGTTTTGCGCCACTGCTGCAAAGCTGACGATGCCGCATTGATAGCATCGGTGGTTTCGGCGCTGCCAGCAATAGCTATATGAGCCAACTCTGCACCTGTGGCTGGATTAATGACTACAGTGCTGTTTGGTGTGGTGCGCCATTCACCGTCGATGAACAGTGCAGGCTGTATTGCTCTGGTCATATCCATTCCCTCTTTCTTATGCGCTTGGATAGAGTTTGGTCATTACAAACTCACGATGGCCGAGTGCTTCGGCGGCGGTCAGATGGCCATTGACTGTGCGGCGCAGACATTCCCTCAACTGCTCACCGGCTTCGGGGAGCTTGATCGTTCGTGAGAGCAAACCGCTGACATTAACATCGATATGTTCGCTCATCGAACGCACCGTGTTGGGGTTGGCCGAGATTTTGACCACAGGCTCGATGGGGTTGCCAATGATATTGCCCTGTCCAGTAGGGAAGAAGTGCATAACGGCACCCCCGGCGGCCATCAAGCTCACGCATTCAGCGGCAGCGGAAGAACTATCCATAAAGTAGAGGCCAGGGCCGTTTTGTGGCATCTCGGCAGGCTTGAGCACCCCAATGACTGGTTTGGTGCCGGTCTTTTCAATGTTGCCAAGCGCTTTCTCTTCGATCATCGAGAGACCACCAACGATATGGCCCTGCGTTGGTTGTGACCCAAGCAGATCGGCATCCTGTTGCTCGATAAAGGAGACATAGTCGGTGTAGGTCTGCATAAACGCATCATGCAATTCTGGTGTGGCCATGCGCTCAGCAATCAGATGTTCGCCGTCGGTGAGTTTGGAGGTTTCGCCAAAGAACACGGTTACTCCTGCATTGATCAGTTGGTCAACGACCACGCCAACCGTGGGACAGGAACCCAGACCAGTGGTAGTATCCGACTCGCCACATTTGAGACTCACAACGAGATCACTTATATCGATGGGTTCACGCTGTAACTCAGAGGCCCACTGCACAAATTCTTTGGCCTTCCACAAGGCGCGGCGAATAGTTTCGAGATCGCCGTATCCCTCAATCGAAAAGGCGGCGATCGGCTTACCTGTGGTGGCAATGCCATCAGCGATGCGTTTGGTCCAGTTTTCCTCGATACCAATAACCACAGCCGCTGCCACGTTGGGGTTTGCGCCAGTGCCGATCATCGTGTGAAAGTGTAGTGCCAGATCCTCGCCGTACTGTAGACGACCATAGCTGTGTGGTAACGCCAACGTACCACTGATCAGTCGGGCGACACCTTCACAGGTTGCATTCGAAATATCATCAATCGGCAGAATGACCACGTGATTGCGAATACCAACATGACCATTTTCTTGTTGATAGCCCAGCCATGGTTGTGTCATATCACCACCTCGCGCTCTTCAAATTATGTGTGTGTACATAGTCACCAGTTTTGAAGCCAGCGGGTGCTTTACCGATCTGAATGCCATATTCCAGAACAGGGCAACTGGGCTGAACATTCGCGATTGCAATTTTATGTCCAAGTAGAATGGCGTGTTGAGCGTGTACCTCAATTGTTGAGTCATCATCCAGGTAGACTCCAACGCCCCGCTCGTGTGCGCCAATATCCTTGGGAGCAACTCCAACGTGATCGTCCCGTTTATGAATCAGAAATTTGTGCATCATCGTAACTCCTGAACAGGTAAGACAAGATCAGACGATATCTGTAATGACTTGTATAGATTTGGTGAGTATAGCGGCAGTATACTGCGGCTGAGAGTCTACGTCAAGGTTGATAAAAAACTATTTCATGTTTTAAATGCATTAACTATTGACAAGATATGATAAGATATGATATACTTTTTCCATACTAAAATTTAACTAAATATTTTTACGTACTCTTTTCTGTTTACGTATATATAACTATTTCATCATTCCAGTTTGCATTGCAGATTGGACTGACTATAGGATGCTTTTTCGTCATAGGTTAGGCAATAGATGCTATAGGAGGTGGATTATTAAGAGTACCTGACATTATGCTAGTCTGGGATGGCACCTCAATTGAATCTCACGCATATGAACCTGTGTCAGGTGTGAGAAACAAGATATATTACTTGAGATGGTTTCGATTAACTATTTTCTGATATGTCAGAGAGTAGAATGACGTAAGGTAGCTTTGTTGTCGCCCATGGTTCTATTACGCAAGGTTTATCTGATTTTCTCGTAACTTTCTTTAGCTTACATTAAGGAGAAGTCAACACTATGTTCAAGCGATTCGCTTATGTTGGTGCTATTGGTGGGCTTTGTTTCACAATGTTGGCAGGCAATGGTAGTGTACAGGCAGAACAGACGAATCCTGATATTATCCCCGGTCAATATATTGTCACATTTAGTGATACGGTGAGTGATCCTGGTCCTTTAGCAGAGCGGATGGCATCTCGGTTTGGTACAGAACCAGAGCATGTGTATTCCCACGCACTGAAAGGCTTTTCAGCACAATTGTCTGATGCTGCGGTAGAACGTTTACAGTCACTTCCTGAAGTCGTATCAATTATCCCTGATCAGAGGGTGTCGATTACTGCTCAAAGCCTTCCTACTGGCGTTAATCGTGTAGAAGCCGATCTCAGCCCGACAGCTCGTATCGATGGCGTTGATCAACGGGTCAATGTTGATGTGGCTATCCTTGATACTGGTATCGATCTTGATCATCCTGATCTGAATGTTGCTGGTGGTGTCAGTTGTGTTGGTGGCAGTGCTGATGATCGTAATGGTCATGGTACGCATGTTGCCGGTACTGTGGCCGCGCTGGATAACAACTTTGGTGTGGTTGGAGTGGCTCCTGGCGCACGCCTTTGGGCTGTCAAAGTGCTGGGCGATAATGGCTCTGGTTCTTTCGCAAGCATTATTTGTGGAGTTGATTGGGTGACGGCACGTGCAGGTACGATCGAGGTTGCCAATATGAGCCTCGGCGGTGGTGGTTCCGATCCCGCTGGTTCAGGCTGTTCAACGGGTAATGGTCTCCATGATGCAATTTGTCGTTCAGTAGGTGCTGGCATCACCTATGTTGTGGCAGCAGGGAATAGTGCAACCGATGCGCGCAGTTTCGTACCGGCAGCCTTCGATGAAGTGATTACCGTTTCGGCTCTGGCTGATTTCAATGGTCGCTCAGGTGGGGGTGCTCCTGCAACCTGTCGCTCCGATGTCGATGATACTTTTGCCAATTTTTCGAACTATGGTGCTGATATTGACTTGATCGCTCCTGGCGTATGTATTCTATCAACTTTCCCAGGCGGCGGATACAATGGTAACTACTCAGGCACTTCCATGGCTGCCCCTCATGTGGCTGGTGGCGCTGCTCTGTACAAAGCCCGCAACCCTGGAGCGAGTCCGGCTGCAGTCAAGAGCGCATTGCAGAGTGCCGGTACATTAGATTGGAACAACTCTGATGATCGTGATGGTATTAAAGAGCGATTATTAAACGTTCGTTCCTTCTAAACCATATCCACTTCATATAGCCGTTATTTTCTTGCCATGCGTCACATGTACTACCATGTGATGTGTGGCTTTGTGTATGCCTCCTCGTGCATATTTGTACTCATCCCTCTTTCATCCTCCTCTCATCCTATAATCATTCAATATTAATTAATATTAATATAATGAAAGTGTACAAAAAATAATTTTATTGAGTTTATATTATTGAAAATTAAATTAATAGACAAAAGGAGGTAACTCATAAGTCTAAATGCCTGATGTACCTGATATATATCCGGTTTACAGATACGAGAAATTTCACTACCACTGCTGTTCGTTATACACACGTCAAACGAAATGTAATGCCCGTGTCTATTTATCAAGACCTATATGGATTCTATGCGTGCATTCAACAGTTGGTCCATCATCTATTCTTATAGCCTTATCTCAGGAGAGGTCAACCTTATGTTCAAACGACTCGCCTACGTAGGTGCACTTGGCGGTCTGTGTGTAATGTTGCTTGTGAATGGGGGAAGTGTACAGGCCACACAATCTAACCTTGATGTTATTCCTGGACAGTACATTGTAACTTTTGATGATTCAGTGAGTGAACCTGGCCTCATGGCCCAACGTATGTCAACCAAAATTGATGTTGAGCCTGAGCATGTATATTCCCACGCATTCAAAGGTTTCTCAGCTGAACTCTCCGATGCGGCAGTGGAACGGCTCCAGTCGTTACCAGAGGTAGTATCGATTATGCCTGACCAAACTGTATCGATTGCCGCACAGACTTTGCCAGGGGGCATTGATCGTGTGGACGCTGATCTGAGTGCCACCGCCAACATTGATGGTGTTGATGAGGGTGTTGATGTCGATATTGCTATTCTTGATACTGGCATCGATCTCGACCATCCCGATCTCAATGTTGTGGGAGGCATCAGTTGTGTTGGTGGTAGTGCCGACGATGGCAATGGCCATGGTACGCACGTAGCTGGTACTGCGGCTGCCGTCGACAATGATTTTGGTGTGGTAGGTGTTGCTCCTGGTGCACGTCTCTGGGCTGTTAAGGTGCTGGGTGATAATGGTTCAGGTTCTTTGTCGAGTGTCCTCTGTGGCATCGATTGGGTGACCCAGAATGCAGATACGGTTGATGTGGTGAACATGAGCCTTGGTGGGTTTGGTTCTGAGCCATTTGGCTCTGGTTGCACCACCGGTGACTCGTATCATGATAGCATCTGTAATTCTGTCGCATCTGGTGTGACCTATGTGGTTGCCGCAGGCAACAGTTCAACTGATGCAGCTAGTGCTGTCCCGGCTGCATATGATGAAGTCATTACGGTTTCCGCATTAAATGAGCCCAGTAATGTACTGGCCAGTTTCTCAAACTATGGTGCTGATGTTGACATCATTGCTCCAGGTGTGAGTATCTTATCGACCGTACCCGGTGGTGGATATAGCAATTTATCTGGCACCTCAATGGCTTCCCCACATGTTGCTGGTGCAGCAGCACTCTATCTGGCCAATAACCCTGGGGCCAGTCCCAGCACGGTTCAGAGTGTCTTGGAATCAACCGGAACATTTGATTGGAACAACTCTGGTGATCCGGATGGTGTTCAGGAACCGCTGCTTAACGTAGCGTCATTCTAGCGTTAGACCAGAGTTTTGAAGAATTGCACCGGACAAGGTTGTCTGGTGCAGTTTTTTTGTTTGTGGTGTGTTATGTAGGAGCCTCAACCATAAGTCGCTGTAGAATTTGTTCACCAATGTAATCTACTGATTGACTGGGATTACGCTGTTCCTGTCGCCCCGGACCATTGTTGCTGAGTATAACAACGCCAGTTTCTCGCTGCTTTATAAGCCCTACGTATGATCGATATCCGCCTGTACCACCGTTGTGCCACAAGACCGTATGTTGTTGCTCCAGTAAAGTTTTAATATGCCATCCTAAACCGATCTGGTTATCAGTCTGATTAATGTGGGCTCGTCCTGCATGGCAAAACTGTAACATCACCATTAGATCGTTTGTATCATCTAAGTTGGCTACTAGGAAACAAAGCATATCATCGGCTGAGGAACGTAGCGCCCCAGCCCCGGCTAGCGTTGGCATGTCCCAGTTCGGTGTTGGTTTTCCCTCTGCCGTGTAACCAGGGATGAGCCGTTCAGTTTGTTCTGGTGAAAGCGTTATACGTGTGTCATCTAGCCCTAAACGATCACTTATACGTGTGCGGATGGCTTCTTCATACGATATATCAAGTTGATGGGCTAACATGGTGCCAAGTATTCCAGCTCCCAGATTGGAATATTGGTAGGTACCAATATGTTTGTGTTTATGTCGGTAGCGCCGCAGATATGTGTTGAGATGCTTTTGTGTGTAGTTGCTGTAAGGATTGTCGACATTTCGCAGCATGGACCAGAACAGATTCGATGGTAGGCGTGGTAAACCAGAGGTGTGTGTAGCCAGATGTTGTAATGTTACCTCTTTTGGTATGTTATTTGGTTCTGGGAATACATCATGGGCTGACTCATCTAATCTGGCCTGATCGGCAAAGATGAGATCCGCCAGTAGGACTGCAGTAAAGACCTTTGTGATTGAACCAATTTCAAATAGACTGTGTCCTGATGGAATAGGTTCTCCATGTGGTGTGGCATAGCCTGAAACACTAGTCTGCCCATTATGAATAATGCCAACAGCGATCTGTATCCTCTGGCGCTTGGCCAGAAATGGTGCCAGGACGTCATCAACAATTGCTTGATACATCGAATATTTCTTTCTTGAAAAGTTCCCACAAATATATACGAATGTGATGTTTGAACGGTTGCGTTGGCCGATGATGCGTGTAGTAATACTTCAAATATGCCACGGTAATCCGTTTTAAGCACTACTTGACAGAATGATGAAAGTAGCATGGCCTTATTATGTAAGTGCTTGCATAAATGATTTTCTAATAGTCTTGCAGAGAGTGAACCAAACTTTGTGACTGAACGTATTACGTTGATTCGTACTCATTGCGAAGGTGGAGTCATCACGTGTAACAACAATCGCTGTCACATTAGTGATATATCATCAAAGGAGATGTCTATGCATACGATACGTTTACCGGCCACAATTACGTTCTTAACATTGATATGCACGCTTGTTCTTCAGCATCCACATTCGCCACCATCCTATGCACAGAACACCGTTTGTGCGGCGTATACGATTGATAACTTTGAGACGGAAGACATTGAGCGTGGAGCGTTTAGCGATACCAACTCGAACGTCACATTTGAACGTGTCTCGTCCAGCAAAGAGGGGCAATTCGCTGGACAAATAGACTATACGATTGCGCCAGATGGTTTTGGGGGCTTTGGCGAATCTTTTGAGGGCCGTCAGGACTGGCATAACTACGAGGCGCTCTCTTTCTGGTTTCGTGGGGACAATACAGGAACAACGATACGGTTGATGATTGACGATAATCGTAGGGATCCCACCACAAATACATCAGAACGGTTTGAATATACGTTTACTGATAACTCTTCAGACTGGCAACAGATCGAGTTGTCGTGGAGCGCTTTTGAACGAAGTGAGACATTCCAACCTAGTGGCGCACCAGATGATGGGTTAACCCTGACCGAAATGTGGGGGTTTAACCTCGCTGCTGTCAGTGGGAGTGGCTCTTTCACTATGGACGATATCAAGTTGCTTCCGAAACTGCACTGCATTATGATGCCAATGATCATGCTCAATGCTCGATCCACCACACCTGGGCCACAACCCACCACTACTCCTGAGCCAACACCCACTGCGACATCCGAGCCAGTGCCCACTGCGACACCAGTGGTGGATTTGCCACCTGGACCACAACCACCATCAACAGGTGCATATGTTACCAACACCTATCGTAATCTGTTCAAAGAATATGGGTATAGCGATGCGGCTATCCAGGCAAAAGTGGATACTGCCTTTCAGCAACTGTTCTATGGCGATGATGAGAATCAGCGAGTTTACTATCCAGTTGGCGACGATATGGCATATATTTGGGATGTCGGAAGTAATGATGTTCGTTCTGAAGGACAATCCTATGGCATGATGATCGCGGTCCAACTCGACAAGCAAGAGGAATTTGATCGCATCTGGAAGTGGACCAAGACCTATTTACAACATCAGGATGGCCTACGTGAGGGGTACTTCGCGTGGCAAGCAACTACCGATGGTGAAAAGATGAGCCAAAATAATGCGTCCGATGGCGAAATCTGGTTGGTGACAGCGCTCTTCTTTGCTTCAGGTCGCTGGGGCGACGGTGAAGGTATTTACAATTACCGTGCCGAAGCACAAGCGATCCTTGATGCGATGCGTAGCAAAGAAGCTACGGCTGAAACAACAGGTGTCTATGATATATTCGACCCAGAGAACAAGCTGGTCCGTTTTGTGGCTGAGGATCTGACTCTCGATATGACCAACTGGACCGATCCTTCGTATCACCAACCTGGCTTCTATGATCTCTGGGCTTTATGGGCCGATAAAGACAACCAATTTTGGGCTGACGCTGCTGTAGCTTCACGGAACTTCTTACAGACCACAGTGCATCCAACAACTGGTTTGATGCCTGATTATGCCAACTTTGATGGTACCCACATTATTGCTGCCCCACTGGGAAAGGTAACCACCACTACTATGGCTATGACGCCCGACGAACACAGATGAATAAGGCAATGGATTATCACTGGTGGGCTAAAGATCCATGGCAGAAAACACAGACTGATCGTCTACAAACATTCTTCTTCAATGAGGGTGTGACAACCCATGGTGCTGAATATGAGCTTGATGGTCGTATGATCACAGACTATTATCAATCGGGACATGTTGGGATGAATACGGCTGCAGGATTGGCAGGGACCACCACCAACGTATGGGCTTTTGTCGATCATCTGTGGAACGTGCCTATCCCCGATGGGCAGTGGCGTTATTACGATGGGCTGCTCTATATGTTGAGATTACTGCATACCAGTGGCAATTTCCGCATCTATGAGCCGGAAACTGATAACATGTCAGATGAGTCAGTCCAACCTGTTCTCGAATGGGTGATGCACAGAGAGGCTGATTTCGACGGCAATAATCTGGTCCCGACATTAAATGGTCGAACGACAACGGCTTCAGGCAATTCGCAGCGTTGCGAATAATGCCCTGGGTCGCCCTATGCAGCAAGTACAGCTAGGGGCGACCCACGCTTTGTGCAACACACCACTAATCCTGTACATCATAACAGATCAGCTCCCTGCCATGAGCGACATACAGTCGGCGATTGTCGTAGTGCATGCCACCAAAATCGTTTCTCGTTTTGAGTTTTACCTGTTTCACCAGAGCGCCTGATTGTGCTTCCAGAAGATGTACGCTGCCATCCTTACTCAGAAAAGCGACCACATCCTGTATGTACACAGGCTGAGCAGCCACCTCGTCTGTCGTTTGGGATTGCCAGCGCAGATTGTATTGGACTGATTGCGTTGGTACGTCGCGGTCTGTTGTAATCTCTACGGCATAACATTGCCCTTCTCCATCACCAAAGTACAGCATATCGTTGTACAGTAATAGCTGTGCATTGACCGCAAAATCTTTTTGTAACGACAATGTCGTAAGCAATGTACCGTTTTGCAGATCATAGGCACGTAATTCACCATGACTTCCAATGTAAATAACGCCTGTCTGAACAACAGGATGAAACATGTAGTGTTCGCTGGGTATTTGCCACAGCACATGACCATTGTCTAATGATACGCAAGATAATATGACTCCCTCTTTACGTCTAGCCGTACTATAGATCACGCGTCCTTCACTAATAGCCGCGACATAAGTATGACCGCCGGTGGGAATCTGCCACCGCAACTGCCCACTCGATGTATCAAAACAGCGTACCTGTGCCGTCTGTGAGCTGAGATCGGGGACGACCACTCTGCCGTGATGATCAAGCACAGGGACATTCACGTTAGTCCTCGTTTTAGGAGTCTGCCAGCGTATCTGTCCACTTGCGCCATCAAGACAATGAACTTGACCATCAAAGCTGCTTAGATACACATACCCCTCTGTGTCAACTACTGGTGCATTCAATATATGTGGAACAGTGAATTGCCAGCGCTCAATGCCAGATGCTGCATTAATACAGTATAGGACACTCTCATAAAAACTGCCTTTCTGGTAGTGAAACACCCCAAAGGCACGACCATCGTGCAGCGCTGGCTGTCGAGCACCAACATATCGTTTGCCTTTGAGGGTATAGGCCCAATTGCGCGTTACGTTCATTTGATATCAAATCCTTTCTAGGGTGGTGTGTGGCGTGATGTACCGGGTAAGTAGGTAACTGCGACAATCACCAGGTATATGGTGAGAAAAAAGGTGGCGAATAATAAAGAGAAACCAAGTGTCTGTGGATGGTCAAAGGGTGCCTGGACACGACTTCCAATATCGATAAGCAGTTGCGTTGGGTTCGACAGAATGTCCCAACTATTCCAGCGTAGGAAACGTCCCAGATAAATACCAAAACTTCCTAAGCTAATACTCCCGAGCACAAACAGCCATCCGGCAATATGTCCCAATCGCTGGGTGATGAGCATCTGCATGAACAACAACGATATCACGCCCAGTAAAAAGCCGATCCATACTCCAGTGGCGATCATGATCAGATCATACCAGAGTGGAACCGGAGCAATCGGTTGGATATGCATCAAATCGGTTACCAGATAGGGTGCGTTGGGAAAAAAGAGTAGCCAGAATCCCATACAGGGCAGAACAAAAATCCACACCAGCCATATGCGTGTCTGGGCCAGATTGTAGGCGATGACCGCACTGAGCATGGGTAACCACGCTAAAAACAGATTCCAGATCAGCCATGCGTGCGTAAGCTCACCGGTTCGCGAGACTCGCATGACAAACGTGGCGATACAGAAGCATGTGGCGACCCCGAGCGCTGCCAGCACGGCCAATTGGCGAGCAGGTGATCCTGTACTCATCGAAACGTTCCTCTTTGCATAATGATGTCATATAACCCGCATACATTGATGTGAGCCTCAAACATAGCTGTAGATACTTATGTGTACGCATATGTCAACAAAAGGTTGCAGAAAGACTATACATCTATTATTACCTTCCAAAACGTAAGGAGAGTAACCATTTATAAATGATAACTATTTGTGTAAGTCAATGTGGCTATTCTGCCTCGATGTTCTGAATCACACGAAGGTGCAACATGAATCAGGCGAAAAATGTGTATGGCACACCCCTCCAGACCTGTGGAACCTCACCGCTAACAGGATTTTACCGCGATGGCTGTTGTAATACTGGCCCCGAAGATCAAGGTGTCCACACCGTGTGCGCACAGGTGAATGAGGCATTCTTGGCCTTTACCAAAGCGCGTGGCAACGACTTGAGTACACCAATGCCAGCGTATGGCTTTCCCGGTCTCAAGCCGGGTGATCGGTGGTGCCTATGCGCGGCACGCTGGATGGAAGCCTATGAAGCAGGTGCCGCACCACCAGTTGTGCTTGAGGCAACCCATATGGCCACACTTGAGTACATCCCATTGGAAACCCTCGAGCAGCACGCCACCGATAAACAGGAAAAGCGTTGGTCGAATAATGGTGTTGGCCATCTAAACTAAGCCCTTTTTCGTGTAAGCGAAGAGAGTACGTACAACGGGGATCTTGTTGGTAAGGAGAAAAATAAGAAGATGGTCTTACATTGCCCAATGATGTATCTGATCTATAAAATCTGATCAGGTACACTTCCCATGCAGAATGTGCAAGACGGTGTGGTATTCACTCAAAATCATCTGTGGCTCTCCCCAGGTGGGAGTTGTTTGGTCTAGCAAAGAAAGATTGTGAGTGTAAAAAACGCCCCGCCCGCTCGTGAAGGGTTCGAGCGGGCGGAAAAGTGAGAGAGGAGAAGGAAAAAAGTTATGTTGTCAGTATGGCATGCGAACATTACCAGATTAATACCAAACGCCCATCATGCTATCTGTCTGCCTTCAGACCATGGTATACTCCACATATCCCAGGTACTTTGTTGCAATCTGACGGGGTCGTTATCAATTCAAAGGAGAAATCGATGACCACAACACCCATACAAACAGAACTTCTTGCCGCGCTTGAGCAAGAACGTATTACCTTGTCCGATCTGTTACCGCGTTTTAGCGACGAACAATGGCGTGCTAATACCCGAAGCGACGGATGGACGGTTCACGATATTGCTATGCACATAGCGGATTCAAGTTATGGTCTATCACTCATCATTCTTGGAGAAGTGCAACCAAATCTTCCAGTCAACCCAGAAACTGGTTGGATGGATGTGGATGATCTGAATGAACAGCGGCGGCAGAAAAACGCTGCGTTAGACCGTGACAAAGTGATGCAGCGGGTAACGGGCTCATTCGATCATGCACGACGTGCTATTGAGCATACAGATGATCTGGATGCACCTGGCCCACTGGGGCCGAGTCGTACGAAAAGATCCTGGCTACAGCAGATTGTTTCACATGTAGAATCGCATCGGCAAGAGTTAGAGGAGCTTATCGAGCAGCCGTAAATGGATAAACAGCAAGAGGTGGAAACGTAGAGGCTTGGCCACCTCTTGCTATGAGCCGACCGCACGTGCGGCGAGGCCCACCGGGGCAATATACAAGCGACTCTGGCCAAACGTGTTACGGGCTGCTGCCTCGACGAAAGCACTAAAAACCATGGATGCCCACGATGGACTTGGTTGTTCGGTGTAGTGCTCCTGGGCTAACTCGGCTAAATGCGAGAGAAATGCCGGTGTGAAAGCAGGTTCGATAGTTCTAGGTAATGGTTCGTTCTCCATAGACACGCTCCGAAAATGTAAACGAGAAATATTTGTGTAGGTTTGTTTTTACCATAAAAGTATCATTGTGTCTATAGATGATTGCTCACCTTTCATTCGCGACACATGTGTCGATAGAAACTCTTCTCAAGGGCTTTAAGTTCAGTATTTTAGAATGTGATACAATTGTTATTCTCATCTTTTTGTGGCAGGATGTCTCTGTTTATTGTGCATCTTGTTGAACAATGGTCAACGACCTGCGTTTCATGAAGCGCTATAGAATGAAGTACTTCAAATTGTCTTTGATTTATCTCATTTATGTGTACAAAGTGTGTTGATTTTTATGAAAATTAACAATAAAAACACCTTCCCTTAATGTAATTTGTATAATCTGCACTCCTATATATCAACATTGTTATCACAGTTTATGAGGAGCGGATCTGCAATGAAACCCATGAATCGTCGTGCTTTTCTGCGTGTTGCTGGTCTTAGTTTGCTCACCCCCTACGTTTTAACGCATGTACAAGATATGGTAGCTGCTCAGACATCATCGAATGCTCTGCTGAACGAGCGTTGGTTTGCCGTCAATCCTGCCCAAGAGCCAGAACGTGTCTTTAGCCTCTCGGTAGCATCTGGTGATCCCTCGCCGAGTGGGGTGGTGCTCTGGACGCGGGTGAGTCCTGAAGTCTGGTCAGGAGATCGTCCGTTGGTTTTCGAGGTCGCGCAGGATGATCAATTCCAGCAGATCGTTGCTGGTGGTCTGATCAATAGTGCTGATTTTGGCCCTGAGCGTGATTATACGGTTTTGATTGATCTTGATGGCATCTTGGGTTCAAATCAGGTGTACTACTACCGTTTTATCTACAACGAAACGGCAAGTCGTACGGGGCGCTGCCGCACGTTGCCTGCCGCCGATGAGGACATCGAACAGGTGCGTTTCGCAGTACTGACCTGTCAGGACTATACCAACGGGTATTATGGTGCATTTGCACACCTCGCGCAGGAAGACATCGATTTTGTGATTCACCTGGGGGATTTTATCTATGAGTCGGCTGCCGACCCACGTTTCCAGCCATTGCCGTTCCCCGACCGCGCCGTGGTGTTGCCATCGGGTGAGCAGGTGGCCTTCGATCTCAACGATTATCGCTCGCTCTACCGTACCTATCGTTCTGATGTGTTTCTCCAGGCGGCGCTGGAGCAGCATACCTGGATTATCATCTGGGATGATCATGAGACGGCCAATGATTGTTATTGGGATGAGGAACGTGACACCCTGGGTGCGCCAGACCACCCCTTCACCACGGACCCGCAGTTCGGCAATGATCCGGCGCGGCTCAACCAACTCAAATTTGATGCTCAGCGTGCGTGGGCTGAATATGTTCCCGCACGTGTTCGTATCAACGAGAATGCGACACACCCCCAGGATTATTTACAAATCTATCGCCAGTTTGCTTTTGGCAGTCTAGTTGAGTTGTTTATGACGGATGAGCGAACCTACCGTTCGGCGCATCCCTGTGGTGAGGGAGATGTTGGTGAGCGTTATGCTTCAACCGGTTGTGAGGCACAGGCTGACCCCGCGCGTACAATGTTGGGTCAAACGCAGCGAGATTGGTTGATTACAGGAATGAAGGACTCGCAGGCGCTCTGGAAGGCGTGGGGTAATGAGGTGTTCCAGGCAGCTTTCAAACTTGGCCCTATCGACGACACGACGATCTATTTTAATCTGGATGCTTGGGATGGTTATGAGCAGGAGCGGGTGTTGATTGCCCGTGAGTTGCGCGATGCAGATGTGCGTAATCTGGTGGTTTTAACGGGCGATCTCCACAGCTATATCGTTTCATATCTCAAAGTAGATTACAGCAAATGGTGGAACTTTGGCCGCAGCAACATGGTCGGAGTGGAGTTTATGACCCCATCGGTAACATCGGCGAATTTCAAGGATATCATTGAAAATGCCGTGACGCACACCAGCCCTGAAGAGCAGGCGTTGCAAGAGGTCGGTACCGATTCGCTTATTGAGGATCTGGTACGTCTGACCAATCCGCATATCAAGTTTTTTAATAGTGAGTACTGGGGTTATGCGACGGTCGAGTTTAATCGATCATACTGCGAGTATACGGCCTATGATATCGATAAATCACAAAACAGCGCCGATGTGGCAAAGCGTGAGTTACGCCGCCTCCGTGTGCCGATCAATCGTGTGGTGATTGAGGACGCCTAATTGGCTGGGATCGCTCGGTTTTGTACACTCTACCGTAGTATTGCGAATGACTATGGTAGAGTGTTTGTAGCATAAAACACCGTTTATGCCTGTTGTTCAAGTTGTCCATCGATAGAAGTTGATGACGTTTGTTTGCGTAGAAACGACAACCCGAATGCTTGACGTCGAGGTGGTTTTGGTGGTGCAGGCTCCATCGCCATGGTTTGCCATGTCCGTAATTCGAGGAGCAGATCCATGGCCTCTCGTGCTGCTAGCTCACCGGCTTTGCGCCCTTCATCTGGTCGGTTCATATTCAGCGTGGGAATCTCATCTACTTCGGGACGTATCAACACATCCGGTGGATTCTGCGCGAGGCGTGTTTCGGTCGCGTGAGAGATAAGGAGTGACAAGGCACGGTTCGCAATGGCAAACTGACGTGGCGCCAATGCCAGACGTGCAACCGGATTGTCGGGTACTTCCAGGGTTTGTGCAAACTGTGTGTTTGTGGCAACCAACTGCACGGCAATAATGCGGTTTGCACCTAACTGTCGAGCAACATCGGTTGGGACATTGTTGAGGATTCCACCATCTGCAAGGAGCGCTTGATCGCGGGCTACGGGTGGGAAGACGCCTGGCAGGGCCGTTGTGGCGAGCAGGGCTGGCACCAGTGGCCCTTCGTTGATAAACATATCCTGACCGCTGACCAGATCAACGGCGACCACTGCACAGGGTATAGACAGATCGGCGAAGGTACGTTCGCCAAGGAGTTTCTGGAGAACAGCTTCACGTTTGCGTGAGCCAATAAACCCGGTGCGGGTCGGATCGGCCACCGCGATACGTCGCACGGTGCTTTCCTGAAACACCTGTGAAATTTCATTGAGGGAGAGGCCAGCGGCGTAGAGCACCCCGACCGCACCACCAATTGATGTCCCTACAATCATGTCAATTTGTACGTCCAGTTCTTCGAGCACCTGTAATACACCTAGGTGAGCACCACCTTTGCCGCCACCACCGCCGAGCACTACAGACAGACACCGTGGTTCAGGGGCCTCTGGTACAGATGGCTGGAGCTTTTCGTAGAGCGGGTGTTGTTGCCACCACCGCCGTGTTGCGTTGCGCACAGAACCGTTTTCGTCACGGCGTGGCAGGCGTTGCTTCAAGAAATGGCTGATGTGTTGTTGTAGATGCTCCAATCGCTGCTCCATACACTTTCTCCTTCGTCAGGTCTTTGTAAGCGCCGAAAGTATGTTAACATCCTCACTCTTATAAACGAGTGTGAACCACTTTTAGGATGTTTATTGTGATACATATTTGTGGGATAGAGCTATCTCTATGCGATGTCCACAAGAAGCTACACATATCATACACAGAATGATCTACTTTCGCAATTCAACTTATGTATGATATTGGTTGCACAACAATTGTTCGGCAATATGGTACGATACCTGAGGCAGATTTGTTGCCAGGAAGTCTTGATAGAATAGCGATAAGAATGAGGAACAACCCAATGCACACCCGACCATCGTCAGTGGTGGAGGCGTTTACCACAAGCTGTCAGCGGTATCCGCAGAAGTTGGTGCTCTTGTTTGAGCAGCAGCAGTATAGCTTTGCACAACTCAACACCTTGGCTACTCGCTGGGCGAGCAGTCTGCGGGCTGCTGGTTTGCGAGCAGGTGAACGGGTGGCTTTGTTTCAGGAGAATAGCCCGACATTTATTGCAGCCTATCTTGGCATATTTATGGCTCGGGGCATTGTTGTATTGATCAATACACAATATCGGCAGACCGAGCTACGCCATATGCTGAGTGACGCAGGTGTCCGTATGTGTATCACGGACGCCGAGCGCTGGCCCGAATTGCAATACATCGTGAATGACATGCCACTCCTCGACTATGTGGTGGTACACTCGATTGACTTTCTACCAGAGGGGCAATATGATGCGCTGACAGTAATGGACGAAGCGACCTTTATGGATCAGACGCCACGTGTCGAAGAATTAGATCCAGTTCCACTAAAAGCAACAGATATCGCGCTGATTGGCTACACCTCGGGGACAACGGGTCGTTCAAAAGGGGCCATGCTGACACACGGCAACCTGGTCGCCAACAGCGTCGCGGTAACTACGGCGTGGCAGTGGAGTGCAGAAGATTGTTTGTTGTTGACGCTGCCGTTGTTTCACATCCATGGATTGGGTGTGGGTGTAATAGGCTCTTTTTTGACGGGCAGCACCATCGATCTGCGACGGCGTTTTGATGCTGCCGATGTGTATGATACCTTGCTACAAGGTCAGACCACGATGTTCTTTGGCGTACCAACGATGTACACACGCTTGATCGCTGAGGCACAGCAACGGGATGTGCGTCCTGCGTCAATTCGATTGTATGTCTCTGGGTCCGCGCCACTCAGCCAACAGACGTTTGAGGAATTTGCTGAGTTATTTGGGCAGCAGATTCTCGAACGCTATGGTATGACCGAAACGATTATGAATTTGACTAACCCGTATGAAGGTGAGCGGCGTCCCGGTACCGTGGGCCTGCCTTTCCCTGGTCAGGCGGCACGCATCGTGGATATGCAAACTCGCCAACCGCTTGCTGATGGCGAAACCGGTGAGATTCAGGTGCGTGGGCCGCATGTATTTCATGGGTACTGGCGTAATCGAGAAGCAACCGCGACAGCTTTTGACGGCGATTGGTTTAATACCGGTGATCTGGGTTGGCGTAGCGACGATGGCTACTACACGATTTCGGGGCGTGCCCGTGAACTCATCATCAGTGGTGGCTACAATGTGTATCCGCGTGAAGTTGAAGATGTGCTGTTAGCGCATCCAGGTATCGCTGAGGTGGCGGTGATTGGGTTGCCCCACCCCGATCTGGGTGAGCAAGTGGTCGTTGTGGTGGTACCCCAACCAGCTCTGCACGAAACGCTGGACACTCAAGAGGTGATACGATGGTGTCGGGAACGCTTAGCGTCATATAAAAAGCCCCAACAGGTTCTTTTTTCTGCCCACCTTCCTCGCAACATATTGGGCAAGATACAAAAGCATATCTTAAAGCAGCACTATGAGCGACAGGAATAGCGACCCCTATTCTGGTGGGCTATGCTATACTTGCACGATGGCAGTCATCCTATGTGGTGCTGTCAACCATTGGTGTGTGGCTGGTAATGCGCCGCCGCTGGAGTAACACTCTAGAGGAACTTCCCGACTCCTCGCCCATTGCCTGGTGCAGTGGAAGGCCACCCCGCGAAACCGTAAGCGGGGGCACGATGGTGGTAACACGGTCGTGACGTAAGACGGCAACAGAGAGCAGTCCTACCACGGCCAGGGGCATGAGCTAATGGGGTAACGTGTTGGCTTGTGCCCCTGGCTGTTGGCAAAGGGTGAAAGGGTGGGGTCAGAGCCCACCAGCGTCGATAGCGATATCGGCGGCTAGGCGACTGCGCTGGCTGATGGGGAGCAAGGTGCGTGGGGCAGGCTTACTTGTGGGAGCTGCAAGGCGTTGGTACCACATTGTTTGCTCGCATCGCCGCTGTAACGGTGAAGGTGGGTAACACCCACTAAACTAGGAGCAGCCTACGCAGTGCGTAGAGAGAGATGGCGGCATACAACAGAATCGGGGGTACTGTTACCAGCCACACTTCCTGCTCTCCGTCTTGAATTACGATAGTTGGTAGTAAAATCGCTATTTGGATACCAGAAAAATGTTTCACTCTCCGTTGTGCTAAGTGTGTTGTCCAACTGAGCATGGCTAGCCACATCAATGCGGAGCATTGGGCAACTCTCCGCAATTCGTTTTGTGTAAGGAGCGTGATGTAATGACGTATTGCCGTTTTATCCCACAGCTATCGGTTCGCCAACGTGTGTTCGTGATGAGTTTGGGTATTTTGTTTGTTATCGTAGCTGGTATTCTGTTACAGGGTCGTGTATTGGCGAGTCCTGAAGCACAACCTGTCCCTCAGTATAGCTACTCAGCCAAATTTGTGTGTGGTGTACAAGATAACAAGGATGTCGAAGATGCGGTTGTGCGCCCTGGGGTATACGCAACCGAGATCAACATTCACAATTATCAGCAACAAACAGTGGAACTTCGCAAGCGGTTCTTTTTGCTCGTTGAGAACAACAAAGCAGTTGGGCGTGAGCCAGAATTTGTGAGTCCTGCTGCTTTTGATGCGATTGCGCTGCCGCCAAACACTGCAACCATGGACGATTGTCGGCGTATTCTTGAGTTGACCGGTATTAGCACCGATCTGTTTGTGGGCTATCTGGAGATTGTGAGTCCGGTTGAGTTGAGTGTGAACGCTGTGTATACCGAAGGACGCGAAACCAATACGACTATTGATATTGAACGGGTTCCGGGCCAACCTCTAAGCCACTAAGACGAAAGCCCTGAGCTTCGAGCCCTGAAAGGTTCTACAAACCTTTTGGGGTTTTTTCTGTTATCGTGTGGGGTATAATAATGAACTACCTGATGTAACCGACACAACTTCCAACAAAACGAATGATTGCTTCCCTCCCGACTACAAAATGTATGATGCCCCCGCTGTGGTCCGCGTATGTCGTATGTTAACGGCCTTATCAGCCAACGTACCACAACACAACCCCACATCGCGGAAAGGAATATCTTTGTAGATATCAATACAAACCAAGAATGGGAAGACGAAATCGCTTTGATTAAAGATACGGTCGTTGCGCGTATCAAATCAGAGACGGTGCTGGCGAAAACGG
The DNA here is from genome assembly GCA_013122435.1 of Chloroflexi bacterium AL-N1. GTDB lineage: Bacteria > Chloroflexota > Chloroflexia > Chloroflexales > Roseiflexaceae > AL-N1. Next base: position 320,519 of record WYDT01000003.1, read on the forward strand.
GAAAAGGCTGGCCAGTATGGTATCAGATCCTCGATGATTTTGCGGCACCAACCAAGGGCTACACGGCCAGCGCCAGATATTTGCGTGATGAGCACAACGTCAGGGCGTGGTGGTCAAACAGCATTGTGACGCGTTATGAATATGTGCGTGGCCTCCGTGATGGATCGCCCAAGCGTAAGACCAGAACGGAGCAACTAACAGCGCATCGTCGTATCAGTGAGGAAGCGGTCCTGAGTAAAACCGGAAAGGGTTGGGCTGCGTGGTTTGCCATTCTTGATGAGTCGAATGCACTGGGTAAAGGCTATACAACCAGTGCCAAATATCTGCGTGAGGAGTATCACCTGAGTCTGTGGTGGGCACAGGCTGTGACGATTCGGTATGAGTGGTAACGGGGACTATGTACACAGGCTTCCCTGCATAGTTTAAGTGATTGCGAAGAGATACAATATAGTTGACATATTGACAGATCTCTTCTACCATTAAAATATCGCATAACGCTAAAACATACCAATCACATATGAAAGGGTAGCCACTCATGACAGTGCAATTCGGCGTCTTTGTCCCGCAAGGCTGGCGCATGGATCTGGTTGAGATAGATGATCCGGTGGAAAAATATGAAGCTATGACCAATGTGGCCAAAGCGGCTGATGGTTTATCCGCCTATGACTCTATCTGGGTGTATGACCATTTTCACACGGTGCCTACGCCAACCAAAGAGACTGTTTTTGAGTGCTGGACTATTACTGCCGCGCTGGCACGTGATACCCAGCGAGTCAAAGTTGGCCAGATGGTGTCTTGCAATGGCTACCGCAACCCGGCCTTGTTTGCCAAAATGGCATCGACGGTGGATGTGATGAGCCACGGGCGTTTACTGTGCGGCATTGGTGCAGGGTGGTACGAACACGAATGGCGTGCCTATGGCTATGGTTTTCCCGAGACACGTGATCGTATGCGGGCTTTCCGCGAGGCGTGTGAGATTATGGTGAAGATGTGGACCGAGGATAATCCTACCTTTGAGGGAGAGTACTACCACATCCACGAGCCGATCAACGAACCCAAGGGTGTGCAGATGCCATATCCCTCGTTCTGGATCGGTGGTGGTGGTGAACAGGTGACACTCAAATTGGTCGCGACGTACGGCAATGCGTGTAATGTTGGTGGTGATCCAGACACGCTCCGTCATAAGTTTACGGTGCTCCGTGACCACTGCGAGAAGCTAGGGCGCAACTATGATGATATTATTCGTTCCAGCAACATGAATGTGATACTACTCAATGAGGGTGAAGATCCGGTTGCCGCAACAGAAAAGATTTGTGCCTTATACAACTGGAGTTTTGAGGATGTTACCCGGCTGGTGACCGTTGGAACGGCTGATCAAATCGCTGAACGAATCCAGAGTATGGTTGATGTGGGTGTCAACTATGTTATTGTGTACTTTCCTCGCATTGCCTATGATCACGAACCAATGCATCGCTTTGCTGAACAGGTCGTGTCCCGCTTTAGTTAGACAGAGTTCTCTATAAAAAGCCATAGGGTATACCTACGTTCTGTGGCTCTTTATTGCAAAAAAACAGTTTTCGTTTATACTACAAACATAGAATACTTCCGTCTTCATAATACCTAAAACCCCTGTCTGGTTAGTATGGGTATAAAGTGACTCAGGGTTCCTTGTTTGCACCCCCTTATGTTTACCAAGTAGTGTAATCGCTCAGCTGACATGAAGAATTCATATGGTTCTCTGTATGGGTAGTTTTCGGAGATCTTGTGTTTTGATGTATGGTAGGAGAAAGTATGACAGAACTCGATATGACTGATCCATATCCAAATCAACCCAGCTCAGCACGTATTTATGATTACTGGTTAGGTGGCACACATAATTTTGAGGTTGACCGCCAGGCTGCAGAACAGGTCATCTCTGTGTATCCAGAGATGCGCTACTCCGCACAGGCAAACCGTGCTTTTCTGGGGCGCGCAGTCACCTTTCTTGCACAACAAGGTATTGATCAATTTCTGGATATTGGTTCGGGGATTCCCACGGAAGGAAATGTTCACGAGATAGCACATCAAATTAATCCACGTTCGCGTGTGGTCTATGTGGATATTGATCCGATAGCAGTTGCTTACAGTCAGCGTATTCTGGGGGAATTACCGCATGTTGTACCCGTAGTCGCGGATGCCCGTGATCCTGATACCATCCTTGAACACAGTCAAACTCGTCGGCTGATCGATTTTAATAAGCCGGTGGCGCTATTGATTGTTGCGATGCTCCATTTTGTACCAAACGACACACAACTCCATCGAATTCTGGGAGTCTTTCGTGAGAAAATGATTGCCGGAAGCTATCTTGTTCTTTCTCATGCGAGTCTGGATGGTCTGCCACCCGAAATCGGCGCTCGTGTTTCTGCGATCTATGCGAAAGCGACGGAACAATTTAAGGCGCGTACACATAGCGACGTGCTACAGTGTTTTGGCGACTTTGATGTTATTGATCCTGGCCTTGTCGATGCGGTTGATTGGCGTCCCAATGATCCCAATGAGTGGCCGAACAAATCCTATTATCTTGGTGGTGTAGGGCGTAAATAAGGGTGATCGCAAGGGGCGTTCGCTAGAGCGCCCCTTGGTTCGTAAATGTATGCTTAAAACACGACTGGTAGTTTTTGTAAGCCACGTATCAGCAGGCTGCGACGCCAAACGAGACTTTCACTAGTTTCTTGCATACGGATATTGGGGAAGCGCCGTAACACTGTATTGATGGCGATTTCTCCTTCCAGACGTGCAAGGGGTGCGCCCAGACAGAAGTGAATGCCATGCCCAAATGCCACATGACGATTGTCGGTCCGCGTGATATCGAGTGTGTCTGCGTCCGCAAATCGCTGCTCATCACGATCTGCCGATCCAAGCACCACCATTACTTGCTCTCCGCGTGGAATTGTTTGATCGCCAATAGTGACGTCTTCACTGGCAAAGCGCGCAGTTGAGGTTTCCACCGGTCCATCATAGCGAAGAAACTCTTCGATAGCTGTGTGAATCAGATTGGGTTGTTCCTGAAGCAAGCGCATCTGATCCGGGTTTGTCAACAATGCGAGCATGCCATTTCCAATGAGATTAACCGTTGTCTCATGCCCTGCGATCAGAAGCAGGATGACCATCGCATACAGCTCATCTTCACTGAGCTTATCACCAGCTTCTTCGGCCTCGATCAGTGCCGTGATGAGGTCATCTTGTGGTTGTTCGCGGCGGCGGGCAAACATGTTGGCAAGGTATTCTACAAAAGCATCCATCGCTGGAGCAAGCAGAGCAAATCGATCTTCGGTTGATTCCATTTCTATGGCAGCATTCGACCATTTGCGGAGTTCCTCGCGATCTTCAGTAGGGACACCCAGGAGTTCTGCAATCGCGATGATTGGAAGTGGAAAGGCATAAGCATTGATAAACTCCATCTGGCCCTGTGGTTGTACTGCGTCGAGGAGTGTGTTGGCAATTTCTTGAATACGGGGGCGCAATTGCTCTATACGACGTGGAGTAAAGGCTTTCTGTACAAGGGTGCGTAACCGCGTATGATCAGGTGGATCTACCGACAACATGTTGGAGAAAAACAGTTCGATGGACTTTGGTGGATGACCATACTTCTCCAGTTGTTCAGGTGACATAACCGAGGAGCCTTTTTTAACAAGTCGTGGGTTTTTCAACGCTGCTACGACATCCTCATAGCGGGTCACAAGCCACAGTGGACGTCCATCCGGCAGCAGGACGCGATGGATCGGGGCCTCCTTGCGTAAACGAGCGTAATCTGGATATGGATTCTTCGTAAATTCTGGTGCAAAAAGATCAATATGGAAGGTCGATGTCATAAGGCCTCCTCACTTAACGACAAATTGTTGTAAAATAGACAAAGTGTTGATAAAATGATCATAGAGGGAGATGTCGTTCATGTCAAGCGACAGATACTAGCATTCGTCGTCTATTCAACAAAGTAGCTTAAAATGTCGTCAAAAAAAGTTGACCCACGAGTCCTTCGCACACGCCAACTGCTCCGAGATGCATTACTTGACCTGATTCGTGAAAAAGGTTTTGAAGCCATCACTATTCAGGATCTTACTGACCGAGCCCAATTAAATCGTGTTACATTCTATCTACACTACCGAGATAAACAGGATCTGTTGACACGTAGTATGGAGGATATGTTAGATGAGTTAGTTGCGAGAGCAGAGTTAGCTCCACTACATGATTCTTCTGGTGAGATTGATCGGGGTCTTGAGCACTTGATAGGGCTTTTCGAACACGTAGCCTATCACAAAGATTTCTATCGAATTATGTTAGGTAAAGATGGAATGGCTTCGTTTGCGGCACAAATGCGTGCATATATCGAGCAGTTTGTGTATCAGCGTATGGATGCCAAGCGACAAGAAGGTGAGCAATTCCAGATACCGCCGAATCTCCACAGTCGTTTTATGGCAGCCGCATATGTCGGAGTGATCGCGTGGTGGCTAGAACACGACCAACCACATTCTCCTGTGGAGATGGCTGAATGGCTTTGGCAACTCTCCTTATCAGGAACGCTGGCTAACCTTCATCCAAAGCAACAACCATAGTTATGTTCACACACATATGCGTAATTCCAGCGTGGAAGTGTCCCTGGAATATTTACATATAGTATGTAAGCTATTTATGAGGCAGATACATATCAAAAGTCTCTATAACGAGTGATATTATTAGATTTTGCGTTCTACTCGTCTACCGCGATCATATTCATGGTATTCTTGCATATTCGACGCAAAACTGGCAATAAATGCAGGATGTAGTCGTCGCTTTTCAAGCATGCGACGCTCTCGTTCATTTGATGCGTGTTCGATGGCCCAATCAAGTGTACCGTAGTTTATCGGATATGCGATAAGGATGCCAGTGAGTTTGTAGGTGTGAATCCATTCTTCTGCCTGTTCTGATGTTGTAAACGCACCACTCGGCAGGTGATAAGACGATGTTCCATTTCCTGGAGCAGTAAATACCCAGATTTTCTCCATAACATTTACCTGGTTACCTGTAGATGAAAAGAAAGTTGTATGAGGAACATTAGAGATGTTTTATCCATGCACAAAAATTTCGTGGCCAAAAATTTCTTGTACTATGGTTATAAAATATCTGCAACAACCTACGTATATTTTATCTGTTTGGATTTTTTACGGTACGACGTGTGATATTTCTCTGTTTTTAGCCAATTTTATAGAGTAAATTGTAACGATACGTGAAGTCTGGGTCTATTACCATCGAATTGTGAACATTTGGTGTGATATTGTTTTTACAGGCAGATGCGTATTTTACGGCTCTCGGTTGACGGTAGTTGCTGGTGTTGGTTTAAGTGTAAGTCGTAATCGACGGGCCAGTGTGGCGGCAATGTTCCAGACCAGGCGTGTTCCAATCTGGGGGTCTTCTTCAGCCAGTGCAAGCAGGCGTTCTCGATGGAGTGATAGGAGTGTGGCGCCCTCGGGCTCCGGCACGGAGGGTTGCGCTTCGTTGTCCACTGTCGAGGAGTGCCAGTTCACCAGCGACCTGTCCAGGGAGGAGTGTTGCTACATGGTGTATTTCAGTGTTCGAGGATTCTGGTGTGACTGGTACCAGTACATCAACACATCCTTCTTTGATGACGAAGAGATGATTCCCGATGTCATCGGCATGAACAATTTCCTGGTGTGGCGAATACATACGAATGTTAAACTGAGCGGCCAGTCGCGTTCGCTGTGTCAGGTTCATGGTGTTGCCAATGTCGGAACTGCATAAAAACTGTGCAATATCACTGACATTGGCAACATTGGTGCCGATGGTCTGATCGAGTTGCATACTGCTCAAAGGGAGGCCCAGAAATGATGCAATGTAGCGTTGTGTTTGTTCGGGGGTCTCGAATTGGGGCCAGTGGCTGGCTTTGGATAGAATGCGTAGATCTGCTGATGGCCATTCATCGGTGATAACGCCAGCATCGCGTAGGGGAACGGTATTATCCTCTGCGCCCCAGATAACCAGCGTGGGGGCCTCAATTTGTCCCAGTTTGCCACGTAAGTCGCTCTGTTGCATGGCGCGATAACATTCGGCTCGTACCCGCCCTTGTCCAGGTCGACGTGCATCGGCACGGATTCGCATATAGTCACTTTCACTAATACCGCTTCGTTCGGCAAAAAGGGCTGGCCGCATAATCCGATCTGTCACATTAATGACTTGTGATTCGAGCATATTGGAGATCTTGCTGCCCAACGAAAAACGTTCAAGTCGTGTAATGGGTGAGATAACCAAATCAATATACGTTGAGAGGCGTCCGCTGATGGTAGGGCATAACAATACCATCCGCTCAACGAGTTCCGGGTAGCGCAATGCCAATGTGATGCTGATCATGCCTCCCATTGAATGGCCGACCAATACCACTGGCCCTCCGCTCACATGCTGAATCAGTGCCGCGAGGAGATCGGTGTAATCATAAATGGTGGTTGGATGGGGTAAGCGCGGTGAATTCCCATAGCCAGGCAGATCCACCGCAAGACAACGATAGCGGCGACTCACATATGAGATAACAGGGGACAGCGCAAACCACGAGCTTGACCAGCCATGGATATGGAGTGCCACCTGGGCTCGTCGTGTGCCGTCTTCACGAACATAGATACGCTGACCATTAATAGTATATGTTGTCATAATGGACATCTTTCCGGGCTAATGATGCTGACATTGCTGATTTGGGTCATTCACACTGACGTTACTGCCTGCCAGATGTAACCTGTATCTGTCTGTTGTAATCGTCCGATTGATGGAATATGTGTTGCAATCAATAATGCGTTTTCATCAAACGCGGCAGCGCACAGCATCTGTCGGCTGTGTTGTTTTGTCTCGATATCTGACCAATACGCGCTCCATTCGGGATGGGCAACCTCAACAGTGTGATGAAAGAGATCACCAAGGCAGTAGATCGTTTTTCCATCTGAATGCATGCGAACAATCTGGTGTCCAGGTGTATCGCCTGGGGCAGGGAGAAGCTGTACACTCCTCCCTAGTTCCTGGGGAGTGTCGATCAACTCCAATAAACCATTATGATAGACTGGTAGCAGCGCACGGTTTTCAATCGAGTCTGGATCGTGCAACTTATCCTGTACCTTATCCCAATCTGCCCTTCCTAAGTAATGCCTGGCATTTGGAAAACAGATTTCTGTGTGTCCTCTGTGTGTTGTTGTAAGGTTACTGTAGTGATCAAAATGACCATGAGTGATGATGACATGGTCAATGGATGCAGGCGATATGCCAATTGATGTGAGTTGTTGCACACAGTCTGGGGGTGGTTGGTAGTTTGGGGGCGCAAATGACGTGAGCGCAATCACGGCAGGATCACAGGCATCTACGAGAATCGATGTGCCAAAAATATCGATATGAATACACTGAACGGGAATGTGGATCGCATGTGTCAAGATGTCGGTGTATTGAGGATACGCTTCTGGGTCTGTAATGTTGAACCACTTTGCTAAGTTTGCTTGAATTGTGCCGGTGTTGATAATGGTAATAGTTGCTTCACCTAATCGAAAGCAACGAAGTGTTTGAGTCATGCAGTCTATCTTTCTTTGATATCTATATTATACATAGTCAGAAAGATCTGTGGCTATAGTACCACAGGTGGGTGTAGTTCTGATAATCTTTTGTATTTTGCAACTAGAGGGTTGTCTTTATGCTGATTGATGTATCCACATTGTGGCTTATTATGGCCATCTTTTTTATTACCTCTTTCGTGCGTGCTTCGGTGGGTTTTGGCGATGCACTCATGGCCATGCCGTTGCTCTCTCTGGTCGTCGGCATACAAACGGCAACACCGCTTTTCGCGCTAGTAGGCGTGTCTATCAGCTATGTTATTCTGGCACGGAGCTGGCGCCACGTCGATATACGATCCGCGTGGCGGCTGATCCTGGCGTCGTTTGTGGGTATTCCCTTTGGTTTGTACTGGCTCACGAATATTCCCGAGGAGGTTGTCACGACCATTTTAGGGGTAGGGGTGATGTTCTTTGGTCTGTATAATTTATTCGCGCCACCATTGCCGCTGCTGCTGGGCGAGCGATGGGGGTATGCTTTTGGCTTTTTCGCGGGTATACTCGGTGGTGCCTACAACACTAACGGGCCGCCTATTGTAGTCTATGGAACCTTAAAACGCTGGGACCCAGAACAATTTCGCTCGACGCTCCAGGCCTATTTCGCATTTGCCGGGCTGATGATTCTGGCTGCACATGGATTGGCGGGGTTATGGACACAGCAAATTGTTCAGACATATCTGTTTATTATGCCTGCTGCAATCAGCGCTATTGTGCTTGGCAGTAAGGCAAGCCGCTATATACCTGTGCCACTGTTTCGACGTATTATCTATGGAGTGCTCATCTGTGTTGGCTTTTTTCTCATCATATAATCTGGTCGTTTATGACGATGATTGTACGGTATACTCGTTCGTCAAGCGGGCAAACTCATGCAAAAATACAGGGATTCGTCGTTGCCAGAGGATGGGCAACATCGCCAGGATGACTAAGGTTAGATGAATGGAAATCAGAAACCCTGGAAGCACAAAGAGTAAAAATAAGGGTGCGACAGAGAAAATGAACTGATTTCCAACACTGTAGATGTTTATTGATACGTTTGCCCATGCAAAGTGGATGAAGCGAGTGCGATACGATGGCACGTTGCCGGCAAGTTGTAGCAGCAGTTCGGTAACGAGGAGCCATATACATTGACCAAAGACGACAATAAAAATGCAGCTAAGGGTTACCAGTCGCAGATATTCGTGTAATGGTGATGACGGCATGGTGATCGGCCAGATATATTCGCTTTGCCACACGCATACGATCACAGAGCCTAAACCCCAGATAGCCATGATAGCTCCCCATGTACTGCCCCAGGTAAAACAGAGACTGTTCCAGAACATCTGACAAAATCGCCTGAATGAAGTTAGTTTATATGATGCATCCATGTAATCTTCCTTGTTAGCCTGTCGAACATGTGTACTATACTATAACAAAATGTGTAAAGTGTACAGTGTACAGTGACTTTACCACGTGGAAGTCTGGAATCTTCTTTTTTGTATGTAAGAGGTTTTGACACGTGAAGTATTTACAAAAGCCGGGCTTTCTCCTATACTTACGTCAATATGGCTATTTCCTATACTTGATGGCCTTGATCTGGCCCACAGTTTCTCTGGGTTTGCTGATTGTGCCCATGTATGAGATATATGTCTTTTTGTGTAGTAGGGTACTCTCTTGGTGATACAACCAGCAAAGACGATCTGTTTATTCATTCTGTTGATTGATTAGGAGGAGTAATGTCCGACAATTCTGGATTTCCTGACAAGCCAAGTCCAGCACGTATGTATGATTACTACCTTGGTGGTAAGCACAACTTCGAGATTGATCGTCAGGCGGCAAAGCAGGTGATAGCGTTTTATCCAGATATGCCATACGCAGCCAAGTCCAATCGAGCCTTTCTCCGTCGTGTGGTGCCATTTCTCTCATCACAGGGCATTAATCAATTTCTCGATCTTGGATCAGGTATTCCGACTGAGGGCAATGTTCACGAAGTTGCACAGTCCATAAATCCGCAAGCACGTACGGTCTATGTAGAGATCGATCCGGTAGCTGTGGCATACAGTCAACAAATCCTAGAGGGTCAAAAGAACGTAGCTTCGGTCGTTGGAGATGTACGTGAACCGGATACGATCCTGAACCATAGCCAGACACGGTCATTAATAGATTTCAAACAACCTGTTGCGGTTCTAATGGTAGCAATGCTTCATTTTATCACCAATGATGCTGAATTGTATCGGATTGTGCGTGCATTCCGTGATGCGGTACCGTCAGGAAGCTATATCGTTATCACCCATTCCTGCTACTTTGAGGGCGTTAAGAGTGATCCAACGGTAGATAAGGTTGAGTCAATCTACGCCAAAGCCATGGAGGGCCTCAAGATCCGTACGCGTGATGAGGTCATGCCATGCTTTGAAGGGGTGGAACTGGTGGAGCCTGGGTTTGTTGATACGGTAATCTGGCGTCCCGAGGAACCACAGAACAATCCTAAGTGGTCTGGATATGTGGCCGGGGTTGCGCGGAAGTCCTAACATATCAAAGTTGTCGGAGGGTACTGGTACTCCACCAAGTACCCTTCTGAATAGCCCACATGATGAGAGGAGGTGACAGCAACATGATTGCACGTTATATAATCCCGCTTCTTTCTGGTATCATCATTTTTCTCGTTTGTAGTATGTTCGCACTTTATACCACAACGTCCAATCCTCAGGCCATGCCTCGTTGGTGGCATTCACCTTCTATGGGCCGTCATATGCTTTCCGTCGGATTGCTTCCATGTAGTGAGCGGATGTCGGGACAGCTTATCATTGGCCATAATGTCCTGTATTCGAGTCGTTACCCACCACCTGGTCTATCGATACCAACAGCGCCGCCCTGTCCATAAAGGGCGCACCATGAAAGTGAAGTATCACAAACAGATCCTGTGCGAAGAGGTTGCTTATGTCCTATCCGCTCCATCCCTATCGTTTCGATACACAGACGCAAAGTTGGCAGATCGTATCACCAGAGGACACAGACACGTCCCTCGAAAACCTCACCTGTGTGACATTCACTGTCTGGTTTGCGCGATTTTACTTTGCGGAACGGTGTGCAGTTTTGTTGCAGTTGGTCAAGGCGTGTGATGCGGACATCGTTGCATTTCAAGAGATTATCCCACCATTTCTTGAGTATCTTCTCGCACAGGATTGGATACGTCTGCAGTATGCCATTTCGGACGCGTTAGGCATTACCGTAGGTGGTTACGGCATGGTGTTGCTCTCACGCATAACGCCATTGCGGTTTGTGTTGTATGAGTTGACCAGTTTTATGAACCGCCCTTTGCTGGTTGCGGAATTGTATCTGAATAAAGAGCGCACGGCTATGGGAACCGTTCATCTGGAAAGCACAGGTCCGTTTGCTGCGAGCGAGGGCAACAGTTACGCGAGGTGTTTCCGGTGCTCCAGCAAGAGTCTCACGCACTGCTGATGGGTGACTTTAACTTTTGTTCGTCGTGGAACGAGGAGAACGAACGCATTCCTGATACATACCGTGATCTGTGGAGTGTTCTGTATCCCGACCTCCCTGGCTACACTGAGGATACCAACATCAACACAATGCGTCTCGAACAAACTGGTAAACACAAACAGGTGCGCTTCGACCGTATCCTGCTACGTTCGGTGAGACCGGGCTGGTCCCCTGTTGCCATTGAACTGTTGGGTACCAAACCTATTGCAGTGGAACATTCCAATGTGTTTCCCTCCGATCACTTTGGTCTGGTTAGTCGTTTGCAGTGGCATGGATGATAGCTATAAGGAGTTCTATGCAGATCGAATTAATTGATCGCAAATCAACAAACCTGGCGCACCACACACCGCTGTTGTTTGTCCATGGAGCCTACCACGCCGCTTGGTGCTGGGATGTGCACTTTCTGCCCTACTTCGCCGACCGTGGGTATCATGCCTGTGCCATGAGCCTGCGTGGACACGGCACAAGTGCTGGTCGTGAGGCATTGCGTCGCACTAGCCTCAATGATTTTGTCGACGATCTAGCTGAGACTGTGCAGCGTTTTGAAACGCCACCAGTGTTGATTGGACACTCGCTTGGCGCTACGATTACCCAACGCTATTTGGAGTATCACACGATGCCCGCTGCAATTATCATGTCCGCTTTAGTGCGGCAGGGGTCCGCACCGCCAAAGGCATTTTTGCAACTCTTTTTACGCTTGCTACGTGAGCATCCACGGACGCTGCTCAAGTCCTTTCTGACACGAGAGGGGTATTACTTGCTGAGTGTGTCAGAGGTTGCCCACGAGCTGTTTTACTCGCCCGCGACACCACATGATCTGGTGCAGCAATATGTTGCTCGTATGCAGCCAGAGTCAGCGCGTGTGAGCTTCGATGTGTCAACGGCAAAACCTGTATCGCTAGCGTTCCTGAGCAAGACACCAATCTTGTTTGTTGGTGGTGCTGACGATAGCCTGACCCAGCCACATATGCTTGAGGCAGGTGCACAGGCATTGCAGACAGAAGTAGTCATCTGCCCGAATGTTGGTCACAACCTAATGCTTGAGCCTGGCTGGCAGGTGGCAGCCGATACAATGATCGATTGGTTGCGACGGCGTGGATTGTAGGTATGTGGTATTTAACGACTACCCGCCAACATATCGATCAGACCCATATACACCTCGGTGCCCAGTAGCAACTGGTCTATGCTGATATGCTCATCGATAGTGTGAAAGTGTCTGGGATTGCCGGGACCCAGTACAATCGTAGGAATACCAAGCTCTCCTGCACTCCCGCTCCCGTTGGTGCAATACGACACCGCACAGGTCTGGGCCTTCTCACCTGTCGCAGCAACGCTCTGGAGTGCTGCTTGTACAAACGGGCTGTTTTCAGAAATGTCCCATGCAGGGTGAAAATCATCGCTGGTCAGCGTAGCACCTGTGTAGCAGGGGACAGTGACATCAAGGTAGTCGACATGCACATGTTCCAAACCAACCAAAGTCGCCCACAGGCTATCGAGCACACTCTCACGGGTTTCGCCACGGACCAGGCGACGATCCCAGCGCACGGTGCAGCGGTCGGGGACAATGCTGGTGCCCGGGTAGGGTGAACTTACAATCTCAACCAGCTCCATAATGCCTGGACCAAGCAATTGGTCGTGGGGTGGCTGAAACGCACACAGTCGTGCGGTGGCTTCCATCATATGATAGACAGCATTGTCGCCCAGATGTGGTGTTGAGCTATGGGCCGGGCGTCCGTGGGTGGTGACGCGAATACCGGCACGTCCCTTCTGACCAATCCCCACCTGGAGTTCGGTTGACTCGCCAATAACGACAAGATCAGCAGGGTGTTGTTGCAAAATGGCATTGAGGGCTGGTCCCTCCAACTCCTCTTCAGCAACACTGGCCGAGACGGTGATCATGCCGCGCAGTTGCTCACGTGGCGTAAAACCAGCCGCACAGATCATTGCCGCAACAGGCCCCTTCATATCGGTTGCACCACGACCCCAGATGTTGCCATCGACCAGTTCGGCACCAAACGGATCGTGTTGCCATTGGTCAACGGCGGTAGCGGGAACCGTATCCAGGTGACCATCAAAATGCAGTCGTGGGCCATCGCTCCGACCGACGATGCGGCCAACGACACTGCCAAACCCATCAACCCAGACTTCATCATAGCCGAGTTGTTGCATCCAGTGTTCTGCAATACGGGCCGCATCCTGCTCACGTCCCGCGAGACTTTGGACACGTACAAGCTCCTGGCAGCAGGCAATCACTTGACTCTGTTGGCTTTCTGTCAACATGGCAGTGCTCCTGTAACGATAATCTGTGAAAGGAATAATAACGCTATTATACAACTACTGGATAATGGCATGGGGTTGGGTTTTTGAGGCGTCCAAATACTGTGAACAGCACATCAGAGATTTGCAAATGGTCCGCAGCCATTTTGATGAGTATCTATCAGGGGGTTGACTTTCCCGTTACGGGAAGGTGCATAATGAAGTCAGGAAACAGAAGTTTATGGAAACACCTATGTTCAAAATTGGCGATTTCTCAAAACTCAGTCAGGTTAGCAGCAAGGCGTTGCGGTACTATGACGATATTGGTTTGCTGAAACCCGCTCACGTCGATCGTTTCACGGGCTATCGCTACTACACCGTCGATCAACTTCCCCGGCTAAACCGTATTGTAGCTCTTAAGGAACTGGGGTTTGCGCTGGATCAGATCGCGCAATTACTCGCGGATGACATTTCTGTGGAGCAACTGCAGGGAATGTTATTGCTCAAACAAGCGGAAATCGAGCGACATATCGAGTCCGAACAGCAACGATTACGGCGTGTACAGGCACGGTTGCAGCAGATTACCCGTGAAAACACAGCGCCTGTTTATGATGTCATTACTAAGCACATCGAAGAAATCGCTATTGCTTCCATTCGCGAGCACATTCCTGATTACACTCACGTTGGACATCTGTTTAACGCACTCTTTGACTATCTTGGTGAGCAGCACATCGTGACCAGCGGCCCGCCCTTTGTGCGGTACCACGATGGGGAATACCGTGAAGAAGATCCTGATGTGGAAGCCGGAATTGCGTTGGAAGGTGCGGGAGAAGACACTGAGCGCATCCTGTTTTCTCGCCTATCTGCTATGACTGTTGCTACGACGATTCACACAGGCCATTACGACACGCTGTTTTTGGCCTATGGTGCACTTCTGGAATGGATCGAAGCGAATAACTACGAGATGCATATACCCAATCGTGAAATGTATCTACGTGGACCAGCACGTAATCGTAATCCGCAGGACTACGTCACGGAGGTTCAAATCCCGATTAGAAAGCGTACAATCCTGTCAAAATGATGGTACATGGATGAAAGGACCCGATCATGCTTGCCCCGTTGGCGACATTCGAGAGTTTAGAAACCCATCATTGTGTTACTGGTTCTATGCGACATATCTACACCTTTTACGATCACCCAATCAGTGAAGAGATGCTCTTTGGGCTGGGAGAAGGCACTGGCTATATCTATTGGCATCAGAAGGGTCAAATACCATTTCTGGGTGGACGGGCCTCACCGGAGCCAAGCGTAGAGGAACTGGTCGGTCAACGCACTGGTGTACAACTCACACCACACACCACATCCAGTGCACGAAAGGCTGAAGCTGTGCTCCTGGAATTGCTTGAGAGCGGTACACCTGTTATGCTGCAGGTCGATATGGGGTTTCTGCCATATATGGATTTTGGTGGCGAGGAATATCATTTTGGAGGACATGTCATTGTGGCCTGTAGTTATGATGCTGATGCTGCTACCGTCCTCGTCGCGGATCGCGATCGTGAATTGCATCCGGTACCACTGGAGGCGCTGGCTCAGTCCCGTGGCTCGAAGCACAAACCATTCCCGCCAAAGCACAAATGGTACACATTTGATTTTACAGGTAAGCGTCATCCAACCATCCCAGAAATCTATACGGCTATCGCGAACCAGGCCCAACTGATGCTTAATCCACCAATCAGTAATATCGGCATATCTGGCATTCGCAAAACGGCCCAGTTGCTCCCTAAATGGCGTGACGTACTCAGTGAGGTCGATCTCCGCACCACATTATTTAACGCCTATATTTTTATCAGTCCCGTCGGCGGGACGGGTGGTGGTACCTTTCGATACATGTTCAGTCGTTTTCTTGATGAAGCAGCGGAACGCATCGGTAATGATAAACTCCATCAGGCAGCACGCGATTTTCAAGACATTGGTGATCGCTGGGCAGCACTTGGTGAGTGGTGTCAAGAGATGTCCGCTGCTCCATCGCCGTGTGCTTATCTTGATGAGGCAGTGGAGCCATTGCAGGAAATCGCCACTCTGGAGGAGTCGGCCTGGAAACGCCTGGCAACTGTGGTTGATCAGGGAGGGTGATTATTCACACACCTTGGTTCGTTTTCTAGTGGCGGTGACCTGACATGATGGGAGAGCTTTCTGAGGAGGGCACTACTCCCATCCAAGCGCAGCGGTTACTTACCTGCTCTGCGATCCATGTTGTTGCTGCCAACGCTGTTGCATCTGTTGAGCTACGGTGATATCGACCCACGCACGTTCGGTCTGCTTAGAGACAATTTGATAGATGACGATCCCGACGCCTACAAGGAATACTAACACCCCCAATGGAAGAAAGAGAACACCAGTTACTGTAGCGAAGAGCAGTGTTAGGATAACGGACACGATAATCGTACCTGTACTAGCTGGATTTGAACGCTCCAATTGCACTCCG
Organism: Chloroflexi bacterium AL-N1; assembly: GCA_013122435.1. Classification (GTDB taxonomy): domain Bacteria; phylum Chloroflexota; class Chloroflexia; order Chloroflexales; family Roseiflexaceae; genus AL-N1. The sequence goes on from WYDT01000003.1 coordinate 336,347, forward strand.
TATTCGTTACGCTGCGTGATACGCCAGCCTGATGCTGTGTACGACGTAACTGCCCACGAAGTTAGTTCCTGATCCGTATTCTTTTGCATGGTTGTTAATCCCTTTAATCGGCTAGTGAAAGATGGAGTCTTTTTAAGGCTCAGAGCAAATCAATGAGATATTTAATTGTGATGGAAAAGGTAGAGCAGTAATCCTTGTAGAGGCTGCAACAGGAATAGTGACACGATTAGACATCAATAATTACTCCTGTACCCAAAACCGTGTTGTCAATAACACGGCAGTAAGCAGTTGTTGAATTCTACCACGTCTTGTCAAACTACTATTAAACCAATGAAACGACTAACTGGCTAATAAATAATGTGTGTCATCAAGACTCATAGATTGAATGATTACTCTTCAGTCGTAACATCGCGACACAGAGCCGCTCAAAAATAGCGTTTTTGAGGAGGTTGCGCGCAAATTGGTGGTTAAAAGTTCCTAAATGGGCTGTGGGCATATTGAAGTGTCGGGCTTTTCATCGACGTTTAAATCATAGCTACGAGAAACGTATCGTCTCGCAACTTGACAGGGTTTTTGATAATAGGCCACGTTGGTATACCTCGGGTATAGAATCGACCGTACAGAACGGCTCGTACGCGACAAAACAGATCTTTTCCTCGACCTGTCCCTTGCGTACATGAAAAATCACGTGGGCTGATCTATCGGTCGACTGGCAGAGCGTACTCAAACTGTTGGTGACACATGTTCAACTTTACAGAGTATACCTGAATCCTTCGAATCGCTGAGAATTCGTTGCAGACCCAGCTTCCAGAAGCCGAGATGTGCCTTGCTGACCCCAACCCTATACACTTGGGTTCCGGAAGCTCGAGTCCCAGCGACTGGCAGAGCGTACGGAAATCCATCGACACGGGATCATTGCAGACCCAGCTTCTGGAAGCTTGCAGAGCATATTGAGACCATGGCTGCTCAGTGGTAGAAAGTGAGGTGCATAGGGTTTGACAGTTATGTGCATCCAAGGATCGATCTGCCATGAGGCGATGTCAGCAATGTATAGGCATATGACTCTATCAAAGATTACAGTATGGACAAAATGCTCTCTTGCTCTATACGTGTGCTACTGATGACATAAACCCTTTGAACATCTGGTATATGATCACTAGAACATACCAAAAGGGGCCACAAACGTGGCCAAACAGAAAATATGCACATTAATCATCGTGGGAAATAGACAAGTGAAGTGGAGCCGGCGACCAGACTTGAACTGGTGACCTACTGTTTACAAGACAGTTGCTCTACCAACTGAGCTACGCCGGCAAGTGTTTCGTTGACGGCACACATTGTAACACGGCCATGAGTGCACGTCAACGTTGTGTACAGGTGTTACACGCAGCCATCAGCATCGATTGAGTCGGTGCCGTTGCCCTGCCTGATCAGCGGCAGGAAAACCTGTTGATCGCCAATAGGTTCAGCAGATTGCCCCTTCACATGAATGCCTACAACTGCTGATGTCGTTGACAAACCGCTGTTATCGCTGGCCTCTGCGGTGAGCGCATAGGTCCCCGCAGTAGTATCGCGCCACACCAGACAATAGGGCGCGACCGTGTCCTCGCCGAGTTGGTTGTCCCCCGCGAAGAACGCCACGCTCGTAACATTTCCGTCCGAGTCGGTAGCCTCTGCCGTAATCGTAATCTTCTCACCTGTGGTATGAGTTGTGCCATCAGCAGGGCTGGTGATGCTCACTGAGGGGGCGCTATTCTGTACATCAGCTTCTTTGTAGCCAACATACAGTGGCATACGACCGGGGAACTCGCTCGACATGAGTTTGCGTGTTTGCCCATCGCGAGTCTCTTCCACCTGGATTGCATACGCACAATTATCACAATAGGAACTGGTCGAATAGATCAGCGACATACTCGAGTCGCGGTTCACGAAGGCCGCATTTTGTTGTTCTTCGTCCGAAAATGCACGAGACGGATAGATCAACGTTCCCAACAATTCGGTTTTGCCGCCACTGGTCGTCTCGATTACGGTATCAGGGCGCTCCGTTTTCAGCCCGAGAATCCAGAGGTTGCCGCCATTATTCACAATTTTGGTTCCCTTGCTCTCATTGTTGTATTGTCTGGCCCAGACATTTTGTGAGGCTTGCATGCGGAAGTTGCCCATCACCACATCCTCGATGTAGAGATCGCCTGCATTCGGTGCAGCAGTGTACTGAAAAGCGCCATGTTTGATGGCGATCGGACGAGCTGATTTGTGCTCGACTTTGATGCCATAGCCAAACTGTTCGATAATCAGTGGCTCAGTGGCGTTTTCTTCAACGATAAACCGAATACCGCCACCGTTCTCACCCTTTGCATCGCCATTAACAACAGAGGAAAAGCCGACAATCCGCTTGACCGATGCTGGGACGGTAACGGCGCGTTCATTGTACGAGAAGTAGCCACCAAAGGGGAAGTAGATCGTTGATTTACCAGAGTTCAGCAATTCTTGCAGGCTACTGGTATCTCCATAATGTTTGGTGGTGAACTTCCCCCAGTTGCTCATGTCATCATCATGATAGGTAGGTGTCTCTTTGATGGGCAGGTTGAGCGAGCGTTGCGGACTCTCGAACAGGCTATAGATTGTGTCAGAGACATATTCATTCTGCTGCTTGCCGGGGACAACCGTATCCTGCAGTTTTACCACCGATTGGTAGCCCTCGGCAATGACATTGCGTGTGTAGACACGACCTTCGCTCTCAATCGCACTGACATCAGATGCGCCACCTATCAGTCGGCTATTGAGTACGATGAGTGAGGCCCAGTCCTTGGTGCTGGTGATAGCTGGTACGCTGTTGGTACTTTGCATATTCCGTATGGCAAGGGTGTTGCCTTCGTTGAAAATACCAGTTATCTTTTGATTTATCAGCGTGATATTTTCGAGAGTGGGACCATATTCGGCGTGTTTGGTGTAAATGCCATAGTCAAAGCCATTGATGCGTACATTTTTGATGAGCAGGGGGCCAGGCCAGGCCCGTGACATATCGAGGCCGATCTTCCCTTTGCCATCACCAGAAGTAATCGTCACATTTCTGATTGAACCAGTATTGTTGGCAATATAGTCGAGGCCGACTGCTCCGGCATTGTTTTTACCAGTGTCAAAGCGCATGTCCCAGATATTCTGTCGAAAGGACATATTGCCTTTAGGCGTTTTGATAATGGGTTTGGGTTCATCAGGGTTATTGAACCCGATTGCACCATCCTTGAGTTTGATAATGCTCTCGCTACTTCCGGCTCCCTGGAGCGCCACACAACACCCTACCCATTGCAGCGTATCCTGCACGAGGTAGGTGCCGGGCGGGAAATAGAGGGCTTTGGGTCGGCCATAGTAGTCCGAATGGATCGGTTGGCCATTCTCGACACGTTTATCATCGAGTGCACGCTGGATCGCCGCAGTATCGTCGGTTATGCCATCGCCCTTCGCACCGTATGCGGTTTTGATATTGACCATAAAATCATCGGGGAAGGAAATCTCGTCGGTGGCAGTAGTCTGTTGTGTTGTCGTCGCCGCTTGAGACTCATCGGGGCTGCTGGCGATCAAAACCTGTGATACCAACAGTATAAGGATGAGACCAAACAGTGTTGAGCATTTTGATGCGGCATAGAAAGCGCCCCTATGATGAGTTGCTGGTTCTATTTGTGACCTGATGACGTATTTCATACAATACACTCCTAAATCCAACGCGATAGTGTAAAGACGGAGTCCCTCTGCATGATAGTCAGGAAAAATAGTGAGGACTACTGCTAAATGCTCAATTTTTGCTCAAGCGATATACAGTTGTTCTGCGTAGAGCGATGCTTGTAGGCAAGCGCTCACAGAGATTCCTGCTTACCCATCTGTGCCAAGTTACTTGCCGGTATCGCTATGTGGATACAGTACCAGAGACAGTCGTATCATAAAAAGGGGATAGACAAATGCCTACCTCCTTTGACCGTTTTCTGTTCCCTCAATAGCATCGCGTGTTCAATCCAGATGGCTAATGCAAGTGGTTGTTGAGGAAGCGCTCGATGGCAGGGTAGCAGATCAAGCGATTGGTAAGTTTGATGATGCCATGACCTTCATCATCAAAACGTAGATATTCGACAATGCCATTGCGCTGCTTGATCGACTCTACAATCTGTTCTGCTTCACCAATCGGTACGCGTGGGTCGTTTGCGCCATGAATGACCATCAAGGGTACGCGGATTTGGTCGACCTTATGGATCGGTGAGATACGTTCCAACAGTTCACGATCTCGTGCCAGCGACCCGTACTCTACCTCGCGCAGATGTCGTCGCCAGGGACTCGTGTTTGCGAGAAAGGTGACGAAGTTGGCAATGCCGACCACATCAACACCAACGGTCCACAGGTCAGGGTAATTGGTAAGCGCGGCAAGCACCATAAATCCACCATAGCTACCCCCCATCACCGCAACACGCTGCGGATCAACTATCCCTGAATCCTTGAGCCAGTAGGCTGCGTGTGCCAGATCCTTCACCGAATCCATTCGTTTTTCAACATCGTCCAGTTGACTGAACGCACGGCCATACCCGGTTGAGCCACGCACGTTCGGGGCAAAAATAGCATAGCCACAGTGCAAAAAGTATTGATAAATCGGATTAAACTCGACACGTCGTTGGCTTTCTGGTCCGCCATGTACATCAATAACCACAGGTGGTTTTGTATCGGATGTTGTCTGAGGAAGATACAAACCTCCGGGGATCTGGCGCTGATCAAAGGTTGGAAAGTGCACTGGTTCTGGCACCACAAAACGTGTGTGTGGAATACCTGCCGATGAGCTATGCGTGATCTGGCGTGTTTGTTCGCTTTGCAAATCGTAGATCCAGATATCTGCGGGATTCTGTGGGCCTGTGAGTGTGAAGGCCAAGGCGGCTGAGTCGTGGGCAAAATCGGCAAACATGCACATCCCCGGTGGGTTGGTTGGTGCAGCTATGTCCTGTTCGTGCACCAGATCACGGATGTGCCAGCGTGAATATCCGGCTTCATTGGTGATAACCACGAGAAATTGCCCATTCGGGGAAAGTCGCACAATGTCGATATCCCAGGGAACATCATCAAGCCGCTGAAGCTCAAGCGTCGCTAAGTCCAGATAGGCTGGTCGCACAAAATCGTTATGAAGATCGGTTGCCAGGTAGAGTCCTCGACCATCAGGAGTAATATTGATGTCAACAAACTGTGCACCAGAATTATCAGGGGTTAATAGTTGTAGTTCACGGCTGTTGAGATCAAGCCGATAGAGATCATTATGCTGATTGGCGTGGTGATAGCTGATGATCAACCACGTGCCATCTGGTCCCCAACCAACTACTCGATTGGTTCCGCTGCCTTCGTAGACACACTGTACGTCACCCTCACCGCAGGGACCAACGGTTTGAACATACACGTCAAAGTGAGCCAGATCGCGTCGGTTGGCACTAAATGCAATAGAGGTGCCATCAGGTGACCAACCACCGAAGGTGTGAATCGACGTTGGTGCAGCCGCAGTCAGGCTGATCGTATGCTCACCGTTTGTGGTCATCAGATAGAGTTGTGTTTGTTCGCTACCACCGATATCCATGCCGAAGATAGCACATTCGTGAACGGGGCTGTACTCGACAAAGCTGACACGATCATCAAAAAAGGTGCACTGTTCTGGCCACCCGCCATTGGTTGAGACCTGCCATACTTGCGGAACACCTGTGATATTGGTGAGGAAAGCAACTTTGGTGTTGTCTGGTGCAAAGTGGGCATCATAGGCACTACGAATCTTAAGGTATCGTGCAAAATCATACCCCGCCATAAAATCCTCTTTTCATTACATCTAAAGGATACTTATAGGTTGACTTTTCCAAGCTGACTCTCAAGTTTTTGTACCACGGTACTGAGAACTTTGATCCGCGCAAACTTTTTATCTTCGGCTTCCACCAACGTCCATGGCGCAAAGGGCGTGGAGCAATGCAGCAACATATCATCAGCGGCTTGCTCATACTGTGGCCATTTCTCACGATTACGCCAATCCTCGTCGGTGAGCTTCCATGCTTTATGGTGTGTATTCTGCCGTTCTTCAAAGCGACGCAACTGTTCTTCAGGACTGATATGCAACCAGAATTTGCAGACAATCATACCAAATTCAACAAGTTGACGCTCAAATTCATTTATTTCTGCATATGCACGTTGCCACTCAGAGGGATGGGCAAATCCCTCCACACGCTCCACCAGCACACGGCCATACCACGAACGATCAAAGATGGCTATCATCTCACGTGGTGGTAAACGACGCCAGAATCGATACAGATAATGACGATCTTTATCATCACCAGCTGGTGCCGCAATGGCGTGTACGATATAGCTGCGCGGATCGATCTTCTCGGTAAGGCGCTTGATAGCACCACCTTTGCCAGCAGCGTCCCAGCCTTCGAACACGAGTACAACTGAGCGCTTTTGGGTGTAGACCTGGTAGCCGAGTAGATGCAATTTGGCCTGGAGTTGTCGTAACTCCTTGCGATAGTCCTTGTCATCAATGGTTTGTGATAGATTAACCCGTTGCAGAATACCCGGCATAATATGTGGTGGTACCACGACGTCAACCTGTTGTTCTTCCTCACTGATTTGGTCGTCCTGGTGTTGCAATGATTGATGAGTCGTTGCGTCGGTTAATATGCGTCTAAAAGAAGCTCCACTCTGGTCGAAGACATCGCGCTTTTGAGTGGCATAGATCGATGCAATGGTACCAAGACGCAACTCAACCGTGTGGAGGATCGTCTCAATGACGGCAAGATTGGTGTAACGTTTATTGGTGGCAGGAATGATTTTCCACGGCGCATGATAGGTATCGGTACGCGCAATCATATCCTCAGTAACCGATTGGAATCGCTCATAGTGTTTATTTTGCCAGCGGTCTTCGTCAGTCAATTGCCATGAGGTGAGAGGGTCCGCCGATAACTTGCGAAAGCGATGACTTTGCTCCTTCTTTGAAATATGGAGCCAGAATTTCAAAATAATCGCTTTATCATCGCTGATTTGGCGCTCAAAAGCAACAATATCCTCACACTGCTCTAACCATTCTTGATCCTTGAGATCGTCACGAACACGTTCTGACTGTATTCGACGATACCAGGAGCGATTAAAAATAGCAATTTGCCCATACGACGGTATCTTGAGCCAGAAGCGGTACAACCATGGATACTGGCGTTCAGAGGTACGAGGTGGTGTGATTGAATGGACACGAATACCTCGTGGATCGAGGCGGCGGGTTAAGTGACCGATGGTAGTGATCTTCGATGCCCCGGCCCAACCCTCAAAAACAATGAGTACCGGAATGCGTGCTTCAATAAGAGCCTGTTCCATATCATACAGATGAGCATATAACTTCGGCAGAAGTTGTTTGTATTCACTTTTGTCAATCGTGCGTTCCAGATCAATTTGATCGAGCATAGAGATACCCTATAGATGTAGATGGGTGTGCGGAAGTTCAATCTGGTGATTATATCATACAGAGGAGCGGACCCTAAAGGTTGACGCAAAACACAGCAAAACAGGCGTCTATGAGACTTACATAGGTGATTGTGATGTGTGGTTGAGAGATCCTAAAGGTTGGCATCAAACAGTCAGGTGGAGTACCACAAATGTGGGTAAACTACGAGACCCTAAAGGTTACCACGAAACGGGCCAATATGCGGTCGATACGAAGAGGTGAATATGGCTAAATTGGTCATGGTGCTGGGTTTGGTGGTGCAGTTTGCGAGACCCTAAAGGTCTTGTAACGAAGTGCGACTCATACTGTATGATCTCATTGGACAATTAAGTCGATCAATTTTGTATGAGTCGCACACAAAGTTGGATTGTTAGGTTAGAATGAATGGTGGGCAAACAACTGCACACAACATCTGTACACAACCACCTATCACATGACAAAAGTGAGTCGATGCACAAATTATCATGAAGTGCTGTTGTTTTTATGGTTACCTCGTCGTGGGGGATCTTGTCAAAACGTGGCGCGATTTATCGCGCAGAGGATCGTGGTGATGTGGGGCTTAGTTACAGTTTATTGCCTTTGGTCACTCTTTTCGAGTTTGTCTCACATCTGTAACGTGAAGTGTGAGTATCAATGCTATCTGATAAATATTACAACTACGTTACGCTTCAACTGCTTGCACAAGGTCGTCTGATGTAACGGTCCCATTACCATTACCATTTTGAATACTGTACAGATACCGCTGTAACAAGTGGGTAAACATAGACAAATCGTCATCGTTAAAATGAGCCAGCCTGCCACGTGTATGTTCTTGGCAAGCCATGAGTGCGCTGCTCAATCGGCGTTGCCCATCCTGTGTGAGCATCACTTCCACAACTCGTCGGTCACCTTCGTTACGTGTTCGTTCAACCAATCCATCTTCAATTAAGCGATCAACGATACCTGTAAGCGTTCCTGCCGATTGATGGGTTGTCCCTGCAAGCGTACTCATCCGACAAGTTCCACAATTTGCGATTGCAGAGAGCGTCATCATTTGTGGTAAAGTCAAATCGATGTCTGGATCATTCAACATGTGGGCTGCCTGCTTTTGGCCGTTCCATGCAATTTCGCGTACAAATTGATCGATGACAGTAACCTGTGCGCTTCGTGATACCTGTTCGGTCATCATCACACCTCCTAATATAATATTAGTTTGACTAACTATATAATCGTAGCGCAGAATGATCAGTGTGTCAACGAAACTTTAACCTGAATATAAAGTTCAATGCGAAATATATACGTATAACAAATCATTTACGATCTATGTTTTTGTTAGACACATTGACGTACATGCTAGAATGATGCCGAAACTGAAGGTTGTTTACTTTGTAGTTTGTCTATAATGCAGAATTATGTATGTAACATCTAAGGACTACATTATGGGTTGTGATGAGGTGCGACGCTTATTAGATCAAGGTTTTCAGCCTAACAGACAGACAACAACAAATGTTGGTATAGGATTTCATATAGCACGATGCCCTAAATGTTATGACTATTATAATACACATTTTGCAACAAAGAAAAATCTTGAGGAAACTCTTCCGACATACCAAAGACCTACTGCGTCGAATGTATCACGAGAGGAACCTACACCTCTTGCAGCTACTCTCACATTAGAAGAACCTGTATCTCGTGAGGAAATACGTCTTCCTTCAATGTGGGGACATATCTTATGGTACCTCGGTATGGGAACATTGGGAGGACTACTTCTATTGGTCCTGTTGGTTATCCTTCCACCGATTATCTCTGTTTTCAACATATACGACAATGTCCAGGCAATGTATGTTCCGCCAGCAACAGCTACTTCAACCACTATTCCTCCTCAGATAGCATCAACACAGATTATCCTTCCAACAGCGGCTCCCTCACCACTATCTTTGGAGCCAACTGTTCAGCCTTCCCAAAAACCTACCATGCTTCCGACGCCTTTGCCATCAAATACCCCAACACCGCAGCCTGTCATACAAATGGGACAAAGTAATGAACCAGTAACTATACTGCTGCTAGGGAGTGATCGACGGCCCGGTGAACCGGAACCATCACGAACGGATGCGGTGATTGTGGCACATATTGATCCACAGCGACAGCGGGTAGCGCTACTGTCGATCCCCCGTGATTTATGGGCTGAAATTCCGGGGTATGGTTACACACGTATTAATGCTGCGAATGCCTTAGGAACAACGTATAATGCTCCTGGAGGAAGTCGTGAACTTGTGCAGACAACGGTGAGCCAACTATTGGGAATTCCTATTGATCATTACGTATATATTGATTTTGAAGGTTTTACGGGTGCCATTGATGCCATAGGAGGTATTACTGTTTCTGTTCCAAAAGAATTGTATGATCCTCAATTTCCCGCGATGGATTACAGTTATATGACCGCCCATTTTCTGCCTGGTCCACAGCGTATGAATGGGACGCAGGCACTCATATACAGTCGCATCCGTCATACGGATAATGACTTTGCCCGTATGCGGCGGCAACAACAGGTACTGGTGGCTATTCTTGCAGAGTTGCGTGGGCAACAAACACTCGATACTCTGGAACAGACAGAAGCTCTATCAACAGCTCTACGTAACTATGTAGAAACTAACCTCCCACCAGATAAGCTCATAGAATTGGCTTGGTCGATGCGAAATACGAGCCCTGAGTCTGTCGAACTTTATGTGTTAGATGAAACTATGATCACATTTGGTGTGGGTGGTGATCGATGGGCAATCGTTGCACGTCCAGGCATGCTCGAATCACTCGTGGATCGTCTACAGGAGCCGCAACATTAACTTGATCCGCTGTAACATTTCTACTCAAAAAAACTGTGACTTAAAAACGTCTTACACATTTTTTGTTTCTTTGTATTGAGAAGGCACAACCTCCTATCACTTGACAAGAAAAACAAACCATTTTAAGATGTCATTAATGTAAGGATAGATGGTGATGTGCAGTGTATGCCATACATCTTAACTTTTAGATGCAAACAAGGAGAAGCATAGCAACTTACATCAAAGCAGACGCTTTGTATTGCGAAATAATACTATACTGTACTATTTGTGATAAAGATACATATCATATAAGCCATGATAAAAATATATACTTGACCATGCTATCTCTCAAGCTACTTATTCAGTTGTTTGAGGTAAGATTAATGGATCGTGAGTTTGCAACTTTTTATAACCTGTGGTAAACTCCGCGCAATTTCCGAACCTATGTAAGTGGGCCATGTTGCAGTTGATGCAATACCTATCGTAGAGGTGTGTAACGACCTGTTTATGTTCCTGGCCTCATAACTAAGGAGACGTTCACATGATCGGACAGAGGCACGAGTCTCTGTTGCAGCCAGGTTACAGTGACCTTGACAAACTGCAGCAACGTGCGAATCGACAGCGTTCACGACACAATCATTCAAATGCCTTGCGTCAACGCTATCAGCAAGTTCAAACGTACTTGGGCTCTCCATTTAAGTCTGTTTCACGCCTTCCCACCCGCTTTTTACTTCATCTCGTTGTTGCATTGACTCTCCCACTTGCTTTAGTGTTGAGTCAGATTCAACCAGGGGTTCTTCTTCCAACACAACAACCCGTTCCATCGTCAGGTAGTGGCGACTTTGTTGCGCCCATCGCCCCTCTGAGCCTTGATGCACAGACAACGGTTGGTGATGCACCGCTTGAAGAAACAGATGACCTACCAGTGCCACTTTCACTTGTGTCACGTACGGAAGCACTAGCTCCGGTTATCGTGCAGGGTTCCATCTCCGGTGACCGTATTATGCTTCGCAATGGTCCTGGCACCAATTATGATGCAGTTGAGCGTATATCGGCAGATACGCCTGTACAAGTTATTGGTCGTTTTGGTGACTGGTACCAGATCCGTGAATCGGTTGGTCAGCCAGTCTACTGGGCTCCGGGTGAGCGTCTCAACTTACCGGATGAAGCAGCCTTTACACTTTTTGAAGTTCAAGAGAGCGTTATTCCGGCTCCACCACCACCCAAAATTGGTACTGTTAGCGAATCAGGATTACAACTCCGTGATGGTCCTGGTACCAACTATATTCCTATGACCAAATTTGATGCCGGTACAGAACTTGAACTGATTGAAACCTATCAAGACTGGTATCATGTTGGTATTCCCGATGGTGCATCTGGTTGGGTTAAACAAGACTATATTAATGTGGAAGCTCCGGTAGTTAACCGCCTTTTGGAAGCTGAGGTAATCCCTGATGCCAACCCGCAACTTGTTGGTGTTATCAACGAGAACTCGGTAAATCTGCGCCAGGGACCTGACTCGAAGTACACCAAGGTTGGTAGTGTTGACTCCGGCACGCAGTATGATCTTATTGGTAAGCATAATGATTGGTATAAGATCCAACAGTCCAACGGCAATCCCGCCTGGGTGTTTAGTGATTTAATCAATGTTACCCCACATGTATCACGACGCATTCCGGCAACCAGCGACTTCCCAGCCCTACCACGACCACAACAGATTATTAACAACGGTGGTGGTAACACACCTGTTGCAAGTGCACCTGCAGCTCCTACCTTCGCTGATATCCCCGCCAGTGGTGATGTGGCGAGTTTTGGCCTCCAATTTGTAGGGTCACCGTATGTATGGGGTGGTTCAGGTCCTGGCGGATTCGACTGTAGCGGCTTTACCCAGTATGTGTATAGCAAATACGGTGTAAGTTTGCCACACAACGCTGCAGCCCAGTTTAGTACGCGCTATGGTGCTTCGGTCGGTGGGATGGGTAACCTCGCACCTGGTGATTTGGTCTTCTTTGTCGGTACAACAGGCCAGGCTGGTATCACACACGTTGCCCTCTACGTTGGTGGTGGTCGCATTGTGCACGCTATGACACCACGCTATGGTGTACAGGTATCAAGTTTGGGCGAGCAATACTGGCAGAGCCATTACTACGGGGCTATCCGCGTACAGCGCTAAATCGCATCATAAAACGTCGATTCGGAAACAAGGAGAGCCAAAGCTTTATAGGCTTTGGTTCTTTCTGTGTGTGTTAAAAATGCAAGATTCGTCCCGTTTTAGTCTTCGTGTTACAATCGCCAATCGAACACACATAGAGTGCTCTCTGAATAAGGCAGTCATGATCAACAAGGCTGGTGGCACTATACTGCCACTCTAATCATAAGGAGCGATCTGCGATGAAAGGTTTAGTTCTCAGTGGTGGCAAAGGGACTCGTCTACGGCCAATCACGTACACCAGCGCCAAACAGCTTGTCCCGGTTGCAAACAAGCCTGTCCTGTTCCGCGTTATCGAGTCGATTCGTGATGCGGGAGTTGAGGAAATCGGTATTGTGATTGGTGATACAGGTGACGAAATCCGCAATGCTGTCGGTGATGGACACAGATGGGGCGTCCGTATCGAGTACATTCCACAGGATGAACCACTGGGTCTGGCCCATGCGGTCAAAATTGCGCGCCCTTTTCTCGGTGATGATCGCTTTGTGATGTTCTTAGGTGATAACTGCCTGCAAGGCGGTATCTCAAATTTAATCGAGCATTTTCAAAACAGTCAGTATGATGCCCAAGTAGTGCTCAAACGTGTCATAAACCCACAGCAATATGGGGTTGCTGAACTGGACCAGGACGGACGTATTATGCGCTTGACCGAGAAACCGCGGCAACCACGCTCCGATCTGGCACTGGTCGGCATTTACATGTTTGACAACAGCATCTGGGAAGCGGTTGACTCCATTCAACCCTCGTGGCGTGGCGAACTGGAAATCACCGAAGCACTGCAATGGCTGATCGAGCATGGGCGTCAGGTCTATCCATTTGTCCATGATGGCTGGTGGATCGATACGGGAAAAAAAGATGATATGCTTGAAGCGAACCGACTGGTTCTTGAAGAGATGACACCTGTTGTGGAGGGATACGTTGATCGCGACTCGCATCTGATTGGGAAGGTTATCATCGAAAAGGGTGCCGAAATCATCAATAGCACTATTCGCGGCCCGGCGATTATTGGTGAGAACACACGGATTGTCAATGCATACATTGGCCCGTTCACCTCAATTTATCATCACTGCACTATCGATAGTAGCGAAATCGAACACTCGATTGTCCTGGAGCACTGCACCATTCGTGATCTGCCACATCGCCTGGAAGATAGCCTGATTGGTCGGCACAACGAGATTACGCGTTCGCCGCTGAAGCCCAAAGCCTATCGCCTGATGCTCGGCGACCATAGTACGGTTGGAGTTTTGTGATAAAGGGTTAGGGGTGCAGCTAGCGGTTGAGCAAAGAGCGTAGAACAGCTAGCTATCTCCGGTAGTACAAGTTCAATTTTCAACAGACAGTCCTTGGTCGAGTGCGAAAGCGAACATATCCGTCGCGGCGGCTTTGGGTTATAATTATCTGTCGGGGCGGCCCCCCGTGGCTGTTATAGATTGAGGCCCTGAGTGAAAAGTCATCTTGGGTCAGTGTGATGATTTTAACCCATAACCACCTAACCCTTAAGCCAGACCCTGTTCTCTGTTCAGCCGCTCCATCGCTCAGTCGCTCAGTCGCTCTCTAATACATCGTCCCTAACCCTTAACCTCCCATTTGACGTCATTCTATCAATCTTCTATCATAGGCGCTCATGTATAGATGCAGTAGGGAAAGCGCTCATGCGAATTGTAATTACTGGCGCACACGGTCAATTTGGACAAGATATTCAAACAACACTCGGAACAACACACGAGATTATCGCACTGGGACGAGACGATTGCGATCTCGAACACTCGAAAGCTATCGAATGTCTTACCGCCACCAACGCCGATGTCATTGTTCACCCCGCTGCGTATACCAACGTTGATGGTTGTGCGCGTGATCCACAGCGTGCCTATCGGGTGAATACGCTGGGCACCAAATACGTTGCGCTGGCGTGCCAACAGCTTGGCGCACGGTTGGTCTATGTCAGTACCAACGAAGTGTTTGATGGCCACGCAGAACGTCCATACGTCGAGTATGATACCGCTGCACCAATCAATTCCTATGGTTGGTCTAAGTGGGGCGGCGAACAGGTGGTGCGAGAATTGCTGCAACAATTTTATATTGTACGCGTCGCATGGTTGTTTGGTGGAGAACGAAACTTTGTTTGTACCGTCCTGCGTCTCATCCAGGAACGCGATGAAATCGCTATGGTAGCAGACGAAGTCGGTAGCCCTACCTACACCGTTGATGCTGCTGCAGCTATTGCACAACTGATAGAGACGCCGTGCTATGGTACCTATCATATTGTCAATGATGGTGCATGCTCACGGTATGAATTTGCCCGAACGATTATGGAGATTGCAGGCGCACAAACAATATTACAGCCAATGGCGTTACAGGATTACAAACGCGATAGTGTGGTGCCGTCCTACACACCGCTCGATAATGTCGCCGCGTCGGCGCTGGGCATCCGTTTGCGACCATGGCAGGAAGCCGTACGTTATTATATTGAGCAGCTTAATATGTCGTTATGATCAACATTATTATTCCAAATTACAATGGTTGCGCGTATCTACCCACCTGTCTGGAGGCGTTACGCCAACAAACACGCCACGACTTCAACACGCTGGTGGTTGATGATGGCTCAACCGATGAATCGTGTGCATTATTGTCCTGCGATTATCCCGAAGTGCGTGTGTTAGCGATGCCAGAGAATCGTGGTTTTATTGCCGCTGTGAATGCTGGTATTCGCGCGACCAGCGGTGAGTATGTTGTTTTGCTAAACAATGACACCGAAGCACATCCACGCTGGCTCGAATACCTCATTGGTGCGTTGGAGCGCTTTCCGCAGTTTGATTTTGCAGCCAGCAAGCTTTTGTTGTTTGATCGGCGTGACCATATTCATTCGGCGGGTGATTTCTACGGTGCAGATGGCGTGCCGGGCAGTCGTGGTGTCTGGCAGCGTGATGTTGGCCAATACGACGCGGTTGAGGAAGTCTTTGGTCCATGTGCTGGTGCCGCCGCCTATCGCCGCGATACCTTGATGGCACTCGCTGATGGTGATCAGGTTTTTGACGAAGATCTGGGTATGTACTGCGAAGACGTTGATCTTAATATCCGTGCACGTCTTCAGAGACACCGTACCATTTACGTTCCTCAGGCAGTGGTGTATCATAAACTGAGTGCCACCGGTGGCGGAAAACTGGCGAGTTACTATTGTGGGCGCAACTTCTCGCTGGTTTGGGCCAAAAACATGCCAGCCAACCATATTCGTCGCTACTGGCCTGCCCTGGTCTGGTCCCAACTTGGCTTTGCAGTTCACTCACTCTGGCATGTCCGTGAATCGGCTGCTCGGGCACGCCTCCGTGGGCAGTTTGATAGTATACGTCTTTTTCCATCGTTCATCCGCAAACGTCATGCACATGACAATGCCTTATCTCCCGTTAGGTACAACGCTGATGTTGTAGGAGCATCCACTGTGAAATACCCAACCTATCAACCGACGCTCTCGATTATTGTCCCAGCGTACAATGAAGAACTCCGGTTGCCTGATACGCTTACGCAGATTCTGGCCTATCTCGATCAACAACCATATTCGTTTGAAGTCATTATTGCTGATGATGGTAGCACCGACCGGACGGCGCAATTGGTTGAGCAGATGACGGATCATCGTGATGATGTGAGCCTGCTGAGGCTTGACCACCGCGGCAAGGGTTTTGCCGTGCGGTCGGGTGTGCTTGCGTCGCACGGCGAATATGTGTTGCTCTGTGACGCCGATCTGGCTGTGCCTATCGAAGAATGGGAGAAACTCCAACGCTATCTCGATGGTGGCTATGATGTGGTGATTGGCTCACGCGAGGGTTTAGGTGCCAGGCGGCTGGGCGAGCCCTGGTATCGTCATATGATGGGGCGGGTCTTCAACATGATTGTGCAGGTCGTTGCGATTGGTGGTATTCAGGACACACAGTGTGGATTCAAGGGATTTCGCCGCGGTGTTGCGCTGGATCTCTTTCATCGTGTACGTATTTATGGTGACAATGCCCAAACGATTATCGGTGCCGCTGTTACTGCGTATGATGTTGAAGTCTTGTTTTTAGCACGTCACCGTGGCTATCGGATCGCCGAGGTGCCGGTGTTGTGGCGTTATGGCACCGAGACCAAGGTCGACCCGATGCGTGACTCACTACGCAACTTACAGGATGTGCTTAAAGTGCGTTGGTATGCGATGCTCGGTAAGTATCAAGGATTAAACGCGCCTCTGCCTGTGGAGATGATTGAAACAGCGCGCAAACAGTAAAGAGGTAGCACAATGCATATCATTCAAGCTAATCATAACGACGTCCCAGAGCTACAGAACCTGGCGAGCAAACTCTGGCCTGATGAGCCAGTTGAAGAGTTACCTATGGCTCTGAGAAAAAGCATCAACTCACCAAAGGAAGCTCTTTTTCTGGTACGTGACACACATCAACGGGCGATTGCGTTCATACAACTCTCGCTCCGTTATGACTATGTGCCTGGCGCAACCAGACAACCAGTTGGGTTTGTCGAGGGTCTTTATATCGAAGCGGCCCACCGTGGTGCGGGTCTTGGTCGACAGTTGATCGCGCATGCTGAAAAGTGGGCTTTTGATAAGGGATGTGTCGAGTTAGCATCAGATGCCTTGATCGATAATACTGATAGCCATCATTTCCACAGCCGGGTTGGCTTTCGAGAGGTCGAGCGCATCGTCACATTCATCAAACCACTTCAGCGTTCCTGACTGACATAGGGCCAGCGATACGGCACACCACCAGGCAACCGCAGAAAATCCTCACCGACACGGCCAACCTGCACCACGTCACTATCAAGCAGTCGCTCTAGCCGTGCATAGCGGGTGTACTGCACCACGCGGTCACCACGCACAAACGCATCGCTCACTGGCGAACCAAAGCGCTCCTCTCCACCGTTTGTTTGCCAGAACTCCAGAAAAGGCTCCTGCAAGGTGTAGGGTGGTGCAGCGATCAGCGCTCCGACATCGGCCAGCGGGATGATCTCGCCCAACGGGATACGCTCAACGGCACCATCGCGCAGTTGCAGGCACCCGCGTACGAAGCACTGACTAACATACCCTTCGAACGGTACTGCAGGCATCAGCGCATCGCCCAGTGCCTCATAGCCACCTGACTCTTGCCATGCCTCAAAAAATGGGACAGGAACATAATACCCCCGTTCGCCGATGGATCGTCCAGTAGGCTCCTCAACTTCAATTTGTGCGATCTCTTCCGATGTGACCACAGATTGACCTTCTACCCGTAAAGTAACAGCCAATCCATACGTTCGTGTGGGAATCTCGAACGGCAGAGGGATCGTTTGCATATGCTGTACTTCCACACCCTCCGGCCAGTCCTCCGGTGACAGAGCGTTGTACACAAGTGGTTGAGCTACTTCCATCAATACCACACCATTGCCGTCTGTTATCTGTGTGACCACCTCAAACGATGTAGACTCAACAGGGCTTTGCCGTTTCCACACCAGTGTAAGCAACACGTTCTCGCCGCCGTGATAAGCCGAACTGCCGGGCGAAGGCGCAAGATGATAGCCGCTCAAACGTAGCCCGGCTGGGAATGCGATGTCAGTTGGTGTGCGTGGACCAGGATCGACGGGGCGGTAGAGATCATAGGTGCCGCGTGAGCCGTCTTGTGCGTAGCGGTGCGTGATCATTGCAATCATCTCGGGGGTCAGCCAGTTGCCAAGGAAATCGAGCGCCACGAGCGGCACACTCCCATTAGCCATATCGAGTAGCAAATCCTGTTGACCCCAAGAGTCAACATCGTAGAGTTGGCGGTGCTCAAAGGCCTGGAGTCGTGCGAATTGGTCGGCCTGCGCTGCTACCCCCGGAATATCAGTAAAAATCGGCGCGTCAGCGGCCTGTACTTCCGCGATCATCGTGGTGTTGATACGGCCCATGGTCTCGAGAATGGCCTGCTCACGCTGGAGATCCTGCCACACACTGTAGCTGCCAAACGCGATGCGCGGAGGATTTTCGCCCTCGATGATACCGGCCAGCTTGAGATAGTTCTCGCTCCAGGTTGGGTAGTAGCGCAAAAGTCCGGCTATCACCATCCCCACAACGAGCCAGCGACTCACTACGACGACCCAGTGCCAGATAAGTTGTTTACGTTGCGGAGACGGGTGATCTTGTGTGAGGGCATCATTCGCGATGCAGGCTGCCAGCCAGATCAATCCGGCGTAGAACTCCAGGAAATAATTGGTATAAGCTCCCACTTTGCCCACACCGAGCGCCGTCATGGCACCGAAAAGGACATAGTAGAGCGGTAGAAGAATAGTAATCGATACAGTGACCGCTTTAGACGCTGTACCGTTTATGCGTGATATGGAAGCAATACCAGCACTTATCAGCGCCGCGACGATCAATGGCCAATGAATAGTCAGTTGGTCGTCCCAGAAGCCATTGGCCAGGGCGTGCTGCCACTCGTTGGCGTTGGCTGTCACCACATGAAGACTGAACCAACCACCACTCGCGAGTTGGAGCAAGCCAAAGAGCACCCCGCCGCTGCCACCAAGGAGCACAGCAAACAGCATCGCCTGCCGCCAATTACGGAAGAGCAGCCACACTGCGGCGGCCACCGGCGCGGCCACCAGCGACGGTTTGACATACAAACTCAACAGCATGAGCGGCACGGCCCACAGAACAGTGTTTCGGCCTACATACCGCTGCACAATGACCAAACCCCACAACCCGAGCGTTATTCCCAGCATATCAACACGCATCAGCACGGACCATTCACGCACAATAGGGAGCGCCAGAAAGTCCAGCACAATCAGACCACGCAGCACGCGCGTACTCCACGTCTCGGTACGCCCAACACCTGACAACACCCATAACGCTGCGACAGCGCCAACCATAGCTGCCAGCGAAACTAGCCGCCCTGCCAGCAACACGGGGTCAAGCTGACTGTGGGAAACAAACAACCCGACGATATGGCTACCAACCCAGGTCGTTATGTGGTAGAACGGTGGGTAGTTGACCACGGCGTAGGGTACCACCGCCGGATCGCTGTACAAGTGCCACAGGAGCGTACCCTGTCGCAGCAGATCAACCTGGGCCAGCAGCGGACCTTCGCCATAGTCAAGGGGATAAGGATAACTGAGCAGATGATATCCGTGGATGAGCAGAAAGCCGCAATTCGCAGCGATGACCATACCGAGGAGCAAGGCAAGCGACCAGGTGATCAATCGACTGATTGATGCGCTCCAGCGGTGGACGTTTGTCCTGGATGAAACTGTCGTTCCGGCCATGCCATCCTTCGTCTATGTTGCCACACTCTTGTAGCCGCTGGATGATACGCGATTATTGGCCTTGTTGCAAACGCGATAGCGATAAGGCCATCAGCTTCACATTCTGGCCGTCGAGTGGGCCTGGTGTGGTATAGGTGATCCCTGGGCAGACTTGATCGGTTTGCCATTGAACAAAAAGGCGATCAGTGGCACCTTTTTCACCAGCCCATGATGGAAGAAGAAACAGAACAAACAGGTGAAAATCGTCAGAATGAGATACTCGAGAAATATATTGATTTCGATACCAACAATAAGATAGCCAAACCACACGATGAGTGGCTGATGGAGCAGATAGATCGTATACGACGCATCGGAAATGTCTCGGATGGTCTGGTTGTACAGCCCTGAAAGTGACTGAAAGACCTGAATCAACACGCCTGCACAGGCCAAACCGTGTATGCTCAGGAGCGGCCCTTCGACATAGTGCCAGAAAGCATACTCTCTAAGCGTAACACTGGCCAACAGAAAGGAGAAGACCATCAGATAGTTGAGGCGCCGTCTGATAAAGTTGCGGGCGACCAGTTTGTTTTTGAAACAGACGAGGCCAAAGGCAAAGAATGGAAAATAGCGTACAATCGCCTTGTCATCATACACAAAGCCCCATCCCGGCATATGCGTTGTAAGCGATAGTAACCCCCACACTGCAAAAATCCCTAGCAACCAGCCGTAGTTAAGCTCCATCCATTCAATATGCTGCTCAATACGTGGGTAGAGTTTATAGATTAGAAAAATGATGACGGTGTAGATTATCAGATTTTGCAAGAACCACAGATGAGCCAGCCATTCACCACTGAGCCAGTATGTAAGGCTGAGGGGACTCATCGCGACGTTAGCACTGGATAACGCCATGAATGGGTTGATCGCCAGCCCCAAAAAGAGCAGCGGAACGCCCAACCGTACGTAGCGGTTGCGGGCAAACACAGATACACCATACTTCGAGATGAGCATGGCTGCAAAGAAGCCTGCGATGATAAAGAATGCGGGCATCCTGAAGCTGTGTACCAACTCCGCAAAATAGTTGAACGCGATATGGGTTTCGGGGCTATTGATCCGCCACAGGTTATCCGCTCGTAGTCGATAGATCAGGGCGGCGTGGTAAAACACACCTAAAATCATGAGAAACGCCCGAAGTGTGTCCATATAGACAATGCGGTTCGGCTGAGTGGATGGTGCTGGATGTGAAGGCATGCCAAAACCTCGATATATTCAAAAAATAATGAGAATCCGTATGTGTATCAAAAGAATGTAGGGCTTCTGTCGTCAGTTTCAGGGAGGCATATGGTAGAACTATGCTATTGCCAAACAAAGATGGTCTGTCCTTTGCGTAGGGAACAGTGTTTGTATGGTAGAAACTCTCTCTGATCACAAAGAAGAACCTGCTTTTCGATTGCTACACAGCGTCCAGATATGTCTTATTGTTCGGACGGGCACATCATATATCTGAGCCGTAACGAAAATAGCAATAAAAGTACCAATAGCCGCTATACGGATATAGATATGAAGAAAAAATTATTCTGGTGCTAGAGCCTCATTGTGTCGTAGAAGACGAAATAAAAGGGTTTAACGGACTGAAGGTGACAAATTTCTCATAAAGCATTATTATATACAAATTGATGACTACTCACAACTAGCGCTTATTTTTGTTCGTAGATTACATTATTTCAAGCAATATTATTTGTACTTGAGGAGAGATACTGTAGTTGACATCCAGGCATGTTGGACGCTATCAATCAAGCCGAGTATACTGGTATGGATTACCAAAATGCAGCACTTAACACATTATAGTTACCAGATATTGTTGTAGTAAAGGGATACTATGTATGAGCGATCAAACCAATGCCCTTCCGCCGCGCCTTAGTGAAATTGTCGAGGATTTTAAGTTTAGCGAAGGTCGGGAAAAACTCGATCTCTTGCTGGAATTCTCTGATAGCATGCCACCGCTTCCTGAAAGGCTTCATGGTAAACGTGATGCGATGGAACCTGTGCATGAATGTATGTCACCGGTCTTTATTCATGCCGAAATGCAGGATGGTGGGATGGTATATTACTTTGATGTTCCCGAGGAAGCCCCAACCGTACGCGGCTATGCGTCAGTTTTGAGCCAGGGGTTGCATGGTCTTACTCCTGAACAGGTGCTTGCCTTACCATCGACGTTTTTTGAGGATATGGGACTGCAGGGTGTGCTCAGCCCACAACGCCTCAATGGTATCACTGCGCTGCTTGCACATGTGAAGAGGCTCGCCGTACGGGAGTTATCGAGTAATTAGCGGGAGAGGCTGGAGACGATCCCTCCAAATAGCTATCACGGCATCCCCTGTGGGTGTTGTGGCCGACTCACAACGATTGCAGAGCGGTGGCTGGGCGAGTCGGTGCGTGGGCGAGCCACGCACCTACGTAAGGGCTGTTGCTCTGCGACTCTGCGTTAATGTTTAACCGCTCCAACGCACCACCGCTCAGTCGCTCCACCACTCCTGCTTTTCTCAACTGCCTGGTGTATAATCAAGGACGCGAAAGGGCAGCATCTATAACGAGAGAGCAAGTGAAAAGAGACAACACGCGATGAGCGAACAGTACACAACAAAAAGTATCGGTGTTCTGACCAGCGGCGGTGACGCACCGGGGATGAATCCTGCCGTACGCGCCGTTGTTCGTACCGCATTAAACCACGGTGTCGAAGTGTACGCTATTAACGAGGGCTATCGTGGTATGGTTGAGGGTGGCGCGCAGATTCGCAAGATGAGTTGGGGCAGTGTCGGTGGCATCATGCACATGGGTGGCACCGTCATTGGTTCGGCACGCTCCGCTGAATTTCGAACACGCAGTGGCCGTCGTCTGGCTGCTAAAAACCTCGTCACCTACGGTATTGACCGACTGGTCATTATTGGTGGGGATGGGAGCTTGACCGGAGCCAACCTGTTTCGTGAAGAATGGCCCAGTCTGTTGGCAGAACTGGTCGAGCAGCAGGAGATCAGCAAAGACCTCGCGGATCGCCATCCACAGCTAAACCTGGTTGGATTGGTTGGTTCGATTGACAATGATATGTTTGGTACTGATATGACTATTGGTGCCGATACTGCACTACATCGTATTACCGAGGCTATTGACGCTATCAATAGCACGGCAGCCAGCCACCAGCGCACGTTTGTTATCGAGGTGATGGGACGCAATTGTGGTTATCTGGCGTTGATGAGTGCTATCGCTACCGGGGCCAACTGGGTCTTCATTCCCGAAAGCCCACCCGAATCGGATGATTGGGAAGCTGAGATGTGTCAGGCACTACAGGCTGGCCGTGAAATTGGACGACGAAACAGTATTGTTATCGTGGCGGAGGGCGCGCACGATCGTTACAACAAGCCTATTTCAAGCGAATATGTTAAACAGGTGATCGAGCAACGTCTTGGTGAAGATACCCGTCTGACTATTCTCGGTCACGTCCAGCGTGGTGGTTCGCCTAGTGCCTTTGAGCGCTACATGAGCACCGTTTTGGGTTACGCCGCTGTCAACGAGCTTCTGGCGGCCCAACCGGGCAGTGAGCCACAGCTTATTGGTATTCGTGAGCACAAAGTCGTACGGTCACCGCTGATGGAATGTGTGGCCAAAACTCAGCGAGTCGCTGAGGTCATTGCGGCGCAGGACTACGAGACCGCTACGAATATGCGCGGAGGCAGTTTCACCGATGCGTTTCGTACGCTACGTACCCTGACCCGTGCCCACCCGCGCAGTTTACCGCCTGGGCAGCAACCACTCCGTCTTATGATTATGCACAGTGGCGGGCCAGCGTCAGGAATGAACACGGCTGTACGCGTTGCGGTTCGCTTAGGGCTTGATAAAGGACATACTATTCTCGCCGCGCAAAATGGCATGCAGGGCCTGGTAAATGGCGATGTGCGCGAAATGAACTGGATGAGTGTCAGTGATTGGGTGGGGAAAGGTGGCGCAGAATTAGGCACGAGCCGCTGGACACCAACAGAAGCTGATTACGCGACAATTGCTGAGCGTCTGGAAGCATATAGTGTAGATGGTCTCTTGATTATTGGTGGCTGGTCGGGCTACCAGAGTGCGTATGAAATGCTCAATCGGCGTGACCATCTGCCTGCGTTTCGCATTCCCATTGTCTGTTTACCAGCCTCGATCAACAATAATCTGCCAGGCTCAGAGCACAGTGTTGGTGCAGACACGGCCCTCAACAACATTATGACGGATGTCGACAAGATTAAGCAGTCTGCGGTGGCCACCCGACGCTGCTTTGTGGTAGAGGTAATGGGTCGTAACTGCGGGTATCTCGCGCTGATGAGTGGGCTGGCCACGGGTGCTGAACGAGTCTATCTACCCGAAGAAGGTGTTACCCTCACCGATCTCCAGGCCGATGTCGATCTCTTAGTGAAGGGATTTCGGGGCAACAAACGACTGGGCCTCATTATACGCAATGAGAAAGCCGATCCCCTGTACACAACAGATTTTGTATGTGCATTGTTTGAAAAAGAGGGCGGAAATCTCTTTGATGTTCGCAAAGCTATTCTGGGCCACGTACAACAGGGTGGTAATCCCTCGCCATATGATCGGATTCAGGCGACACGGTTGGCGGCCAAATGTATGGAATTTCTGATTGAACATACCAATGAGGCTACACCACAGGTTGTTGCCATCGGTCTTCAATCCAGTCAAATCCAGTTTACCAACATTGCCAACTTATCGCGACTTACAAATACCAAAATGCAACGGCCACGACGGCAGTGGTGGCTGGCGTTGCGCCCTATTGCCAAAATGATGGCCCAACACCAAAATGATGGTTTATAACTTGATGTATATAGTGCAAACACTAGCTTATCTAAAAACACTACAAGGGTGTGTCTAAGGAGCAAATCTGTGCGTGTTGGTATAATAGGTTTAGGTAATTTCGGCACGGCGATGGCGAATCTGGTTGCCAACAATGGCCATGAGGTGATTGGTTGGGAGTACCATGAAGCTGTGGTTGACGAAATAAACACGCAGCACACCAACCAAAGATTCCTGGCTGATGTCCCTCTCCATCACAATTTGACGGCTACTACACAGATAGAAACAGGAGTGCAAGAGAGGGAGGCTATCTTTATTGCTATTCCAACTGTATTCATCCATGCAACGCTTCAGCCGCTTCGTAATCAGATTGCTGACAATGCGGTGTTGATTAATCTGGCCAAAGGAATTGATCGTCGTAGTGGCCTGACAGCCTTTCAGATCATCACAAACATATTCCCTCACCACCGCCGTGTGATGCTCTCAGGGCCGTCGATTGCGAACGAGTTTGCCCGTGGTCTTCCCACAGTAGTAGTGGCTGCCGGAGAACACGAACACGATCTGTGGCTCACTGCTCAGTTGCTCGATAATGATCACTTTCGGGTGCATTTTTCAGACGATGCGATTGGTGTGGAACTGGGTGGTATTCTGAAAAACATCTATGCCATTGGTCTGGGCATGTTCGATGGGCAATCGCTCCAAAGTGTCAATCTCCGCGCCGTCTATCTCACGGCAGCACTGGCAGAAATGGCCCGCATCGGTCAGGGGTTTGGTGCAAGTATCGAGACCTTTCTCTATCTCTCCGGGGTCGGCGACTTGTTAGCAACGGCCCTGAGTGAGCACAGTCATAATCGTAGAATGGGTGAGCTATTGGCACAGGGATTGCATATAGCGGATATCCAAGACCGCATGGGTGTCCTTCCTGAAGGATACACCACTCTCCAAAGTATACGAGCTGTTGCTGAAAAACGTCGCATCTCGATACCGCTAGCGACCGGATTGTGGCAGGTCATACAGGGTACATTGAGTACCGAAACCTTTGTGCAGGGACTTATCAAGGGCTTTATTGAGTGATACAGATAAACTGAGGTAATGCATGCTCCCGATAGAAACACATGTGAGATTATGGGGTGCCAATCGTCTCCCCGATGTTGTGCCAACGCTCCAGAAGCGCTTTCCCCAGGCACTGTGGGCAGGAAATAACGAACGACGCCAGATTGCGCTCACCTTTGATGATGGCCCACATCCGCAGGATACGCCAGCCCTGCTCAAGGTGTTAGAGCACCATCGTGTGCGGGCCACATTTTTCCATGTTGGTGAATATATTGAGTCATGGCCTGGCCTCGTCACTGAGGTTGCCGCCGCTGGGCATCAGGTGGGTATTCACGGGTATCGCCACGAGCCTTTTCCGATGATACGTGAGCCCGACCTGTATGAACAACTCGCGGTAACACGTAAACTTATTAGCATGGCCAGCCAACGCAAAGAGGCCGATATTCGTGATGTCCGTCCACCTTATGGGGTGTTTCTCAATCGGACATTGCAGCAATTGGAACGTTGGAACTATCGCCCTGTTTTGTGTAGTGTGCTACCGCTCCACTGGATTCAGTCTGGTGAGGAAACGATCCAACAAGTGCTCGATCAAACGACCAGCGGATCGCTGGTCGTATTACACGAAGGGCAGACGGGTCCAGATATTGCCACACTTACCGATACGATTCTGACATATCTGAACAGGGTAGGATTTGAGTTCATCACCGTTGATCAGATGTGGCAAACGAGATTATTGAGCATTTCGCCTTCCCCAAGCCTTTAACAGCCCTGTATAAATATCTCTGATTCAGCTCCATAAACACTGTGCTATAACACGCGGGTGCTCCAGAAGCCTCTTCTCTAGCAAAGAGTACTACCAACGTACAGAGATGACAAATCACACCTGAAATATGACAGTTTATTCATCACTTTAGCTTCTTTTTCCTTAACACAAAGCTAAAGATTGCTCTCAGGTCTTTATCAGGTTCGTACATCCATCCCAAAAAATGGCACGTACCGTGCTACGACTAGCCAATATAATGGCAGTGGACCATGTGGTCATTATGTTCGTTCGATTTGAAAGTATGTCAAAGCATCAGAGTAATTGCGAACACTGTCATATAAGCGCGCGATTATGTTGCAGTGTTGCATGTCACTCGATGCAGAGGGAGTCTGAAATTGTTTAACGTTCGCACGATTCAAAGGAGAGATGGGGCAATGAAAACCCGCTTAACTCTAGTAATGAGCCTGGTAGTGCTCATGATTGCTGGCTTAGTATTGGTACCATTTTCAACAAGTGCTCAAATGGATGATGGCGAATCCAAGGTACGCGTGGTGCACGCCTCGCCAGATGCGCCTGCCGTTGATGTATACGTTGATGGTGCGGAAGTTCTCAGCGACGTGGAGTTCTTTACTGCCAGCGATTACCTGACTGTTCCGGCAGGTGATCGTCTGGTCCAGGTAACCGCAGCAGATCAACCTCTTGAAACGGCTGTTATCAGTGCAGAGCTTTCGCTTGAAGGCGATATGGCGTACACCGTTGCTGCTACTGGAACACTGCTTGATGAGGAGGACGACGCTGAGTTTGGCCCAAGTGTTTTTGTCGACGATCTCAGTGCTCCTGAAGAGGGTGAGGCCAAGGTGCGTGTGTATCACTTCTCACCAGATGCACCAAACGTCGATGTTTTGAATGGTGAGGCAGCGTTAATCGAGGATCTGGCCTTCCCAGAAGCCAGTGATACTCTCGCTGTACCTGCCGATACTTATGACTTGGCCGTTACAGCGACTGGTACAACCGAGCCAGTCGTAATTGATCTTGCCGATACCGAATTAATGGCCGGTAATATCTACAGCGTTTTTGCTGTCGATGAATTGGCTGAGATTCGTGCTGAACTGGATGTCGAAACACCGACTGTAGATCCTGATCCAACCGTCGATAATGCCAAGGTCCGCGTGGTGCACGCCTCGCCAGATGCCCCGGCTGTCGATGTGTATGTTGATGGCGACGAGGTCCTCAGCGACGTGGAGTTCTTCACTGCCAGCGACTATCTGACCGTTCCGGCTGGTGATCGTCTTGTCCAGATAACTGTCGCAGATGAAGATCCTGCGGATGCGGTTATTAGCGAGATGTTAACGCTCGAAACTGGTGCAGCGTATACCGTTGCAGCCACGGGTTTGGTAGCTGATATTGCAGCAACAGTTATTGAGGACGATTTGAGTCTACCCAAGTTTGGTGAGGCCAAGGTCCGTGTGTATCACTTCTCACCAGATGCACCAGCAGTGGACGTACTGGCTGGTGAGTCTGCATTGATCAGCAACCTGGCCTTCCCAGAAGCCAGTGAGTATCTCTCAGTACCTGAGGGGACGTATGATCTGTCGGTTACGCCAACTGGTGATCCTGATACGGTTGTGATTGATCTCCCGCAGACTGAGCTCATGGCAGGCAAGATTTATAGTGTCTTTGCGGTTAACACTTTAGAAAATATTACCGCAGAGGTTGCTGTCAATGAGTTTGCTCAGGTGCGTGTTGTCCATGCCTCACCAGATGCACCAAATGTCGATGTGTATGTTGACGGTGTCCAGGTGCTGATGGATGTACCATTCAAGACAGTCAGTGGCTACCTCCAGCTTGCTGCTGGTGAACGACTGATTCAGGTTACTGTTACTGGTGATAGCCCTGAAGATGCTGTTATTGAAGAAACGCTTGACCTTATGAGCGAAACAGCCTACACGGTTGCTGCCACGGGTACATTAGACGGGGATGATGCAGCTGACTTTGGCCCGACCGTTATTGTCGATGATTTGACTGCACCGGCACCGGGCAATGCCAAAGTGCGCGTGTATCACTTCTCACCGGATGCCCCTGCTGTTGATGTACTGGCTATCGGTCTCGAGGAGCCACTCATCAGCGATCTCGAGTTCCCAACTGAGAGTGAGTACATCGAGGTTCCTGCAACTGCAACCTACGATCTGGTCGTCACTGCGGCAGGCACGACTGAACCAGTTGTGATCGATCTCGCTGACACGACCCTGGGTGTTGGTCAGATCTATAGTGTCTTCGCGGTTGGCTTCCTTACGCCACCAGAAGAAATGTCGATCCAACAGGGTGATGATACCGCTATCACTGCTGTTCTGGCCGCCACTGAGCCAATCAACCCGCTTTCGATTGTGAGTCTGCCACTCGTAGCACGCTAGAACGATATGTATTGACCAGACAGGAGCTATCGCGTGATAGCTCCTGTTTTTATGCAGAGGGGATAAGGGTGAGGGGTTAGTTGGTTACTGGCTAGGGAAGTCCGAAACAACTTGTAGGTGGGCAGCTTGTCTGTCCACGGCTTGCCTGAAGTTGGTTCGAGTGATAGAGTTCTTTGCCAAGTCGTCCGGCAGCAGGATTTACAGTAGCCCAAGTGTTAAGTATTGCCAGTATCTTCGGTCTCTGATCTCTTAAGACCCACTCAATGAGTAAGGCAGTGATAATTGCTTCGAGGGTGGGGTCTTCTGGATCCACAATCGTGCATTGTCCTCGCTGCATAAATGACGAAGCTTCGAACAAGGCGACGCTCCCAGCAACCGGATCGCGTGAAGCATAGCGTATTTCGCCAATTGAAGACATACGCATGGCACCAGTACACATTGGACAAGGCTCGGTGGTGATGTAGAGGATGCATTCAGTCAGATCGATGTGGCGGTGGTCGAGGGGTGCCAGCGCATTTATCTCTGCGTGGGCTACCCGCGTCCCCCACAGGGCACCGTCGGTGTCGCGGGTGTCGTAGATGCGGTTGCGACCACGCGAGAGCAGTCGCCTTTCGCGGTCGGTGATGGCTGCGCCGATGGGCAGCGACCCGACGCAGTACGCCGCCCATGCTTCTTCCAGACAAATCTGCCACGGGGATGCAAGCTGTGGCCAAAACATATGGATGGGTTCCTTTTTGATTGTTAGTACAGATCAGATTATCATAATGGTAGAGTGGAAAACTATTGAGAATTTTACTATTTATTTACAAGTAATGCTTCTATTAACTATTATAATTTGTTATCCTTGATGTGCAAATGGTTGTTTTAGAAAATGGACAATTGATACACAGAATACTTTTGTGAACACATCTATCAAACTCCACATATATGTTTGCTTAAGATTTTGAGGGAGTTTACTTCATGAAAGACATTGCACAACGATGGTTTTATATGTTCAAGCACGCTTTCGCTAATTTGTTTCTACTGATATGGGCCATGCTACTTATAATAAGTATATCAACTTCGAATGAAGTCAAGGCTCAAACGACTCTCCCGCCTGAGCAAGATCCAACTACTACTCAATCCAATACTATGGCTACTTCATCACCATACGCCTCTCATTTAACTCAACCAACGGCTCAAGAGCAAACACGTTTGTTAACTATGGGAGTTTCAGGAATAACGGAAATATTTCCCGACACTATACCTGGTGGACGCGAAATTGCACTTATATCAGCAGCATTAGGTTTGACTATTGGGTCTGGCCTTTTCTCAGGTGGTCAGACAAATACCAATGCTTCTAGAACTATGTCAGGATCGGTGTTGTCGCATTCAACTGCTACTAGTAATCCAAAGACAGTGCAGTCAACTACGATAAATAATCCTGTACTTGCTCAGGTGCCACAGGGAGCAACCCCTCAGCAGGCCTGGCGTCAAATGGCTGATGATGCTTTTGCTGCTCAAGATTGGAATCGTCTATGGCAGTTACTGTGGGCCGCACAGATCGGTGGTTTTTTTTCAGGTATGCCAGTAGCTTCGTATTTGCTTAGACATTTTCTAAATAATACTGGTGAGGACATTTATTTTGATTATGTGGCACTATGGCCATTTTTGACTGAAACACCCGTTGAGGGGGGCCTTGATGGTGGGTGGATCAGAAATGCACCAGCAACGCAGGCGAAAGTTTCAGAGATTGAGAATGATGTTTTAGCACAAATACAGACCGAAGTTGCACAGGGACGCATTAGTGGAACAATCTCAACACGTAGTTATGGTGTCCAGACAACTAGTCAGTCAGAACCTGATCTCTACCATGCTTTGGGGCAATTTTCTCTCCGTGCAGAAGTGGAATATGAAGTAATACAGAATCGTAATGGTCAACGTGTCATCAGGATACAACCCATTTATCATTTCTCTGACGAATATGATTGGCATCCAGATCGCACGGGAGGTATACTTCCACATCGTTATCCATGGATGTTAGAGCAGCAGGGAATGGCATCAAGTTATTCAGTTGGTGGACGTTGGCGTGGAGCAGAACGCGAAGTACCTGTACAGTAGACGGGTATTGTCTATACTAAGCACACTGGTTAGCATCCAGTGTGCCTTTGCTTGGTTGTCTAGCTGCTGAATCCCTGAATCAGTTGATCAATAAGAAGGATTTTATCTTAACCCTTTATGCATATGAAGCAGCTATAGTATGTCATACCATCACTTATCATTGACAATGAAAAGTACCTGCAGAATTGTCAGATTCGGCATTTTTTACCAATATAAACTGGCAGTCTCCTACTGCTTGATGCATGAATGTAACACCAATAGTACAATCCCTCATCGACTGATAGTGTTAGCCAGATATGATCACTCTAATCATCTCTGCTGTCGTTGTCAGGTGTTATTATTTCGTCATCTAATTTTTCAATAAACAGAACTGAATCAAAGTCTGTGGAGGTAAGTTGCAGCGCGATCATCTTATCACGCCGCCCATGCTTCTTCCAGACAAATCTGCCACGGGGATGCAAGCTGTGGCCAAAACATTTGGATGGGTTCCTCTCTCGGCGAGTACTAGATTGATACAAACTATGTTTCAAGTCATGATATCAATCCAAAAATGTGTTGTCTACTCCGCTTGGTTGATTCTCCGAAGGCTTACACTTGGCTTACCCTCTTTGCGGAAGTCTCTTATTTCGGGATGACTCGCAGCATAGCCATCGAGGGCTTTGGTATCCCACGATACCCGTGGTCTGGAGTAGATGGCGTGGAAGTCGCGGTGCCTGACGCTGACACCATGTGCGGTGACACTGGCCTTAATGGTGGCTTCGAGGTCGCTGATGCGCTCGTCTGCCGCATCCAGTAGCGGTTGATATTCATCTTTTAGCGCGTCGAGTTTGGCCTGAACGCTTTTGAGGATCTCATCGCGACGGTCTTCGTATTCACGCTGGGTTACAGACCTGGCTGAATGGAGCGCGGTGAGTTCATCTAACTGGGTGAGAATATCCCGATCATGCATATCTTCCTCCTACAACAATATTTGTTTGTCTAACTTATGGTAGCATATGATCTCGTCTCTATTGGTTAGAGAGACGCCGTTGCCATAAATGGCTCGGCGATAATGATGGCTTGTCCAGTGTAGAGTCGAGAGAGCTTAAGAATAGTGAGTGATGGATTCTCCCTTACACCAGCTGCTGCTCAATCGCTAGCCGTGTAACCGCGCTGCGTGATGACACCCCCAGCTTGCTGTAGATCGAACGGAGATGGGCGTTCACCGTACGTGTGCTGACACACAACTGATCAGCGACTTGTGCATCGGTCAGTCCCGTCGAGACCAACCGTAGCACTTCGATCTCACGTGAGGTGAGTCGGGTCGGGTCTTTAGCTGTAGTTGCTAGATCTGCTGTTGGACTTGCTGGAGTTTGTGGTGTGGATAGGTCTGCTGTGGTTGTTTCAATGTGTGTGCGAGTACAGATGAGTTGCTCCAGATCCATCGTGGTACCTTCTTCCCAGGCATCCTCGAATGTACTACGTCCCAGCCGAGTCTGCATTTGCTGCACGATGCGGCTATACCAGTTCTGGTCGACTGGTGATTGTCCCGCACTCAACTGACTACGCAACTGTTCTGCTGCACCAAGAAGTCGTATGGCTCCAGGATTTTCCTCCTGTGCCCACTGGATCCGGGCCATAAGCTCCAGACATTCTGCAATGCCCAATTGCTCACCGACATTCCGATAGAGTTGGAGGCTTTCGTAGCAGAACGCCAGTGCCTGCTCAGGGTCTTGCTGTGCCAGTGCTGCACGTCCAAGATAGACCATTGTTGTGGCCATGCTGCTCTGATCGCCCAGTTGTTGGAAATAGTGCAAACTCTCTGTGTACAGATCGGTCGCGCGTGCGTATTCTTCCTGTTCGAGGGCCACGCGCCCCAGATGCATGAGTGACCAGGTGATGCCCCAGGTGAAGCTGACGCTACGAAAACTAGCGATACTCTCCTCAAACAAGGCCGTCGCACGATCATAGCTGTGTTGTTCGAGTGCGAGAATGCCCAAACGCATCAGTGTCCATGCAATCTCTTTGGTATCTCCCAGACGTCGTAAGATCTCCAGGCTTTCTTCGTATAGTGGCACCGCACGTTCACAATCTCCCTGAAGATGTGCCATTCGCCCTACACCGCTTAACGCCAGACCGATTCCGCTGGTGTCGTTGAGTGCGCGTGAAAGCGCCAGCCCTTCTTCGAAAAAGCGCTCTGCCTCGGCGATGTTGCCCTGCACATTGGCGAGCCAGCCCGCACCACACAATACTTTAACGCGTGCCATGGAGCGCAGGTCGCGGCTAAGATCCAGCGCGATATCGAGCCATTGACGCCCTTCCAACAGGTGGCCGTGGACATGCCAGAAGCGCCAGATTGCTCCTGCAATACGTACGATAGTATCGGTCTGATACTGCTCCAGCGCCCATTGTAACGCCGCGCGTAGATTGTCGTGCTCTTGTTCGAGGCGGTTAAGCCACATCCCTTGAGAT
Organism: Chloroflexi bacterium AL-N1; assembly: GCA_013122435.1. Classification (GTDB taxonomy): domain Bacteria; phylum Chloroflexota; class Chloroflexia; order Chloroflexales; family Roseiflexaceae; genus AL-N1. The sequence continues at coordinate 369,696 of WYDT01000003.1, forward strand.
GGCCCAAGCAACTCAGGTTCGGCGCGTTCGGCCAATGCAAGGTAGTAGGCCGCGTGACGTTGATAGACCGCATCAGCTTCCTCATCGGCGAGGAGTTGTTCCATCGCATATTCGCGGATCGTCTCCAGCATGCCAAAACGCAACTCAGCCGATGAGGAGCCATGGGTATTAGCACGAAACAGCATACTTTTATCGAGTAACGATACCAGGTGATCGAGCAACGGTTCTTCCGGGTCAACATCAAGCTTGCAAACGGCCTCGGTGGCTTCTAATGAACAGCCCGAAACAAACACTGACAATTGTGTAAACAGTTTTTTCTCGATTTCCACCAACAGATCATAGCTCCAATTGAGTGTGCGACGAAGCGTCTGTTGGTGGGCCGGGAGATCACGTGCGCCACCCGTCAGCACGTTGAGTCGGTTGTTCAAACGGGTCAGCAATTCCCGGGGTTCCAGCAGTCGTAACCATGCCGCTGCCAGCTCAATCGCGAGTGGAAAGCCATCGAGACGAGTGCAGATTTCTGATATAACGAATGCATTCTCTGTGTCAAGCGTAAAGTCAGGATTGGCCGCCAGTGCGCGTTCAACAAAGAGTGAGAGTGCCGCAGATTGTTGCAATGTGTCAAGATCGATTGATTGCATCGAGGTGTTGGCCTGTGGCAATGACAATGGTGGTACCACAAAACGATGTTCGCCGGAGATCCGCAGGACCGTACGACTGGTCACCAGAATTTTGAGGTGGGGGCAGGTACTGAGTAAACTCGCAACCAGTGGTGAAGCATCGACAACCTGCTCAAAGTTATCAAGCACCAGCAACAATTGTTGATTGCGTAGAAACTGTTGCATATGTTCACGCTGTGGGATATTGTGCGATTCGCGTAACTCAAGTGCCTGAGCAATCGCTGGTAGCACAAACTGTGGGTCGTGGATCGGCGCCAGCGGCACAAACACCACGCCATCCCGAAAGTCGGACTGAACCAGTGCTGCGGTGTGGAGTGCCAGCCGTGTTTTGCCGACTCCACCGGGGCCATTCAAGGTGAGCAGGCGCACATCGTCGCGGCGCACTGTCTCGCAAATGGTGGCTAGCTCCTGTTCGCGCCCAATTAATGTAGTGATAGGAAGTGGTAGGCGCTCGATATCATTTGGTGGGTCGTGAAAATTACGTGATATCTGTTGTGTCATAGTCATGACCAACCCCCCAATGGTGAAAACCCTTGTTAGACCATGTGTCGTGTTTATCCTATAGTTATAACATATCTATGGCGGAACAGCTATACACAATTACCTAGGTAGTCAGTCATATGAAATCCTCGTGTTGATCGTCATAAATAGGCAATATTGCCGTTGTGTACGAACAATGAGGCGAGTACAATTGGGTTCATACTTTTGTTTGAACGATATCTCAATACCGTCATTTGTGCTAAAAGTAAAATCCTCATTATTATTCTTCGCATGGGAACAGACGCGTAACTTTCAGATCATTACATTACGTGAGCAACTATCAGTAACAACCGAGTTGTTGTTATTGATAGCAGATGATAGGCAAAATATATGTTGCAAGGACGCAACCAGATAACATGTCGACATGGTGGGAGTTGGAGATCAGGATATCCGTTTAGGTACTACACAAGGAGGCTTCCCATGCCCAGGAGTGCACTATCGTTAATGCTGGCAATTGGTCTTTTCATCCTCGCAGCCTGTGGTGGACCAGCTACCACCGGCGCCCCGGATGAATCATCGGATGCGGCAGACACACAGGCTGAAACGAACGACACGCAGGCAGATACCTCAGGTGAGCAGAGCACTACGCTTCGGATTGCATTAGTCGATTATACAGATGACCACAAAGTCTGGCTGGAAGAAGAGATTATTCCCACTTTTCAGGAGACGCATCCCGATGTTGCCGTTGAGCCGATCTACCTGAACTGGGGGACACTCAACGAAACCTACGCGGGCTATTTTGCGACAGGTGATGGTCCAGACATCCTGAATTTAGGTTCGGAATTTATCTCGGAGTATGGAGATCGTTTGTTGCCATTAAACGAATACTTTGCCGATTGGCCAGATCTTGAACAGTATCTCGAGGCGCCATTGGAAGCCACTACGTGGGATGGCGAACTGCGTGGGTTGCCGTGGCTGGTGATGCCGCGACTCTACATGTGTCGTAGCGATTTCCTCGATGAGGGCGGCATCGCGAGTGTACCACAAACCTTTGACGAAGCTGTGGCACAGGCCGAAAGCACCACTGTTCTTGATGGAAGTACCCTGACTCGTGCCGGAGTGTGGACCATTGGCACCGACCTGCAGGACTGGCAGGAATACATTCAGTTCATCTGGGCTTCTGGTGGCGAACTCTATAAAGAAGATGGCTCGCCCAACTTTGACTCGCCCGAAGCTAAGACAGCTCTGCAATTTATGTACGATCGCCGTCGTGCGGTGTTGCCCGCTGAGACCATCGCAGCGCTTGGTGAGGCACAGGGGTCGCGGTTAGCAACAGACGAAGTGGCATGTTTGTGGGGCAATGCGTGGGGTGCCCCTCCCCTCGACGATCCGACGTGGGACAACATTGTGATGGGGCCGTCCGCCCATCCTGAGGGTGGCGAACCAATTGTGCAGGTTTTCACCGATTGGCTCGGTATCCCCCAGTACACCCAGCAGCCCGATCTGGCAGTCGACTTTCTCAAGCTGCTTGGTAGTCAAGAAAATCAGGCGCGCTATAACGAAATCTTTGGTTCTTTTTCACCGCGTAAGGATGCAGTGATAGAAAATCCGGTGATGCAGCAGCAGGCCGAGTTGATGGCCGAACACGGACGTGCCTTTGCGGATATTCGTGCAGCAGCACGCTTCTCCGAAATCTTACAGGCCGAATTGCCGCTGTACTTCCAGGACGCACAGGATATCGAGATGACGCTTGACAACATTCAGGTCCAGTATACGCAGGCGCTTCAAGACGCTGGTAAGTTATAGAGCGCCGGAGGTAGGTATGGAAAGCCCGACGACACATACACTTATCTGGGTAATCGCAACGGTTGTATTTATCGCTGTTGCCAGCCTTTCAATCGGCCATCTGGCGCGCTGGGTTGCCAAATTGAGTGGAAAAACACTGGCCTTCCAGGAGCGCACCTTTGCTGGGTATGCGTTCGCGGCTCCCTGGCTGACTGGCTTTGCTCTGTTTGTCATCGGGCCAGCTATCTTCTCCATCTACTGGAGTTTTACCAAGTATGGTCTGCCCAATCCACCAGAGTGGGTTGGGGCAGCCAACTACCAGCGGCTGCTCACCGATAGCGCCTTCCGTGTTTCATTGCTGAATTCGCTCTACATGACTGTCTTTGGTGTTCCAGCGCAACTCGTAGTCGGGCTGTCGCTGGCAATGCTGCTCAACCAGGCGATCCGTGGTGTGCGGGTTTTCCGCATGGTGTTCTACCTGCCCGTGATCCTGGCTGGCAACGCGGCGATGCTACTCACCTGGCGGCTGATGTTAAGCCCCAATAACGGCGTTATCAATGCGGTACTGGGGTTTTTGAGCAATACGTTTCCCCCCTTTCAATGGGTTATGCGCCTTGGTATTTTTGTCACTGAGGTGAGCAATGCCGCCTTTGCTGGTCTGCAGCGTGGCAACATGACCATTCTCGAAAACACCATCGCCAATGGCTTCCCTGTCGCCGATCGCCTGCCGTTGTGGTATCAAAGTCCGCTCTGGTCGAAGCCCTCTTTGGTACTGGTGGGGGCCTGGAGCGCCGGTATGATGATGGTGGTCTTCCTGGCTGCATTGAAGAATGTTCCACAAACAATGTACGAGGCGGCAGAAGTCGATGGCGCGTCGCCCTTGCAGCGCTTCCGCCATATCACCCTGCCGTTGATTGCTCACGCGACTTTTTATAACTTAATCATCGGCATTATTGCGACACTGCAGATTTTCGAGCAGGCGTACATCCTGACCCGTGATGGTGGTCCGGCCCAATCAACATACTTTGTGGCCTATTACCTCTGGCGGGCGACGTTCCGCTTTAATGAGGTGGGGTATGGGGCAGCGATGTCGTGGGTGTTGCTGCTGATCATTCTGGTTATCACCTTAGTGCAATTTCGCCTTGCTAATCGCTGGGTGTATTACGAAACGAAGTAGAGGATATCACTAATGAAAGCGATCAATCAAGTTAACACCCATGAAACCCCGAATCGTATGATGCGAGGCAGTGATATTCCTTTACGGGCACGTTTCCGTCGCATTACTCGGCGGGTGATGTTGTACCTCGTTGTGTTGAGTGGCAGCCTCCTGATGATCTTCCCCTTGTTCTGGATGGTCTCCACCTCGATCAAAACTGTCGCCGAGGCGAATGGCCCAACAATTGTGTGGTGGCCGACCCAGCCGCAGTTTGAGGCGTACAGCCAGCTTATCGCTGATCCGCAGTGGCGGCAGTATCTGCTCAATTCGGTGTTTGTGACAACACTGGCCGTTGTCGGAACACTCACATCTGTAGCGATTGTCGCCTACTCATTGAGCCGGGTCGAGTGGCCGGGACGCAATATCGTGTTCTTTCTGCTGCTATCAACGTTGATGATCCCGCCACAAACAACGCTTGTGCCGCAGTATGTGCTCTTCTACAACCTGGGATGGATCAACACGTTTAACCCGATCGTGATACCAGGCTTTTTTGCAGGTGGTGCCAGTTTTGTGTTCTTACTGCGGCAGTTTATGCGCTCCATCCCGCGTGATCTGGATGAAGCGGCGATGATGGATGGCGCAAATCATCTCACCATCTGGTGGCGCATTATTATACCGATGTGTACACCAGTGCTCGCCACCATTGCGATTTTTCTCTTTGTCGCGAACTGGAATGCTTTTCAGATTCCGCTTATTTATTTACAGCGAACATCGCTCTACACGCTGCCGATTGCGATTAACAATTTGTATAATCCGCAGCAGGTATCGCAGCCGTGGCCACTCATTATGGCAGCCTCGGTACTCGCAACTATTCCACTTATGATCGGTTTTGTGGTCGCGCAACGCTACGTTTTCTCAAGCATTGTACAAACAGGAATGCGGTGATGTGTCACGTTAGAGGAGCTTCTATGCAATTGTCTCTTGAACAATCTGTTGGTCAGAAACTCATGGCGAGTTTTATTGGAACCGAACCGCCACAGGGGTTTCTCGCTCGTTGCCAGCGCCAGTCGATTGGAGGGGTTACGCTCTTTCGGGCCTTGAACACGACCTCTCCGGCGCAGGTCCGCCAGTTGACCGCGACGCTCCAGCAAGCTATGGCCGATGCGGATCAGCCACCGTTACTCATTGCAGTTGACCAGGAAGGAGGTCAACTCATGGCTATCGATGGTGGGACGACACTGTTTCCAGGCAACATGGCCATTGGGGCAACCAACTCCGTTGACCTGGCCCATCGCACGGGCTATGCGTTAGGACGTGAGTTGGCCTCAATGGGTGTGAATGTGAATTATGCGCCGATCTGTGATGTTAATAGTAATCCGCTGAATCCTGCTATTGGGACCCGATCCTTTGGTGAGGATACCGTGCAAGTCATGCGCTTGAGTGCTGCGATGATTCTGGGGATGCAATCGGCTGGTATTGCGGCAACTGCCAAGCATTTCCCTGGCCATGGCGACACGGCCAACGACACACATTATGGTATCGCAATTGTGCAACACGATGAAGCGCACATTCGCCAGGTGGAGTTGCCCCCGTTTGCAGCAGCTATTGAGGCTGGTGTCCAGTTGATGATGACGGCGCATGTGGCTTTTCCAGCCTTTGAAGATGGACATATCCTGCCAGCGACACTCTCGCCAAACCTGCTGCGTGGGCTGCTGCGCGAGGAACTGGGTTTTCAGGGTGTGATTATCAGCGATGCGCTGGAGATGGCCGCTATCATGCAGGGTTCAGGGCTCGTCATTGATGGCCTCTCTGCGGCAGCCGCCAGTGTCGATTTGCTGCTGCTCAATGCGGAAGAGGCGACGCAACAAATCTTGTATGATGGGCTGTTGCAGGCGACCCAGCGAAGGCTGTTAACGCCATCTGAGATCAGTGCTTCGGCTCAACGAATCCTGGCCTTGAAAGACTGGCTCGCAAACATGCCACAGCCTGCACTGGATGTCATTGGGTCGTCGGAACATCGTACGCTGGCGCGAGAAACCGCCGAACGCTCGATTACGTTGGTGCGCGATGATGCGAATCTGTTGCCATTGCGGGCCGGCCCTGATACACGTTTGGCGGTGGTGGTTCCGCGCCCAACCGATCTGACCCTGGCGGATACCTCGTCCTATGTTGATTGTTCGCTGGCAGAGCATTTGCGTGATTATCATCCTATAGTTGATGAGTTTGTCGTTGCTTCTAACCCTGCCGAAGATGATCTTGCGGATGTGCTCCAGAGCCTTGCCGGGTATGACATGATCATCATTGGGACGATCAATGCAACGGTGCAGTCTGGTCAGGCGACCCTGGTAAAGCGGCTGCTGGCAGGGTCTATTCCAACGATTGTGGTGGCTCTGCGTATGCCATATGATCTGATGGTTTTTCCCGACGCACCGACGTATGTGTGTACCTACAGTATTTTGCCCCCGTCCTTGAAGGCGCTGGCGGCGGTGTTGTATGGTCAGATTCCATTTCAGGGGCGTTTACCCGTTTCTATTCCTGAACTCTACCCGGTCGGACATGGCGATACGGTTCAGCTTGTCTGAACAACTATAAGAGGAAGATCGATGCGAACAGAGATCACAGAACAACCTGCCATTCTGCACGATTTACTGGCGCAACACATGCCTGTTGTTCAGGAGGTGGCTCAAGCAATCCGCAGACACAACCCTGATTATGTGTTTCTCGCGGCCCGTGGTACGTCGCGCCATGCCGGAACGTATGCCCAGTATCTCTGGGGTGCCTTTAACCAGTTGTCGGTGGCATTGGCCTCGCCGTCGCTATTTACCCAGTATGAGCGTCCGCCGCGCCTTGATCGAGCACTGGTGATCGGCATCTCGCAGTCGGGGCAGTCGCCCGATATCGTGCGGGTGATTGAGGTGGGGCAGCGGCAGGGCAGCCTGACGTTAGCCATTACGAACGATGTCAACTCACCGTTGGCTCATGCTTCTGCTCATGTGCTGGACACGAGCGCGGGGGTCGAGATGGCGGTTGCGGCGACAAAGACTTACACCGCGCAGTTGATGGTGCTGGCGATGCTTTCGGTGGCACTCAATGGGTGTGTACCTGAGCAGATGGAGGCGTTGTCGCATGTGCCGGGGCTGGTGCAGCAGGTACTCGCCCGTGAGGCCGAACTTGCGGACATCGCGCAGCGCTATACGGCCATGGAGCGTTGTATTGTGCTGGGGCGCGGCTACAATTATGCGTCGGCGCTGGAGTGGGCACTGAAACTCAAAGAGTTGACCACCGTTGCAGCGGACCCGTATTCGAGTGCGGAGTTTCAGCACGGACCCATTGCTCTTGCGTCACAAGGCACACCTGTATTTGCCATCGTGCCTCGCGATGTCGTATCGGCGGAACTCGAGACCCTTTTGCACAAATTGGTGCACTCACAACAGGTACGCCTCTTTACGCTTTCTGATGAACATCATATCAACATATTGGCACACGACTCCTTTCAACTACCGGAGGGCATGGCTCCCTGGGTAAGCCCTATCGTTGGGATTGTAGCGGCACAGTTGTTCTGCTATCACCTGACGCTGGCGAAGGGGTGTGATCCAATGTCACCACCGGGACTTCATAAGGTAACACTCACATATTAATCACAGAAACACTATGACAAAGATAACTGATTTCAATGATCTACAGGATCGCTATACTCACATTTACCTTTCGCCACATCTCGATGACGCTGTTCTTTCCTGTGGCGGAGCGATTGTCAGTCATCGTCGGGCAGGTGAACAGGTGCTGGTTGTCACATTGTGTACGGCGGCACCGTCAGCCGAGGGGCCATTCAGCCTATTGGCGCAGGAGTTCCATCGTGAGTGGGCGCTCCCACCAGAACAGGTGGTCGCTGCGCGGCTACGTGAAGAGGCAGTGGCTATGGAGCGTGTCGATGTGGACTATTACTGGGCGGGGATGCTTGATGCTATTTATCGCTACCCAGAGCCATATCATTCACATGAGACCCTGTTTGGTGTTCCCGCAGTGGACGATCCGCTTGCGACTGACCTGCGGGAGTGGATCGAACAACTCCACCAACGGCTACCCCACGCACGTTTCTATGCGCCGCTGGGTGTTGGTAGCCATGTGGATCATCTTATTACGCATACGGTGGCGCAGGATTTGGGGGGGGATCAGGTCGCTTTCTACGAGGATTTTCCGTATGTGACGGTCGATGGTGCACTTGACCAACGCTTAGCGAATATTGATCAGGCACTTGAGCATGAGACTATTCTGATTGACTCAACGCTTGAGCAAAAGATTACGGCCATTGACGCCTATGCGAGTCAACTGAACATTCTGTTTGGTGGCAGTGCCGCGATGGCGCAATCGGTGACGCACTATGCACAATCTCTCGACCCGGTCGACGGAACGTATGCCGAACGACTGTGGCGTATTTCAATACACACATAATGCTATGGAAAGGGGGTGAAGGCCGTTCACATCAGTTCATTGGCCATAGCTTGAACGTATTACATATTTGTACGCTTTCAACCAGAATCGTTACAGCTTATGACTATCGAACCGGTTTCATGTACTTCATTGGCACATAATGCCACGAATGAGGAGGCCCTTGCAATGAAGCGAGTATTACACTTGACTAATCTGATTTCTATGCTCATGACGTTCGTTTTGCTTTCAACATTAGTTTTGACCATTGGTGATGTAACGGCTGCCGCCCCTGCGTGGGATGGTAACAGTAAAGCATATGCAGTTGGTGATGTAGTAAGTTACGAGGGGCAAGAATATCGTTCTATCCAGGCACATACGTCACAGCCAGGCTGGACACCAGCGGCAGTACCAGCACTCTGGACCCCAACTGGTGGTACATCACCGACCAACACGCCTGCTCCTACCGATCCACCGATGACGCCAACACCCACTGATCCAGGTGTGACACCGACGCCAGTGACGCCAACACCAACACCCCCGCCCGGTGCCAGTGGAAAACGCATCGTCGGTTACTTTGTGGATTGGGGTATTTATGGTCGTAATTACCTGGTGAAGAACATTAAAACCAGTGGTTCGGCAGAAAAGCTGACACACATCAACTATGCGTTTGCGAATGTAGTAAACAACCAGTGTCAGATTGGTGACTCCTTTGCTGCCTACGATAAGGCCTTTACCGCTGCGGAGAGTGTAGACGGTGTAGCGGACACGTGGGACGGCTCACTCCGTGGGAATTTCAACCAGTTACGCAAACTCAAAGAAGAATATCCCAACATCAAAGTGATGATTTCACTCGGTGGTTGGACATGGTCCAGTGGCTTCTCTGATGCAGCGCTTCCGCAGAATCGGGTTGGTTTCGTCAAGTCCTGTGTTGATCTCTTTATCACCGACCCACGCTGGGAAGGCGTTTTCGACGGTATCGATGTTGACTGGGAATATCCTGGTGCTTGTGGCAATACCTGCAACTTCCGTCCCGAGGACACCCAGAACTTTACCGCCTTGCTGGCTGAGTTCCGCAAGCAGCTCAACGAAGTACGACCTGGCTTGTTGCTGACGATTGCCGCTCCGGCAGGACCAGACAAGATCTCCAAGATTGAGGTTGGTGAGATCCACAAATCGCTTGATTTCATCAACCTGATGACCTACGACTTCCATGGCGCATGGGAAAATACGACGAACTTCCAATCATCGTTGTACGAAGCAGCTGGCGACCCAAGCCCGGATAGGTTCTCCGTTGATGGTGCAACCCAACTCTGGCTTCAGGGCGGCACACCTGCCAACAAACTGGTGATCGGCGTGCCATTCTACGGTCGTGGCTGGCAGGGCGCCCCCAGCACTAACAATGGTCTGTGGCAGACAGCCAGTGGTGCGGCCCCTGGTACCTACGAGCCTGGTATCGAAGATTACAAAGTGTTGAAGGCTAAAGGTTTCACCCGCTACTTCAATGAAGAAACCCAGGCCGCATGGATCTATGGTAATGGTCAGTTCTGGACCTACGATGATCCGGCGATCATGAAGATCAAGATGGATTATATCAAATCAAAGGGGTTAGGCGGCGCGATGTTCTGGGAGTTGAGTGGTGATACCTCGAACGGTGAGCTGATTACAGCGCTCCACAACAATCGCTAATGATGTAAACACTATCGGGGCGGCCCCTGTGGACGCCCCTCAAAAAATGCTGTCGGGGTGGCCCCCTGTGGCCACCCAAAAACATATCAAGGAGCAATGCCCGTTGGGGCGGCCCTGTGGTCGCCCCTCAATGGATGGTTAAAACTAGGGAGGTATCTATGCAGCGTCTTTTCACACTACCCTGTTTATTACTCATTGTAATGCTTGGTATCTACATTTTGCCAGCTTCCACTATGAAAGCGGAAACTGCACCAGCGCGGCCCTTCCCGCAACGTGTCACATATGCAGCAAACACGATTCGACCAACCAACTTCACGCAGTCCCAGCAGGATCAGCATGTCCGCAGCTTCTACGATTACTGGAAGGCCAACTACCTGGTTGCGGCTGGTACCAACAGCGCCGGGAAGCAAATGTATCGCGTGGCCTTTGGTACTGGTTCGCCTGTCACTGTCTCTGAAGGGCAGGGCTACGGTATGGTGATTGTTGCGCTGATGGCGGGACACGACCCGGACGCGAAAGTACTGTTTGATGGATTATGGTATTTCTCACGGCAATTTCCCAGCGGTATCGACAACTGTCTGATGAGTTGGAAAATCGAGAATGGGCAGATTGTCGATGGCAACGACAGCGCGTTTGATGGCGATGTCGATATCGCGTATGGTCTATTGCTGGCTGATGCACAATGGGGCAGTAGTGGTGTAGTCAACTACACTTCCGAAGCCAACCGAGTCATAGCGGGGATTTTAGCATCGACCATCGGACCACAGAGCCGTTTGCCCATGCTGGGCGATTGGGTGAACCCCAACGGTTCGCCGCACAACCAGTATACCCCACGCTCCTCCGACTTTATGCCTGCTCACTTCCGCGCCTTTGGTCGCGCAACAGGCAATAGTGTCTGGGTCGATGTCATCAACAAATCTGAATTGACCATCAATAGTATTCAAGCTAAGGCCGGTGCGACCACCGGACTGTTACCCGACTTTCTCAATTGCAGCAGTAACTACAACTGCAGTCCGGCTAACGCAGGCTTTCTGGAAGGACCAAACGACGGAAACTACTACTACAACGCCGGACGCGATCCATGGCGTATTGGTCTCGATGCACTCCTGAACAACGACGCGGATGCACGTGCTCAGGTGCAGCAGATGGTTAACTGGCTCGTCAGCGATACGCAGGGTCAGGCCGACAATATCAAAGCCGGGTACACGCTGGATGGCACGCCCATTGGTGATTACTTTACGACCTTCTTTGTAGCGCCCTTTGGTGTCGCCGCAATGACCGATCCATCAAAACAGGCGTTTCTCAACGACATCTATGCGTCTGTGTACAATACCCGTGAGAGCTACTTCGAGGACTCGGTCAATCTGCTGGCGTTGCTGGCGATGACCGGGAACTACTGGGATCCGACGGCTGGTGGAGGCATGGCGCCGACAAGTACGCCGATTAATGCAACGCCTGTTCCACCGACGAGTACACCACCTGTACCGACACCACCAACGCCTGTGCCTGGTGATGGATGCCAGGTAGACTACACCATCGGTGACGATTGGTCGACCGGTTTTACTGCCCAAGTCACGATTACCAACAACGGCAGCACCGCGATGGATGGATGGACGCTGACGTGGGAGTTCTCTGGCAATCAGCAGATTACCCAGATGTGGAATGCCTCATCGTCTCAGAGCGGCACACAGGTCAGCGCGACCAACGCTGGTTGGAACGCCACGATCCCGGCGGGGGGCTCGGTCAGTTTTGGATTCCATGGAACCTACAGCGGAACTAACAAGGCTCCGACAGAATTCACGTTGAACGGCTCAGGGTGTTGAGGGAGCGGTAGAGCGGTAGGGCGATGGAGCGACAGAGCACAGAACAGGGATATGGCTCTATTGTGAGTTGGGAGCGGCTCTGACGGTGGGCGTAGCAGTGCCGACTGAGCTTGTCGAAGGCAGCGGGGTGTGGTGTTGTGGGCCGCCACAGGGGGCGGCCCCGACGGTGTAATCTCTTTTGGTAGGGAGATTGGTCTGAACATCAATGATTATTTCGGAGTCGGGGTGGGCCCTGTGGTCGCCTCGACGGATTTTATCGCGACAAAAGATGGTCTAACCTCCAGCCTCTAACCCTTAACCCCTAACCCCTAAACCGACGTCTCACGCCGCACATAATGTGCGACGAGCGGCACCACAATCCGATAACAACCATTCTCGCGTACGATGATTTCGCGGCGTTGCAACACCCGAAGCGCCGCTGCCAGCGCCATCTCGTCTCGTTCGATCTGGCGGAGTGCGGTACCATCGAGTGCTGTGTTGGGTGCGGCGGCCAGCTTTGCCAGCACCTTTCGAGCAAGCGCTGTTTCGGTCTGGGCACGCCACAGATTGTCAAAATAAGCACTCCCACGTTCGAACGCGACCGGAATGGCGGTCTCCACATCTTCTGGTGTTACGTATGAGGTTGGTGGCATGCGTCGCATGGAGTTCATGCGTTCTACCAGCAAGGCACAGACCAGTTGCACCAGATAGGGCTGACAGTGCGTAAGTCGTACAATGGTATCGACGGCTTCAGGTGTATAGATCGCCGGAAAGTCGGCTACCGGCTGTTCGATCAGGCTGCGCGTATCATCTTCGCTTAGAAAGCTGATTGGTAGGGTTTCGGTATTGACCAGCGTACTACTCCAGTGTGGTGGCAGTTCATCAAGCTGGTGGCTCCCCGACATTAGTACGGCAATCTGGCGACGGTGCTGCACAATATTACGGATTGTTTTGAGAATACGGTCATCGATCCGTCCATCCGCAATAGCCTGCTCTAACTCCTCGAACTCATCAAGCGCAAGCAAAAGCGTCCGTGCTCCTAGCACCCGTTCAACCTGATCAAGCCAGCCTTGAAATGCTGCATATGGATCACGCTCCAGCTTTAAGGTGTCAATCGATGGGAGTTTGAGATCGGCGTGTCGTAGCGCATCATCATTAATGCGCCGAGTCATGCCCTCGATGATGCCGGTGATGGTCTCGGCTGTACCAAAGCCCTGTAGATCGAGTAGTGTGGGGACAATCTGGCTGCCCAGGCGTTGGGGCAGATACTTGAGTACAGAGGTTTTGCCAGTACGCCGCTGCCCATAGAGAAAGAAGGTAGTACGTCGCTCACCACCCAGCGCTGTTTCAAGCTGGCTGAAAAGACGTTCACGCCCTTTGAAGGGCAACATCTGTTCGTGCTTTTGCCAGGGATCGATGGCCTTACCATCACTCTGGTAGACCTGGGGGATGGGTTCGACCTCACGCTGGCGTTGGCGGGCCTCTTTTAAACCATCAGTAATGATCTCAGCCCAGCGTGCTAGCCCTGTACCAAAGGGGCCGGGCTGGAGTCGCACTTCGTCAAGCATGTGGCGAGCCTGGGTGAGACGTCGTACCTGGTTGGTGGCGGACTCGCTCTCCTGAGCGCTGGCAACTTCCTGGCTGATGTCGCGCATACGCAGCAATGGCCTGCGGGTATTTTCAGGTAGTTTGGTATCTTCAGAGAGCCAGCCTAAACTATGTCTGAAAGACGCCAGTGCTGGTAGTGAAGCAACCGCCATGGCATCTTCACGGGCCAGGGTTGCCAGTGCCTCGGCTGCGGCAGGGTGCTGATAGTGGTGGGCCGCCACCTCATTGATCGCTTCCTGACCAAGCGTTGGATGCTGACGATAGAGAGTAACCAGCAAATCGGACAATCCTGGTAGTGGCAACAGAATAATGGCATCCCAGCGGACAGGTGCAAGCTTCCAGAGTGTCGGGGCAAAGGCAGGGCGCAAACGGATCAGAAATGCGCTGACCAGACTCACGAGATGCTGTACTGGCAAAAAAAGACCATGGGTAAAGATTACTGTGTATGTAAGAGTAAACGCCACGCCAACCGCCACGCCAACCGCCACGCCAACCGCCACGCCAACCGCCACGCCAACCGCCACGCCAACCGCCACGCCAACCGCCACGCCAACCGCCACGCCAACCGCCACGCCAACCGCCACGCCAACCGCCACGCCAACCGCCACGCCAACCGCCACGCCAACCGCCACGCCTCCCCAATCGATTTCAACGCCTGCAGATTGGAGCAAGCCTGCGAGCACAGGTTCCCACAGAAAGGCTACCCAAGTCTGTAATAATAGTCGGAACAATCCACGGCGGAACTGTGGGTCGCTGAGTTTATGGCGGGCTTGCCAGAGGCTGTAATCCGGTGGTAACTCAGGTGCCAGTGCTGCCACTTCAGCACGAAACAGGTCAGGGCGGAAGTAAAGTTTGAGGGGGAGGAGTAAGCCGCCCAGGATGATATCGCGCATGGTTAGCCTCCCTGTCCTATACCAATCTGAGATTGTAGCCAGTTCCACACATCATACACAGTAACAACACCTGAGAGAAGCAATATAATCATAATTATGAGCACAGCACCAATTATCTTTGTAGCGGTATTATCTATTATTTCGCCAAGATGTTTTGCCAGCTCTCCAATATATTGAATTATTACTGATATAAATCCTCCTCCCTGAGTCAATGTTTGGATCACACGTTTCAACCAACCTTGTTGTTGTGCATGTCCAGTGTTGCAATTACTGTTTTTCATGTCTTTCCGTCGTCGATACATCTGAGGCAGCCCTTTCCCCCCAGCTTTGGCTTCATAATATGCCTGCCCGGCGACCTGCAGATGGCATGGATGTCCACTGGCCCATCGGCGTGCCTCGGCCACTTCGGTTATGGAAAGCGGATATTTGCCTGGTTGTGTGAGCAAAGCATCGGTAGCAGTGTCGTCAAGCAGTGGCAGCGTGTGTAGCTGAAAGTAGGTTGGGAAGGTCGAGGTCAGGCTTTGTGGGCGTTTGGGGTCCATGAAATACTCGTTCAAAAGCCGTCGCGAGGCGACCACAAGGGCGATCAGATCGGCGGTCATCAATGCCCGTAAGCCATCAAAAAAGTGTGGATATGGGAAGTCTCTGCCGGTTTCATCACTCAGCAGTTTTTCAAACTCATCGATAATTAACACCGGACGCACACAGATACCACGTTGATCACGAAGCTGGCGCAATGTGCGGTCAAACTCGTCATAGGTGGCCTCGGGTTGGGTATCGAGTCGGGTGTGAAGTTGGCTCAGTTGCTGGGCTTCCTTGCTACGTGAGGGTGGGAGGTTCGCCAGAAGTTCACGCAGGGCTACGCCGTAAAAGCGATTGGAATTAGTTATATTTCGTTGGAGATCGATACGTGCTAGTACCAGTGGTGGTTGGCCGGACTGGGCGATCAAGTATTTGTCCTGATGGGCCAGCAGATGGTTCAGCACCGAGGTTTTGCCCATCCGTCGCTCCCCTGCCAGATTGACCGGACTAAACCTTGCGAGCCAGTCGGCGATAAACCGAAAGGTGTCTTCACGCCCAAAGATTGGCTCATCGGGGCGGAGAGGTCTGCCTACCACAAACGGCGAGTCCTGGTGTGCCGCAAGTGGAACTGCCGGATCAGGAGGTGGTGTGTTGTCTATCTGTGGTTGTGGTTGGGGATGGCTGTCATTTTGACTCGTAGGAAGTGGTATTGGTTCCGCTGAGATAATACCACGTTGCTGCAGGGTTGCTCTTAGCGCTGTAATGCGTTGTTGTTCGTTTTCGATGCTATTAATGATGTATAGTGGTGGTAGGTTGCCAAAGCTGGTGGCCTGCTTTTCCAGAACCATTAAGTTACGGCGGTGTCGTGTGAGAAGGTCGTTGAGTGTGTTGTTGTCGAGGTGTTGATACGAGTCGCTCATTCACTACTCCCAGGCTTTCCCAAACCCTTTCGTCTACCTGTCGTATTGTAGCATGGGAAAGAGTGTTTGGGGAACGGCGGAACGATGGAGCGGCAGAGCGATGGAGCAGAGAATAAGAAAACTCTTGTAGGGAGGATTTGGAGGGTGTAGCAGTGCCGCCTGAGCCTGTCGCAGGCAGAGGTGAGGGTGTTGTGGACCGCCACAGGGGGCGACCCCGACGAGTGTAGTCTCTTTTGGTGGGGCGATTGGTCTGCCCCAATGATTATTCCGGAGTTGGGGTGGTCCCCCGTGGCCGCCCCGATGAGTTGTAGCGCTCTTTTGGTTGGTGATGGGTGTCCTTTGTGGGTGATCTGGTGGGTATAGCACTGAAGCCTGAGCCTGTCGCAGGCAGGGGTGTGGGGTTGCGGGCCGCCACAGGGGCGACCCTAACGGTGGGGTTTGAGTTGTCGCAGGGATGGTGCGCGTGCCCGTTTGAACGGGCGGTGTTATGAGCGCGGGGCTTAAGGCCCGGGCGGTGGTGGGGCTGCGAGCCGCCACAGAGGGCGGCCCCAAGGGATAAGCCAGTTTCTCAAACCCTCTCCCCTTGCCCCTGGCCATTCGCCTCTCAATTTTAGCCCTTAACCCTCTAGCACCTAATCTCACACCTTCTTCGCCACCACCTGCGCGGCGACGTGCACCGGGTCCCACACGCTGTTGTACGGTGGCACATAACCCAGATCGAGCCACGACAACTCTTCGACATTCATCTCGTTGTGGAGTGCAGTTGCCAACACGTCGGTGCGCTTGTCGACGCCGCCGGTGCCGATGACCTGACCGCCGAGCAGCCGTCCGCTGCCCCGCTCGGCAATGATCTTGACCCGTAGTGGCCCTGCGCCAGGATAATACCCTGCGATGTCGGTTGAGTCGATCACTGCGGTGGTATAGTCAAAACCAGCAGCCTGCGCTTTGGCTTCGTTGAGCCCTGTGATGCCAACACCGAGATTGAACACACGTGTGATGGCCGTGCCGAGAATGCCCTTGAACGCTGCTTTGCCACCAGCTATATTCTCGCCAGCGATACGTCCCTGTTTGTTGGCTGTCGTGCCAAGTGGCACCCAGTCCGCTTTGCCCGTCAAACGATGCAAGTGCTCGGCGCAATCACCCGCCGCGTAGACATCCTCCAGATTGGTCCGCATATACTCATCGACTGCGATGGCGCCGGTCTCCCCGAGTTTGCCACCAGCCTGCGCGAATACTTCGACATTGGGTTGAATGCCTGTCGACAGCAGTAGCAGATCCGTCTGGATGCGCCCCTGCGAAGTCATCGCACAACTGACCCGACCATGGTCGCCCTCGCATGTTTCCAGCACACTGTCAGACAAGGAAAGATCAACATTGTTGCGTTCCAGTTCCTTGGCAACTTCCTCTGCAATCTCTTTGTCGATATGTGAAAAGAGCTGTGGTGGGCGCTGGACCACGTGAATTTTAATGCCCAGATGAGCCAGATTTTCGGCCATCTCCAGCCCGATGTACCCACCGCCGACGACCACAGCGTGACGAGGCTGATGTTTGCTGATGTACGCTTGCATCGCCAGCGCATCCGTCATTACATAAAGGTTGAACACACCCTCAAGATCGAGACCAGCTACGTTGGGGCGACGCGGTCGTGCGCCGGTGGCAATCAGCAATGTGTCGTAGGGTACTTCAATAGGCTGATCCGGCGCAGCACCATCAACCACCGTAATCGTGTGACGCTCAGGGTGAATCTTTGTCGCGGTGTGGTGTAGTTTCACCGTGATACCCTGTTGGGCAAACTGATCTGTGGTACGAGCGACCAACCGTTGAGGTCCTTCGACCAGACCACCCACGAGGTATGGCAGGCCACAGGCACTGTATGAGATCCACTCACCCTTTTCAAACACGGTAATATCCAGGTCAGGGTTGCTACGACGAGCCTTGGCAGCCGCGCTCATGCCAGCCGCAACACCGCCGATAATGACTAAACGTTTTTTGGTAGAGGCCATGAAACCACCTTGGTAGAATCTGATAATTTGTTGTATTTGACACTATAGCGGCATTTGTATGTTGCAGATGTAATACAGCACACAAATGGACAGGACACCCACAAACCCGATACCGCCATCAGAGTGTTGGCCCACGCCACTGCGGCATGAGGTATCGCTGTATGGCTAAACCTGCCGCTAGAATGACTCGTTCGGCTCCGGGCGCGCCCACAAGCTGTACGCCAATTGGTAACCCATTTCCTGACCGTCCGACTG
Organism: Chloroflexi bacterium AL-N1; assembly: GCA_013122435.1. Lineage (GTDB taxonomy): Bacteria > Chloroflexota > Chloroflexia > Chloroflexales > Roseiflexaceae > AL-N1. Next base: position 387,917 of record WYDT01000003.1, read on the forward strand.
GCACCGTTAATCCAGGTAGCCCGGCCAGATTGACCCACGCCTGAGTATGAATGGTGGTGAGTGGTGCCAACACTCTTTTGGTCCATCCGTGTCTTGGTGCCGTGACAGGGAAGATAGGGCAAACGGCTACGCCACGTTCGCCAACCAGATCAAAGAATTGTTCACGCAGATTTTCGCGCCACTGTGTGCCATCAATGCCGAGTGCGCGCAAGCCGATAGCACCGTAATGCGATATTATCCAGTAGAACAACGAGCCAGAGGACACACGTGGTGTACCAAACAGCGTACGTCTGAGTTCATCGAGTGGCTGATATGCCATCCCATCGCCAAAGCCTCGTGCAACAGCATCTCGCTCGATTTCGCCAAAGTATGCTGCCCAGCCCAGGCCGTTGGAAAGCTGTGCACGTGGTCTGTCTTCAACCGCATCCATGCCGATCTGCTGTAACACATTGACTGCCGCCTGTACGCCGCCTACAACCGCCTGGCTGCAAGGGATGAGTCCGTCGCTAAACCAGAATGCGACGCGCTCACCCTGCAATGCTGCTTCGTCAGTCGCTATTTTTTGCCCACGCAAAATCTCGAATGCCAGTATCACATCTTCGACCCGCCGCGCCATTGGACCAATCGCCTCCATATCGGCCAGACGACCAGCGGCAGGCGGCCAGTTGCCGGTTTCGGGCAGGGTGCTGCTAGTGGGCCGCAAACCAACAATACCGGTAAAGTGGGCCGGGAGACGAATGCTGCCTGCGATATCTGAGCCAATGCCTAATGGTGAACCACCAGCTGCGATGATCGCCGCCTCGCCTCCGCTGGAACCGCCTACTGTCCGCTCAATAGCCCACGGATTGTTGGTTCGTCCAAAGAGCAGATTGGTACTTTCCTGGTTCCAACAGTTATCAGGGACATTGGTTTTGCCAAGTAGAATCGCACCAGCCTGCCGTATCCGTGCGACGACGGTGGCATCCTGATGGGGATGTCGATTTGTTCGTGAAATAAGTCCAGTGGTTGAACGAACGTCGGCAACGTCCAGACAATCCTTGGCGGTGAATGGAACGCCGTGCAGAGGACCAAGTGGCTGGTCTTGCTCAATCGCTTCAGTAGCACGCTGGGCTTCGTGGCGCGCTGTCTCAAACGTGGATGTAACCACCGCATTAATCCTCGGGTTGACCGCTTCAATTCGTGCAATGTGCGCCTCCACCACATCGATTGGTGATACTTCTCGTGTGCGGATGTGACGCGCCAATTCGACCACTGAAAGGTCTGTTAATGACATTTCCCTGCTCATATCCCCCTCGTGAGAAACTATTAACGCCAGACTTCACATGCGAGACTTGGTGCCTTTGGACGTTGTTGTGAACGGCATGCTATATTCATCTGTCAACATTGTGCTCTTTTGCATATGGTAGCACACAATCTAAGGAATGCTTCATCCTTTTTCTATCGCTCAAGTTGACAACTTCGTAGCACTGGCGTATAATTTCACGAAGTGCCGAGGTGGCGGAATTGGCAGACGCGCTAGGTTGAGGGCCTAGTGGGCAGAAATGCCCGTGTGGGTTCAAGTCCCACTCTCGGCACCACTATGGGCGATTAGCTCAGTTGGTAGAGCGTCTCGTTTACACCGAGGATGTCGGCGGTTCGAGCCCGTCATCGCCCACCAGGGATGTGAGGTTCGAGGAACTGAGGACAGGGGCTAGTGGTTCGACTAGTATTGTTCTCGTCCCCGAATTTCTAGCTCCCGGCCTCACGCCAAGGTAGCTCAGTTGGTAGAGCATAGCACTGAAAATGCTAGGGTCGCCGGTTCGAGCCCGGCCCTTGGCACCTCACCAACACATCATTGGGTGTCAAATAATGTAACCTCGCTGGGGTTGCATTTTTTGTTGGCTTAACTCATGTTAGTCGATCACGATTTTCTGGTGGGTTGGTAAACGATGCTGGTGTTGGAATGCCTGTGATTAGATCGTAAGAGCTACTACAGGTTAAGCATTTTTTACCAGTGCTGGAGCACACAAATGCATGTGTTACTTCATTTCGTTACATACTGTTTACATCATCTGCTAGCTACACACTCCCCCACCTTGTTATACTCTAGTTACAACATTATGAATAAGTGTGCGATGACCTTCCCTGTGGGATCGTTATCTCATGTTAACGGCACAAAATCATCGGTGCTATGCATTGGTGTTGAGGAGGTTGTATGTGGTCTGGGGGACATCATCAAAAACGGCGCTTCTGGCGTGCAATATATGACCATCGGTATATGCTATTCCGACTTATGATGATTTTGATCATCTTTGTTGGATGTGGTGTATCGATTACCCAGGCCCAAAACCAGAATCCACCTGATGTCACTGATCCAAACAATCATTCGTCGGTAGCTGTTCCGGTCGCTCCAGAAAGTATGCCGCGTGAATTACCAGTGGATAACCAGATATTAAACCCAACTATAGCCGCAGGAGTACCGAGTACAACAGCAGATATTGCTGATGCTAATGAGGCCAATCAAGTACTGGCCCTGCTCGCGGCAGGCACTGGCCTAGCTGCTGGAGTGGGGCTAGCGCGTGGTGGTGTTCCCATGGCGCAAACGGTGCCGACGCAACCGTTTACCTGGCCACCATGGGCGCAAACGGTTTCACATCAGATCATCAATCAACAACCCATCTTTTGGCAGCGCCTCTTGCAATCGCCGACGCGACAGGTCTGGCTAACAATCGACTCTCGTTTAGAGGTTCGAGACAAGGTCATCATGCATCAGCGGATAGACAATGGGCGTATATTGGCCGAGCATTCCATTGCGACCATACAGCCAGGTGGTATTAACTTTCATTGGGAACAAGAAACACAAGATGAGACTGATGAAGATATCATCACCATAACAGTGGTTGGGAATCGTGATGAGGCCTTATTAGAGGATCTTGCTTCCATTCGTGACCCATATGAGCGCTTTTTACTGGTACAGGAGCAACGCCCCGATCTGATCACCGATCAGGCGTATCCAACATCAGAGATTGGTCAGAATGCCCATATTGTGATGGAAAATCCGCTTACCCAGATAGTGCAAGGGAGCAAAGTTGATTATGGGTTTAATTTGGGCAATGTTTTATATGATTCAGATGATCCGCCAAGTATCCGCAGTTTTGTGATCAATGATCCCCGTTTAACTGATCAATGGGGAGTTCCAACCTATGTACGCGGACCTGATGGTCGTTGGGAAGATGCTCATTGGACGATTCCTGGCACTCATACGCTGGTGTATGAAGTACAGTATTCTGATCAACTACCACAGTATTATACGCTCGAGCAAACAGTCGTTGAGCCTCATGAATTAGCAGCACAACGTCTACAGGAATCGTCAACCCCATTGAATGCTGAAATGTATTTGCTTTCATTGCAGACTATGCTGCAAGAGGTTGAGCAGCAGGAGGGTATAGATGCAGATCGGTTGGAGCAATTCCGCGCATCAGTCCAAAACGCTACTACGCTGCTCGAAAGTGGAGGGACGCCTATTCAAGCGGTTTTGGTTGCTGATGAGACCTCACAAGCCATTCCGCTGACGCTCTTCCTTCAGCAGACCGAAGATGGCTATGCGATTGTCGATCTGACTAATCCGCATCCTGATGCGGCACGCACCTATCAGGGGAATACAATTGAAGCAGCCTGGCAAGACTTTTTACGGAACAACACGTTGCCATCTGGACAGATCGCCGCTACGCCACCGAGTGGTGCAGCAGCACCGTCGGATGATATATGGAATAGCCATAGTGATGGCCAGAGTACACTGGAGCGCTGGAGTAATGGGTTAGGGGTGTTGTCACTCGTTGCTCTGGGCGCAGGGGTCGTGTTGATGTTTGTCCCCGGTGGTCAAATTCCTGGTGGGTATATCATTGGTGCAATGGGTGTTTCCATCGGCGCAGGTGCATTAGCTTCAGGTTTGAGTATGGCCGACCGTGCTCATTATGGCAATCTAACCTGGAATACTCAGACACAGTTAGAATTGCTGGATCTTGCCGGAAGTCTGCTGGTGGGTGGTACACTGGTTCGTGCGGGAACACGATTGACTGTTCGGCAAGTAGGCCAGATGGGGGTTGCGCTTGAGATTCTGGAAACAGGCACAGATGTTACCAGCGCTATTTTATTAACTCGTGAGTACTATGATCAGATTGAGACGATCCGCAACAGTGATCTTTCAGAACTCCAAAAGCAGGAAGCTATTCGTGAGGTATTACAGAGTGCGGCGCAATTAGGAGGTCTGGTTGTATTAGGGGTTGGGTTGAGTCGTGTGGACTTCAACCGCATTCGTGGTGCTGTGAACATGCCGAATGTCTCAAGTGGTCTGCGCGATGCGGTTAATGCTTCCCCGACGCTTCAGCAAATTCTGGCCAGTCAGAATTATGATGCCTCGAATCTTAGTGGATTGTGGCTTCAGTGGAGAAACATTCAAGGCCATATCCCTTTCACCTCCTTTGATACATGGGTGGCGTCACTGGTACAGCGTGGTATTTCCCTTGATGTTGTGAACAGTTTCTTTCTCAATCGTGGCGTTGTCGATGCAGTCAACCGGGACCCGTCCTTAGGTCAGCGGTTGATGGAACATCCTGAATTTATGCGGCTTGCACTTGCCGATCCACTAATGATGCAACGCCTGCTTGAACGTCCTGGCGTTTCACCCACTATTCCGGTAGTTCCCAGTGACTGGCGTAGAGCAGTATCACAGTTCAATCAACCACGCATTGAGTACTTTGCCCAAAGATACGGTTTGACCGTCCCTCAGTATCAGGCAGCCGTAAACATACATTTCCAGGATCTCATTAACCAAGCAGGGGTTTACAAACGTGTTCGATTGGCACATCTGGAAAGCATTTTGCAAGATGGGCGTTTCAGAACGTTGTTTGAAACAGGAACCTCTGGTGGTACGACAAGTATTCCCCATCGTAACAACACTGAAGTAAGCGCTATCGGTTTTGATGAGGCGCGACAGCCAGTGGAACATCGTCCTCAGTATGGTTATCTCAGTCAGGATCCAAATGGCCTTGGACCACAGGTGGCCCAGTATGGTGATGTTACGGTAGTATTACGGCCAGAGGTACGTGAGCGTAGCACCTTTACCTTTGGTGATAGCCTTGACGCGACACAGGCAGGCACCATGACGACCTTGACTCCACAGCCACTTGATACTCCAACATATGAGGCATTTGATTACAACTTTGGGGGTGCTCCATATTATGGGGGCAATCCTAATGGTGTCGATCCATTGACTATCACGTCTCTGGATACATTTGATCCGTATGTTGAAGTGCAGATTCATGGTGGATTACAGGTATCAGATATTCAAGAGTTGATTTTTGATAGTGCGCCACCGAGTCATATTGTGACAGAGCTAAACCGATTGGGAGTTACGTGGCGGGTTGCCCCCTAAAGAATGATTGTGAGGCCTACATGAAAATTGTTGCACATCAAAACCATCGAGTCTATCTTCTTGACATTGGTGATGATCGTGGCCAGGTGCTTGATCTTGATCAAAAAAAGCTGTTCCGACCTTTTAACATCCATTCGATATTGACCTATAGCCCGTGGGATGAGTATACCGACTCGCAAAATATCTTACCAGATTTGCTTGCTCAGGTGACGGCGGAAGAGAACCCTCCACCGCCCAAACGACGTAGCGAAGCAGAAATTCAGCAATGGTTGCGTGAAAAGGGATTTCGATCATAAGTCTGTTTGAACATGGTAAGTCACACCAGGCATTTGCGGAAGGTGTCGCAGGCAAGGGCGTAAGCCATAAATCATGTATGGTAGCACGACGAATCAGGTTGATTGGCATACCATTATTGTAGATGTTAGATTGACATAAAGTATCAGGGAGATGTCATGTACTTACGCCCACGCAGCCGAGTGCGCGTATGCTGGCGATGGTTGTTGCTAGTATTACGTGCTTTTTGTGTCAGCATGGTCTGCCTCGGCTTTGGTATATCACTCGTCCAAGCGCAGAATCAACAACCACCGGAGCAGGCGCCAGCGACCACAGCAGCGCCAGCGACCACAGATACTGATCAGACGACCACAGCAGCAAACACCGATCTGATCGATCCATTGCTGACATCGGGTATTGTGACAGCAACATCAGCTCTCTCAAATACTACCCCTCGGGGACGTGAATTGGCGCTCCTTGCAGCCATGGGTGCAGTTGCTGGTACAGGATTAGCTTTTAGCGGACGCCCCATACCGAGAGTACCTGCGACGCCACAGTCTGCAGTGGTTGCCGCAACACCAACATCTGTAACGCCGACAGCACAACTAGTTCCGACACCAGTCACGCCACAGACGACACCAACTGCACCAGCAGCCGATCCAATCCTTAAGCAACTTGAGTCGATTCGCGATCCGTATGAGCGTTATTTGCTTGTACAACAGATGCGTCCTGACTGGATCACCAATCAGTCAGCGCCAACAGCAACTCAAAGTGCCACGCCACAGATTTTGATGGAAGAGCCCGCAACACAATTGCTTGTTGGTGATCGGGCAACCTACAACTTTGATCTTGGCAATAGTATATATGGTGAGCCGCCCCGTATCCGCAGTTTTGTGATAACCGATCCATCTGGTGTGGGGGAGCTGACGCGGCGTGGGTGGCGCGATGGCTCACGCCCGGTGATTCGAGGTCCAAATGGTCGTTGGCGCAATCTCCGCTGGCAGTACCCTGGTACCCATACTATTGTTTATGAGGTCCAATATGCAGGACAACCACCCCAATATCACACACTGACACAAGATGTAGTGACAGTTGAAGCACAGTCCGCCCAGCAATTAGAGGCTGCTCCAGAGCCAGTGCCAGCAGATCAGTATATAGCTAGTCTGCAAATGGCTATTGATGACCTGCAACAGCAACCTACTCCTAATACTGAGTTGATTGACCAGCTTGAGGCCGCACTTGCCGAAGCACAAACATTGCTTACAGGAATGGTTGAACCAATCAAAGCTACCCTGATTGTGGAGGAAACTGGTCAGGTGATGTTGCCGAATATCTATCTCAAAACCCTGCCAGATGGTAGTTATCAGATTATTGATGTCACAAACCCACATCCTGAGGCAATTGGTGCGTATGAAGGCGATACTATTGAGGCGGCATGGCAAGCATACCTGGCGCACAATCACCTACCTGCTGGACAACTTGCAGCTGTGCCTCCTGCCCTTGCCGGAGCGCAATCGACGGTGTGGCATGCCCATACTCATGAACATCGGAGTTGGCGGCGACGTGCCAGTGATTGGCTCTGGGCAGAGCACCAGTGGACGTGGTACGGAAATCTTCTCGAAAGTTGGCGACAGAGTGGTTGGCTTGGTCAAGGGGTGGCTGGTGTGGTGGGTTTTGTTGTCGATCTATTGACTGGTATGGACTCAGAGGGAAATTATCAATGGGGATGGGTGGGCTTTTCGTGGATTATGAATATTCTCTCTGTGGTTGGTGTCGGTTTGCTTGGAAAACTCGCCAACTTAGGAAAAGCTGCCAAAATTGGCCGTATCCTCGCGTGGGCCAGAAATTTACGAGTTGTTCGCTGGCTTGGTGGTACAAGGTTTGTCCGCTGGCTGGCGAATTCAGCTTTGGCACGCTGGCTTCGTGATCCAGAACGCCTCAATGCGTTGCTCCAGCTCAAATGGGGTACCTGGTGGGATGAATTTACCCGTGGAGTGGTGGCACTCAAACCGCGTTTGATTACCTGGTTCAATCGCTTGCGAAATTCTCGTGCTCTTGGCCCAATCATCAATAGGGCAGCACCGTGGGTCGGACGGCTAACTGCCTGGTTCACACGAGCAAGAAGTGGGGCAGGTGGTCTTGCTGTGAGATTCCAGACCTGGCTCCAGCGGATGGCTAACCGATCGTTTGTGCAGCGAATCAGCAATCTGCTGGCAAACTGGTCGGCCCGTTTGAATCGATTGCCAGTGATTGGTCCGACCATACAATTTCTCAAAAACACCTGGCAGGGTTTTGTGAAGTTCTTAAAGGACCCCGCAAAGGTATTGAAAACTATGGGCGATATGCTCTGGGCTGGAGTCAATAGCGGTGTTGGTGGTGTAATCGGTGCTGTTATGAAATGGTTTGTGAAGGACATTCTTCAACCCACATCGGGTGGCAGTCTCGAAAAAGCGGTACAAGTGATTAAGCGTTTGTTTATGCTTGCTGGTGCGGGCAGTGTGTTCCAACGGATCGCTGAATGGCTGGGTTGGTTTACCCCACCTCCGCCACTCACTGGTCAGGTATCACCAGCACAACCAGCACCGCAGCCTGCTCCGAATGCGCCGAGTCCGGCACCGAATACACCAAGCCCATCAACACCGAGGCCATCATCTCCGTCACCATCCGATCCAATGGTCGCACCACCCCCTCAACAGACACCATTGGTTCAGCCTGTGGCACGGCCCGCCAACCCGAATCTGGCTTGGCCCCTAGTGCACTATGGTGATAGTGGTGAGAATGTGGTGACGCTACAGGCCATGCTCCGTCAACAAGGCTACGATATTACCTACAACGGTTTATTTGATGATAAAACGCACGCGGCAGTGCTCCAATTCCAGCGAGATCGAGGTTTGGTAGATGATGGTATTGTGGGACGAAATACCTGGTCTGCACTGATATCGACGGTACGCCTGGGTGATCATAGTCTGCTTGTTGAAGCGCTCCAACGACAGTTAGTGCATAAGTATGGCTACCAGACTGCCATTGACGGAAGGTTTGGCTCTGTTGAGACTCGACCAACCGTCATCGCGTTTCAGGAATAGCAGGGCCTCGAACCGGACGGTATTGTAGGGCAAAATACGTGGTCTGCACTCTTGTTGGGTACGGGTTCGTCCAGACCGAGCAATGGCACTAGCAGACCCAGTACCGGTGCCGGGAGGGTTAATTACAATGGATATACAGTTAGCGATCCAGTGGTGCGTCGAGAGTTGCAGGAAATTGCTGACCTTTTCGGATCAACGGTCGTGCTCACCAGCGGTGATCGGAGCCACGTCCCACCCGGAGGGAGCACTCGCAGTCTGCATCTTGCTGGCCGCGCTGCCGATTTTTATGTAGAAGGGGTTAGTCTTACTGAGGCATTCAATCGTATTCGTGCAAGTGGCATACTCAATGATGGCAACTTTGAATTCATTAACCATCTTGGTGTATGTAATGGCGGTCCTGCGACGATCCCGGCTCATTTGCATCTTGGTCATTACAGCACCAACCAGAACAGGCATATGATCGAGGAATGTGGTTCGTATCGTGTCGTCGGGCCGTGACCTGATACATCTTTATAAAGGATGAGGCATACAGATGGAAAAAGATAGTTTCCCATGGCTTCTCTACCACTGGGGGCCGCCCGTTCTGAGCACTCCCCTGCTGTTAGCACCGTTTGTCGCTCTGGCATATGTTGCCCCAGATCTGCTGGCTCATTCATTGGGGTTTGTGGTGAGCCTGAGTGTTGTGTGTGTGGTGATAAATGTCATACTTGCGCTCATTACAAAGCGTCTCGGATGGTATCAACTTCAGACCGACCCAACCAAACAGCGGGTACCCAGGCGGTTGGGGGCAACGCCCAATCAATTGGCGGTTATCGCAGCGTGGTTTGTTTTTCCGCAACAGGGCATTGTACAACCGTGGTGGCTCTACGTTGTGACGTTTGTCGTCGTTGGTATGGTTGGTGTTATCGTATGCGATGCATTGGTGGGAAAGCTGTTTGATGAGTCAACGAGTGACTCAGACGTTCAGGAGCCACCATCGACAAATTCGCTGCAAGCATCATCTGCACAGCTATCAGATCAGGACGCGGCAGTAGAACGTATACAGGATGCGGCACCAGCAGTGAGTCCGCAACCTACCATGCACACGCAACGCGGCACATGGTTGTGGTTCTGGCAGAGTTGGCTACCAGGGGTTATGTGTGCGCCAATTGTACTGTTGGCGTTTGTTGCTACTATAGTAATAGAGCCATTGTGGTTATCAACGCCGATGGGATTTTTATTGACTCTTGGGAGCACTGCATTCGTCGTCGATCTCGTGCTGGCCATTGTACGACGCTGGTGGCGACATGTCTGGGCCGAGCCGTGGGAAGTGCGGATCTTCGAGGCTGCTCCACAAGGCATCGCCGCAAACCAGTTGGCTGTTGTCGGGGCTGGGGTGTTACTGCCACACCTGGGAATTACACAGCCGTGGTGGGTGTATGCTATCGCTTTTGTAATATTCGGGTTGATCGGGCGCTGGGTGTTTTCAATCGTTGTTGATACGGCTGAGCTGTCAGTGAAACCGGTTGCTCCTGCGTGGACACAACAGGTTGCGACACTTTTTCTCGCATTTAGTGGTATTTCGTTTGTGAGATTGATGTTGCAGGGCACACCGCATTTTTTGTGGGGCGGCATGGCGTTACTACTCATTGGCTTGATTTTGCCGCAACTGGTGGTGATGTGTGGTGGTGGACGTACGGCAGAGCGATGAATCATGTTGTAAACACAAAAATGATGTAACATGATATATGTTGGGATATTGGTGAAACTATGATATGAAATGGTCCGCTTTCCAACCTATATATAGAACGGTAATCCACATTTTCCACAAAATGTGGATTACTACGCCTGTACAAATTTTGTAACACAAAATTGCTCGATCATGCCCAGATTACGAACATACCAACGCACCTTTGGTCAATTCTTTACACCAGATGTAGTTGTCACGTGTTGTTATCAGTTGCTTCGCGGTCGGCTGCCATCATCACCACATATTGTCGATCCGGCGTGTGGTGACGGGGCTTTCTTACGCTACGCAGCGCAGCATGGTATTGCCGCACCGGATGAGCTGTTTGGTTGTGATGTCGATGTTGCGTTAGTACAAACATTACACGCCAATGGGCTTCATCAAGTGCAATGTGTTGATGGTCTTGCGCCACAGAGTCTCCCAGCGCACGCCTTCGATCTGGTGGTTGGCAATCCTCCATTCGGGATCGCGACTCGGACACAGGGAGCCTCACCACTCGCCAGTGAGGTACAGTTCCTCCTGCGAGCCATTGATATCGTGCGCCCCGGTGGTTATATAGCCTTGGTGCTGCCAAATGGTGTGCTGGCCAACAGACGTCTTCAATCGGTTCGGGCCTCGATTTTACAACAATGTACGCTACAGGCTGTTATTGCATTGCCGCGCGAGACATTTCGTGACACAGGAACAAATGCTGCATGTAGTATTGTGGTGTTGCACAAAGCTCCTTTTATACACGGACACCAGATATTTTTTGCGCTGGCTCACGACCTTGATGACTTATCAACGATTACCGCTGCCTATCATGCTGGTCAAACGCTTGCTCCTGCTATACATCTGGTAAGCAGCACAGAAACAGCTACCGAGACATACTGGCTACCCTACACTGACGCACTTGTTGAGCGAATGGATGCGGCTTTCTGGCGTCCAACCTACTGTGCCCTGCTTGAGCGTATGGCCACACGGTATCCACTGCAGCCGCTTGGCAAACTGTTGGAGCGGCGACGAAATCTGATCGCCGGTGACCATGTGCGGCCATCGCGCGGTGAGGCCAGAAGAGCCAATCTACCCTATGAATACTATCAAACCCGTGAGTTTTTAGCTGCGGGATATAATTATGCCGCTCTGGAACGATGCAATGAGCCAACCTATCAACGCTTGAAATACACGGCAGTGCACCAGCACGATATTCTGGTTTCCTGTGCTGGTGTCGGAGGCGCTGGCAATGCGCGGGTCTGTCTGATCACGCATCGACCCGGTCCCTCTTGTACCGGCGATGTGCTGATTGTGCGCCTCAGCGATCCGACCCCCATCTTTTTGTTTCTCTTTCTTACCTCGGTGTATGGACGTATGCAGTTGCTACGACTCCAGAATGGTGTGGGAACGGTCAATATCAGCACTGCCGAGTTGCTGCAGGTCCAGGTCCCGCTGGTACCATCTCATGTACAACAGGTTTTTGCCGCGCGTTATGCACCGATTGTTGCAGACCACGACGCGGCGATGGCGGCGCTCCAATATGGCGATGTTATGCAATTTCAAATGCTGAGAGAAGCTGCTGAACGTCGATTGTCCGCTGTGTGTAATGAACTGGAACAACATATTGTTATAGGATAAAATGATTGGTAGATGGAGGCTATTATTTTATTTCCTTCAAAAAAGGGCTTGACGGATATATAGACCGATTGGTATAATATGTTCAAATGAAAGATTGAGAAACACCCATGTCAACAAAATCACAAATTATTGATACAACTGCAAAATTATTGGAAACACAGGGATACCATGCAACGGGGTTGAACCAGATTGTCAAGGAAAGTGGTGCTCCACGTGGTTCGTTATATTACTATTTCCCTGACGGAAAAGAGCAATTGGCAGCTGAGGCTGTAGCGGATCGTGGCCGTGGCATCGCACAGCATATAAGTGAGCAATTAGCACGTGTTGAAGACCCGGCTGAGTCTGTCTATCAGTTGTTTCTGTCACTGGCAGATCATGTTGAGAATTCTGCCTGTAATGGTGGTGCTCCGCTGGCAAATGTAGCACTGGAAGCGTCGGCCAGGAGTGAACGCTTGCGGGAGGCCTGTCATGTTGCTTATCAACAGATGCAGCAGGTCGTTGAGCAAAAGTTGCTTACTGCTGCTTACGCACCAGAGCGCGCCAAACGGTTGTCCACAACGGTTGTGGCAGCTATCGATGGTGGGATTATTTTGAGTCGGGCTAGGAAGAGTGCGGAGCCATTGCGACAGGTGGCAAAAGAGATCAAAGCACTGTTGGAGTGTACAGCAAAATCAGGGTCATAGTTCCGTTCTTTTTGTCACAATTATACAGAACGGTCGAAATAGTGAATGAATGTATTGTTAGGAGGACGTATCATGTCAACGACACTCACACAACAAAAAATGAGTATGAGGCAAATCTGGAAGGCCGGTGCGGTAGCGGCAGTCGTATCAGCGGTGGTGAATGCCATGCTGTTCTTCATCGGTGCGGCTTTGGGGGCGTTTCCGGAAACGGTGATTATTCCCAATGCTGGTGGTCCAATGACAATTATGCCAGTTATTGTTGCTTCAATCATTGGTGTATTGGGTGCGACACTTGTCTATCTGGGGCTGAACCAATTCACCAAAAATCCTAATTTTCTCTTTCGTATTGTTGCTATTGTTGTATTAGTACTATCATTTGCTACACCATTTTCTATTCCTGGTGCACCATTTGCGATGATTTTGATATTAGAACTGATGCACGTGGTTCCTGCGGTGGCTGCCATTTATATGCTGACATCGAATGTCAAAATTTGAATGATGGGAAGGTAGAAGATGCTAGGCGTATAATTGGCCAAGGTGTTGATGTTGTGATGGAGACAGTTGGTGGTGAGATTGGTTTGCAGAGCTTTGGGACGATTGCTATGGGAGGACAGATTGTTGTATATGGTATGGCAAGTGGCAAATTACCACGTCTTTCAGAGCAACTCATCCATAAACAGGGAACGCTTAAAGGGTATACGCTTTACAACGATATGGGGTTGTTACAGAGTGCTTTGCCCCACATGCTTGGTTGGCTAGCTGAAGGCCGCATCCAGGTCGACACACAAGTCTTTCCCCTGGCAGAAGCCGCTGCTGCGCACCATGCTATTGAGTCGCGTGCGACGCAGGGCAAGGTGGTGTTGGCGGTTAAGGGATAGGGGTTGTTGGCTGCGGTGAGGCGAGCACTCACCGCGCCTGTTTACATTCAGGGTCCTGACAAACCACTTGCGATCCACAGTTCGTCGCCTACATTGCATATATCAGGGATAAGCTCTGTCTCTGTGGAAAACCCACCACCAAGCTCTACCTCATCACCAACAGTAGCTATAATGCGCCCTTGCTGATCAACGAGGCGTGGTGGGTCCCAGCGCCCGGCAATATCAACAGGCCAGAGCACTGTGATCGATCCTTCTTCGTCCGTCTCAATCCAGAAGCAGCGCTCGTTATCAACTTCGCCTGCTTGTAATGTGCCAAAAAGAAGTGCCTCCATCGAGCCAGATGAGGGATCTTGTGGGAGTGTGACGGCATCTGCTGGTGCTGTTTCAACAGTAGGGACATTTGTTGCTGTTGCATTGGTTGGGGATGGCTCGAGGGTAGGGTTGCTCGTTTCTAATTCCCTGGTTGGTAATGGTTCGAGGGTAGGAGCAATTGCTTCGGTGTTGGGGGCTGGCGAAGATGGGGTACAGGCAGCTATAGCCAGAACCCCACCGATCAACCAGACCAATGATGTTAGATAAAACCCTCTGTTTGCGATACGTGTTAACAACATGTCGTCATTATATACCAATTAAATCCATACTCCCAGTGTGAATATGAACCAAATACTGCATCACCGTTGCCAAGTGAGCCAATATGTGTGCCGAGTGCTGTATTGCTTGAAAAGACAGGCCCACCACTGTCACCACTAGCGCTAATGTAATCAGCAGCAGTGATTTTATCTGAGTTGGGTGTCTTAGCTTGGGATGTTGAAACCTCAGTAATGGAGCCACAACTGTCGCCTGTGTTCTTTCCATGTTTACAGATATATTGACCTTCAAACAATGATGAATGGCCACTCCTGTCATTAATAACTCTATTCTCCCATAGTAATTCGATCTCATTGCGAGGAGCCCAATTACTTCCAAGACCGTGAATTTGAAGATCGATATTGTATCCGTATTGATGCTTGACCACCGTACCAACGCTTGTTCCACCATAATTCTGGATGTCATTACAGTGACTGGCTGTAGTAACACCTCGGCTGCCACCAGACACAACAATAAATCCAGCAGTGCATGTCCGTAGCGTCACCCCTCCACGTATGGTGGTAGTACTTTCAAGCTTTGATTCTTGTATAGACTCAAAAACCTTCACAGCAGGGTCATCGTTTAGGAGCGTTGCAACATTGTTTATAATATCCGTCGGTGCATATACATGGACTTCGTTAGCTTCTTCAGAAAGGGCGATATCAATTCTTTGAGCATCAATTGTTGCTAGACTATTCCGTTGAGCAATAGTCTCTTGATAAATCTTCCAAAGTTCATCATAACTACGTTCAGCGGTAGTGACTTCCAACAATTCAGGATATGGAAAATCCGCCTGTAGATTGGCCAATTCTTCGTCTAGATTTTGTTTGAAGGCAATAGTAACACGCTGGGTTTTGGGATTTGTTCCTGTAACCCAAAGACCAGCGAAGTTTCCATCAGTGCGGGCAGCCAGCTTTGCCCGTAGTTGCCCTATAGCTGGCTGACGTGACAGCATTTCCGCAGACTCCTCCGACGTGATATTATGTTGTTCGGCCAGCATCTCTGCATCATAGCGCTCAACACCAGGGAGTATCCAATCTGTCCCCTCTGGAGCTTCAGATTGTGGTGCAGTTATGGTACCGACAGTATCAAGCTGAGTTGCTGATCCTGATAGGGGCAATGTAGCCAGCAGTGTCGCAAAGATGACCAAGAGGAACCACTTGTGTTTGTTCATAGCATAGTTATCCTTCCTCATATCATAAAAGAGTTGTGAGGCCTCATTTTTACTAGGTTGATAACTACTGTGTGATGAGGTATTTTGATGGGGCTTCAGTAAGTAGAAATATTTCTTCCTTTACGTATAATATACTTTATCATTTATTTAATACATCTACAACCCGTCATTTGGCGGGTTTTCTATTAATTGTTGTGTTCACTGGTGAAAAGTAATAACCATCTATCGTCACTCTAAGATGTTCAAATGTCTGTTCTCTTTGAAGAAGCTCGGCGGACATACTGTCAGGATAGGAGCTTTAATGATCGTGCACGGTGCACGGCAGCAGTACGGTTTGTTACCTGCAACTTGTGGTATATTTGCTCGAGGTGCCATTTAATTGTTGTCCAACTCAAATTCAATTTTGCTGCAATAGCCTTATTCGTCATGCCGGTTGCCACACACTCAAGTATTTCAAGTTCACGTACACTCAATCGCAACGGATGTGTTTCTTCATCAAACAATTCAATCTCAGATGCTTTACTATCGTCTCCAACACAATGCAGCAAGTCTATTGGGTTCTGTTCTCGAGTAGCGATGACTGTATTCTGCATACACGAGACAAATCCGTCTGTACAGGCGCTACAAAATCCCAGTATACGAGGCAATAGCAATACAAGATGTTCTTTTTCAAGCTCTATGGTAAGTGTATGAATGATAAATTGTTGTGTCTTGCCAAAGAGTGTTGGTTGGTTACAGTACAAATCAAATAGTTTTTTACCTGCATTTTGGGCTTGGATGGTATCAAATGGCTCTGTACAGAGACAAGCTATAACATCTTTAACAATTTCAACAAGGGTCTGGTGAGGCACATCCGTAATTTCAGCAGATGCAAGAAAGTGTTTCCACATATCAGTTGTTGTATTATGTCTGCTATCCAACAAATAACTGATGGATACGAGTATCTGAGCAGTAGCATTAGACTTGGAATGGTCCTTACTCACACAGTATCTCCTACATACCTTGCTATACTTGTTAGAAGTAGCAAGGTATATTTTTATTATCTACTTGTTAGGAGTAGGACGCCAGTCAAAATAGTTTTTCTTCTACCAGTCATGACGTGCAGAGAAGCAGAAATGTAACGAAATGCCCTAAATAACTATGCTATCTTGATGTCTATAAAATATAAATTACGGCCCTGATAATGTCTTCGCGTCATGCCAGAGAAGTTCTCGATCAGGCGACACAAATTCACCCTGCACACAGTGACTATCTACCGCAGTTGTGATCTCTCGAATGACAAGTGGATACCAGATAGCCTCTTCAAGAATCGTTTTTTGAACCTCACTTATTAAATCCTGACGCGAAGCGGCATCGCTGGTAGATACTGCTTGTGATGTCAAGGTAGCTATACTATTATGGGGATAGTTTAGTAGATTGCGTGGACCAGGACCAAGAAAGGCAGCAAAGGCTGTATAGTCTTCCCACGCGTAATCAAATAACAAGAGATCAAAATCCTGTCGTTTTGATAAGATGTTTGATCGTGGGACAGCCCGTATAGTGATATTATTTAACCCAATAGCTTGTAATTGTTGTTGAATAACCTCTGCTAACTGTTGATAGGTATTACTTTCAGGTATGAGTAGTGTTATCGTAGCCTCTCTATCGAAGCCTACTTGATCCAAAAGTGTTTGACTGCTCTCGGGCAAGAAACTATAACTGTGGTCTCCAACAGATGGTGTATATCCGATTGCACCTGGAATGAGTGGTGTGTCTGCGATCAAAAAGGGACCCTGTTGAGCTACGGCATATTCGTCGATAGCCATCACCAGCGCTTGTCGCGTGGATAGATCCTGCCAGCGTGGTTTTTGAAAATTAAAGCCAAGGTAGGTGACCCCACCATAGTCATCATAGAGACGAAAATGTGGGTATTGTTTGACAACATCTATGTGTTCTTGACTAAGACTCAACACACAGGATTGTCCCTCAAGCAGCGTAGTTAAGCGCTCTTCTCTCTGTGGTTCAAAACGAAATTGTATCTGAGGAATGTATGCATGCTCACGGTTATCAAAATAGCCTGGGGGCCACTTATAGCTAAATGACCGTACAAGTGTTAGGTGTTGATTGACTTGATACATCTCTGGAACAAATTGATATGGCCCGGTACAATCAACAAAAGTGGTTGGGTCTTCTGTCAAAGGTGAGACAATTACAGCGTATGAACTACTTAATACCAAGGAAACAAATTCATAGTTTGCTTCAGGAAGGCGAAAGATAACTGCGTTATGAGCAGTGTCTGCTTGGAAGCGAACTGCTCGTAGCGTGTTTGCCAGCGGTGAAACGCCATAGTATTGGATTCGTTCAAAGCTCTTTTGTACTGCTACTGCATCCAGTGGGGTACTATCGTGGAATGTGATCCCCCTGCGTATAGGAACAACAAGGGTTCGCCCATCAGCAGAGTACTCAAATGTGTCCTCTGCTAGCAGTCCATATATGTTACCATCAAAGCCCTTGTAGAATAAGGGTTCGCAGACATGTCGAAAGATCGACTGAGAAACAGGATGAGAAGTGCGATGTGGGTCATAGACGAGAGGATCTTCGTTCCATACCATCACGAGTGGTCGTTCACCTACATCATAATTCCAGAGAAACAGCATTCCTCCTATGATCAATATCCACAGTAGAGCAACAATAAATAGTGGTTTCGTGCGCCATACCGTAAGTATTGGTCGATACCTGCTCATTTTGTGACTACCTCATGTTCTGGATAGAAGGTATATCCAACCCCATGAGCAGTAACAATGAAACGCGGGTTACGTGGATTTGGTTCTATATGCTGGCGCAGTTGATATATCACGCGTCTTAAACGATCCTGTTGCTCAGGTCGCAGTCCATATGCACTTACCTCGTCATCTGTCCATACAACACCAAACAAGGTTGGGGAAGACTGTACATCGAAAGGATGTTTGATGAGATAGTGTAAAAGCGTATCTTCCATATGACTCAGTTGATGTACTTGCCTGAGATTCGACAGATCTTTTGACTCGTACTGTTGGACGTGATGGATGCAGGTGTAACAGTTCACCTATAGATATCCACGCCTCTCGATCTGAGAGAGTATCGTCGTCACTTGACTCAACCGCTATGGGTAAGGGCTTCTCGATAGTTACAAATGCAATAACTCCTTGAGAATGGGCTTTCACTTCTGTCACAATTGGAGCAGCAACAAGCGTATAGTTAGCATCAAACCATCCATTCTTCAAGATAATACGCCCTTCTTCATAAGCTTCGAATAATATCTCGGTCAGTGTATCCAGATGAGATGATTGTTGCGGTGTTTTTATTTGAGATAGCAGGTGGTTTGCAGCACTGTTTAAAGATACAACTCCTGCTGTCTTATTAAAGAAAAAAAAGGTCTGGTATCAAGACTGGGATCAATAGCAGTTAATACTTTGCTAATATGTGAACGACGTAATGCTATCACCATCAGTAGCGCGAGAATGACACAGGATCCGATCCCTACAAGCAACACTACCCACACCTGAGCATGCCAATAAATATACTGATACATTATGATTCCACAATAGTAGCTTAATTATTAATTAATATTCATTGTTTCTATTAAGATCGTGAAAGCAATACTGCAATTATGATAAGTGACATATAGAGCCAGTTTGAAGAAAACTATGTAATACACAGATAGACATAACTACTATATATCTTACGTATAAACGATATTATTGCAGTGGATCATATTTTATCATAAACAATCATACAAATAACACTCTTTTTATGATACTTTTGACAGGCAGAAGAGAGGAGCAGGATAAACCAAAATGTGTTTTGAACTGGAAAGGAGACAGATTGAGGGTAATGTAGACTCGGTTTCTATGAAGGTTAGATGGACAGGATGCAGTATCTTTTAATAAACTTTCGTATAGGCATTGTTTAACAGAAGGAGGATATCTATGTCGAAAATCATACGTATGTCGGTGACATTAATTATATTCACAGTCCTTTGAGTGCCATCAGCCCTAGCCTTTGAGCAAAATTTTTCACCTACAAACCATTCCTATAGTGTGTCCGAACTTAGTACATATTCATGTGCTGGTTCTATTAGACATAGAAGCTCAATGAATGGTGTTGTGAGAGTCAGAACAACTATGAGTTGGAATGATCAGGATGCCCAAAACGCTCGCAACGATGCCCAAAATGGATCATACTACCCCCATGATATTACAGACATGAATGATAATCTTGATGGATGGTGTATTTGGACCAATTTTCCAAGCCCTTACTATGACTGGGATGATGATGGAGATAGTATATTTAAGTGGGAAGAGAGTGAAGTGGTGTCGGTTGATACGAATTTTCCTCCAGCAAACACAAACTATTCAGTAAATTCATATTTCACTCGATGGACTGAACAAACTGCTGGTAGTACTAATCCGTTTTGGGTTTATGATGGAGATGGAGGAACTATTAATATCATACCTCAGACGTCCCGCTGGAATTGGGTTATTCGAGAATATAACACTGATGAATATGATGAGCAACCAGTCGAGGCAGGTTACGGAGACAATTCACAAAGCATTGAATCTGAGATAGAAATTCAAGAACCACTTGTAAGAGATGTAACAAGTGTTGCATTTGGAGATAGTAATGAATACATAGTCCATATAGCGACCTCAGACGAGCATGTTTTCGTAAAAGAGATGAGTTTGCAAAGAGGCAAGAAGTCTTGATTACTATTCAACATGGTCACAGGGACTTGTAAAAAAATTACAGCAGGATAATGTGGATTCTGCTGATATGGTGGTTACATTTAATCAGCATATTGCACCTCATCGCGTTTATAGTATATTGGACGAATATCAGGTTGATGTAAATACACTTCGTGTTGAGTACTCTGGGAAGGATGAATATGGAAGAGAGGAGATATGGACAGGTTTCATTCGCAATCATCATGGTACTGATTTTGCACTGTTAGATCGAGCGGCAGAAGAGCAAATGGATGTCGATTTTTTCAAACCACATGGTGTAGTATCATTGCAAGGGTCTGCTCCTGTTGACCAAGTAGAACGACTAAATCAACATGAACATGTCTTCCTAGCCGATCCGGTTGCTACTTACATTGATACCGTTGCTTCACAGGATCGTGACGTTCAGTTAGCTCTCAGTGAAGTGTTGGAAAAGAGAACCCAGAGATTGGAGCAAAACTCGGAACCAGATGAATACTCATTAAGCATCAATAGGAATACGAAATTGGCTTTGGATAATTTCGTTGATAAAAACTCAGAACTAATACCTCATGTTGAGGTTAGGGTTCGGGATGTATGGAATCTTATAGATAAGTAAGTCTGTTACTTGGAGAATAGGAATATAAATGATATGTTTCCTATTCTCCAAGTTGGAGGAATATCCTAAAATGCAAAGAAAAGTCCTTATCGTGGTTAGCAGCACTATGACTGCATTCGTACTACTCTGTGGTCTGTTTATTGTTCAAGGAGGCAACAGCTGTAGAATTGAGCGATACAACGCAGAAACAATTCTTTTTATTACAACCTGTTCGCGAGCCGCTCAGGTTGCAGAGAATTACTACAGTTCTATTGTAACAGGAGATTTTGCCGATGCATTTGTAAATGTGGCCTATTATACCCGTTCCTCCAATCCTAAGCCTAGTATTTCTTATCAGTTAGTAGAAGAACGTTGGGTACAGCGTGTGCAAGCGTTGAAGGTAGAAGGAACATATATTGTAGATGTTGAAAGTATTAAAGTTTACACTGATGATGGATATCCTATGGGAGTAGCGCGATTAGTTATTCACGAAAATGGTGTTGAGAAAACTATAGACCAAATTATTCACTTTAATAGAATGGAAGAACGTGGACTTTGGAAGATAAGAGCTCTTGACTCTGAGAATTCAAGTCTACAGGAGCTTGACGAAGTTTTAAGTGGTAAAGAACTCATATAAAGTAATCACATACTACATTGTGTGAATTTGAAATATATAGATATATTCTACTTCTTGAATGCAAAAATTCTAGATGTGTCAGAAAGTTATACTTCTATCTACCAACCCCTACTTAATTATCATAAAACAGTATTTGCTATGAACCAAGAAATGTATCCTCTTCGGAAATGGACTATTGTAGGGATTTTGGTGCTAGTTAATGTGGCGTTTTTTAGTATACTGGCTGTTGAGATATATGCACAAATCAATATCAGACCTCTTATGGGGCGTGGACCAAGTGTAAGTGAATTTGTTCAACCTTATCTGTATGCGATAACCCAACTTGGTATATTGGGGTTGCTGGGTTTATTGTTAACCTCTACATACTGGAAATGGGCCATATCGAGAGCTGAGTCAGATAATGAACCATCAACAACCAGAAAGAGGCGGCTAATACAAGCCAGTTTCGTACTTATTCCGATATGGTTAATGCTTGTGTATTTTGTTGGTGTAGTTTTTATTACATGATTACTACATTTTTTCACTGGATACATGTTCAAAATGCTAGCATCCTAGTAATCAATAAACACCGTTCAAAAGCGTTGGTCCTGCTTCCTATCTTGCTCTGTTCCTGTGGAATCTGGGATAACGTCGTGCTTGACAATAAGAACTATGGTATGTCCTGTGATCAATTTCCGTCTGTGGTCGAAGTGGAGCAGATTATGCGAGAAGAAAAAGACACGTTTGATGCGATCAAGCGGGTGAGTCCCGACTTTGTTGCTGTGCATGTAGATGAGCAAACCTGCCCAGGACGTGCTGGTATCGCGATTACCCACGGCTCTCGTCAGCAGCGGACAGCAATTCAGGAAATCATTGGCGGTACTACGATTGCCGGAATTCCCTACAAAATGAACAATCGGTAGTTTCCCGCCTCAACAGCTAAAGCAGTTGATACTACTCAGTTAATGCCAGCCGGATACCCAGACCCGCAAACATGGCGGCAAACGAGCGGCGCAGCCAGATAATAGCCTTTGGGGACTGCATGACATAGGAGCGGACCCTACTCGCCAGAACACCATACAACACAAAAACAGCAAGAGTTAGAGCCATAAACACCAGACTCAGCAGAAACAGTTCGGTGATGGGGGATGTAGTGTTAGGTGTAATAAAGAGCGGTAGAAACGTAAAAAAGAAGATAGTCAGTTTGGGGTTCAGGATATTAATCAGGACGGCTTTTAACGCGATCTGCCAGAGGTTGTGTTGAGGCGAAGCTGAATCAAACGTCATTCCGCCTGTGTCGCGCCACAGCGCCCATGCCAGATACAGCAAGTAGAGCACACCCGCCAATTTAATGGTTTGGAATGCCACAGCACTCATATGCAGAATAAACGATAGCCCCAGTATGCTGGCGAGCAAGTGTGGGATAATGCCTGCGGTGCACCCGATGGCTGCGGCGACACTTGCCCGCCATCCGTGGAAAAGTCCCGTTGAAATGGTGTAGATGACACCTGTCCCCGGTATCAACACGACGATCAGTGATGTGAGTAAAAATTCCGCACTAAACATAGTTACCTCCTATGCGGTAACGATCCTGGTTGACCAATGAGCGTCCCGCAGCATAAAGCTCAACAGCCTGTAAACAAGTTGAGCGTGACAGGTTGTATCAAAGGGTTGTTGGTTTTAGTCTACTATGGTCGAGGAGCGCTGTCTTGTACATTATTGCGGTATTGACCCGGCGTGAAGCCCCATAGCTGTTTGAAGCAGCGCGTGAGATGACTCTGGTCGGTGAACCCAGTGGCAAGAGCAACATCTGCAATGGGTTGGCCAGCTGCGAGCATGGCTTTGGCATGTCTGATCCGCACCTGTCGCAGATATGCATGTGGGGGGATGCCGACAGCTTCACGAAAGACCCGAATGAAGTGGTAGCGGCTGAGTTGGGTGAGTTGGGACAAATGGTTGAGCGTAATCTCCTCGCTATAGTGTGCCTCGATATAGCATTTTAGCTCCTTCACGGCAGAGGGTTCTTGCCCCACCCAGTGCTCTGGCGGTGGGTCATCGGCATGGCGACGTATAAACTGTGCGAGGGTTTCTAGCATCAGTGTTTCCTGGTCAAGGAGTGGTAAAATCGTCTTTTCTAACTGACAGTGCAGATAGCGTAGTTGTCGGGCTACAGCGATATCGGTAATCACTCCAGACTGGAAAACGGTAGTTGACGTGGTCGATCTGCGACTTCAGCGGCCACCTGCTCCAGGATGCTGGTGTCGAAGTAGAACATCCGATAGGTCCACCCCTCCTCTATCGCCGGATGCCCCGTGTGCACCTCGCCGGGAATACATAGATTAATATTTCCTGGGGCCGCAACGACATTTTCGCCGCGATAGAAAAAGCCCAGCGCGCCCTGCTCGATCACACCGATAGCATAGCGCTCGTGTGTATGTTGTGGGAACGACTGCGTAAGGTGCTTTCCTCGCAGCAGTTCAAGATTGCCAAGTTTGGGGATGCGCCATAGTTTGCTGTGGGGAGCAGTGGGTTTAGATTTCATCGTTTGATGTGACTAGGTCGTTACAATGGTTTGTTCTGCATCTATTGTAATGGACGTTTCATGAAAATTGTTAGCATGCCTTGAGGACACTAACTGAGAAACCACAAATTGGTACTTGACAAATATAGGTTGTAGGTATATATTGTTAGTAAGTAGTTGCTAACAATAACATAATTACTTTCACCAAAGTATAGCAAAATATGTCTGATTGTGAACAAATAACATGGACCTGATAATCTGGAGGAACATGATGATGAATACAACTGATGTACTTATTGTTGGTGCAGGACCGACGGGACTGACCGCTGCGACATTGCTGGCATACTATGGAGTTGATCTACGCATTATCGATAAAAATGCTACTCTGTCCCAAAAGTCAAAGGCACTTGGTGTCCAGGCACGCACACTGGAATTGTGGGACAAATTAGGTCTGGCAG
Source organism: Chloroflexi bacterium AL-N1 (assembly GCA_013122435.1). GTDB lineage: Bacteria > Chloroflexota > Chloroflexia > Chloroflexales > Roseiflexaceae > AL-N1. Next base: position 412,296 of record WYDT01000003.1, read on the forward strand.
AGGGCGCAGTGGCAAATGGTCAGCCGCTTACAGCACTGAACCTGATCACTAAAGGGACATTATTGCAGGGTGGCAAGCCCTTCATGGCCTTGGGGCGTGATGGGGCACGTGTTTCACCATATCCTTTCCTGCTTATTTATGAACAAAATAAAACCGAGCGGATGTTACTGGACACATTTGAGCGCCAAACAGGACCACGAGGCAACTATCATGTTGAACGTAGCACTGAGGTGGTGAGGTTTGAGCAAAAAGATAATGGTGTGACAGTTACCTTGCGCTACGGCGATGGTTCAGAGGAAATCGTCCACACACGCTGGCTTATTGCTGCAGATGGTGCCAGTAGCTTTATCAGAAAAACATTAGGGCTTGAATTTGATGGCTCAACCTATGCTGACCCGTTGTTCGTGGCTGATGTAGATATGCAGTGGCCACTGGAACGTGACAAGTTTTATGTCCAGATGCCGCGTCAGGGGATGCTGACTTTCTTCCCGATGCGAGGCGATGGCTATAGTGACAATCAATATCGCATCATTGGGCGTATTCCGGTTGCGTGGGAGGACAAAGACCAGCTGACAGGCGAGGATATCCAGAGTCTCCTTGATAGTCATAGTGTTATTGATGCCAAAATAACAGATACACGTTGGGTGTCCAAGTATCGTATCCACAAACGTATGGTCAAGCAATTTCGTGTCAGGCGTATCTTTCTGGCAGGTGATGCCGCACACATCCATAGTCCGTCGGGTGGTCAGGGCATGAACACTGGCATTCAGGACGCATGGAACCTCGCGTGGAAAGTAGCGCTGGTTGTACGTGGCGAGGCAGATGTACAATTGCTGGATAGTTACGAACCGGAGCGGATGCCGGTAGCCAAAGCGATTCTTTCGGGATCAGACCAGGGCTTCCATTTCATCGGCTCACCCAACTATTGGTTGCATCTCCTCCGCAGTGCGTTATTGCCACGCCTGACTGAGCTTGCTTCGCGCAAAAGTGTTGGAGAGAAAATCTTCAGGATGCTTTCACAAACCTGGATTCGTTATCGCAATAGCCCGGCTGTTGATAGAAATGGGACAAAGGGTGCTGTGCTACCTGGTGACCGTGCTCCTTATGCACATTTTGATACAGGTGTACATGCGGGTCAGAGTATCTTTACCTTACTCCGTGGAACGACACACCATCTGTTATTGTTTGCGGGTGATGTGAATGAGACGACGATTAAGCGCTGGCAGACGCAGATAGGATTATCGTTAGATGCCTACCAGATCGCAACCTGTATGCATGTGATTGACCATTCTCAACGTTCGTTATACGCGGCGTATGGTGTACGCTCATCAACAATGATACTCATCCGACCTGACGGTCATATCGCCTGGCGTGGTTTGGTACATGATATGGGTAAATTGACAGACTATATGGATCGGCTGTACACGTGGCGCACCTCGTTGACCATAGATTCAGAAAGTATCCAGACTGATGTCAATGAATCGGCCATACTGCAACATTGAAGTAACTGATCATCTCTCAAGTAACCAATCTCAGGTATGGTAACATCAATGTTTTTCAAAGAGAGTCGTAGATGATGATTAGATATCTACGACTCTTTCATGTCTATTGAGAAAATAGGCTGAGGGCATTGTTGCTCAACAGGTTGTTCGTAGTCATTAGACTACTCGCCTTGTTGTCCCAACGCCACACCAATCGCCACGCCAATCGCTGCGCCTATGGCTATACCTGCGCTTACATGGTCAAGTGCGGTGCCAATCGCAGCACCAATTCCTACACCAAGCGCAATCCCAACGCCAATTATACGATTCTGTCGTGAATTTATCTTTTCCTCTGTTTGGATTGTCGAGCAACAGTTCAGATGTGGCTGTTGTGACATCTTGAATGATCTGCCTGTTTATATACGTTTAATCTACCACGATGGTGGCATGGTTTGCAAAACAGGTAATTCGGGAGAGAAACTGTTTTTACGCAGAGACAGAAGTCTGTCCTGTTATGTCTAAAGTGGAGTGATTATGATGATAAGAAGTAGTAGGGGTATAATTATGCTCCTACTACTCTATCATGTTATGGTAAACAGAATACCTGATGAATTTCTGAAAGCAGAACTCTCTTGTGTATGTCTTAGTTCTTGATCTCAAGATAACGTGAACTCATCCATCCAACGGTAGAGTTATACACTACGCGTACCCACACACGGTTATCTGCTCGAACATGTTCATCACATAATATAGCGATTGTGTCCCCTCGTGGAACAGCCCCTACACGAGTTGCATCAAGATCTGGTCTTTCGCGTATAGAGAGTGCTTCCACTTCAATGACTATACCTTGTTGACAGGTCTCGGTATCTGGGTCAACTATATTTACAGGGCCAGATGGAGCTACCTGAGCAATGCGCTCTAATAATGGGTAGAAAATATAGCCACCTGTGTTGGGGCAAGAAGCCCAGCGGTCCTGACCGTCGAGATTTTGACCGGTTACAATCTCATCACATATAATCTCGGTATCTCCAGATAGTCTGTCTTGTTCTGCACTACTTGTGGTAGGTAAACTTCGCACAGAGACAAAACCATCATATGTCTCTCGCACGCGATAGAGATTTCCTGCACCTGAATGAGTATCTCCAATGTTATCTGAAGGAGGAGGGATAGGTATCGTTTGTGGTGATGGTAAAGGTACAGAGGCATCCAACTTAGATAAGAGAACACGCGCAGGAAAACTCTCTTTCAATGTGATCTTATTCTCATAAAGCATGTGGCTTTCAGACTTCACAATAATTTTTGCGAGATTGCCAATCTGACCATTTTTCATATCAAATGCTACTAACCCCTCTTCATTGGTAAAGTCATGCATTTCAGATGCCTTTTCGCCAGCTGCTTTTTCTAACACAAGAATGACCTTGACATTCTCAACATGCGACTGATCCTCTTGGGAAAGGACGCGAATACGGTAGCGGAAATGATCATTGGAGGTAGCGGTATCGACAGTTGGTGAAACAGTATCGACAGTTGGTGAAGCGGTTGGTTGAGGTTGGTTAGATGATACTACAGAGATATCTTGCTGGATACTTGCTGCTTCGCATTCAGGATGGGTTACTTCAACCGATATGACATCATCTACTGCTTCCGACGGTGCCGTATATGTAGATTGTGGGGTTCCTGATCGTGTTCCCGGGTCCATCTGCCCATGGACTGCACGCCAATTAAAGAGAAGTGCCCGACCACCAGGATTATTAGCACGTACCGCAACTTGTGTAGTTTGTCCCACCTGGATGATGGATCGCTCGACAGAAATGTCAGAGATACTGATCTGACAAGGAACAGCGGTAGGGCTGGCAGAACTATCATTGATCCAATCCCAAAATCCTTGTGCGCCAAATAGAGCAACAACAATTGGAACAAGAATAGCGGCAATACATCCATTTGCAACATGATTTGTTGTGTTGGATGAAGATTGAGTCATTATGCACCACCTTTATTTGAACATCTTAGATATGTGTGTTTTAAAGTTTGATGAGATTTGATCTTGTAATTGGCATTTAGCTAAGAAATGTACGAGATTAACGATATTTGTTACAATCCTCCCATTAGATCAATGAACATCCAGTTCCAATACCGGTGTCATATGTTGACCATCTTTCCATGCGGCCAGGTATTCTTGTGGCCACACTTCACCGCGTCGTATTTGCCAATCTTCTGGAGTAGTTGGACGTGAAATACCAAAATGCAGATGTGGATCAGTTCCTTTAGCGTTGCCGGTATCACCAGTTAAACCCAAAATCTGTCCGGCTTGTACCCTTGTCCCAGGCTCAATACCTTCAGTAACCTGTAATAGATGTGAGCCGTAATAACGAATACCGTCATCACCGATAATGGCCACAGATAACCCGCCCCGATGAGTAGGCTCTCTGCTCCCCTGTGCATACAGATCTTCTTTACTAACGAAATCAACTATACCGCTTGTTACTGCTACAAACTCGGTACCGATTGGACAAAATATGTCTGCTGCTGGATAATCATGATGAGACGATGGATACCTGCAACTATCGTTTTTTACTGGAAAGACATACACGAAAGCCTCTGGTGTAGCTTCTCGTGTTGGTTCTACTGTGGCTGTAGGTGTCGGGTTGATTGTAGATGATGGTGTTACAGTCAGTGGCTTTGGTGTAGATATAGAAGTTGATACCGTAGTTGGTATCTCGCTAGGAAGATCTGTTTGAGTATGTGTTGCTAATATTGTGGGTGTGTTGGTACTTATAAGAGCCTCAGAAGTAGTTATCTGTGGCGTTGTTTGCCTTTCCAGATATCCACAAGCGCTAAACAGTAAAAGATAGAGAAGTAATATAAAACGTGCCATAACAAACTTATTGGCTATCCCAATTCTATTAATTAGAAGCTATCGTATTGCTGAGATTGATATGCTCACTGTTTCCAAGTGTATCTAATATGAATATTTGTGTAGATAAATATAGATGAGTTGTATTATTGTAAAGGTGTGATTTTGATGAGTGAATTTATAGTCTTTATAAGTGATTTTTGTTGGGATTAGATAATATTTGAACCCAAAGCTTTTTATGTTTGAGTATGAAAGATAATATACTAAATAAACGCAATAAAGAGTGATTTTTTTGAATTATGACAACATTGAAATAAAGTGGATGTGTTTATAGATATCGAGGTTGTTTTTTGTTGGAAAATGTACTAAAAAGGGATAAATGATTTATTGCCTCTGAGAGATTGTAAAACATAGATTATATTCGTTGATATATTTATAGTACATTCTGTAATATTGCTCTCCGTGGAAAACATGCCTAATTGATGAGAAATACAGAGTAGAATAAAAAGATCAGGCATGTTCAGAATACACACCTAATCCTCTACTGATGGTACTCAATCACCCTCGCAAGCGGGCGCGCTGTTCGGCGTAGTAGCTATAGCCACCCTCGTAAACGTGTAACTCACCATCACGGACTTCAAAAATGCGATCAACCACGCGATCCAGAAAGTAGCGGTCGTGCGAGACGACCACCACTGTGCCAGCGAAATCCTCGAGGGACTGCTCCAGGACTTCGGCGGAGGGAATGTCGAGGTTGTTGGTTGGCTCATCGAGCAGCAGGCAGTTGGCCCCACTCAGCATCAGGCGGGCCAGTTGGACCCGGCTTTTCTCGCCACCGCTCAAGGTTGCGATAGGCTGTGAGGCGGCTGTGTAGGGGATGAGAAACTGACCCAGTTTGGCGACGGCCTCGCCTTCGTACATAGGTCGCACGTTGCGTAATGCCTCAATCGGTGTTTGCTCCATATCAAGGGTTTCGTGCTGCTGAGCATAGTAATCGAGTTGCATGCTGGGACCAACCCAGATTTCGCCTTGGTCGGGGGCCAGCTGGTTGAGGATCATACGCAGCAACACCGATTTACCCGCGCCATTGACCCCAACAATGCCGATGCGTTCGCCATTCATGATCGTGGCTCGTGCGTCCATCAGCACGATGTGATCATCAAAGGCTTTGTCGATGCCACGCAGTTCGATAGCTTTGGCACCGCCACGCGCACGAGGACGAAAGGTGAGCGCCATCTTACGTCGTTCGAGCACTGGACGCTCTACCTTATCCATTCGGTCAATCTGACGTTGTTTGTTGCGGGCCTGTTTAATGTGACGCTCATTGATAACGATGCTGGCCCAGAGTTTAAAACGCGCCACTGCCGCTTCGAGTTGGGCAATCTCCTTTTGTTGGGCTACATAGTCCTGTTGTTGTTTGAGCAGCGCCAGCTCCTTTTGCGTTACATATGAGGAGTAGTTGCCCTCCCAACGTATGATACGCGCTGTGGTATCTGTCGCTGGTTCCAGCTCTACAATAATCTCTACCGTTTCATCCAGCAGATAGCGGTCATGTGAAATAATAATCACCGCACCTTGAAAGGCCCGAATGATCTGTTCCAGTCGTGCTTTTCGTGCAAGGTCAAGGTGATTATCTGGCTCATCAAGGAGCAAGATAGTGGGGTCGGATAACAGGCAGCGCGCCAACCCGACCAGTTTGCGCTGCCCTCCGCTGAGGATTCGCATGGGCTGGTGCCAGTGTGATTCAGGCAGGTCGATCTCGTGGAGCAAGGACTCGGCACGATGATGCAGCAGTGGTCCGCCCAGTTCCTCGAATTGGGCCAGCAATCGTTCGTGCTGGGTCATCACGTGTTGGAGGGTGCCCATGTCTCCAGCAACATCGGGATTGCCCATCTGTGCTTCGATGTGAGCAATTGCTCCTTCCAGGTCAGACAGATCCTCGCGGGCAGCCAACAGTTCGTTTAACACCGTGCGTTCTGGGTCGCCGTGATATTCCTGTGGCAGATAGGCGACACGGGTATGGCGTCGCAGCGTGATGTTGCCTGCATCTGGTGTTTCTATGCCAGCCAGCGTGCGTAAGAGGGTTGATTTACCGATGCCGTTTGGCCCGACCAGACCGATCTTTTCACGATCCTGGATGGACCAGGAAAGCTCACGAAAGATGGTTCGGCCACCGTGCACACGCGCGATGTCGTGCAGGTCTGCGATGATCATGGTAGTGCTCCTGTGATGGGATGTCGTGCGTCAGGCTGTCTCGACGAAGCGTTCGATGGTGTAAACAAATAACGTCGTGAGTCATTGCACTGACCCACGACGTAAAAATGTTTTATATCGATAAAATGTTTAGAAAAGTTTTACATGTCTTTCTCGTCGTAAGGCGCAGTACTCCTATGAGTCGCGCCCTGCATGGCACCAAGGGATACGCTCCAACAGGTTTTTGTGTGTTGCCAACGCATAGTTAAACGATCCTGACGTCAACTTTTCCTTACAATACAGTGAGGATACGTTACTACAAGGAATATGTCAATCAGACCTGCGAACGAATTGTCTGTAGGCTCCTGCATTAGCCAACGGCTTGCTGATGTAGTTGGCATTCTTTTTCTTCAAGCAGGTAGGTACAAACACTCAAGCCAGCCTTCGTTCCTTCGCCAAGTGCAATGAGAATTTGCTCGGCGTGGGCGGCACTGGTCACATCACCGGCAGCAAATAGCCCCGGTGTACGGGTTGCACAATACTCATCAACTACTATCTGGGTGCTACCACTGCGCTCGACCAGTGATCCAAGGAAGCCAGCGTGGACTTTCAGACCCATTTCAATGAAGATGCCATCGGTGGGGATTGTCTGCATTGTGCCATCTGGTGCTGTGACAGCAATATCTGTCACGTGTGAGTCTCCCATAATTTCGTGGACCATGTACCCGGAAAGGACGGTGACACGCTGTTCTGCAAGCAGTTTTTCGCCCAGTGAGAATGCACGAATATCGGTTTGGTTAGGAACAATCAACGTTACTTTTTGAGCGATAGCATTGAGTTCGGCGGCAGCACGTAGTGCTCGCAGGTTATCGCCAACGACGACGACCTGACGGTTGGTAAACAGCGGAACATGACTCACGGTTGAGTAGCTGACCCCATAGCCCATCAAGCCAGTTTCGCCGGTAATGCCGAGCATCCGTGGAGCGATGCCACTGGCAACGATGACCGTTCGCCCTTGAAACGCCCCATCATCTTCACAAATGACCTGAAAGTTGTTGTTATGAATAAACACACGTTCAACACGATCCATATGGCGGCGAACGTTGGGCGCACCAACTAATTGCTCGCGCAGTTGTTCGACTGTTTCTTCACCTAAGATTTTCTCGGGTGTTTCGAGCCAGGGTAATCTGAGGCGGTAGGCTGCCTTGCCACCTATGTCGGGGGCGATGATGAGGGTTGATAAATGGTGGTGCGCTGTGGCAGCCGCAGCAGCGAGTCCAGCCGGTCCTGCGCCAATAATAATGACATCAAACACAATCTACCTCCTTGTAGTGCATATCATAAGACGTCAAATCAATGTATGATGAAAGCCATAGAAACTCAATGTGTTGTTCCGGTGTCTCATATATCAGCAGCTTACGAGTGTATCGTATACATCTGTTGGTGGGTAACCCATGCGATAACTTCATCATCGGGAATGGGTTGATGCTTGTGAGCCAGGGTTTCCTGCTGGAGGGTTGTTTCCCATGTGAGCGATACCACCATATCGGCTTGTTGGGATACGCGCTGTAGTGCGCTTACGGCACCCCCGGGCGTAGCTATGATACATCGACGTGGATGCCTCTGTCGTACTGCCTGAAGTGCTGCCAGTTGTGCGAGACCACTGCCGATACCATCATCAACCAGAATAACCAAGCGGCGACTCAGGGCTGATAAGACCCGCCCTCCGCGATATCTGGTCGCTAACTCGTTAGTTTGGTGTAGCGCACGGTGTGCTGCACGCCAGACCACAGGGACAGTCACATCTGGTAATCGGAAGATGGCAGCATTAAAGCACAGGCCGCCCCCTTCGCTGATGCCCCCGGCGACAATGTTGGGATGTTCAGGCGTATAAAACTCCTTTGCAACGAGTACATCGAGTGGTAATCGCAAGCCACGGGCTACTTCTATAGCAACAATGAGCCCTCCCGCAGGAAGTGCCAGGACTCGTGCTCCTGCATTGCGGTGGCTGTACAACTCTTCGGCCAGACGACGCCCGATCATTTCACGATGAATATATTTGGCGTCTTCATTCAAGGACGTCGTGTCACTATCGATCAGTTGTGTCAATTGGGATTGCATCAGAAAGCCTCAATCAGCTTGGTGTACATCTCCGTATTGTGTGTAAAGCAGCTCTCCTGTGTGCAAAGAAGGGGCATTCAGCGATAGTATGGTTTCACCAAAAAGACTCTGAAGTATTGCCTGTATTCACCAGCCAATGGTTTTTCTCGTATATCTGAATGCGCCTTTTGACACGAATAGCCATCCAACCACGAATGTAACATGCTCAAAGATATTCATGAGAGAAGAAACAGCAACTTGTAGAAATCATGTGGTAACTACTGTTTGCGAGTTGTTACCACATATTAAGTAACCATTACACTGGAGGCCACAAAATTACGGTATGCTACCATATAGTATTGAGACTGAAGGAATATATTTATAGGTGCAACCACAATGCGGTGGGGGTGTTGAAATGACAAAACACAAAGTTTTGATACCAGTAGACGGCTCAGAGTTTAGTCGGCAGGTTTTGCCATATGTGCGTCGCCTGCTTGATGCTGAAGAATATACGCTCATCTTGCTCCGTGTCGGAGAACCGCAAAAAGGGATTATTAGCTCGCCTACAGTACCAGTGACCACTATTGCCCCGACTATGACATATGCAAGTAGCAGAGATCTCGATAAGGCGATGCATCCAGTGTATGAGTCCGATGTAGAAGAAGGTATACGGGTTGAATTATTGAAGGATCTCCATAAAGACGTTGTGCATCTTGAGGAAGAAGGATATCAAGTGTCGCTGGTCGTTCGTTTTGGTGATCCGGCACACGAGATTGTTGCTGCTGCTAAGGATCTGGATGTTGATATGGTCGCTATGGCAACCCATGGACGCACAGGTCTCAAACACATGGTTCTGGGGAGTGTGTCTGAATGGGTGCTGCGTCATCTTGCGATTCCAGTAATGCTGATACGTCCAACCTGGATGAGATAGAAACCTCCTATATTTATAACCACACTATAGGGTTGTCTAATCATTATTCTATGTGAAGCGATGACAACCCTATAACTTCTTATTGACTGGTATGCTACAATGAACATACACTAGGTTGTCATAATCTAATCCGTTACCATCCATCATATTGTTTAAAGTAGTAGTAACAGAACACGTTAACAACGCTGAAAACATGGTTTGGGCACCACGTGTTGCCATCCTCTTCCTACTCTTAACTATTACCCATAACAGCTACCTGTTATGTAGCGATATAAGTAGGGGGTTACAATGAGTAAGCAAAAGGTTCTGGTCCCATTGGATGGCTCAGAGTTCAGTCGGCAGATTCTGCCATACGTTCGGCGCTTGTTCAATCCGCAAGAAAATGCCCTTTTTTTGTTGCGTGTTGCTCAACCACAGCAGCATGCTATGGGGGTACTACCAAAGACGTTCGCAACTGTTTCATCAGTAATGTTTCAGGCGATTGCTCCAATGACGAGTAGCTATCAGAGCACTACTGAGTTTGCAAGCAGTTCGTATGATGGAAGTTTAGATGAACTGCGTAAGGAAGTGCAACGACTGGAGCATGATGGGTATGAAGTGTCGCTCGCGGTTCGTTTTGGCGATCCGGCACACGAGATTATTGATTTTGCTCAGGAAATTGATGTTGATCTGGTAGCGATGGCCTCGCATAGCCGGACAGGGGTCGGTAATTTAGTGCTTGGGAGTGTTCCGGAGAATGTGCTACACCACCTCTCGATTCCGGTATTACTGTTACGCCCGACCTGGGATGTGGCGTTTTAGGCTTTTTGTTGCAACATATACGATCTGAACATTGCAACTGGTCTGAATCCAAGTCGTGTGTAGCATGCGATGGCATGTGTATTTGTTGTTCTGACATTGAGACCAATATGTTCGATACCATACTCACGTAATGTCTGACATAGTCGGGCCTACACCATGTGTTCATACCTGCGGGCAGTTGGATGGGTGGCCACATTAAGAAATGTGGCCACCCTGTACTTTGCTGAGTAGACATGCACTCTGGCTGCTCCACAATTGTCCACCCACCAATCAATTCGCATATTGGGAGGCACAGATCCAACAGGCGTTGCACCACGATCGTGAAGAGCGCTATCTCGGTACATGTCTTAGCTCTGCTGCTGTGAATCTGTGGATATTGATGTATGCAAAACAAGAACCACCGGAGTATGTCAAGGCCAAAGTTGCCAAACATTATGCATGGGTGTCGTCGGCGAAAGGACATTGGCGAGAGGGAACCAAAGCTTTAGAGCGTTGGGGCGTTCTGTAATGGGGGTACAACTGTATATGCTTCCTTTCCAAATAAGATCAAACGGCGCTCCTTCGTGCACAATCGTATCAGAGATGTAGGTGAGATGTCGACTATATCGTGTTCGTGTAGCGCCCAGAGTGCTTGCTCTCCAATGTCTTCTGGTGTCGTAGCAGTTTCCTTAGTTGTGACCATTATACGGGTTTCTTCGTATATGCGTTTGCACAGCTCACTACTTCTTCATTACGATGTATTGTCGTCGGAATGGTAATCCTTGAACATATGATATGGAGCATACGCCCTGAACTGCGTCCTGAACTACCCCTAACGAAACTCTATGAGGATCGGTGTTGCCTGCTTCAGCGGCGGGTGGCGGACATACCGCCATATGTGCATACGACTGCAATCGCAAAGCATAGTGCGTGTTGCGGTATAATGCAGCCACATAAGTCTCCGATAGTATGAACTACTCACGTTGATGCAATCCCCATGGTGTGTGATGGATGTGTTGGCATGGTTCTGGCGTTTGTTGGCTGGCAGGTGGCAGTGGCGGCTCCTCTGGCTGATGAATGCTAAATTTATGATTGGCGTGTCGGGTGTCATCCTCAATGAGGATGGTCATATACTGCTGCTCCGTCATCGCTTCTGGAAGCCGGGAACGTGGGGATTACCGAGTGGGTATGTGCATAAAGGTGAACAATTGGAAGCTGCTCTGGCGCGTGAAGTGCGAGAAGAAACTGGTTATCATATGACCATCGACTCTCTGATTCACACGGTAAGTGGTTATCGGCTACGCTTTGAGGCGTACTTTCTCGACAGAATCGTTAGTGGGACGCCGTGCATCGATCCACGTGAGGTGATCGAGATGCGCTTTTTTGCTCTCGATGATCTGCCATCTGGTTTGTTGCCGTCGCAACGTGTAATTGTGGATATGGTTATTGATGAGCAATACGGTTGAGGAAGTTTGCATGACACCTGAAACGTACACCAAACGCGATCAGCTAAAGACGTTTATTGAGCGTGAGCTGGCACCACATGCTGCAGTAAAGGGAGTTATTGGGATTGGTAGCATAGCAACGGGCAATGCCCGTGCTGATTCGGACATCGATGCTGTTGTCTTTCTCGATCCTTTTGATTTCTACATTGTGCCTGCCGAGTGTATCTGGCGACCATCTGATGCGAGCTACCACAGCATTTTTAGCAGTGTGGAGGGATGGCAGTTAGATTTTGCACGTTTTGATCTGGCGCAATGGTCACGTCCAGACTTTGATTGGCCCGAAGGTCTTCGTGCGGAACTCGCTGCTGGCTGGCTGGCATTCGACCGCACTGGTCAGGTAGCACAACTGATCGGCGAGCGCACGGCGTACTCCGATGAGTTGCGTATCTCTCGCCTCGATGAAGCGATTACCTGGCTGGACCAGCACCTCTCAGACGATACACCAGAACATGTGTGGGAACAGCTTGGACCGATTATCGCGCATGATCGTCTGAGCGCAGCGTATCATTACATGGCTCAGGCGTTGTTTGCCTACAATCGGCGTTGGCGCATCTGGCGCAATCGTGAGATCGAGGCGTTGTTGGCGCTCCCCTGGTTGCCGGATGCGTTTGCCGAGAGCATTGTGCTGGTATTGACGGCACCCTCACTCGATCACGATGGGTACATGGCGCGGGTCGAGACGTTGTCTATGTTTTTTGCGGATCTTTTAGAACAGATTGTAGCAGACGGCAGCTATACCGCAGACCCTATATCGGAGGCATTTATCCGTCGCAGCGCAGAACCAGGGCGGGCGTGGAATATGGACGAGTGGAATGAGCGGCATCGGGAGGCGGGGGTTAGGGGTTAAGGGTTAGGGGTTAGTCGGTGCATGGCTTGCCCATGCACCGACCTGTACTGCCTCGATCCAAGGCTTCAACACCTCTACCTCCTCAGGGTTAGCTACGGTCACTAAGAAGTTCAGTTATAATGTAGAGAGCGCCTTTTCAACCTTAGAAATATGCCAACATATGGCATTGGTTGAAGGTGTGGGAGTATTCTGCAGTGAATACCATAAGCGAGCGATTGTCAGAAATACAGAACCGTATGGCACAGGCTGCACAGCGTGCCAATCGGGATACACGTGAAATACGGGTCGTTGGTGTCAGCAAGATGCACCCGCCAGATCTCATCGGTGAGGCATATGCAGCAGGGTTGACAGACTTTGGCGAGAGTCGCATTCAGGAAGCAGAGCCAAAAATCGATGCTTTGCAGGATGAGTGTGGAGGTATCGTGTGGCATTTGATCGGCGCACTACAGACTAATAAGGCCAAACGTGCTGTGAGGCTCTTTGATATGATACATTCTTTGGACCGTCTGGCACTCGCGCATACGCTGAATCGTCACCTTGCTGAAGCTGTCGGCGATGGGCATCCTTCAGCACCACCGCAACGTCTGGCTGTACTTCTACAGGTCAATGTGTCCGGTGAAGCAAGTAAGTATGGATTTTCACTTTCGGGCTGGGAGCATAATCACGAGGTACTACAGCGATTTTTTGGTGAAGTTGAACAGATTATCACACTACCGCATCTTGCTGTTCGCGGATTGATGACGATTGCGCCGTGGTCTGATGATCCGGAGGCATCCCGCCCAACGTTTCGGTCAACACAACAACTGCGTGATATGCTGGCGCGACAATTCCCAAAACAGGATTGGTCGGAACTGTCGATGGGCATGACCAATGATTTTCCTGTTGCTATCGAAGAAGGTGCGACGCTAGTGCGTATTGGTCGAGCTATTTTTGGGGAGCGACCCGTTTGAATGATGACGCTATATCTGATGTGGTTGTAGTGTACAGATGAGTTGTAAACACACAGGAGGATTTTCTTGAGTATTCTGGTCGATAAAAACACACGTCTTGCTGTACAGGGCATCACCGGCAATGAAGGTACATTCCACGCGCGAGCAATGATCGAGTATGGCACCAATATTGTCGCCGGGGTGACACCGGGAAAAGGTGGCTTGAAGGCCGTCGATAACCAGGTTCCCGTGTTTAACACTGTTGAAGATGCCGTCAAGGAAACTGGCGCAAACGTCTCGGTGATTTATGTGCCAGCACACCTCAATGCTGCCGACTCGGTACGTGAGGCTGCTGCTGCTGGTATTGCACTCGTGGTGTGTATTACCGAAGGTGTTCCTGCAAACGATATGGTTAGTACAGTGGCATTTGTAAAGGAGCACGGCTCACGCTTGATCGGCCCCAATTGTCCCGGTCTGCTGACTCCTGGCGAGGCCAAAGTCGGTATTATCCCCGGCAATGTGGCGACACCTGGTCCCGTTGGGGTGGTCTCAAAGAGTGGTACGCTTACCTACGAGGCTGTTGATGCGCTTACCCGCATTGGGTTGGGCCAATCGACGATTGTTGGTATTGGTGGCGACCCCATTATTGGCACGTCTTTTATCGATGTGCTTGAACTCTTCCAGGCCGATCCTAAGACCGAGGCGATTGTGCTGATTGGCGAAATTGGTGGTACAGCAGAACAAGATGCTGCGACCTATATCAAGCAACATGTGACCAAGCCAGTGGTGAGTTTTATCGCTGGGCAAACGGCTCCTCCAGGGAAGCGCATGGGCCACGCTGGTGCGATTATCTCTGGTGGTGAAGGAACTGCCGCAGAGAAGGTGGCCGCACTAGAGGCGGTAGGGGCGAAGGTAGCCAAACTCCCGACCGACATCGCGCAGTTGGTCAAGGATGTGCTGTAGTATTTATAATAGTTTTCAAGGTAGGGATAGCAAGGGTGTTTAATTGAACACCCTTGTCTTTTTTTTGTATGTATAGAAATCTACGAGGAGAAATCACTCTTCTTTACAGCTGTAAGATAGATGACAACCGTGTGCAAGTTGTTATAATGTCAGAAGGCGCTATATGCCCATCTCATAAGTATGTAGCTATGTATTAGGAATTGATTTCCTGTTGTGAAGATAGTGATATGACAGCCACTTTACGTATTGGCACTCAAGTCTGGCCCGACGATCCCTTCTGGGTACAGGTTCATGAGGCGCTCCAGCAACGTGCCCAACACCATGCGGTTCACCTCATCTCGGTTGTGCTGGAAACGCCTGCGAACTATTCAGACGAGCAACTGGTAAATTATGTCGAAGAGGTGCTCGCACAAGATTTAGATGCACTTATCGTATGGAATCCTTCTGAACAATTCATTCACCATATCCTCGAAGCAGATTTGCCTGTGGTCTACCTCACGGAAACAGCTATACGCCATCCACGTCTTGTGTCACCTTCAGGTCTCTACACGATTGCTCAGCACATTGGCGAGTATCTGGCAAATCGTCTGTCGGGTCAGGGTAATATATTAGCTATTGGGGGACTCACTGGTATACCAGGTGAGGATGGTCGTAGCCGTCTGAGGGGCATCCAGAAGGCGCTGCAGCCGCATCCGGCCATACAGATCCAACATCTCCCTACGCCATGGCGTTATGAACAGGCCTATCCACACTGTTACAACGTGATGCAGCAGTTGAATACACCTGTCAGCGCTATTTTTGGGTTTTCGGACTCGTTAGCATTAGCCGCACGTGATGCTGGTCGCGCGTTGCATGTCGTGGATGATCAGACACTCATTGTTGGTATTAACGGCGATCCGTTAGCACTCGCGGCCATTGTTGAAGGGGGTATGACAGCCACGATGCAAACCCCCGCCGCCGATTTTGGTACACAGGCGCTTGATCTGGCAGTTCATGCTGGGCGTGGACAACCGCTCCCTACCCATTTTAGCTACCAACCACGTTTGGTCACATCCCAGAATGTTGCTGATGTTGCGGTACAACAACTTATGTCGATGGCTGCACTTCCCAGCCGCTTGGTTGGGTTTAACCGAAAACTTGATCAACAACGTCAAACACAGCTTGAGACGAGTCTGGAAATCAATCGTCGTGCGGGTCTCATCCTTGATCGGCAGCACCTCTCACAGGCCATTACCGAGCTGATTCGTACCAACTATGGGTATGATGAGGCCCATTTGTATTTATGGAATGCGCGGGAACAGATACTCATTCTGGATCAACCTGAGTCTTATGACTCGCAGCGCACATCTCTGTATCCTGATAGCTCATTGGTGTTGCAGGCTGCGTTGCTCGACAACGAGCCTATCTTTATTCCCAACACCCGACACAGTCGCCGCTTTACTCCTGATCCGTATGCCCCTGCAACGCGCGCGCGTGTGGTTATTCCGGTTCGTCTGGGTGGGCAGATTGTGGGGCTGCTCGATCTGCATAGCTATCATTCGACGCAGCATACTCATCATGAACTCATTGGTTTACAGATACTCGCCGATCAACTTGGTATTGTGATGCGGAATGCTGAGTTATATCAAGAGGCGCTGCAAGCCCGTGCACAGGCCGAAAAAGCCGATCAACTCAAGACACGACTGTTAGCAAACGTCAGTCATGAATTGCGAGGACCGTTAAACATTATTTTGGGATACAGCCAGACAGCACTCTCTGTTCCCAGACCGTACGAGATGGAATTGTCGACAACGTTGCGTCACGACATCCAGCACATTTATCGTAGTGGTGAGCACCTTATTCGTTTGATTAATGATTTGCTCGATCTCTCGCGGGCGGAAATCGATGAGCTTGATCTCTTTCAGGAAACCATCAGCACGCACACATTTTTGCAGGAGGTCTTCCGTTCCATTGCCGATCAAATGGATCAGAAGACCGTTGCGTGTCGGCTCGAACTGCCGTCACGTTTGCCGATGATGCAGGCTGATCCAGTGCGATTACGCCAGATCCTGTTGAATCTTCTCTATAACGCAACCAAGTTTACTGATAGTGGTGAGATCGTGCTTGGGGCTGAGGTATTGCCACCGCATATCCATATCTGGGTGGGGGACACCGGACGTGGTATTCCTATCGAGATGCAAGAACGCATTTTTGAGCCGTTTACGACGGCACAAGAACATGCTTGACCAGAGGGTATTGGACTCGGGTTGTCTATCGCACGTCATCTGGTGATGTTGCATCACGGTTCGATGACGCTGGAAAGCCAGCCCGGTTTGGGAAGTACATTTCATGTATATCTGCCATTGCCCAACCTGAGTGGACAGCCTGTGGTTATCTCTGAGGCAAACAATCCGGTGTTGTTGTTAATCGACTCGACGGACACAATAGAAGATACCATTGTCGATCTGAGCCAACGGCACAATCTCGTGATCTATCGACTCCGTGCAGGGAGTGATTTACCCGTGCTGCTCACCGATGTCCAGCCAGTCGTACTCGCGTGGAATCTGGCCTGTGCAACTACCGATGACTGGGCCATCTTTCAACAGATTCGCGCCCAACCACAACTCTGTCAGGTGCCGATGATCCTCTACGATTATGAACAGGGGGTTGGTGTGTCCCACATTGGTATGACTGGCGTGGTACACAAGCCACTCAATGGGACAAAGTTGCTCGAAACGATTGACCGATTACGCCCGTCTGGTCCATTAGGCAAGCTCTTAATTGTTGATAATGATCCACAGGCGCATATACTCTATCAACATCTGTTAACGCAACGCCTTTCTGCACATCAGATTGTACATGCGAACGGTGGACAGGCAGCATTAGATATATTGCAAAAAGAAACATCCAGTCTGACTATTCTCGATCTGATCATGCCAGATATTGATGGCTTTGCGGTTCTTGCGTACGTTCGCGATCATCCTCAGACGCGTCAGATACCTGTACTAATCATCAGCGGCCATATGCTTTCGTTCGATGATATTCAGCGGCTTGATCAATCCCAGCTCATTTTGCAAAGTAAAGATACGTGTTCTTCCGCAGAGACCATCGATACCATCCAGTGAGTGATGACTCAAACTGATGTACTGCCACAACAGACCAGTGCGATGGTCAAACACACCATTGCCTCTATCCATCAGAACTATGCCAGTGTTCTTTCACGCCAGCGTATTGCCGATGCGGTGGGTGTCAACAAAGATTATCTTGATCGCATCTTTCAACGTGAAATGCAGCTTTCCCCCTGGAACTATCTCACGCGCTATCGTATGAAGCGTGCCAAAGAGTTGCTCGACACAACCAGCAGCAGCATTACGATGATTGCTACGCAGGTTGGCTTTGAGGATGTTGCCTACTTTAGTCGCGTCTTCAAAAAAGAGGTAGGCTGTTCACCCCGGGACTATCGTGAACAGCCCGGATAGTCGTGCGCTGTCTCACCAGGTCGATATTGTCCAACAACAGTCCGATATTCTCCAAGACAGCCTGAAACCCGCGTGCTATGCTATACCTGCATAAGATTTTCACTAACTACTGAAATCGATCAACCTCGAAAGGATGCGTGATGTTTCCAGACGTCCACGTAATTCTGATCATCGAGAGCGATCAACCAACTGCTGACATGTATCGACGGGAACTGAGTCGGGAATATCGTGTGATGACATGTACCGACACACCAACCGTTCTTAAACTTCTGCAAGCACAATCGTTGAGTGCCATTGTCCTTGAACCTGCGCTCGACGGTGGGCGGGGTTGGCAGCTTTTTACGGCGATTCAACAGGTGAATATTAATAATACCATTCCTATTATTTTGTGCAGCACACTCGACGAGCGCCAACGCGGCATCGATCTTGGCGCAACCGTATACCTTGTCAAACCGACATTGCCAAGTACCTTACGTGACACATTACGACAAGTGATCAAAAAGGGTTGAACGGGTATCCGTTGCAACTACATCCAATGTAGGAATTGAAACGCAAAGGAGCGAGCCTCATGGAACAAACTGCAGATGTTATGCAAAAACAAAATGTGCGATCTGCCTGGCTCAAGCGTGGGCGTACAAATGAGTCTTTACTTGCCTACCTCTTTATCTTACCCAGTCTGATTGGCTTTATTACGTTTTATGCCGTGCCAGCGGTGCGTGGTCTTATGATCAGTTTTACGAACTGGGATCTGCTTGGTGAATCTCAATTTATTGGTTTTGCAAATTATCAGCAACTTATCCAGGATGATCAGTTCTGGCAATCACTCCAGGTGACTCTGTATTATGTGTTGCTTAATATCCCGCTACAGACCGCACTGGCAGTTGGGCTGGCTGTCCTGATGGATCGTCTCACACAGTCATTGTTTGTACGTGGTGTTCTGATTCTTCCCTGGCTCATTCCCAATGTTGTGGTGGCGTTGCTCTGGCTGTGGATGCTTGATCCCAGCCTTGGACTCATCAACCAAATTCTGGGTGTGTTTGGTATTCCACGACAGCCTTTCCTTGGCTCAGTCGAGCAATCGATGCCGGCCATTGCCGGTATCAATATCTGGCGGCATGTTGGCTACACCGCATTGCTGATTTTCGCGGGCCTCCAAACTATTCCCAAAGATGTCTATGAGGCTGCTGCCATTGATGGTGCAACGGAGCGGCGGATGTTCTGGTCGATCACTATTCCATTGCTACGACCTGTACTGGTTTTTGTGCTGGTGACCACAATTATCGGATCATTCCAGATTTTCGACACGATTGCGATCACCACACAGGGTGGTCCGGTCGACGCGACACGCGTGATTTACTGGTACATGTATGAGCAGGCCTTTAATCGATTTAATATGGGTTATGCCACCACGGTTGCTGTTGCGCTCCTCACCATCCTGATCATTATTACCATTATTCAACTGCGCTATCTCCGAGCAGATACATCGGATCTTGCCTGACAAGTGGTGGTAAAGAGCATATACGACGATGGTTTTCTTCCCTATTCTAGCGTCCCTGTTTGTTGGGCGTGACTAAGATGATAAAGAATGTATGGGGTGATAATATGGTAACACAAGTACTTGCGTCTAAACGGCGCACAAACCGCATATCATTAGGGCAGATCTTGGCCTGGCTCGCCTGGTTGCTCTCCATTATGATGGTGCTTGTTCCCTTCTGGTGGATGATCCGCACTGCTTTGTCGACAAATCGTGAACTCTACGCCAACCCAAGCGTGTGGCTACCAGTTGGCTTTACGTTTGATAGCTTTGGGCGGATTCTGGGCTTTGTGGACATGAGTGAAGCAGTTGCTGCCGATGGCTCTGGACAGCCCCTCAATTTCTGGCTTTATCTACGTAATTCAATCGTGGTGACCGTGCTGGTTGTAGTTGGTCAACTGTTTTTAGTGCTCTGGCTGCGTATTCCTTTGCCCGTTTGCATTTTCCCTTCCGCAATCAAATCTTTTTTCTGTATATCGCGGCGTTGATTGTTCCGGCAATTGTCATTTTGATCCCCAATTACATTCTGATGCGTGACCTGAATTGGCTCAACACATTTCAGGGCATCGTGGCGCCATACTTTTTGATGACACCCTTTGCTGTGTTTTTTCTACGCCAGTTTTTCCTGGGGATCAATACTGAGATCGAGGAGGCGGCCAAAATAGATGGGGCCTCACTCTTTCGGGTTTTCTGGAGTCTGGTGATCCCGATCAGTGGCCCACCTCTGGTCACACTGGGCATTCTTACCTTTATTACGATTTGGAATGAGTATCTCTGACCGCTCTTCGTAGGTCAGGATGAGAGCGTGCGGATGCTGACCGTTGCACCGGGCATCTTCCGTTCACAAACACCGGAGGGTGTGCCAGACTGGAGTGGATTGATGGCAGGTGCGTTGCTAGGGATTTTGCCAGGCATACTGCTATTCGCATTCTTCGGGCGTAAAGCGATTAACTCAATTCAGTTTAGTGGATACAAATAGGGTGTATTACGGCAGGAGAAGAAGTTTTTGTTTCATTGGAACGCACGGACATATTCATAGAGATATACACAACATGATTGACAAAGGAGTGTAAACACAATACAGTATGGAAATCGTCAATTCTTTATTGTTATGGTGCTACTTGCGAACCTTGTATTGGCTGCGTGTGGTGGTGGTAGTAGTACGCCTGCTGGCGAGGCGGATACGTCTTCTGGAACAGATGCTACTGGCTCAAGTGAAGGAGTTACTGTTCGTTATTCGTTATGAGATTCCAATCAACAGCCGGCTTATGAAGCCTGTGCTGCCGCGTTTATTGAGCAAAACCCTGACATCAACATCAAGATTGAGCAACTTGGGTGGGATGATTACTGGAACAATCTTCAGACGAGTATGGTGGGGAACAATGCACCCGATGTTTTTACCAACCATCTTGCAAAATATCCTGAGTTTGCGACCAAAGACCAGCTCGTAGATATTCAGCCGTTAGTGGAGCGTGATCAAGTTGATATTGAGCAGTATATTGGTGATCTGGCAGAATTGTGGACACGTGATGGCCAACGGTGCGGCTTACCAAAGGATTGGGACACCATTGCGATTGTGTACAACGAGGAAATGTTTGAAGCTGCGGGAGTCGATCCGGCGACACTGGCTGATATGACCTGGAATCCGCAGGATGGTGGAACCTTTGGCGAACTGATGCGAACCTTGACTCTGGATGCCAATGGCAACAACGCCTTGAGCCCGGACTTCGATCAAAATAATGTAGCTTAGTATGGCTTTATTCCTCAGGGTGCCGGTGAGTCCTATGGTCAGACCCAGTGGAGCATGTTCGCTGCGAGCAATGGTTGGCAGTTCAACGAAGGTCCATGGGCCACCAGCTACAATTATGCTGATCCCAGGTTTATTGAAGCAATCCAATGGTATGCCAACCTGAGTCTGGAAGAAGGTATTGCACCACCAATCGCGGATATCGAAAGTCTTGGTGCCAATGTCTTGTTCACTTCGGGGCAGGGTGCCATGACGACTGATGGTTCATGGATGATTGGTCAGTATGTGAATGATGCCGATTTCACCGTGGGCTTTGGCTTATTGCCTCAGGGTCCAGAAGGGCGTAAGAGCATGTTCAATGGTCTGGCCGACTCCATCTGGACTGGTAGCCAGCATCAGGAAGAGGCATGGGAATGGGTCAAATATGCGGCCTCTCAGGAGTGTCAAGACCTTGTGGGTACCTTTGGTGTGGTTTTTCCGGCCATTGAGACTGGTGTAGATGCAGCACTCCAGGCCTATGAGGAGCGTGATCTGGATGTTACAGCCTTTACCGAACAGGCGCTTGATCCGGAAAGCACCTTCTTGCATCCCATTACTGACAATGCTTCTGAGGTTTTCGCTATTATGGGCACCACCATGGATAGTATTATGTTAGGCCAGATGACTGCGGCGGAAGCACTGGAACCAGCGAATCAAGAGGTGAATGCCCTCTTCGAGTAAATGAGGTTGTATGCTGCTGGGAACACGATCGCTTATTCGGCTGTTCCTGCTGGGAACAGCCGCGCTATATAACCCAATGAGCAACTACCTGCTTCTGGAAGCTATAGGTAGCATTGCTAGGTAAGAACAATGAAAACCATGAATACTGTTATTTTTGCTACGCCACACCGACGACAAAACCTGCTTACAAGTGAATGGGTGTTAGTATCACCACATCGTACCATTCGTCCGTGGCAGGGGCAGGTGGAGGAAGCGTCGGTTGAGCAGCGCCCTGTCTATGACCCTTCGTGTTACCTCTGCCCGAACAATGTGCGTGCGAATGGAGAACGCAATCCAGATTATCCTGGAACGTTGGTCTTCGATAATGATTTTGCTGCTTTGCTTCCCGATCAGGCGACCGATTAACGAGCACAGGCAGATGACAGCAATGACCAAGCCAGACTTTTGCGATCAGTGCGTGAGTAGGGTATCTGTCGTGTGATGTGTTTCTCGCCATGACACGATCTGACCATGTCTGGGATATCGTGTGCTGAACTGCGACACGTGGTTGATACCTGGTCTGACCAGTATGTCGAACTCGGTGGTATTCCCTGGGTTTGTTATGTGCAAATCTTTGAGAATCGCGGTGTGATGATGGGAGCCAGCAATCCGCATCCGCACGGCCAGATCTGGGCCAATGAAAGTATCCTCAATGAGCCTGCTAAAGAACTGCATACACAGCAGACATATATGAGCACACATGATCGCTGTCTGCTGTGCGACTATCTTGCAGAAGAGCTAGGTAATGGACAGCGCCTCATTTGTCAGAACGACCATTTTGTGGCCTTAGTTCCCTTCTGGGCCGTTTGGCCTTTTACAATGATGGTGTTGCCTCGCGTCCATTGTGGTGCGCTCTCCGACCTGCCATCAGACGCACGTGATGGTTTAGCAGACATGCTCAAGCAGGTACCCCAATGTTATGATCGGCTGTTCCAGGTCTCCTTCCCATACAGTAGAGGTTTCATCAACACTCAACTGATGGGGATGCACATCCTGCATGACATCTGCATACTCATTTTTATCTGCCCTTGTTACGCTGGGCGACAATACGTAAGTTTATGGTCGGGTATGAATTGCTGGGCCAACCGCAACGTGATTTTACCCCTGAACACGCCGCCGAACGCCTCCGTAGCCTTGTAGAGGAGCTTCCATGATGAAGGAGCAAGTAGTCCGTCGGTTTGCAGAAATATTTGGTCAAGATCCCGAACTGCTTGTGTATGCACCTGGTCGCGCAAATCTCATTGGTGAATACACCGACTATAATGAGGGCTGGGTTTTCCCTAGGGCGCTTTCTATGGGAACATACCTGGCTGTGCGCTGTCGTAACGATACCATCCTCCGTACGGTTTCTCCACGTTTTGATGCCGAAGATCAAGTCGATCTGCGAGATCTCCAGTTTCAAGAGCGTTTAAGATGGACACGCTTTGTACGAGGTGTTGCAGCACTTCTTATAGAGAGAGGCTGTGATCTTGTTGGCGCAGACATACTCGTGGACAGCGAGTTACCAGTGAGTTCTGGACTTTCTTCATCGGCAGCGTTAGAGTTAGGAATCGCCATTGCCCTTACCACGCTCGCAGATCATGCGCTCGATTGTGTAGCACTCGCACGTCTGGGGCAGCAAGTCGAAAACGAGATTATGGGTATGCAAAGCGGGCTGATGGATCAGCTTGCCATTGCGTGTGGAGTAGCAGGTCACGCATTACTGATTGATTGTCGCACAGTCACGATCAATCCTATACGGGTTCCTTCAACTGTGCGAGTGCTGGTGCTTGACAGCGCTGTTTCTCGTACACTGGTAGGTGTTCCGTCTACAATCAGCGACGGGAAAAATGTGCGTCGGCCTTGCAAACATTACAAGCCATTTGGCCATCACTACAAGCATTACGCGATGTCACTCCCGATCTGCTCGATACTGGTGCAGCATACCTGAGTAAGGTCGAACAACAGCGTGCCGGCATGTGGTCACTGAGAACCAGCGTGTACAAGAGGCTGCTAAAGTATTACAGCAGGGTGATATAGCCCGTTTTGGTGCATTAATGGTGGCATCGCACACCAGTTTGCGTGACGACTACGAGGTGAGTAGCACCGAATTAGATACGCTTGTCGCAGCAGCATTGGATACGCCCGGTATGCTGGGTACCCGACTCACAGGTGCAGGGTTCGGTGGTTGTGCGGTAGCGCTCGTCGAGACGCCACAGGCTGAACAAGCAGCGGAGACAATTATCGAGCAGTACCAGCGTTCCACTGGACGTATGGGAGCCGCTTACATCTGTACACCGCATGATGGCTACATACTTGGATCGATACAGCAAAACAGCAGATATATTAAGTAAAGAGGCCCACTCATGCCGATTCATACAACCGATCATGGTTGGGTGTTGGAAACCCGCACGACGGCTTATGTCATTGGATTGAATGAGGCTGGTTTACTCACCCATCGCTACTGGGGTATACGATTGCCCCATGCGCGTGATTATCCAGCAGCGGCTAATCCTGAGGGGTGGGCGGCTTTTAACAATCCAGCTCATCTTACGCCTGAGGAATACCCAGGCTATGAAGATATGAAGTTTACCGAGCCCTGTCTCAAGGTTGCCTTTGCCGATGGTGTACGTGATGTGGTGTTGCGATACACAGGGGCAGACATATGTGAAAGCACCACCCCAGAATTACGTATCTCTCTGCGCGACACGGTCTATCCGCTCAATCTCACACTCCATTATCGCGTACATGCTACCTATGACCTGATCGAACGGTGGGTCAGCGTGACCAACGAAGGTGCTGAGCCCATCACCATTGAGCGTATCTGGTCAGCACTGTGGCACCTACCATTAGGTGACGTATACCGGCTAACGCATCTGAGTGGCCGCTGGACGGATGAAATGCATCTTCAGCGTGAGTTGCTTACCCCAGGTTTGAAAGTGCTGGAGAGTCGTCGGATAACTACCAGCCATCATTACAATCCGTGGTTTGCGATTGACCGTGGGAATGCAGACGAAGAGCTGGGCGACGTCTGGTTTGGCGCACTTGCGTGGAGTGGCAACTGGAAAATCCTGGCTGAAATGACCGATGTTGTGTCAACTCAGATTGGCATTGGCATCAATGATTGGGATGGTGCCTGGCGCTTAATCGCTGGTGAGACATTCACCACACCTGGGAGCTATGCTGGCTATACCTTGGCTGGTTTTGGGGCAGCAAGTCGCCACATGCACGACTACATTCGTGACCATCTGCTTCCCCATGGAAAAGTAACTCACAAGGTTCTCTACAACTCATGGGAAGACACGACGTTTCAGGTCGATGAAGCCTCACAGTGCGCGTTGGCTGAGTCTGCCGCAGCAATGGGTGTCGAGTTGTTTGTTATGGATGATGGCTGGTTTCACAGACGCGATGATGACAACGCTGGCCTGGGTGATTGGTGGCCAGATGAACGCAAGTTTCCCCATGGTCTTTCTGGCCTAATCGAGCGTGTCAATGAACTTGGTATGGATTTTGGTCTGTGGATTGAGCCTGAGATGGTAAATCCAGATAGTGATCTCTACTGGGCGCTCCAGATTGGATTATTCATTTTCCTACGCGTACCCCGAACTTTGGCCGTAATCAACTCATCCTGAATATGGGGCGCAATGATGTACAGGATTATTTGATCAGTCAGATTGATCAGCTCTTGGCAGAGTACCATATTTGTTTTATCAAATGGGACATGAATCGCAATGTGAGCGAACCGGGTTGGCCGGATGCAGCGGGTGATCAACGTGAATTATGGGTGCGTTATGTTCATGGTCTGTATCGTGTGTGGGAGACACTGCGTGAGCGGCATCCGCATGTCATCTGGCAGAGTTGCTCTGGTGGCGGTGGGCGTGCGGATCCTGGCATTCTACGTTTTGCAGACCAGATATGGGTGAGCGATAACACCGAGCCGACTATGCGGCTTGCCATTCAAGAGGGTTTTCACAGCTCTTTCCTGCGAACACGATGGAGGCATGGGTCACCGATATGGGTCCATCCTATCTGCCGCTCTCTTTTCGCTTTCACGTAAGCATGTGTGGCACGCTCGGTGTTGGTGGCCATCTGCTCCAATGGACGCCAGACCAACACGCAGAAGCAGCGCAATGGATCGCGTTGTACAAAGAGATACGGCATATCATTCAATTTGGTGATCTGTATCGACCACGATCCCCACAGGAACAGGTGTTCTCGGCTGTACAGTATGTGAGTAAAGATCGTTCAGAAAGTATTCTCTTGGCCTTTCGCACGCATTTGCCTGAACCTGCCCCTGTGTCCCCATTGTATTTGCGGGGACTTGACCCAAATGCCATGTATATGGTCGAGGGTGTGACTGGTGAGCGCTCAGGTCTGGGATGGATGCATACTGGATTGTTCATCGAGTTGCAAGATTTTCAGAGTACGGTACGTCGCGTGTAAAGTATACAATGTGAGGTTGTCGTCTTACGCACAGTGGTTTAGCGCTCACCTCAGATACGTGATGTCACGGCGTCTTCCAGCCGCCATCCACGCCCCGCGCTGCGGTTGCAAACCGCAGCTACAACGTGCATGCAGGCGTGGTTTAGCGCTCACCTCAGATACGTGATGTCACGGCGTCTTCCAGCCGCCATCCACGCCCCGCGCTGCGGTTGCAAACCGCAGCTACAACGTGCATGCAGGCGTGGTTTAGCGCTCACCTCAGATACGTGATGTCACGGCGTCTTCCAGCCGCCATCCACGCCCCGCACTGCGGTTGCAAACCGCAGCTACAACGTGCATGCAGATCATGTACAATGGTGTTTTTGCTATGGTCTTTTAAGGAAGCAATTGTCGGGAGCCCTGCCCACGTAAATGCCTCCGTATCCAGAAACATGTACA
Source organism: Chloroflexi bacterium AL-N1 (assembly GCA_013122435.1). GTDB lineage: Bacteria > Chloroflexota > Chloroflexia > Chloroflexales > Roseiflexaceae > AL-N1. The sequence continues at coordinate 439,237 of WYDT01000003.1, forward strand.
TTGACTCATTAAATGCACCACTAGGTTTCACTTCAGCAACCTTACGCCCATTGTGATAGAACCAGATGGTCTGGTTGTCTTTACACCAGACTCCATACGTGTGATAGTCTGCTGCTGCGGCATACAACATACGCCACTCTTCTGACGTTTTCATAATTAAGTGTGCCGACCAGAGATGTAAAAAGCACACAGAAAATCTAAGCTTCCTCAAACGTAGAAGACTCTTGTGTCGAAATCATTTTTTGGTATGCTTAGGTGTGTTTTACCCAGATACAACTACACAAGTCGTTTCCTTCAAACATTGACATGACACAATATATTTGGTCTGTTAAGAAGTGGATGGAAAGTATAAAGTGGTATCAGTGTGTAACCTCCTTCCCTGCTTTAATCTTATAGTAAATAAGATATTATGAATATAATTAACAAAAGGAGTCAACCCGGTACGGACAGTATCATAACGGACAGTATCATAATGGATGGGTAACATATCTGTGTGATGGACAAATCTTCTTGAGCATCTACAGCGATGCAGGGCCAAGAGGTTTTCAGATCTGAGGTATGTGTTAAACTAAATGTGGTATGGGTGCTTTGGTACATGATAAAATAACAACACCGTAGGTCATGGTTGGGAATAGGACATGTGCATGCTATAATAAAAAGCGATACACCTACAGTATTATATGATACATATTAATCTATTCACGTTTAAAAGCCGATTTATATGTGTGTGTTGTGTCACACCTTGGTGTGTGATGCAGTGCACGTGGTAGGGTCTTATGGAGTTTCATCAAAAGATCACTATCCCCCGTATCCTGCGTCCATTGGTGCATCGGGACGTGGCGCTGGATGCATTTGCTCAAAACTTCCATCAGCAAACCTTTGTGGTGCTTTCTGCTCCAACTGGCTGGGGCAAAACTGCGCTGTTAGTGCAATGGGCTGAGACGCGGGCGCCATGCCGTGTTGCATGGTACACGCTGGATGCCTCTGATCGTGATCCGGCACTGTTTTTATCGTATCTTGTCGCTACCTTGCATTTCGTTCCTAAAATCTCTGAACTCCGCGATGATACTGAGAATCCTGATCCTAAAAATTTTCCTGCGACTTTCCATAGACTCGCCACGACTCTGGCCAATGTAGAAACTGATATTGCGATTGTACTTGATGATCTCCATGTACTCGATGCGACCGAAGAACCGCTGCCTGGTGTGTCACAGATTACCAATTTCCTCTCCACTCTCATAACCTATGCCCCCCGTTGCCATCTTATCCTGTCGTCACGCACCATCCCTACCCTACCGGGGATGGTCCGGCTGATGTCGCAGGGCCATGGTAGCATCTACGACTATCGGCTGTTGCGTTGCTCTACTGAAGAAGTCAGGCGGCTTGCAGAACCAGACCTGTCGTTGGACCAGACGCAGGCACAGCAAATTGCAGAGGAGTACGATGGATGGATCACGGGTATTCTGTTTGGTCTTGAGCAACAGCGGAGTGGCGTAAATTCTCCGTACCCCATTCTATCGGTCGATGACTTTCTGGCCGAGTTGGTCGATCCACTGCCCAGCCATTTGCAGGAGTTTTTAGAGGAAACAAGTGTCCTTGATGAATTAATTGTTGGGCATTGTGATCGTGTGCGTGATTGCCAAGACTCAGCCACATTGCTGGATGCCGTTTCGCGTCGGGGGTTGTTTATTCTCTCGCATGGCACATCGATGGCGTATCATCAACTGTTTCGTGATATGCTCTCGCGTCGCTTGCAACGAACCCCTGAGCGGTATCGGTGTTGTTGCCAGCGGGCGGCCTCTGTTTATGAAGAGCAAGGGATGGTAGGTAGAGCATTACGTTGTTTGCTGGATACACAAGATATTGATGCTGCCTGGACGCTTTTGCGGAACCATCTGCCTCAGCTACGACAGCGCTCTCTCCATACGACAGCCCTTTCTTGTCTGGATGATGCAGCACATGTACAGCAGATACCACCAGATTTACTCGTGTTACAAGCTCGTCTGTATGCCGATCTGGCCATGTGGGACCGTGCGATTGCTGCCACTCGCGTTGCCGAAACTACTGCTATTACACTACCTGATGTACGTTATGAGGCGCGTGTTTTTCGTGTTGAATGTCTACTGTTTTGTGGTTCTATTGATCAGGCCAAACATGAACTTGATGAGCTACTTGCTCATCCGGTACCGTCAACCATGACAGTTTTAGTGGCAATTGCCCAGGGACGTTTATGTAGTATGACTGGACAGATCGATGCGGCTATTAAAGCTTTTAATCAAGCCCGTGTTTATGCTGAAAACAACCAGGCCGATATGGTAACGCTAGGTACTATTTATGATAATCTAGGTTTTGTACATGCTGTTGCGCGAAACTATACATTGGCGGTACAGTATCTCCAATCAGCTGATCAGTGTTGGCATACCTGTCAGAATCATGGTCGTCGGGCGATGACACTGAATAATCTGGGTACAATTGCAATGGGTGAACAACATCTTGTTGACGCACAGGTGTCGTTAACAACTGGTCTTGCTATAGCACAACAAACCCAACGTCGTCGTGAAGAAGCTTACCTTCAATACAGTCTGGCCGAATTACAATTTATTACAGCAGCAACCGAACGGGCATTGGCTCAGTTTGAGACTGCGTATACAACCGCACATCAATATGCTATTCGGGTAATTCAGGAACAGTCAGTAACAGGGGCATGGCTGGCGGCATTGTTACTCCAATCATCGACAGCAGTAGAATGGCAGGAGCGAACACAATTGTATCTGCCAATGCAAACGGAGGTTGGTAAGGGACGTGTGAATCTGATCCAATGTGTGGAACAGATTCAGGCACGAAAGCAAATAGACGATCTTACTACGATACGTCCCTATTTACCACATCTGAGTCCCGTCGAACGCGTTTTAGTCGCGTTATTTGAGTCATTTGAGGCCTGGCAAGCGGATAGATGGATACCAACACATTCAGGATGGATGCTCTGTACACAATGGATGAGTAGTTTTTCTACAGATATGCAGCGTCATCTTGCCCGACTAGTGTCATCTTTTTTACGTGCAATCGAGGAGCAAAGTTCACTAGCACAGAAACTGGTGCAATTTCTCGATCCATTACCACAAGAAAAACAGTTAACTATATCTTCTTCTAAGTTCAATCAGGAACCATCAATAGCTATTACAGCACTTGGCAAGTTTTCCTGCGCTGTTCATAATCAGTTACGGGAATTAACTGGGATCCAGAAGACGATTCTGGCGCGTATTCTTGACCATCGTGCACCTCTGGCGCTGGAACAGCTATGGGCAGATATTTGGGGCGAGCGTGAGATGATTACAGGGACCGTCTATAAAGCTATTCAGCGTATGCGTGTGGAAACAGGTCTAACTCTCGAAATCAATAAGGGACACATCATAGCTCATCGTGAGCTAGACACTATTCATTATGATGTGTGGGAATTCGAGATATTCTGTCGATCACAACAATGGGAACAGGCTATTGAAGTCTATCAGGGTGACTTTCTGGTAACTGGCGGTACCGAATCACTCTGGATCTACTCGCGCCGTGAGCATCTGCGTCATCTTTTTCATCAGGCATTACAGGGCGCCGCTGACCGACTTCTCCAAACTGATCCACCCCATGCCATCGATTATTATCAACGTTGGCTGGCCAATGATCCCTGTAACGAAGACGCAGTGGTTATGATTATGAAACTGGCTGCAAAACTAGGCAAACGCCCCATTTTAGAAACAACCTATCGTAAGTTTGAGCAGGCGCTGAAGCAGGACGGGATACCTTTAGGGACGGAAGTTCAGGCGTTGTACGAGCAATTGTCGGTATGATTGTCTTTGGAATTGGATGTGATAGCTCACTGTAAATCTATGGTGAGTTTATCTATTGTAGGCAGGACGGGATACCTTTAGGGACGGAAGTTCAGGCGTTATACGAGCAATTGTCGGTATGGTTGTCATGTGAGTCTGGTGTCGTGGACTCTTAGAAAGTCCACAATGAGTCCACCACATGACAGGTTGTTATTCTATAATCGATATATACCATATGTCAAAGAAAGAGGGTTGCATATGAATCGACATACGAAGCGCATGTTAGTGACTATTCTTTTGATGGTTCTTCTAAGTATATCTGGATTGGTTAGTTCAACTGCGGAAGCTATACTTGGACAGCCGGGGCCAGCACCAGCAGAACCACCAGCACAAATTGTTGAGAATCCATAAGGCAGGTATGTATGACTGATGTCCCTTTTCCCGTCCAGTATTCTCAACCGATGCGTCATACCGGACTGCGTACGCTGGCCCTCCTGGCCTCGTCCAATCCACAGGTAGCATCGTTATTGTTCAGTGACGACCCTGAACAGGCTGCATCGGTCCATCCACACTACACTTGTCATCTCGATGACACCGAACGTGTAGCGTTGTTGGACATTTGCTCGCAGGTGCATACGGTAGACGAATTTGTTGCCCGTATTGCCGAAATGGTTGATGGTATGCAACAGGCTGGTTCATCATGACATTGTATCCACGCTCTAAAACCGATCCATCGCTCCATCTGTTGCACCAACATGGTCTGCCCATGAATCAGGTGCTCAATGGTTCACAGGCTGGTTGGCTGTCGCGTTTGACGATGGCCGACGAGAAGTCTTTCTTCTCTGAATTATACCTGTGTATCTATGAACTTCTCCCGCATGCTCGTGTTGATGTCCTTGTCCAACGGGGGAAAAGTATGCAGTTGTATTGGACCAGTGTCGGTGCTGAATGTGATCCGCCGCCACAACTGCAGTCTCTTGATGACGCCTCTGTGTGGCTTGAGTCTGATGGCTACTACGATGTGCTCATTCAACCATTAATGGCTTTGAATGAGATCTATGGTTGGCTCATTGTCGCGCATGGTGAACAAGCATATCGCCCGCAACATGACATGCAACCAGTACTTGATATGCTTTCCAATGCTTTAGCGTGGCATCTTGCTTATGCAGAGCGGGATCGCGATGCAAAGCAGTATGAGTCACAGATTCGTCGTCATGAGCAAAACGTTCAGGATGCACAAACGGTGGTAGAGGCTGGTCGCGATATTGGAAAATATCTCTCTGCCGTTGTTGGCTGTGCTCAGATATTACAGGCAGATATGCCAAATATCGATGATTCAGAGCTGGATGTGTTGGTTGATGCTGGCACAGACGCGCTTTTTGTATTGCGTCGGATACGGGCGTATGAAAGGGAGCGTCTGAGTGAGTTCCCGATGGATGAAACGTCTATTCGTCTTGATCACCTGTTGATGGAATCGATACGCATTGTGAAGCCACTCTGCCGTGTACGCACGGACGTGCTGATCAATGCTGACATTCCTGTGTCTGTTGCGGAAATTGTGGGACATCGCAACGCGATTCGTTCAGTCCTTGTGAGCATCTTTCTTACGATCCTTGAGTACATGCCGTTCGGTGGGTTGATGACAGTCCATGTTGTCGATTTGCCAGAACGTGCAGTCATCGAGCTCGTAGGAGAAAGCACGAGTCAGTTATCCATGTTGTCACCAGAAGACCAGCGCTTTATCGCGGGTTATTACCAGGATATGCTGCGTCCTTATGGTGGCACTCTGAAAGTATCAACACCTAATAATGGATTATCGTTCCGTATTGGGCTACCCATTGCGGTCATTCGCGAAAGAGCCGTGGGTGCTTGATACACGTGGTATCGTAGTACGAATGGGTTTTAAGAGGCATGTTTTTATGGAGCAGGTGTGTTGACGCACATCTGTGATATCTGAAATACGTGTGGGAGATGTTCATTCGACAGACATCTCCCTTTTTGCGCTTCCGTAGGTTTTTAACACAGAGATGTGAGGGAGGAAGCGATTGAGCGGAGAGTGAAGAACAGACGAATGCAGACACATAGAATAGTTCCCCCATCCAGCGCACCTACGATACAAGGACATGGGGGTAAAGGCACCTGATTGGGTTACAGCAACCATAGAGGTGGCTTGGCTCCGACAGCAAATCTAATCCTTAACCCCTAATTTTCTTCAACACGTTGCAGCAACTCCACCGTCGCATCAGTTGCTTGCCATTGTTGGACTTCTAAACCAATCGTTGCCGGAAGATCGTTTTGTTGCTCGCCATACCAACCAAACTGAGCGTGATTGCCGCCCTCGATAAAGACCCACTCTGTAGTAGATGGCAACAGTAGTCGTGCTGCTTCGATTTCGTCAGGGGTGACCAGACCATCACGTGTTCCAAAAATGGCTGTAACTTCAATGTCAGTGACAGACAGATTATTGTCTTCTGTGGGATATGCACCCCATAGTACTAATCCATCAATAACATCAAGATGGTCTTGAGCAAAAAGACCTGCCTGTGCACCACCAAGCGAGTGTCCCCCAACGACCCAGTGCTCAATCTCAGAAAACTCATTAATAACGGCCATGGCACGATCTGGCCCGAGTAATGCCAGATTCAGTGGCATTGGTACAACAACTACGAGAAAGCCTTGTGCGGCTATAACCTGTGCTGCAGGTGAGTACGCCTGGGCATCTATACGGGCTCCAGGATAAAAAATAAGCCCCGTCTTTGGTGTATGCATAGTAGGTTGAAACACATGCCAATCGTTGATAGTGACCTCAATCAAGTCGTTTGAGGTCATTGTGTCTTGTGTTTCAGGTAGTGGCTCAAGTGGTACGGCTAACCAACTTATATAACCTGTCGTCACAAATAATATCAGAATACAAAACAGAAAAAAGATTTTACGCATCATGATCTAACCAACCCTATATACTAACTGTACAAGAAGAACTCTTTTTGATAATCTGGGAAAATATAATACCCCTCTCTATTACTACGATAAAACCCTTGCAGGTAGATGTAAAAATGTAGTTCACGAGAGGACGAGTAAGGGAACATGGAAAATCAAAACCCGCCCTTGTAAAGAGAGCGGGTCAATAAATGTGCTATACATGCTAGCGTAACCTATTCGAGCGTTGATACATCGCCAGGATCTTGTCCGAGTGCCTGGGCTTTCAGCACCCGCCGCATAATCTTACCTGAACGTGTTTTGGGGAGTGTGGTAACAATACTGATTTTCTCTGGCTTGGCGATTGGCCCCATCTCGTGACCAACATGTGCTTTAAGTTCTTCTTCCAGTGCCGAGTTGCCCTCTTTGCCCTCGCGCAGAATCACAAAGGCATGGATTGCGGTGCCCTTGACTTCGTGGTCCAGTCCGATGACAGCGGCTTCAGCCACTGAGGAATGAGAGACCAATGCGCTTTCGACCTCTGCCGTACCAAGACGGTAGCCAGATACCTTAATGACATCATCGATTCGTCCAATTACCCAGAAGTAACCATCTTCGTCTTTGCGTGCCGAGTCGCCTGCGGTGTACATCCCGGCTGGCTCGCTCTTCCAGTACTGGTTGGCGTAACGCTCAGGATTATGGAGGATGGTACGCATCATTGATGGCCAGGGCTTTTTAATAACCAGCAGACCATCCTCATTGGCTCCCAGGCTCTTGCCAGTTTCATCGACGACATCAGCAATAATACCAAGGAAGGCCCGTGTCCCTGAGCCTGGCTTGAGGGGCGTGGTTGGATTTGGTGTAATCATAAAAGAGCCAGTTTCTGTTTGCCACCACGTATCCATAATAGGGCACTGCTCTTTGCCGATGACCTTGTGATACCAGCGCCACGCCTCTGGGTTGATCGGCTCTCCGACGGAACCAAGTAAACGCAGGCTCGAAAGGTCGTGGCGGTTAGGCCAGGCATCACCAAAGCGCATCAAACCGCGAATGGCAGTTGGGGCGGTGTAAAGAATATTGATGCTGTATTTCTCAATAAGTGCCCACCAGCGATTGGGGTAAGGATAGTTGGGAGCACCTTCATACATAAACGAGGTGGCGCCCTCGATCAAGGGGGCATAGACGATATACGAATGTCCCGTTACCCAACCGGGATCGGCGGCACACCACCAGCGATCCTCCTCTTTGATGTCGAAGGTCATGTTAAATGTTGCCGAAATGCCAACCGCATAGCCAGCGTGGACATGTAGAACACCCTTTGGCTTGCCGGTGGTACCTGAGGTATACAAGATATACAAAGGATGCTCTGCATCGACTGGAACAGTTTCACATTTGGGCGAAGCAATAGGAAGTGTCAACAATTCGTGATACCAGTAGTCACGGCCACTCTCCATGCTTACATCCTGGCCGGTTCGTTTGACCACAATACATGTTTGAACATTAGGTGTTCGTGCCATCGCCTCATTGGCTGTTTGTTTGAGTGGGACAATTTTGCCACGGAGCCAGCCACCGTCTGCGGTGATAAGCACTTTGGATTGTGCATCGGTCATACGTTCTGCTAGCGCTTCAACAGAGAAACCACCATAAATAACGCTATGGGCTGCACCAATCTTGGCACAGGCAAGCATCGCAAACATCAGTTCCGGAATGCGGGGCAGATAGATCGAGACGATATCGCCCTGCTGAACTCCCATACTTTTGAGGATGTTCGCAAATTTCGAGATTTCACGATTAACTGCAAGGTACGAGAAAGTCCGATAGCTCCCGTCTTCACCTTCCCAGATCAGCGCTTGCTTGTTACGACGCCACGTCTTGAGGTGTCGATCAACTGCATTGTGGATGATGTTGAACTGTGCGCCCGTGAACCATTTGTAGAAGGGTGCTTCTGAATCATCCAGAACTTTTTCCCAGGGAGTGTACCACTCAAGTCGGTTGGCCATATCGGTCCAGAACGCTTCGCTGTTCTCAATGGACCAGGTGTACAACTCATCAAACGTCTTAAAACCCTTCTCGTGCATGTACGCAGTAACGTTAGCTTGCTCAACAACATCTGATGCAGGATCGTAGGTTCGTGTTTCATCTTCCGAAATGGTTGTTGGGGCAGCCTGTGAGAGCGTATCAGCCATTGAGTACCTCCGTTGTGGCATAGGATTGCGGACATACTACATGTGCAAGTGGAAAATACTACTTGCAAGACCCAAATTATCGTTAAGGAGTGCTGTAGTATACCATACATTGCGTAAAGATGCACAAGTTTGCTTAGATGGTAAAGATAGTATCCTGGTGGAAGTGATATGAAAGGTAGATGAAGAACATTAGTGGGTATCCCGCAATCCCTGTGATTGGAGCGTTCGGTCCATCCACTCCTGTGTAGGAGTATCTCCAGGAATATCTGCTGATTGAGCATAGTTGATCAGCAGATCATATCCGAGCAGGTCGTAGGTAGCTGTAAAGGTCTTTTGGAGATCTATCGGTACATCGGGATCGTCTTTCAGCAATGGAATTGGCACAGTGGGTAACGGTTCGTGTATCAGGATAGGCCACACATCCAGGATTGGTCTGCGGTCAGCACGACTCAAAAAGACAAAGTAGTGAGCATCAGGCAGTGGCTGTTGCATCGGGACACGCTGTCCCTGGCGGAGGAAATCAATCTCTAACAGATGGGTAGTACTCGTGAGTATCCGACGGCGTTTTGTAAGGTATTCCAGGCGACCATCTCCTCGCTTGTTGGTCGGCGAAAGAATTTCAATCGCTGTTACCAACTGGTGATTGGCAGTATCACGAATTTCGATACTGACGTGGGGAACAGTCTCAGGAATGACGGTCGCAAGTTGTAGAGGAGCAGTGTGACGCTCTACACTTATCTGATCAATAGGTGGTTGTACATTTAAGATACTAACATCAGGGTAGAAGCTACTTGTTGTAATTGCAACATCATTAGTTTCGTCGAAAACCAAGCGCTCTACTGGAAGGGCCAGGTAACGAGGACGCAACTGTGGCGCAAGTTGACGCACCAGTTCAGCCCCAAAAGCAAAGTGAAAAGTGGTCCACAAGCTTCCTTCGAGATACGGATCCATACCGGGAAATGGTGAAGGCATCGCAATTCTTTCTATGCCTATTGATACAGATTAACACGAGATGTTAGTATATCATGTCTTCTTGATGTTTGCTAAGAATGGTAACTGAACAATTGTTGGTTTCACTCCTCCATGGCTTACCACTCATCCGTCCATTGCTACAATCATATCACCCCCAATTGCTTCTACTACCAGTGCTTTCACTTCTCGTTCCATTCTTTGTTAGGACACTCAGTCATCGCTGATAAGGACTCTTTTATATCACTTGACAAGTGGCCTGAAATAGTGTTCTATAGATTACATATTTCATCCCTTACATCGCAACAATCGAGCACGACAACGAAAATATCGCATTTGTGTAGTAACACTGTACTAGCAGTGCTATAACCATGTTTGTGCTGGTATGAGGCTTGCTTTTATGGAAGAGCCAATTACTATGAGGAGGTTCAATGATGAGCTATCAGGATACCTATCAGCGCTCGATCACCGACCCCGCTTCATTCTGGGAGCCACTTGCTGAAGAACTCCGTTGGTTCCGTAAGTGGGATCGCCTGCTTGATGACAGCAATGCCCCATTCTACCGCTGGTTTGTGGGAGGACAAACCAATCTGTGTTACAACGCCGTAGATCGTCATGCGCTGGGAAAACGACGTGGTCAGGCAGCACTCATCTGGGAAAGTCCCGAGGCCAATCAATCACGAACCTTTACGTACTTTGAGCTTTACCGCGAGGTCAATCGGCTGGCTGGGATATTGCGTGATATGGGTGTGAGCAAAGGTGATCGTGTGTTGATCTATATGCCCATGGTGCCTGAAGCAGTCATCGGTATGCTGGCATGTGTGCGTATCGGGGCAATTCATTCGGTTGTGTTTGGTGGCTTTAGCGTTGACGCGCTGGCCAACCGGATCGATGATGCACAACCAGTTGCGGTACTCGCCGCTGAGGCTGGTCTTCGCAAGGGTAGTCCGGTCAAGCTCAAAGAGATGCTGGATGGTGCGCTTACGAAAGCAACCGTTGGAAGTGTTAAGCATGTGTTGGTACTTAACCGGGGTATTGTGCCATATGAGATGCAGGATGGTCGTGATTTAGATTGGCAGGAACAGATTACAAAACAGGGCTCGCCGCTGGTCGATCCTGTGCCAATGGAGAGCACTGATCCATCGTATATTCTTTACACATCCGGGACGACGGGTAAGCCCAAGGGTGTGGTGCGGGACACGGGCGGGCATATGGTGGCGCTCTATGCTTCGATGTCGCAGATCTATAATGTTGGTGATGGCGATGTGTTCTGGTCGACTTCCGATATTGGGTGGGTTGTGGGACATAGCTATATCGTGTATGGCCCCTTGCTGAAGGGTGTGCCAACGATTATGTACGAGGGGCGGCCCGATTATCCTGATCCGGGTGTATGGTGGCGTGTGATTGAAAAATATGGCGTAACCTGTGTGTTTAGTGCACCGACAGCGCTGCGTGGCTTGCGAAAATTCCCCGACCGCTGGATGAAGCAGAGTGATATCTCTTCGTTGCGTCTCTTTTTCACGGCTGGCGAACCGCTCGATGAGCCCAGTTACCAGTGGGCCAGTGATGCCTTGGGTGTACCGATCATCGATCACTACTGGCAGACCGAGAGCGGTTGGTCGATGCTGGCCAATTCGGTGGGGCTTGAGCAACTGCCACTCAAACCAGGCTCGCCGACCAAGCCTGCTGTAGGGCATCGCCTGCAGGTTGTTGATGAGGATGGCAACCCCGTACCGAAGGGAAAAAAAGGTTTTCTTGTTGAGCAAGGCCCACTACCCCCAGGGATGCTGCTGACACTTTGGAATGATGAACAACGTTATTTGAATGACTACTGGCGTTATTTCAAGAACAAATCTCTCTATCTTACCGGCGATTATGCGATTGAAGATGAAGATGGCTATTTCTGGTTACTCGGGCGTGCTGATGAGGTGCTCAACATTGCTGGTCATCGCATCGGTACTCGTGAATTGGAAGAGGTCATTTCGGCGCATCCAGCTATCGCTGAAGTGAGTGTGATCGGTATTCGGGATGAATTAAAGGGTGAGGCTGGTCTGGTCGTAGCGGTGCTTCAGGATCGGATTGCTGCCTCTGAAACGGATATGATCGCTGGTGAGATCCGTCAGCTTGTGCGGGAGCGTATCGGGGCGATTGCGACGCCACACGCGGTTCGTTTTGTGAACGCTTTGCCTAAAACCCGTAGTGGGAAGATTATGCGACGGGTTATTCGTGCGGCCTACCAGGGCGATCATATTGGTGATTTGAGTACCATTGAAGATGGAGCGACAGTTGATATGGTCCGCGAGTCTGTTAAGAAGATGCGTGAACAATTCTAGGAATATGGGTGTTTATGATCTGGCAAAGGAATGGTAACGAAGCAAACGACCATTCCTTTGTATTACAATTGCCCCCACAAAATAGTCGTAATATGTGGCGGAAGTGTGATCATATGGCCACTGTGTTTCAGAGTGATGCCGTGGGTTGGCAGACTGTTGACAACGGTAAATTCTGTCCCTGGTATCAAGCGGTTTTGTTGTAGGAAGAGCAGAAGATCAGTATCGTTTTCGGCTTCCTCGTTGATACGATTGACGGTAAATGATTGTCCAACCACGACCTGAGTGAGACTCTCGCTTTGTGTCAGGGTGGTAGGGCTGCCGGGGATTGGGTTGCCATGGGGGCATGTTGTGCGATCACCGACCAACACCTCGACACGCTCCTCGAGTTCAGGAGACAGCGCATGTTCAAGGCGCAAGGCTTCCTGATGAACCAGGTGCCACGGTACCCCAATGACATCGGCGAGTAGACATTCCAACAAGTGGTGGCGTCGCACGATGGTCTCGGCAAGCGCAAACCCGGTGGATGTGAGCGTGATCTCGCCGCGATTACCACGATCAATGTAGCCAGCCTGTGACATACGATTGATGATATTTGTAACAGTCGGTGGAGTGACTTGCATCCAGTCAGCCAACCGCGCACTAATGATAGGTGTTTGTTTATCGGATAGGTGATAGATGGCTTCCAAATACGCCCGCATCTTATTGGTAAGAGCAGACTGATCGTTTTGCTCGGCCATTACATAGTTTTTGGCGTCAACAGTCGCGGTTGGTTCATTTAGTTTCGAGAAAGACATCGTCATACCTCCACGACGTAATTTGAAAGTAGTTCTCTTAGTAACAAAGAATTATTCTAAATTAGACTTTGGTGTAATGCGTTTACACGAAATACTTACTTGTTATGCTTTTCAATCTTCTGTATGGGCGTTTTGTACCTGTTGACACTCGGTGCAAATACCATACACAATTAATCCGGCGCCTGTATCAATTTCATAGTTTGAGCGTGCGGCGACAAACCCAAAGAGTGCCTCAATCATATCGGTGTGGACGTCGCTAATACGACCACATTGTTTACAAACAACATTAATATGAGCCGCAACATTGAGATCATAGTGTGTATGTTCACTTCCAGCAATATCGAGTTTACGGATCAGTTTGAATTCTTCCAACATGGCAATGGTATTGTAAATCGTTGCTTGACTGATAGATCGATTCGATTGCCACACCAAATCACGAATCTCCATTGGCGTTGGGTGGCCATTGTGCGTGAGTATGGCAGCACACACTGCCACACGCTGAGGGGTGATCCGTCGGTCACACAGAGTGAGGCGTTCCAATAGCCATTCTAATGCTTGTTCGGTCTGTTCCGTTTGTGCGGTTTGTTCCATAAATTGTGTTGTACATACACTCAGTAATTTATAACCATTCTAGCAAAGTGCATACATCGTTGTCAAGTATACTTCACGACATTGCTGATATTACTATAAGCTGATAGTGAAAATGAGGAGGATCATTGTCAATAGATTTAATTGATAAAAAATAACGGTAAATATACACTAAATAGTTTTGTAAGTATTTACACGTTTGTCAAGGGCTATAGATATAGTGTGCATCTTTATCCATTTTTTGACAATGGGCATGATTAAAATTCCTATTAATGGGGTTATGGGCAGATCTGTGTGACTATTTTCCCTGGTTGCGGTGTGGTCGTCTTTTTCGGGTAAAATCTCCCGTGTGTGTTTTTCTGCCATGTGTTGTAAACGAAGTATGATTGTCTACCGTGATAGGAGCTTTTATGACTCACCACACACGTACGATGTCTCTTCTGTCTTTCCTCCTGCTTGTGACGTTGGTTGTAGCTGCGTGTAACAGCGATAGCCCACCAGCCGCTGAAGAGCAGACCGATCAATCCGCTGATCAAGCAGTTGATCAACCTACAGATATTCCTGTAAGTGAACTGGATAGTGTGCCGCCTGTCGATCTACGACCAACTGAAGATCTATCTGCCGATGTTGAACCAACTGAAGCTGTCGTGGAAGAAGAACCACCGCCCGCAGCTGATCTCTCTGCGGTGAAGGAATATGTTGTTGCGAATGCTGTGGCAATGAAGCGTGCCAGCGAGGCGTATGCAGCAGCAGCCCAGAGTTATTTTGAGATTGTACAGGATGCTGATTTTGATTATGAAGCGGCGTGGAATGACCAACAAGATGTCTTAGGTCCGTTGCTGATACAAAGCAAGCAACATTGGTTAGATGCTAGTCTCTACTATGAGTTGAACGAAGGCATCATTTCGGGTGTGCCATCTCTGGCCGTTTACGATACCTTGCTTGATGCAGGAGTGAGTCGTGAGGACGATACTGAGGCGGCCTTCGAATGGGAGTTGGTCTTGCCAGATGGTGAGGTGCTCAATAGCCCTGGCAACATCTTTCACACTATCACTGAACCGACCCTGTATGGTACTGTGGACGAGTATGTTGGTTTTTCCGTCGATCTTGATGGGAACGGCGAGATCGAGCCGGGTGAGGTGCTGCCGGAAGCGAATATCTTTCTGGGTGGAGCACAGGGTCTTGATGGTGCCACAGCGGAACTCAATCGAACGCTTGAGGAATGGGAACCGACCATAGAAGAGGTCTTTACGGCGCTTGTCACGGCGCTCCCCACAATGGAGGAGTATTTTGCAGAATGGCAACAGTCGACGTATGTTGCAGGTCCTTCGAGCGATGAACGCAGTTTTGTGGCGGTCAGTCGTCTTTTGAATGTTATCAATGTCTTGAATGGCCTGGATGCAACCTATGCGAGTGTCAGTCTCGTTGTTATCGAGGAAGATGTCAGTCTCGACGAACAAATTACTGCCGATTTTGAGGATTTGCTAGCGTATGTGGATGAGTTTTATCAGCAAGAACAGGATGGTACAGTCTTTGAGGCGGCAGAAGCTGAACAGTTGGGTGATGAGGTGCAAGAGCGTGCGACCGTGTTGGCTGACCAGATAGCAGAGGCAGCCGCTTTGCTAAATATCGACGTCAGTCAATAAAAGAGTCACTCTACCATAACATGTCGATGTTTTTCATGACCCGAAAACGGAGTGTGTTGCGTATAATAGGTAAGCACAATCACATGAATTTGAAAGGAATAAATGGATGATTACTGTTGCTAACCGTATCTATGTAAATCCAGACTATGCCGATCTGTTCGAGGAGACCTTCCGCAATCGTGCAGGTTTGGTGGACAAAATGCCAGGCTTTATTTCGAACCAGGTCTTGCGCCCCACCAATCCAGAGGAGCCATATATTGTCCTCACGTTGTGGGAAAGTCGCACGGATTTTGAAGGGTGGGTCAAATCAGATGCCTTTGTAAAGGGGCATGCCCAGTCTGGTACGATGCCCAAGGAAGCCTTTAGTGGACCAAATAAATTAGAAGTACACGAGGTTGTGCAGGACTCGAGTCGGCCCGACCTTGCGCCGGAACCACGCGGGGGACCATTCAAGCCACATTAGATTTATGTGGGAGCTGTGTTTTATATAGTGTGCTGCACCTGATTCTGTTGAGTCGGGTGTATTTTTTACACTATAAGCATTATTTCTCTTTGTTCCCTCGTTTTTACAGTGAGGATAAATTATCTAACAGGACAAGTTTTTCTCCTTCCTCTGTAGTCATTGAAATATATAGTTTTGCGCCACCACTAAGACGGTCAAGAAAGAAAATTCCATCTAGATGATCAACTTCGTGATGTACAAGTGCCGCATCAATACCTTCAACTTTCATTTCGAAGGGCTTTCCTGATTCATCTTGTGCACGAAATCTCAACCAAGCGGGCCTTAAGGTATCCCAAGTAGAGATGCGGGGTAAACTCAGACATCCATCGAAACCTTTTGTAAGCGGCCCTGTTTCAAGGATAACGGGATTAACTAATGCTAATGGCGCTTGCATCTCGCCTTCATCCTGCCCAAATCTGACAACGACAATCCGTTTATGTACGCCAATTTGTGGCGCAGCCAAACCAGCGCCGGGCTTAGTCAATAGGGTATCTTTCAGATCTTGCATCAACGTCTGCACTTCAGTATGCATCTTTTTTACTTTTTGGGATCTTGTTCTAAGCTTTTTTTCATCTTGTGGATAGAGTAATACAGGTTTAATTGCCATTCTTTTTCCCTATTACCTTGCCTAAAATGATCCGAAGTCTACAACCCAAGGTTTGCATGAAAGCAGCAAGCTACGTTTATAACAAGGCTCTTCCAAATTATACATACATGAGCTATGTATATATTCTTGATCATATTGATGCCTAATAGAAAGCTCTGTAGTTTGCAAATATCTATTTTCTAAATGTGTGTAAATATATTGACAAATAAATTAGTTTAGTATAATCTAATTCATGAAATTTACTAATACTCATAACTTGTGTAGATTAAGCCCACATCCCAATGATTGATGAAGGTTTGTTTCATGCACTCTAATGTAGTAACGCAACGCACTGCGAATGACATACCCGCAGTAGACACCACTATAGAATCATTGCCATCTCTGCCACATCACCCTGGTCATGCGCCAGTACTTGAGGCGTGTAATGTGAGCTATCACGTCGACGGGGCAGCGCTGGTCTCGAATGTCTCGCTCGTGTTGCGCCCAGGCGAAGTCTTTGCGTTGGTTGGCCCTAATGGTGCTGGTAAAACGACGCTCCTCAACATATTGGCTGGTGATATTGTGCCAACTCAGGGAACGGTTTTGCTTGGTGGGACACCGCTGAAGCATATGAGTAACCTGGCGCAGGCCCGTCAGCGTGCGGTGCTGCGTCAACGTGTCAATCTTGCTTTCCCATTTACTTCGCTTGAAGTCGTGTTGATGGGGCGGCATCCCCACATTGGTCAGCCTAACACCAACATCGATGACATTACCACGGCCCAGCAATCGCTTGCGTGTGTTGAGGCACACAATCTAGAGTCGCGTACATTTCTTTCGCTTTCCGGTGGTGAGCAGGGGCGTGTATCGCTGGCCCGTGCGCTCGCCCAGACAACACCTATCCTGCTACTCGACGAACCAACAGCGGCACTTGATCTGCGTTATCAACATATGACACTACAGCTTGCACGTGATATTGCGCTTGCTGGTGGTTCGGTGCTGGCAATTCTGCACGACCTGAATCTCGCTGCGATCTACGCTGATCAGGTGGGCATGTTATCCGCAGGAAACATGGTTGCTGTGGGTAGACCGTGGGATGTGTTCGATGCTCCCCTGCTTCGAGAGATGTATCGGGTGCCAATGATGGTGCAGCCGCATCCGACGCTCGGTGTCCCGCTCGTATTAACATTGCCGCTTATGGATTAGGTATACATCCAACTCGTAAGGAGTTCTATTATGTATGATCAGTTGAACCATCATCGTTCCATACCAGGGTTTCAAAGGCAGATAATCTGGCGTCTCCTGGCCCTCATCTGTGTTGTCGGTGTGCTGGCTGCCTGTGGGAACGCATCAGTTGCCGATCAATCGGAAGGAGCGGAGTCCGCTGATGCTACAGATACTACATCGACAGAAGTCGAGGAAGCTGAGACCGGAACGGAAGTTACGGACGAGTCAACAGAAACTGGTGCGGGTACTGAATCGGAAGAAACCGAGTCGGCTGCTGAAGCAGATGTGAGTGCTGAGGAAACGGCAACCGAATCAACCTTGGAGGAACCCGATGCCTATGGAGGTACAGAAACAAATATTGCTGATACCAGCGATGAGGCTACTGAGGATGACGAAACCGCGTTATCACCACAACTTCCGGCGACGGTCACTGATCTCAACGGGGAGATGGTCGAGATTGAATCGGTTGATCGCATTGTGAGTCTGACGGGAGATATTACCGAGATCCTGTTTGCGCTGGATCTGGGTGCACAGGTGGTGGGTGTGGATGTCAGTGCGACGTACCCGCCAGATGAACTTGAAGCGCTACCCAAGATTGGCTATCAACGCCAGTTGGATGCAGAGGGGATCATCTCGCTGGACCCGACTCTGGTTATCGGCGACGAGGCTGCCGGGCCACCTGCGGTGTTCGACCAGATTCGTGCGGCGGGCATCCCGGTTGCGCTGACCAGTGATCCTCCAACGCTTGCGTCTCCGCTTGCCAAGGTGCGTTTTGTGGCTGAAGCAGTAGGCATCCCTGAGCAAGGCGAAACACTTATCGAGGAGATGGAGGCCGATTTTGCTTACTCTGAGGAATTGTTGGCCCGTGTGACCAGCCCTGAGCCGCGCGTGCTCTTTTTGTACATACGTGGTAATCAAACACAGATGGTGGCGGGCAGCAACACTGCAGCCGACGCTATGATTACGGCAGCGGGAGCCATTAACGCAGGAGCTGAGGCGGGTATCGCGGATTTCAAGCCACTGAGTTCTGAAACTATTGTTGCCGCTCAACCGGACGTGTTTCTTGTGCTGGATGCAGGGCTTGAGTCGATTGGCGGCATTGATGGTTTGCTCGAAATTCCCGGACTCGCCGAAACACCCGCTGGACAGGAGCAGCGTATCGCGTCATTCGATGATCTCTATCTTTTGGGAATGGGGCCGCGTACCGGCGAGGTGTTGATCGATCTGATTGCTGTATTTCACGAAGAAGTTCAGGAAGCGACGGCACCATGAGCGTAGCATCTTCCACATCATCACCGCGAGCAGGGAGTCGACGTGTTGGTCTGCCAAGGCCCACACTCCTCCCTCTTTTGAGTGTTGGTTTTGTAATGATGTTGCTGGTTGGTGTGGGTGTTGGGCCGATGGTGATTCCGCCACATGTGAGTGTCGCTATTCTGTTAAGTAAACTGGGTATAACGCTGGATATACCGTTCACGACGCAACAGGATACGGTGCTATGGGTCATTCGTCTGCCACGTGTGGTTCTGGGTGCGCTGGTCGGTGCGGGTCTTGCTGTATCAGGTGCTCTATTGCAAGGGGTGTTTCGCAACCCGCTCGCCGACCCAGGACTGATTGGCGTGAGCAGCGGGGCGGCACTTGGTGCAGTTACGGTTATTGTTTTTGGTGGTGCGGTGTTTGGTCTGTTTACGCTGTCGATTGTAGCCTTTATTGGCGGTGCTATCACCACATTGTGTATCTATCGCCTGGCGAATCGTGGGGGCCGCACCGATGTTGCCTCGATGCTGCTCATCGGTCTGGCATTAAATGCGCTGGTTGGTGCCGCGACGGGTGTGCTGATCTATCTCGCTGACGATCCACAACTCCGCTCGATTGTCTTCTGGACGATGGGTGGGCTTGGCGGGGCGCTGTGGACAACGGTATTGGCCATTGTGCCGTTTATTGTGGTAGTATTAGTCATCGCACCAATCCTGGGACGCGCGCTCAATCTCTTTGCACTTGGCGAAGCCGAAGCGCGTCATCTGGGAGTTGAAATAGAAGCCATCAAACGATGGGTGATTCTGTTGGCGGCATTAGCGACAGGTGCTGCAGTGGCTGTAGCGGGACCAATCGGGTTTGTGGGGTTGATCGTCCCGCACATTATTCGGCTGATCGCAGGGCCGGATCATCGTTTATTGTTGCCTGCATGTGCGCTTGGTGGGGCAACGCTGCTCATCTCGGCGGATATGTTGGCTCGCACCATCGCGGCACCCGCAGAAATTCCCGTCGGTCTGATCACCGCGTTTGCTGGTGGCCCGTTCTTCCTGGTGCTGATTTTACGGACACGCAAAATGTATGGCTGGTGATACTATGGAAGTTTTAGAAGGCGCGACATCGCTGTATTTCTCATTGGCAACTGTGATCAGTGTGTTGCTTGGTATTGGATACTATATTTGGCGTATCAACGTGCAGTCGCGGGATATTCAACGTCGTCTTGACCGGATGCAGCACGCCAAACCAACCCTCAACACGACCAACACGATCTTACAGCGACGCGATGAGATTGAGCAGACCAATCAGGCTGCGGGGAATACGCCACAAGAGTGACGAGGGTGAGATGCAGCATCAATCGCAGACGGCTACATCGGATAGCACGCAGGGCGGTCGTACGGTTCTGACACTTTTATATACCCTTTTTGCGGTCGCAGCGGGCGCACGAGCACTGTTTCAGAGTGCCACAAAGTGGGAACAAGCCCCACTGGCCTACACACTCTCGACCATTGCCGCGTTGGTCTATCTCATAGCCTGTGTGGGCATCAATCGCACCTCTCCTTCAGCATGGCGCATCACGCTAGGTGTGTGTGTGTTTGAACTCATTGGTGTGCTGTCAGTTGGCACACTCACGTTGATCTATCCAACTCTTTTTCTTGATGAGACGGTCTGGTCAGTGTATGGACAGGGATATGCTTTTATACCGCTGGTCTTACCGATTATTGGTATTGTATGGCTGATGCAACCTGCGACGCGGCGGGTGTATGGGGTGTTGCCTTCGACCAATACATAGAAATACGATTTTTAGTTGAGTAGCACATATGTCGTTTGTAGACCTGCTTGATCTGCTCATGGTCGTGCTGGCCATTGTGCTGGTGCTTTTGTGTATCATGTTGCTGTTCTTTGTTCAGCGCTTCTGGAGACCCCAAAGGCGGAAAATTCCTTCCACTCGACATAATCTGACACACAAGACAACAGAGCAGGAACATCCGACATCAGAGTATAAGGAGTCTTCGTAATGGATGTTCGTGAAGCGATAGAAACACGACGCACTATTTTTGCCTTTACCGATGTTCCAGTTCCACATACACTGCTCGAAACGATCCTCAGCGCCGGTATCTGGGCACCCAATCATCATCTGACTGAGCCATGGACCTTCGTCATTGTTGGCCAAGAGACCAGACGCACGCTGGCTGAACGTTATGCAGAACTGCGTTTGCAGAAGAAAGCCGCCCTTGATGCAACCGAGGAGAAACGGGCGAGTTTACGTGCAGTGGCCTATGACAAATTTATGGCGATACCGGCGATTGTAGCGGTGGCATGTCTTCAGGAAGGCGATGAGCAACGCCAGCGAGAGGACTATGCGGCGGCCTGTTGTGCGATGCAGAATATCCAGCTTGTGGCCTGGGCGGAAGGCGTTGGCGTGCAGTGGAGTACCGGGCCAGTGACGCTGGAGCCTGCCACTCATGAGCTGCTGGGCCTCGATCTCTCGCGACAACAGATCATCGGATTTCTCTACATCGGGTATCCGGCAGAAGTTCCAAAAGCACGACGGAAGCCACTTGATGAGGTGCTGAAGCGTATGCCGTGATGGTCTCGTGTGAATTAATCTTTACCATATGATCGGCTTCATTACTGTTACATAAGACAAAATATTATGTTGTTTACCAAATCTGGTATGTCATAGATAAGCAAGAACATCGCCAAGTTATATAGGTTCTAAGTAGACTATGTACTGTGGCTAAACATTATCTTTTTAGATGATTTCTAAGGCTTAAGCAAATAATATATCAAAGAAAGAGTTTGATGATAGTACGCTTCGATTTCTTGTGGTGAGGTTGATCTGAGGTGACCACGTACCATACGCCCTAGCAAACTATCAATCAAATCTGCTGCAATCGCCGGATGTAGCGTGGGAGAAACTAAACCCGCTACTTGTTCTTGCTCAATCCTTGTCCTGATGTGCTCGATATGGGCTCGTCCGTCAGCATGGTCAGTGTAGTATAAAGCTTCCCCACCTAGAAGATGCAGTATCTCTCTGTAGTTTGTGGCAACCTCTTGTATTTGCTCAAAGAGTGACTCGAGTAATTCTCGAAGCGGACGAGGGTCTTTAAGAATTGGTTCAGCTGCTGCCACCATGTCAGCGCGAAATTGCATAGATAAGGCATCAAGCAACTCGGTTTTACTTTTGAAGTACAAATAAAAAGTACCCACAGCTACCCCAGCCGTAGTGGCGATATGAGGAATAGTTACATCTTCAATGTGTCTGTTCTTCAGCAAGGTACGGGCAGCGGCAAGCAAACGCTCACGCTTACTGCTCTTATGGATATGTCGGGCTACATTTTTAGTTATAGTAGAGCCTTCCTTTCCGTAGTTTAATCATCTGCTATTGTCAGAGTTACTTGTCGTGTGATCCACGTGAGTAACAAATATAGTAGGCTTAGACCTATCGTCGTGAACTTGATATTGGAAAGTGTCAGAATTAATTGGGGCATCCATGCAGGTTGGGTTGTAACGAGAAGTTGGACGGTAAGTGTCGTCTCAACCCAATCACATGCACCTGCCAATAGTGCTCCCCATGCTAATATGTAACCAAGGCGCTGTATGTATGCCCAATGTACCATGTTGGCCATCATTACACAACCTAACGCTACAAGAGTACTAACGTTCATTAGGAATAGAAAATCATAGCCTAACCCTACTGATGCGAGAAGTAAGCCCGAGTCTCCCCATGAAACCTGCATCTGTTCAGCAATATTAGGTGTATGGATGCGACCAGCAAGTAACCCATGAGGACCATGCCCCAGAAGTGGGGCGAGCAGGATCGTATTTGTCCCAATGACCAATATGAGCATACATATGAGTATGTTGCGGAGTGTGGGATAAGTCTTAGACTCGAGCCAACTATACGGGTGTCTCATATATTGTGGCCCTCCTGCTTCTGCCACCAGGTTCGTAAAGCAAATACGATTTGATCCGGTGCCTCTTCTGGCCCGAAATGCCCTGCTTCTTTCAATATCACTGTGTGGTGATGAGGAAATACTTTCTCAAAACGTCGTAACTCACTTATAGGGAAAGCTTGATCTTTTTCCGACCATACGAACAATACTGGTAGGTGTGACAACCTTGGTAGTTCGCGCTGAACCCGTGACAGAAAATCATGGCCACGCACAATATGTCGGTTGAGCAGATGATACCGATCACGGGCTACCGGATCTGGAAAAGGACGACGATAGTGCTCGAGTTCGTCTTGGTTGAGGGGATGTTTTGCACGGACCATGTTCAAAAGACGTTCAATAAAAATATTGTGCTGTTGGACCAAATACCGCCCAAAGCCATTGTCAAGAAACCGCGATGACATGCGCTGAACACCACCAATATCTGGGCGAGCCCAGGTGCTACCAATCAGGAGACTTCGAAAACGTTCAGGGTGACGAGCTGCGGCTCCTAGCCCGATTGGTCCTGACCAGTCATGCACATACATAGTAATGTGTTGTAGTTCGAGTCTCTGAATAAAATGTTCAATCACGCTCGCATGTTCTTCAGGTAAGAAGCGGTACGTCTCTTCAGGGGTACTAAGGCCAAAACCAGGCAAATCGGGGGCAATGCAACGGAAGGCGCTACGCAGGGCCTGTACTAAATGACGGAATTCAAATGACCACATTGGGTTGCCATGTAGGAAAAGCAAGACAGGTCCGTTACATGGGCCTTCGTCAATATAGTGCAAAGTATGTCCATCCAATTCAAGAAAGTTACTTTGGAATGGATAGAGAACACTATTTATCCATTCTGGACGAACCCCACGTGGATTACCCATGTGACGTACATTCAAAGCACTCATGGTTGTACCTCTTTTACAGGAATAAACTGAGATGTAGGAAGTGATGTAACTTTAGGAAGAAATATACGCTCAAGATATCGTAACAATGGTGTTGACTGGACTGATTGGCTTCGGAAACCTATATACCCGTCAGGACGAACCAAATACATCTTGGAAATCGATGCAGTATAGAGTTGTGCTGCTAGGCCCTGTGGATCGCGTAATTCACCATGTGTACCGATCTCTACCATCTTTACGTGTGATCCATATACCGCAACAGAATGGCGCAACTGGTGAATTTGGTTAGGTTTTACATCATTACTAAAAACCAGAAGGATCCATCCGACGTGTTTAAGCACTTCAAATAGCATAATAGGTGTACCATCAGGATGTTCTAAACAAATGTCAGGGGCGCGATCTCCAGCCTGTGGTCCCTGTTTCCATACTTTACTTCGTGCTATGTTCGGGCTATCAGTATGTTGCGATGTTAGACTTGATGTACGGTAATGATCAGTAATTTGAGCATTTTGGTTCGTGACAGTTCGGGCTATTGGTTTGATTTTTAACAATAGCGGTAGCATATAGTTTCGTATTAGACGAAAGATCGGTTGCTTGCCAACAAACATCAAATGGGAAATCTCGGATTCTTGCATCACCGAATGTAGAATAGGCAAGCGTTCTTCCTCAATTGTATCAAGTAGCTTGGGGTCCGCAATACCACGCAGCACGGATGCAAGTTTCCAACTTAAGTTGAAAGCCTCCTGAGCACTATTACCCAGTCCCTTGCCTCCCATTGGTGAGTGCAGATGTGCTGCATCGCCGATTACCAAGACACGCCCAACACGGTATTTAGAAACTTTGCGTTTATGGATACGAAACCTGGAAATCCACGTAGGATCGTATAACTGTAACTCAGGTTTACCAATCCGTTCACGTACAATATCTTGAACTTGATCAAGTGTTGGATGTGGCCCCCAGGTTTCTGCTTGAGTGGGAGTGAGGTTGAAAACAAAGTGCCAATAATTGCGTTCACGGTAGGGTGTCCCAAGCAGAAAAGTCTGATCATGAATCCACATGTAGCTCGTATCGAAGACTAAGTCAAGATTTACATAAAGATCAGTAACGACGAGTGAGTCAGGGTAAGTAATACCCTCAAGTGGTAATGCGAGAAGCTGACGTACTTGACTATGTGCACCGTCTGTCCCTATCAGGTATTGTGTCTGTAAGGTTTGTTTCTGACCATTGGGTAATAGAAAGTGGGCAGTCACATGGTTTTCAGTCTGTTCAAGATCGGTTAACTCCCAGTTGTAATCAACAGCACCTCCCATAGCTTTAAGTTTGGCTCGTAGAATATCCTCAAGTTGATTTTGGGCTATATTAATGAGGAAGGGCATTGTTGTCGTTTCCATTTCAACCTTAAAATTAGAGATAAGCTTCCCATCCTTAAATATAGCAGCTTTGGGAAGTTCATTCCCTATTTCCATGATAGCTTCTGCCACACCCAAACGATCAAACATCTCGAGGGTACGAGTCATCTGAGTGTTTGCCTTGGAAAAGACCAAAGGATGGTCAAGTTTCTCGAGCAGACGGTAATTAACACCACGCTGATGCAAGTCGAGTGCGAGACTAAGACCAGTAGGGCCAGAACCAATAATGAGAACTTCAGGATTTGATGATAGTGATGATGTGATGGTTTTCATAATCATCTCCGAATAAATATGTTGTTATATATCACTCTTACATTATTCAGTGCATGATTATGAATGAAATTCATTCATTTGTCAATTAAGAATGTGCATAAGGTCATGGTGAGTGCAATGTCTTGGTGAAGGGAAAAGGAGAGTACCGGCAAAGAGAAGTTACCTTCGTTGGTATGATGTAAGATGCAAATCTCTTACCAACCAGAACAGGGTTACAGGATGTAGGGTTATCTGGCTTTTATAGCGTAAGAACACAGACATGCGATTACGCTACTAAACTACGTCAATCTCTCATGACTCACAAACTATTAGCCCTATTGCTCCTGCGTTTAGCTCATGCTATTTTGAGTCTCCGTTATCTCACAATTATTACATCTAATCCAGCCTGACTGTGGTGCAGTTGCAAGAATCAGACTGGATTCTGGTTTGCATTAACATCACCCCTGCGGTAACAGCACGATCTTCCCGGTCAATCGGGCCGACTCGATCAGTTCGTGGGCCTGGGCTGCTTTGCTGAGCGGCAGTCGCGCACCGACGAGCGGTTTGATTTTCTTCGATTGGAGCAGCGTAAACAGCGTGATCAGGTCATCACGGAACCAGTCGGGATGCTGCTCCTTGAAGCGCGTAATCATGTAAAACGATGCTTTTTTGCCGTTGGGCAATAGCGACCAGAAGGAGAGGTCGAATAGGCTTTTTGCAAGTTTGAGCGGTGAGTCACCGTTGGGATCGAGCATGGATGAAAAGCCATAGGCCACCAGCCGCCCACCACGACGCAGCACCTGAAACGACCGATTAAAGTTGCGACCACCCACTGGATCGAACACCGCGTCCACACCATCGCCCGTCAGTTCATTGACCCGTGCCACAAAGTCCTCGTTTTTATAATCGATAGGAGTCCCACCCAGTCCTGTCACGAGTTTGTGTTTGGGCTTCGAGGCGGTGCCATAAATCTCCAGACCAGCCAACTTACCAAGTTGTAACAGCGCTGTCCCAACCCCTCCCGCTGCGCCGTGCACGAGGATGCGTCCACCAGCCTTGATCTGTGCATTGCGATGCAGCATTTGATAGGCTGTGCCATAGTTGAGCGGAACGGACACCGCTTCAGCCGGATCAAGGCCCGATGCGATAGGTAGCAACTCTTGCTCGGGCAGGCACACATACTGAGCGTATCCACCGAACTGTGTAAGAGCGGCGACCGTTTGTCCGACTTGAACGGTTGACACACCTGTTCCGCATGTGTCAACGACGCCGACAATATCGTAGCCTGGTGTAAACGGAATGGGTGGTGTGCCAGGATATTTGCCATAACGCATCAGGACATCAGCAAAGGCCACTCCGGCGGCGAGCACCTTCACACGGACCTGCCCTTTCTTTGGTTGTGGCATATCGCGCTCGACGACCTGGAGCACTTCTGGCGCCCCGACCCTGGTGATGATCGCTTGTTGTTGTTTCATGTATTTTCTTTCTGTATGCTGTCGTGGCAAAGTTTTATGTTAGGTATTATGGATACTGCATTGATACCACTGTTTGATTGCCCCGTCAAGGTACAGTTCGCGCCATGGCGAACAGTTGTTAATTGGTTTGACAGCCATAGATCAGCGTGCTATACTAGGCTGAATTGGGGGGGTGTAGCTCAGTTGGGAGAGCGCTACAATCGCACTGTAGAGGTCAGGGGTTCAAATCCCCTCACCTCCACCAGCTATAGATAACACGGGGCCATAGCTCAGCTGGGAGAGCGCAACACTGGCAGTGTTGAGGTCAGGGGTTCGAGCCCCCTTGGCTCCACCAGATGGAAAGGCTTTGCACAAAGCAGAGCCTTTTCTTATGCCTCGAAATTACCCAAAATCTTTTCCAGAACAGATGTCAGACTATCAATATGGCCTGGCACAAGCGGGATCGCTCCAACGCCGCTTGCATACAATTCTGGCTTTCCTGAGCCTGGATAGAGCAACAACGCGCCGATGGTCGATCGTTTGCCGTTGCACCCGATTGCACCGAGATAGGTGTAGGCATCGGCCAGTGCAT
Source organism: Chloroflexi bacterium AL-N1 (assembly GCA_013122435.1). GTDB lineage: Bacteria > Chloroflexota > Chloroflexia > Chloroflexales > Roseiflexaceae > AL-N1. Next base: position 466,591 of record WYDT01000003.1, read on the forward strand.
CCTGTGGCACACTGTGTCCGCTGGCGTCCAGCCGGTATTTCGCATCAAGGATTAAAACATGTGTGGGGTAATCCGGCTGTGTGACCTCAATAGCAATGTCGGGGACACGTGTATGCCGGTCGAGTGAGCCGAGTTGGTTGGCTGTGTTGGCTCTATGGGGCCGATAACGTGGTTGGTAGCGGAGCGTCAATGTTCGAGCACCGTACTGCATGACCAGCATGGGGGTTTGCTCAGTCAGTGTTACCGCATAGGTGATGTTGTCTGCATCGTCGCCTGGTGGTGTGACGAGATGTTGTGTTTGCACCTCGCCGCCGAGAGCTATGACAGCCTGTGCAACCTGAATGGTGCACCATGCTTCGTAAAGATGCGGCAAATCGGTGATCGGGATAGAGAAGAGCGGGCTATCAAAAGCCACAAAGGGATGCTGTCGTTGGACCTGCCACATCCGATAGATCTCGCGGTAGGCCGGATCGCGCTGGAGCAGCGGTGTTGCACCCCGAAACATGGTTAACGCTCCCACGTCCGCGAGGAATGGCTGATCACGCAACTCACGAAGCTGGCGTGTTGCGGCAGTACATCCGTCGGCGATCTGTTGGACACGTGCAAAGCTCGTTGTGCCACTGAGTGCTTCGTTCCGCGCGAGTCGTTTGACTTCACGTTCAGCCCGTAAGCCAATAAACCGTGCACGACGGAGCAACAATGTAAGGAGTCGTTTGAGCAGGCGGTGTTCATAGCAATCAAATGTGGGAGTGTGGTGTGGCGTGGTCAGATTACGTGGGAGCAGACCACCGCCGGGACGAAGCTGTTGCTGAAGGTCAGGGGCGATGTGCTTGGGTACCTCATCAAATGCGCCACGTGTCATCCTTTGAACTGCCTCAGCATCGAGCGTAGTGACTTGATCCAAAGTAACCTCATCGGTAGCAGTGTGTAAGTGCTCCTGTGGTCGTTTGGCGATGCGACGCACCGCGCGTACGAAGGTGTCGAGTCGTTCCTCAAAGAACGCATAGTATTCTTCCAGCAAGCTGCGTTGCCAGGGCGCATCACGGTGCAGGGTAGCGCCTTCTTCACTGGCCCCGGCCAATGTGTAGATAATGTTGTATGTAGAATGCTGGATATCCTCGAACAGTGCTTCGTAGCGCTCTTGGTCGATTTTGCGGGGGGCTACGGGCAGAGTCCAGGTGTGCTGGTGTCTGTCGTCGTTTGTTTTGCCGACAGCCAACACAACCCGATGCAAGCCCACTGCGGTACCAGGGTTCCAGTGCCAGCGCCAGACATGCTCGCCGGGCCGTACAAATGGCTCCAATGACTGACTGCCAACGTTCAGCGTAAGCCAACTATGCGCTGGTGGAATGCACGCAAACTCGATAGATTGATGCTCGGTTATCCGTGGCAAATCATTTTTATCGTCAAGCGTAAGTAATATCTCTGTCATACAGCATTATTTTTATACATATTTCCTATGCTGTGTATTGTAGCACTTTCGCTACGCAGACTACGGATCGTTTGCTGGAGGAGGTGTTGGGGTCTCGATGGTCACAGTGACCTGGTCTTTGCGAACCCAGCCGATGATGTGCCACTCTTCTTGTATGACGACTTCATACCAATCATCGTTTTCCTGCAATGGGATGAGGCGGCTATCTGCTGCCATACTTGCTATAGTTCTCGCGTCGTTGCTGGGCGCAGCGTGAATGTCAAGTGGTTCGTTGGTGAGTGGTCGTTGGAGCGGAAATTCCTGGGGAAGGAGCGCTGCACCATTGTTTGGATCATATTCGTTGTAGTAACGAATGATGCCATTTGCAATACCGATAGCGATATTCTCAGCGTAGTTGTTGATCATCGCGCGGTCGCTGGTGTTCGTTAGGAAGCCGATCTCGAAGATTACGGCAGGGGTGGTTTTGGCGATGGTGTGTTCATAGCGCTCGTAGTTAAAGGCGTAGTAGAGACGCATATTCGCTGTGATACGGCTGTCACGCGGTAGTCCGGTCGCTTCAGCATACTCGATCTCCAGCGCATCACTCAGGTGTTGAGAGGCCGACGAGGTACGCCACGGTGTTGCGAGCTTGAAGCCACGGGCCGATGTGTTTTTGGAGCCATCGGCATGAATCGACACAAAGGCGTCGGCGTCGTAGTCAGGTGGAACGGTGGCGGGTAATACATCAACGACCATGCCAACCTGTTGGAGCAGGGTCGCAACACGTCGTGCAATATCAAGATTGACCTCGGCTTCACTACGGTCACCGACTGATGCACCTGTTGACGTTCGCAGACGTTTAAGCTCTTCTGGTTGTTCTGCGATTTTCCAGTGTCCTGCCTGTAGTCCGACGCGGAACGGGGTATCTGCTGACCGTGGCGTTGGTGTTGGCACAATCTCAGGCGTTACAACAATCGTAGGAATGAAAGTCGCGGTGGGTGCTGCAAGGGTTGGAAGGGCTGTGACAGATGGGTGAATGGTCGGAGTAGTCGATGTTTCGTCTGTAGACGGTGTAGAAGTAACTGGTCTATCATCGGCTGTTGGTGTTGCGCGGCCAGCCAGTGGTTGGGAAGTTGGTGTCACTTCGGATATGGCGAAGTTCAGGGCTGGTGGACGTAAGACGAGAATAACGAGGGCGATCCCAACTGCCAGTAAACTTAAGAGAATTTTCCGTCGCAGAAGCACATGCCGTACCATTAAACCTCACCTGTGTCGCTAAACACCAACCATCATCGTTCTATCATCGCGTAGTATAGCACAGGGGAATGGTGTATTTGTGCGCTCAACAATGAAGCGATAGTCCTACCTGCGTAGGGGTGATGGGGGCATTATTGCAGAGCATGAGTAGGAGGTTGGCGTGCCGATTGTTATAAGATTATTACTGGGTGTCAGGTTTCTTTTTCGCTAGAGGTGTCTCTCTACGTTACGATTAAAGAGGGATATGAGGAGAGTGATTAAGAAATGATCGTCGTGATCATCTCAAAGAAAGATCCATGAGCCTCAATGAGGAGGTTGTTATGAAAACGCTCTTTGTGCCACTTGATGGTTCGTCAATGGCGGAACAGGTATTGCCATATGTACGATTGCTGGCAAAATACCTTGATACGAAAGTGCATCTTTTTTGTGTAATTCCAGATGAAGGTTCTGATGTTTTGTTTGAGCCTGAGTATGTTTGTGTGACCGCATCAGGCAACGCAAGTGTCGATACACTCACATACACACCGCAAATCAAGCAACATAGCTATAGACACGAACTGCAAGAAGCGGAACAATACCTGATTAGAAAAGCCAGGGTTATTAGCACTGATGGTGTGTATGTTGATGTTGAGGTTTGTCGAGGGGTGCCATCTGAGTTGATCGTTGCTTATGCCGAGCGGCTGCCTGATCCACTGATTACCATGGCAACTCACGGGTACGGTGGTTTTCAACGGTGGCGGGTTGGCAGTGTCGCAGATGCGGTCATACATGCAACGATGTGTCCCGTGTTTCTGGTCCATGGTGTTGATCCATTGCCTCAAACTGGCCCTGCGCTGCGGCGTATTCTGGTGCCGCTTGATGGTTCGAGTTTTGCCAGACAAGCCTTGCCATACGCCTTGGAGTTGGCAACGCGTGCACGGGCTGAACTTATGCTGCTCCACACCGTAGAACCGATTGTCGAGACCTATGGTGTGACCTACCCACTTACTGCGAATGATGCGAAACGGCATATGGAAGAGGTGCAAAAGGAGCTTGCCACCCTTGCTACCGAATTGAGTGCTTCCCATATAAAGATTACACCAATCACATCTCTCGGTTTTGTGGTGGAAGACATTGTTAATGTGGCTGCTCAGCATACCGTTGATCTGATCGTGATGGCAACCCATGGACGTACGGGATTGGCACGCTGGGTACTGGGAAACAAATCAGACCAGGTGCTCCACGCAACGACAACACCGCTGTTGCTGGTGCGGCCAGGTGATTGAAACAGCAATGTACTTTGTGATATAAGAAATCTGTTGTAATGGGGAGCAAACTATGGAGTCTCGTTTTCACATCTGTGGATACCCGATACGAGTTAGGAAAACTTGGCAAGAACTACACCATGTGATTACATTTTATGATGGTAGTGTTAATGGCGAAGTGCAGATAGAGCGATGTCCGCAGTGTGGTGGTGTGCTTGCTGAAAATAACCTTACTTTGTATCTCGACTCATTACATACTCTTATGATGTGGCAGCATATGTGGCCATCCATTCGACATCAGATCGAAATGCTGGTAATGGAACGAATCAAAGAAAACCCTGACTTTTATGCCTATCACGCTGAACAGGCTATTGTGGCTTTTGACAATGCGTTGGTGCGGGTTGGGGATCTCATCACATATCTGACCACATCATCGAAAAAAACATCAAATTGATAGCATTATACTGAAATGGATTCAACGATTTCATGTATGGAGGATACCGATGGATGCTCATGTTCTGGTGACTTATGCCAGTAAGTACGGTGCGACAGAAGACATCGCAAAAAGTATCGGTGAGGTGCTTCGTCAAGCGGGGTTGCCTACTGATGTATTACCCATAGATCGGGTTCATAATGTGCTTCCGTATCGGGCAGTTATTCTGGGTAGTGCGGTGTATGTCGGAGGATGGCGGAAAGAAGCGGTGTCATTCTTGAAATCGTATAAACATATGTTAGCTGAACGCCCGGTGTGGTTGTTCTCAAGTGGACCTACAGGTGAAGGCGATCCGGTTGAACTTGTAAAGGGATGGCGTATCCCGGCAAAGTTGAAGCCTATCGTTGAACATATTCAGCCGCGTGATATCGCTGTCTTCCATGGTGCGCTGGATACACAGCAGTTGAACGTTATTGAGAAGTGGATGATTAAGAATGTCAAAGCACCTGTTGGCGATTTTCGTGATTGGGACGCTATTAATTTTTGGGCCAGGGGTATTGCTGATGCGTTGAAGGATGCGGTTGTTGATGATGCTTGTCTTACATATCACTCTTTGCCAACATAATCCTGCCATCCATTTGTCCAAAGAACATAGACCATACCCAGAATGCCTAATGTATGTATGAGTAATCCAAATGCTTCAACAGGTATATTGTTTGCTGTTTGGAAGATGATAAATGCACCACAATTGATAATGAAGTAACTAATCAATAATGTTAGCCAGCTTATTAATCCCAAATGGCGTTTCTTTCGGATCGATAAAATAACACCAATAAGGCAAGCAAAACTAACACTAAGTGGCAGTATTGCCCCATTAGGCGATTGTATCGTAAATGCCATTATTGTGCATAGCACACCAGTAGTTACAAAGACCGCAACGAGAATGTTTTGTATAATATAATGAACAATGGGGGTCAGACGATGTTCCAGTCGGGTTGTAATACTGGTGTAACTTGGTGCAACGATAGTATGTTCCTGTAATGGTTCAGTGTGTTTTTCCACTTTTGAAGACAATGTTTCTTTCTGCATAGTTACTTATTTTCCTGCTACATATTCTACCCAGGTCTGCTGACATCTTCTTTATATGTCAGCAGACCTGATCATTGAACAAATATTATCTACACGATAATGTTAGGATGGAAATAATTACGCGCCATCCACATCACATTTTCCATCCTTGAATACATCAAATACAATGGTTGGATCTGAGGTGTTGCCAGAATTGTAGTGACGATAATGTCCGGTGGCGACAGCTTTCGCATGGGCTGTATCGTTATCCCGTGTGAACCAGTCTTCACCATCATAAAACCATGCCCACCAACTATCTTGTTCGGTTGTGTGTCCATAAATGTTAGCTATACTGAAATCATAACTGTATCTTGCAGTAACAGTATAACGATATACTTCTGCTATACCCACATATCCCTTTACCTGTCCAGTACAATTTCCAATGTTATTGTTGATTGTAGACTCTGAGGTTGTATTGTCAATACTCTTCTTCACGTTTGTGGCAGATATAACAAAATGTGTAATAGGCGTTGTTGGATTGTTCTCTGGAATGAATACACTTCCTGACTCGCCTGGTTCAAGACTAATACGATAATCAGGCTTTTCTTCAACTCATGCCACTGAGGATTGTACAAACATGATAATTGCAGTAACAGCAGCGATAATGAACGTTCTCAAGCAAGCCAACGAATGTGTACGGTACATCATAAACATCCCTCCATATAATATGATACCGTACAATAGTATAAAACTGTGAAAAATCAAAAAAAAATGATAAAAAGGTGATATGTATATGATGTGGTTTTATGAATGTATTCACAACATCCAGTTCCATACCACTCGGCAAGCCAGTAAGCTCCTGATATTCACGGATGTCAGGAGCTTATCGTATCATCAGCACAGTGCTTCGACCGCGAAAGAATGCTCTGGCTGTAATCCGAACTCTTTTGGTACAGTATTGTACACGTGGTATGTCAGGTTATCTTATCAAAGTACTGTACTATAGGTGGGATTTAGCACATACTGCATGTCGGATTGGTAGTGGGGCATATCACACGACGCCAGGTTGATAACACAAGGATATAAGTAACTATGACCACACATAATGGGAATTTTCAGACCGATATCGTAGTGCTTCAGCAGTGTATTGCGGACCTTGAACAGCGGAACATGCAATTACTGCACCAGGTTGATGAGTTACATATGCTTAAAACCCTGATCGAAACCATGCCTCATTCTATAACGATATCCTCAAGTGATGGATCGATTAGGTATGTGAACTCAGCTTTCCAGTCGTTGTTTGGATATGGTAATGAGATTATTGGCGAACTGCCGACGGTCATCTATGCTGAAGATGAAATACCCCGCTTTCCGGTTATGCTTCAGGAATTGCAGGAGCATGGCTGGATTCAGGGAACTATGATTTTTCGCCGTAAAGATGGTCTCCACTTTCCTGGTGATTTTACCGTGTTTCGTATTCAGGATAGAACAGACCAGTCCCAGCAACTTGTGGCACTGGTACGTGATATTACTGCTCAACAGCAGTTGGAGCAGGAGCGACTGGTGTTGCAGGAACAGGTGATTGTGGCACAACAATCGGCTTTGTTAGAACTATCAACACCGCTCATTCCTATTGCCGATCAGGTGGTGGTCATGCCACTCATCGGTACCATCGACACCACCCGTGCCCAACGCATGCTGGAGACCTTGCTTGATGGAATAGCGACTCTTCAGCCTTCCATTGCTATTCTTGATATCACCGGTGTACAGATTGTTGATACGCAGATTGCCAATACCTTTGTGCGAGCGGCTCATGCAGTGCAACTGTTGGGAGCACGGGTGATTATTACTGGTATCCGCCCCGAAGTTGCTCAAACGATGGTACAGTTAGGGATAGATCTGCAAGGTATCATTACATATAGCACACTTCAGGCTGGTATTGCTCATGCCTTAACTTATAGCCCCATCAAGTAAATGTGTAATACTCAAGTATATTATTTTGGAAACCAAGTTCATTGGTTTTGTCTGCTAAGAGCGGAGAAACTGCTCCTATAACTCCGATCTATTACAGAGAACTTGCCCCCTTTTGCTTTCTCTTCACCTGCTCATCCCATCTTACGAATATCACTATCCAGACAGTTGCAATATGCTCCGAGTCAAATGCCGCAATGAGCTGTTTACGCGGTGTTGCCAGTTTGTATCGCTCAAGTGGGTGTGCTCAATCTACAATACACGTGTGATAGGGTCGGGCGTATTGTCAGTCATAGTGCAATAAAAAAGACATTATCAACAAACACCTGGATTGATCGGCTTTCGTTTGGAAGGAGAGCAAAGAATGTTTCTTCTTTTACTGTTGGCCACATTTCTGATTGCGCTGGGCGTGTCGTTTGTGGTCGTTCGTTTATTTACCAAGCCAATCGATGCTATTCTCTCACGCATTATCACGGACTCGATCCGTGCCGCGTGGCAACAATATCTCACCTTTGCTATGTATGTTGTTGGTATCTCCAGTGGTGTGCGTATCTGGGAACTTGAACAGTATATCACTCCACCTCTGAGTGATGATAGCACTGTCATTACGCTTACGATGGAGCGCTGGATTCTGGAAATCTATCGAACAATCCTATCGACGCTGCAAGGGCTCGCCTGGTTATTGCTGGTGTTCTTTGTTTTTGCCCTGATCGCCTACGTCATTGTGCGGATTGTTAGCCCGTGGGCCACACCAACCAGCGCCACCTGCGTAATCTCGTTGTAAATGCCCCAAAAGAAAATAGTAAGGGAGTAGAATAATGACAAGTTATGATACACATATACGCCCCTATGGACCCCGGATCTGAAGGCTGGTATTGCAAACGCCTGGTACAGGTAGTCCTAATGATTTTGTTCTTTGCTACGATCTTGCTTGTCTCGGCAGGTCGGATCGATTGGCTGTGGGGATGGCTCCTTGCTGGAATCTATGCAGTAAGTATTATCATCAACGCGGTCATCATGTTTCGGGTAAATCCTACTACTATCGCTGAACGTGCGAATGCAGCAGAGATGAAATCCTGGGATAAAGTTATTGGCAGAGGATGGGGTTTGATGTACTTCGTTGTCACGCCGCTCGTCGCAGGTCTTGATGTCCGCTATGGATGGACAGTTTCTCAAACACTTGGATTACATCTGGCAGGTATGTTAGGGTTCATCCTCGGGTGGGTGTTATTTAGCTGGGCAATGATCTCCAATACCTACTTTGCAATGGTTGCTCGTGTTCAGTCGGATCGCGGTCACACGGTGTGTACTCGTGGACCGTATCGCCATGTGCGTCATCCTGGCTATTTGGGTGCGATTATTCAATGCGTTAGTTTGCCCCTGTTGTTGGGGTCATTATGGGCATTGATACCAGGTGGTATTGCAGTAATATTCATGATTGTCCGCACCATGTGGGAAGATCGCATGTTGCAGATTGAGTTGGTTGGTTATCTGGAGTACATGGAGTGGGTGCGCTATCGATTGTTGCCTCGTGTGTGGTAAGTCAGCAGTATGACAACAATGCCACCCCAGAACCATTTCAGATATAGGAATGGAGGGACAGATGCTACGCACAAAGGATACTCAAAATCCCGTAACCGCAGAACCTGTGATGTCATACTTTTCGACGCAAGCATATTGGGGTATTACAAAACATATGGGTGGTGTAGGGGCAACAGATGAGCTTGTCCGTTATTGTCGGATTGCTCCCCACTACAATATCCTCGAAGTTGGCTGTGGAGTTGGTCGGACTACAGGTTATCTTGCACAACAATAAGGATGTCGTGTCGTAGGGGTTGATCTCGCTCCCCAAATGCTTGCCTGGGCTATCAAACGTGCTATCAGGACACGTGTGACGGATCATGTAACGTTTGCCTGTGCTGATATCCAGCAGTTGCCATTTCGTGATAATCGCTTTGATGCCGTCATATGTGAGTCGGTACTGGCCTTTCCTCCTGACAAACATCAAGCTATACGTGAATGTCTGCGGGTTGTTCGCCTTGGTGGGTATGTTGGATTGAATGAAGTAACCTGGGTGCATGATACGCCTCCCGATGATGTCGTTGCATACGTCCATCAGGCCCTTGCACATGCAGATTTTTAACTTCTTCAGGTTGGTATACCCTCTTGGGGGATGCTGGTTTCATCGATATCAGGATGCAAGTCTATCCATTCAACGTGTTAAGCCAATGGATGAGCGAAATAGACGATATGGATGTACACGATGTACGGGAACGAATAGATGCGTTTTGGCGTTTCTTCTCACTGTATATACAGAGTGATCGATTTAGAGACTATGCAAGGACGCTTGTGCCTTCACGCCAACTTATTACAAGTTTTCTGTCACATATGGGATACGGATTATATGTTGGTCGGAAACCGTATGCCTCAATGAACGCAATCAAGGAAACAGGCCACATTAGTTAAAATAGCTAAGGACCATATATGAAGAATCAAGTGCAACTGATAGCCTACGAAGATCGTTTGAGTGGTGGTGGATTGGTTCAACTACATCGCTTGATCGATGGCCCGCTCAAAGGGCTTTTTGGTGGAATTCATATTCTCCCGTTTTTCCATCCTATTGATGGTGCTGATGCAGGATTTGATCCGATAGATCACGGGCTTGTCGACTCACGCCTTGGTTCATGGGCGGATATTCAAGCGTTAAGTTGGGATATAGATGTCATGGCGGATCTGATCGTGAATCATATTTCGACGAAATCGCCACAATTTCTAGATTATCTCATCCAGGGCGATGACTCTCGTTATCATGGCTTATTCCTGACGATGGCAAGCGTTTTTCCCAGAGGGTCTACCGAAGCAGATTTACTCCGCATCTACCGTCCGCGTCCGGGGTTACCTTTTACTCCAATAACGCTGCGTAATGGACAGAAGCACATTCTATGGACAACATTTACCGCTCAGCAGGTGGATATTGACGTGCGACGTCCGCAGGGTAAAGCTTATCTGCGCTCGATTCTGCAAACATTCCGTGAGGGTGGGGTCTCGATGATTCGACTTGATGCAGTGGGTTATGCAATCAAAAAGCCAGGTACAAGCTGTTTTATGATTCCAGAGACATTTGAGTTTATTGATGAAATAGCAAACTATGCAAAATCGCTGGGCATTGAGGTGTTAGCAGAGGTTCATTTACACTTCTGCCAACAGATCGAGATAGCGCAACGTGTTGATCGTGTGTATGATTTTGCCTTACCTCCCCTCATTCTTCACGCCTTTTTTAATCAGACTGCCTCCTATGTGAAGCAGTGGTTGGCGATCAGTCCACGCAATGCCATAACGGTTCTCGACACGCACGATGGAATTGGGGTCATCGATATTGGTGCAGATGCTACTGATCCGATTGGCCGTTCTGGGCTGATCTCACCAGAGCAAATAGATGCTTTGGTTAAAGCTATTCACGAACGTAGTGGTGGTCAGAGTCGTGAGGCAACAGGTGTAGCAGCCTCCAACCTTGATCTTTATCAGGTTAACTGCACCTATTACGATGCGCTGGGGCGGTGTGACCGCGATTACTTACTTGCGCGAGCCATTCAGTTTTTTGCCCCTGGTATCCCACAAGTCTATTATGTAGGTTTGCTTGCTGGAGAAAATAATATGCATCTGTTAGAGCAAACGCATGTTGGGAGGGATATTAATCGTCACTATTATACGTGTGATGAAGTGGAACAGGCTCTAAACAAACCAGTTGTACAGGACTTATGCCGATTGATCCGCTTTAGAAAAACACATCCTGCTTTCAATGGCAACTTCACTCTTCAAGACACCGAAGATGATCTGCTTGGTATGCGATGGGATTATGCGGATGAGTGGGCGCAACTCCGTATTGATTTTCGTGATGTAACATATGAACTCAGTTATGGTAATAATGGTCAAGTCAAGGATTTCGCTGTCATGAAGCATAGTGAAAATGCAACAAGTGTACCCTATAACGTTTAGAGTGATACCTCTGATAGGGAGTTTGGTGATAGTTTGGCAGGATAAAAACCACGCTACCTCAGTGAAGGGAACAGGACCATGGTTGCTCAGAAGCAGATACATCGTGCGTTGAAATTTGCCAGACCAGTGGTTGCAGCTCATTTTGATGCCCACGCCACACGTGTAATCCTTACAAAAATGCGTGTACAATACCAAATATTCTCGTCAGACCTCCCACAGTTAAAGTCTCCATTCAACCACGTGACGCTCAAGATTGCAGTCGACACACTGGCACTTTACCGTGCTTTACGTACGAATTTAGCATTGATTCCACCCTTTATTGATAACTGGATGGAAGGGCAATTTGATTCATGGGTTGCTCGTAAAGTCTTTGCCCAACCGACTCTGCATCGGCTATATCGGCGTTGGTGGTTTGGCAATGTCAACCGTGCTGACGAGGCATCTGGTCAGCGATTTGAGTTGTTGCCGTCCGATGGTGACTTGTTCTATGGCGTCAATGTCACACATTGTGGTATTGTGCGTTTCTTCACCCGCATGGGTGCCCCAGAGCTGGCCCCATTGGTTTGTCGTGGTGACTTCACCATTCAGAAATACCTCCCTCCTGGCGTCACGTTTGCACGTTCACAAGTGATTGCCGAAGGGGCACCATACTGTGATTTTCGATATTACATTACAAAGGATCGAGGCTGGTTTTGCAGTTGTATATGACGTTTTGGGCTGATTTTGGTAGCAGATGTTTTCCCTAAAATCAGTCTTGCGACGGAGTTTACCTGATTGACATGCCTCACTTGTGTATGATATGATCGAGCACATACCAAAACTTTCTGGAGAATTGCAATGACAGACGGCCACTACAATCAATACATCTCCTCACAAACAGCTATGCGAATGCATATGATGGGTATGGCCGTGCCTGCTGCCGGTGTGTCGCCAGGGTAAATTATCTGACCAGCGAGACATGGCCGTGGGCGAATAGCACGCTCGCGGTTTTTTATTGCCAAAAGAAAGTACAGCTACCGTGTTGATTGAACACCTGCCAACTCTGCTATATAACCCTTCCCGATAGAGCCAGTGCCAATCTACTCTGGTGCTGTCCCTCTGGTGGTGGGCTGGCTGGTGGCGTCATGCGCGAGGCTTTATGGCGGGGTAACCGCCATTTCTTTTCCCCTCAACAATACTCACATTCTTCTTAACACCATCTTCATTTTGCGTATTTACGACTTATGCTCTATGCTAGAGAGCCAAACGCTTACTCTTTTGCGTAAATAGATACATAGATAGACAAGGAGCCATTGATATGTCCAAGAATATACTGGTCTGCGTGGCCTGGCCCTATGCGAATGGCCCGTTCCATGTTGGTCATGTGGCGGGCGCGTATTTGCCACCTGATATTTTTGCTCGTTACCATCGGCTCAAAGGGAATAACGTGCTCATGGTGTCCGGCTCCGATTGCCATGGTACGCCTATCACCCTTGCCGCTGAACAGGATGGTATTACACCACAGGAGGTGATCAGTCGTCATCATCCAGCATTTCTCAAGACCTTTGAGGTGTTGGGGATTACGTTTGATCTGTTTACACAGACATATACGGATAATCATTACGAGGTTACGACCGATATTTTTCTGCGCTTGAAGGAAGGTGGGTATCTTTACAAAGAGCGTATGACCGGATCGTACTCGGAGACGCTGGGCCGCTTCCTGCCTGACCGTTTTGTGGAAGGCATCTGTCCCCATTGCAAGTTCCCGCGTGCACGGGGTGACCAGTGCGATAATTGTGGGAAACTGCTTGATCCATGGGAACTGGGTGAGCCACGGTCGACGATAGATGGTGCGCCGGTGACGTTTCGGGAAACGGAACACTATTTTCTTGATCTGGCCAAGCTCGAACCAGCACTGCGTGAATGGCTCGATAGTACTGATCGCAGTTATTGGCGCTCCAACACGGTACAGTTCACCCAGAACTGGTTGCGTGAAGGGTTGCGCGGTCGGGCGATCACCCGTGATTTGGAGTGGGGGGTGCCGGTGCCCGATGACGATCCGGTGTTCAAAGACAAGCGCATTTATGTGTGGTTCGATGCGGTGATTGGATATTATTCGGCATCTATCGAATGGGCCAAACGTCTTGGTGAGCCAGAGCGCTGGCGTGACTGGTGGGTCTGTAACACCGATGGTTCGTCGCCTGCGCGGTCATACTACTTTATTGGGAAGGACAACATCCCGTTTCATACCATTATCTGGCCGGCGCTGCTGCTCGGGTATGGTGATCGGGTGCTGGCGTATGATGTTCCTGCCAATGAGTTCCTTAACCTCGAAGGTGACAAGATGAGTACCAGCCGCAACTGGGCGCTCTGGCTACCGGATGTGGAGGAACGCTATCAGCCGGACCAGTTGCGTTTTTACCTGACGGCGAATGCGCCAGAGGGACGTGACAGCAATTGGTCGTGGTCAGACTTTGTGCGGCGCAACAACGACGAGTTGGTGGCTACCTGGGGCAATCTGGCTAATCGTGTGTTAAACATCGCCCACCGGAACTTTGGGCAAGTTCCTGATCCCGGAGCACTACAGGATGTCGATAAGCAACTCCTGGACGCCGCAGAGGAAGCATTTACGACGATTGGCGAATTGCTCGAAGCGGTCAAGTTGCGCTCGTCCTTGCAGGAAACGCTAGCTCTGGCCCAGCGTGCCAATCAGTACATCAGTGAGCAGGAGCCGTGGAAACTCGTCAAGACGGACAAAACGCGTGCGGCGGCGGTCATTTATACAGGTCTGCGCGTCGTCGACAACCTCAAGACCTTGTTCTGTCCGTTCTTGCCATTTAGCAGCCAACAGTTGCATGAGTTGCTTGGCTATGAAGGCACGATTTCACCACAGCCTTATACAGAGGAAGAACAGGCACCTGATGGTTCTCCTCGACAGGTGTTGACAGGCAAGTATGCTGGAGAGGCTCAGTGGCAGCCCAGTGCTTTGCCAATCGGTCAGGCGCTGAAGGCCCCGGTGCCTCTGTTTAAGAAATTGGACGATTCGGTTGTTGATGAAGAGCTAGCAAGATTACGACAGGGTTTAGAAACAACCCGAAAATGTTAAGTGAGAAAGGATAGGCGATGAGGTTCGCTTCTCGCCTATCCGTATTACTTTACAATGTGTGAGGAAAAAGAAATGGATGGTTATATTGTTCGTATCATTGTGTTACTCGTGTTTGCCGGGTTGTTAGGATTACAAGTTCGTGCGGCACGGAATCTGCCACATCGACGTCGCGCATTTGGGATGGCTGCCGCTGCGTTGTTGGTGTTTGCCGGGCATACGTTGCTGGAGGCGAACGGCGGGGCGGCTGGTGCACTCGGCACAGCGCTGATGATCATTAATTTTGTGCTGCTTGGTGGGGCGCTCGTTTCCTACATATTATCAGCCCGTCATGGGGAAATGTATCGTCAGTATGAGCAGTTTGCTGCTGGTATGAAACATTATCGTAAGCGTCGTCAGGGAGAAAAGGAGGAATCGTAGGTGAGGAGGAACATGTGAGTGTGCGTGCTATCGACCACTTCAACGCAGAGGACTATCGTGCGGCGCTTCTGGCTTTTGAGGAGCGCTGGCATACCGAACGAAGCGATTTTTTACGTGCGTTGATTCAACTCAGTAATGCCATGAATCAGTTGCGTCTTGGTCTTGTCAGTGGGCCACAGCGTAACCTTACGAGTGCCTATGCCTTGCTGGAGGATTATCTCCCGCAACACGAAGGAATGGATATCGCTGCTGTACGAGACTATATTGCTCAACTGCTGGAGCTGATTCCTGAAAATACAGCACAGGGTGATGTGGTGTGGGCAACGGTTCCACGATTGTGTTTGTCCGTCGGTACTCAGACTTCGCAGGGTGAGTTGTAAGCTATGTCATCATTGCATCGCAAACGGCAGGGTCGTAAGCAGAAACGCTTTCCCTTAGTCCGGGTTTTTACCGAGCGTCTTGTATCGCTGCAAGGCAGTTTAGTGGACGATCCGGCCACAACTGGAGATCAGGCAGTTAAATTACTGGAGGAATATCTTGAGAGTCTGGTGCGAGCGCAGGGGTATCGTGGTGATGGGAGCATGGGGCGTTATGCGTCATTCTTGCGTGAACAGAATGTCTTCTCACGAGATATTTTGAACCGCATTGATGGGTATACGCAACTTCGGAATTGTCTGGCGCATACCTATGGCCTACAAACAAGTCCAGATTTGGCACAAGAATTGCTCGATTTTGTGGCACTGCTTCTCAGAAGTGGTGATATGATTGCTTCTACTCTAATGACGCGTAAGGTCTGTTCCGTTGCTGAGACAGATCTATTGGTTGATATTCGTGCATTGATGCTCGAAGAAGGATATGGACGATTGCCAGTTTTACGAGACGGTGATGGGGTGGTGGGGTTGTTGATCGAGCGTGATCTGGTGGTGGCCCAAACGGAAGCTGAAGAGGCCAACATGGCTCTGGATACGATTACTATTGCGGAAGTGTTGCCCAATGATGCCGCAGACCGGGTGGTGCTAGTGGCGCCAGATACTTCGCGTGAGGCGGTGGCGGCACTGCTCAAGCGTGCCGGGGTGGTGGCGTGTGTGGTTACCCATAGCGGTGCGAAACACGAACGACCCCTTGGCATCATTACCCACGCAGACTTGCTCTACCGTATGTGATTTCGAATGGCTAATACGATGAAGGTCTGGTCAGCCATTTGCATTGTTGATGCGCCATTTTTTTCCTCTTGACTCTCCGGTTACTGGAGGTTGTACCATCTCATTGATTGTTTTTTCATTCACCCATTGGTGTGAGCAAAACCGTAATCAGGAGATAGGTACATGATGAACATCGATACGTTTTCCTCTGTGACAGACATGCTGGCTGCACTGCGTACACGGCAGATCTCAGCCGTTGAGTTGCTGGATATCCATCTCGCGCAGATTGAGCGACATAACGGTGAGTTGAATGCCATTGTGATCCCGAATTATGATGAGGCTCGGCGTTGTGCAGTAGCGGCAGATGAGGCGAGAGCGAGAGGCGAGGAACAGCCGCTTCTGGGTTTGCCGTTGACGGTGAAAGATTGTCTTTACATGCAGGGCTTGCCTACTACAGGTGGTCTTCCTGAACGGGCGCAGGCGATTGCCGAAGTTGACTCTGCGGTGGTGGCGCGGCTACGGAACGCTGGAAGTGTGATTTTGGGCAAGACGAATGTGCCGCCCTATGCGGCTGATTGGCAGTCGGACAATCCGCTGTTTGGTCGTACAAACAATCCATGGAACCTTGCTCACACACCTGGTGGCAGTACCGGTGGTGGGGCGGCTGCGGTTGCGGCAGGGCTTACACCGCTTGAGTTTGGTGGCGACTTCGGGGGCTCGATTCGCATCCCGGCGGCTTTCTGTGGAATCTATGGCCACAAATCCAGTGAAACAGCGCTGCCGCGCAGTGGACATTTCCCTGGTCTGCCATCGCCTAATGCGGCAACTGCTATGGCGGTCCAGGGACCATTGGCCCGCAGTGCTCAGGATCTGATGGTCGCGTTTGATGTGGTGGCTGGCCCTGATGTTGGTGAGGCGACTGGATGGCAACTGGCGCTCCCTGCTGCCCGACACAAGCGGCTGGCTGATTTTCGAGTGGCGGTGTTGCCTACCGTAGATTGGCTCCCTGTTGATGCAGAGATTATGGCGGCACAAGAGACCCTGGCAGGACAATTGCGGCAACTGGGTGCCAAGGTTGCGTACATTCAGCCTGCGGTATTTGGTGACTTACGAGACTATGCGAAACTCTATCTGTCAATCTTTTATGCTATCAGTACCATTGGGATGCCAGAGGATGAGCGACGACGTGAGGCGCAGGAACTTCGTGCACTCGGTGATGAGTTGCTGATGGCCTATGCAGATGCGCTGGAGGGAAGCATCGGAGATTATATGATCTGGTTTGGTCAGCGGGAATTCTATCGAGCGGCTCTCCGTGAGTTCTTCCAGGAATGGGATATTCTGTTAGCACCAGCTAATATCGTGAATGCTTTTCCTCATACTACTGTCCCTATGCCACTCCGTCAGCTTGAGGTCAATGGTGAGGCTGTTAGGTATAATTTGCAGTTTGTGTATGCCTCGCTCTGTAATCTGAGTGGACATCCTGGAACGGCCTTTCCGGTTGGAATGAGCCAGAACGGTCTGCCAATCGGATTGCAGGCGATTGGGCCATACCTCGAGGATTACACACCAATGCGCTTTGCGGAACTTGTGGCGCAGGAGTTGGGTGGCTATCAACGACCACCGCACTATCGGTAACTTCTGTAAAGGGCTTCGATAAGCAACAGGGTGCTCAGACGAGTACCCTGTTGTCTTGTGTTCCCAAGGCGATTAGGCTTCGCCACGGGCTGGGTAGTTCTTGTCAATGATAAAATCGATGGCGGCGAGCATTTCACGGAAGTGTGGCCGAGCAAACGGCATAGTCGCAATGTTCGAGGCAAAAAGCGTTTGATCCGGGCGAATAATAAAAACGCCTGGTTCGCTAAAGATGGTTGGTTCTTCGATGCCTGCTGATGTTTTGCCACGACTGGTCGAGATAAACAATCCCCACTCGCGGGCTTTCTCAATGGAGAGTCCATATCCTATGGTGATGTTGTCCAGTTTCCACTCATCCCTGGCTGTTTGGGCCCGTTCCTGTGTATCGCTGCTCAGTGCGACAACATTAACTCCACGCTTTTTGAACTCGTCGACCGTGCGGTTGAGTTCTTGTAGATAGGTTTTGCAGATGGGGCAGTGGAGGCCGCGATATGCAACGACCAGAGTGAAAGTTTCGGGTCGCTGCTCTGCCAGACTCCAGACGCTGCCGTCGAGTGTGCTGATTTCGAGTTCGGGTGTTTTCGTGCGTGGAATAATGGTCCCCATAATTGACATCCTTCTAATCATATCAAAATAATGCAGTTTTTTTGTGTTGCTTGTTGTATAGTACCATATTCTGGAACGAACGGTCAAGTATGGTTTTGAGGAGATATTTGGGAGCAGATGACTCGCTCAATTATAGGGGGCAAGGACAGTTGAGTATCTTTCAAATAGGTATTCTGAGAGATGTTTAAGAGACATTGCGTTCCCTTTTGTGGTAGATAGATATCAAATAAAACGTGGCATCTATGTAAAGTGCAAAGGGTTATCGTTGCTTAGTGCATTATTTCTGTTTATTCTATAATATGTTGTATCTCGTGGTAATGCAGAACAACATAACGGTACCTCCCTATTTATTGTAGGTAATGTTATGCGAATAAATGTTCCTAAATTAATGTATCAAACATTTCAACATTGTCGTCTTGTCCGTTCAAACACGGACAATTGTCTACAGGTCTTGGCAGTAGCGTTGACGATGTTGCAACACTCGACAACTTTTATCGTTCCAGTTCCTCGGTCAGTGGCCAAGTGTCTACCCCATGATGTTGCTGAAAAAGTGAGTGTGATATGGTTTCCCCCTATCCATAGACATGATATGATTCATACAGATGCCAGGCCATTTCTTACACTTGCCAGTATCGCAACGCAAGATTTGCAGCGTTTCTGGAGGGAAGAACAGACGCAGCCAATTCGTGCACTTGGCTATGCCCTTCATAATCTGCATGCGTTCGTGCGAACACCGAGTTGTTTTGATCGGGAATGTTATTTTCATAGCTTTTACATTGCTGGTCGTTACTGGGCTAATATGTCACCCGCGCTCCAACACCAATTTTGCGCTGTGATGAATCTTTCATGTGAGGAAGCTCAGAAAATACTTTCTGATCAGGAAATCCAATTGAGTAGTTTGTCTTCTGTAGGGGAGGAATGAGTTCTATTTGTATCAAGATGCCAGGGATATAAAAGAGGGTGTGCGGAATACACTCACGAAGTCTGGGTCAGCCACTCGGCGGGTTTCCAATCGGTATTCCCAAGTGGGAGGGTGAAAGAGAAAGTGGTTCCCTGCTCTTCGTTGCTCTCGAACCAGATACTACCACCGTGGAGATCGACAAGTGTTTTGGTGATGCTAAGGCCCAGACCAGTGCTGCCCGCAACACGGATCGAGTCGCCACCGTTTTGCAGGATGAGGTGTTGTTATGAGGGCACCTCCCATTTTTATCCGTAGATGGGCAAGCGGATCGGGTTCGTACCAGTATTGCTTTTCGTACAATGCTTGTGAAATAATGCCGTAACGATGCTTTCTGTTCCATTGCTGTCGATATACCATGGTCGTCTGCGTTGCGCTCTTCTTCCACATTTTCTCTACAAAAGAATGTACGGTGTTCACCATCAGGAAGAATCAAACCCCGATGGAACTTCCGAGAATCCATCGGGGTTTCCGGTAACTAGCGATTGATGAGTGGCAAGAAGATTCTTCTTGAATCATCTGGGATTGGCGGGGCAATGATTGGCTCTGTCAGCGCCACCACCTCCGCCACGTCGTTCGACAGCGTACTCAGGCGCGACGTGAGCGAGTCGTTGTTGCCGCGATTGACGACGATGGCAACGCCGATGCCGTCAATCGTCGCGCCGTTGCGCTCATAACTGTCGTAGCGCGCCATGAACGCCACACCATCATCGACCACGCCGTTGTGCCACAGCCGCCGCTGGTCGCTGCACGCCGACGATTGACAGTCCACACTCCACCCCAACGTGCGGTTTGGCGCGGCGTCGTCAAACCAGCGCGTTTCCATCACCGCCAGCGTTGCCGCGTCCATGACATCGGGTGTGGTTGGGTCGCGGTCGGTCGCCAGCATTACCCGCGCCAAATCACCCGCGCTTGCCATGAGCGATCCGGCGGCGCTGCCAGAATGGTTCTGCTGCGGATAGGTGCCGACGACGAGGTTGCCGTCGCCGTCGAGTGTGTGTGGATTGGCGACACGGTCTGGTGATTCGTCAACGAAGATGGAGCCAAACGGTCGAATTGCACCCGCACCCGACGGAATTAATACGTTGTCGTGCAAATAGTCGTACCAATCTTCACCCGTCAACTCCTCGATCACATGGCCGACCAGCCCCATGCCGTGATTCGAGTAGTCGTAGTCGGTTCCAGGCTCGTACTGCAGCGGGCGCGTACTCAGCACGTAGCGATGTGTGTCCTTGTACGGCAACTGGTTAAAGTTTTCGTCCCAGTCGTCCCACTGATACTTGATCACCGCCTGATCGACATCCCCACTTCCCCACAGGCCGGACGTGTGGCTCAACAGGTGGCGAATCTGGATCGATTCGTACTCGTCGATCCAGTACTGGCGCTCACCGGGAATGTCGGGGCGCACCACGTCGTACAACCCAGTGTCTTCGCCCAAATCGGAGGCCGATCCACGACTCGCCTGATCGTCGCTAAACCAGACGATGCTGCGACCGTTGACCGTGCGGGCCACGTCGACGATGTCATAGCGGCGCAACTGGTTAACTGGCACGGTGTAGTCGAGTGTTTCGCCATCCCAACGACTCTTGAGGTCGTCAGGGGAGGTGCCGGAAGTCATCGTGCCGTCGTGGTAGTAGGCGTAGAAGTAGCCGTTCTGCTTATCCAGTGCTACCCCCACGATCGTGTCGCGCCGATTCGACTCGTACGTTCCAGCAAAGGACTGAACGCTGCCGAGATCGTCGGGCGTGCCGACGCTGTAGGTGCCGTCCCGGTACCACGAATAAACGTGATTGTCCGGTCCGCCGCGGGCGATGCCGAGCACATCATTCATGTCCTGCGGCGCGGGCAGCGTGAATGGCTGCGGACCCTCGATGCTGTCGAGGTCGCTGCTGCTGCCGATGGTGTACGTGCCGTTGCTGTACCAGGTGACGGTATTGTTGTTGTTGCCAATCGCCTGCCCAATGACTGGATAGTGACGGCGGACGCCCTGAGTGTAGGCATTTTCGTAGTCCGAGTCGTTCAGGATGTTGGTGTAGACACCACTGGTGATGCCCAATCCAGGCGTTTCCTCTATCAGGTGCATCATGCCCAGCGTCGTCAGCACCTTGTTGACGCTGCCGATGCGCGAGATGGTGTATGGCTGCATTGGCGCATTGGTGTCGGCGCGACGCACGCCGTAGCCTTTTTCACAGACTATTTCACCGTCCTGCGTCACGGCCAGCGTCATGCCGGGCAGGGTGTGCTGGTCGAACACGGTGTCTACCAGCTCGTCAATGGCGTCCTCGATGTCGGCGCGGCAGTCGCCGGTCGAGGGGGTGGCGGGTGGTTGGGCTGAAACCGCTCCCTGCCCACCCACCAGCAGTGACCCAAGTACAATCCAAGACAGCAAACCTGCAATTCGTTTCATCATCAGACATTCTCCTTTTTGTTCAAATATGATCAGCGCCGAGGGCATTCAGCCAAGGGCCTCATCTGTGGCGTATAGTACGTGCGTCTACCGCACTATGGAAAGAAGTTCCACGACGGCCACTCCACGTTTGGATCGTCTCGAATTGCGTCAATACCGTTGTCGATGCCCACGCTGCCAGCCGACACCAGGGGCTGTGAGAAGATATCGTAGTTTTCATAGTTGAACAGCACGACCCAGTTGATGTTATCGCTGCGATGCACAAAATTCGTTCTGGTGCCACTCAGCAGACCGCCGTGGTTTGCGTTCGCCTGGAGCGGATATTCGCGCCCGACGGCAACCCCCATCTCGACACCATTGACCAGCAGCGTCTCGCCCGATTGGAACGAGCCGCCCTGGAGCGTGTTGATTTTCAGCACGCCAGACGAAACGTTGCTCGGGCCATTTTCCACCACTCTGGCATAGGCGAGGCTCTGCGCCCCCCAAATCTCGTCGCCAGCCAGAAACTGCTGTGGCGCACCCGTAAATCGCAGCGTGTGCGTATACGAATCGCTACTCCCAACGTTCCAGCCCAGCCCGTAGCTTGCCTCGCCGTCCGGCTGCAGATAGGCCAGATCAATTTCCTTTGTGGGAACAGCGCCCGTCCGCATCATGACGTAGTAGAGCGGCTCGTCGGTAAAGCTAATCAGCGGCTGCCAGTCGAGTGGTGCGTCAAAACGAATAGTGGCTTCACCATCTGAATCGGCAATGCTAAAGCTCTCGCTGCCGTCATCGAGCGCGTGCTCATCCTCGGTGATCGGCTTCCAGCCGTCGTGCGACCAGTAAAAGAGTTCGAGTTGGTAGCCATCGCCGGTGATGGCGTCGCCACTGCCGTCGGTCTCGTACCCAACCGTGATGGTCCCGAAGGGTGACAGACCTTTGCCCACGTGTAGCACATCCTCTAGGTCTATGCTATCCGGCAACGGCAGCGGCGTGTTGTGCACCGTCCGTGCTTCAACGCTGTAATCCGTCCAGTTGCCGTTGCTTTGTCCAAAGAAGACGCGACGTGCGCGGTTGTCGGGCCGCGACCACATCTGCTGGCGGCTGGCTTCGTTCAGCAGCTCATCCTGCTCCACCGCAACCAAGAGGCGCACCAGGTCGGGTGCTGTGGAGACCCAGCCACCGTGCGAATCCATCGGCGGAAGATTATAACCACCATAGGGGCCGGGCACAATGTCAGCGTGTTCCGACAAACAGAGCATTCGCAGCGGGTGTGAGTCCGCAAAGCCAAGCCGACTGAAGGTCATAGGATTGGTGGGTTCGTAGTAGGTCACCTCGTTCGGGTGGCGCTCACTGTACAGATTGCCCGTCAGCAGCGTGTTGTTGATGTTGAGCGGAGTGAAGATCTGCCGCCGCACGTAGTCGTCATAGCTCTGCCCGCTTACCCGTTCGATAATGCGCCCGAGTAGCGTGTAGCCAAAGTTGGAGTAGGCATGTGCCCAACCCGGATCGTGGTTCAGCTCCTTGGTGCTGGCAAAGTCGATGATCGGCTGCACGGTTGTGGGCAGTACGGGCGGCTCTTGACTGGCGCAAACATCAAAATCGGATTCGACGGTGTAATCGTCCGAGAGCTTGCGGTTCCAGCCGCCGGTGTGCTGGAGCAGTTGACGCGTGGTCACTTGCTCGATGCGCTGATCAGTCCAGTTTGCGCCGTCGAAGAGGCTGGCCATCTCGGCAATGCTGGCGACTGGCTGATCGAGCCGAAATCGCCCTTCCTGGCTCAATTTCATGATTGCCATGGCGGTGATCGGTTTTGACATGCTGGCAATGCGCATCTTGCTGTTGGGCTGTACGGGTGCGGCCCGCGGGTCATCCCACGTGTAGCCGCGGGCGAGCACAAGACGACCGTCTACGGCGATGGCAAGCGTGCCACCAGGGATGTTATGCTGGCGCATGTACGCTTCCATGCGTGCGTCGAACTCTTGCTCGAAGGCGGCAAGCGTAGCCCGCTGGTCGCTGTTGGGGTCGTTGATTGTGTTGATTTGCTCCACCTGCCACCTACGCGTCGATGGGTATGCCACCCAGACCGAAGCATAGCCAGAGGCACCACCGAACCCATCCAGGCTGATCGGGTAGTAGCGGTCCGGTGCCAGGTCGTTGCGTTGTAGTTCGTTCCACACCTGCTCCTCTGCATCGTATTGCAACACGAGCCGGTACTGGTGGCTGTGCATCAGAAACGATTGACCGACCAGCGGCGGACAGTTGATAAAAAGACAGAAGGCGTCCAGCTCCTCTTGCGTATCAAAAGCGGGCGTATTGAGGTTCCACGTGCGTAGCCGCAGGTTGCCGCCTGCCTGCTCGACAAAGTTCATTGTGTCGCCGGGTCGCGTCCGCAGCACCACGATATCGCCGTGCTGAAAGATGTTGTTGTTTGGGTAGCCCTGAATCCCGTCGAGCGTAATCGTGTCGCCTGCCACAATAGCGTGTAGCTCCAGATGGGCAATGCGGAACGGCTCCCCAAAGTCAGTATTGTCCAGTGTGAGCAGGCCGGGCACAACGATCTTGGACTCGCCTAACGCTGTCTGTGCGCTGGCTTTGACTTGATACTCGGTCGAGTTTTGGTTAAGGAAACCCTCCCACTGTACAAAATCGCAATCGTCTACACCAGCCACCGAGGATGTTTCTACCTCCACCCACGTCGCTGCATAGCGACGCTCGAACTCTTCATCGTCGCCTTCCTCGGTGTCTACCTGATAGCTGCTGACTTGCAGCAGTCGGTAACCATCATCGGTGCGCTCGCGCCAGCTATCCGTATTGGTCGTCATATCCGTTGCCGCCTGGCGTGTCTGGCCGTCGTTGACCCAAATGGCCGAGAAGGTGGGTGATTCGCCGTTAGTGTGGCCCGACACCCAGATCGGGTAAAAGCCGCCATCTGCCCGGCTGTCCATCTCGGTCAGCAGCGTTTCTTCGCTCACGCCGTGAATGCCGTTGTAGAGCGTATCGTCTTGGTTGCGAATCCAGACAACGATGTAAAGCGGGTTGCTGCCGGAGCCGTAAGCGTCAATCGCAATTGGACGGAAGCCAGCGTCATCAAACTCGACAAAGGCGGCCTGATAGTCTGCGCCTGTCATGCCGAGACGCAGCCCCCAGTTTCCCGCCAGCCCGATCTCGTCCTGAATCCAGATCACGTGGTAGCGGATGTCGCTGCCCTCGCCTTCGGCGCTAATCGAAATGGGGCGAAACCCAGCATTGCCAAGCTGTGTGCCGACCGCAAAAAATGTCGCTTCATTCATGTTGTGCCGCGATACCCATGCGTCGGGCCGTGGTGGCGCACTGGGACAATCGAAACTCGGCACTTGATTAGTGCGAGCAGCCGGCAGTGTGGGCGCATCAGTCACGGGCGTACCCATCATGGATCGCATGGAACTGGTGCTTGCTGCAACACTTTGCGCTGCACCTGAGCTATTTGAAAGCAGCGGAAGAAAGATTTGATGGTCGGTTACAGCAGGGCCCAAGTCGGGAATGTTATCGCCTGCGCCGAAACTCAAATTGGTGCGGTTGGACGTGCGATTGAGAACGGGTTGTCGTTCAACGTCATCAATCATCGGCGGTGCCACATCGTTTGTCGATGGAACAAAGATGGGATCTTGCGGCAGATCGGGTAACGGCGGAGCGGGCTGTGTATAGGCGTGTGGCGCGGCGAGCAATGTCGCCAGCAGAAGCAGCACGCCACACGAAACAAGCACGGCTCGACCACGGGCAAGCGGCTGGTGAGTCATCACGTTCCCCCTTATGTGAAAGCCAAAAAAGATCTTCATGAAGTGAATAGGGTGTGTTTACAATGAGGTGGAGTAGGTCGGGACGAGCCACCGTGTGAACGATTTCGCTCGTCTCCTCCTGAACAACACACTCAAATATTTACACGTCGTTGATAGAGCAGTAGAACATCCGAGATGCCAATGTCATTATTTTCGTCGTCAAATATAGAATGGTCCATTAGGATGAAACGGATGCGGTTCTCCGCGCCCGGTACAAACATACTGCCGTTGAGAAACTCATGATGAGAGCGGACGACGTTTGACGCGGCAAACGTTACGTCGATCTGTACATTTTGTCCGGTGTTATCCGGGTTGATCCAAAGTTGAAGATCGGTTTCCTGACGCGCGCGGTATTTGAACTGAATTACGGGTTTTGCTAGGTTTGTGCCGGTGACAAAATCGCTGGGCAACTGAAAGGTGAGATCAATCGCGTTGGGCGTGCCATCAAATCGACGCGAGCCATCTTGTAAGGTCAGGTAATCTGTCAGTGTTACTTCAGCCATTAGAAACGCTCCTTGTTGATATTAGACTTTTTGAGAATTGGAGTGGCGCGACTCGCGTCCCTCGCACCCGCTTGCTCTCTTTTGCAAGGCGAAATTATCTTCGGGCGCATACGAGAGACGCTAGACCGACCAGTTCCTGCAACTTGTTTGTACAGATCCAGTCTGCTGGCCGGATGACGAAACAGAACTACGTCCTCTACGGAGCCTCGCGCCAATGGATGACCATATCCTTCACGAGGAAGTTGTCATTCCCCACGCGTGTAATTTGAAGATTGTTTGTCCCTCCTCGCAAAACATTCGGCTGAATGCGGTCCATGTAGGTCAGCCAGGCGTTTGAGTCGCCGGGAGCTTCCGGGATGTCGAAGCCGCTCAGGTCCTGGCCGTTGATCTGAATTCGATGGCTCGCCGTATCAACGCTTCGCACGGTAATGAGCAAGTATCCTGGATCTTCTGCAAGGGATTGCCCGGAAGCTAGCTCGACGCGAAAATCTGTCTCAAAAACGGGGGAATTTACGGTGAACTCGTGATTGACGGGAATGTAGTTGAAGTCGCTTCTTGCCATGATCGTGTCTCCTTATTTCTATGTTGCTTATAAGATGTATTACACCACACATGCGCCTGCCTGTGGGATCGCCTTGTGATACAATGGTTGACACAAAAAGTGACACAACGTGCTCCGTCGGTGCGTGTTCAGGCAAAGCAGATGAGTGAACTATACTCCTTCAGCGACTGGCTCCGTCAGCGTCGCAAAGCATTGGACTTAACCCAAAAAGAACTGGCCGCACGCGTCAGCTGCTCTGTCGTGACCATCCGCCGTATCGAATCGGGTGTGCGCCAACCGTCCAAGCATCTGGCAGCGCTATTGGCGGAGGCACTTGACATTTCGTCACCGGAGCAGGCGCGTTTTGTACAGGCTGCACGTGGTCAATTGGCAGCGAGTCGTCTGCTCAATCCATCGACAAGTATCCCCGCAGCAATGACGTCGTCCGCGCTTTCGCCAGCGACAGGACGCCGCACCAACCTGCGCGCACCGCTTACCCCGCTGATTGGTCGCCAGCGCACCGTGGAACAGGTCGTGGCGCTGCTACGCACACCAGACGTGCGCCTGGTCACCTTGACAGGGCCGGGTGGCGTGGGCAAAACGCGTGTCGGGTTGCGCGTGGCGGCGGAATTGGTTGATGACTTTGCCGATGGCGTTTACTTCGTCGATCTTGCCCCTGTCGGCGACGCGGCGCTGGTGGCCCCAACGATTGCAAAGGTGCTGGGGCGCAAAGAGGTGACAGAGCAGCCGCTCATTGACAATCTGATCGGTTACCTGCACACGAAGCGGATGCTGCTGCTGCTCGACAACGTTGAGCACGTCATCAACGCCGCACCGCTGATCGCCCAGTTGCTGGCGGAGGCACCCGGCCTGCATGTGCTGGTGACGAGCCGTACTTCGTTGCAGTTGGCGGGCGAATACGGGTTTGCTGTATCGCCGCTCATCCTGCCCAATGGGGACGGCACGATTGCCGTTAAGCGACTGTGCGATTACGAGGCAACCGCGCTGTTCGTTGAGCGTGTACAGTCGGCCAGCCAGAAAATCCAACTCGATGCAGCAATCATATCGGTCATCGTTGAGATTTGTCGACGTTTGGAGGGGTTGCCGCTGGCGATTGAGCTGGCGGCGGCCAATGTGGGTGTGCTTTCCGTACAGCAGATCGCCGCACGGCTCGATGCAGGCATACAGCTTTCGTCCACGGCAACCCACGCTGCCCTGGCACGACACCGGACGCTGGAGGCGACGTTTGAGTGGAGCTATCGCTTGCTCTCCGAAAACGCACGTGCGGTGCTGCGACGGCTGTCGATCTTCACAGGCGGCTGGTCGCTGGAGGCAGCGGAGGCGATCTGCGTGGGGGATGGGGTTGTGGCAGGGGAGGTGCTGGCGCTGCTCTCAGAACTCATTCGCAAATCGCTGATTTCCATGCAGGTGCAGCACGAGCACGCCCGCTACCAGATGTTGGAGATGGTGCGCCAATTCGCCCGCACAAAGCTGGCCGAGGCGGGCGAGACTGCGCGGGTGCGTGAGCAGCACCGCGCCTTTTTCGCGCATTTCGTCGCGCAGGCCAAGTCGCATCTCATTGCAGCCGATCAGGTCACGTGGTTCGAGCACCTGGAAGCCAATTTGGATAATGTACGCGCCGCGCTGGATGCATCGCTGGCGCACGCCGAAGCGGATGGCGCAATCGCAAGTGCCGTGCAGGCACTGACAATGACCGCCGATCTGGAGCGCTTCTGGGCGCTGCGCGGTTACAACAGCGAGGGATTGGCGCAGATAGCGCGGGCGCTGGCGCTGCGTGCGGCGCACGAGCCAGAAGCCGCCCTCGTCCGTGCACACGCGCTCAATGCGGCGGGCGTGTTGCTGCTGCTGGTGGGGCGCTACAGCGAGGCGGTGCGGCTGTTCGAGGAAGCGCTCGCCGTGGGTGAAGCGCACGGAGACGATGTGACGCAGCTTGTGTCAATGCGTAACCTGGGGACGAACGCCGTGCTTCAGCACCAGCTTGAAGAGGGAGTAGGCTGGCTGACGCGCTGCCTGCCGCTGGCCGAAGCCGTCGGTGAAGCTGGTCGCTACAGCCATGCCTGGGCACTGATGGTACTGGGCGGTGCGGCCTATTTACAGGAACAGTATGGGGAAGCGCAGCGGCAACTCGAGCAGAGCGTGGCGCTGTTGCACACGATTGGCGATATCAACATGCTGGCGCTCTCGCTGCGTCGATTGGGGCAGATTGCGCTCCAGCACACCGAATTCGAGTGCGCCGAGGCACTGCTGCGGGAGAGTCTCGAACTCAACGCCACCATCGGCAGCCTCAGCGGCATGGCTGCGTGTCTGGCCGCGCTAGCAGGCATTCCACTGGCTCAGGGTAATCCCACCGAGGCGCGACGTCTGTTGGAGGAGGCACAGTCGTTACTCGACGAAACAGCCGATCAGCTCACGGTGGTGGACCGTCAGATGTTGATGGGACACTGGAAGCGCCTGGAGGTGCAGCAGCCACCCTAACAATCTGGGGTTCATCTGCAGCCCCGTATGAAGAAAGGCAACCATGCCGAAAGCATCGTGTCTTCACGAGCACATAGTACCAGTGCGTGTGCTCAATAGATCGCTTCAAACGCGGTAACGGTGAACGTGCGTTGATAGGCACGCCTGCACCCGAAGATAGTGTCGCATGGCCTTCTCCCTCGCAGCCTAACCTGGCGGAGGGACGGAGCACAGCGCACTCCGTTCCTCCACTAAACTACTTTTTAACCCTGATGTGGCCGATGACACGCATGAGTGAGCAACCACTTTCTATTGCTGATATCCTGCGCTTACGTGAATCTCCCGATCCGATTCCTTCAATCATGTCTACTGATGATCAATAAGTATAGCCAAGAGTGCTATTAGACTACTTTTTCTATACTCCTATAGAGCACTGCTACATTTTGATGTTGAGGTATACCAAACCACCAATTGAAAAATGACACGCTGGTTGGAAGTGTAAAGGATATTTGATGATACTCACGAAGTCTGGGTCAACCACTCGGCGGGTTTCCAATCGGTATTCCCAAGTGGGAGGGTGAAAGAGAAAGTG
>WYDT01000004.1 GCA_013122435.1 Chloroflexi bacterium AL-N1
TGTCCCTTACAGATAGGTTCTTCCTGTGGTGTCATCTGTTAACTGAATGGCATTGAAATTGGAGTGCATTTTCGTCGTTAATGTCGCTTTGACA
Source organism: Chloroflexi bacterium AL-N1 (assembly GCA_013122435.1). Lineage (GTDB taxonomy): Bacteria > Chloroflexota > Chloroflexia > Chloroflexales > Roseiflexaceae > AL-N1. The sequence continues at coordinate 95 of WYDT01000004.1, forward strand.
GAAAGAGGGCAATTCCTTGAGCAGACCATATAGGTGGGGGCGAATTTTTTCAGCTAAACTTTTCTCATTACTAGTACGAGAAAAGAGGAAGAGCATACAAGCATAAACACCCTGTTCTTGCAGAACACCCAACGTTTTGGTGATCAGAATTTCTATATCGGATTGACCATCGACAACAATCTTTTGGGCGTATTGAGCAGCAAGTTGATCCAGATTTAGTTGTTTCATTGTTGACTCTCCCCATTGAGTAAACGCACCCGTCCAAAACCACGCGTTCCCATGCCACCAACACCAAGCATTTCAGCTAACTTGAGACCAGCAATGACGACATCAAGTGGCCGTTCATGTTTTAGTTTTGCAGCCATTTCATGTTCTTGAGGAAATTTGCCACTAAAGTCGTCTTCGATCACATTCAGCCAAAGGATGGCTGCACGAGGGATAGCTTCGTAGGTGAAGAGGGCTTTATCGGCAGCCGCACCTGTTTCGGGATCGATACTAACTGAAGTACGCACCTCAAGGTTACTATTGACAATCTGGCTAAACAATTTGTCAGAGACAAGCACAGCACGTCCCTTGATAGCAGGAGGAACATGATCTGGCAGATTGAATGTACCATCTTCTTTCTCCAGCATGAGCCATCCCAGATTCAGGTGCTCTTTACCAATAGTTCCCTTGACTTTATTGTCGGTTATAGTTGAGTCAATATCAAATTCTGCAAGGACACTGGGGCAACTCACCCAAATGGGACCAGCCAAAGAATAAACAGGAAACAGCAGCAGGCGGGCGTCGCCGATGCTGACTTTACCGCTTTGCCCACCATCCTGCCCCTTAAGGTATCCAAAGGTGTAGCAGATGGGGCATTGCGGTTCTTTGCAATGTTCTTTGTCTGGGTCTTTGCTCTGACCACTGCCAACACATTGCAGTTTTTCGTAGCGGATGGCGGCGTATTGGCGGATGGCGCCGTGCAGAGCAGTACCAGGGATTTTGGGCAGACGGGTGCCTGGTTCGCGCACGATACTCAGGTCTACACGGCCAAGACGGTTCCCACCTGTACCCACATGTACAGGATCAAGTGTCCTCAGCAAGTAACGTTCTGGCTTGTAAAAATCACTCATTGATTTCTTCCTCCCAGCGCAGTTTTTCTTTCATAATGCTCATATAGAGATGGATTACATCACTGAATAGACCAGAAACAATCCAGTTGGTCAGGTGTTCAAACTGGTTATCTGTCGGCTTGTTTTTCCATTCAGCAGAAACGACGGCATCAAAGCAGAACTGCCAGAACATCCCACTCCGTTGGCATTGATCAATCGTTGGCTGCCAGCTTTCTCGTTTGGTTTCAACCAGATCACGCAGAGCATACATTTGGCTGCTTGTGAGACCATTCGTACCAGCAATGAGTTTCCAAATAGCTTTGAAGGTATCTAAATCATCGATTAGGTAGGGGCGAGCCCAGTTGTTGAGGCGCTGACCTGTATCCTTGTCATAGGCAATCTCGAAACGCCGTGCAGTACTGTCCAGCCATTGGAAATCGAACGTAGCAGGAGTGAAATAAATCTGATCATTCTCTTGTAATTCGCTTGCATGGATGAGCCAGCATTCCTCTGTTTTGTCATCGCCTTTGGGTCGAAGAACCTTAAAGATGCGAGAACGCCCACTGACATCGCCCTTAATGAAGACATAAGGGTACCAATTGTCGTTTGTCTGTCCATCACCCATTCTGGCAGGAACATACCAAGTAAGAGTACGGCCACTTTGTTCCAGTTCAATTGTTATTGTCTCGGTAAACTGCTGTGTATCCTCAGCCAATTGCTTTTTCTCATCAGGCAATTTCCCCGTTTGAGCATCCTGTACTACCCTCCATACTTCATCCTTCAGACCTACCGTCCTGTATCCCAACATCCTTTTCCCCGCATCCAGCACTGCACGGAGAGGGGTGCGACGTTGGAAGTAAATCACGCCAAGGTGAAGCGGCAGACGATTACGAACTTTGCCCATTTCACGTTCGTACTTGGTTTGGATGGTTTGAGCGATATCCAGCGCCTTATCAGCCGGGACCAGTGTCATAAAGGTACGCGGTTCAGCGAGGATGGGGATGGAAGTAGCATAGTAGACATCTTGGTAATCAATGTTAGTAATTCGAATATCAAATCGCTTATTTTTCTCATCGTCGGCGATCAGTTGAAACGTGTGATTTTGATTTTCTTCCAGCCAAACTCCAACCGCAAGGGCAGCATCGGCGGGGGTTCGACGGTTTTCGGATTTAATACCAAGTTGAAAAGCCACATAAGAGAGGTTATCAATACTGATAAGATGAGAGCCATCCCAGAGGACACTCAAGTCAGTTCGACCACGTAAATCCAATTTGTACGTTTGATTTCCTATCAAACCTGTCGCGTTCATCAGCGTTATTTTCAAGCGACGGCGGGTGTCAGAAAGAGTCTCACTGATACGAGGCTGTGTCTCCTGCCAGAATGTCTTAGTACTTTGCCAAATACGACGTAGGCGGGCAAAAGAAGCTGTTTTGGTTATCGCTGGATTGGTAACACTAGATTCCTGTAAAAGTAAAGTTTCTACTAAAGAACCATTTAACCAATCGGTCAGATCAAAGATACCAGTAAGAAGCGCAAGACGTCCGTTGCTATCTGCTACCTCATCTAACCAGATTGTTCTGCTCTGGTCATTTAACCATTCAAATATCCGTCCCTTACGACGATCTTTACAGATTTGACAATAGTCTAACTGACTACTGACGCAAGGACGTAGGCCACAAACACGGCAAACGGTTTGCCGTGTTTCTCTCCATCCCTCGTGGATAACAGAAATATCGCTTCGCAGCATTACTGGAAATGATAAAATCTCCCCAGCGGGCGGAATTTCATCATTTCGAGTCCGATTGGGGTCTTGCCCCCACCACGAACGACTATCAAGCATAATATGTGGCACAATTTCGCCGTCAGTAGTAGCGAATTGTGCTTGGATATAGCTCAACAATGTTTGACCCTTATCATCTTGTAAAGAAAGTAAATGAGGCAAATCAGATACAATATAAAGAGAGCCATTTTCATCCCGATACACTTCTGCTGCTAAAGGATATGTTTCTTCGAGAAGTGCTTGCACGTTGTTCATAGCCGTTTGCAATGTATTCTTTCGTGCTTCAAGGTCAGGTAAACGGGTAATGTTAGTTAAATAAGTCAAGGAATCCGTACGAATACTAAGTAATCGCCAGCGCAGATCGTGGTTAGCGGGATGCTGACCAAGAACTACAGTGGCAAGAGCAGTTTTGTAAAGAGCGCCAACCAATGTTCCCCAATCCGATAGACTGATTTCGTTGATGGGACGACGGGTGTCAGCACCAACAGTCGAGAAAAGCGATTGTATAGACTTAAATAAAACGTCTCTATGGCTGTTGTTGTAAGTAGTAAGGCTGTTCCAGGGAAGTGTCCATAACTGACCAGTTAAATTAGAGCCAACAGACGTCTCAAAACCAAAAGGTGTGCTAATTTGTGTACCAGGATAGTTCTGTTTGTTGCTGTCAAGTGGCTCTTGCTTATCGAAATGAGCAGTATTGTGGCAGCGTGAGAGGTATTGGCGCAAAAATGTGGCTTGGAGGTTGGTTGCCTGTCCGTGCCAATGATTCAGCAAATCGGGTAACTGTTCTGTTACAGTTGAAAGCACTAACGAAGAAGCTGTAAGGTTATTGAAACGATTGGTCAGTTCATTGCGAGCAATGCCTTGAGCATTAATATTTACGGATTGTGCCTGTAACTGTTCTTCAGAACATTTACGATAATCATGCAACCAACCAATAGCTTCTGCCAACAAGATAGCATCGCGATGTTGAACAAGTCGATTTAGCTGACTCATACATCACCTCCCCTCCGACGCAGGGCATTGGCCAGCTTCTCAGCCTTGGCTGGCATGTCTGCGAATATACCAAAGGTCTCGCAAGCCAGCGGATATGGGTACGGAGCTTCTGAGACAAGCTCTGGTTCAGATCCCGATTCTTGTGGCTGTTGGGCTAAATATTGCCCTTCCCGTTCCCACCAACCTTTGGCTTTAGCATATAGTTGCTTTTCCTTTTTACCATATGTTTGTCCACGCACTTCCAGCAACCTTTGGTATTCGGCTTCACTCTTGAGATTGCCTGTTTCAGAGACAAAATCGGCATGAAGCTGACCTGTCGCAGCCAGGTAACGAGGCAAATCAGGTTGTGGTGGTGCAAATGACGCCGTTTCTGTTACAGACGACTCTATTTCATAGTTCAGACCACCAACAACAATAGTGCCCTTGTGGACTTTATCTTCGGCCAATCCAAAGCCACTGCTGGTTTTAGCCCCAAAGCCATAGATGGTAAAAAGCGCTTCCACCCCTTTGGTAGTAAGTTCAAGATCCTGAGCAACCTGTTGGCAGGTTTCTGCCCAATCTTTTCCAACACAATCCAACGGGGTATAGAGGAGAGTGAAAGTTCCAGTAGCACCAATGGGAACGGATTCGATAAGAATAGGGTTCTTACCCACCCGCCGTTCACGGTCATGAGGGTTGATGACTTCAAGACCAGTCTGAGTAAAGAAGGTGGGATAGAAATAGAGACGCCCCCTATTTCCTTCCTCTGGCTGATCATCATTTGCCGTGCCAAAAAGCCTCCTGATTTGCTCATCCTCCTTCTGATTGCCCATCTGCCACAGTGCATGACGCAGCGAACCTTTCCAGGCTGTTGCACGCACCATTGGATAGCAAAACACCTTATCCCGCACAATGGGATTATCCACAATGTAAAACTGGTTGTCATCTCGGGAGATATATGGCTTGAGCAGTTTAAACGCAAATTGGATGTAAAATGAGCTGAGAGGAAGTTGACTTAAATCAATCAGGGGAGGCATCAGGAAATCTGATAGTTGACCCATATCAACTTTTTGCCGTTTTTTTGCCCATTCACTGCGTAAGGCATTTGCGCCGATATCTCTATCATCTTTGTGATCGGTTGCCACCAGTACATGGTAACAAGCAGTCGCTGCGTCAACATCGTTGTAGTCAATCCCTTGAAAACCATTCTCATATTCCTTTGGGCCTAAAACCGCGTAGTAATCTGATTTCATATTTGCACCTCAACTCCAGCCAGTAAATCGCTTCCTTTGGTTTGGGGACAACAAAGATTTGGGAAGATATTTTTCAGGCTTTTTTCTATTTCCCCTGTTATATCAGGATTGGTAAATCCCCAAACACGTAGTTGATAATCGTCACTGGAATCGTTTTCTTTGTATAGATGGCTGACAAAAACGCTACTGGAGCGTTTGTCTTTTTCACTTCCCTTCAGGGTGCCGAATAATTGGCGTGTGGACATTTTGCCATACCGAAGCCGATAGGCCTGACGCAACCCCTTATCATTCGATCCCGGCAGTTTATAGCGAATGTCAAACGACACAGGCAAAAGATGTGACTTGTATTTATCAAAAGTTTGCTGGCTACCGACAATATTTACCTGGTTAAATTGTCGGGTTACATCGTTATTTGGTATAACGCATTGCAAAAGCCAATAATCACTCAAAGTAGGATATATGCCACTCACATCTTTGCGAGGATTGGGATTCACTAAGTTCTGTTTAATGATAGCAAGGCTTTGGCTGATAAATTGTACATCTGCATATAAGAAAAGACCAAAGCCATACTGTGTTTTTGCCCCAAGTCCTCCCAATTGCGATACAAGCGAGAGCAGAGCTTGGATAAGTTTGTGTTGACTTTCGTAGCCACGTATCCAACGAAAGCGAAGAATAATCTGACCTAATGCTACATAACTTTCTTGGGATTCATAAACTTCAGATAGCCACCAGTGATTGAATTTGTTGGGCTTGTCTTTTGTAGCTAGCCAAAAAGCCTGTAAATCTGTTGTTACTGCCTGCACCTCAAAACGCCGTTTCCAGCCAGTACATCCAAATAAACGACAGACCGAACATACACTTGCCAATCCATCTTCAGTATTTTTTGTTTTTTCATAAGCTTTGGCGTCAAATTGACAACGATCCTCTGGGTTATCTGATGTTGGATCACACACATCGCCACCTAACCCACGCACAATAGCCTCGTACCACCAACGCAGGGAGCCAATAATACTGGTTTCGTGCAAGCGGTCCATCTTACCGGTCTCCACCCCACCAGTCCAGATAGGGGTAAGAGTCTTGATTTGTAATTCCATGGTTACTCCACACAATACGGTTTATACCAGTAGCTAGCTACTTCGCACACTCCGATGGTGAAAAATTAGATGTAGAAAACGCTCGAAGCAGTACAAAAGTCTTCTATCACATACAACTCAAATGTATACTATGAAAGATTCATTGTTATCTCTGTCTTTCAACTATACCCTATTATTCTACTACATATAAACGAATAACCCACGCCCTTTTAGAGTACAACGCCCGAAAACTTGACAGGCCCATGAAAGTCGTGTACTTTTAGCTCGCTTCTCATAGCATTGTGGTGATCCTAATAGGTTTTGATACGATATTCAGCCCGTCGGTCAGTCGGCAATGCTACACCCAGGTGTGGCCAGATAGACCAAGGATTCGTCGTCGTAGTCCATCATACGAGTGGATATAAAGAATATCCTGCTAGTGTAGTACAGGTGTGTGATGTTTGATCATTTGAATGGGAAAGACAATCTTATCGAGACCACCGAAGAAGAAGACTCCCCCACAGACGCCGCCCGTCGACGGGTGCTAGGTCGGCTCGGCGAATACACATCACTCATTATCACGCCGCTGAATATGCGCCCCACCAGCGCAACTCTGCTCTTCGAAGACGATCAACGCATCGAGGTACGGATCAGCACCACCAGCCGCCACATCATCCTGGCGATTGTCCCCAACGGCGACATGGCCGCTGAGGTGTTCTTTCTGCGCTCAATGGCTACCAAACAGCTTCCTGCACCCCGCCTGATTGCCCACGATCTCAACTGTACCGTTGTTCCATTTACCTACGCGCTGCTTGGCCACATTGGCGGCATTGCACTCCAACAGATCACCGAGACTTCATTGGTTCGCGTTGCAGCCCGACAGGTTGGGCGGACTATGCGCCGTATGCATCAGATGACCGCGCCTGGTTTTGGGCGACCTGCGACGACCGGGCGCTGGCCCAAACAGACATGGCTCCAGCTACTCGATGACTGGACTGCCCAACGAGAATTGGGCGAGCGTGCCGCCGATATTCTGGGCAATGCACAAACCGCAGCACTGCTCAAGACCACGCTGGAACATCCGGCACTCCGCTATGATCGGCCCTGTGTGATTCACGGCAAGGTCAACCCCAACCACGCGATTGTGACGGTTGGCGATAGTGTTCAGCTTGAAGCGCTCATCCAACCGGGTGACATCGTTGGGGGCGATCCCATGTTCGATCTGGCCTATAGCATGTTGCCGCGCCACCACAGCGCATTTCGGCATGGCGTTTGGGAGGGATACACCGCAACAGGAGCGCTTGCACCGGAACAAGAACAACGCTTCCAACGCCTGAAGTTGCTGCTCTGGGTCACCGAAACGCTCTGGAATGATGCAGAAGTGCCTAGTCAGTTTCCAGAGTCAGTCGCGAATGAATTGAACGCCCTCGCGTAATATCTTCTACGGCAATGCTTGTAGCAGCAGCGAAAGGAATGCACCTGTATGGAAGCCTTTACGATCCCAACCATTCCAGAGGCATTGCACTGGCGACATCAACCACAGAGTTGGAATGTCGACGAACAATCGCACGATCTGACCATCACCGCAGGGACGAAGACTGACTGGTTCTACGATCCAGACCGCAGCAATCGCAACGACAACGCGCCAATGGCCCTGTTCACACCACCTGACACACACTTTCTGCTCAGTGCGAAAGTAACCGTGACCTTTGCAACACCTTTTGATGCAGGAGTGCTGGTTCTGTATGAGCAGGACGATGTGTGGGCCAAACTCTGCTTTGAGAACTCCCCACAACACAAACCGATGATCGTATCGGTCGTGACTCGTGGCCTCTCCGACGACTGCAATGCAACGATCATTACAGAACCAAGCGTCTTCTTACGATTGTATCGCAATGCCGATACATTTGCCTTTCACTATTCACACGATGGTACCTACTGGCATCTGGTACGCTACTTCTCATTAGGGACTCTGACGAATCTGCAAGTTGGGTTTTCATCGCAGTCACCAACAGGAGATGCTTGTACCAGCATCTTTTCAGCTATGTGCTATCAACAGGGGATGCTCACAGATATTCGGAACGGTAACTAGACAGAACGATTCGAGCAGCAACAGTTATGACTGAACCGATCCCTTTCGACGTTTCGTATGACTTCGATGAGCAGCTATGGGAGGTGCCACGTAACCCTTCCGCGATACAAAAAGCGCTGGACTGGCTCACGACACGACTCGCCGAAGCGGAGCTTGATGCGGTGCAACGCATACGCTACTACAGCCGGATCGGGGTCTATGCACGTATGCTTCACCAATACGAGACGGCGATAGACGCGCTCCAGACGGCTCTGAGTCAGGCAACCCAGCAGCAACACGAGCGACTGGTGCTGGTGAACCAGATCAGGCTGGCGCATGTGTACCAGTGGCAAGGTCGCTACGATGAGAGCAACGCACTTTTTGATCAGATCATCCAGACATGCGAGACCAATCCCAGAGTGGCGGATTACCTCGATTTTGCGTATCAGCATGCAGGCAAGAATGCCTTCGATCAGGCAGAATATGCCACAGCAACACGCTATTTCGAGCAGGCGTTGGCGTTGCGGAAAGCACAAGGCAACGCCGAACTGGTCGAGTCGACTGAACTAGCCCTTTCTCTTACCCAACAACGAATGCAAAAAGGAACAACTATGACTCACTCAGAAGTCCAGATTCGCCAGGCGAACGATACCGATCTGACTGCAATCGTCGAACTCAACTACGGTCTCTTTCAGGAAGACGCCGGTCAGCGTGACCCATCCATGAATACAGAATGGCCCAGACAACACGGCATGGAGTATTTTCGCGACATGCTCACCGGAACGAAGAGCATTTGTTTTGTCGCGATCACTGATGCAGAAACCGTGGGGTATCTCGTCGGGTATGTGCGAGAGCCAAATGATTTACACCTCACCAAAAGCGCTGAGTTGGAAAGCATGTTTGTCCTGCCGATGTGTCGTAGTCAGCAGGTGGGCCGCCAACTGGTCCAGACCTTTCTGGCGTGGGCACGCGAATGCGGTGCACAATCTATCTCAGTCAGTGCCTATGCTGCCAACGAACGTGCGGTTGCCTTCTACCAAAGCCATGGGTTTAAGCCCAAAAACCTGATACTTGAAACCGACATCGAGATGCCGTAGTCGTAATATAGCGGCACAGGTCAACAAGCGTAATCTGCTTTATCTTTTGTCATATCCTTCTCAGATCAACCGGACGACCGATGTATAATAGAAAGATTACATCTCTTGGCTGGAGATGAAGCTCGTCTATAGTGAGAGAAGCTATCGGTTGGGAGATCAACAATGTCGTTGATTGAGCAAGAACAGGAACATAACGATGATTGCAACCAAAGAACTGACATCCAGCAATATCAAAACACCGATCAATATCAGCAGCAAGGACTTTACCTACAATAAATATGCCTATTACAAATGGCTGCGTGAGGAAGCGCCTGTCTGTAAAGGGAAATTCGCCGTCGTCAACCTTTATCTACTCTCGCGCTACCACGACTGCGTAAACATGCTGAAGGACTCGCGCTTTGTGCGGAATCGCACCACCGCGACTGGTGGCAGCAGAATGCCTTTCCCTGTACCGAAATCAGTTACACTTTTGTCGCAAAGCATGATCGTCGAAGACGAACCAGCCCATCGTCGTCTGCGTAATCTCGTGCATAAAGCCTTTACACCACGGGCGCTTACTCAGCTCGAAGACCGCATCGAACACCTGACTCACGAACTGCTCGATCAGGCAGAACAGCAGGGCAAGGTTGATATTAAGGAAGCCTATGCGCTCCCCATCCCTGTCACCGTAATCAGCGAGATGGTCGGTGTGCGCGACACGGATATGGAGAAGTTCCGCACCAGCATGCGGGTATTAACCACTGGGCTCTCCGGTTGGTCGCTCTTCCGCACGCTCTTCTGGGATATGCGGAGTTCGAGTGCCTTCATTCGTGAACTGATCGCCTACAAACGGGCCAACCCACAGGACGACATCCTGACTGCGCTCATCCAGGCCGAGGAAGAGGGCGATAAGTTGAGCGAAGATGAACTGGTGAGCATGGTCTTTCTCCTGATCATTGCAGGCTATGAAACAACCGTTCACCTCATTACCAACAGCGTGGTAACGCTGCTACAACATCCTGATCAACTCGCACGGCTGCGCGAGCGACCAGAACTGCTGGATTCGGCGATTGAAGAGATTATGCGCTACAACGGCCCGGTCCACGGCACCAAACTCGGTTATGCGGTCGAAGACGTGACACTCCACGGTGTCACGATACCCAAAGGTGCTGCGGTTATGCCACTGCTCGGGGCGGCCAACCATGACCCGGCGGTGTTCGAGAACCCCGAAGTGTTCGACATCGCCCGTACGCCGAACAGGCATCTGGGCTTTGGGCAGGGCATCCACTACTGTCTTGGCGCACCGCTGGCACGGCTGGAAACCCGCATTGCGTTGAAAAATCTGCTGGAGCGTAGCCCTAACTTACAGTTGACAGTAGCGCCAGAGCACCTGCAACTTCAGAATATTCCTGGTTGGCATCGCTACGAACGTGTGTCGGTGATGCTGCGGTAAAACACAGGTTATGTCGAGCCGCAAGTCATGACTGTTTTCGCATAAGAACAAGGTGTATATATGACACAGCAAGCAGCCAAAACAGGCGTAGGACCGACGGTTCTGGTCGCCATCGAACAACATTTTCCAGAAGGTGTCCGCATCATCCAGGATAGTATGGCATACCAGATCCTGCCCCCTGGCGTAAAGGCTTATGTCTGGGCAACTCGCTTTCCTGTGGTACGAGACTGGATGGTCAAGAGTGCCGAGAAGAATGTCCCTGGTATCTGGAGTGGCATGATGTGTCGCAAGCGTTATATCGATGACAGAGTAACTGAGGCTGTAGGCAATCACGTTCAAGCGATAGTAAACCTGGGAGCAGGCTTCGATACACGCGCATTTCGACTGCCAGCACTGGACAGTGTCCCAATCTGGGAGGTCGATCAACCGGAGAATATTGCTGCCAAGGCAGCAGGGCTACGCAAAATCTTTGGAGCGATCCCAGCCCACACGATCTTGGTCCCCATAGATTTTGATCATCAGGAACTGGGAGCAGTACTGGCAGCACACGGCTATGTACCCAACGCAAAAACCTTTTTCATCTGGGAAGCGGTCACCCAATACCTGACCGAAGCGGGGATACAGGCGACCTTTGATTTTCTCGCCAGTGCACCAGTGGGCAGCCGTTTAGCATTTACCTATGTTCGTAAGGATTTTATCGATGGAAAAGCCTTCTATGGTCAAGACTATATTTACCAACAAATGCGTGTAAAAGACAAGATCTGGCTCTTCGGGTTAGATCCCGAGGACATCGCTGACTTCCTCCATAAACGCGGCTGGCACTTGTTGGAGGACATTGGTTATGATGAGCTTACCAAACGTTATGTAAAACCGACCGGGCGAAAGCTTAACTCCATGGCTATCGAGCGGATGGTCTATGCGGAAAAGATATAAGCACCTATTGGTGATAGATTCGGAAAAAAATGTTTGTTACCCTGTTTGCTGATATCCACAAAGACCATATCGCTGAGGCAGGCGGTAAAGGTGCAAACCTGGGAGAACTCTCCCGTAGCGGGCTACCTGTGCCACCAGGATTTGTGGTCACAACGGCTGGTTACCACCGCTTTGTTAAGGTGAACGCGCTCCAAGAGTGGATCATCACCCTGGCTGCCCAAACGCAGATCGGTGATCCCCAAACCTACGAAACCGTTTCAAAGCAGATACAAGATCTTTTCACGACCGGTGCAATGCCAAATGAACTGGAAGAGGCGATTCGGGTCGCCTACACTGAATTGGCCCCTGCCGACGCAGAAGACCATCAGTTTGCCATAGCCGTACGTTCCTCGGCTACTGCGGAAGACCTCCCCCATGCCAGTGTCGCCGGACAACACGAAACCTTCCTCAATGTGTATGGCGCAGACGCATTACTTGGTGCCATCAAGGAATGTTGGGCGAGCCTCTGGACCGCCCGCGCCATGGCTTACCGCCAGCAGATAGGTATTGATCATGCAACGGTTGGCATGGCCGTAGTTGTGCAGACAATGATATCCGCCGATGTTTCTGGCATCCTGTTTACTGCCAACCCAACCACCGGTGAGCGTGACGAGATGGTAGTCAATGCCAGCTTTGGCCTTGGTGAGGCTATCGTTTCTGGTGCGGTAACACCGGACACCTATGTGCTGGATCGAGACAGCATGACTGTGAAGGAAACCACACCTGGTACCAAAGAGATAATGATCGTCGCTGCCGATGGTCAACGCACCACAACCCAAAATGTCCCAACACCACAACGCAACACACTGGCACTCTCTGATGACCTGCTCAGGGAGTTAGCTACGCTAGGCGAACAGGCAGAGCAACTCTTCAACAGTATTCCACAGGACATCGAATGGGCCGTGGCAGATGGGCAGTGTTGGCTTCTGCAGTCACGCCCTATCACCAACTTGCCACCCGCCCCGCTACGTGATGTGCATTGGGAGCCACCCATACCGGGGACCATCTGGATGCGGCGTCAAGTGGTCGAGCATATGCCCGAACCGCTCTCGCCACTGTTCGAGGAACTGTATGTACAGGAAGGGTTGGAACAGTCTATCAACACGTTGATGGCTTTCATGGGGGGCTTGAGCAATACCCACGAACTCCTCCAGGAATTCATGCAGGAGGCAATGCCAGGGTCCTTCGCTACCACGGTGAACGGGTACGCCTATAGTATGGCTGGCTTCAACTTCACATGGAAGGGTATTGTGCAAGTCTTACAGATATATGTAAAGCTCCTACCGACAATGCTTCGTGAAGGGTTGCCATACTGGCGTGAGCAGTCACTACCAACCTATCTGGCAACGATCAAGCTTTGGAAAGAACTTGATCACGTGAATGCTGCTGACGAAGAACTGGTGCGCGGTATCCGTGAATTAGCTTACGCGGATGCAACCTATTGGTTCGCTTCGGCGATACCACTGGGCTTGGCACGCGTAAGCGACGGTTTGCTGAATGGCTTTCTAACATCTGTCACCAAACATAGCACGTTGAACGGATCACACCTGACCAGTGGGCCTTTCCTGCGTGGCTTCCCCTCCAAAGCGTTTGAAGCCCAGGCACAATTGGAAGCGACTGCTGATCGCATTGGTGCCTCGGCATCGTTACACAAACTGGTCAGTACCACACCAGCAGCACACTTGCTCAATGCGCTATCGCAGCATCCCAACGGGCAAGCGATCTTAGACGATCTCCACCAGTACCTTGACCAGTTTGGCCACCAAATCTACAACCTTGATTTTGCCGCGCCAACCCAGGCAGATGAACCACTGCCGGTGCTATTGAGCCTGAAAGCAGCAGTGGAGCACCCGGAGCACGATGCATATGTGCATCAACAAAAGTTAGTACGTGAGCGCGAGGCGCTGGTGCAACGTACCACACAGGCGCTCAACCCACTCCAGCGACGACTGTTCAAGATGCTCTTGAGTGGGGCCCAACACTACACCCCCTCCCGCGAGGAAGCCCTTTTCTATGTAGGTGCCGCGTGGCCCACGCTACGGCGGCTGGTACTCGAACTGGGACAGCGGCTCATCACAGTTGGGACACTCAAAAGCCCCGATGATGTATTCTATCTCAAAAGCACAGAGTTGTTATCCGCCAGCGCTGCTCGTTCGGACGGTCAGGCACTCTCAGAACTGGCCCAGTTGGCACAGGAACGACGTGAACTACGCGAAGCACGCAAACGCTTAGACCCACCAGTCGCTGTCCCACTGGGCGCTCATCTCCAGTTGGGGCCATTCAAGCTTTCGTTGTTCGAGCCCCAGACGAATGGTGCAAGCGAAGGACCAACGTTAGATGGTTTTGCCGTCAGTCCAGGACAAGTTACCGCTCTGGCAAGCGTCATCCATTCGCCAGCCGACTTCGATCAGATGGTTCCAGACACGATTCTGGTGTGTCGAACCACCACACCAGCCTGGACACCCCTCTTCTCGCAGGCCAAGGGATTAGTCACCGACATCGGTGGTGTATTGGCCCATGGCTCCATCGTGGCCCGCGAGTACGGCATCCCAGCAGTCATGGGTACAGGCGTAGCGACCCAGCGCATTAGCAGTGGCCAGCGTATTCAGGTCGATGGAAACACTGGCACGGTGATACTGTTAGATGAAGTCACCGCCGAAGAACAGATGCAGCCAGCAGAGAAAATACCACCTACGCGAAACACTATGCAACGAAAGGTGCTACTGACTCTGGCCATTGGTATGGTGATAGGTTTGTTGATCTGGTGGAAGAGGCGCAAACAACAAGCGGGAGTTGATTAACTTCAGCATCTTTATAACAACCGACGCACCATGTTTACAGCTTCGCCAACACCATCTTCAGCTCTGATAGCCCGCCCGACAATGGCGGCGGCTTGACACATTTGTTGATCCGTGACAGCAGTATGAATGGCCTGGGCCAGCTTATCAGCAGTCAGTTGTTTGCGAGGAATCGGCTGCGGACCTACACCTAATAGCTCAATGCGTTCACCCCAGAACGGTTGATCCACAATGAAAGGTACGATAATCGATGGCACTCCTGCCCGGAGACCCTCTGCCGTCGTGCCTGCACCACCATGATGCACCACCGCTGCCATACGCGGAAACAACCAGCTATGTGGTGCAGATTCCAGTACCAAAACGTTGCTGGGAATATCAAGTGTTTGCATGCCACCCCAACCCGTAAGCAACACCCCACGTTGACCACTTCTGGCAAGCGCCTCCAGAATCAGTTTTGCCGTTTGCTCAGGTTCACGCCCAATCATACTCCCAAAACCAATATAGACCGGAGGATCACCTACATCAAGAAATGCCGCAAGGCTCGGTGGTGGCTGCCATGCAGGTATGTCCATAAACCAGTATCCCGTAATGTATGCGTGGTCGGGCCAGTCTGCTGGATGAGGTACAGTGATCGAACTATAGGCCCCGAGCAACGGATTGTCAGACAGAATGTTCTGGAAACTTGAAGCAGTATAAGGAGATAAGCCCAGTTTTTTCCGAAAACGATTCACGAATGGGCGATACCAGAGCCAGATAAAGCTCAACATACATACCCCGGAGAAGTAATTATGCCAGCTACCTGGACCTGTACGCAGCGGCCATCCCGGTGCGGGAAAGGAGCGCGTCGGTAGCAGCGGCGTTGGCTCGGCATTGATCAACGGAATACCACGTTTTTGAGCAATGGTGTCACCAAATAACGCAAGCACACCAATACAAATAATCGCATCTGCATCCTCACACGCTGCATAGGCATCATCTGCAATTTGCATCGCAATAGGATCCAGCATTTTGTGCATGGCACGCACCGTTTTAATGGGATTCGCACCAGCATTTTCCATAAAAGCACGCCCGGTCTCGCTGGACATGACCTGTTGTATGTCGCCTCGTAATGGGAAGAATTCAAGATCTTGTTGCTGAATAAAAGAAGCAAAGTTGATCGGTGCAGCTAATCGGACAGTATATCCGGCTTGTTGCAAAGCACATCCTAAAACGACAAATGGTTGTATATCGCCTCTTGATCCAGCCGTGATAATGGTGATACGCATGAGAACATCCTATACTCTTGAGTTTTCCATCACAGAAAAATAAGGACCGTATGATGACAGGGCATGTTTGAGAATCTAGACGGAACAGGTTTACTGAAGCATAATTATCGCTCATCCGACTCCCCTTCCACATCAACACTCATAATAGCAATGAACAATTATTAAAGAGCACACTGATTGTTGTCATCCATATGTGAAGTAACTTCAGTACTATTACTTTGTAACACCAATAATCCAAACCCCACCAAGATATAGACCGATATGTGTGGAAGAGGGGCCGGTATGAACGACGTTTTTGCTAGATTACAGCATCTATATATGAGCATGTGGAAAAAAATCATGCTCCTCTGTGCACTTATCTCAACCATTGCAATCAGTTTTGTGCCATCAAATGCACCCACAATATTAGCAACAACAGCACCAAGTGGCTTCCAGGACACGGTGGTGCTAAGTGGGTTGAGTCTCCCGACTGCTGTGCGTTTTGCACCGGACGGCCGCATTTTTGTCGCGCAAAAGGGCGGGCGCATCATTGTCTACGATGATTTCTCCGATACAGCACCAACGATCCTGGCCGATCTGCGTACTAATGTCTACAACTTTTGGGACCGTGGATTGTTGAGCATGGCATTACATCCAGATTTCCCCACCAATCCATATCTCTATATTCTTTACACCCATGATGCTGTCATCGGTGGCACTGCACCACTCTGGGGCCAACTCGGTACGACATACGACAGTTGCCCTGATCCGCCAGGGAACACCACCAACGGCTGTATTGTCAGCGGTCGCCTCTCACGCCTCCAGATCGCAGGAGATGTGATGACCGGAACAGAGCAAGTGCTCATCGAGGACTGGTGTCAACAATATCCCAGTCATTCGATCGGTAGTCTCGCGTTTGGCCCAGATGGTGCTCTCTATGCCAGCAGTGGTGATGGCGCCAGCGGCCATTTTGTCGATTATGGTCAGAATGGTGTCCCGATTAATCCTTGTGGCGATCCACCAGTAGCGGCAGGCGTTTTACAAACCGCACCCACGTCGGAAGGCGGCGCGTTACGCAGCCAGAGTCCACGGCGCCTTGCTGGGCAGCCAGTCGTGCTCAACGGCACCGTAATCCGGGTTGATCCCGACACGGGCGCAGGTCTGCCGGGTAATCCCTTCTACAGCAGCACCGATGCCAACGAACGCCGCATCATTAGCTATGGGCTGCGAAACCCTTTCCGTATGACCGTACGACCTGGTACCAACGAACTCTGGCTGGGCGATGTGGGATGGAGTGAGTGGGAAGAGATCAATCGTATTAGCAACCCGGCTGCCGCTACCAATTTTGGCTGGCCCTGCTATGAAGGCAATGGTGTGCAGCCAGGTTACGACAATTTCAACTTTGGTAGCTGTGAAACACTCTATGGTGAAGCTAACGCGGTCATTCAGCCGATGTACACCTATCGTCACTCTGAGCGAATCATCGACGGTGGTCCATGCCCACGCTGGAGTTCTGCAACCACTGGGCTAGCCTTCTACACCAATGGTGATTACCCTGCGAAATACAAAGATGCGCTCTTCTTCGCCGACTACTCACGCAAGTGTATCTGGGCTATGCTCAAAGGGGCTGATGGCAATCCTGACCCTGCCAACATCGAGCCATTTATTGTGAACGCTGCAACACCGGTAGATCTCCAGATCGGGCCAGGTGGCGATCTCTTTTACGTTGATCATATTGGTGGCACCATCCATCGTGTCCGCTACTACGCAGGCAATCAACCACCAACCGCCGATATTCAGGCCACGCCCACCAACGGCTCAGCCCCGCTTGAAGTCCAGTTCAGTGCCGTAGGTTCGCGTGACTCCGATACAAATGATACGCTCACTTATGCCTGGGATCTCGATGATGATGGCGATTATGACGACTCACATGATGTTGCGCCAACATACATCTATGCGCCGGGCAATCATACGGTTAGCCTGCGTGTGACTGACCGCTATGGTGCAACAGACACAGCCTCACAACTCATCTCGTCGAACAACACCCCACCATCGGTCACCATCGATACGCCGCTGGTTGGGGCGCTCTGGGAAGTCGATGATCTCATCACCTTCACCGGACATGCCACAGACCAGCAAGACGGCAATCTTCCGGCCTCGGCGCTCACCTGGTCAATCCTGCTGCATCACTGCTACGCACCAGATAATTGCCATGTGCATGTCATTCAAGAACTTGATGGAGTCAGCAGTGGCACATTCAATGCGCCCAATCACGAGTATCCCTCCTATCTTGAGTTTGTGTTGACCGCACGCGACTCTGCTGGTCTGGAAAGCGCTACTCAGATTCAGTTACAGCCAAAAGTAACCACATATTCATTTGAAACAGCGCCAGCCGGACTCGAACTTATCTACGGAGAAGGGCATACTGGTATTACGAATTTCACAGAGGAGATGGTGGTCAATGCAGCACAGAATGTCATCGCCCCACTCGTACAACAACATCTCAGCTTTGATATGTGGCAGGATGGCTCCACAGAAAGCGCTCGCACTATACGCGTTGAGTCGACACCACAAACGCTCAAAGCGCTCTATAAGAATAAACCACCTGTAGCCATTGCAACCGCGACCATCACCGATGATGTAGGGCAAACCGTTGCCTTCAGCAGCACTCTCTCCACTGACCCTGAGGGTGATGCAATGGGCTATGCCTGGGATTTTGGTGATGGCAACACATCAGACGAGGCTAACCCTGTTCACATGTACACTCAACCGGGGGCGTATGAAGTACAGCTTACCGTGACTGACTACTGGAATGTCCAGGATACTGATACTATTACGATCAAAACCGCTAGCCCTCCCGTACCAGAGGCACAGGTCACAACGCCAGATGGGGCCTTCGGTGTGGGTGAGCAACTCACCTTCAGTGGCAGTGCCACCGATCTCAACGACGGCGTCGTACCTGCCGATAAGCTCCACTGGCAACTCATCCGACATTACGATGGCACGACCGAGGTGCTTCACACGAGCGCTGGTGTTGCAAACGGGACATTTCCTGCACTTCTCGATGTTGACTATGACCGCATCGAGGTCCGGCTGACCGCAGTTAATAGTGCCGGGAAGAGTGCGAGCATTAGTGTGTTCCTGGAACCAAGAGAAGTGACTTTACAACTTGAAAGCAGTCCTGCGGGAATGCCGATTCGTTTTGACGACATCGAGCAGCAAGCACCATTGGCGGTGACTGCGCTCGCAGGCTCATCGCACACAGTAGAAGCACTTGATCAGGATGGCTGGAAATTCGTCGGTTGGTCGGACACAGGCGCACAAGCACATACTACTACCATACCAAATGAGAATACAACGCTGACCGCAACCTATAGAACAACAGCACCAGATCATGGCGTCTGGTTACCGTTGATTATACGGTAATAGATAGAGAAGTCATACCAATGCTGTGCTACACCAGAGCAGTGATCACCCTGATCGATCCTCTGTCAACTCGTCATCCCCAAAACATCCATACGTTAATAGTTTGCGTTATTAAGTAAGTGAGAGCAGATAATACGTATCAACGGAATTATCCAATCTTTTCCTACAGCGATACTTATGTGACATCCACTCAATGCTCCCTACGGAGGCGAACATGAACATCTCACTCTTTCATTCGGCAACCAGTCAGTTCGACCATCTACCTAATGTACATTCAGTTGCGACGATGAACACGATCAGCCACCTCATCGAGAAGCAAGTCATTCAACTCCAGCTTTCGACTGTGTTGTACGCCGGCTTCCAGCGCTTTTCCAATTTTCCTTACCAAAAAGCATACTATGCACAACTCGGTGCAGTCTGTGACCATGTCTATATCCTAGGTATCCCTGATATGCCGCTTACCCCCATCCCAAACGTGACGTTTGTCGCACTTGATCCTGCCTCACCGCTGGCAGCAGAGTGGTTTCTGGTTGTCGATTCCTCAGCATTCTGGACCACCCTCATTGCGAAACAGATAGATGTCTACTCCACCACCATGCGTAATCGTCAATTTGAGGGAATCTGGTCGTACGATGAGGCGGTCGTAGGGCATGTCGCCCAGGAAATCGCACAGGTGGTCGGGCGGGAGCATGACCCCATCACTCAGCGCGATTATGCCAGTCAAAATACCACGATGACAAAGCTGAACCAGCATTTCATGCGGGAATTAGAAGATACTAAATTTGCCAACCAACACCAACGCACACAACTCCTGACGCTGTACACGTTTATGGACGCACTGACCCGCGACCTACCCACCCCTTACTTTGCGGTCAATCATTTTCCGATGCCCTTGCTCGAAGATCTGGTACATATTCTCTACACCTTCTTTGAGGCCACCGATGTGGCGGTGGTCCTGCGTGAACGTAATGAATACTACCCTGTGATTGCCTCACGCTCGAGTCACCGTACCCACCCACACACCTTACGTTCAGGTGACGGTATTAGTGTGCAGGCGATTGAACAGGAGATCATTATCTGTATCGACGATGTAGCCCAGCGTCAGGAACGTGAGCCGCTGATGCCCAACGCCAAATCGCTTATTGCCGTTCCGATTTTCGGGAAACACGGCGTGTATGGCGCCATCACGGTGGGCGACATTACCGCGAACAACTTTTCGCGCGGTCCGTACCGTTGCGGCGATTGCGAAAGTGTTGGGAGCCAACATCGAACAGCGGGCACAAGCAAGCACCGCAGGTACACAGGTCCCCGATCACAAAAGTGATACGGTGAAAACACTCGTACCGTAGCAGAACCTTGCCCGTTTGCCTGTTGACACCTGTTGCGAAGCCATACGACATAGTGCTCATCTTACCACACTACTCCGTAATGAGCATCTGAACCACTTGTCTAGGATACCTTGCTCCCCTCGGATGTCAGCGAGATTTGTCCAGTGCTGTATGCGGAATACCCACTGATACAGCAGGGGGTTTTGTCAACGCACCTGTCATCCGATTGGGCATGGGTAGCGGTGGCAACGGGCAACAGCAGCAGCAAGCGCAGACTCGCTGTGAACACGTGGCGGAACCGTATGACCGCCTAAAAAGCGGGGTGTGTACCACCGCTATCCACCCATACCGATACCTGCATAGCGTCAGAATGACCATGATCGCCGTCTTACGCACC
The DNA here is from genome assembly GCA_013122435.1 of Chloroflexi bacterium AL-N1. Classification (GTDB taxonomy): domain Bacteria; phylum Chloroflexota; class Chloroflexia; order Chloroflexales; family Roseiflexaceae; genus AL-N1. Next base: position 21,032 of record WYDT01000004.1, read on the forward strand.
TCGGAGACAGTAGGGATACACATCTTATGGAGCTGCAAACACCTCTCAGCCCTTCGGATCGGTGACAGAAATGCCATCGATAATGCGGCGTTGGAACACGAGCAAACTCCGCAGGATCGGAATTTCCCAACGATCAGCACGCACTTCATCATAGTGGAGACGCATCAGAGCGCCTGTGCCGTAGCGCTCCGTTTGGGCGTCGATATTGTGTTCGAGATAATGAGGCATTATTGCGCCCCAAACATGACACGTGTCATAAGGGAGATACCCCACCAAAGATGATGTGACCGCGTGGCGATAGTCTTGATGGACTCCATGCTCAATCGGGCTGATAGGAATCATGAGCGACGGTTGCAGAAAACACAGATGCTTGAATCGTATATGAATATGCGATCACACATCATCGATTCTGGGGACGATAGCTTCTCTTTGTGAATTACGTTATCACGACAGCACCACCACCCTGCGCGTGCGACTCTCGTGCAGCGTCAAGTATTTGTTGCACATAGAGACCATCGGTAAAGGTTGCCCCTGCGGCAATCGCCATACAATCGCCTGCCAGAAATTGACGGAGTGCATACCCTAAATACACCGTACCCTGCGGAAAATCACCACTCAGATCATCTGGAATCTCGCAGGTGTGAGCAGGCGTGATGTCCTCAAAACCCGCTCCCGCCGCTGCGTGAAGCAACTGCCCATCGGTCCAGCGCAGTGTCCCCTCGTCACCGTAGATCGTCAGGCTGTTGGGCTCATTGAGCAGGGCCACCGAACTACCTTCCAGATTGGCTAAGGCACCATTCGCAAACCACAAACGCAGGCTGTAGTAGTCATCGCTGGAGACCGGTTTGCTCCCCTCGGGGGCAGGTCGCTCGGTGATGAATGTGTTGAGGATCGCCGAAACATGCGTCACCTCGGTGCCAAGCACATAGCGTAGCGTATCGATCTGGTGCGACGAGATCGCGCCGAGGAGTCCCCCACCACGTGAAGCATCACTCCACCAGTTCCACACGCGGTTACGGTCGGCACGGAAGGGTCCGATCACCATACCAAGCGCATGGCGCACCTGCCCGATAGCACCATCGGCAATCAATTGACGGGCATGAATGAGGGCAGGCAAAAAACGCAACTCGTGGTCGATTAGGGCCATCTGATTGGGGTGAGCGTTGGCGGCATCCAGCATCTGTTGGGCTTCGGTCGCATTCATCGCGGTGGGCTTTTCGCATAGCACGTGTTTGCCTGCTGCGAGTGTTACCTGAACCATCTCGTTGTGCAGATCTGGTGGTGTCACAATGCTCACCAGCGACACATCATCACGCTCCAGCATGGCCCGCCAGTCACTCAGTGCCACCGGAATACCCATCTCCCCGGCGATGCGCTCCGTTTTGGCCTGGTCGCTGCCTACCAGTGCAGTGATCGTCAACCCGGCACTGCGGAAGGCCGGAACCTGCACCCGTGTGCCCCATCCACTCCCAATGATTGCAACCGTCATGGTACATCCCTCATTTCTATAGTATATCTTGTTCAACAGAGAAGGTATTAGTGTTCACACATATTATCCTATCAGGATGTTTTTGTGGATGCATTGGTCTTTGGGCCTAACACAGCCGCTACTCGTTGCAGATCTTCAAATAATCGCTGCGTTTCAGATGAATGAAAAGCCGCCTGTACACGTCCTTCTACGCGCGCCACTGCCAGATCTGCTTCTTGCACGATAGCCTGTCCCGCTGGAGTGAGATAGGTTTCCACGATTCGTCCTTGTGGTAGTGCACGACGCTCAACCAAACCAGCATGCTCCAACCGTTGAAGCATAGTCGTGATCGCTGCGGGGCTCACTTCGGCAGCACGTGCAATGGAAGCCCCAGCAATGCCAGGTTGATCGCGTACCTGGGCTAAAACACCCCACTGCGCGGCACTCAACCCAAATGGAGCAAGTTCGATATTTAAGGTTGTATCAATCAGTTTACCAAAATGATAGAGTTTGGATAGTAATGTAGAAGAGATATCCAGATCGTCCATAACATCCATTTCCTGCGCGAGTTGCTATTTGTGTTTGCCTGTATACATAGTAACACAGGAGATTCTCCAGGCCGTGTAACACATAGTTGACTTTTTATATTAATGTTTTAATATTAATGTGTTAATATAAATAGAGACAACCTACGATTTACTCAAAACAGAAACGACATTGCAGGGAACACCAGCTATCTCGCTCTCCACAGAAGAGCAACAACGCCTCCCATCTACGGCCCTTGCTGCACTCCAGGTACAACCAGGCAATGAAATAGATGTCAGTGCAAACCTGAATATTCGCAAAGCTGAGGAGGACGTGCAGAACGCATTTCAGCAGCAACGTAACCTGATTGCCGAGGCAGGTGATGGGACAGCCACAATGGAGCTTTTGTTGCAAGATCCACTACTACCCGCAGCGGTGCGACAGCTTGTGTCTCAAGGGAGTCTTGATGCAACTCAGCGCGGAGAAGCAACAACAATCATCGATGCCGCAGAGCGCCAATCTCTTGCCCTACTCACTCAGATCGATACATCCGTCAAGAGCGCTTACAACACCGCATTTGCCACCCTGATTCGTGCCAGTCTAGGGCTGGTCATCATCAGTCTGTTATGTACCTTTGCCATTCCTGGTGCATCACTGCGTCGTGCAACAAACCTTGAAACAAAACCAGCACGATAACACTTATCCCTCATTGTATAGATTGAAGCTTAAAACAAGGAGTTTTGTATGACTAGTTCACCAACAAAAGTAGTAAAAAACAGTATGGTCACGGTATGGTCATTGATGGCACTGGTGCGCCACCAATCAACAGCGCTGCTATCGTTATCACAGGAGAGCGCATCGTTGCTGTCGGCCCATTAGAAGCGATTGCTATACTAGCCAACGCAACGGTTATCGATGCGAAAGGTGGCACAATCACACCCGGCATTATCAACTCCCACGGACACTTTGCAATGCAGGCCGCTGAGATACTCCCGGCATTTCTGGCCGCTGGTGTGACAAGTCTTGGCGACACCAACAGTCTCAGGGAAGATATCGCCATACTCCATGAAACTGGCACCTGGCCCAACGCCGCACGCAGCTTTGCTTCCGGGCCCTGCCTCACCGCCGTTGGCGGCTACCCTGCGCCGCGAGACCCGGCAGGGGCAGTTAAGATCGATGGTCCTGAGTCTGCCCGCGCAGCAATAGATGAAATGGCCAGCCTCGACGTCGATTACATCAAAATCGCACAGGAGCCATTCAATTGGAATTTTCAAGACCCAGGCTATCTGCCTTTCCTCAGCGCAGAAGACATCGCGACAACCATTGATCGAGCACACGCACATGGTCTGCGGGTGCGGTCGCATCTCCGCTATGGACACAACTTGATTATGCCTTTGATGGTGGCATTGATAGCGTGGAACATTTGCTTTTTCCCTTTGCCGATGACACCCGTTTTGAAACGCTCTACGAAGCTGGGCAACTCGACATTGCCGCCCTGCCCCAATTTGAGGAACGGATCGCGCGGATGGTAACACAAGGTGTATATCTTGTCCCAACCGTACAGATCGAGATTGTGAATCTGGCCCGTGCACAACCAGATTTTCCACAGGAAGGACTCAAGGCCGTCGCAGACTTTTCGGTGGCGGTGGTGCGGGCCTATCCATAACGCTGGGGGCCGCATCGCACTTGGCAATGACTGGGTGGGAATGCCCGCCATCGAGACCGGAATGCCACTCACCGAGATGCGCTATCTCATCGCTGCAGGTATGACCTCAGTCGAAGTCATTCAAGCCAGTACGAGCAACGCAGCCTATGTCATTGGGCAAGAGCAACATCTCGGCACACTGGAAGCGGGCAAACTGGCCGATCTTATTATTCTACCAGGAGATCCGCTCGTCAGTATTGAAGCCTTTACTGATGTAGCTGTGGTTATCAAGGGTGGTGCAGTAGCGCATTCGGCAATTAATGTCATGTAAAGCAATTTCCTGCTCCGGCGGCGAGAAACAGTAATACTCTCGCCGTCTTTTGATCCTTGCCCCTCCAATAATCAACCCGGTGGTATGTTTTGGTGTATGATGATGTGTATTGCAGCGAATAATCATAGGGTATATTGGGAGAAACATATTCATGCAACACGTCGTTATTACGGGCGTATCCACCGGAATTGGCTGGGGCGCAACCAAGGTGCTGATTGAACGCGGCTTTCATGTCTTTGGCAGCGTACGGAAGCAGGCCGATGCGGATCGGTTATCGGCGGAATTTGGCACGAACTTCACACCACTGCTCTTCGATGTCGTTGATCAAGCAGCGGTGCAGAAAGCCGCCGATCAGGTGCACGCACACCTCAATGGTCAGACATTGTCCGGGTTGGTCAACAACGCGGGTATCGCCGTGCCGGGTCCATTGATGCATCTCGCAGTTGACCAGTATCGCCATCAACTCGAGATTAATCTGGTGGGGCCACTGATCGTGACACAGGCATTTCTACCGTTGCTCGGCGCAGAACGTGGTTTCAAAGGCACACCTGGGCGCATTGTCAATATCAGTTCGGTGGGAGGACGGGTTGCTGCGCCTTTTGTCGGTGCTTATACGGCGTCGAAGCATGGATTAGAGGGCCTCTCCGAAAGCTGGCGGCGTGAGTTGATGATATACGGCATCGATGTCATTATCGTGGGACCCGGTTCGGTTGCCACACCGATCTGGGACAAAGCGAACAATGAAGATATTACGCCGTTTGAAGGGACAGACTACATCAAACCACTGCAGAAATTCCGTACATACGCAACTCGTTCTGGGAAGAAAGGTCTTGCGTCAGAGCGTGTCGGTGAGGTCATCTGGAAGGCGCTCAGCGAACCCAAACCCCGTGTGCGCTACCCCATTGTGCCGCAGCACTTTTTTAACTGGACGTTACCGATGCTGCTTCCGCGACGCATGGTGGATCGGTTCCTGGCAAGTCAGTTTGGGTTGAAACGGAAGTAATGTATGAACTGTCAAGCATACCATGCCTTTACCAATCAACTTGTTGCCAGTTTAACCCAACGTGCGGATGTCCTGGGGCTGGTGGCGGTGGGCTCGATGGCAGCGCAGGACTATCAACCGGACGCGTGGTCGGATCACGATTTTTATGTCATCACTCAAGCGGGCGCGCAAGAGCACTATCGCATCCAATACACATGGCTGCCCGATCACCACAACATCGCGTGGACATTTCAAGAGACAGCTCACGGTGTCAAGGTAATATATCAGAGCGGACATCTGCTGGAGTACGCCGTTTTTGATGAACACGAGTTACAGCTGGCGCGGAGCAATCGTTATCGGGTGTTGCTCGACCGCAGCACCATTGACCAGCAGATGGCGCAGATTGCAACGCTGACCAATAGTCAGTCTGCGACACAAATTACAGATTTTGACATCGGGCAATTCCTGACCAATATCCTGACGGGGGTGGGCCGCTACGCTCGTGGCGAGGTGTTAAGCGCACACCACTTTGCGAAGGGTAGCGCCGTCGAGCATCTGGTGAGGCTGATACAGCGTCATGTCCAATCAGAGCAACAGAGCCTGGCCGACAATCTCGACCCGAAGCGCCGTTTTGAACTGGTATACCCGGCACTCGGAGTAGAACTCCGCGCATTGATGGTGCAGGAAGTCCCTATCGCGGCAGTAGGGTTGCTGAAGCTTTTTGGTCGTGAGTTTGCCGATGTTATGACAGAGGAGCAACGCAACGTTTTCGAGATTGTATCGCGGCAAGTTGCAGCAGTGAATAATAAAACAGCTTAATCCATTCAATAATGACGGGTTATCGCAACGCATTGAGCATACGCACAATCTCATCAATTGCGCGGGGATTGAGTTGATACACCTTTGTCGCCCCCACCTCACGTCGCTCCTCAATCAGGCTGGTCGCCACCAGTTGACGGAGGTGGCGTGAGGCCGCCGATTTATCGAGGCGAAAGCGATCAATAACGTCCTGTGTGCTTAATTCGCCCACGTCGCGGAGTGCCCACAGAATGCCCAACCGTGTTTCATCGGCCAGCGCTTTGTAGCGATTGGCCAGTGTTGTCTGGTCAAAACGTCGGTCTGTGTACGTGTATGTGTTTGGCTTACGAGCGGGAAAACCAATACGCAACTCCTCATTGTCACCAAACCAGATGATATATGGGCCACTATGCAGTTGGGGAATAAAGCGCACTCGACGGTACTGCAACAACGCATCCATACGAAAGGCAAAGCGCAGATCACGATCTGTGACCACCTGCATTGCCTCTAGCATCGTTAGTCCCTTCAATGGCACCTGCTGAAATGCTGCAACCGTGGTCTGTAACCGAGGGCGTACGCGCTGCCATTCTTTGGCAACCACGGTATCCCAGACGTGCTCTAAATGTGTGACAAGCATGTTTTGTAAACGATCTGGCTCGTTAAAGAGATCGTGAATCGCACGCGGGACAGTACCTTTAACTTCGTTGAATGACTCGACCAAAAAGTGGACAAAGGCATCATAATCAGCCAGTAGCACTGCTGGATCTACTGATGGTATTGGAGCAGAATCAAAAGAAACTCGTTCGTGTGGTGAATGGATATTCCAGCGAAAAAGCGTATCACGGAAGACAACAGCATCCTGTGTCGCCAGCGCATGCAGATAAGCCGAAAAATCCTCGGTCGTAGCACCGCGTGGCACAGCGTTGGTCAAGGCGTCCAGCCAGATCCACTGAAAGAGCAACTCATGACGCTCCAGTACCTCCCGATCCAGTTGCAGCGTCGCCTGTGATACCCACTCATCCAGTCCACTGGTGTGATCTGCTCGGCCCAGCAGTGACATACTCATCAGAATATTGTAGACCGGTTCTAATGCAATCACACTGATTACAGGCTCAGGTATGGGCAATAGACGTGGTGACACAGGCACAATTCAGCTCCTTATGTGAGTCTATTCAGTAGATAATATTGTCTTGGATACATCTGTATCCTTGGTATCAGAAGCGCTAATGGATGCCGTTTCTGCCACTGGTGCATAATCCGGCAAAATCGTTTCAATCTTGCGTACGGCTGGAATCGCATAGCCGGACAGGGACCCCAACGTGCCAATAAGACTGGTTACGACAAAGATGAGCGCAATGCCAGCCCCGGCACCACTACCGACCAGCCACCCAAAGAGTGCTACCCCACTGCCGCCCGGTTGCATAGTCGGTTCAAAGAGTTGATCCGCCAGCGGTCCGGCTGACAGCATAGCAATCGGTAGCGTGATCTGTGCGATCAAACGTCGTGTGGCAAACACACGCCCCTGCACATCCGGCGGCACTTTGGCCTGCCAGATCGCCTGGTTAGATCCATTGAGAATCGGGATAAAAAAGGCTGTACAGAAAGCACCGATACTCCACCAGACAACCGTATCACTAATCCCCACAACCAGAGAACCAAGCAGAAAGCTCCCAATCATGCCGAGCAGCACGCCATGGACACGTTCCTTTGGTCCTCCCCATGCACTCATAACGACACCACCAACCAGACCACCCACTCCCAGCGCAGACTGCACCGTACCTAAAGCAAGCTCATTGCTACCAGTACGGGCCAAAATCATGGGTGCTAACAATACCATGGTGTACCCAGCTACGAGATTAGCCAGAAAGAACATCATCTGCATGCCTAGCAGACTTGGACGTGCCCAGATGTACTTGAAGCCAAAGACCGATTCACGCCATAGGCTGCTTCTGGCTTGCTCTCCTACATCCGTTGTGGCTGGTTGGGGGATGTGCACCAGTAAGACCATACTTATTGCAAAGAAAACAGTTACAACATCAATCAGCATAATACCGCCGATACCAATGAGCGTCAACAAAAGCCCCCCGAGAATCGGCGCTGCAATGCCTGCTGTCGACTCTGCCATAGACAGCAGGCCGTTGGCACGACCATACTGTTCCTTACGAAGCATCATCGTCATCGCTGCGGAGAAGGCCGGAAACTGAAATGCCTCAAACGTACCCGCCAGGGCTCCCATCGCGTAGAGATGCCAGATTTGCAGACTATCAGTCAGGTAGAGTGTGAGCAAGGTCAGCGTCGCAATGCCTGCACCCAGATCACTGAACATCACCACCAGTTTGCGATTCCAGCGATCCACGAGGGCCCCCGCCACCGGGCTGAGCAAAACCAGGGGACCAAACGAGAAGAAGGCTACCAGTGCCAGCACCGTTGCCGACCCGGTCATCTGATAGGCCCAGATGGTCAGTGCAAACCGGGTCATGTTGGTTCCTGTCAGCGAAATCAGTTGACCAAACCAGATGATGGTAAAGCCTTGCATACCATTCAATAAGGCGACACGTGGCTTGTGCATAGGGCAATCTTCTACTGACACAGTATCTTTTCTCTATTTCTCAAAAATTTAAGAAATCAAGAATATAATAGTAAGAAATCACATCTATGTCAAGCTTCCGGAAGCTTGGTTACCCTCCATACTCCTCGATCCAACGGGGAATAAAGATCCCCAGCTTGTCCAAGGGAAAGTTTCCGTACATGCTGCAAGTCGCTGTATTACGAGCATCCGGAAGCCTCGCAGTAGCCCAAGCGACCTGAACTGGGGGCAGTGGGCTTCCGGATGCTTGCCTGCATTGTACTCTCAGCGAGTCGAAAGATAGTTTAGCAATAGGAGCACAGTTAGTAGCGTTCTGGTCTGCTAAGTTTCAGTACTCTCAGCGAGTCGAAAGATAGTTTAGTTCTTACCTAGATTTCGAAAGTGAACAACCAAACTGGTTTCAGTACTCTCAGCGAGTCGAAAGATAGTTTAGTGCTTTTTCTCTCCAGATGTCTACCTCCTTGTTGAGTGTTTCAGTACTCTCAGCGAGTCGAAAGATAGTTTAGTATATGTTGTTATCGTGCATTCCAAACTCCTATACATAGTTTCAGTACTCTCAGCGAGTCGAAAGATAGTTTAGCCGATGGGAAAGCACGATATCGTTGCCTGTCCGATCTGGTTTCAGTACTCTCAGCGAGTCGAAAGATAGTTTAGTAGTACCCAGAGTGTGACGAAAAGCCGCCTTTTATCGGTTTCAGTACTCTCAGCGAGTCGAAAGATAGTTTAGTCCATACCTCCCTAATAGGCCCTTGTTTTTCTGTGACAGGTTTCAGTACTCTCAGCGAGTCGAAAGATAGTTTAGCCTTTGTTTGGGTATGGGTTTGTTATGTGGCATGTAGAGTTTCAGTACTCTCAGCGAGTCGAAAGATAGTTTAGCCTTTGTTCCGCACCGGCGATGATGATGCGTTTCAAGTTTCAGTACTCTCAGCGAGTCGAAAGATAGTTTAGCCACCGCACAACCACGCCATGAACGAGCGATTGAAAGGTTTCAGTACTCTCAGCGAGTCGAAAGATAGTTTAGCCACTGGTCGGGGTCGGAGTCATGTTGTTGTTCTACGGTTTCAGTACTCTCAGCGAGTCGAAAGATAGTTTAGCCCGTTGCTGGTGTCGGAAACATGAGTTGTGTCCGTAGTTTCAGTACTCTCAGCGAGTCGAAAGATAGTTTAGCCCCACAGTGAGCGTGCACTGTTATCTGATCTCGTTAGGTTTCAGTACTCTCAGCGAGTCGAAAGATAGTTTAGCCGGCTTTAATCCTGTGCGTATCCAGCGATACGACACGTTTCAGTACTCTCAGCGAGTCGAAAGATAGTTTAGCCTCAGGATGCACATGCCGTGGTCCTCGCGGTGCACGGTTTCAGTACTCTCAGCGAGTCGAAAGATAGTTTAGCCGCGGTAATTGGTGCCAGTGTCAAGATAATGGTATCAGTTTCAGTACTCTCAGCGAGTCGAAAGATAGTTTAGCCCTCTGCTCCCCGCACTTTGTCCGCCTGATGCAGAGTTTCAGTACTCTCAGCGAGTCGAAAGATAGTTTAGCCTGACCCAAGCGAGTGCCTTCGTAGCGTCTAATCACAGTTTCAGTACTCTCAGCGAGTCGAAAGATAGTTTAGCCCCTTCGCAAATTGCGAAATGCAATGATCCTCTCTTGCGGTTTCAGTACTCTCAGCGAGTCGAAAGATAGTTTAGCCCGCCGTCGCGCCGCGCTACACTGAAAAAATGTTACCGGTTTCAGTACTCTCAGCGAGTCGAAAGATAGTTTAGCCTGTTCTGGTCGGATTATCCCGCGATAGCCACGTACGGTTTCAGTACTCTCAGCGAGTCGAAAGATAGTTTAGCCTTTATTCCGACCGAGCAGATACTGCGTACCGTGGGTTTCAGTACTCTCAGCGAGTCGAAAGATAGTTTAGCCGTATAGGTGCCAGCAGTCAAAAACTCCGCGTTAAAGTTTCAGTACTCTCAGCGAGTCGAAAGATAGTTTAGCCGCGAGCGGTGCTATTGTAGCACGTTCGCAAAAAGAAGTTTCAGTACTCTCAGCGAGTCGAAAGATAGTTTAGCCGTGTGCACGAAGTTGTTTCTCTGTCCAGTGTGTCAGTTTCAGTACTCTCAGCGAGTCGAAAGATAGTTTAGCCCTATTCCAGTGCAGAATACAAGCGTTGCTTGTCGAGTTTCAGTACTCTCAGCGAGTCGAAAGATAGTTTAGCCTCCATTGCTAATCCCCGCCAGTCTTTTGACGAGGAGTTTCAGTACTCTCAGCGAGTCGAAAGATAGTTTAGCCTCGTCTGGAGCTATCGGTGTAGCGCCAGACACTACTGTTTCAGTACTCTCAGCGAGTCGAAAGATAGTTTAGCCACCTCTGGCGCATTCGCTGATCGGGTGCTGATCGGTTTCAGTACTCTCAGCGAGTCGAAAGATAGTTTAGCCTTGTGACCTGGGCTCTTGGCAGAGACCCGTTGTTAAGTTTCAGTACTCTCAGCGAGTCGAAAGATAGTTTAGCCGCGGCCCAGGGCTACAAACGCGCAAGAGATGAACATGTTTCAGTACTCTCAGCGAGTCGAAAGATAGTTTAGCCAACGGATCTGTCAACGCGATCACAGAAGACCCGAAGTTTCAGTACTCTCAGCGAGTCGAAAGATAGTTTAGCCGAACCCCCAGCGGAGCAACACGCTCAGTGTCTTATACGTTTCAGTACTCTCAGCGAGTCGAAAGATAGTTTAGCCACAAATGAGGAGTCTTGAACATCTTCGTGATTATGGTTTCAGTACTCTCAGCGAGTCGAAAGATAGTTTAGCCCCAGATTATAGAGCCGCTCAAACAAGACAGGAAAAAAGTTTCAGTACTCTCAGCGAGTCGAAAGATAGTTTAGCCAATGAACCACCTAACTATACCTGAGCGTTCTTTAAGTTTCAGTACTCTCAGCGAGTCGAAAGATAGTTTAGCCTATAAACATGCCAAACAATAAGCGTCAACGTAAAGGTTTCAGTACTCTCAGCGAGTCGAAAGATAGTTTAGCCAAAACCTGCAGCAAAGACACCGCCATCAACTGCTGGTTTCAGTACTCTCAGCGAGTCGAAAGATAGTTTAGCCATAGGCCACTCGTTGCTGGTGATGTTCCTTCCCTAGTTTCAGTACTCTCAGCGAGTCGAAAGATAGTTTAGCCCCAAGTAATCGCCCGCCACCATCGAGCGGGGGCGGGTTTCAGTACTCTCAGCGAGTCGAAAGATAGTTTAGCCGATGCTACCCCCATGCCTCGGGTATGGTTACGGAAGTTTCAGTACTCTCAGCGAGTCGAAAGATAGTTTAGCCTCCACAATATGATAATCAACACCGCGCAAGCGTAGGTTTCAGTACTCTCAGCGAGTCGAAAGATAGTTTAGCCTCATTCCGGTCACACAAATCGTGCCTGTCACTGAAGGTTTCAGTACTCTCAGCGAGTCGAAAGATAGTTTAGCCTCTTCAATAAATCCGTAGTTACCAAGATGCGGTTTAAGTTTCAGTACTCTCAGCGAGTCGAAAGATAGTTTAGCCTTTATTCTTTGCATCAGTCGCTCAGTATTCCACAGGTTTCAGTACTCTCAGCGAGTCGAAAGATAGTTTAGCTCCTCATTCGTGCGCCGTAATTTAGCCAAACCTGGTTTCAGTACTCTCAGCGAGTCGAAAGATAGTTTAGCCCAACAACACCAACCCAATGTTGTTCGAGTTTCAGGTTTCAGTACTCTCAGCGAGTCGAAAGATAGTTTAGCCATTCTCTGCGTCGCGGGTGTGTACAGCGCATATGCGGTTTCAGTACTCTCAGCGAGTCGAAAGATAGTTTAGCCTACGCATTGTTGATACGCCGTGCCATTCTGATCGTGTTTCAGTACTCTCAGCGAGTCGAAAGATAGTTTAGCCTAAACATTCGCAAGCAAAGGGATACTGTAGACCCAGGTTTCAGTACTCTCAGCGAGTCGAAAGATAGTTTAGCCACCCTCAATCTCCTAAGCATCGTAATCCTTGCGAGGTTTCAGTACTCTCAGCGAGTCGAAAGATAGTTTAGCCCCTACGCTATCAGGCCGAGTGAGACGCGAGGTCTTCAGTTTCAGTACTCTCAGCGAGTCGAAAGATAGTTTAGCCTCTTTACTCGACCAGATTAAAGTCGCGAAAGAGAAGTTTCAGTACTCTCAGCGAGTCGAAAGATAGTTTAGCCGTAAACCCCAAACGCTTGTAAAAGAACTTAAAACAGTTTCAGTACTCTCAGCGAGTCGAAAGATAGTTTAGCTCATTCTGGTTCCTGGAGTCTTTGCTGCATGCTCAGTTTCAGTACTCTCAGCGAGTCGAAAGATAGTTTAGCCACAAAATGATGCTCCGCTCGGGTCGTATGCAGGTAGGTTTCAGTACTCTCAGCGAGTCGAAAGATAGTTTAGCCCTCAAAGGTTTTCGTTGTGGGTCAGGGTTATACAGAGTTTCAGTACTCTCAGCGAGTCGAAAGATAGTTTAGCCATAGCAGATCGCTTTGTCTCTGTGAATAGCCTAAGTTTCAGTACTCTCAGCGAGTCGAAAGATAGTTTAGCCATACAGCCCTGCCAATATTGTTAAATCCCTCTGCGGTTTCAGTACTCTCAGCGAGTCGAAAGATAGTTTAGCCGTAATCACGTCACCGTAGTTCCAGTCCTCCCCGAAGTTTCAGTACTCTCAGCGAGTCGAAAGATAGTTTAGCCCGCCACGATCTGACCGTTCACGGACAGACAAGTTCGTTTCAGTACTCTCAGCGAGTCGAAAGATAGTTTAGCCCTTGGTGCTTGATGGATTCATGAGGTGCCAGACCAGTTTCAGTACTCTCAGCGAGTCGAAAGATAGTTTAGCCCCTCGATTTGTAACGTGCCTTGGGGTAGTTCCAAGTCGTGATCGGTCCGTTTCGTGGCACACAGGCCGTCCTGTGAAGCCAACCATACCTTGGTATTATACCACAAACTTTGCATTCTCGAAACTCGATTCCTGCGCCAAAACCCTGTAAAGTTGCGAGAGGATCTCTTTCGCATTCCCATCAATTATTTCCTCCTGAAAAGTCCGACACTTGATCAGATCTATAGCCCGTTTGGGGATTTTTAACCACCAATTTGCGAACGACCTGCGTAAAAACGCTGTTTTGCATTGTGTGTGACTCATGCTGACGATAATGAAGTGACAGAGCGTGTAACCGTGCCTAAGACGTATAGCTATCTTACCTGATATGGGTTCCATGTGCAATTGGTTATGCTTGCTCGGTGATGTTGTCTCCTTAGTACCAGTGGGTTGTGACTCTTGGGGAAACCCGTAAGGAAGTCCGGTAGCGGACGATCCGTCAGGGGCGTGTGCCGCTGTGATATCAGAATACCCGATGCTGCTCATAGGGGATATTCTGCTTAATGTACTATACCTTTGCCCTTGGGTGTGCGGATGTTCCCCGCTCTCACGCTCACCCGTTCCTGCGCTTCTTGTGGGGTGGGCCGCCACCTCACGCCCCCGGCTCAGGCGTGGCACCCTGGGATATCGGGACGACTGTGTGAATGCTTGGGGCACATGCCTCACGGCAGATTGAGTTTGGTGAGATAGCATTGTTCTGTGCTCTTACCTGATACTCAAGGAGCGATGATTTGTCGCTGATATCGGTATTACTTGCACGACGGGGATAGCTTGCGGGTGGTCTGGCGGGCGCCGCGCTGCCAGCGGGGTGCACAGGGGCGGGCCCCTGTAACTGGGCGTGGGGCGCAGCACCCACAAACACACTACATTGATGTCACCACTGACATTGACTAGATAAGCTCATCATTACCGGACCTCTGTCACTCTGTGTTAAGAATGGTGTGAGGGTCAGCCGGTGGACGGGCAAACTGCCCACCTACGGGTTGGGTTGTTTTCACACGACGTCGTTGCAAAATCGGCGAAATTCACAACTGACACATTGGCGGCGACTTGTTGGTGCTGCGGGCATCTGCTCGCCCTGCACCATTGTCCGCATGGTGGCTACAGTATCGACGACCTTCTGCCGCAACCTTTTAGTAATCGTCACCGACTCGGCGCGGCGCAATGGTATGGCATAGATAAACCCACGTTTGACTGGAATATCCCAGGTTTCTTCCAGCATCAACGCATAGGCCGTCAGTTGGAGCTTCACATGCACACCAGCTTTCTGTTCACTGTACTTATATTCAACCACGATCCCTTCTGCGTTTGATGCGGATCGTGTGGGAACAGCGATGGCCAGATCGACACGGCCTCGCAACCCCAACTGTGTCGAACGAAGTGGCAGATCGAATGCGCGCTCCCCCTCAGTGAGGCCATAGCTGCGGAGCGAACGGCGCTCCTCACGTCCGCTTTCGTGACGATGCTCGGCACTCCCAAGCTCCATCAAGGCCGTCACGGGGCGAATGTCGGGTACACAGTAGCGATAATACACGACCCGTGGGCAGTAGTTCCACTGCTTGAGATCGGTTACTTCAAACAGGATGTCATCCATTGTTACCTCCCTGTTCAATTACACGTCGTCCGCTCCAACTCTGTTCGTTCAGCGGAAACAGTTGGATATTGCCGGACTTTTTGCCCAGCCGCTGACGCACAACACTGAATAACTCACGTTGTTTGGTGCGCGTCAGATCGCCACAAAACGCGCTGTACTGAATACGCTGCAGACCGTAGTCGAGACAGGCATCGGCGATCTTCTGACGTGCGCGGTCATCGGGAATGTCGTAAATCAATAAGCATTGCATGGTTTTGTATAAGGGTTAAGTAAGCGAAAAGCTGAGAATGGATTAAGGGTTGGAGGGTTACGGGTAGATCATTCAACCCTAATGTTCCAACGTCCGATGGCTCTATCGCTTAATCGCTCAGTTCGTCTAATTTGCCTAGCCGTGTTACAAATAGGCGGCTACAAGCCGCCACTACAGATATTCTTTTCTGCTTTGTGTCTCTGTGTGAATTTGCTCAGTCCGCTCCACCGCTCAATCGCTTTCTTACCACCCCATCACAAAGGGCGTGTACTGATCACGTTCGCCACGCACAAAGGTTGCGATATGGCGGGCCTGTAATTGAAGAATGTGTCGAACGGGCTGTCGTTTGCCACCATATAATTCGGTGCTTTCCATCCTTTCCAGCAGACGCTCAACGATCCGTTTACGCGTTGGGGCATCTAACTGACCATCGTCTTGCTGGCACAACTCAAACCCTCGGTTGACCTGACCAATCAACATGCGGTCGACCACGGGCTGGCGGAATTCTTCGATCAGGTCGAGACTCAGCGATGGCTTGCCGGGGCGGTCGGCGTGCAGAAACCCGGCGTTGGGGTCAAGGCCAGCCAGCAGCAGCGCAGTACGCACCTGGCTACGCAGAACGGCATAGCCATAGTTCAACGCCTGGTTGAATGGGTCGCGTGCGCCCTGCGTCTGGCGGCCTGGCCAATGCAACTCAGCGGGGATGAGGCGGCGCACGGCACCCCAGTAGTGCACGGCAGCGCGTCCTTCGTTGCCCATCAGCACTGAGCGTGTGTGCTCATTCATCACGCCAGTGAGCTTCTCCAACGCCTTCAGGTGATCGAGTACAGCGGAGGCACTCTGGGTCAACGTTTCGTAGAGAACCTGATCGGTTTCCTTGCGGTATTTCGCAGCGTAGCGCAGCATATTCGATTGGTTCTGAATTTTCCCACTGGCAAAGGCACATGCCAGCACCAAGCCAAGCTCCTGCTCATAGGCACGTAGTTGAGCGCGTTTGGTCTGGGCCATCCCAGTCAGACCACTGGCAAACAACGTGCCGTAATCTTCGCCTTCCTTGCCATTGAGAAAGTGGATCGGAATGCCTTTCTCCGCACAGATTTTGACAACATCGCTGCTGAGGCCAACGCCGTCGCTGCAAATAACGATCTGTCCCAGATGCATCAGCGGTACTTCAGCAAGTCGTTGTTTACCTTTGGTGACCCGTAAGCGCCCCTGATGCTTGGCGACAAACGTGCCATAGTCTTCGACTATCAAATCCATCCTGGTACTCCCTGTAGGTGTAGAGACACACACGTTGCGGTCTCTTGTGCTCAGATGTGAGCCGTGGTAATACAGGTGGGGCGAGTCAGGCATTCCTTTTTACTTAAACAACAATCCGATACCAGCCATCGCCTTTGACGGCGTTCTTCCCAACATGGATGAGGCTGCCCCACACCAGCAATTCGCGCAGGGGAGCCAGCTCGCCCGCCAGCGTGGCATGGCCGAGCAGACCACCAATCGGCGTGCGACGGCGTTGGCGCGACGAGTAGGAGACCACATCGGCCCAGCGGGTGCTATCCTCGATGACATGTACCTGTTCGGCAACGGCCAGCATAGTGTCGCGGTCGATCGCGATCTGGCCCTCGCCATACGCCAGACTGATCTCTTCGAGGCGTTTGATGAGGCGCTGGATGAATGGCCGCATAACGATCTGTTTGACCAGCTTTTTCTGCTCAACGAGGCGCAGTGGAGTAAGCAGTTGCAAGGTCAGTCGGTCGTGGGGTAGCTGCTCCGCATAGACCGCCACCTCAGCTGAGCCAACCGTGATGTCAGGGGTCTGCACCTGGGTTTGTCCATCGCTGTAGAGGACCTGCCGCACGTTGGTCAGTGGGTTGATGGCAGCGATCTCAATGATGTGCAGGCGTCCACGACGGCCATTGAGTTCGGCAAGTTTGCGGCCCAGGCCATCCTGCTCGAGGTGTTGTACCGCCATGACGAGGTAGGGAAACAGTTGTCCGGCACTGCCAAAAACGCTGATCCCAAAGTGGATGCAGTCGCCGGGGGCGTAGCGGTGCGGCCCACCCAGCGGCGGGTGCACGACATAGGGGCGCGGGCGCTGCTCTCCGCCGGTCTCGTCGGAGTTGCGCAGGGGGGCAACGAGGGTCGCCACCGGGCATAGGTTGATCAGGTTACAATCGGCGCAACGGGGGGCGGCTTTGTTGACACAGAAACGATCCCAGAGCGCGTTGGAGAAGGCCCCCCGCACCGCAGAACCGCTTTGCTCGTCGAGTTCCAGCGGCGTCGTGGCGCGGGCGGTGAGTTCGAGATGGTGAGTGGTCAGGGTCATGGTGTCCTCTCTTTCCGGTCGCCGCCTGTGTCGGTAGGCGACGACCGTTTTGGGTTTGGTATACAACATTGGCACATGTACCTAGCTCCAATCATTGTCCTGATTATTTGCAGGAAAACGTAGACCTTGTTCATCGTCATAGTCTAATCGTGCTACCCAAGCACCTCGTTTTCCTTCTGATTCGGCACGTTGTACCAGACCTTTATCACGTAACATAGCAAATTTCTGCTTACTTATGCCAACCAAGTAGCTACTGGCCTCAATAAATTCATTATCCATAAGACAACGAACATAATCCTGTTCGAAGCGTTTTGGCACAATCTCAACATTATCAAATAATGCCTCAAAATGTTCTTCCTTCTGGGGATCACTGTTAAATGGTCGAAGTCCCTTCAGGAAACCCTGGGCCTGCTGTGCAATTCTTTGATAAGCTGACTCCCATTGGTCCTGTAACTCAGGATCGTCGTAGATGCGATTGAGCCAGTGATTAATCTCTGCTTCATCAATCTCACATCCGTTATGCTGTTCCAGTTCGGCCAGCGTAACTCGCACGATGTGACCACTTTTGGATGCTTCTTTGTGTCGTCCATATACACCTTGACCATCATCTGGTGAACGAAACACATGTACTGGACACATGCCACGCCTGCATTGTCGATTAACACGTCCAAAACGTTGTAGTAATGCTTCCAGTGGGGCGGGGTCACTATAGATTGTATCGAGATCAATATTCAAACTCACTTCTACAACCTGTGTTGCAATCAATACCAGCGGTTTTCGATCATCAAATGAGACATCCACACCACAAAAGTCACGAATATGTTGTTCCCGTTTGTTACGATCCTTGAGTATATAACGACTGTGGATCAGCAATAATTCATCATTAGATAAACCTGCATCTTTCAGCGCTGACAAAACTTGTTGGGCTCTGGCCACTGTATTAGCACAGACCAATACCTGTTTTCCCACTTGAAAATCACCAATGATACGTTCAATACTTGCAGGATCGGTAAGTTCCCCATCAAGAAGTTGCAATCGATGGCGGCGAAACTTCTGAAATATCTCATCATCAGCTTCAATAGGCTCAAAAGATCCGAGTGCATCAATGAGTATATTTCTGATAAGGTTGGGAAAGGTAGCCGACATGACGAAAAAACGTGCACCATGATTTTTACGCAGGTATGCGACAAAAGACAAAATCAGAGCTAATCGTTCTGGATCATAGGCATGAATTTCATCAAAGACAAATGAAGCTTGTGTATAATCAGTCAACAATGCCTCAAAGCCACGTAGTTGAAACATGGCCTTCAACATTTGGTAAGGGCTAAACACTTTGACAGGACGAGCATTGAGTTTGTTTATATTTTTTTGCCACGAAGATGTATGTGCTGCCTGTCTGGGTGTACTTTCTTGATCGAGTAAACGTGCATACATTGCTTGAACGGCACGTCCGTGTTGCAATCCAACAGCTGCTTCACTAAAGCCTTTTTGATCATCCTTCAAACGATCAAACATGGCATTCATACTAGCCTGATATGGCAATGTGTAGAAGAGACGAGGTATGGGTTTACTGCCATCACCTAATGCCCAGTACAAGGCTGCCTCAGTCTTGCCACTACCAGTCGGTGCGATAAGAATAGTCGATGTCCCTGATGCGCTTGCACTTTTTTCCTGATGTCCATAGGGTACTTGTCCTGGCTGCAGGATACGTCCTGCCAGATGTGTCCACGCTTCTTGTATTGGCACAGGCATCGAGCCAAGATGAGCCGAAGCCATGTGGTCAGAACTCGTGGTAAGACCACGTAAGAGAGTCAGGAAAGTGACCAGAGATGGATCAGTGGGACGGCCTAGTTTAGTCACAAAACGACGATACAACTGGAGGCGTTTACGGGTATGAGCAGCCCCTTGCTGTACAATTTGATCGACAGCAGTTTTCTGATCGAGCAGAGGCAACATGGTTACCCCTGCTTGATCTAAGCCTAATGCCACAATCCAAGTTGACGTGCATTCGTGGATCCACCGCCAGAGCCCTTCGACTACTTCTGGGGCAATCTCTGCCATCAAATCAATGAGCGGATCAGGATCGACGGCATCATGGTACAACTCATCAATAGTCTTCGCATCACGGTGGTGAGAAACAATGCCAGCCACAATCCAATGCTGCTCATCGGTACTTAGGCCAGCTTCGATCCAATCTACAAATGCCAGCGATAGGACTTCGTGACGCTGTGGCCAGCGACCACCACCATGAAGCATATTCTGAAATCCCTGTGCCGATTTGCCAAAATCATGCAGCATACATGTCCAGAACAGGTAGTGCCATAGTTTCGGCATATTGACTAACTGTGGCAGATCAGGGCGCAATCGCTGAAGATCAGCCAGACGACTCAAAACAAACCACGTATGTTGGGCCAGACTCTCGCCTTGTTGTTCTCCTTTATTCGGGCTTTTTGCCCAGATGTCGTCAAACCATTCAGGCCATACTTTTATTTTTGTCTCCATCAGCATCCCCCACAAAGTGATGAAATATCAATGCACGCTGCATTCCGTTGTAAACAGGCGACTGTGGATCGACCAGGTAATGCTGGACTGTATTGCCAAATTGGAGCAGCTCATGGCTCCACATGCGTTGCTGCAACATTAGGTAACGATCAAACGTTGGTGTACGATTGCGACTCATGTCGAGGTAGCGCGGCATAAGAGCGACAACCCCTGCACGCATTTGTGTTGCCATTGAGTATGGTAGCAGGGTATGCTCAAAATAAGCCTCACTTGTCGACTGTAGCTCGATAACTTCGATCTGGGTATACGAACACAAGTCCTGAGAACGTCCTAACACAACTGCATAACGCGGACTTTGGAACGAAGGCAACCATTCTGGACGATTGAGATATAGCGTTAAGCGTGGCTGAAAGAGCAGCGTTCGCTTAAAAGGATTGATACTACCCTCCAGCACTTTGGGTATCTTTGTTCCTGGCAATTTGCCACTGCTACGTTTTACCACATGAATATGCTCAACATCATCAACCCGACCCTGTGTCGTAAAATGGTAAGCAAAAGTCACTTCTTTGGGATCAACCCATTCACCAAGTGCACTACAGATATGACCATAGATAGTTGTGGGCGGTGGCATCTCGAATGTTGGTTGAACACCTTGCACAAAGTGAGGGTAGCGAAACGAAGTTGTGAGACCTTCAACAACAACTTTAAGCACCTGCATAGGACATCCTCCTAATCCAACCAGCCAGGATTTTTGGCAAACTGTTCCGACAATGTCAGAAAAGCAGTGCGTGGATGGCTGATATGAATCGGATATGGGGTGTCAACATTGTATTCACTGACAAATGCTTCAAACTTTGTGCGCTCTTCATCAAGGTAACCACGTACCCAACCCACATACACTGGTGAGAGTAAATCATCGCGGAATACCATTAATGCTTCCTGTAAAGCCTCGATTTTGCATTCTGGCTGACCTGATCGGGTTGCGCCAAGTATATGGCCAAACATATGATTACCACCCTTGGTTACTGCTATCACTGCAAGTACTGGAGCTACATCTGTGTAATGCAATGTCTGTTTTGCACCACCTTCAAGATGGGCCAGGCCATCAAAGAGTGCTTGAATCCGAGCAAGACGCTGATCAAGAGTCAAACGATACGATTTTTCTTCACTCATATGCTGCAATCCCATAGTGTCGGCCTTCTGTCGGCGTACATCGTCAAGATGGCGAAACCCAGTGCGATCAGCATAGGAGAAAGTTCCACAGGCATGCAGGTCGAGTGAGAATAATCCCTTCAGTGCGGTGCGATAAAATTGATGCTCATGTGGAACGGGGTTGCCCTCATGACGTGACATTGTACCAAAATCACTGGTCAGTTGTTGCGGCGCAATTGCCACCAGTGTACTCACTCGAAAGGGTGATAAACGCGTAACTGTTGCAAGAGTCTCGGTAGCCACAACATCACCCGCCTGTTCCTTTGCACGAGCTTCTTTTTTTGATGGAGCACGCATATACCCGAACAGATCATCATCCCAGAACTCTAATGGGTTTGCATCAGTAAAGGCTATCTTCTCAGCACGATGGATTGGTGACACCTGCCATGCCTCACTGCGATCAGCTAAAGTTGTTCTCAACCAGTAGCGAAATGCTTGCGCTGAGACATATGGATAAATACCGTCTTTTGCACGAATCTGCTTTACACCCACAGTATTATCTTCACGCTCTCCAGGAATATTGCCCATGTTGTTCAGGGCAGAAGCAGGCGCATCGATCAAAAATGTACCAGTAACAAAAGCCATGATCAGTTATCCTTTCTTAAAAAAATACTCTCAGTTATCTGTTTTCTTCATCTTGCTCATCAGTTATCGGTTCAGCAGCCTCAGCGACAAGATCTGGATTCTTACCGATCCATCCATTGTTATAGAGTTGCTCGATCATGCGAATAAGTACAAGATCACGGGCAAATTTCCAATCTACTCGCAATGTTTCAGTACCGTCTTCAAAAAGATCAAGGTGAAACACCTTTGTATATGGATCCAGCGTAAAGAGTGGGGGCATGCCAGCTTTAATCGCAGACATGTTGGCTTTGATAAGATGTGTACGAAATTCAAATGCTCTGTTTTCACGAAAGAAGCTGCGAAAGAAACGTCGATCATCCATGCGAAATACGTAATCAGCCAGACGATCCCCCATAGCACGAATCTCTTCAATACGGGTTTCACTCATACGAATTACCTCCTTAAGAAATAGTTTGACAAGTTTCCATGAAACAAGATATGCATCGTCTGCCAACGTATAGTATCGAGTTGGATCATCAGTAGAGACATTCCGACGAGGCACACGTAAGAAATGTGCACTCACAAAGAAACGGGCGTTATCAGGCAAACGAAACAGATCTTCATACAACCGATTGTAACGTGGTGTAAATGGCTCATCACCTCTGATCTGTCCTTTCTTTTTTGGTTGTGGTGGTCGTTGCCATGCACGTTTGGCAATCTCATTCCATTGTTGCTTATACTCACCTCCACTTACAGTTGCCAGAAAGACCGTAATCTGCAATGGTAAGTGATAGATTGCCAATGGTGGACTACGATCATCAAGCGGATTTGATTGGCCACTATTGCTCAGATGATATGCAGTAATGGCAGCAGGTTCTTCTTCAGCAATCGCATCAAGACGCTTTGTCTCGATAGCAAGAAATGTTTTGATCAGTAACGTACGCGCGCTGTGCGGTGCTTCTGGTAATTTTGAACTACCTGTAGTCTGCGCTTGCAGGATAGCGGATCGGTTTGCTTGGAAGAACTTGTTTGCAAAATCCCACATTAGATCCAGATTGTCAGAATGCACTGCTAGCAAGCGACCACCACATTTAGCACAACCTATCGGAAAAAACTGGATACAGAGCAAAGCTTTGCCTGATACCGCAATACCTGCATCACCACCTGATACAAAGTTGATTACGTCGCGTCCATTGAGTAAAGAGATATGTTCACGGAAAGCACGTCCCATCACAAGTGAGTCATCGACTGACCATGACACTGCACTGGCCGATTCTCCGGTGAAAACACACCGCTCACCAGCACTATCTTGCACATTAGCATACTCACGAGCGACTTTATGTGCATAGATCTGGCGTTTCTCTGGCTGCTTCTCAAATGCAGTTTGGGTGAAACCAGAATTCATAAACGCAACATTCAGAAATGATTTGAGTGGCTGAACAGTGTAGTTCTGTTCAATATATTCTGCAACAGCAATCATATCTTCGTCGTTTAGTGTAGCGATATCCGTTTTTTCTCGAAAAGCTAATATCGTAGCAAGTCCTACATCAACAAATGGATGACCTGTGTAACTTAGTAAAGGTTGTTCATCGGACATTTAACGCTCCTTTTTCTTAGTTCCTTCTCCCCTCACATACCTACTCTATCATCTGACTCTGCAATATATCCGCAGTCTCCACATGATTTTCCACGAATTTCTGAACTGTTTAGGATGACTCGGTCGTCTGTTCATCGAATCCGGTATAGTTGGCAATCACCTGATGTGCTTCGGCAAAAACGTTTTCGCGTAAAGTAGGTGGTGCCAATACCACCGCATGGCTACCATAGGACATAATCCAACGTTGAATTTCCTCAAGTGCCGCCGTTTGCAGTGTGAGTGTCAAACTGCCATCAGTGTGTTCTTCAATGTGTTGCGATGGATGCCATTGGCGTTCACGGGTGTAGCGTGCCTGATACTCATCAAACCAGATAACAACGTCTACGGGTGTATCGCCGCGCTCTGCAAGAAAACCATAGGCAAGGTAGCTATCCACTGAGAAACTCACATCACGATGAAAACGTTTGTGATACAGAATGGACCATTCTTCAACTCGGCTCACTGCAAAATTACGCATCTGATTACGTAAATGATCGAATGCAATCAATTGCCACTCACCACGTACATTGTGCAAGTGATGTGGCTCAACCACCCGTCGATTGCGTTCACCACGACCCGCCGTGTAGTAAACCATCTCAAACTGATACTGCTCATTAATTGCCTCGGTTAATGCGACCAGAAGATCTGGATCAGCGTATGAGGTAGCTCCCGTTTGGAAACTATAATGTTGCATGAGCTGACCTAGATCGATGCGGACTTTTTCGGGAAGATTCTGTGCTAATTTTTCGACAGCATGACGAAGTGGTTCCTCAAAGGCAGTCCCAAGATAGCGTTGAGCTAGTTCAACACTTAAAAAGAAGGCCACTAGTTCACCTTCTGTGGCAAACATCATTGGCAACGTCCAGTTAGGATTGGTATAAAAATAACCTTTATGTGTATGACTATACTCTAATGGTGCGTTAAGTCGATCCCTGAAAAAGGTGAGATCGTCATGGATTGTTCGTTCTTTTACCTCAAAATGTTTCATAAAAACTTTGACATTTGGATACGTACCACTTCTAATCATACCGTCCATCTGCATAATGCGATCTAATTTACTAGACATGGGCTTTCTCAACGAATACTAAAATTCGGCTAATAAACTGGTTTTCCAGTTTCGCAATAGCTTTCAACGTAAATTCCTGCCAAAGCTGCCCAAACACGCGGCAAGCCTGGGTGCGACCGTATTGAAATGTGGTAGAAGGTGGGATGATGAGCAGAATGATACCGCACCTACTACAGTAACACAAACATCCGCTCTGAGACAGATTGAATGTCACGACAATGGATACGTTTTGTGGCGCAATGCTCCTGGAAGATCGATGCACAAAACCCTATCTGATGGTATCGTTGCACAATGAATAAAGACAAACCAGGAAAATGGAGGTACTACGTGGATCTTGTCACCATTACCATCATCGCCAGCGTTGTCCTCATCGTTGGTGCAACAATCTTCTTTATGCTCAATCGCAGTTGGGGTAGCTCACGCTCAACACCATCGCCCACACCACCACAACATATCTCATCGGAGTCTCTGGACAAAGATGAAGTCCGCCGACTTGTGCACCAGGGACGCAAAATCGAAGCCATCAAGTTGGTGCGGGAGCATACCGACAAAGGTCTTAGAGAAGCCAAGAACTATGTTGAAGCTCTCGAACGCAGCGCGGCGCTTCCTGAAGAGATCGACCCTTCAGCTGATGTTTCAGCCATCGGCAATGAGGTACGTGCACTCCTGCTACAAGGTAAGAAGATTGAGGCAATCAAGCGGGTACGCGAGCATACGCAATGGGGGCTGAAAGAAGCCAAGGAGTATGTTGATGCGTTCGAGTCATCATTGTGAGGTGATGTAGGGCACAAACGGTTCCCTAAATTCGGGGCTGCTTGCCCAGTGGATACGGTGGGTGCTGCGCCCTGACCGGGGGATGGGGCGTTGGCACGCCCCACATACACCACCTACCCGTGGGTTGCCTCAGAGTAGCACAGCCACAGAGTCATAGAGATGACAAAGAATTACAATATCACACCTCATCAAGCAACATCTACTGTCTGCATTGGTGTAGAGCTATGTACACAAGCTTGGCAAGCTCAATCGATAGCGCGTATACTTAGGTTGTACATTGTGGTCTATAAGTAACCAGGAGAAAATGATGCCAGGCACCGACAAACGTAACCGACTCAACGATGACGTTTTTAGCTATCAGGAAAGCAAAGATGACAAGGTCTTTATTTCCTGGCACGGCAAACCCGTCAAAACACTTCGCGGCAAAGAGGCTCAGAAATTTCTGGCACGCATCAGCGGTCTGGAGCATCACGAAGCACAACTTGTTATGGCTAAGGTAACTGGTAACTTCAAGCGCGGAAATGAAGCTTCCGGAAGCTGACTTATGCCGCTTCCAGTACACTGCCGCGAGGCATCCACCTCCTACAGTTCATATATTCCCCAACTCTCTTGCGGGTACCCAGAGTGCCACACCTAGGCCGAGGGTGTGGGCGTTGGCACGCACTTCAAACCATTGTCTGATGACCGTGTTATTGGTATATCGCTATACTCAAAGTATATTAAAGATACCGAGGTACAACCATGAACGACTACACCATTCGCATCCTGCAACCAGGCGACGAAGCATTGCTCGAAGACTTCCTGCTACCACACATCGACTCTTCGATGTTTCTCATTGGCAACGCCCGCAACGGTGGTCTAGCTGATCACGGTGAGCGTTATCAAGGTACCTACGCCGCAGCGATTCGCAATGGGCAAATCATCGGTGTGGTGGGACACTTCTGGAATCATAACCTGATGGTGCAATCGTCTGTTAGCCTTGCTGAGTTATGTCAAGCGGTGATCAAAGCATCGGGACGGTCAGTCAAAGGGCTGCTTGGCCCAGCACAACAGGTTGAGATCGTCAAAACATATCTCCCGATTGTTGAGGATCATCTCCAAATGGACTCGGTAGAAGATCTTTTCCGACTACCACTCACAGACCTATGCCTCCCAGAGACGCTCAGAGATGGCATCGTACGTGGACGGCTGGCAACCTACGATGACCTGGACTTGCTCAGCGAATGGCAAGCCGCCTATGCCGAGGAAGCAATAGGCGAACCCGATACACCCGCAGCACGAGAACGTCGCCAAGACAATCTGACTCAACAGATCAAAGACCAACGAAGTTGGCTACTTGAACAGGAAGGAGTGCCGGTGGCCTGTAGTGCTTTCAATGCCGTGACAAAGGAAGCGGTGCAGGTCGGCGGCGTGTGGACACCTCCAGCCCTACGCGGACGCGGGTATGCACGGGCGGTGGTTGCTGCATCGCTTGCGGCGGCGCGTGCACAAGGCGTTGAGACGGCCATCCTGTTCACGGGAATTACCAACGCCGCTGCACAACGCGCCTATATCGCTCTGGAGTTTCGCAAAGTCGGTGATTATCGCATTGTGTTGCTGCACAAACCGATCAACATGCCATAGTACTTGGCTGAACCACAAACCGGGTTTTGACACTGAGACGCAGAGATGTGGAGATTAAGGCATTGGAGCGCTGGGGCGATCTGAGCGGTGGGACAGTGGAGCGATAGGGTAAGATTAACCCTTAACCCGTATCGCAACGCAGAGATGCAGCGCAACAGCGGCACAGAGAGTTCGGAAATGCTCGTCGTCGGGGCCGTCCCCCGTGGTGGCCCACTATCACTGAGCGGACGAGATTAACACGTAACCTGTAACCCCTTATTCTACGCTCTCTGCTTACTTAAACCCTAATCTGTTTTACGCTCTTTGTTACGTTCCCTTAACCTCTTCTACACTAATCAAAAAAGCCACCGCCACACAACCCTGATCGTGTGGCGGTAACAAAGACAAATACATAAACGAAACTAGTAATAGAGAATATCCCAGTGATTGGACTCTTTGGCGTAGACATCACCCCTGGAGTTTCGATACATTGGTGCACCATCTCCACGTGTACCAATATAGGTAAAGTAAGCCGGAATGAATCGATCAACACATGATGAAAGTGCAATATCAATCTTGTACCCGTTCCAATGACTGTAGGTCCCACTAGAGTGGCCCGTTTCCGTTCCACCCGTCACCGTGACCGGACATGTTGAACCATTCTTGAAGGCGATAATCCCATTAATTGTGCCAGAGTTGATTTGCTCAAGAGAGGTACAGCGCGGATTATAGCGATCTGTGCAGTTACCACTTGAGACAACCGGAATCCCGTTGGCCCGCAGCAAACTCCGTGCCTGTGAGTCGCTCATTTTGTAGCCGCTTGCTTGCGTATGCATGGGGAACACCATAGCTACGATCATAACCATGAGGATAACCAACGCACCAATGCTAATCGTTCTGCGGGAAAGTGACAGACACATAGAGAACTCCTTGCTTCATTTCCAAAACACGGTACCCAACGTTCTGTCCATGGATGTCGATCTCAGACCGTTCTGTGTTTGGGATGCCTGAATAATACTCTAAAGTAAATAAAAAGTCAATATATTTTTAGGTACATTTTGTTTATATTAAAAGCATAAACTTTAACATTTTAACATAGAGGGACGGTGACACAGAACAGGGCTATACCTGAGAGGCATTGCTGCTATGAGACCATTTTGCATATCGCTTTCTAACCTGAAGACTTAAGGAATAAGAACACGAAGAAATAATATCTTTTACTAAGTAGTTACTTTCAACCCCGCAACCTCCCCTTCATATCGCACAAGATAATCATAGTAAAGCAGTGTATAGGCTGCCTGATGCAAGGGGAGACCACCAATGAGCCATAATTGGGCAACCAAACCAATACTCTTATAAATAATGGTATATTCAAGCTGTAATAGACTGATTAATAAGGTCCAACCCATCGGTAGGAAAAAAATCAATGGGAATGCCAGTGTAGTACCGATGATGAGTAGGGCCTCCCTACGTGTGTATGCAGTATCATACGTAGCAAGCTCCCAACTACGCCGAACACTTCCCCACACAGATGTGTTTTCTAACAGCAATGCCTGTGGAATAAAGATACAACCACTGTATTAATATCCAGGGAATCAGCAACCCAAGAAAAATGGGAATCATGAAGAATACGACAAATTCACGACCGCTGACTACCAACAACGATACTTCTTCTGGAGTCGAGAGGCCAGACACTATACTAACCAGAGCCATAATCTCTACAACTCACAAAAGAACAAAGCCACAAACCAGTAGTATTGGTACTACCAGCACCAAAAACAATTTCAATATACCGGGAAGTTTGGTATGTACTACCAGTGTTATCTCATCCGGCTGATGAAGCGCAGTGGCAACGGCACACGTGAACAGATCGGTGGCAACCGCATAACACACAACGAGAGTGCCATACAGCACAAATGCTCTCCGCACTTCTCACAAGCCCAAGTCTAAGGGCAGCCCTACAACGGCGATAAATGGAAGAAAGCAGATCAGCGTGATGCGAAAGAAGCGCCAGAAGTGACGACGATAGAGATAAAAGGCCGCATCAAGGATATCAGCGACATGCATGAAACGCGAAAAAGTTGCTTGTTCTTGCATATATCCCTTTCATCACATCAACTCTGTCCAGAACGTTGTTCCTATACTATAAAGAAAGACCCCAAGCACCGTTGCTCCAGGTCTGTGATGTTACAATTTACACTATATCTACATAATAGCGTCAGATATGCCTATTTTATAACACGTGCTACGCAGCGCTTACATACGAGTGAGTCAAAAGCAAATGCTTTAGCTGGTCTAATACTCCAATGGCCTGTGAACGTTGCACAGTAGGAAAATCATCTAAAAAATCATCGATGCACTGTCCTCCAGAAAGGTATTCCAGTAGAATTTGTACCGGAACACTGGTACCAGCAAAGACTGGAATACCGCCGCGAACAGTTGGTTTTTGTTCAATAAATGCTAAATAATTCATACAGATACCTCCATATATCATCATGTTAGCACATGTACAGCATTTTGACATTCTACCTCAGAGGCACACCCCACTATAACTCTATTACCTATACGAATCAGTATCTCCAGAAGTAACGAGTTGCACAATAACGATAATTGCTTCTAGTTGGATTACGTAAGCTTACGGCACCTGGTACGATAAGCCTGATCACGACTCGCTGTATGTTACAATTTCATAGCCTATACGCGCTCAATAAACACATATCAAGTGATCACAAAGGAGGTCTGATGGATTTTCTCCGTACACCTGATGAACGTTTCGCCACACTATCCGGGTATGACTTTGCCCCCAACTATGTTGAGGTTGATGGATTACGCATGCATTATGTAGATGCAGGATCATCTGATGGCTCACCAGTGCTGATGCTTCACGGTGAACCATCATGGTCGTACCTCTATCGCAGGATGATTCCCATCGTTGCCGCTGCTGGATACCGTGTGATTGCCCCGGATCTGATCGGATTTGGGCGCTCTGACAAGCCAGTCAATCGCGAGGATTACACCTATCAACGCCATGTCGACTGGATGCGTGAGTTCATAGAGGCGCTTGATCTACGCCATATTGCATTAGTATGCCAGGATTGGGGTGGCTTGATCGGGCTGCGGTTGGTAGCCGCACACCCGGACCGCTTTGTGCGCGTTGTTGCGGCAAACACCATGTTACCCACCGGTGATCAGCAGGCAAGTGAGGCTTTTTTAAACTGGCAACGCTTTTCACAGGAAACGCCCGATTTCAATGCCGGTGCTATTGTGCAGATGGCTACCACAACTGACCTAACGCCAGAGATCATTGACGCATACAATGCGCCCTTTCCGGATGAGCGTTACAAGGCTGGCGCACGCCAATTCCCGATGCTCGTACCCATCACCCCAGATGATCCGGCAGCGGAGGCCAATCGCCAGGCATGGGAGAGACTAAAACAATGGGAGCATCCCTTTCTCACAGCTTTTAGTGACTCAGATCCAGTTATGAGTGGAGGAGAACGTATATTTCAATCCCTGATACCTGGTACACAGGATCAACCACATACGATCATCAAGAATGGTGGGCATTTTCTCCAAGAGGACCAGGGGCCTGAATTGGCAGAGGTGGTGGTGGATTTCTTGGCCCGCACAAACTATTAAGCGAGACTAGTTCAGGGCATAGACATGCGGCGCCATGGAGCGCCGCATACAAAAACACACAAAACAGTTAGAGTAGTTTAAGAGTTTTTCCAACTCGTAAGATTGTTAAAAACTTGCTGCGTAATACGGGTGCCACCGTTGTAGCCAGTACTTCCCACTCCATACGCATGGATCGCAATGGCGCACTGGTTGCAGAGCGCATTATTCCACACTGGCGAACCACTCATACCGCCAATGGTATCGTTAGCATAAAAAAGCCGCAGACTCTGTGTTACACGGACTTTGTCATTGCTGCGCCACATCGTGGCATATGGTTTGTCACCAGGGTATCCCGCAATATTAGTACCTTCACCATTGCGACCACCATCTTTCCACTTAAACCCAAACCATCCTGTTTGGTTACCAACAGTGCAATTCAACTTAATCGCACCATAATCATAATTTGGCGAACGGCTCTGGGTCCAACCGGTCGTGCTATATAGCCGTTGCGCGCTACAGCTTCCATAGGGAGTGGAGCTGCCATTGCGACCAGGATAAACACGCACATTGCTGGCCCATCCACCATTGTAAATACAGTGACCAGCCGTCGCAACGGTATTGGCACTGATGAGCCATCCAGTACATCCACCGATGTTTGACGTGATGTGTACGATTTTGCGATAGGTTGAAGAGGTGGTATTGGTAATCTGGTAACGGCTATCAGGACCAATAACCGATTCTATCCCAGCACCATCACCAGGAACAGCTACGGGTGCTACGGGTTTATCAAATACAAGTTCAGCACCATTATTGACCAACTGACCATTGCCCTCAAAAGCTGGTGAAAAATCCACGGTTTCGTGTGCGGCAAGGCTTGGGGGTATGTAACCATCGCTGGAAACGGTCTTGTGCATTTTGGCATCATCGGGCTGTTCAGGATCACCATCAGTATTTTGCGCCTGAGCAGGCACGGCATGGGATAGAAGTATGACTATCGAGAGGAATACGGTAATTGTAACAGCGATCGTTCGGAGTCGGGCGAAAACTCTGAATGTAGGCATAGTACAGCATCCTTCCATAAAGCTAGCATAGACTTCTGATAGGAGATAACATCACAACGGTACTGCGCAGAACATAAATGATTAGCCAACCCTCCTTTTGTTTATTAATTTTTATTTAGTGTGTATCATATTTTATAATTTATAACCAAATAAAAATCAGCCGAAATATGTATTGACAATAAAATAATCATATTAAGAAAATAATACTTTGATATCGAACAACTTGATCAAAAATAGGCAGAGATAACATACCTACTGTTGACACGATTTGGCAGTAATGCTGTACCGTTGTATGATACGGCATCGAGATAATGTGATGTAATTCTCAAAACACATGTTGTGGTGTATCCACCTGGAGTCTCTACATGTCTGATCAAGCTGAACAAGTCACTACTCATCAATCCAAACCCGAGGCTATGTATCACACACGTTGTGCCACGTTTGAAAAACAACGCGATAGATACAGCCATCAGGCCAGTCTTAACGCAAACATCAGCCTGGGGTTGTTTTTTATCACGATGATCTTTATGGGGCTAGGCGTGTGGCAGGGAACCATACTTCCTTTTGCCATAGCAGCCTTTTTCGGCATTTGTCTTGTGGTCTCTTTTGTCAATCATGGTCGTGTGAATCGCCAGCATTGCTACTACGACATCCTGTACAAAATCAATGACGAGGGGCGTCATCGGCTGCGACGAGATTGGGATAACCTGCCGTTGCGCCAACCACCTGGCGACCAGCAATATGGCCAATCTCTACCGACGAGTGGTGCAGAACTGGCCCGGCCTTACGCCAATGATCTCGATATTCTGGGACACGCATCACTCCAGCACTTGCTTGGCACACCTGTAACACCGGCGGGACAAGCAACCTTACAACAATGGCTCCTAAATCCTGCTGATCCCACCACCATTCGGCAACGACAAGAGGCTGTCGCCGAACTCGCATCGCAGGTGGATTTCCGCGACGATCTGGCGCTACGTGGACGCCTGCTGGAAGTGCGGCAAGACAACTACGAGGAGTTTCTGCAGTGGGCCGAGGATGAAAATTGGCTCCTAAAACGTCCCTGGCTCATCTGGCTCGCGCGATTGCTCACTGTTGTCACCCTGGGATTGCTTGTAGCTCAGTTGCTGAGTTTCCCGGTCTATCCGATACTTATTGCCGTAGCAGCAGTCAATCTGCTTCTCACATTCACGATTGGTCGTAAAGTCAATGCGATTATTGAGCGTGTTGCAGCACAAAACAATGTCTTCGAGGCATATGCCAACTTATTTCAGATCGTTACCACACATACATTTACCAGCCCTGCCCTTCAAACTCTCCTAAACAGGCTTTCAAGCACGCAGCTGCGTGCCGACCAAGAAATGCGCCGAATGGGTCGGATCATGCCACTGGCAGAAATCCGTGGGTGGATGTTCTTTCTGTTTATCCAACTTGCAACACTCTGGACCTTCCACGTACTCTGGTTACTCGAACGCTGGCAACGCTCGGCAGGTCCCTACACGCGCACATGGCTTACGGCATTGGGAGATATCGAAGCTCTTACAGCACTGGCAACGCTTGCTCACGACCATCCCGACTGGGTTTTTCCCGAAATGATTGATAATCACGCACCACGTGTCACTGGGAGTAATGTTGGACATCCCCTCTTAGCACCAGCCGTGTGTGTCGGAAACGATATTGAAATAGGACCACCCGGTACATTTCTTTTGATCACCGGATCAAATATGTCTGGTAAGAGTACCTTGCTGCGTTCTATTGGTGTCAACACTGTGTTGGCACAGGCAGGCGGTCCTGTCTGTGCATCGTCGTTGTGCCTGGCACCTACGATGCTCGCCACCACCATGCGCGTGCAAGACTCGTTGGAGCAGGGTATCTCCTTTTTCATGGCCGAACTCAAACGCCTCAAAGCCGTCTACGATACAACCAGGGAGGCTCAAACAGATGGTCAATTCATCCCGCTGTTCCTGCTGGACGAGATCCTGCAAGGCACGAACACCGCCGAACGCCAGATCGCCGCACGTCAAATCATTCTGCATCTACTGGAGTTGGGGGGTACCGGAGCGGTGTCAACACACGACCTGGCACTGGCCGATACGCCTGAACTCAAAGCGCTAAGTCGACCATTCTACTTCACCGAGCACTTTACCCGAGGGCCAGAAGGTTTATCAATGAATTTTGATTACCAACTACGACCTGGTATTGCCACATCGACCAACGCCCTCAAGTTGGTTGAACTGGTGGGATTACCACTGGAAGATGTGGCACAGCACTAACACTTAAGGATGCTGTGAAGAGTTGATCTGTCGGAAGTTCTTGATGGTATTTATTTTGTTTAGTATTAACTGAATGTTTTATACATGATATATTTTAAATGACGTTTGTTGCGTCTTTGAATAAGTATGGTACCAAACACACAGAAAGCATTCTTTATTGAGGAAGTTGGATTGTTTTTTGAACAGGCCGATGTGCCGCGGATGGCAGGAAGTATTCTCGGTTGGTTATTGATTTGCGATCCACCACATCAATCAGTAAACGAGTTGACGGAAGTACTCCAGGCGAGTAAAGCTCTATTAGCACCATGACACGGCTGCTCATCAGTTAGGACTCGTTGAGCGTGTTAGCCTTCCCGGTGCACGACGTGATTACTTTCGCCTGACATCGACATCGTGGACCCAGTTAGTTCAGACACGTCTCTTCCAGGTTACGAACCTGCGACAGTTGGCTGAACGAGATTTAAGCCTGGTGGATGACCATGTTGTCGAGAGTCAGCAACGACTGGAAGAAATGCGTGACCTGTACGCGTTTTTTGAGCGTGAAATCCCGATCCTGTTAGATCGCTGGGAGCAAGAAAAAGCCACACGTAAAAGGTGATGTATAAAGAGAGGAAGGAAATGCCATGAAGCAACAAAAACCAAGTAGAACTGCTCTATCAGTTGCCGCTAATCTTTTGATGCTATCATACAACCCCATCTTTGGACAACTTGTTCCTAAAGCTGCTATCGAACCAACCAGATGGTGCTTACGATCTATCCCTGGTCTGACGGGCAAAACGACGGCACTCTTCGACTATCCATGGATGCATACATACATGGGCCGTGTCGAGCAGTCAATATTGCCGGGCGTCTCCATTCACACAGCAGTACGTAAACGCTGGATTGAGGAGCAAGTCTTTCATGAGATCGATCAGGGCTGCACACAGGTTATTGTGCTTGGTGCCGGGTTTGATACACTGGCCTATCGACTCCACCATCAATTTCGGGATGTGCGCTGGTGGGAGATCGATCATCCCGCAACACACCAAGTCAAACGACAGGCACTCACAACCCATGGTAAGTTACATCCAAACCTGACCTTTCTCCCTGTTGATTTCACCCGACAATCACTTGCAAACGTACTTGCCACAACACAACTCTATGATCCCCATGCACGTACGATCTTTATCGCCGAAGGTCTCTTGATGTATTTAGAGGAGAGCGATGTGCGTACCCTTTTACACACGATTCAAACATCGAGTGGGCCAAACAGCAGTATTGTAGGGAGTGTACTCGCACCGAAACCAGACGGGCATCTTGGTGTTCAAAAAGCAAATTGGTTTATACATTTAGGGCTAAAACTCGCAGGTGAGCCCTTCAAGTGGGGAATTTCAGCAGATGACTTGGACATTTTTATGAACGACAATGCCTTCGAAGACGTCAAAGTGGCCAGGACCAGTGTAGTAGTCCAAAGCTATCTTGCTGTACCCTCACACGTAACACTTTATGAAGGAGAGTATCTCTTTTTAGCCAGACGAAGAAACTCGTAAATTCCCCACAAAAGGACTCACCAGTGTGCGCCCAACAAATTCCAGCTATATAACCACCCGCAAAAAGCGAGCGTTGAACTTCCCAGCCCAGCCAGGTACCAGTGGAGCCGACTCCGTGGCATACGAAAGAGTTTGACTATTGCGACGATAATAAATGCCAGACTGACTACAAGCCATAACCACAACAGATTCAACCCCAAAGTCATAAGTGGTCGCTGCACCCCATAGTACAATTCTGTATCAATAATAGTACCCAAACCAGCAAATAACGCAGCAACAGTAAAGACATAATTCCATCCACGCATCAACCACTTTTCGGTTGAGCGTTTTGTAAAATCAGGTGACTTACGGATTAAATGGTCAAATAGGCCCCAGAGCAAAAAAACACCTCCGATGAAACCCAGATTCACCCATATTCCACGCCACCAGGGAGTACGCTCCAATGAACTAAACCCACGAAACATATGGGTAATATGACCAGCCTCATCTTCAGCAAAGGCGACTTGATTTGTCCCATCGACTTCACGAAAGAGTAGTGCTGCTACTGGGCGATAAACATCTCCAAAAATAGTGAGTGTGTTATCAGCATTTGCACTTACGCCAGTTTGCTGCGTCAATGCAATGAATCGCAAGCTGGTGGCACGCTCGTATGTGGTAACCGTATATTGGCCAGCAAAACGAGACAAGTCGCTCATCTCAATTGTTGCTGGTGCCGTATCCTGTGATGTGGGGAAGAAATGCTCTAACACAGTATCGGCAACTTCTTTATTGAGATCATAATCACTGTTATTGGCTACAAAGACGCCAAACTTCTCATCAGGTAGCAGATAGAGCATGCTTCGATACCCAGCTAGCGCCCCGTTATGCCAGATCACCCGTCGCTCACCGTCGATCTGTTCGATAAAACCATAAGCAGATCCTTCTAAGGCAGGATGATGGGTAAATTGCTGGGCATGCATCGGCTGAAGCGTCTCAGGTTCAAGCAGGCGAACACCATCCACCGTACCTGCCTGGAGATGTGCCAGCATAAAGCGACTCATATCGGCGGCGCTGGCGTATAATTCGCCAGATGGCTTATCATTGAGAATAATTGGTGTCACAGGGCGCGTCCAAAAGCGGCCACTGTAACCAGTCGCAGTATCGGCTGTAAAGGTAAAACCACTCTGCTCCATCTCCAGCGGCTGCAAAATAGACCGGGATACATACTCCTCGTACGGCATTTTTGCAACCTGTTCTACTATATACCCGGCGAGTCCCATCCCATAGTTTGAATACATCCGAATTTGTCCTGGTGGGTAGGCTCGTTCTGGCAGATAGGTGGCGACATATTCAGCAAGTGAAAGCACCTGATCGGGATTCGTGGTACCGCTCCCCACACTACGATCAGTTAGACCAGACGTATGTGTTAACAGGTGATGTAGTGTAATGGGCTCATCAAATGTTGCTGGTAGCTGAAAAGTTTTCAGGTACTGGTTCACATCTGTATGGAGATCGAGTTGGCCTTGCTCCGCCACCTGCATCACCGCCACAGTCGTAAACAGTTTAGTCACCGATGCCAACCGAAAGGGTGTCGTCTCACTAACAGGTGTTTCATCGGCTACATTCGCGTAGCCATAGCCCTTTTGCAGCACCACCTCGCCTTGATGGACAATGGCGATTGTGGCACCGGGTACCTTGTGTTCGGCCATCTGTTCGGCCATGAACTCATCGACAAAGGCTGCAACCGCCTGATGATCATCAAGCGAAGGAGGGGCATCCTGTGCTAACACACCTGATGGCACCCACCACCCTACACAGAACACCAACAAAAGCAGGCACACGCTGAGACGGTGTACCTGCCGCAGAAATCTATCACGTAGACAACAGATCATATCGAAGCTCCCTCCAACTCCTAAAAACAAAGAATACATAAACAATACGTGGGGAGCAAATGATTAGTTGCTTAGATGCTATGTAGTTAAAAGGAAAGGTGCTCTATACTCCATAATATTCTACTCCATTCATGCCTTCGCCCTCTTTATTCATGAGGGACTAACACATGGTTCGAGCGGCCAATCGAAGCAAGTGTTTCGTTCACCAACGGTGATTGTCTGTTCAGGCGATATCCATCGAGTAACACGCCCCGCACAAAGTGGGCTACCTGCGATTTCTCGAATGAGTGAGTTCGGCGAATAGGAATGATGTAGAACAAACGCGATGTGAGCACTGACTCTGGTGTTCGAGACTCTTCTTCGTGTCCGGCAACCATGTACGGAGCAGCGTAATTCACATGGGGAAAGTGCGCCCCAAAACGGCGAAAAATCTCTTTGCGCTGTTCACGTACCAGACCTTCTCCTTCATCGGAGGCCAATAGCGGATCGGCGATCTCACCACAAAAACCAATTGGTGTTTTCTGGCCATTGGCAGCCGCATCAGTACATATCTGTTCCATGGTGTAGCGCTGGAGAATCCATCCAAGCCCACTACCACGATACCGTGGCAATAAGCCGACAAATTGCCCATAACCGAAATGGCGTTGTCGCAAATATTGAAATATACGAAAGCCAACCAGCTCACCCTGATACTCAAGCAGCCAGAGATGGAACACACCCAATGGATCACGCGCCCGCACACACTGAGCCCAATGGTGAATCAGCGGCACATAACGTCGATCTTCTGGAAAAACCGTGAGAAACATCTCGACAAGCGTGTCTAACAACACAGGCGTCTTGTCAGTAACAGCATGAATGATTGGAATCGATGGATAGATAGGGGTACTGGTCATGCGACTCTCCTGAAGATTATGATGTACTGAAATGCGAAATAGCCACCATCATTGACTCAATGCACAGCAGGCAAGCGACTGCTCAGCAAACAAACTTATTGTTCGCCCGACATACAAGCTATGGGGGAAGGAGATGAGATCGTGTCTGGGAGAGGCAGAGCATCGCCCCATCGCTCCCAAAAGAAGTACTTGTGCCTTAGCGCCGCTACTGAATACTGAATGCGGCACACCAGACAATATTAAACACAGTTGATAACGCATCCATCACCCCTGTCGTAGCCGCACATATGTATCACGATAAAATATGCTACGAAGTGAACATCCACTTTGCAAATCTAGGGGAACTCTACCGTATAAGACACGCTAAACGGTAGACAATTTGAGTACAATTTGAGAACGAGTATGTAATATCACTCAAGACAGAGCTATCAAGAGTTAACCACACAAGTGTTCGTTGATAATAGTATTGTCCACGACAATCTGTGAGTGAGCCGTATGCGGAGCAGGTGCGAGATAACGTTGATGTAGCAGTTGACTAAAGTGACAGAGGGTCGCTCGATTGAGTTCATAGTAAATCCACTTGCCCTGTCGACGTTCCTGGATGAGTTCGGCATCACGCAGAATTTTGAGGTGATACGATAGTTTGGAGGGAGTGATTGCACCGAGGCGTTGTTGTACATCAGTGGCACACAAAGCCCTTGGAAGTTCAGGATGATCGGGTGATGCACAGCAGGGTGTGCGTCCTGCGGCAAGCAGGTCGAGTATCTGTACTCGTAAAGGGTCACTCAGCGCTAGAGCAAGTTGAGTCAACGATATCTTCATAACGGCAGTATACCACGTGAAGCATTGACATTTCAAAAAAAGTTGTGCTATACTCAAAACAATTCAAAAAAATTTGTACTGTTGTAGACTGTAGTTCGTAAATACATGTGACACGTTTCTTGATGTCACATAAGGAGGGCCGTATGATTCCTGAACAATACAAAGATCTGTTAAACACCACTGCACTCGCACACATCGCCACGATTGGACCAAAAGGCGAGCCCCAGGTCAACCCGGTCTGGTTCCATTGGGATGGCAGTTATATCCAGTTTAGCCAAACAACCACACGACAAAAATACCGCAACCTCCAGCGTGATCCGCATATTGCACTTTCCATCGTCGATCCGCAGAATCCCTATCGCTATATCGAAATTCGTGGGGTGGTAGCACGTGTTGAAGATGATCCTGATCTGGCCTTTATCAATGGCATGGCGAAGAAGTATCTGGGTGTTGATCAGTATCCCTACCACCAGCCCAATGACCAACGCATCGTGATTTATGTTGAGCCCGAACACACATCGCAGATGGGATAAGCTGGTTCGTTGGCATAAAACCGATACACAAACAGTACAACCTGATCCTGATTTTACGGCGAGCTTATGGCATTTTTATGTATGATTTGCTGGCGATGAATGTAAAAAATCGATAATGGTTTGATTAAATGCGGCTGGACGATCCCACATCGGATTATGTCCAGCTTGTTTTATAACGACCAATTTCTCTGCACCGGGGAGGTAACGACATAGTTGTTTGCCAACCTGCAAGGGAACTAACATATCGTATTCACCCCACACAACCAGTGTTGGTGTATGAATATGGACCAGTTTCGCTCGAATGTCAGTAGTCAACAGTTCATACGCCGCCTTGAGCAAGGTCACCGGACCCGCACGGCAGGTATCGGCGAGCAGAATGGGAAAAAAACTGAAGGGAATATACCGCACCGCACGGAGCATGTCCATAGGCAGGTGCCTTGCCTGTCGATCAAAAGGAAGTGCTGCGGCATCGACTAACACCAGCTGCGACACACGATCAGGCCAATCTGCCGCGAGATCAGCCACTACAAAACCACCCATTGAATGCCCAACAAAAGCAGCCCGAGCAATATCCAGATGATCAAGCCATTGCACGAGCACAGCCGCCGCTTCTTCCAGTACAAAAGGATGTCCATTCTGGCTGGCCCCAAAACCCACCAGATCAATGACATACACACGAAAATGCTGGGCCAGACATTTGACATTGCGTGACCACCACCAACTCGATCCCGCAAGACCATGGATGAGCACAAGAGGTGGACCGCTACCGGCAACTTCATACGTAATTGATACAGGCCCAATACGTTGCTGATACTGTTTGATAGACGTTGGAAATGACATGGACTCTCAACCTACAGAGCTTATCTTAAATGTACAGAATAGTCAATTATAGCTCAACATCACATAGCATCTTTGGAACACTATGGTAAACTATAGAGTAATAATATGATTAATTACTGCCCTGTTTGCCACAAGATAGCACTTTCCCTCACTCCGATCGTGTCTAATCTTTGTGTATTTGTCGTTATGTTATAGTGATATGCTTCATATCTCCATATAACACATATATGTAACAACACTTGTTTTATTCTTCAGTAGAAGCAGATTTGGAGAGATATATGCATCATAAGAATTCCCATATTAAAGGCGTTGGAGGTGCAGTGTACCGACACACACACGATGGTCAGCTCGAATGGTTACTCATCAAAAAAAAGCATGGTTTTTGGACACTACCCAAAGGACATGTTAAATCAGGCGAGTCCTATACAACCGCAGCTATACGCGAAGTCGCAGAAGAAACGGGTATCCAGGGAGAGGTCAAGACATGCGTAAGTCAAGTCGACTATCACATCTACAAAAACAGCAAAAAACGTTATAAAGTAGTCACGTATTATCTCATTCATGCGCTGGATGGTGTGCTTTGCCCGGATCACAAGGAGCAAATAGAGCAGTTGGGTTGGTTCTCAACGAAAGAAGCCCTACGACGAATTCAACGCGATCGTGTGCGCGCCATCGTCCAACAGGCTGTCATGTTGTTGTCGAACGTGAGGGATTAGGCGTTATGTATACCTATTGCCACCATCATAGCATGCTTTTGAGATCTTCTAACATACCACGCGGACTCTCTAAGGAGAAGCAAACCGTGGTAGCAATCATGCCCAGTAGCTCCTACTAATCGTCTCCATATTATGACCAAAGTAGCAGATGATTGGACACAACGCCAAAAATCTCCTGAACACTCGACTCCAGATCAGCAATTTCTTCTGCCACTGTTTCATTCAACCATTCGTGGGTCGAAACGACCACTCCCGTACTCACCACCGAATACCCCACTAGATCAGGATGGGATGTATCTCGCTGCACTGCAGATGTAAATGCGGATTGCTGGGTAATGTGTTTCCACAAACGATAAACAAGCAACATATGATGATGCCATATAAAACAATCCTCCGTTGCTCTGCAGTTGGTACTACCATAAGAAATGAGATAGGTATCTATTGCCTATTTAGAGGATTTTTCCGAGTTTATGTGTGTTCTACAATTTCTTCTGGCATATTGTCAATGCCAAGATAACAGTCCGCACATGCCAAGCGTCACTATCTCCAGCACACCTGTGCTTCGCACTCCTCCCTTATGACCGTGGGGTTTCCGTATAACTTCCCCCCGCTGAGATACATCGCGGGTTGGTGGTGTGCCTGTCGGCTGTTTTTGTCGCAACCCATCGCTATTGCCACACATGTGTATCGTGGTGGCGTGATGGAGGAGTCGATCCAGGATGGCACTGGCCAACACGTGGTCCGCCC
Source organism: Chloroflexi bacterium AL-N1 (assembly GCA_013122435.1). Lineage (GTDB taxonomy): Bacteria > Chloroflexota > Chloroflexia > Chloroflexales > Roseiflexaceae > AL-N1. The sequence continues at coordinate 62,672 of WYDT01000004.1, forward strand.
TACTACCGCACCCCGAGCACCCGCACCTGACCTGCTTCAGCAGGTCACATAACTCTAACCCCACTGCTTGAACCGCAGGGGCGCGTGGTGCATTGACTGGCAGGCCGAGCGAATCTTTCGCCTCGACCGCATTGGCACGGTGGTGCGGCGCGAATGAGCAGCCATGCATGCCGCCTGCAACTGGCTCAGGCGGCGGATGGTCAGGTAGCGCGGAACCCGAGCGGGTCGAAGGTCCGCTCCAGCACCCCACCACTCACGATCACTACTCACATCTCACAACACGGCTTGTAGCTTCATGGCAAAGCGTGCCATATGCGGATCACTACGATCCAATGGTAATGCCTCTAACGGAAACCAGACGATTCGATAAAACTCATCCGTGTCGTAATACATCGCTTGCGTACTATCACCACACAGCACATACCACAGCGATATATCAACATGACCAGCAGTGATACCCACCGTTTCGGTGACAGTTATCAAAAGAGGCTGGGGGAATAGAAAAGTTGCCTCAATAGACAATTCTTCGAGAGCTTCCCGTACTACCGTGGTTTGTGGATGTTCGCCGGGTTCGACATGACCACCACTTGGCAACCACAACTCGGCTTTTTTATGATCGACAAGCAGCAGTTTCTGATGTATTTGATCAAAGAGAACAAAGTAAGAGACCAGATGCTGGGGTGGGATAGCCGGTTTTTGTACGCGACAAAGTGGCACACCCGACTCAATCCAGGTCAGCGTATAGGCGATATGGGCCTGCTCAAGCTTATCAAAGGGCTCAATAGTGCGAACAATTTCTGCAATAGTAGTGTGCATCTTTATGTACGATAAATCAATGCTGGATCTTTTTGTCTTAACCCAGATGCTAACTTCTCGTATGCCTCACGCACCTGTGCATATTTGTGATCCCATGTTAACTCACGCATAACTTTGGTATGTCCGGCAATGCCAAGCCGATAGGTCTCACTACGATCAGTGAGCAGACGTCCACACGCATATGCCAGCGCCGGTACATCACCAAAATCCACCAGCAATCCGTTGCGCCGATCATCGATCACGTTGGGGATGCCCCCGGCACGTGCTCCTACGACGGGCACTTTGTAACACCACGCCTCCAGAAATACGATACCAAAGGAGTCTGTTCGTGAGGGCAGTGTCAAAAGATTAGCTGCTGCCAAAGCATCGTGTTTGACTGTATCGGCAGCGTAGGGCAGTAACCGGATACGCGCACGATCTTTCTCAGGAAGTTGCTCATAAAACGCGGTGAAATGCGCGAGTGGCGCGCCAATAAGCACCAATGTGGCAGTGCTTCCCTGCAACCAGAGTTGTTGCATTGCTTCGATAGTGTGAATCGCACCTTTATCATACGCCAACGCACCGATGTATAACACAATTGGCCCTTTGATCTGGTGTTCGTTGCGAAAACGTGGACCATCGCCACCCAACACGTCGGATGGCGTCACCCCGACACCAATCTGCCGCATACGCTCTTTTGGTATGCCACGATTGACAAGGAAGGTACTTTCGAGATCTGTTTGGGTAATCACCAGATCACTGCGGCGGAGTAACTCAAGTTGGTGACGCATGCTGTAATAGCGCACGATATTTGGGCTATCTGGTTCACCAAGATGCACAAAGGGGGTGCAGATGAATGGGATATTCTGTTGTCGGGCAAAGCGATAAGTCGGAAAAAGGGCAAAATCAAGCGTAATATTTGTTGCATTGATCAGGTCAAACCGATTGGTGGTACTGTTGGTAAAGTAACGTTCCATCGTGGGAAGTCGTGGGGTGAGTTGTGCCACACGACGCAACAGTGGTTCGCTTCTGGAAACCCGAGACAATTCCACCATAAGTCGGCGTATCACTGAATACAGGATGGCGGGTCCTGGTAGACGCCGCACCGGAAAGCGGATAATCTCAACACCGTTATGGTGTTCTCGTTCAACCTCAACACGCCGCTTACCTGCCGCCCAAAGATGCTCCAGGTCATAGGCGTCGGTGGCCAAAACTGTTACTTGATGGCCATCGCGAACCAGTCGCTCACTGATCTCGATAAAGTATCGTGCTGCACCGCTTGCGACCGGGTAGTAGAGTTGTACAACATGGAGTATACGCATATGTTGGGGATTGTATGCAGCAGATGCCAATCTGTCAACTTCTAAGCATGTGCTGTAGAAACATACCGGTATAGGAACTTTCAATCTGTGCTATATGTTCTGGTGTTCCTGCAGCAACAACCGTGCCGCCACCATCGCCGCCCTCTGGGCCCATATCAATCACCCAATCCGCGCTTTTGATGACATCGAGGTTGTGCTCGATCACAAGCACTGTGTTTCCGGTATCAACCAAACGTTGCAACACATGAAGCAGTCGTTCAACATCGGCAAAATGGAGTCCTGTCGTTGGTTCATCCAAAATGTAGAGTGTACGTCCCGTGGCCCGACGGCCCAGTTCGGTAGCCAGCTTCACCCGTTGCGCCTCACCACCAGACAGGGTCGTAGCCGCTTGCCCCAGCCGCACATACCCAAGACCAACGTCGATCAGTGCCTGGAGTTTATCGCGAATGGCTGAGATACGCCCAAAGAATATTACTGCTTCATCAACAGTCATTTCGAGTACTTCGGCGATGTTCTTGCCCCGATAATGAATGTCTAGCGTTTCGCGATTGTAGCGCATGCCCTGGCAGACTTCACATGGGACAAACAGATCGGGAAGAAACTGCATTCCGATCTGCATCACACCCTCACCATGGCAATGCTCACATCGGCCGCCTTTGACATTGAAGGAAAAACGACTCGCATCATAACCACGCGCGCGGGCTTCGGGCACCTGAGCAAATAATTGGCGAATCGGGTCAAACGCTTTGGTGTAGGTTGCTGGATTTGAACGTGGCGTCCGGCCAATCGGTGCCTGATCGACAGAGATGACCTTATCGAGATGTTCAACACCATAGATCGTGTCGTGGGCACCGGGGCGATCTTTGGCATCGTAGAGCAGTTGTGCCAGCCGTGCATAGAGTGTATCAGTGACTAACGTCGATTTTCCAGAGCCACTGACCCCCGTTACACAGATTAGTGTTCCCAGCGGAAATGTCACATCGATCTGCTTAAGGTTGTGCTCACGGGCACACTTGATGGTCACCTGCCGCCCATCACCATGACGACGGCGACGCGGCACCACAATCTGGCGTCGACCAGCGAGAAACTGCCCTGTGATGGAGCGCTGTGTCTCAAGCACTTGTTGGAGTGGACCACTGACGACCAACTCACCGCCGTTTTCGCCGGCACCTGGGCCAATATCAACCAGCCAGTCGGCAGCACGGATCGTCGCTTCGTCGTGCTCAACCACCAACACACTGTTGCCCATATCGCGCAGATACAGGAGCGTTTCGAGGAGGCGGCCATGATCACGTGGATGCAGCCCGATACTCGGCTCATCAAGGATATACAAAACACCCATTAAACCGGAACCGATCTGCGTGGCCAGGCGAATCCGCTGCACCTCGCCACCAGAGAGTGTCGCGGCAGCCCGATCCAATGTGAGATAGTGTAAGCCAACATCCACGAGAAACGATAAGCGCGCACGTATTTCCTTTACGATGGGAGTTGCGATCATGCGTTCACGTGACGTGAGTGCTACTGTCGAGACCACACTTTCGCCTGCCTCGATATCTTTTTCTCCCACTTTATCAATACATAGTTCGTCCGACCATGTCAGGGCTTGACTGAGCGACATCGACACAACATCAGCAATGGTATGTCCCCGTATACGTACGGCTAACACCTCTGGACGCAAACGCGCACCATTACAGGCGGTACAAGTACGTAGCTCCATAAATTGTTCGAGTTGTGCCCGTTCAGTGTCAAGCGTTAATTCAGCTAAACGTCGCCGTAAGCTGGGAATAACCCCTTCAAAGGGGGCCTCGACCGTGTGTATTTCCCCGCGAAGGGGATAACGCAACGACATGACATCACCGTTTGAGCCATACAGAATGGTGCTTACTGCATCGGATGGAAGATCTCGCAGGGGGGTCTGCATCGAAAAACCCATGTGCTCGGCCAGCGATTCGAGCAGACTATCAAAATAACATTGTTGTGATTTGCTCACATTGCGCCAGGGAGTAATGGCACCCTGAGCGAGGCTCAACGTGCGGTTGGGGCTAATCTGTTCAGGGTCGAACTCCCGCACCACCCCCAGCCCATCACAGTTGGGGCAGGCTCCCTCGGGATTGTTGAATGAGAATGCACGAGGTTCAAGCAATGGCACACTGATAGGACCATGAACAGGACAGGCGAACTGTTCAGAAAAGAGCAACTCATCACCACCCACGATCTGCACCTTGATGATACCACCACCGAGTTTAAGGGCTGTTTCAACTGAGTCGGCGATACGGATGCGATCTGCTGGTTGAGTCTCATCCACATCACGAATAATCAGCCGGTCCACGACGGCATCGATAGTGTGCGAGCGATATTTCTCAAGGCGGATCTCATCATCCAGATCGTATACCTCACCATCGACGCGCACACGCACAAAACCAGCCTTACGTGCATCGTCCAGGACTTTCTGATGCTCACCTTTGCGGTCCTGCACTAATGGTGCCAGTAACAAGAGGCGGCTCCCGACAGGCAACTGCAAAATGGCATCAACCATCTGTTGGGCGGTCTGGCGTTCGAGTGGTAAACCATCGTGTGGACAATGGGGGCGTCCTACACGGGCAAAGAGCAAACGCAGATAGTCATAGATTTCGGTGATCGTCCCGACAGTCGAGCGGGGGTTACGACTACCACTTTTTTGGTCGATTGCAATAGCGGGTGAGAGACCATCGATCCCATCGACATCAGGTTTGTCGAGTTGACCAAGGAATTGGCGCGCATAGGCCGATAATGACTCGACGTAGCGACGCTGCCCTTCCGCAAAGATCGTATCAAACGCAAGCGTAGATTTGCCCGAGCCAGACAGACCTGTGACAACAACCAACTTGTTGCGGGGAATATGAACATCGATGTTTTTCAGGTTATGTTGGCGCGCACCACGCACAATAATCTCGTCACCGCTCATAGGCTTATTATGCTCAATCGAACAGTCCTGGTTCGATCCCATATGGTTGTGTGTTGATAAGATGAGTCAGATAATCGTAGCACAGGTCCCTGCAACGAGCAAATAGTATCCCTTATGCAATAACATCTGCACATCAGCCTTTTTGATACAAAAACAAAACCACCTTTTTACTTCAAACAAACAAAATCACCTCCTAAGCTCAGAATGGCAAATAAGTGTTAATAAATGACCTCATGCACATGCTTGATCATGATAAAACAGCAATCATTCCGAACACGGATCGAAAACTACGCAATCAAAGAGAGATGATATAACTAAAACAGAAATGTAATCGTGTACACCTCAACACGCTTTAGGCGATAAACCTATCTGGTCGGATCTATCCGGCCTGTTCTGTAATGCTGCAAGGAGCACTCAACATGATCGCACTGACCTGTCCACATTCCACCACCAACCGTCTCAGTTTCGATTGGCGTGCCATTGTTGCCCAGCGCAAAGCCTCCATGCATACCAGCATTGGGCGTGAACAACCTGCGATCATTACTCAAATGACTGAAGACATTCAGTTCTGGCTCCACAGCCACAATCTCTCGACACAACGTGCCAATACCATCGCCTACACGGGCATCATTGGCACACCCGAACCCACCGACTACGACCAAGCGCTGCTCCTTGCCAAATTTGCCAGCCTCATCTTCCGTATTGATGAGTATTTCGATACGTGTCCGAGTCGCCCCTTTGACCCTAAAGATCCCATTGGGCAACTCTGGTACATTGATCGCATGATTTTTCCTCTCTCACAGGTACTGTTGGAAAGCAAACACTTTCTAAAGCACTTAAGCCAGGCTGACCATTCATCACATCTGTTTCAATTCCCCACCAGAATGACAAAAACGACGCATTACAACTCACTACCGCAAGAAAGCATCTACTTAAGTAAAGCCCTACGCGATTTCATCCTGACCCTGATCAAAACATGGTCACCTGTATCACAATGGCCCCACGAATGGTGCCTCCAAAATGTTATCAGCGAATTTGCCATTGCGCTTAAAGCTATGAGTAATGAAGTCTATCAGAACTTTCGTTTTTATGATACCAATAAGCTTCCCACACTCGAACATTATCTCGAGCAAGCCCACCTATCAATCTGTTTACGCGCGGGGGGCGCACTCGCCGCCGGGTTTGAGGAATTCCCACAGATGGCCTGGGCCCGCTGGGTTGGTGCGATGGAGGTTGCGGGACGTGTGGTCCGGCTGGCCAACGATCTGGGCTCACTGGAGCGCGAACTGGAAGAGCGCAAGGTCACGAGTATTACCATTACACTCGCGGAACTTGGCTATGATCCCACCGCACCCTATGATGTGAACAGCCCAGAAATCACGCATGCCAAAGCCATTGTTCAGGAGCGCCTGGACGCTGAACTTGACCAACTGGCACGGCGCATTGCCCGCACACCGGCTGGCCCTCTCGCCGACTACGTGATTAACTGCACGGCATTCACTGTTGCGATGTATGAGCACGGAGATTATGTGCTCGTATAACAATCCTTTACCACGACCTGCACTGCTCAACGCCATCTATCCCGTGATAGGTGGCGCTTTGTTTGTCCACATAGCGCCTTGGTCTTAGCCTTTCTGTCAAACTTTCCGAATCTCCCCACCCACCGTGCAAAGTGGCACATCTCTTGCTATCATGTGTTATATATTTCACATACTAGGAGGAGAACACTCCAATGCGATCACTCTTACGTTATCTTGGCATTGCCATACTTGCAGGCTCACTCATTCTTAGTGGATGTGCGGGTGGTGAAGGTGACGAGGAAGATGAAGACACCGAACAGGTACTACCTGGTGGTGAAGAGGACGAAGACGAAGAGTAATAGCTTTCCAAAGACCGCACAGACCCTCTGCTCAGTAATGGGCAGGGGGTCTTGGTATAATATGACTTGTTTCATGGTACAGAATCGGTTTAGATGGATGGATAGCCGGATAATGAGACAGAGGTTCCTAAGCATGATACCAAAACCGAAGCACATAGGGGGAGAATACGCGAGTATCTTCAAAGATCAGAGTGTTGTCGAGGCATATCAATTTCGTCCAATACACCCACCGGAAGTGTTCGACATTTTGATGACCCTTGTTCGACAAACTGATACACCATAGCAGATTCTGGACGCTGGCTGCGGCACAGGATTTATCACCAGAGAATTGATACCCTATGTTGATGAAATTGACGCTGTGGATTTTTCAGAAGCAATGATCGCCGTCGGCAAGACATTGCCAGAAAGATATCATTCTAAAATACGCTGGATACATGGTCCCATTGAAGACGTCCCATTGCGATCTACATATAGTTTAATTGTGGCTGCTGCCAGTTTCCATTGGCTGGAGTGGGAGAAAGTATTGCCAAGATTCGCTCAAGTCTTATGTAAGACAGGCTATCTGGCTATCGTAGAAGATAGAGCCCTACCGACACTGTGGGATGAAGAAGTAGGCATCATCATAAACCAATATTCAATGAATAAGGATTATGTGCCATACGATATGATCCAGGTAATGGCGGAATTAGAACAACGAGATTTGTTTGAACAAACCGGAATGACCGAAACACAACCAGTGGTATTTCAACAGACTACAGAGGAATGGATCGAGTCATATCATGCGAGGAATGGCTTTTCCCGAGATCGAATGGACCAAATAGAAGCAGAAGAGTTTGACGAACAAATGCGAGAAGTTATCAACAGGCATTGCCAAGACGGAACCGTAACAACGAACATACAAGGAAGAGTGTTCTGGGGCAAACCCAAAGAGGGTTGTCAAAAAGATAGTTAACAAACTCGAGGGAAGTAACAGCACTCCGCGCTAGCTTGATCATAACACGAGATAAATCATCAGAAAGACTTATTAGGTGAGAAACATTGTCAGAAAACACATTATCGTTAGAACTGAATATGCTGTGCCAGCGATAGAAGACTATCTCCACCTTCGCAACATCACAGGTCTGGGATACCGTTCACATGAAGCGGCCAGTAAGGGACTACCCAACAGCCTTTTTGCGGTAACACTTTATGATGGTAATACTGCCATCGGAATGGGTCGGGTGGTAGGCGATGGCGGCTGTAATTTCGAAGTCGTAGACATTGCTGTTGCGCCGGACTATCAGGGTAAAGGGCTGGGACAATCAATAATGGAAGAGATTATGATATATCTGGATACGAATGCACCAGAAGGCTCATACATCTGCCTAATAGCTTCCGTACCTAAACTTTATGAAAAGTTCGGTTTTCAAAAATGTGCTCCACGCAATGAGGGCATGTTTATCAAACGGTAATGCAACAAAGTTAGCAAGGTGCCTGCAATATGAAACTTTTGCCTGTTATTGAATTTGAACCAGCCACATACCAGAAGCGCAAACACATCAGTCCAGATGGAACTATCGATGAATACCGCGATGAGTGGGCTACGTATTAGAAGACCTCGCTCGCCGACTCCGGAATCGAGGATTTAGCACCCTACAAACACGGTTCCTGGTTGGTGCGAGTAGCAGTTATTCAAAGATCTATCGTAATAGAGCAACTCCTCAAGCAGCACCTAGCCGACATAGAATCTGGACCCGATTCAAGCATAGCCGACTATGTCTCAGCACTTCATGGTGGCTATATACTAGAGACTGAAGAGACAATTATATCTCCATAATGTTGTGGTTCATTGGAGGACATTCAGGAGTGGAAAAGAGCCGTCAAGCTGCTAAGTGAGGAAGAAGAAATGTTATGGATAGGGCATCCTCGGTTAAGGATGAAATCGCTCGATGAACAATACATTCAGTTAAGAGAAACAGACGATTACGATGAGGCAAAGGATCTGGAGCCTGTTACCCTTCAAAGAGCGCTCTTACAAGCTGCCATTGATGAAGCAGAGTCTGAACTGGCACACTTTCAACAACGTATTTCACCGATGGTCAAGGAGCCGGCACCACACAAATATGAAACGGTCTCAAATCTCCTCATCTACGGAAGCAAATAATCAGATTTCTCAAAACGTAAAGAAGGTAATATGGTAGAACGTGGCCTATGCCATCGCCGATGCGACGTTGCTGATAGATGATCAGATGATTGTGTCAAATGAATGGTACAGTATTTGTAGATCCAGAAACATAATATCAAGGATTTTCGTCTGGAATAACACAAACTTCGAGAAGTTAAACGAGGTGTTTATGGAAAAGTCGATCTGGCATGATGATCCGGTGCTGGCTCCCCTTCTTACAGCCGTCCGTGCTGACACGGATGCCGCAGGACTACTGCTAAGTGGCTCACGGGGTGCTGGTGTGCACCACGACAAATCCGATTATGATGTCGAGTGGGTGTTGACCGACAAAGCCTTCGATCTACGATGGGAGCGTGGTGAGCCACTTCACATGCGGCAGCTTCCTATCGACCCACGCCTCGATGTGACCTATACCTGTATCCGTGAACTCGCCCGCATTGCTGCTCGAGCCGGTTGGGAATTACCAGCATACACGACTGCAATAGTGCTCTACGATCAAAATGGGTACCTGACTCGCGTACTCAGGGAGATGGTCGCCATGCCTGCGGATCGGGCCAACGCCGATGTCGTGACATGGTTCATGCCTACCTACATGCCTTCTATCGCTCCCTCAAGGCATGGCGGCACGGAAATGTGCTGGGAGTCCAATTACAAGCCAGTGAGTCCATCATGCATCTCGTACGCGTGCTCTTTGCGCTGGAGCAACGCTGGCCACCCTATCACGACCACCTTCCGACACAGCTAACAACGCTCGAAGCACAAGGATGGCCACCAGACTATCTTCCCATAACACTCCTTCAGATCGTGCAGACCGACGACTCAACGCTCCAACAAGACCTGGAACAACAGGTCGAAGCTCTCCTACGAACGCGGGGCTTCACCGTCAATCTCTGGGAGGGCGAGATTGACCGAGTCAAGGCATGGCGGTTTTAATAATCACTTGCCACAAGACGATAGTTTATCTATATGCATTAGCAACGATACACCGAGCAATTAAAGCATCCCGGATGGGCATTGTGGAACTGAAGATATTCAACCACACTGTCGTCAAACTGACCAGCAATCACCGTTTCGAGATCGCTTCCCTGCACCACCTGAGCCACGATCATGATACCGTTAGCATTGTAACCCCTCACCGATAGCAGGCGATGGCGCAGCATCGTGGGTATTTCATTGACATCCGGCTCCACTGTTTCAGCATATTCTCGCACAAAAATCGGCCCTGCTGCCCTGTATGGCGATACAACGTCATGATAAACAAATGAGAGGGCCAGCACCCTTTCACCAACTTTCGCATCCGTGAGCGAGACCCGACACGGATACCCAGGTTCTGCATCTACCGTAATCCACTGTGCCTGACGCAGCGCCAACTCTTCGTCATTAAGCGTAAGAAGTGGTTGAAATAGAGTCTTTGGCAGTGCCTTACAACGAAAATCTACAGCCATTCTTTGAATCCCTTATAACAAAACAAGTATTCGTGCCCTATTATGTAGCTATCTCGCAGATAAAACTAGCCGATTCTTGCGGTTGTATTTTGATCCACTCATGGGCCTATCAAGCGTGATATAATACTAATCATACGGAAATAGATAGCGACCTTTATGAAGGGGAATGCTGCATGCCTACATCGTATCAATCGATCATCACCCTTGAGCCCGGTAAAAGGAGCGGGAAACCAACAATTCGCGGCATGCGAATCACGGTCTATGATGTATTGTCCTATCTTGCCGCTGGTATGACTGCTCAAGAGATTCTCGCCGACTTCCCATACCTGACAGAAGAAGATATTCAGGCATGTTTGAGTTATGCGGCTGACCGAGAACGGCACTTGCTAGTTGCCCAGGCATGAAACTCCTCTTTGATCATAATCTCTCATCTAGACTTATACATCGCCTCGTGGATGTATATCCAGATACTGAGCATACATCTCATGTTGGATTGGACCGCGCCCCCGATCTTACCGTCTGGACGTATGCACAAACGAACGATTACATCATTGTGACCAAAGACTCTGACTTCAGTGATATCAGTGTCCTTCGTGGATCTCCACCCAAAGTTATCTGGTTACGCTTAGGAAATTGTACTACTACTGATATTGAAGACTCTCTCAGGAACAACTACACCACTATCAAAACTTTCGCTCATGACCCCACAAGTAGCGTACTTGAGTTAAGTTGAAAACACAGGTTTTCAGATGCTTCCACAACCCCATAAACTACCAAATCTTGTATCCTCAATTTAAAGGCAATTAAGATTTGTGACAGTATATGTCACAAACTCGCGTTAAGATATAAAAAAGGTAGGTTTTATCTGGGGGAGGTGTTACATTGTCTCAAACAACACGCAAAAAAGAGAAGATCTTTAATCCATATATGAAACAATCTATATTTGTTAGACCTTTTCAATTCTATGGTGATTATAAAGATTTTGTATTTTCTCAAGATAGAATCGAGAATGCAAATATCTACTTCATAGTAGAACGACTAAGAATAAGGTTTATTCCTGAGAAGATATCAGTAAAACCTACAGGTGAGATGAGATTTGTTTTCAATAGAACAGGACGAAACTTCAAGTTATCAGTCGATTTTGCGAGAATATTACTTGAGTCACATCTAACATCTGAGATGAAAAGAGTAACCTCAACTACTTTATTTGGCTTAGATATGTCAAAAGTAATGAGACAGATATCTAACAATAATAAAGGAATCACTGCAGGTTGTGTTTTTGATATACATTCAAGTAGTACAGATATTCTAAAATTCACAGTCTTTAATACAAATGGCTTCTCAATAGATGGCTATCTCTCACCACATGGCTTATTAAGCCGGGAGATAATTGATTTTAATAATTTCTCTCAACTATTGTACGTTGGAAAATCTAAGGATATATCAAACCGCTCAGTTAAGCACGAAAAGATTCTTCAGGCACTAGCAGAATGTTCAGATGATAAAGATATTTATTTATTCTTTTGTGAATTTGACGAAAATCAAATCACTTTAATCCCTATGGCAGGAAATCGTATGCTTGTGTCTAATGACTCTGTTAAAGACATTGATAAAATACCTAAAATTGAGTTGATTGAAATGTGTCTCATCAACTATTTCAAGCCGTTATGTAATGAAGGATATAAATATACAGATATCATAAATAACAAAAAAGTAGATGAGTATTTAAAAGCAAATGAATATACTAAAATTGTCATAGAAACTGATCATGATCACGCCTTTTGGCGATTTGGTTCAGATTTTATACAACCAAGTCTACGCCACGAAATCATCTTTGAATGGTAACGCCAAATTGTAAAGCAGTAAACAACCAACAGCTTTTCTATACTACAACCAGCTTTCAATACAGCTCACAACAATCAAGTTATAAATAGGTGTAGAAGGCTATCTATCCACAACACTTCTTCAAAATCATGCAATCTGGTGTCCCAAACTCTAAGCAAAACCTCAAACAACGAACCGATTTACTCCACACGAAACTTAGAATCCATCTCCGAAAGGGTAAGATTGGATAATACAGATACCTGATTAGCTAAAACAGGTAAACAATCAAAAGAAGTTCTCTCATCTCCCCCACCACACCTGCACCATCCTGTATCATGGGACTCAGATGAGCCTTGTATAGAACGGAACCCGTATGACCTTGTTGCAAATAGTCGAACTGATCAACTATCTTGTCGCGATTGTCACCCTACCCTCACTCATTATCTTCTTCATCTATGAGCAACGACGCGCACGACGCAATGAGGAGCAGAGTATCTATCAATCACTCCTTGATCAATATACACATGGAGAATACTGACCTGAAACTCATTCGAGAATCACCAGAAATACACACGTTAAATGAGGAACAGCAGGATCGTAAATACGCACTCTTTGATATTCTAATTACCTTGCTTTGGCGTGCATTCACACTCATTGTGTACAAGAAAATACCTGAACAGAATGAACATTGGGCAACATGGGAAACCATAATCCACCAGTGATGTCGCCGAAAAGACTTCCACACCGCATTACCAGATCTGCTTATAGGAACAGACGATAAGTTCAAAAATTACATGCTAGGCATTGCAGCACAAGAAGCTGAACTTCTCAACATCCCCCATCAACACATCAACAACTGACCTTGAGCATACAATATGTCAGGAGGCTCATACCAACGCCGTCATACAACACCAGGATGGAGAAGAGCGCAAGGCACCCAGCTAGTACAGGGGACCTTTTATACAAACATGGTACGATGTTCATACGATAGTACAGCTTCTACAAGAAATGAGGAGATTATAATGGATAAACAATTACGGCTTATTTTATTTGCTCACGCACGCAGTGGCAGTTCCAGTCTGCTCAGGATTCTGCAACTCCATCCTGACCTTCATCTGGTCGAGAAGCCGTTCCACGAAAACTTTACGAGTTGGCATCCCAACAATCCCAATTACCACGATCAGATTCACGACCGCGCCTCACTCGATGGGCAACTTGAGACCATCTTTGCCACATATAACGGCCTGAAAGTGCCGGACTATCAACTGTCCGATGATCTGATTGCTCATTTGCGGCAACAACCCGACCACCGCGTTCTGTTTCTACGGCGTCGCAATCTGCTTCAGGCGGTAGTTTCGGCTATGATTGGCCAACAAACTCAGTTGTGGAAGACCTGGGATATGACCCAACCGCTGGAGGAGTACTACCGCAACTTGCAACCACTCGACATCGATGAGGTCAAAAAGCAGATAAGCGGATTACAGGAGCATCTGGACTATTGCGAAAAGATAGTTGATCATCACTCTGGCCCACCTGCACTAAAACTAATCTATGAGGATCTTTATTTCGCGCCCGAAGCGCAACGTGACCAGCAGATTGCCTCGATCTGGCAGTGGCTTGGCATCGTACCACTAGGGTCAGAACAGTTGCAGTACTATCTCACACCCAAAACGGCGAAAGTCAACTCTGCTGCAACCTATGCCTATCTGCCTAACGCCCAGGAGATCGAGCAAGAATGTGGCAACGAGGTCACTGGACGGCTCTGCAGCTAGACTTGTTCCTTATATCCAGTCTAATCTAAGAGGTTATCTATGCAAAACATCCATATTTCCGGCTTAAACTTCGATAATCAGGCAGAAATTGAACATATCGCCCGCATACATCAGAGTGCTCCTATTGATTGGATACCAGACTATACGGTTAATGAAGCGTCAGTCAGTGAAACGATCAAAATTCTTACTGAGTCCAGAGACAATCCAAAGACCCATGTTTTTGTTGTACGAGATGAACATGCTAACCTTATCGGGTTTCACTGGGTCAGTATAGTCAAAGAAGAACAGCAGACATCAGCTCGTATTGAGTCACTCTGGGTGCATGAAACGCACAGAAGAAGAGGAATAGCAAAAGAACTCAAACGACACGGCGAAGATTGGATGAGAGCGAATGGTGCCCAACGCGTTTCAACCTACATATCCTATGTCAATAAGAAAATGATAGACCTCAACATCCAGCAAGGTTTTACACCTGGTCAATTACATATGTCTAAAGAATTGTGACAGAAACTGGATACGTTCACCATATTAATGTGTCTTGAATGATCCTGGTGGAACAATTTGCGCGCCAAAAACGTTGGATGACTACACCCAACAGATTTTTTTTGCACAACATCCCTGGCATTCACACATTTGACTGGAATAAAATGGTTGGTCGCTAACACATTAAGCTCGTTATTAAGAAGGGAAATGAGAGATGCAACCGAGATTCACGCTACCGTTTTTATGCCTGTTCTTCATCCTGTTTACAGCAGCGTGTACTCCACAGGAAGGCGGTCTCACCTCACCGGATAATGGGGACACACGCATTGTGTTTGAAGACCAGCAAACGACTGTCAAACACGATAACTGATCGTTGGCACCCAGTGAGTCATCTCACTTCCTGATTGCCGCTGATACAGGTGAGCAGTACACCTTCCAGATCGATCTTGATCAGAATATTCAACTGGCGAGCGAAGTGCGCCATCCCAATGGCAAACAACTCATGAGTGGACACGGGCGCATGCTCGACTGGCGCAGCAGCCGCACCACCAGTGGCAATTTTCGCGTAACACTTACAAATGAAAGTGATGCTGCAATCACCTACGGAGTCACGACAACTCGGACGTTGCCTACCGCCAATCAGCGTAAACTCGATGATCTGCTGGCGAAATTTGCCGCCGCAGACATTTCCGTGAAGCATGCGCCCAGTGTTCAACAGCCCACTATTTTCGACGAACTATACGAGCGTGAGGTAGCAGCCCAGGAAATTCTGCACTTTGACTTTCCACACCAACGTGTGGATGTTTATATTTTTACCGATGAGCAGATGGCGCTGGGAGCGACCGATACGATTGAACGAGGCGCAAACCAGCTCGTGCGTGGCAGCAACAGTGTGGCACTAAGCATCAGTAGCGGTAGCATTCCACTGTGGTGGCGGGATGGGCCATTTTTGCTCTACACGACCGACCCAGATGTTGATTTGGAACAAAAACTCACAAGTGTCCTGGGTGATCCTCTGGGCGCACCCACACCTGCTTCGGTCAACATCCGCATCTCCAACCGCACCGACAACACATTGACGAATGTACGCCTCTGGTCAGACGCGGATGAAATAGTGTTTGCAGAGATTTTGTTCGGGGGTTAGCGACTATTATTCACTAACCATGGACGATACATTTACAGTTTCCGCCGAATACGAGGGTCAAACATTAACAAGCGAAATGGCTGCCCTACCTCCCGGCGATTACACACTCGACATACTTACTACACACGATAATCAGCTCCTTGTCCGTGCTTTCAACAACCGTGAATTCTACAGTACAACTGACCTGATTGACCAGAACTGGTTGTGGCAGCACACTGATCTGGCCGATGGCTCGCGCTTTGTACCAGTATCGGCTGATATCGAACCATCGTACCTTCGTTTTGGTACACAGACGATAAGCAATATGAGAGAGTCTGAGCAGCATTACGGCGGAAATATGGGCTGCAACGGTATGGGCGGAACCTATTTCGCAAATGCGGAACAACAGCTCTTGCTTGCAGGGCCTGACAGTGAGGCGATGGGCTGCCAGGAAGAGGCAATGGCCAGCGACGATTTCTGGTTTGAGCGCGTGACATCGATCTATCGTTACACGATTGATAGGGACACACTACGCCTGTTTGCAGCTAGTGGTGATACATTCGTATTTGAGCGAGAAGTAGAGATCTCGGCTGAAAACCGTATCTACCGCGATATTCTGAGCGAGTGGAGCAACGACACGCCCATCCTTGTCGTCACCAAGAGTGCAGCAGGACGACCCAGCACAACCCCAGACGACATTCGCGCTACACTCAACGAGTTGTTTGGCAATGGTCACAATGACATGCAGGCCGAGACCGTAGACGATTTGCTGGCACGCAACGACGCACCGACTGCACTGGCAGACGTGCTGACATTGGATGCGACTATCGTAGTCGATCCATCCGAACTCGACGATCTCTTTGCGAACGGCACAGAGGCTGGCTGGGAGACCATTGCTGACCAGTACAACAGCGCTCAGACAATCTTTACCTTCTCGCTACCTTGCTTCAACGTAGCAGGGGACCAAGCCATCGTCTATTACGGCATACGCTATCCTGGCTTTAACGGTGGCTACTACGCACTCACATCCAATAGCGGCGACCATTGGATTGGTGGCAGTGCCAGCAATGCGTGGAGTGAGTAAGAATAATAAGGAGTTTTACATGATGCGAATCGTTGTGCCCGTACTAATCGTACTCTTGCTGCTGGTTAGCGCCTATCACAAAAACCCTGAACAAAGTGCAGAAGCACTGACGCGTGAGTATATGGTCAATCGGATCGGGGCACCAGCAGTTAATCGCTCACATATACAGACCCGATTCTCCCCAAATGGATGGGTGGTCATATTTCATCATGCCAATGCCTCCTGTGGTGAACACTCGCTCTGGCGGGAAGCATGTCGCTTTGGGAGTGATGCTGTGTATAAACACATCTATACCTGTGTTGAACGTGATTTGAATATTGGACCTATTGGTGCCAGAGGCGATCAAGTAGCACTCTGGACAGCAGATCTGTGCCAAACGCAGACGCTTGAGCCACCAGCGATACCGCATCCAACAGCCACTTCAAAAAGCACTTGACAACCACAGCATTTAGCGTTATCCTGAAACAAGTTAGTTAGTACTAATAAGAAAGCCGTGTATGTCAACCAGCGAATCCACAACCCGTCTTTCTGCTCAGGAACGCCGCGAGCTTATTTTACGCAAGTCTGCCGAGCTTTTTGCAGAGCTAGGTTATCACGATGCCTCGACCAAAAAGCTCGCCACGGCCAGCGGCATAACTGAGCCGGTGCTGTACCAGCACTTTTCGAGCAAAAAGAAGCTTTTTATCACCGTAGTGCGTGATTTTGGGCAACTCTTTTCCAAAAGTTTTAAGCAACAAACCACTATTTCACAGAATAGCTCTGAAATAGTTATGCTCCATCAAACCCTGGTTGATTACTATGAGCTTTCCCAAAAGCATATCGAAATGCGTAATATTATCTTTGAGGCGATGGCCTTTCGTGATGAAGACATTTCTGTAGCTGTGCATCAAAACATTCAGGACATTGCCGTATTTGTGTACGAGTTGCTTGAAACCGCCAGTAAAACGAAGCGGCTGGCTTCAGGCATCGATGTTGAAGCTGCAACATGGAACTATGTCAGTATGATTCTGATGGTACATGTAAGTCTGTTATCCGATGGCTACTATGGTCATAGTCAAACGTCATTCCAAAGGATGGCCGACTTCTGGCTGGAAGCAGTCAAAAAGCGCTAATCAATCTCTTTTTTATCTGTAAATTAGTTAGCACTAACAAAAAAGGGGTCTGTGTATGGCAAGCAAAACAGTTTATTCGAACTTCAACCCAATTCGCCTACTCGCACAATCTAACCCACCCACGCAGGAACACAAAGCTACAGCCCGTAGCCATGCACATAAGCGATTGAGCACCCGCTATGGCCCATGGGCCGTCGTTACCGGGGCTTCTTCAGGCATTGGCCGTGAGATAGCGCTCCAGTTGGCCAAGGCAGGACTCAACCTGGTTCTGGTCGCACGCAGCCAGCAGGTCCTGGAGGAAATGGCTGCCGATTTTGCTACACGCTTTAGTATCGAGACACAGGTGCTTGCTATTGATCTAGCACAAGAAACGGCAATTGGGAGAGTCGAAGCCGAGACCGACGACCTCGATGTCGGGTTGCTCGTGGCCGCCGCTGGGTTCGGCACCTCTGGACCATTCCTCAACACATCACTGGATCAGGAATTGGACATGCTCAACGTGAACTGTCGTGCACTTGTCGGACACTGTCTATACTTTGGGCAACGCTTCGCCAAACGTGGGCGCGGTGGTATTGTGCTTATGAGTTCGATTGTGGGGTTTCAGGGACTGCCCAACGCCGCGCACTATGCCGCGACTAAAGCATATGTGCACACGCTGGCCGAAGCACTGAATGTGGAGTTGGCACCACAGGGCGTCGATGTGCTTGCATCTGCCCCTGGCCCGACCAATAGCGGATTTGCCGACCGCGCCGATATGCGTATGGGCGCAACCCTAAAACCCACTGACGTGGCTCAGGGAACGCTGGATGCATTGGGTCGCAGGGCCGTAGTGCTGCCAGGATTGCTCTCGAAATTCCTTACCTACGCACTGATACCACTGCCGCGGTCGGCACGTGTTCGTATCATGGGACGTATCATGCATGGCATGACCAAACATCAACACACTGAACAACAGCTTCATCTTAACAAGCAATAATGGCCCTATATTACTGCGTGCGTGTCTTAAAGTATGACTCAAGCTCATCAATCGCCACCCGTTCTTGTTCCATCGAGTCACGATCTCGCACGGTCACCGTTTGATCTTCAAGCGATTGAAAATCAACGGTCACACAGAAGGGCGTACCAATTTCATCCTGCCGCCGATAGAGCCGACCAATCGCACCGGTGTCGTCATAGACCGTACGCATTTGCCCGGTTGCCTGCAGCGATTTGCGAATGTTTTTCGCAGTACTTACCAGACCTTCGTGGTTGCGTTTGAGCGGGAACACCGCAACCTTGATTGGTGCAATTTTGGGTTTAAGTCGCAGCACCGTGCGAAATGCCTCATCGCTAACGGGTTGTACCTGACCACGTAATTTTTTGCTCAGATCAATCTTATTGGCGCCGGGCATCCCCAACAAGCTCTCGATCTGTGGCAGCATATCAGGCAGGTTGTCTGCAATCTTGGTACCGTACTCTTGTATAGCATTGCGCTGCTCATCAGAGAGTTTATCGCTACGACCAACCGACTTGAGAAATGCAGCCAGTGCAGTGTTCACGGTATCTATTTTGGCTTGTGCAGGTGGCTTGATCATCTGTTCGTCATACGCCTCGGAAAGGACTGCCAGGAAGCAACGACCAACTCCCATCGACGGCTCAATCACAAAGGGCACAATATGACGGTTATTAGCCTGATCAAAGTAGGTTAGTCGGTTGGTGCTATCGGTATTAGAGTTCACGTGCGCGGTGAGACCGAGACTGTCCTGTTCGCGGCTGTGGGAGCCAAGATCATAGTCGGTACGGCTGGCGATGCCTTCGATCTCCTCAAAACCAAGCGTGGGATAGTCGTACATCAGGTCATACGTCCGCTTTGAGTAATGGGCTAGATCTTCTTTGGGGACATCATAGATCTGAATACGATCACGACTCACACCAATGCTTTCCCACCAGCGCAGACGATCTGCAAGCCAGCGATCATGCCATTCATCTTCGGTTCCAGGGTAGACAAAGTACTCAATCTCCATCTGCTCAAATTCGCGCACCCGAAACAAAAAGTTGCGCGGATTGATTTCATTACGAAACGCCTTACCAATCTGAGCAATACCAAAGGGCAATTTACGGCTAGTCGTTGCCAGGACATTGGCGAAGTTCGCAAAAATACCCTGCGCGGTCTCGGGACGGAGATACGCATAGGCATCATCATCGGCAACGGGCCCTATCGTCGTTTTGAACATCATGTTGAAGGGGCGTGACTCGGTCAGGTTGGTGGAACCACAGTTTGGGCAGCGCCCCTGAATATGGTCTGCACGCCAACGACTTTTGCAATCACGACAATCGACGAGGGGATCGGTGAAGGTTTCCTCATGGCCGGAATATTTCCAGACGAGACGATTCATCAAAATAGACGCTTCAAGTCCTTCCATATCATCACGTTCGTAGATATGGGTACGCCACCAATCATTCTGGAGATTATTTTTGAGTTCGACCCCTAACGGACCATAATCATACACACCGGCTAATCCACCATAGATCTCTGAACTGGGAAAGATAAAGCCCCGTCGTTTACAAAGCGAGGCGACCTGTTCAAGGGTAGTTGCTGGCATACGCTACACTCCTTTGGTGAATGTCCAGAGCAACAAAAAGCCCCAGACGACTTACAATCGCCTGGGGACGCATAGTCTATACTACACGCGGTTCCACCCCAGTTACCAGCCAGATTACAACGCTGGTCTCTCATCAGCAAACAGCTCCACAGCGCCCTTCCCTGTGTCCTCGTCACCAGGCTTCCACCATCCCTGGTTCGCTACGACTGGATACGCAGGTACTCTTCTGTTTCTTCGCTGTTAACAGAACTATATCATATCATTTTTGGTATGACAATTGCCCCAGAGACTTACTTGTCTTGCAGAGCGACAACCGATTCTGTGGCCTGTTTATCAGTATGTTCAGGCACGGCTTCCTCAGTTCGAGCGTTTGTTTGCGGCGTGGGCTTTTGTTGCTGATCCTCTAAATGTGCATAGACCTGTGTCGTTGAGATCGATGCATGACCGAGAATGGCCTGAACCGAACGGACATCGACACCACTATTGATCATATGGGCAGCGAAAGAATGTCGCAGCATATGCGGCGTCAATTCATAAATGCCAAGTTCTTCTGCATACCCTTTGAGAATAAGCCAGAAACCCTGTCGCGTTAATCGTTTTCCGCGATGATTAAGGAACAACGCATCAGCT
The DNA here is from genome assembly GCA_013122435.1 of Chloroflexi bacterium AL-N1. Lineage (GTDB taxonomy): Bacteria > Chloroflexota > Chloroflexia > Chloroflexales > Roseiflexaceae > AL-N1. The sequence goes on from WYDT01000004.1 coordinate 83,831, forward strand.
TTTTGGCTGTTAGCGCGGTTTAATTGAGAGCGAGCAATATCCATGTATTCCTCAAGCGCGGTAACAGATGAACCGCTCAATGGAAGTAATCGTTCACGACCACCTTTTCCGACACAACGGATATTTTCTGCAGACATATCAGTGAGATTCAACGCAACCAGTTCACTGACACGCATCCCCGTCGCATACAACAATTCGATCATTGCTTTATCACGTAAACGCTCCGGGGTAGGGTTACGTAACGGCAGTTCGAGTAGTTCATCAACCTGTGTTACTGTGAGTGCCTTGGGCACGTACCGATCAACTTTGGGAGAGTCAATCTTTTCGGTCGGATCACTCGATATGATACCTGACTTTTTTAAGAACGCACAAAATGACTTGACTGCTGCTGTTCGTCGGGCAACAGTCGAGTTTGCATATCGCCGTTCCCGCAGAAAGAGCAGAAATGCCAGCATATCGTCGTGATGAACACCATCCCAATCAGTAATACTTCGACCATGGAGAAATTGAATAAATTGTTCCAGATCTGTACGATATGCTGAAGCTGTATTCGCAGATAAACCACGTTGTTCAGCAAGATGTTCGAGAAACTGCGTTACCTGTGTTTCCATCTTTACTCCTACTTCCCGCTAGGGGACAGCACGAAAGCGAAAAGACTCACCGCATCCCAGGTAGCGCGTGTCACTAGTGACCGCAACCTATCATCGTGTAGCCAATACTCGTACGATGTTTGGAAAATAGCTGACTGACATGAGAACCCCTCGGCGCATACCGTGGGGCTCCTTGCGTTTGCGTATGTTACCGCAACACCTCTGGCCTGTCAACACGCGTGTTCCTATCGGCGCTCGTTTTGACTAGACAACGGTGGTCATCTCGACATAGGGTTCAAAAAAGTGTGCCAGATGTTCACGTGCTTCTTCAATAGTGGTTGAGCGATGGACCGACTCTCGTAGGGCCGCACATCCGGGTAGCGCAACCAGAAAGCGTCCCATCAATTGTTTAAGTTTGTTGAGTGCCAGGCGTTCGTTCATTTCCGTCTCACAGATCATAAGATAATGCAACAGAAACTCATATTTATCCGCTGGGGCTGGCTCGAAGACTGGCTCACCACGGCGCAACTGCTCAATCTGTTGAAAGATCCAGGGGTTGGTCATCGCACCCCGCCCGATCATCACACCGGCTGCACCACTTTCGCGCAGGCGTGCCAGAGCATCGTGAGCGTCTTTCACATCTCCAGAGCCAATCACTGGAATAGACACGGCCGCAGACGTTTCGGCAATCCGGCCCCAATTGGCTGATCCGCTATAACGCTGTTCGCGGGTACGTGGATGGAGTGCTAACGCTGCAACACCAGTCTGTTCAGCCATTTTGGCCGTTTCGATATAGTTGAGCGTATCTTCATCCCACCCAGCCCGAAACTTGAGTGTCACCGGGATTTCGACTGCATGCAAAACCGCTTTGAGTAATTGTTCCATTTTGGGGAGATCACGTAAAAGCGCTGAACCATGCCCGCCACCAGTAACTTTTGGCGATGGACAACCACAATTAATATCAATTGCATCAGGTTCGAGTTGCTCAACAATACGTGCTGCATTGGCAACTAAGTCAGGATCATTACCACTAATCTGCATCACGATCGGGCGCTCTTCAGGTGAATAATCCAGCAAATTGTGCCGTTTCATCGCCTTCGGACTGATACTGGCGGCATTGGTCATTTCACTACTTACCAGACCACAGCCCCCAATTTGCAATACGATACGTCGGAAGATGCTATCGGTGACACCGGCCATAGGTGCCAGTGTAATATTTGGTGTAACTGTTAGCTTATGTATCTGATAGCTGTTTGGTAAATCGGCGTATTGATTCTGTGTCATCGATTGTATAACCTTGGTCCACGGTATTGTTACCATTAGTATAGCATGCTCTCACGGGTGTTGGATTAATGCTGCTATGTCGATGGAACAATATATACCTGGTAAACGTTTTGTATTTATATACTTTTAAACTACGATGGGGTTTATCTATGTTTTTTCGTTTATGGATTTTTGCGATAGTGTTCATGCTAAGTGCCTGTGGAGCAACAGGACCAACCAATGGAAGTGCACAACCAGAAAATTTGATGCAAATAGATAGTGTGGATATACAGATAGCTGAGTCCACTCCGGTACAGGTAAGCACCCGTCTGCAAGGAACCCTTGCAGACGGGTGCACCTCTCTCAGCACAATCTCGCAAGAACGTACCGAGAATACGATCAACATTATCCTTACAGCAGAACATAGTGGCGATGAGGCTTGCATTATGGTAGCACCCATGATTGATGAGACCGTTGTCCTCGAAGGCGAGTTTCCTCCTGGTGAATATATTGTTCGTGTAGGAGATATTGAACAGACGTTTAATGTATGATGAACATTTCCAGCTTGCTGTTTTCTGCCAACCATACGTCGATACACTTCAGAACGGCCCCTGTGGTCGTTCTCTATATATTTTTTATATAAAAAAAGATCTTAGTATATTTGACAATGACTGTGGTATACTACCAACGTAATAGTTCCAGATAATAATATAAAACCTCATTCCAGCCGTAATACCAATATGTTAACAACTGTTGTTTGTTAACATATATTCGTATTCAGGCCTGTTGATGTATTGATATATCCTGCTGGTGTAGACGGATAGTTGACCATCACTAGTCTATTTGTGTAATTGTTTTTATCGCATCGATGTATGATTGTTATACATCGCTTATTGTGGTATATCGTGTACACCGGTGGTACCCCTGATAGAGCAGCCGTGTAACTCACTTAGGGAAAGGAATACTTCTGTGAAACCTGCGAAACGTGCATTATTGATTATTGATGTTCAGAATGAGTATTCTACAGGGAATTTGCCAGTCACGTACCCATCCGACAGTTTGGGCAATATTCTGCGAGCCATGGATGCTGCGATTGCAAAAGATATTCCCGTCATTGTCGTGCAACATGCACAGGAGACAGCAGATGCAGCCATCTTTAGAAAAGGTAGCTCTGAATGGGCGCTACGACCTGAAGTTGCGTGTCGTCATCGTGATTTGCTGGTGGAGAAGCGTTTCCCAGGGAGTTTTACAGAAACAGGATTAGAAACATGGCTCCAGGCACGCGGTATAGATACGGTTGTCATTGCTGGTTATATGGCACAAGCCTGCTGTGATACAACCGCCCGGCAAGCCTATCATCGTGGGTTTGATGTTGAATTTCTTTCCAATGCCACCGATACCCTGGCAGTAGAGAATAGCGCTGGAGTGGTAAGCGATAGAGACCTTCACCAGGCGACAATGGTCACACACGAAATGTTTTTTAGCAGGGTTATGACGATGGAAGATTGGATGTTGCAACTCTGAGCGCATTTTCACCATAGCGCTGCCAAAAAGACGTGATGTGGCGCTAAACGTCGCGTCTTTTGTATAGATAGAGTATCCGAAACATCCTGGTACAGCCGTATGCAATATAACTTGCTCCATTCTGCATCACCATGCTATACTAATGTCTCACACATCTATAACGCATCAACACTGTAGTTGCACGAGAGGAGCCACATATTGAAAGCGGTGCTCATGGCTGGGGGGGAAGGTTCACGTCTTCGACCACTCACAATCAATCGCCCAAAGCCGATGGTTCCGATCGTGGATCGACAGGTAATTGGTCATATCATTGAATTGCTCAAAATTCATGGTATCACCGATATCATCATCACTGTGCAATATCTCGCTAATGTCATTCAGGATGAATTTGGAGATGGAACGGCCTACGAAGTCAACATTGAGTACTCCGTTGAAGAACAACCACTCGGCACTGCGGGAAGTGTCAAGAACGCTGAGAATCTGCTCAAAGAGCCATTTCTCGTCATTTCTGGCGACGCGCTGACCGATTTTGACCTCTCCAAAATTATTGCAGCACACGACGCCAGTGGTGCTATGGCCACTTTAACCCTCACACGCGTCCCCAACCCGCTTGAGTACGGGGTCATTATTATTGACGAAGATGGACATGTACGCCAGTTTCTTGAAAAACCCAGCTGGGGTGAAGTGTTCTCCGATACCGTCAATACGGGCATCTATGTGCTTAATCCTGAGGTGTTTAAATATATCGAAAAAGGAAAAGTGTCAGATTGGTCCAAAGATATCTTCCCGCATATGTTGCACAAAGATGACAAGATTATGGGCTATGTTGCCGAAGGCTATTGGACCGATGTTGGCACCATTGAGGAATATATGCGTGCCAATCACGATTATCTTTCTGGCAAGGTCAACTTACCACGGGTTGGATATAAAATTTTTGATGATGTGTGGGTTGATGGCGATGCCGAGATTGCGCCAGATGCACAATTCAATGGGCCAGTCTATCTGGGGCATGGTGCCAAAATCAAAGGTGGGGTCATCATCCACGGCCCATCAGCCATCCGCAATTATACGGTTGTGGACACGCGTGCAACTATTGACCGCTCAGTGTTGTGGCGCAATTCGTACGTAGGCGAACGTGCTGAATTGCGTGGCGCGATTGTCCTACGTCAATGCAACATCAAACGGCGCGCAGTGCTTTTTGAGGGTGTCGTGGTTGGCGACCAGACGATCATCAACGCAGGTGCCGTCATTGGTGCAAATGTCAAGATCTGGCCCAGCAAGGAGATCGACGAAGGCGCCACTATTACGACCAGTATCATCTGGGGCTCACAGGGACGGCGGGTCTTGTTTGGACGCTACGGCATCACCGGTCTGGTCAATATTGATCTCACCCCAGAGTTTTGTGCCAAACTTGGCGCTGCTTTTGGTGCCACACTCCAACCTGGCTCGAATGTCATCATGAATCGCGACGCGCATTACACCTCGCGTATGCTCAAACGGGCCATCATCGCAGGGTTGCCATCTGCAGGGGTAAACGTGCTTGAGTTGCACAGCGTTCCTATTCCAGTAGCACGATACATTACGCATGCAATGGGGGCAGCAGGCGGTGTCCATTTGCGCCTCTCCCCTCTTGACAATCGAGTTGTCGATATTAAATTTTTTGATTCTCATGGACTGGATATTGACACACCAACAGAACGCAAAATTGAAGGGGTCTTCTTTCGTGAAGATTATCGACGTGTGTATCTTGATGAGATTGGCCGTATTGTTGATACTGAAAATATCGAGCAAATGTATACAGATGCATTTCTCCGGTCGCTACGCCCTGAAGCGCTACCTGGTTTATCAAAAGACTTTAATCTCATCATCGATTATGCCAACTCAAATCCATCCAGTATTCTGCCAAACATCCTTCGACGACTCGAAATTGATGTCGTTGAGTTGAATGCCAATCTTGATGACAACCGTGTATTTCTGACTGCACAGCAATTTGAAGAAGGCGTTAATCGTCTTGCACGTATTACCCCCGTGATGGGGGCTGATATGGGGGTGCGCCTTGACAGTGGCGGCGAAAAACTGTTTCTGGTTGATGATGCCGGTCGCCGACTTTCTGGCATGCAAGCCCTTGCCGCGGTGACCGCATTGGTTATGTCGATCAACAAAGGGGGGAGTGTCGCGGTTCCGGTGACTGCTCCACGGGCATTTGAGCAGATCGCTGAACGCTACGGGGGCAAGATCATCCGCACTCGAGCAACGCTCTCCGCATTGATGCGTACAGCCGTTAATAACCATGATTTAGTGCTTCTGGGCGATGGAACTGGCTGCTATATCTTTCCAAGCTTCTATCCGGTCGCCGATGGGCTCTATGCAACCGTTAAAATTATGGAGCTACTTGCACTACGCCAGATGCGATTGTCTCAAGTGATCTATGATTTGCCACCCTACTACATGGATCAGGTGCGTGTGCCATGTCGCTGGGAACATAAAGGCAAAGTGATGCGTATCCTCAATCAGCAATACCATGATCGTAAGCTTAAGCAGATCGATGGCATCAAAATTGATTTAGGCGACGAATGGGTGCTCATTCTTCCCGATCCAGATGGCCCGTTTTTCTACATAATTGCAGAGGGCAGCAATGAAGAACAGGCACAAGTGCTGACAGAGAAGTATGCTGGATTAGTGACAGGATTGCAGTGAGAAAAATCAGCAAGAAAAGAAACACGCCCGATTGAACGTGCTCCCAAGAGTTCAGGAATGTGTTTGGTTAGCCCTCTTCTGAGTAGAGCGATGTGCTGAGGTAGCGTTCACCATTGCTGGGAGCGATAAAGACAATCAGCTTACCAGCATTTTCCGGGCGTCGTGCTACTTCCAACGCAGCCCAGGCAATCGCTCCCGAACTGATCCCTACCATCAAGCCTTCCTCTTTGGCAAGCCGCCGAGCCACATCAAATGCATCTTCATTTGACACCGCTACAATCTCATCAATGATACCCGTGTTCAACACGTCAGGCACAAAACCTGCTCCGATACCCTGGATCTTGTGTGGTCCTGGCTGCCCCCCCGAGAGCACCGGCGAAGCAGTCGGCTCAACCGCTATCGCTTGAAAGCTGGGTTTGCGTAACTTGATGGCTTCGGCAACACCAGTAATGGTGCCGCCTGTACCGATACCAGAAACAAGCATATCGACCTGGCCATCGGTATCGTTCCAGATCTCTTCTGCAGTTGTGTGGCGGTGGATCTCAGGATTAGCCGGATTTTTGAATTGCTGAGGAATCCATGAGTTCGGTATTTCGGCAGCAACGGCCTCGGCTTGAGCAATTGCACCACGCATGCCTTCTGCACCAGGCGTCAGTACCAATTCAGCACCAAAACCACTAAGCAGTTTGCGGCGTTCAACACTCATTGTCTCAGGCATGGTCAAAACGACTCGATAACCTTTTGCTGCAGCAACAAAGGCCAAACCAATACCAGTATTGCCACTTGTCGGCTCTACAATCACCGTTTCCCCAGGACGAATATGACCGGCTTGCTCGGCTTCCTCGATCATCGAGAGACCAATACGGTCTTTGACACTCCCAGCAGGATTAAAAAACTCAAGTTTGGCCACTATCGTAGCGTGGGTATTGTTAACACGATTCAGCCGTACCAGCGGTGTATTGCCGACCAATTCTGTAATATTGTTATAAATGCGTGCCATGACAGGATATCCTCATTTGTTATGTTTGTTGCTCAACTTACAATATTATAGCGTTCAAACAAACTTTTCGTCAAGTATCATCTCTGAGCATCAGGTATACTTGTCGCCACGCACCACCTCGACCGTTTGCACATATGCTACCACGGCATATAAGGTAAAATAATGGTCAGCTAGATGCTGCAAAATGTTGTCGGCCACTACAGCACTAACGAGTGTTTCAATCTTGACGTTTTGTCCTTCCCAATCACTTGCACGAACACCTCGCGACCCCTCACCTCGCACCTGCGTAATCGTATATCCCTTAGCCCCCATCCCCTTGAGTTCGCGTATGAGTCGATCATTGAGTACGGCTTCAGCAATAATCGTAACCAGTTTGAGTGCGACTATTTGCATCGTTCACCTCCTGAGTATAGAGACATCTTTGTACACAAAACTCATTGGTATAACATTTGCGCGATACTTAGATAGAGTGGCAGTCCGACCGTAAGATTGAAGGGAAACGTAATCGCAAGTGATGCCGTCAGATAAAAACCAGGGTTCGCCTGTGGCAACGCGATACGTACAGCGGCTGGGGCGGCAATATACGAAGCGCTGGCCGCCAGAACCCCCAGAATCATACTACCACCAAGCGAGAGACCAGCTACTTGTCCCAACCACACCCCCAATGTTCCATGGAGTACCGGCATAATCACACCAAAACCGATTAAAAAGAGACCGGCCTGGCGAAGATCACGAAAACGTCGGGCCGCGACCATGCCCATTTCCAACAAAAACAAGGCAAGCACACCCTGAAATGGATCAACAAAAAAAGGCGCCACTTGCTCCAGGCCAGGTTTTCCGGCCAGAAGACCAATCACTAATCCACCAACCAGTAAGAGTATGCTGCGCCCAACCAGCAACTCACGTAAGACTGCGCCCCATTTGGTGGTGGCATTATTGCGTGGTTGTGCAATCATCAGCGCAATAAGGATAGCTGGTACCTCCAGTAATGCCACAAGTGTGGGCATAAAGCCCTCAAACGTAATCTGTAAATTATTAAGAAATGTCTGACTGGCACTGAAAGTAACAGCTGATACCGAACCATAATGGGCAGCAAGTGCGGCAGCATCAGCAATGTTAAATTTACCCAATCGTCGCAGAATAAAGTACGACCATAGTGGTATAACTATTCCCAAAAGAAGCGTTACAAGAGCCGGACGCCAGAATTCAGCGAATGACGTTGCTGAGAGTTCCGCGCCACCTTTTAAGCCAATAGCCAGCAGCAGATAGATCGACAACCCACTGTATAGTCCTTCCGGCAACTTGAGATCACTACGTAACCAAACGGCCATGATTCCAAGAACAAAGGCCAAAACCATGGGTGAAAAAAGGTTTAAGCGTACAATGTCGAGGGTTTCCATATCGCCTCATTTCAGCGCACACGATGGCCATGGCCATACATGTAGGCCTAAGCGTATACCTATGTTGTTGAGCATGGAAGGAACAACGAGGATACTACACCCTAAAGGCTTATTTCGTCAAGTAAGGTACAGCATCGAATTCATGAAGTGGATTATCGGTGATGTATTAAAGAGTACGTTTTAACGGACAATCCCAAAGTCCCACGTTAGGATGTGGTTCGCTTTAATGCGTAAGCAATCCCATTTTGGATATTCGTATGGATCACAATGTCACTGAGATCTATCCCAATAGTTACTAACGTTTGTGCCACCTCTGGACCAATACCAATCAGAACAATTTGTGAACCAATGAGTTGTGCCGCACGTGACGCACGGATCAGTGCATCGGCAATCTGCGTATCAACAAGCGGAACACCCGTCACATCAAGGATTGCAACATTAGCCTGGTACCTGGTAATACCTTCGAGCAGCGTCTCGATCATTTGCTGTGCACGGTTGCTATCGATAGTACCGATCAATGGCATAGCAAAGACATTATCCGCCAATGGGATCAGCGGAGTATTTAACTCACGTAATGCTGCTTGTTGTGTTTGGATGATCTGATTCTGGAGTTGCTCACGTTCGCGTTCAGCCTCGAGTTGCGCTGTAACATCTTACACTAAAGACGAAACCCCCAGCACAATCCCATCGTGTGACACTAACGAAGTGTTGTACCACTCACCCATAATTTCACGTCCACTCTTCGTAAAGTTAGTATTGGTACTGCGTGTACCGCCCTGCTTGTCTAACAAATCCTGCCAGATTTTATCAATGTGCTCGCGCGCTTCTGGCGGTACAATCAACTCAGCCGCGTGCTTATTCAGCGCCTCATCACGTGTGTAGCCAAAAATATGCTCAGCCGCTGGATTCCACTCACTGACATTAAAATCAAGTCCCATTCAATAACTACCAGCGGCGTTTGCTGGAAACGCAGTTCAAGTTTTTGCAAAGATGTAGCTAACGCTAATTCAGCTTGTTTTTGATCAGTGATATCGCACACAATAGCATAAATACGTTGAGTTTGTATTATAGGAGCAGATGACCAGCAAAGCCATTTATAGCTGCCATCTTTACAACGATAACGATTCTCAAAAGCGCTAACCTCACGACCAGTAGTTATATTCTGTGCTTCTTCAATGGACAAATTCGATAAAAGGAGCAGCACATAACTCATCGTTGGTAAAGCCAAGCGTGCGTTCCCACGAAGGATTGAGTCATTGAAAATATCCAGCAAAACTAGTTACACATAACATATCAGGTGATAGGGTAAAGAAATAATCACGGTCTTCTTGAGAGACATCATGTTCTTGAGCCCGTACTAACCTAGCAAATTGCTGCTCCAATTCCGCCACACGTTGTCGGAGTGCTGCACCTTCTGCATCTGAGTCTGAAGATTGATTTGATTCTGCTGTCATAAACTGGGTATATAGTAAGAGATTACTGAGATCTCTCTATCACACAAATATTTCTATACATTACTATTATACTATATAATGCATTCATGCTTTTGAGAAGATGCGCTTGTAACAGACAAAACTACCTCTATACTTTGACATAGCAGGTACAAGTATGCGGCAGATTATGAGCATGATGATTGATCGCGCACTGCCAAGATACCATAAAGACCATAACATTACATGAAAGTACAAAAACTCATTGCTCATTGGAAAGGCGACAAACGCTACACCAACATTGCTAGACGTGCGGCTGTATTGAAGAAATCTGGCCATGATGCTGAAGCTATCATGGCTACAATTACAGTTGAGTTTGGTGAGCCAGCTCAACTAGCACGCCTGCGTGATACACCACAACCTTTTCGTGTCTATGGTGAAGTCGGCGCAGATATTGAGACACATGCGTTTGAGCAACTGAAATTGGCTCTACGAATCCCAGTGGCCGTGCAGGGCGCGCTTATGCCAGATGCTCACCCTGGTTATGCACTTCCCATTGGTGGTGTGTTTGCTGCCCATCGTGCTGTTGCACCAGCTATGGTCGGCGTAGACATTGGTTGCCGCATGCATCTTACCATCTTTGAAGAAGCACCCGAAACTTTTATGCGTCACCGCACACCGCTATTTGCCGATCTGCAAGCGGTAACGATATTTGGTCTTGGGGCCAGGCGTTCCCGTGCAGCCGACCATGCCATACTGGATGATGACCGCTGGGGTCTGACATCGCAGACACAGGGGCTACGAGCACAGGCTGAGACGCAGTTAGGCACCAGTGGCAGCGGTAATCATTTTGCAGAATTGGTTATTGGCGAACGTGTAGACATTCCCACCACGATACCAAATAAGCAGACTACTCAACCGGATACTGCACCGGGGCATATTCCGCATCGTTTTTGTGGCTTACTGACACATAGTGGTTCACGCGGGGTAGGGTTTGCTATAGCGAACCGCTACATGCGTCTGGCAGCGCAGGAAACCGCCCGCCATGCCAAAGTACCCAAGATGTACGAATGGCTGGATCTCGACACCGAGTCAGGGCAGGAATACTGGGAAGCGATGGAATTAGCCGGAGCTTTTGCACAGGCAAACCACGAAGTCATCCACGCTTCGTTTGCGCGTCAAAGTCGCTTGCGCCCGCTCCAAGTGATACAAAACCATCATAATTTTGCATGGCGTAAGGGCGATCTGGTGATCCATCGGAAAGGAGCCACACCGGCAGAGGAAGGAAGGCTGGGTGTTATTCCCGGCAGCATGGGTACGTCATCCTACATCGTGGCTGGTTGTGGCATCCCGGAAGCGCTGGAAAGTGCTGCACATGGTGCGGGGCGGCGAAGCAGCCGTGAAGTTGCTCGCAACAGCATTAGTATGCGTGATGTACGTGCATTCCTTGAACAACAAGACATTATCGTGGAGGGCTTGAGTGTGGATGAGGCACCACAGGCGTACAAAGATATCGAGCATGTGTTACGTCTTCAAGTCGAGGCCGGGTTAGTCCAACCGCTTGCCCGGATGCGCCCCGTTGCTGTGATCATGGCTGGCGAAGCCGATGATGATTAAGCAACAGAGATTGAAGTAGCGACCGTTAGTGGCTATCTGCACAACCTGTAACGGGTGAGATGGTCTTTTTCATTTTCTCCTCTCCATTCAGAAATGTTTGAATACCATATCTTTTTTTGTTGTAGAATACGGCTGCACGTGCGATTGAAAGAATCTCTCACCAGAGATATCGATTATTGATGTAGTTTTCGTGTAAATGACAGAATCACAAAGAATTTCTTTGTTGAGCTAGGAAGGTATTCGATACGAAATGAAACGTTTATTGATTGTCGTAGGTGTACTTGCGGTAGCAGTTGTTGGACTTATTTTAGCTGTGCGCTCGTATAAACCACCAACACCAGAGAATATCGGTGTAACAAATGGACAACTGGCTCCATGTCCCGACTCACCCAACTGTGTGTCTTCGTATGCCACCGACCCTGAGCACGCAATGGACCCGTTACCATTGACAGGCTCTGCATCAGAAGCACAGGACAGGTTAGTACAAATCGTGATGTCAATGCCAAGAACTGAAATTGTGGTGAACGAGCCAGGCTACATTCATGCTGAGTTTCGTTCACAAATTATGGATTTTATGGACGATGTCGAGTTTTATATTGATGAAGAAGCACAGGTTGTGCACTTTCGTGCCGCAGCCCGCCTGGGCCGCTCCGACATGGGCGTAAATCGACAACGAATGGAAGAGATTGGTACCGCGTTTGCAACGAATCCATAAGTTGTTGCGTAGCTCGATTTAACGGCTATATCTACAAAGTCCTGTGATAGCAGAGAATATATGATGTTCTCTGCTTCTTTTTGTTTCGTGTACTTTGATATATGCATACTAATCTTTTTGTCTTGCACTAAACTTCTTGTGTATTCCCATATCACTACCTAAAGCGTTTACACAAATGCAACAAAAATGTTATCTAATCGTGATGTTAGAAGAGTAATATATTGCCTGTGTAAAATATCAACCTTATTCGAAGGAGACATCTATGAAGAACAAAGTTTTATGCGTGTTTGTAACGCTCATACTAGCCACAATCGTGTCACCGAATATAGCTGCATCGGAGGAGGAAATCAGAACTACAGATCTAAAGTGTGAAGCAGGTGCAATTTCAACACAAGAAATAGCAAATTTAGCTTTCTTAATAGTCGAAAATCCCTTTGAAAAAGAGGCACACGCATGTTATTCATAACTAACCATGGATGAGAAAGCTGACTTATTTGAACAAATGGCTTTGCAAAGAGGAATATCTATAGAAAAACTTCGAAGTGAAACTACACGGAATCAACAACTTAGAATGAGAGAATTTGAGCCAGAATTTCCACCTCCAACATCTTGGAGATAACTTATTGAGCGTGTTCTTTTCTCTGCTACATCCTCAACTATCAGACCAGTTACAACATCTTATGCTGATCCCAACTGTGATGGTCCCGACCCTGACATGGACTATACTTTTATCGTAAGTTTTCCTTATGTAATATATAATCCTGACTCACTTCGAAGCTTTGGGAACAATTTTCATTTAGGTGTTGATGCAATGCTAGTTTATTATCAGGCACGTTATGGGTTATAGACAGGCGCGGTAACACATCGAGTAGCAATGTTATGCTTTGCATTGATGAAGGAGGTATTTCTACAGCAGGAGAGCAACAGGCAGTTAGAGACAATTTAGCCTTACACGATGAGGTCACAATACCTGTTATGATATCTTAGTTGGCAGCATGAGTTTTAGTGATTACTACCTTGCCCCAAAGTCAAAATCTTCTAAAACTCATGTGATAGTGTGTGATTTTAATGTAGATCCTTCAGAGGTTTATATGACTACCAAAAGACATAGCATAACAGAATTGATTTCTACCATTTGTCCTATAGTAGCTATTGCAATGGCAATTATTACTATTCCGACTATAAGAGTACTTTCTGAAGCAGATGGATTTTATTTTTTTCTCATCGCTGTTCCAATTATGATCATCTCATCTATTTTATCTATATTTCTTGGCATATTTAGTTTCAAACGGTTTCAAAAGCAGAGATATCTTTTTGGCAGCTACACTGGTATGTTAATTCTTTTTGTGATAGTAATATACCTGTTATCTCCCTGGTGGACGAGTTGACAGTAAAGCAGCATATAAAAGGCATCCTTTTATATTGTAATTACCAAGGTTAATGCAGACTAAAAACGTATAATCAAACCGATATAATCGACTAGTTTAACAACATACTAAAAACTGTCACAACAACCACCATAGCCATAACGAAGCCCCCCAACACTTGAAGAGGAGTGTGATTATTCGTACGTACACGTGCCCATCCGACGGTCAATGCACAAAGCCATAACGTAATCCCCAAAGGATGTGAGAAAAGAAAAGCAATGGTTGCCGTTGACGCAATAGAAGCTGCGTGCACACTTATTTTCCAAAACAGATTAATAAGACCACCCAGACAACCTAATGCAAAGCCACAAATAAGGAGTGCTAAAAGAGGTGTAGGGAGGCCAAACGGGAGCAGTAAGACCATACCGATCAAGACTGTAGCAAGACCAAAAAGATAGAGTTCATTGCGCTGTTGCCGAACTGACACGTCCTCATCTGCGTAGGCTCCCTGCCGCAAACGTATGGTATAGAAGATAGTGGTAGGAACGATTTGCGTCAACATACAGATACCAGTCCAGAGAAAACCCTCAACACGGTTATCAAAGGCATAAAAGCCTACAATGATGAAAGCAGCAATATTGAGGAGAATAGGATGGAAAATGCGTGAAATCTGTCGTCCAATAACATAACTACGGCTATCAAAGTTCTCGGTGTGTAATACCTCACTCGATATGTTTTGTTGCTGTGCCATGAGATCGCGATACACTCCTCACAATACATAGAAAAGCTTCTTTCAGTTATAACGCTCGTAACAATCTATCAGTTGCAATGCTGCCCGTTCCCATGTAAACTGGCGTGCTCGCTCAAGACCTGCGTCACGCAGACGTGTCCACAGATCTTTGTGGGTTAATAGCTGTAAAATGCTGCTTGCAAGAGCTTCAACGTCTTCTGCTGTGACCATCAACGCTGCATCACCAACAGCTTCGGGAAGACTGGAGTTATCTGCCGTGACCACCGGCGTCCCACAGGCCATCGCCTCAAGTGGCGGAATGCCAAACCCTTCATACAATGATGGGTACACACTCACACACGCTAAATTATACACCGCTGGAAGATCACTGTCATCTATATTGTTCAGCCAAAGCACCCGTTGTGCTATATTAAGACGAGCAATAGTAGTAAAAATATCATCACTCAGCCATCCCTTTTGCCCAACCAGCACCAGATGAAGATTGGCATGCTCTGATTTCTGCGTGAGCATATGGAATGCCTCAAGCAACCGCACAACATTTTTGCGAGGCGAGAGAGTACCAACAAAGACTAAAAATTTCTGCGGCAAATTGAATTTTTGCTGCACAGGGAGACATTCTTCAGGTGTGAGCAGACGAAAATCTTCGGTTACACCGGGATACACAACCAGAATACGCTCAGGATCAACATCCATCATGTTGATCATGTCGCGTTTTGTCGCTTGCGAGTCGGCGAGAACCAGGTCAGCACGCCGTACCGAACGTGGCACTGCATCACTGAGGTAGCGCACCATGCCCTGTGCGGCAAATTGGGGATACACCCAAAAAGACAGATCATGAACTGTGAGTATTTTGGGGGCACGGGTTGGTACCAGCACAAAATCAGGGGAATATAACAGATCAAGTCGCCCGGTAAAGACTTCGATAGGGAGAGGAGCACGCAATCGCTGCCAGAATTGGGTCATACGGCGTGGTGTTAGTGGTATGGGAACAGCACGAACATTAGCATGCTCACGACATACCTGCTTGAAATCCTGGACATAGTGGCTTTGTTGGTCTAAACCACCTGCTGCAAAGAACAAACGATACTCATAATTTCTATTTTGATTAATAGTTGCCCGAATAAGTTCACGGGTGTACCGACCTATTCCGGCTCCCTGCCAAACAGCGGCGGTATAATCAATCCCTATTCTCATAAGAATGTACAAGCGTCAAGAGATACCTGATAACCAGAGCCTGCGCACTGGACATATGAACATGTGAGACACAATGAATACCATTGCATGAGGTTATTTGCGCTTGCTAAAGATATATAAGAAGAATCCAATAATCACGATACTCCAGAAATTAATCCCTCGATCAAGAAAAGTCACAGCAAGTGCCAGGTTCTGGCTTGATACGGCTTCGGCATTGGTTGCTGCTGGAAGAAAGAGCAGCAGTACGCCCATCACGGTTCCCTCTACAATACCAAGTCCCGCAGGGGTAAATGGTATAGCAGTCAGCAACGATGAGGCCAACGCTATAAACACAATAACGGACAGATCAAGCTGCAAGCCCTCCACGCCGAGCGCCTGCACCACAAAGAAGAGGCGGAAACCTTCAAGAAGCCATACCCCTGCGGTCATTATAGCCAGTGAAGGGAGAATATGTGGGCGAAATGAACGCAGAGCGGCAGTTTCAAATGGTTCGTACACACGTAAGAGCCGTTGTGGCATAAAACGACGGATGTAAGGACTGAACCAGTGCATACCTGCCAGACCAGAGAGAATAACCACAACCAGGATAATCCCAGAGATAAAAATGACATTGGTAGCAGGTGGGAGGTGCGTACCAAAGACAAACCAACCAGAAATCACCAGAAAGGTAAATAGTCCGAGCATATCGAGCAATCGTTCGGCAAAAATAGTACCAAAGGTAGCAGAGAAAGACACATGACCATTGCGCTTGAGCAGGTACCCGCGATAGGCATCACCCAACTTGGCCGGCACAATACAGTTGGCAAACCACGAAAGATACATATATTCCATCAGGGCCGGCATGGAGGCCCAACTCTTGCGACCTTGGCGCACAGGTACACCAGCATTATCAAGCAACAAACGCCAACGTAATGCCCGTAATGGAAACGTGAAATAAAATACGATCAACCCGGTGAGGAGTAACCCCCAATTTGCGCCACGTATATATAACCATGTTTGTGCAAGATCAACGTTAAAACCGCGAAAAACGAACAAAATGATCGCAAACGCAAAGGCAAATGAGATAAGTGTACGTGGATCGCGCAACGAGCGCCCCAGCGAGAAACCCTCGTGAACAACCTGCTCCTCTGCTGGTACTTCCGGTGATGCATGTGTCTCTCCGGCATGAGTCACATTGTTAGTAGTATCTTTGATCATATATGCTCAGGTCCCTTCTGTCTAGCGTGCCTCGATGAAATCATGCTATACCTGATTACCGCCGTATTTCGATATGTGGATACGCATACGCTAAAGTCTTTAGTCCTGTGTCTGCAGTACCTCGTCTTTATACCACGACCAAAAGTGAGTCAGCCCTTCCTCTAATTCCGTGCGCGGTTGGAAACCAAGCAATCGTTCGGCTTTCTCAGTGTTTGCAAACGTAATCGCAGGCTCTGCCTCTGAGAGTGGCTGCGAATCAATAATAGCTTTGTGTCCCGTAATATCTTCGAGTAGAGTGACAAAATCGCGTAACTGTACAGGATGTGAATTACCCAGATTGAACACATCAAAAGGAATATCGCACTCTAATGCTGCAACAACGCCTGCAATAATATCATCAACATACGTCCAATCACGATAGACCCCCTCACCACCGTTAAACAACGTGATAGGTTGCTGGTTTAACATGGGATCTACAAATAATGTTGGAGTCATATCAGGTCGGCCACGTGGCCCATAGACCGTGAAAAAGCGTACTACACGTGTGGGCAACCCATAGTGATTATGGTAGGTATATGCGAATAGTTCGCCCGCCTTTTTTGTCGCTGCATACGGTGACAATGGCTGATCTGTTTTGATATCTTCCGACCAGGGTGTTGGCGCACGCCCATACACTGATGAGGTCGATGCATACACAAAACCCTGGACATTGTAGCGTCCTGCCAGTTCGAGTAAATTCATGGTACCACGTACATTGACTTCCTCGTACAGCACCGGGCGGCGAAGTGACGCCCGAGGATTGGCCATGCCTCCAATATGGGCGACACGATTAGGCCGATATGTCTCAAATACCTGTTCCATCGCTGCCGCATCGCGGAAGTCTCCTTCAACCAGTGTATACCCTGGCTGTTGCAGGGCTGCTGCAATGTTAGAGTGTTTGCGTGCAGGATCGTAATAATTATTAAAATTGTCGACACAAATAACCTCAGCATTTCGTGACAGCAATGTATCTGCAAGATGGCTTCCAATAAATCCTGCGCCACCAGTAACGAGATAACGCATAAGTTGCTCTCCTTGTGTATAAGGCTAAGATGTTAAGTTCGGATCTCGGCTGAGCACACTACTCAATGCCCAGATCACAGCAAGCTGAATACCCATGTTCAGTGCATGCAGATTTTCAAACATGCTGTGACCTGCAACGGCTGCGATAACTCCCCAACATCCTACCATAATACTGCGTTGAAAGAGATGAACAGAATGTTGTAGAGTCCGTATGGTTTGATACGATACGCCAATAATAAGTGTTAGATAGGCAATGATCCCCAAACTGCCAACTTCACCAGCTATGTGAAGATAGTAGTTGTGGGCATGCCCACGTGAGGCGTACCATGGCGGTGTGGTGACCGCAGGATAGGCATTGTTAAAATTCCCAGCACCGACCCCAGTGAGCGGATGGGTAACAAACATTTGCCAGCCAGCCCACAATTGAGCTGTACGTTCGACAACGGCAAAATTGTCAGGAGTAACTTCGACCGTTTGTGGGTCAAAGAATGCAACACTGCGTGTAATACTTGTAAGCCGTTCGGTCAACGCTGTAGGTAAAACGCCTGCCTGCACGACCACCAAAACCACGACCAGCACTGCCAACGCTGCCAGTACACGGCGCCACGTCCATCGTCCTATGACCACTGTCATCGCGACACCTCCTACTGCCGCACCAAGCCATCCTCCACGAGAGAATGATGCCAGCAGCGCAGCTCCGAGCAGCCCTGTGGCAAACCACAAGCCAGCGATGAGGAGCCACCGTCCAGAGATGAGCCGTCGACGATCATGATCATTCGCTATTGTTGATAATGAATGTCTCTGACCTCGGATAATATACCATGTCATTCCCAAAGCCAGTGCAAATGCCAGAGGCCACCCCATATTGAGGTATCCAGCAAAGGCATTTGGTGTACCAATTGTCCCATATGCGCGGGCAAAGTCTGTTCCTGAAATGCGAAAACTTGGTGGACCACTTCCTGCCACAAATTGAAAGAGACCAATGATCGCTTCAGCTGCAGGTGCACATAAAAGACAGGCAAGCAGACCAAACAGATGCCATGGTTTGGTAACGGTATTCACAGTGATGAACCAAACGACAAAAGCAACCGTCCAACGCATCGTTTCACGGATCGCATCCATACGTGAATAAGGTGTGAACGCTGCTGAGAGTAGAAAAGCCGTAAGCAACGCAATCCATAGTATGAAAATTGGCCCGGTCACAATGCGACGCTCAGGGTGCGCCAACATATGCAGCCCCCAGCCTCCTATGGCTAGGAGCATGGCTGCCTGTGTGTAGCTTAATCCACCAGGTAAAACGAACACTTCCTGAATGGGGACGGAGAGAACGACAAGATAGAGACCAAAGATAGGATGAATAAGCGGCAACAGACCGGCCAGTAGCCCTCCGGCAGCAAGAACGAGCGGGCGTAGTGGCACAAATCCCAATCCCACACCAATAACACCAACAAATAACCATATAACTGGCACAAGACGAGGTGTCATATATCTGGATAACAACGTGTTCTGTGCATTCATCATATCAGCCTGGATTATGTATCGGGCAACTCTCCCCGTCGCTGGAGTTCCTGCCGAAACCAAGGAATCGTACGACGTAATCCTTCTTCTAAATCAATTTTCGGTCTCCAATCAAGCATATCTTTTGCCTTGCTAATATCAGGCTGACGTACTTGAGGATCGTCCTGGGTTCGCATATCTCGTTGCACAATACCTGCTTGATTATCGGTCAGTCGATTCACTGTCTCGGCAAATTCTCGAATGGTAAATTCACCCGGATTCCCAATATTAACAGGTTCGGTTGCTTTGGAAAATAACAAACGATAAATACCTTCAACAAGATCAGAAACATACTGAAATGAGCGCGTTTGTGAGCCATCACCATAAATCGTGAGTGGTTCACCACGTAATGCTTGTTGAATAAAGTTTGGTACAACTCGACCATCACGTAAGCGCATACGTTCACCATAGGTATTAAAAATACGCACGATGCGTGTTTCGATCCCGTGTGTTCGCTGGTAAGCCATCGTCAACGCTTCGGCAAAACGTTTGGCTTCATCATACACACCACGTGGTCCAATAGGGTTCACATGTCCATAGTAGCTTTCTGGTTGCGGATGAACCTGTGGATCACCATAGACCTCTGATGTTGAAGCAAGCAAGAAATGGGCTCGTTTATCTTTAGCAAGACCCAATGCTTTATGAGTTCCCAAAGCACCAACTTTCAAGGTCTGTATTGGCAGATCAAGATAGTCTACTGGTGATGCTGGTGATGCAAAATGGAGAATAGCATCCAACTGATCATCAACAAAAATATAATTTGTTACATCATGTTTGATAAAACGAAATCGCTCATGGCCAGCTAAATGAGCGATGTTATCTGTACTACCAGTTATCAGATTATCCATGGCAATAACCACATGGCCTTCCGCCAGAAACCGATCACAGAGATGTGACCCAAGAAATCCCGCACCGCCAGTTATCAGGACACGCATAATTACTCCTTCCACATACCATTAAGTAGTTGCTGCGGACTATGCCAATCATTATCGTATCGCACATGCATGAAGAGTTGGTGAGGGATATCGAATATCGGTATGACATCCCATTCATTGCTGTTCAGTAGGCACCTTTTCCCGAAAGAACCACCGGAATCGTTTGTAATAAGATACGAACATCCATTGCTGGTGACCAATTCTCGGTATAGTAAATGTCAAGACGCACCATCTCATCAAATGATGTATCACTACGCCCAAGAACTTGCCACAGACCTGTAAGCCCAGGCACCACCTCTAAGCGGCGTTTGTGCCACTCTTCATATTGTGCCACTTCATCAAGGGTGGGCGGACGAGGGCCAACCAGACTCATTTCGCCACGTAGAACATTCCACAATTGTGGTAACTCATCCATGCTTGTGCGTCTGAGCAAACGCCCCACCTGCGTTGTACGTGGATCATTTCGCATTTTGAACATGGGGCCATCGGCCTCGTTCAGTTCGCACAATTCTGATTTGCGCTCTTCGGCATCAACAATCATCGTACGGAATTTATACGCGGTGAACAATTGTTGATCCTTGCCAACCCGCTTCTGGCGAAAAATAACAGGACCGCGCGAGTCACATTTAATTGCCAGTGCAATCAAGGCCGTAAAGAGCAACAGAAATGGTGAGGCTGGCACAATAATCACAAGATCAACCATACGCTTGACCACTATTTTCCAGCCTTTAAGGGATATCTCTTTCAGGCCAATGAGTGGAACACTACCTAAGCTACGTACTTCCGCCCGATCAAAACTAAGTTCGTACAAATCGGGAGCAACGCGAAATTCAACACCCGCCTCACGACAGGCAGCTACAAGATCTGGTAAACGGCGATGTTCCCAAAATGGGAGAGCCAGAATAACCTGATCAACTGAGAGCAATCGGGTCAGGATTGGCAACTCTTGTACGTGTCCCAGATGTCGAAAATGACCATCACGGCGCTCCTGAGCAGGAGGCGGTCTATCGTCCAGATAACCTACCAACTCATAGCCAAGAAATGGTTGTGCAACAATACTTTCCATAATCTCACGCCCAAGCCCGGTACCACCAACGACCAACACATGTTCACGTCCAATACCCCGTGTCCAGCGCCAACGTCGGTATTCAACTAACAGACCACGCCACACACAAAGGAGAATAATGATCCAGAGCCACGCAAATGCAAAAATAAGCCGAGAGTAGAATACTGCCGCTTGATGCAAAAATACGGCAACAATCAGGACCGCAACACCAATAGTTGTACTACTTACAATAATGCTCGCGTGATCAAGTGCTCCTGCATTCCGTGGTAATCGATAAAGCCCTTTGATAACAAAAAGCCCGATGAGCAATGCGAGTAACACGATAGCATATGGTACAAAACGCCAGGGATCGACTCGAAATTCAGTCACAACTTCGCTGATAATCCATTGAAAGGGGAAGGGCCAATCGACCTGATAGCGCATAGTATAGGCAAGTGTACACCCCAACATAATCAGCAGTATGTCAACTGATCCCACTAATAACGGTGTGCTCCACCGCTTGAGGCTACTCTTTGATTGTTGTGCATACCAGGAGTGATGGGGAACAAGTTCTCTCACACCATTTCTCCGCGTTTCAACAGATGATCGACCCGTAAAGTCATGGTCTTTACTAACATACCGATCAAGATGTGAGACTTTACTTGTCTGCACAATGTCCTCACGATGTTGCTCCACACGCCTTTTTGCAGTGCGTTGAGAACGCCGCTGTTTTCCTGCACGACGATCTGGATCAGGTTTTCTAGATGTCGCCATAGTTGCTCCCACTGCTCGTCCCGCGCTCGCGAACATGGCAAATTAAACGACAAAGCTTGGTCGTGTTCACGTTGAGCGGGGTTGCTCTATTTTTTGACATCGCAAGGCATTGTACTGGTAAGTGCGTTTCTATGCAAGGGGGAGCAGGCATCTGTCATCAAAAGAGATGCTAGAGAGGGATGAGGGGCTTTTATATCAAGCAAAACCATCACCAGCCATTTCATACTCATCCCGACCAAACCAACGGAAGAAGATAATCGACAGAGCAAAGAGAAAGATCAATCCACCGGGTACCCACATAACCAGACCACCAAGTTGCTGATCCAGCATCGGTGAGAGGCCCCAGATACGTGGGGCCTCCGCATAGGTGGGGTAGATAATAGTGTTAGAGAAGGTGATAACAGCACCTAAAAGGGTTGGGGGGAGAGATTGGAGAAAAAGATACATACATTGAATAGCAGGTGGTGAGGGAGGCAATTCATCAAAAGGACTGATGATAGGTAACCAGGTAATCATGGCAGTAACGATAAACATGATATGTTCTAAGATATGAATATGAATATTTTGGAGCGCCGCATCATACAAAACAGGAAAATGCCAACCAATAAGCACGACATTGAAAACGATAAAGGCAAAAATGTTGTTGGTTATAAAACGGCCAATTGGCAAGGCAAAGGGCAAGTAGAGCAATGGCCGCAGCATCCAACGCGGTAAGCCCATCAAGAGCAGCGGCGGCCCAACCAGAGTAATGAGAATATGCTGAACCATATGTATGGTCAACAAATATGAGTCTCCGAGACGATCAATGGGTGAAACCAATGCGATAAAGAACGTTAGGAGACCCATCATGAACGCCAATACAAGCTTTTTAGGGACAGGTTCTGAACCAGGGAAGAGATGGCGAAGCGGGCCAATACACGCAAGATATGCAATAGCTTGAAAGGTCAGTCCAAAGACCAGACTTGGTGCAAAGTTCCACGTATACATAGGGCCACTTTCTAGTGATCACGCTCTGTGTTCACTTCCCTGAACAACTGCATTACGTTGCTAAGTTAACCAGCAATTCCGACGTGCCCGGAAAAAAGCACCAAAAAGATCAGGCCCATCGAAACAGCAATACAAAATGGGGCAATAAAAACAAACTGATAGAGTTTTTTATCATCCTTCAAATGCATATAGTACATTACGACAAAAGCGCCTTTGATAATCGAAAGCACGATAAGAGAAACAAACTTGAGCCAGTACGGAAATCCGAACACGGCCATACCAAATTCCGCAATGACCACTTCTGCAAACGTCACAACAGCGAGTACTCCCCCAAGCACCCAATAGAAGCGGGTTGATTCATCGTGACCATGTGCATTGGCCGATCCGTTGTGATCGTGATGAGCAACTTCTTGCGTTTTTGCCATAGTACTGCACTCCTCGATTATACAAATACAATCCATTTACTCTCAAAACAACTGTCTATATCTCATCATATCAGATAGATCAATACGAAAATAACAACCCAAACCAGGTCAACAAAATGCCAATACAAACCTGCCAACTCCACATCCATATCATTTTCTGCTGAATAACGTCCACGCATTCCACGTACGTATACTGCTAACAACCAGATAACTCCAATCGCAACATGAGTACCATGGAAACCTGTCAGCACAAAGAAAGTCGATCCAAAAAGGCTACTATCAAGTGTTAAACTTGGCCCATCATGATAATTATAGAGATGATAAAACTCATAGACTTGCCCACCGAGGAACGCTAAACCCAAACCAATCGTCGACAACATCCAAAGCTGGAAGCGTTTAAGATCATTGCGGCGAATAGCGGCCAGTGATAATACCATGGTGAGACTACTGGCGAGCAATAATGTTGCCAATAAGGTCGTGAGTTCAATGCCCAGATACTTTTTAGGATCTTGAAAGTTTTCTGCAACAGCATTGACTGGTTTGTAGATCAGATAGGTCATAATCAATGCTGTGAAGAAAAGGGTCTCTGAACCGATAAATGTCCACATACCAAGTTTACGGCTATCAAGACCCGTTGAGGACGCATGTCCATGGGATGGAGCCTGTGTGCCTGTTGTAGATAATTCACTCATACTTCTATAGCTCCTTGATAATACGCAAGGCATTTAATCGTGCGACACCGATACATCCCCCAAACGATGCCCTGTATCGCACCTGCAATACTAGTGGACGATATCACGATCTTTGTAGGAGTCACCGACCCATCCCACAACCGAGACCGCAAAGATCAACAGGCCCACGACGACAAGCGGTACCCCGATCGTCGGGTGTGTTCCAAGATATACCACCCCAAAAGAGAAAATCGTCAATCCTAGCGAGACAATCAACGGTTGATATGTTGGTGATGGAAGATGAATCGTGCTGGGATCAACGGGCTCTTCGGCAGCCTCAGCTTTTTTCGCTTTCCCTTGACGTTTGCCATTGTGGCTAAGTTCGGGATACTTGATATCCCACAAAGGCCGTCGACTATAAACCTGCGGTTCGGTGGCAAAGTTATACTCAGGAGGTGGCGAAGTTGTCGCCCACTCAAGTGTGGAACCATCCCACGGATCTGCTGATGCACGTTTGCCTGCACGGAGACTCACAATCAGATTCCATGTGAACAGCAACACCGCGAGAGCAATACCAAAGGCACCAATCGTCTCCAGTAGATTCCAGAAAGCCCATTCCTGATCGGCAGTATATGTTGGAATACGACGCGGCATACCCTGCGTGCCAACAATGTGCATGGGAAAGAAGGTGACATTAAACGAAACCAGCATAATCCAGAACTGGATTTTGGCCAGTCGTTCACTCATCATACGCCCAGTCATTTTGGGGAACCAGTAGAAGGCACCAGCAAAGATACCCCAGAGCGCACCACCAAAGAGCACATAGTGGAAATGAGCCACAACGTAGTATGAGTCAGTCTGTTGCAAGTTCACTGGCGGTGAGGCAAGTGTAATACCACTGATTCCACCGATAATAAACATCGCAATAAAACCAACGGCGTAGTACAGTGGCGCTTTCAGATTGATGGACCCACCCCAGAGAGTCGCAATCCAGTTAAAGATCTTGACGCCCGTTGGTATAGCGATCAGGAAGCTGGCTCCAGCAAAGAAGGCATTGACCAAGGGGCCAAGGCCAACCGCAAACATATGATGGGTCCAGACCAGAAAGCCCAGGAAGCCGATAGCTACACCAGAGTAGGCGATAAATGCGTATCCAAAGATTGGTTTACGTGAGAAAGTGGGTAAAATTTCAGAGATGATACCAAAAACAGGCAAGATCATAATGTATACTTCAGGATGGCCAAAGAACCAGAAAAGATGTTGCCACAGAATAGGATTGCCACCCGCTTCAGGATTAAAGAAGCCTGTGCCAAAATTGCGATCAAAGAGCAACATAATCTGGGCCGCCGTCAACACTGGAAATGCGAATAGCAAAATAAAAGAGGTAACCAGCATCATCCAGACAAACAATGGCATACGATTAATAGTCATCCCTGGCGCGCGCATATTGAGAATCGTTACCACGAAGTTCACTGAACCGGCAATGGAAGCCACACCCGTCAATGTCAGGCCCATAATCCAGTATTCCATACCATGGGTAGGAGAATACTCTCTCATGGTCAGTGGTGCATACGAGAACCAGCCGGCATTGGGTGCGCCACCCAGAATAAAACTAGCATACAACATTAAGCCACCCAGGATGAAAAGCCAGATACTCATGGCATTGAGGCGCGGGAATGCCATATCACGAGCACCAATCATCAGTGGCACAATATAGTTACCAATACCAGTATTGAGCGGCATGACCGCTAAAAATACCATTGTTGTACCATGCATGGTGAACAACTGGTTATAGAGATCCTGATTAAGGAAGGTATTATCAGGAACACCAAGCTGAATACGCATTAAAAGCGCTTCAATGCCGCCAATCACAAGAAAAACAAACGCTGAGAGCATATACATAATCCCAATCTTCTTGTGATCGACGGTACTGAACCAGCTTGCCCAACCAGTTGATTTGGTCGTCGGTGATACCGTGCCTATGGTTGGCTGTTCCACCGGTTGGTCAAGAGTCGTCATTACTACCTCCAAATGCCTATGATTAACGAACTTCGGGTAGTTCGACAGAAGTTTCCATACTGTACAAGTAAGCGATCAGGTTGGCAATTTCTTCTTCAGAAAGAGCGCCTTCACCAATCGCATTTGACATCAAGTTGCCTGGTTTAATAGCTTCCGAATTACGCAGCCACGCAGCGAGATTTTCCTCGGTGTTGGGCAACGTTCCCGACGCTACGGTCGTACGATCTTTGTAGTAAGTAAGATTGGGACCATGCTGGCCAACCGCTCGGTCATTGCCATCAACAACATGACACCCAATACAACCACGCCCGTTAAAAACCTCGATTCCTGCCTGAGGATCACCGGCTGGGATCGTTGGGGGTGTCTGTTTGACTGCAAGCCATTGATCAAATGCTTCCTGAGAGACCGCAATAATACGAAAACCCATCTGAGCATGGGACTCACCACAAAATTCAGCACACTGCCCGCGATAAATACCAGGCTCATCAGCCCGAAATCCCGTCCGATTCACGTTATTCGGAATCATATAGGTTTTACCGGCTAATTTAGGTACCCAGAAGTTGTGCATCACATCTTCTGCATGGAGTTCAACGACAATATCTCTACCAACCGGGATATACATATCCGTAGCAGTTTCAATACCCTGGTCTGGGTACTCGAACTCAAACCACCATTGATACCCTGTCGCTTTAATCTGTAATGCATCCTCGATATAGACCAGATCTGCGTTAATCCGCTGGGTTTGGAAAGTGAGAATTGCAATAACCAACACGATCAATGCAGGAGCAACTGTCCACAACACTTCTACACGCATGTTGCCATGTACCTGTGCCGGAATACCAGCGTTTTGCTTCCGTCGATAGCGGATAACCGAATATATCAGTATCCCCTCAACGACAATGAAGACCCCCAATCCAGCCCACAACAATGGGAATAATAAATTTTGAATGTTTTGAGCGTGATTGCCCTGTGAGTCTACCGTAGACATAGGCATACTGGTGCTACAAGCAGACAAAACCAGCACACCACAAAACAGTAGGACAGCCAAACTCATCCCACGTAACAGTGGTTGACGAAATGGCATGAGGCCTCCTTGCTAGCATAGACAACTACGTATTTTGTGAAGGTATTGCGGCATATCAACTGCCAGGAGATATTTTTTTCTAGTGTTATAAGTAAAATAGATATACCATTAAGCAGGTAAATAAGTATGTGAAATTTAGTACATACATTATACTCAGAATCACTCCCTCGTCAATATTGTCATACCTTGAAACATACATGATGTATGCATCTTTAGCAGATAAATAAAGCCTAATTATAAACTGCGTTGTTTGATTTCTACGACATAGATCAGTGGTTCTCAATCGCCTATATGATACCACATAATTGCCATTAACCTTTCACCGCACCAGCAGTTAGTCCTCCCGTTAAGAAGCGCTCGAAGAAGAAGAAAATGACAATAATTGGCACGGTAATAATGACCGAGCCAGCCATCAGCCACGTTTTAGGAACCTCAAAGGTATCCAGTTGTCGCACACCAAGCGAGAGGGTCCAGAGATCACGTGCTTCAAGCAAGAAAAGTAGCGCAAACAGAATCTCGTTCCAGGCAATCATAAAGGTGTAGAGGCCCACGGAGGCAAGCGCGGGAACGGCCAGCGGGAGGGTGATGCGTCGGATGACTTCAAGACGACTGCAGCCATCGATCAGGCCGGCCTCTTCCAGCTCACGTGGAATCGTTAAAAAGTAACTGCGTAGCATGTACAAAGCCACGGGGAGCGTTTGTGCCAGATATACCAGGATTAGTCCCGGTAGTGAATTGCGTAGTCCCAGGCGGGAAAACACAACATAGAGTGGAATAGCTAAAACTATGGCGGGGAACATATAGATTAGGAGCACTCCCGAAGACATGAGATTACGCCCCCGGAAGTTTAGTCGTGCCACCGCATAGGCACCCAGAATCGCGAACATAAGGGTCAGGGTCACAGTTGCAAAAGAGACTACCGTACTATTAGCAATAAATTGACCAAAATCCTGTTCAAGCCAAACACCGCGGTAGGGCTCCAATGAGCCAATTTCTTCAACAGTCGGCACTAATCTTGCTGGATCAGTCAACAGATTTTGGAGCGGTCGAATGGACAACACAAGCATCCAGTAAAAAGGAAAAATAGAAATAAATGCAAAAAACGCAATACCGATAACTTTAAATATCCTGATCAGAAACACTTCGATACGTTCACGACTCATCGTTATGTCTCCTCCCGCACAATAAAGCGAAAATACAGTGTTAGGAACACAATCAGAAAGACAGCCATAACCATCGACAGTGCCGAAGCTGCACCAATATCGCCGCGTCCGGTCAGGTAGTCGTAGATACTGACTGGCAACACCTCTGTGCCACCAGCGCCGCCCGTCAGTAGATAGATGTCGTCAAATTTATTGAACGTCCAGATGAATCGTAGAAGGAAGATCGTGCCCAGAACACCTGTTATTTGTGGCAATGTCACATACCAGAAACGTTGCGAAGGAACCGCACCATCAACTGACGCAGCCTCGTAGAGTTCCGACGGGAGTGCCTGTAAGCGCGCGAGGATGAACAAAAATGCGAAAGGGAAATAACGCCAGCCATCAAACAAAATGACCATAGTGAGCGCCATCGGCCAGCGCACCTCAAACCCTAACAGATCGACTGTCACAAAGCGCTGTGTCAAAAAAGCTACAGGTTGGTCGAGCAATTGATTCACGATACCAAATTGTGCATCAAACATAATGCGCCAGACAAAAGCAACTGCGACGACTGGGGCAATGTAGGGGAAAAGGAGAAAACCACGGAAAATATTACGGCCAGGAAAAGAATCTCGAACGAGCATAGCAGCGGCGAGTCCTAACAACAGAGTAAGAATCGTCCCCAGCAGCGTATAAACAATGGTTGTCTGGAACACAGGCCAGAAGTTACGTCCACTGAGCACAAAATCATAGTTGCGGAGTGTCAAATCGAATGCCCAGAGATCGACGCTCTGCAAATCGCCTAGGCGCACGCGCTTGAGACTCATCCAGATGTTCCACAAGACTGGTGTGATAACAATACATATCACAATGAGCAGTGTCGGGATCAACATGACATAGGCCAAACGCGACTCTTGCTGTGCAAGTGTGGGGCCAGATGGTCTCCGACGAGTCGTATCGCCAGATACAGTATGCTCACTCATAAATAAAGCTCCTCACTATGCCATTCGCTGGAGTTGTATATCGTAGATTTGAGAGACGAGGCGATGTCAATCTATCATGATCAGAAAGAACAAGAGCGATGGAATTCCATCGCTCTCATTTGCTGTCCTATTCACGTTACTCGCGCTGTAGATCTTCGACGGAGAGTTGCATCTCTTCAACGGCTTCCTCAGGTGTCATGACTTCATCGAGAACGTCACGGAGCACCAAAGGAACCGGGAGTGCCGCGTATGTCGCTGTCACAAGTGCTCCCTCACCCTGTGAAAAACCCCAGCGCTGAAAGTCATTCGCCCCCTCAACGAGGAGCTGAATCACGTCGTCACCGTAGAGATCACCAAGAGTCGCTTTGCGGTCAACACCCGTTTCAAGCTGCGCCCAGCCATCGACCCATCTGGTTGGTGCATCTGCTGTACCACTTCGCATGGGAAGTTTGCCCTCCGGCGATACCGCCAACCAATCCAGATACGCCTCATCAAACCAGTACCGCAAAAACTCTATGGATGCCTCAGTATCTGCATTGGTCGTAATACCCATATAACTAATCTGACCATATTGTGATAATGCACCGCTCGGTCCTGCGAATGCTGGCACAAGCCCAGAGTTTTCTGCCAGAAACGCCGGGTTGTCGGCACACTCAGGACAGGTTGGCGGTGCTTCGTCGCGGAGACCTGCCATCTCATCAAGAATAAACGGTGACCAGATCACCATAGCAGATTGCCCGGCAAAATATGTGGCTCGTGTACTTTCCACAGTTCCCTCACCTGGAGGTCCATAATTGCCTAACAGATCGGTGTAAGCTGTCACAGCCTCAATACAATTGGGGGAATTGAGCGTGGCACTGCCGGCATCATCCACCAGTTCACAGCCGTTCGCCAGTGCAAAGTGCTCAAATGTCTGTTGGGTAAAGACTTCGCCTGCAGAAGATGCTGCCGTAAACCCATAGAAATTCTCATCGGGATTATGGAGTTGTTCAGCAGCAGTGGCAATCAAATCATAACTGGTAGGTACCTCAAGACCAGCCTCCTCGAACAGATCGGCACGGTAGATCAACAATTGCCCCCAGCCATCACTCGGAACTGCGGTATACCCATCATCGACCTGTACAAGATTGAGCGGTCCTTCAGCAAAGGTATCTGTACCCAATTCATTAATGACGCTAGCAGCAGCCTCGGCATCAAGAATCCCCTGTTCGTACCATCCGACTGTGAAATCGATGGGATGAAAGATCACATCAGGGAGATCACCGGCAGCAACTGCAGCAGTCGTGAGTTGCGATAGAGCATCTTCATCGGCTTGTACCAATTCAACCGTAATACCACTCTCGGCAGCAAAGTTGTCGAGAATGGCCTGGGTGGCCTCGACCCGCTCAGGCTGCGTTTCGGTACTCCAGAACGTGATACTGCCCCCTGCTTGATCACCAGTTTCTGCCTCTGCTTCTGGCTCTTCTGCCTCACCATCAGTCGGTGCATCTTCAGCTTCGGTATCAGCAGCTTCAGAATCTGTAGTAGCAGGTTCTTCCTGGGCAGTGTCAGCAGGCGGTTGCTGCCCACAGGCACTCAAAATAAGGCTCGCAAATAGGAACCCTAACAGGATCACGATTAGGCTTCTTCGCACAACAAACCTCCTTGTAGCTACCTAATGACATTTGTGACGCGCCCCTTTGTAAATACACAGAAGGGTGCTATTCTTTATGTTGCAGCATGTGTTTCCCAACACGCGCATTAACCCATATGTTCTCTGTACCTGGTGATTTCATGAGGAGATCGCACATCCGCCACGACTAAACTCTTTCCTGTTTGGCAACAATGGGAGTGCCAGACATTCTCTAGTGTACAGAGAAAACAAGGCGATATCATGTACTCAGTCAGCGTTATAACCTACAAAAACTACGAGGAATTGGTTTTTAGTATACCACAGTTTTTTGACCTAATCTGCGTAATCTTGTCGTGTAGCAATCACCTGAAGGAATGTTGATAAAGGAGCGGGGTAGGCCAATACGAAAAATCATGCTACAATACCACACATAGCATAAATTAGTTCCACATATGTGTCAGAATAATCAGTAGATAGTAATTCGTGAAGGATTTGGCTCAATGCAGAGCGCAACGATTCTGGTCGTTGAAGACGAACAACCAATCCTTGATCTTATCACCAACTACTTACGCGCTGAAGGGTGTACCGTCCACGTCGCCCGCGATGGCCATGCTGCTCTCGAACAGGCCCGTACATTCCATCCTGATCTGATCGTCCTCGATGTCATGCTCCCCGGTATTGATGGCCTTGAAGTATGCCGTCTGATTCAGCAGGAGATGGATGTGTATGTGCTGATGCTCACTGCTCGTGCAGAAGAAATCGATAAGATTGTCGGCTTATCCGTTGGTGCCGATGACTATGTCACCAAGCCATTTAGTCCACGCGAACTCGTGATGCGGGTCAAAGCCATTCTGCGTCGTAGCCGTAAGGTAGCTGGACAGGTCAATGGATCACGCTACGATCGCTCCTCATTGCACTTCGGCACACTGGCCATTGACCCCGAAACACGCGAAGTGCACCATCACCGTACACTTATTGAACTAACACCACGTGAATTCGATTTACTTTACACTCTGGCAGAACAACCAGGACGTGTCTTTAGCCGTGACCAACTGCTTGAACGTATCTGGGGACGTGATTTTGTCGGTATTGATCGCGTCGTCGATGTTCATATTGGTTTGTTACGGCGCAAACTCGAAGAAGATACAGCCAACCCAACCCTGATTCTGACCGTACGCGGTGTCGGGTATAAATTTGTTGGTCATCGTCAATAAAGATTGAACTCTTCATCAGAATGCGTCCTCAACACCTGTTTGAGGAACTAGACGTGGGACGGTGCTATGCGAGACTCTGTCTTTACTCATTGGTTGCATCATCTACGCTGGAAGCTATTTATCTCACACCTGCTGATCATCGTCATTGGTGTGGTGGTGCTGTTGGCAACCGCCCATTTTCTGGCCGGAACAAGTTTGTTACAACGGCCTCCGCTCACACTGGGTATGGAAGTAGCCCAAACCGACCAGACCGCACCGTTGTCGACCGCTGATCTGGCTATGTCACAGCAGCAATTCCAATTGGTGGTCGATCAGGCTCTGCTGATTGCCGCCTTTGCCGCACTGGCGGCGGCAGTAGTTGTGAGTCTGTTTGTGTCGCGTCGCATTGTCGAGCCACTGCAAGAACTATCGATTGTGAGCCAACATCTTGCACAGGGCCTGTATCAGGAACGCACCTCAATCCAGTCAGATGATGAGTTTGCCGTTCTCAGCCAGAACATCAACCAGCTTGCAGAGGCGCTTGAACGTACCGAAGAACGTCGTCTGGCACTGCTGGCCGATGTCGCGCACGAGTTACGCACACCGATGACCACCATTGAGGGGTACATGGAAGGGTTGATCGACGGTATGATCGCCCCTGAAGCACGGACGTTTGCAATGATCCAGCACGAAGCGGTACGCCTCAAGCGTCTGGTAGAGGAGTTAACGCTGTTGTCGCACGCTGAGGCAGGCCAGATTCCGATCAATCCCAAACCAATCGCACTACCAACCCTCCTTGAGCAGGTGGTAGCGCACTTTGCACTGCAAGCTGCAGCACAACAGGTTGAGTTAACGATCCAGACTCCGGCAGGGCTACCACGTGTTATGGCCGATCCAGATCGGCTGGAACAGGTATTGATTAATCTGCTCTCAAATGCCTTTCGCTACACCCCTGCTGGCGGTTCCATCACACTCAGAGCCAGATCCCACGATTTTTTTGCGGAAATCGGAGTGAGTGACAGCGGCATTGGGATTGCACCAGAACATCTGCCCCATATCTTCGAGCGTTTTTATCGTGTTGACAAGTCACGTACCCGTGAGAGTGGCGGTACCGGCATTGGGCTGACTATCGCACGCCATCTCATCTATGGTCAGGGTGGCGAGATCTGGGCATCGAGTCCCGGTCGTGGTCAAGGCACTACATTCCACATTACCCTGCCCGCCTACGAGACAGTTGTTGTCGAGTCAATATTATAAGAGGAATAGAAAAAGACCAGTAGCAAATAAAACTGGTCAGAATACGATATACCTTTCCTTATGTTATATCTTTCAGCGGATTTCAACTGGGGCGGCCTGATACTGCTCATCGGTCTGTGGTTTTTCGCGGTTGTGCTGGCATTAGCAGTAATCGATTTTCTCTTCCCACGTATGCGACGTGGAAGTGGCGGTATTCCCCTGAGCCGTTCCAAACAGACAGCCCCACCACTCCGTCCGATTGCACGCCCCCCCACAACCAATGTAGCACCACTGACCATTGCCTCTACCACAAACCTGTCGCACTGGCACGCGAATCTACGTTTGGTTGGCGTCATGCTCGGCATCTGGGCTGCTGTCATACTGGTGCCAACCACCATCGCTCCACTCCTTAATCGCGTACAGATTTTGATCGGCTTCCCATTGGGCTACTACATGGGTGCACAGGGAGCACTGATTGTCTTTCTTGGTCTGGTAACGACCTATGCCTGGTATGCCGCACGTTTGGATCGCTCATATGATGGAGGGGCTTCCACAGCCATACCACCACGACATGAAAAGATCTGGCAGATCGCGCTTGTGTACGCCGCATTCACCACTGGCTTTGTAATCCTGATCTGGTTGCTGGGCATTCTTGAAACACAGGAATTTTTCCCAACCGCTTCTCTTGGGTGGTTGTTTCTGGCCACTACACTCAGTATTTACGCCATCATCGGTATCCTGAGCCGCACCCGGAATCTCGACGACTACTTTGTGGCCGGTCGGCGGGTACCAGCCTTCTTCAACGGCATGGCGATCAGCGCCGACTGGATGAGTGCTGCATCATTTATCTCCATGGCGGGAACACTCTGGCTGCTAGGCTACGAAGGGCTGGCCTACATTATGGGCTGGACCGGCGGCTATGTGCTGCTCGCAGTCCTGCTGGCGCCCTATCTGCGTAAGTTTGGCCAGTTTACCCTACCTGATTTTATTGCGGCCCGTTATGGCGGCAATCGGGTGCGGTTGGTTTCGGCCATTATCTGCATCATTATTTCATTCACCTATGTGACTGCACAGGTCACCGGTATTGGCATTATTATGAGCCGCTTTCTCGGCGTGCAGTACCTGCCAGGGGTGTTTATCGGTCTGGGCGCCGTGCTGTTCTGATCCTATCTTGGTGGCATGCGCGCAACCACGTGGACACAGGTGGCGCAATGCATCGTTATTCTACTGGCCTATCTCACTCCAGTCACCATCCTGTCGTTTCGCTCGACGGGCGTGCCGTTGCCACAGATTATGTATGGTGAAGCGCTGCAAAACATCGAGCAACTCGAAACAGCCCAGGGCATCGCGAACGCCTACATTACGCCGTTTAACGATTGGACACTCTGGAATTTTGGGGCGCTGATGCTCTGCCTGATGTTTGGTACTGCGGGAATGCCGCATATTCTGGTGCGATTTTACACAGTTCCGAGTGTTGCCGCCGCCCGACATAGCGTAAGTTGGGCCTTGTTCTTTATCTGTTTGCTCTACTTCACAGCGCCCGCCTATGCCGCCTTTTCCCGTTGGGAAGTCCTACAAAACGTGGTGGATCAGCCAATGACGGAGGTTCCCGAATGGGCGGTGAACTGGTCCGAAACTGGTCTCTTAACGATGGAAGATATCAATGGCGATGGCATTCTCTCATTTAATGAACTAGACATTTATCCTGATCTGGTGGTGCTCGCGACGCCCGAGATCGCAGGACTGCCACACATGGTCGGTGCGCTGGTGGCGGCTGGGGGTCTGGCAGCAGCGCTCTCGACTGCCGACGGTTTGCTGATGGTGATTGCTTCGGCATTGTCGCACGATATCTACACGCGTGTTCTGAACCCACGCACATCAGCACATAGACGGCTGCTGCTCGGGCGCGCAATGGTGCTGATTGCAGCGGTGGCAGTGGCGATCACAGCCATCGGGCGGCTGGGAATCATTGTGCAGTTGGTGGCGTGGGCCTTCTCTATCGCGGCGGCGACGCTCTTTCCCGTGCTGGTTCTGGGCATCTTCTGGAAGCGTGGCAATGGTGCTGGTGCTATTGCGGGCATGCTGGCAGGTCTGGTCGTGACGCTAACATACATGTTGATCAACTTACGTAATCCGGCGTTCAATGTGCTGGGGATTACCGATGTGGCAGCCGGAATCTTTGGCCTACCGGTCAACGTGCTGGTAATGATGGTGGTCAGCAAATTGACACCGCCGCCCTCCGCAGCAACGCAGGCACTGGTCGATTCGCTGCGCCAACCGTAATGAGCTACTGCGGCACAACCGAGAACAAGAAGCGCCGTTTGATCAAAAACCAGATCATAAATACCCCAACTAACTGAGCAAAGGCGTTGACTGACTGTCCGGCAAAGGTCATACCAGCTGAGTCGGGCAGCACCAGATTGTCAAAGATCAGCAGTGGGACATGCATCGTGTAGGCATAGAGCGAGTGCTGACCCAACGGCATGATCAGCCACGATCCGATGGTGGAGAGCGGCTTCCACAGGTAGGTCAGCAACAGATATGCAAAGGGGAACACTGCGAGTGCGGCGATGATGCGTCCAGGGCGCAGCGGGTCTTTGATCGTCATCTCCGTGATCCAGGGATGCATAAACACCTCTTCCTCAAAAAAGATATTGAACACCCCACCCTGTGTAAGATAAATGACCAGCAGTGTCAGGAATAAGCTACCAGACAGGACAAAAATGACCCAGTGCAGGCCGGAGAGCGCTTCGATCACGCGCTTGCGATGGTAGCCCAGCACCATCGCATTCACAAAGAAGATCTGCCAGGTGGCGGGGTGGAATGCATTAATCGTAGTGAGGGGTTGGGAGGCTAACTCAGGATTAACCTGGTACAAACCCCACAACGACCATGAGCAGATCAGTAGCAGCCACGTCGACCCGTGACGCAGCATCCAGAAGGCGATAGGTGCGCCGACCAGCAGCAGTGTGTACATTACCAGAATGTCGGTGATAAAGAAGGTCCGGCCAAAGGTAAGCACCGACCATACAAAACTCACAGGACGCGAGAGTTCATCAGGGCTGGGCCAGGCGAGGCCAGCCGCCCACGATCCGTAGTGAAACCCAACGGTCAGTACCACCATGAGGAGATAGATCTTCCACGCACGCAGGAGCACCTTTTTGAGCGCAGCGCCAAAGCCCTGTTTCTCAAGGATCGGGCGGTAGACGATGCCCAGCAGCAAGCCGGAGATAAAGACAAACCCCTCGGCTGCCGACACATAGAATGAGTTACCGCCAGTGATGGTGTGCAGCCACGACGGCCCCGCGATATGGTCTACAATCATCATAAAGATGCAGAACCCCCGCAGGAAATCGAGACGTAGATCGCGTGTTGTTTCAGCTTGATACGACCATGTTTGCCAAAGTCGCCATACTTGCCGCCACCACGGCTGGGTGAGGCGTGCACCGTACTCTGCTGCCATAAATCCTCTCGTTGTGGCATACATTTTTATACATTGCGGCGAACATGCGACACTGCAGCGCCGGGGAAGAACACGCATGGTTCTTATGGCTATCAACGCCAGTAGGCAACCTTTTTATCAAGGAGTGTGCCACACTTTGGGTAACGAAGCTTTGTAGTGGAGTTTTGTTTGTGGCCATCCAGAGCATGGCAACGGTGTATCGAGGACTTTATCGATGGTTAGGTATATCAGGTTTTTATCAGGTCGGAGCATATGTGGTAAGATATACTACGGCATGGGGAGGGGGTTGGGTAGGATTGTAATAATCGCAAAGATACAAAACATTTGCAGTTAAAAAGCCTAGAAGAATTACTGGCTATTGGCTTATCAACTTTCTGTTATTTTATTTCGATCTTTACAATTATGAACAACGCAGCTTTCTTCAACATCACAATACATTGTATCAAGCCTAATATGCTTTTTTGTAAACACTTGTTACTTGGGGATATAGTATATGGCAAAGAAAAACGACAAAACCATCAAGGCATATAGGTTTTTTATCCAAGCTGAAAAAGATCAGCGGACATTCACTTTAGAGGAAGTTGCCCAAGCTTCAGGATGGAGTAATGGTACAACGAAAACTTATAGAACAAAAAAATGGCACTTTTTCCTTACAGAAGTCGAAGATGGCTTTGTATGCAACGGCATATCCAACATATCGCAAGATGCTTTCATCCGAATCCATGCTCAAAGAACTGATATTTATGATGAAATTCTTCGACCACGCTTTACCCCAAATGTCGATGCACTTATAGATAAAGCAAGGGAATCATCGCTTCTTGCCGTCCAAGTCTACAATAATCCCCTCGTTTCTTTTAGAACTCCAGGCTTCGTGGTTCATATGATAA
This sequence comes from Chloroflexi bacterium AL-N1, assembly GCA_013122435.1. Taxonomy (GTDB): domain Bacteria; phylum Chloroflexota; class Chloroflexia; order Chloroflexales; family Roseiflexaceae; genus AL-N1. Next base: position 121,651 of record WYDT01000004.1, read on the forward strand.
TAGCTTACACTGCGCTATTTCATGGAATATTCGAGAGAAACGGTGTTGAATATTGGTATAAACATAATGACGGAACTCCAAAGATCATTGATGGAGATAAATATGCCTGGGATATTAGTGAGTGTATCAAGCAATACTATGGAAGTAAAATCCGTCCCGAAGCTGAAAATCTAAAATTTTTTATTAATATACGAAACAAGATTGAGCACCGTTTCATTCCTGCACTTGACGTAGCATTTTCAGGTAAGTGTCAAGCTCTCTTAATGAACTTTGAAGTATTATTGATTAATGAGTTCGTCCAGTATTTTGCTCTAGGACAGAGCTTAGCTCTCGCTTTGCAATTTTCTATGTATTCACAAGAACAACAACAAGCACTTCGAAAAGTTCAGTCAGAAGAGTATGAAGCTATAAGAAAATACACTGATACCTATGATGCTAGACTACCAAGCGAGATAAATCAAAGTATGCAATATTCATTTCGTGCATTTCTCATACCTAAAATTGGTAATCACGCTAGGTCATCCGATGTAGCTATTGAATTTGTAAGATACGATACTAGCGATCCAGAACAAATGGAGAAATACGAAAAACAAGTTGCTTTCATTAAGGAAAAACAAGTACAAGTAGCCAATCAAGGAAAATTTTTACCTGGAGATATTGTACAACAAGTAAGAAAGTTGACAGAGATTTCTTTTAATATGTTTCATCATACGAAAGCATGGAAAATGTATAAAATAAGAGCTAGTGGACGTAAGCCTGATAAATGTAACGTTAAATACTGCCAGTTCGATGCAGCTTTCAAAGGATACATATATACTGAAGCATGGGTCAATTTTTTGTGTGAGAAAGTTAGTAAGCCTGAAGAATTTGAGAAACTAAAAAGATATCGAGAGTGATGGAAACACCACAATGAACATACTAGATAACTATCGGAAAATCATCACCACCACCCTGAAAGAATACACCCGTATTCCCTATGCCTATGGAGACATCCGCACCGAGGCTGTGTTCGACTCAACCAATGATCGCTATGTCCTGGTAAATGTCGGTTGGTTCAACGGCCAGCGCGACCATACCTGCCTCATACACATTGACATCATCGACGGCAAGGTGTGGCTGCAACGCAACGACACCGAGGACAGCATTGCCAGCATCCTCGTTGAAGCGGGGATTCCCAAAGAGCAGATTGTGCTCGGCTTGCGGCCACCCGAGGTACGGCCCTACACTGTCTATGCGGTGGCTTGACTGTAAACTAGCAAAACACTTCCTTGCTACTCGACTTTCCTCTTGACATCGTGCACATTTGTGCATACACTATACGTAACACAAGTTTGGTACGTAAGGTTGTAACAATGGAATATGAGTGGGATCCAGAAAAAGCACAAACCAATCTCTACAAACATGAGATTAGTTTTGCCGATGCAGTTGCTGTATTCAACGATCCATTCGCACTGACCATTGCAAATGGGTTCACCTACGAAGAGCGATTTATTATTCTTGGTATGGATGCCTTTGGTGAGCTTTTAGTTGTTGTTTATGTATGGCGTGATGAGAATACAATTCGGATTATTTCGGCACGTAGAGCCACACGCCATGAACGCAAGCAATATGAAGGATAAAAATTAATGCAAGATGAGTATGATTTCAGTCAGGGGACGCGGGGAGCCATTGATCCAACACCTCCTGGCAAAACACGTATCACAATCCGTTTAGATGATGATGTGATCGCCTGGTTTCGGGAACAAGCCGAGCAGATGGGTGGTGGAAACTACCAGACAACCATCAATCAAGCACTTCGTGATCACATTGAACGTCAATCCTTAGAAGAGCTTCTACGGCGAGTAGTGCGCGAAGAATTACAAAACGTCGATTAACAGATACTGTAAACTGATATCCCAATTTTAGTCAGCGAAGCAAACACACGATGCAAGCCCACCAAACACGCTACGCACACATCGTTATTGATAATGACGGTGTACCACATATAGCTGGCACCACGATGAAAGTGATTGAACTGGTGTTAGCACAATCGACATATGGCTGGAGTCCCGCAGAATTGCACTTCCAGTACCCTCACTTATCGTTAGGACAAATACATTCAGCGCTCGCCTTTTATTGGGACCACCAAGAAGATCTCGACCAGGATATTGCTCGTCGCCGACAACAGATAGCTCGGTCGCGCCAGAGTACCCCCTCCTCACCACTACTTGCTCGCCTGAAACCACACGGTTAGACATATGACCCTTAAACTGTACATGGATCATCATGTACCACGAGCTATTACCACTGGTCTACGACTTCGTAATATTGATGTACTAACAGCGTATGAGGACCACGGCCACGAACTAGCAGATCCTGATCTTCCTTGATCAAGTAGCAGAACTCAGCAGAGTCTTATTTACACAAGACGATGATCTACTAACAGAGACATCTTACCGACAACAAAATAATATCTATTTTGGTGGCATTATTTTCGCTCACCACACTGATGTATCTATTGGCCAATGTGTACACGATTTGGAGATTATCACAACCGTTGGAACCGAAACAGATGTAGTTAATCAGGTTCTTTATTTGCCCTTTTGATTCGATTCTATATGCACAAATCAACAAATACTGATTGGAAGAAGATTGATGCAATGACCGATGATGGAGATCGACACGTCGGGCATTCCGCCATTGACCGAAGATTTCTTTCAGCGGGCCAACGTACGCATGCCCAAGCACAGAGGTCGTAGAACCAAGATCACTCAGTCTATCAGTTGCAAACACAAGCACTCCGAGACTTAAAATCATACAAGATGAGTATGATTTCAGTCAGGGGACACGGGGGGCTATCGATTCAACACCTCCTGGCAAAACACGTATCACAATCCGTTTAGATGATGACGTGATCGCCTGGTTTCGGGAACAGGCTGAGCAGATGGGTGGTGGAAACTACCAGACAACCATCAATCAGGCACTCCGTGATCATATTGAATGTCAATCCTTAGAAGAGCTTCTGCGGCGGGTAGTGCGCGAAGAGTTACACAATGTCGGTTAACAGCTACTGCGAGTTCATGTCTGAATTTTAGTCAGCGAAGCAAACACACACAATGCAAATCCTCCAAACACGTTACGCACACATCGTCCTTGATAATGATGGTATACCACACATAGCTGGCACCACCATGAAAGGGGCAGAGGATAGCTAAACTTGTTCTGATCACCCCGACAATCAGTGGTACTCCTGCACCTGAGACATTCTCTACAGATATTCAAGAACATATGGCAGCATTGGATGAAGCAGAAACAGCGAATGATCGAACACGATTCAACGAGATTGAAGCTCATTTATGGCTTAACGCGCCAATAAGTCCTGAAGGAAGGTTTGATGGTGAACTGAGAGAATTGTTTCTCGATATGGATGGGATAGCCTTACAAATGCCCGAACTGACGCAGGAAATTGAACCTTTGTCAGCGTAGGAGAGAGTGGCTCATTTAGCATTACCAAAACTGGTCTTGCGGGAGCGCTAGACTTTCCGCACATTAGAGAGCACTGTCAATATATTGTGGATTACGAGATTTTCTGAGCTAGCGCTTTGTATGGAGTGCTGGCAACAAAGTCTCCCCAAAAGCTATAGCGAATGTTTGACATGCTGGATGAGCAAGATATGTACTATGTCAATTTCAACACCTTGAGTAACTACACCTTTATTTTCTCCACCCATGAAAATAATCACACCGAAGCCGTAAAAGATGGCCATCTCCTAATGAATATTGAGCGCCTCAACGGGTATATAATTGTCTCATCCACATTAATATTAGCGACGGCAAAGTGTGGCTGCAACGCAATGATACATGACAATGTCCAGGTTTTGATTGCAGCAGGTATCTCGAAAGAGCGAATGGATACATGTGCATATGCACCCTATTGCCACCAGTTTGATCGCGTGATCAACTAATGGTATCTTGTGGGGCAGTTTCCGTATACAGATCAGATAAAACATTCCGCCTAAGCATTGTTGGGCATTAGTGATGATGATTGAAAATGGGAGGAAAGAAAATGCGTTATAACCGAATTCTGGTCAAACTCAGCGGGGGAGCCATCGCCGGTGATAAAGCGTGGGGCTTTGACCCTAAATCACTCAACCATATTGCCGATGAGGTGTTAAGTCTTCACAAGATGGGGGTCCAGGTCAGTGTAGTGGTGGGCGGCGGTAACATTTTTCGGGGTGAGTTGGGCGAGGAATGGGGCATTGAACGAGCCGAAGCTGACAATATTGGCATGATGGCCACGGTAACCAATAGTTTGATGCTACGGGGAGTACTCAAAGCCCGAGGCGATACCGATGTGCGCGTGATGACTGCTATCCCCATGAATACCGTAGCTGAGCCTTTTATTCGTCTGCGCGCCATCCGTCATTTAGAGAACGGTTACATTGTGGTGTTAGCCGCAGGTACAGGCAACCCCTATGTCACAACGGACTATCCGTCAGCACAACGAGCACTCGAATTACAAGCCGATGCGCTCCTGGCAGCCAAGAACGGTACTGATGGCATCTATACGAGCGATCCTCGCCAGGATCCAGCCGCCCGACGCTACCGGATGATTCAGTACAACAGTGTGATACAGCAGAACTTACAGGCACTCGACCAGTCAGCAGTGTTGTTAGCCCGTGACCACCATTTGCCTATTCATGTATTTGATTTTGACACTGTTGGCGTAATGTGCCAAATCTGTAGGGGTGAAGATGTAGGGACCCTTATTAGTGATAGTGGGGATGTATTAGTGTGACTGTAATCTATTCGTTTTTACATGAAACCATCTAACAAATCCAATAGCACTGACTGATACAGTTGTTTTTTAGCACACGGAGTATGACCAGGTATGACCAAAGACGAGATGCTCAAATTGTGTGTCTGGAAGGAAAGGGCAGGCTGGTTTGGGAAGTTTGTCTGCCACTCGCCGCTTTTTGAACGAGAGGTCGAGATACACCTGCTTGTTGAGAGCGACCACAAAATTTCAGATGGAACCGTGCTGATTGTGAATGACTTTCTGAGTCTCAAGACAGACGATCTGGCAGTAATCAAGCGTTTTTTGTGGGAGGGATGTCAGGAGTGTTGTAAGAATTCAAGTTATGGTTTTGAGGTAAGAGAGGGGCAAAACGAAACTGAAGCGAACCATGAAGGATTTGGGGTATTCAACGAAGAAGACGCCTACGCCAAAAGTCATCTGATGTATCTGCAGATTTGTGAGGAGGATCAGGAACTAAAGGGCAACTATGGACTCATCCATTTTGATAATGAATGGGAAACTCATGGGGCTGTTATCGTGATGAAAAATGGGAGCGTAGTTGGCTATGGCGAAGACGGCTTGTACGTAGGCACCTATGAGGACAAGGACGATACGGATTAATATTCGACCATACAGAAGCGATCTGTGTGCGTTGCACCTAAAACATCACCACAAAACCAATGAGAACCATCAACGATGTACACCTTAAGGAACAATTTGTCACCCAATATACACTACATAATCATTTTCCCGCAGAGATCATCCACGCCTTTGAGCTACACTTTTTTGAGAAAGGCGAATACATCTATCATCAGGATGGTCAAATTGACACGTTCTATCTGTTACTTGATGGAAAATTACAGGTGGACTATCTGCAATCGAATGGCCATTTGACCGTGCTTACCTTTATGACACCACTTTTTACGATTGGCGACCTGGAAATGTTCGAAAACTGGCCCACGAGGAATGTTCAGGCACTTGAAGATAGTATATTGTTTGCTACATCAACACACACCATGCGACAATATGGGTACGATAATCCTCGCTTTCTCCGCTTCATATTGCATCAGATTGTTCAAAAATTAGATTTTGCCTCAACACTCCTGACGCACGTCAACTTATCGCTTGAGTGTCGATTAGCCCGTTATTTGCTCAGTCGAATGGAACGTGATGGAGCAGTGCTTCATTTAGAACACAGAGAGTCTCTGGCGGCCCTCCTCACAACGTCTGTGCGGCATCTTAATCGCACACTAAAACTACTATCAGATCAGCACATTATAGAAGTTCACTATAAAACGCTCACTATAAAGAATGCTCAGATGCTTACGACCATTGCAGAAGAATCTCTCCAGAACAGGACATAGGTCCTTTTTTGATCTGATGAGCGACTCTACACTCTCTTCATAGCACACATTACTGCAATTAACGAGGAGCGTGTTCGCATGTTTGAAATCATTATAACGGTGCTTATCGGTGTTCTGGGTGGTATTGTGGTTGGAGTGCAAGCACCCATTGCTGGGACCATGAGCCAGCGTGTTGGTGGGTCTGCCTGTAGTTTGATTGTGCATGTCAGTGGCGCTATTGCAGCAGCTATTATCCTGGTAATACGTGGTGGTGAGAACATTCAGAACTGGCACAGTCTCTCATGGTATATGTTAGGCTCGGGAGTCTTTGGCGTCATCCTCCATCTCACACTTAGCTATACCCTACCACGTCTCGGCGCCACAACAGCCATTGTTTTAATTATCATCGGTCAATTAGCCATGGGTATGATCATTGATCAGTTTGGTTTATTTGGGGTTGCTCCTCGCCCTGTTGATCAATGGCGTATGCTGGCAGCCATACTATTGATCGCAGGCGCATATCTGATGATACAATGACATTGAACATTTCAGCAACTTCACCGCAAAACCAGAAGCATAACGCCAAATATGTTCGTAGGAAAAGAAAGGGCTATTAAAGAGCGGTTATCACGTTTCAGCGTGCATACATTGTCACCTGTCTTGGAGACGGCCATCCCGCAACTTTTCCAAAACATCCAACTCTATAAGATCCATAAGCTGGTTTATAACTTACGACAATACAAGGCGTCAGCCAAAACAACATCCATAGGAGAATATGTACAATATGTGGTCATCAATCAAGATTTTCTTGCACAAGACCAGTATCAAAATATCGAATATGTGAAATCTGAAATTGCAGCAATGTGGTCATCACAAGCAGCGTTTTACGAGCATGGCTTTGGGTATGCTGCGTTGGTAGAGGACACTATTGTGTGCTGGTGTACCGCAGAATATGTGAGTGCAAAGACATGTGGCATCGGTATTGAGACGGTTGAGTCATATCAAAACAAAGGCATTGCAACTGCTACAGCAACTCACTTTGTTGCTCATTGTTTACAGCACAACATTACACCCTATTGGGAATGTGACGTCAAAAGCGTGGTTCAATACGAGTGGCTGAGAAAGTTGGCTTCGAACGACTACAGGCAAGCACATTCTGGAGTGGGACATTTCAGAGTTGAGTGCGTATTGTAGGGCTTATAATAAGCCACAGATCGTAGCGAACCAATCACACAAATCTGTGAGGAGCAAACGTGACCTTTGATATAAGAACATGTGATTTGAAAGTACCCCCAGGTTTTTGAAGCTGTCTGTGGCTGCGTTACCGAGAGGTATTGAGGAGACTTTGAACTTTCTGGACACAGTTATCGCTCAAAGCCACTGTACATTGGATGATGGAGGCGGAGGCCAGCCAGAAGGATTAGTGATACGGACCGTTGATAGATCACAGATTGCTAAATTACGCTTCCAGGACTATCGCCGGACATTGAAACGGCGTAAATCAGAGAAATAAGAATTGCTATTGTTGCTGCAATATTCCCGTAATGAGGAGAAAAACGAAATATCCATCCCCAATCGATACTTGTACCTATATAAGCTATTCCAGATAGCACACAATCGGGAATGAGTGGAGCATATCCTGCGGAATCATGGCTAGACGGGTGGTCTGTATAACATTCAGGAAGCTACCATCGGAGTCCAGCTACACAACTTGATTGCGGGTAAGGCGATCACAGAGATACATATCGAGTAGGTGGTATTCTTTTCATATTATCCGGTTGCAGAGGAGGAAAGAAGCACGCAAAAAGACCACGAAATCTATGAATTACATTGTAACGTCAATCAATAATATCAGTGAGTAAAAACATCATGTAGCACCAGAAGTATGACCAGAGATCTGCTTCATTTTGCACTGGGTGATACAGAACGACCAGCTCAAGACATTGCACATCCATTAACGAACAATTGTAGAAGTCTGAAACAAACCAACCCTCACTCACCAATGCCACAACCATCTGCATGTGTTCGTAAGTCACTCGGTTTTGAGTTGTGAGCAGCGTGCTCACGACACTATCTTGCAATACAAGGTAGTATATGGTATATCATCACTATCTTGCAATACAAGATAGAAAATATACCAAGTGGCAAACGACGAAAAACACACATCGCAACTGATCAAAGGAGTGCTCGACATGTGTCTGCTGGCGCTACTTGCTGAGGAGCCATGCTATGGCTACGAAATTGTCCAAAAACTCACCAAACGAGGACTATCACTGGTCAGCGAGGGCAGCATTTACCCCGTTCTTAGCCGCTTGCAACAGCGTTCCTATATTGAAAGTTATCGAGTGTCCTCGCCTGAAGGACCAAGACGTAAGTATTATCGCTTACTTCCAGGCAGACAAACGAAGTTAGCTGAGTGGACAAAGGAATGGAAACAATTTACTACATCGGTCAACACAATACTGGCGCAAAAAGCATCACATGAGCCAGACTAAACCTATATCTACGGTAAATGAAGTGGTAGAAGCCTGCACCCTCTTCTGGATTGGGCGCGAAATCCCACGTTCAACTGTTGATGATATGAGCAATGAGTTACGCGATCATCTGTACGCTGCAGTACAGGATGGGAAATCCGTCACTGATGTCACAGGACATGACCTTCAGACCTTTGCCACTGAGTGAGGACAACCCTATGTTCAGATTCTCTCGTTACCGAGGCAGTTACTTGAATGGGCGGGCAAAGGTGTAAGCCTTATTATGGGAATAAGTTTCTTTAGACATCTTTATGAAGCCAAACTGGTCTTGTCCATACGTTGGAGTGATATTGCTGTCCTACTTATACTCCTGCTTATACCTTTTCCAATACGGATTATTACCGATTGGACACCACCATTACGGCGGAAGTGGTGGCAACACACAGAAATCGTTGCAGCACTCATCATCATGGGAACGATTGGCCTTCTTGCCAGTGTCATGCTTGTCGTTCAGCAGATGGCCCCACAACTGTTATTCACATGCCCCTGGTGGCTGACAACAGCCACATTGGGCATCGCTTCCGTGTTAGTGGCACTCACGATCCACCATGATCCAACTCGACCGACAATTAATGATAAATACAGCAGTAGACCATATTCAGTTCGATGGGTTCTCTTGGGAACTGATGGTCTTATTGTTGGTGGGATAGTCAGTCTATTTATTATGACTGATACGATATGGCGTATCGCACCTGTCATGATTACACTTATAGGGGGTCTGATGATCTGGTTATGGTTGCTCCATTTCTTCGCAGTGTATGGAGAGCGCAAAACTGTTGAGGCCAGATAGACCAATAATGTAACTCTATGTATCACCAATGAGAAGATAATAGCCTCAGCTTTTGTTGCGGCACGATTGAATCGTACGAGCAAATGAAAGAACTCAACATGTCTTACACACCAGACGACTATTTACATTTTGCCATTGATTTGAACACATCAGAGACAGTCACTGTTTATGATGAACTCCCGCTTTGGTCTGCAACCTTCGGTCTGCTCCTACTCAAATATATACCTCTGCAACAAGGTATGACTGTCCTTGATGTTGGTTGTGGGACAGGATTTCCGTTGCTAGAGCTAGCCCAGCGATTAGGCGCTACCAGCATGGTGTATGGTATCGACCCGTGGGAAAGCGCCATTAAGCGTGCAAACCTCAAAGCACAGCTATGGAATGTTCGCAATATAGACATCAGACAAGGGGATGCAGCGGATATGCCTTTCCCCAATAGTCTTTTTGACCTCATTGTTGCCAATCTGGGCATCAATAATTTTAGTAATCCAACAACCGTACTGACAGAATGCTGGCGGGTATCCAAACCATCAGCAAGGGTAGCACTGACAACTAACCTGCAAGGACACCTCCAGGAATTCTACAACGTATTTGAATCAACCCTCCTGGATTATGGAAACGAACAGGCCGTGCAGGCGCTGAAGCTACACATCGAGCAAAGGGCAACCATTACAGGCATTGCGACACTATTTGAACAAACCGGTTTTCGATTGTCTAAAGTGCATGAAGAATCGAGCACCTTACGTTTCGTGGACGGCAGCACCCTCCTACGACACTACTTTATCAAACTAGGCTTTTTAGATGGATGGAAAAGCGTGGTAGATGCTGAACAGCAGGCAGCAGTGTTTGCACGGCTTGAGGCAAAACTTAATGATCTTGCCAGAGCACACGGGGAGCTTACCCTGACAATCCCAATGGTTTATATTGAAGGAGAAAGAATTTAATAGTGTCTCAGAGACATTCTTCCAAGATAACTATGTGAAATCATCGGAGCAACACCACACACAAACTATAATATATATCGATACGGCCACGTACTCATTTGAATAGAGGAGACTCAGCGATGAGACCACCGAAGCAACTCTGGCGCTTGATGCTTCAGGATGTCCTGCTTATAATGCTTACCATGATCAGCGCATTTGCCGCACTCGTAGCAGGCGCCCCACCATCTATAGTTGCAGCATCTGCAATAACATTGCTGTTCTTCTTATTCTACTTGATAGCAATGTATCAATCCAACATGCAACGTCTTTATAAAAACTATGACGCCATCCAGTCAGCACAACCTCAAATTCACTGGCAATATCAACCAGCAGAGTGGCACAGTTTTATTGCGTCGCCTCGGTTTGAAGAACACATGACTGCACAAATCCAATTGTGGCAACCATCACTACTCCGCAACGCTTTCATAATCAGCATTGTTGTGTTTCTCATTCTCGCTCTGGTCTACCCAGAACCAGGATCAACCAGACTGATAGGTGCCGTTATTGTCAGTGGTGGCTTATTGGGTCTACTCGCACGTTCCGACTGGCGCCTAACAAAGCTTACGCTATCCATATGGACGAAGTGAACAGCCTCCACATATTGTCATTTGCCCTGTTGTCGCTATTCTTGGGACACAGGCGCTTTTGTGCAAACAACCTCGCACAACCATACGTACAAGCAACATTACAGATACCGAGCTACCAACGCTGCACATTCAGTTGGAATACGCGATGGGTCGTCAGCGTATCCTGCCCTACACCCTTCTGATACCCATCCCCAGAGGGCAAGAAGTAGAGACTGAAATGATACGTCTTCATATTCGAGACATATAAGCGTCCCTTTCCCACCAGACGGAGTGAAGAGTATCGAAGAAATACGTATAATCACTGATCTTGAGCACATCCTGGCCAAAGCCGAGGCCCTCGAATCGCCTCCCATTGCTATCGAAGCACAAAACCTGGTGCATGGTATACAGACAATTTGGAGCGTGCTCAATTGTTCCCTGCCCGAGGCGCAGGATATTTTGGATGTGTTGTCAAACAGCTCTGAATAACACACTTAGCCTGGTACGACACTCACCAGATGCCATAATTGACCATGTGATAATGGGACGATATACTGATCATACCGTCGGAAGTTAGCGGTTAAGTTTCCATCATATCACTGTCAGGCGACTAAAAGAAGGGGGCCAGTATGTTCGATCAGGAAATCCACACCTGTAGCGTATGTCACAATAATTCTGACAGTCTTTGTTCCAATCGACCACTTCATAAAGGGCAAGAAATCACCCTCCTGATCTGCCCCGACTGTGTTGAGATAGCCGCCAGATCAGCTACAACCAATTATACTGAACATCCATGCTCCTGGTGTGGCAGGCTAGACACATCTGTGAAAACCACAGCAGGCCATTCGATGTATGTACAGTGTATAGAGTTGTGTTGTAGTGTGCTGAAGAACTTGAGTAACTGCCTAGCAAGTTTACGATTATCGAGGAAAATATATCCAGAGGAAACATCATCGGTTATGTGAGAGATACAGCTATACAAAGGAGTATAACGATGTCTGATTTTTCACAGGGTACTGCTTATGTCAATGAACAGATTGTTCCTATTAGTGACGCAAAAATCTCATTGCTTGATTGGGGCTTTCTTCACTCAGATGCAACCTACGATGTCGTGCATGTGTGGAAGGGCCGGTTTTTCCGCCTCGATGATCACATTGACCGCTTCTTCACGGGTATGGAAAAGCTACGCATGTCTATTCCGCATAGCCGCAACGACCTGCGCGCTATTCTCGTCGATTGCGTGCGAGCGAGCAGCCTGCGCGAAGCCTACGTTGAGATGATCTGCACACGTGGCATGCCCAAACCTGGCTCACGGGACCCACGGGACTGTACAAACCAATTTTTCGCTTTCGTCATTCCCTTCGTGTGGATCGCAAATCCCGAAAAACAGACAACGGGGCTGCATCTTATTGTGAGTCGCTGGCAACGTATACCACCCGAATCGGTTGATCCCACCGTGAAAAACTATCACTGGCTCGATATGGCAATGGGATTGTTCGAAGCTTATGATCGCGGGGGTGAAACTGCCGTTGTCGTTGATACACAGGGAAACCTGATCGAGGGTCCAGGCTTCAATATTTTCACGGTAAATGGTCACACACTCACTACACCAGCATGTGGCATGCGTGAAGGCATCACCCGTAACACGACGATTGAACTGGCTACCAGGCATGGTTATAAAGTAGAACAACGCCGCCTGCACGCCGACGAGGCACGAGCAGCCGATGAGGTGTTTATCACCAGCACTGCAGGCGGCATCATGCCCGTTACAAAAATCGATGGACAAATAGTCGGAGCAGGTGCACCCGGTTCAGTTACCAGAAGATTGCAAGAGGCATATTGGGTACTCCACGAAGACCCAGACTACACCCTCCAGCTTGATTATGCGTAAAGGATTATCACGTCAGAGTATTGAAGGGAGTCATCACCAATGAATAGCAGCGAATTTACCAACCTATTCCACGAGCAAGCACAAACGGAACTATCAGATATCACATTACAAGTTGCGGGGGACCTACAACTTTACAGTGAAAATGCACATGGCTATAAACTGTCTATTTTTCTTTATAACGCATACAATAGCTATCTATCTGGACAAAAATCTCTAGAGGAAGTAGTAGGAGATGAAGTAAATGCAATAAAGAATCAACAGGATTTTAGCGAAAACACTCATATCAGAAGTATTATGCCTGTGTTAAAGTCAAAAGACTACATAGAAAGCACACGAACTCAGCTCAGTAAGGCCGACTATGATAAAGAAGAATTACCTTTCTTCTATGAACTGCTAAATGCAGATATTCACATCCTCTATGTCTTTGATACACCGGAAAGCATGCGTTTTGTCTCACCAAAGGATATGACAGATCTAGGCATAGATGCAAAGAATATGTTGAATATCGCATCGAATAATCTGATACATTATTTCCATCACATTAACGCAGCGATCCAGCAACTTGATACCAAAGGGACAGGCAACATCTTTCTGTTCAACGCTGATGAAAATTATGAAGCTTCAGGGCTACTCATGCATCCTTTGTGGGACAAGCAGGCTATTCCGGTTGAGGGCGAATTTGTCGCGTTTATACCTGCTAGAGATATCTTGTTAGTGGTTGGTAGTCACGACCATGTTGGTATACAAATTGCGACAGACCTGTCTGCCAGAGGGTATGAGGAACGGAGTTATGCAATTTCACCCTTTGGATATATTAAAAAAGGCGTACAGTGGGAGCGGCTTGAGCACTAAAAAGCTCTTCCAACCACTCGATTTCAGTATCAAACGCTGCAGAGCAGACATGAGCTGGACAACTTATGAAAATACCCCATCCAAAGATCGATGGTGCCGATGTCCTTGAATGGGCATGGTCTGATGTGCTCCCTACACCATTATGTATATCGGGCTGCTGCCGGATGGTTAGGTGTTGGAACATATGACAAACAATCTGGAATCCACGAAACGCGTTATCCGTTCTTTTCCCTCAGAGAAACTTGTAGTTCGACACGCTGAAGGAGAGTGGACCATCAAAGAAATCCTTGTGCATGTCATTGATGACGAGCGCATATACTACTACCGTACCTTACGAGTCGCCTGAAATGACACAACAGAACTGCCAGGATTCGATCAGGATGCATATGTACCCTATTCCAGAGCAAACGAACGCGATATCAAAGATATTTTAGCGGAGTTCACTGCCGTGCGACATGCAACTATCACATTCTTTAATAGTCTGGACGATACGGCATTAACACGGAGTGGTACATCGTCCAACAAAATCATGAGTGTGCGGGCAGCCGCATATCACATTGCTGGACACGAACTTCACCATATGAATAGCCTTCATGAGAACTACGTGTAAAGCCATTCCAGGTATGAACTGATATAGAGGAGGTGACGTGTCAACACGACAGATAAAACTGTGGGAGCACATTGGAATCGGGCTGATTATTTCGTGGCCGTCTGGCATCATATATACTAATCAGACTGGTGGTACAACTTGTCTTGCGCCACAGCTTGAGGGTATCTTTGTGCCATTACGTAATGAGTGTACCGAAAAAGAACTCACCCTGATATCACCTGAGAACGATTTGTGGGATTATTTTACCAACGGCAACTGGGCGGGAACCGGCGCAACAAGCGGGTTAGACATCGAAGATGCTGATTTTATTGATGCGCTCCTCACACGCATTCGACTTTTTCCCGACATTTGTGTCGATCGCGGGCGGCTGACAGAAAGCCACGAAGCCTGGGTATTTGTTTCGATCACTGGCGATGAGCCACGCAATCCACCCATATTTAGCGGGTTCGAACCGTATCCACGCCCAGGTGTGTTAACGTGGCAGCATAGTGATTAGTTGTAGAAAGTGGAACAATAGATCATGAAGAAACTCAGAAGAGCCATTGGCAGGATCCTCTTAGGAATATACAAACAGCGTAAACAAAAAGCCTTCAATCCCTCCCTTGAACACTGTCTTGCCACAGCACGCTCGATGCTCAAACAGTCGAAGTACTGTTTTCTCATTTCTCACAGCGAGCGACAGTCACCTAGCGCGAGAATGGTGCAACCGATCATTGATTTCGACACGTTTGTCATCTGGTTGGGGACCAATCCCACGCTTAGAAAAGCGAAAGAGATTGAACACAATCCATATGTAACTCTTGCATTTGGCAATGACAAGGAAGATGCGAATTTGATCGTCTATGGTAAGGCAAGTATCGTGCGAGATCTGCAGGAAAGAAAAAAGCACTGGATCCACGCATGGTTTCTCTTCTTTCCAGGTGGCCCAAGTGGAGACGACTTTGTTTCGATACGGGTCGAACCATTGGAACTGGAACTGATGAATTTCACCAAGAATCTTGTACCCGAACCCTTTGGTCTGAAACCCATCAAAATCATCAAAGATCAGGAACACTGGCAAATTCAGTAGACTAAATCAGTAGGTGCATCCAACCCAATCACCCTTGGTATACAAAGACTGAGGCAGACTTAGACAGAATTTAATACAGCATGTGACTTTGGGCAATGCCAGACAACTACTCAAAATGGTATACTGCAGTAGATCATTGTTATTGTAGGGCTCCTCCCTTCTGAGGTGTTACTATCGAAAAGAAGCATATCCACCCTGATGATATTCGTGGCGCCGGCCGCTTGGCCGTTGATGCGACACTTGGCGTAACGGACCTGGTCGAAGCTATGCACCACACCATTACCCGTCTCGGCACATCAACGGCAGGGCGTACACAAGGCATCACTGGGCTGGTGTATGGCAGTATTCGCGGCGTAACTCGTCTGGTGGGTAGTGGGACAGATGTAATTCTCACACCACTCGCCCCCCTTCTCGGTGAACAACTTTCGTCACCCGAACGTGAGGCCGTAATTTCCGCACTGAATGGAGTACTG
This sequence comes from Chloroflexi bacterium AL-N1, assembly GCA_013122435.1. Lineage (GTDB taxonomy): Bacteria > Chloroflexota > Chloroflexia > Chloroflexales > Roseiflexaceae > AL-N1. Next base: position 137,539 of record WYDT01000004.1, read on the forward strand.
GGCGATCACCTGGCTGCCAATGACAATCCCCTGGCGATACGTATGCACCTGCGACAGGACGGACAACCGCTTGATCTGGAAGCACAGACACTCCATGAGGCAAGCCCCCAAGCAAGTAACAAAATCCTCTTGATGGTGCACGGACTATGCTTGAATGATCTGCACTGGCTGCGTAATGGGCACAACCATGGTGCGATGTTGGCCACAGAGCTTGGCTACACACCCATCTATCTGCACTACAACACCGGTCTGCATATCTCAACCAACGGACGCACGTTTGCGGACATAATCGAAACCCTGTTGCATCGCTGGCCGGTACCTGTGGACGAATTAGCAATCATTGGGCATAGCATGGGTGGACTTGTGTCCCGCAGTGCCTGCTACTACGGCACAATGGCCGGACACACATGGCTGCGATACCTCCACAAGATGGTATTTCTCGGCACCCCACACCATGGCTCTCCATTGGAACAACATGGCAATGGCTTGAATAGCCTGTTAGAGATTAATCCTTATACCGCGGCGTTTACGCGGCTGGCGAAGATTCGGAGTGCTGGCATTACTGATCTGCGCCATGGCAATCTGCTCGATGAGGATTGGGCAGAGCAGGATCGCTTCGCGCATGCTCACGATCAACGACGATTGGTCCCACTCCCCAATGGGGTACAATGTTACGCCATCGGAGTAACAACCGGAGATGCTATTGGCGACCTGCGTGATCAACTGTTTGGGGATGGTCTTGTATCACTACAAAGCGCGCTTGGCTATCACAAAGATCCCGAGCGGATAATTGAGTTTCCAGAAACAAACCAGTGGATTGGTCACAATATGAACCATATGGATTTGCTTGATCAGCCTGAAGTATATGAGCAGATTCGACAAAGTTTCATATCTTGATGTAGAAGTCATAACCCTTGAACAACACACAATATCAGGCTGTTAGATGGATCACATAATGAAGAGCGCCAAGCTATGACTCCATTCCAGAGCAATGCACTTATTGTAATAGTTCACACCCCATGAATAACTGCGGAGTAATCATCCTCGTTAAATTCATTTTCCCAAATAACACGAAACACTCCACTGTTGCCAGCACATTATCGCTTAAGATATACTGATGCTGCTTACCGAATAATGACATACTCAGGGAGCAACCCTATATGGCATCGATCCGATTTGATGAGCAGGTGGTGCTGGTCACCGGAGCCGGACGTGGGCTCGGTGCGGCCTATGCTCACCTCTTTGCTCAACGTGGAGCAACTGTCGTCGTACATGATGCGGGAGTCCAGCGCGACGGGACGGGCCATGATCCAGACGTAGCACACGCTGTTGCGACAGATATTCAGGCTGCAGGTGGTACAGCTCTCGCAGAAACCCAAGACTTGTCCACACGTGCGGCATGTGAGGCGTTGATCAATGCAGTGCAGACCCGTTGTGGACGACTTGATGTGCTGATCCATTCAGTCGGTCTGGTCGTGTACAAAGGCATTGTTCAAACTACCGATGAGGAATGGGAACGTCAATTGCGTGTGAATATCGAAGCACCGTTCTGGTTGTGCCGTGCAGTTTGGCCAATCATGCAACGTCAGCAATACGGTCGCATCGTTCTGACAGTCTCGGGGTATGGCCTGAAGTGGTTCGCCGACTCAGATGTAACTGCTTACGGGGTAGGGAAGGCGGCGCAGTTCGGGCTGATGAATGGGTTGGCTGGTGAAGGACAGCAACACGGCATTCTGGTCAATGCCATCTCGCCAGTGGCCGCCACCCGCATTTTTCGTCGCGAGGTCGCACCGGATGAGCTACGACCTGAGAGCGTCGCGCCAGGCGTGGTGTTCCTTGGCTCACAACAATGCACCTGGACCGGCAAAGTGCTCCAGATAGCCGGTGAGCGGTGTGCCGTTGGCGCATTTGAGTCGACCGAAGCACTCGATCTGGGACCACAGGCAACACCTGAGCAGATCATGCAAGCGCTAGCGGAAGAGTAGCCAACATCAGGTCTTGCACTACACAGAACCCAGAGTATGCCCCTCAATATGTTACCAGCCGAGTAAATTGGATAGGTGAGAAAAGGTATGCATACGACAATTTCCGTTCATCAAGCCAGATCAGAAGAGATTGAATGGATCAAATCCTGCTATGATGCGGTAGGATTTGTTCATTCCGATATAAACTGCGAAACGATTGCGGTAGCAAAGATTAATGGCCAGAGAGCTGCGTTGGAACAGCTTGTACAGGTGACGAGTATGGATGCGGAACTTGGTGGTATGCCTGTTTTCGAGGAGTTTCGTGGTCTGGGATTAGCAGGGCAAATCGTCGCGTTGCTACTCCAGCATGCTGGTGCTTTCAAACATGTTTTTTGTCTGCCATATGTACACCTCCGCGCTTTCTATGCAAAATTTGGCTTTCACGTATTCGCGTAAGATGCAATCGACATTCCAAAGAAGTTACGGGAAAAGCACATCTGGTGTAACCAAACCTATGAATACAAAATCCTTTTACTGGTGTTGATACATAATGTTGAGTAAACGAGGATTATCTGCACACTGCTGCAATATGGATCATGTAGAGAATCTCTTTCTAATAATGGTTCGGCGTGCAGTTCTTTTCAGCGTTATACACCATTGACACCATATGTCGTATCGTTTATACTCTGCCGACATAGCGGGAGAGTATCAGGATATCGAATTCTATATACGCACAAACGTCGTGCAGAATGAATACAATGATGCAACAGGTCTGGTATCGTGGACCGTCACGTAAGACTCTCCACGAAGCGTACGCGAAAAATGGGCAGATTGACGAGCAAGCGCCGATTCAGTCCATGAGCAATCTCATCATTCAGGCTCCGGTTGATGACGTTTGGCAGCTCATCGTTCACGTATCCGCCTGGCCAACGATCACTTCCGCAATTCGGGATGTACAATTGGAGTCAACAGTCACGGTGGATGCGTACTTCACGTTTCGCCTGTTTAACTTTCCTATCCGCGCACACATCGCTGTTGTAACACCCCAGCGCGAGTTAACGTGGACGGGGCGATCACTCTGGTTCAACGCCATTGATCGCCTGCGGGTAGAACCGACACCGAATGGTGATACGTGCCTCTCGATTGCTGAATCCTTCACGGGGGTCCTCGCTGTACCCCTCATGAGCCGCACACGGTTGCAGGCACAGCATGAACAGTTGTTACGTGCATTCAAGCAAGCAGCAGAGCATTCATCAGCGTAGCAGTGACACGCAGATGCTCGTTGGTACAATCAACGGTGTTGCCGCACAAGGCGTTGGGGGCGACGCGTTCTACGCCGCCGTTTTTCATGCCAATCTGATCTACGGTACTCTCGCCAACGGTTGTACAAGCCCGGTGGCATACGCCTCAACTGGTATGTTAAGCGACTAAAAACAATATGAACCCACTCAACGACCAACAGATCATCGACTCGTGGCAGAAGAATGCTGCCCCATGGACCACAGCAGTGCGCGAGAATCACATCGAGAGCCGCACACTAGTCACCAATCAAGCCATTGTTGATGCGGTGCTTGCAATTGGTCCAAAAACGGTCCTGGATATCGGCTGTGGTGAAGGCTGGCTGGCACGAGAACTAGCAACGCATAGTATACGCGTTCTGGGGTTGGACGTTGTCAGTGAACTGGTCGAACAAGCATGCAAAACTGGAGGTGGAAGATTTGAGGTCATGTCGTACGAAGATCTTGCTGCTGGGAAGCTTACGGAACGTTTTGATGCTGCCGTGTGCAATTTTTCGCTGCTGGGGAAAGAGTCCGTCGATGGAATTTTCAATATCATGCCCACACTATTGCACACAGGAGGCTATTTTATAGTCCAGACCATACACCCGGTTATGAGTTGTGGCGATCAGGTCTATCAGGACGGATGGCGGGAGGGGTCGTGGCACGGATTCAGCAACGATTTTACTGATCCGGCGCCGTGGTATTTTCGCACCATCGAATCGTGGGTTCGCATGTTCCACGAACATCATTTTCACCTCACAGAAATACGAGACCCAATGAACCCATATACAGGCAAGCCAGCGTCTATCGTGCTGGTCGGTCGTTTAAACAACTAATGCCCGTCCAGTCGGACACAGACTGTAGAATGTGTCTTTCGCAGGATATCATCGAACAGCTTTGTCACACACTCCGTTTGTAGCGATGTCTTATTGATTGTGGTTCAACAATGATCAACCGTAACGAGAAACTATGAAAACGCTTCATCACATTCATCCCATTGAACAGATAGATGAGTTTCTGGTTGTCGAACGCCTTTTTTCCGAAGATACAAAGCTACTATCAGTTGGTCTGGCCAACATTCATGCGGAGGTGCCCAACATCGCGGCAAACAAAGAGAAGATCCTGCGTGCCTGCCAGATTTTCAAGGAGCGTGGAGCAAACCTTGTCATCTTTCCGGAATTTGGTCTCTCTGGATACTTCTGGGAAGCAGTCTCCTTCGTCCAAACTTATAGCATCTTTGAATGAAGGAGTCGTCATGGCTAAACCTGTGTTGCTGACCAGCCTTTCCCAACGCCTACGCAAGAAGCTCGCAGGCATGCTGCCAATTGTGCTTGGCGCTGTCATACTGGCTGTTCTTCTATCGCTGCTGCTCCCTGTACTTATTCCCGTTCTCCCTGTCGCATATCAGCAGATCATACGTGAGATACAGCGAGGAGATTGGGACATGGTTCGAGAAAACCTTTCCAGCATGTTTGAGAGCTATGGAGCCGCACAGGTCTATGTTTTCCTCACGATTCAAGTACTGCAAGTTCTGTTTGCACCCATTCCTGGCCAGGTTCTGGGATTACTAGGTGGATACCTTTTCGGGTTCTGGTCTGGCCTTGGATTGACCATGATCGGCCTTGGGACTGGCTCGTGGCTTGCAATTGGCGTGGGGCGACTATTTGGTGTGCAGATTGTACGCAGATTTCTCCCACCAACTGTGCTCAGTAAGTTTGATTATCTCATTAGCGAGGGAGGACTATGGAACTTCTTTTTGTTGTTTCTATTGCCTGCCCTCCCCGATGATGCCATCTGCTTCATGGCTGGCCTCACACGGCTGCTGATCTGGCAACTCGTCCTGGTTTGTCTGCTCGGTCGATTACCGGGCATGGCGGTACTTACCTTTGTTGGTGCCAGCGTCGGTACCAACATGGTTATCGCCAATGTTGTGCTTGCAGTGGCGTTGATTGCGGCATGTCTCCTCTGGGTCTTTGACGAAGAGGCTGAGGCATTCTTTTACCGCTTGAGCAGGGCAGACCAGCGATGATACAATGAGGTTACGCAATCAGACAATCCATCCAGGACAACGTGATGAACTCAATGTATTTCAGGAAGGAGCTTTGCGATGCGTATTGCTGCAATCTATGATATTCATGGAAATCTGCCCGCACTGGAAGCAGTATTGCAAGAGATCAGTAACGAAGTGGCCGATGCTATCGTTGTCGGGGGCGATGTTGTGGCAGGGCCGTTGCCATCTGAAACGCTTACACGTTTGCAGAATGTCGACATACCCATCCACTTTATTCATGGGAATGCCGAGTCGGAACTGTTGCGCTATCTGGCAGGTGGAGAGCCAGGCGGTCTGTCAGAACAGGCCAACCAGACTGCACGCTGGGTGGCCCAGACTCTCACAGCAGAACATCAACAGTTGATAGCTCAATGGCCAATGACATTTGAATTAGACGTAGATGGTCTGGGCAAGGTGCTCTTTTGCCATGCTACACCGCGCAATGATATCGATGTGTTTACCCGCCTGACACCAGAAGAAAAGCTGGTACCGCTCTTTGAGAATCTCAACGTATCGCTAGTTGTGTGTGGACATACCCATATGCAGTTTGATCGGACCATTGCAGGCGTTCGTGTGGTCAATGCAGGAAGTGTAGGGATGCCTTTTGGCAGCACCGGCGCTGACTGGCTGATGATTGAGACGGACGTTGTATTCCGTCATACTGATTATGATGCGATAGAGGCCGCTGAACACATACGCCAGTCTGGCTACCCAGGTGCCGAAGATTTTGCAGCCAACAAGGTCTTGCAGGCACCCACTGAAGAGGAAGCACTACAGGTGATGTCACAGTTAGAAGCACGACAAGCCGGGCAGGGATGAGATAGAGTGTATTCTATGATTAAGCCACCAAAACTCAAACAGGGCGACACAGTTGGCATTCAGGCACAACTCGACTATAATCAACAAACACTGACGATTCTTGAGAATGCAGTGGTTGAGTGCTAATATGGCAAAGTTTTATCATAAGCAACAAGGAGCGTGTCTTGTGCGATCAGATACAGAAATTCTATGTACTATCGAGCAGGCAGCATACGCATTCGTTGAACATGCCAATCAGATGGTCTCTGATCAGTACGGCAGTAACATCGAGGTTACCTTCAAAGACGTTCATGGCGCTGATCCGGTGACAGAGCTTGACCGCACCATCGAACAGTTGCTCGTTACGACTGTTGCTGAGCAGTTTCCTGAACACGCAGTCCTTGGTGAGGAAGGCAACGATGTTATACAAATGCCGGAATGGCTCTGGGTGATCGATCCGGTTGATGGGACGCGCAATTTCACGAATCACATTCCGCTGTTTGCCATCTCAGTTGGCGTACTGCACCACGGTCGACCGATGGTGGGCGTGATTGGGTTGCCAGCTACCAGTACAATCCTGCATGCCCAGGCCGGCGGCGGTGCCTATCGCAATCAAGCCCACTTACCGACACTGACACCTACCGCACTGCATCCTGGTTTACTTGGTGTGCAGGATCGTGATTTCTGGAAAGACTGGGGCGCTCACATAGCCCTTCAAAACTACCTGGGAGAGTCACGCTGGCTGGGCTCAACGGCCTATGAGCTTGCCATGATAACGATGGGTACATTTCATTTTGGCACGTTTGCACACATAGCCATCTGGGATGTGGCCGCCGGAATTACGCTGATCAATGAGGTAGGTGGACAGGTGCTGTATTATGACTACCATCAGGAGGTCTGGCAGCCATTGGAGCGCTTCACCACCGAGATACCACTACGAGAGTGGGCGGCATCACTCATCGTTGGGACTGCACCCGTTATTGCTACTCTGGCTACCCAGATTCACCCTCGTGCAAAAGCATCTGGACACTGATAGAGTGAGGTAGTGTTAGTTTGATAATCAAAATCAGCCGCGAGACTAAGAGCAACAACAAACCATGAGGATTTTAGTCACAGGGAGTGCCGGACACCTCGGTGAAGCATTGGTCCGCACCCTGCAAAATGAAGACCACGAGATCATCAGTACTGATCTCATTCCCTCGAACTTCACTAACAGGGTCGGCTCGATCATTGACCGAGGGCATGTGAGACGCTGTATGGAAGGCGTTCAGGCCGTGCTCCACACTGCGACGCTGCACAAACCACATGTGGTAACACACAGTTACCAGGAGTTTGTCGATACCAACATAACTGGCACCCTGAATTTGCTGGAAGAAGCAGTGGCTGAACGGGTCAAGGCATTTATTTTTACCAGCACAACCAGCACTTTTGGTGATGCACTGACGCCATCTGCTGGGGCACCAGCCGCCTGGATTACCGAGGATGTCGTTCCTGCGCCGAAAAACATCTATGGTGTCACGAAGGTTGCAGCCGAGAACCTCTGTCAATTGTTTTATCGCAAGTATCAATTGCCCTGTCTGGTCTTGCGAACGTCGCGCTTCTTTCCGGAGGAAGATGATCAGAAGCACATGCGAGAGGCGTATGAGGATGCGAATATCAAGGCCAATGAATTTCTGTACCGTCGGGTGGACATTGCCGATGTGGTGAGTGCTCATATCCTGGTGATACCAAAGGCAGCGACTATCGGTTTTGGTCGGTATATCATCAGCACCACGACGCCCTTTACCCATGATGATCTGCATGGCTTGCGTACTGATGCGCCGTCTGTTCTCAAACAGCGTATGCCACACTACGAAGCAGAGTATGCACGGCGTGGGTGGAAGATGTTTCCCAGCCTTGATCGTGTGTATGTGAATGAACGGGCGAGGAATGAGCTAGGATGGCAGCCGCAGTATACCTTTAACACAATCCTTGGGCAACTGAAAAACGATCAGGACATCCTGAGTCCGCTGGCGCGGGAGGTCGGTGCAAAGGGGTATCACGCGACGCAATTTGCTGAGCGACCCTATCCGGTGGAGTGAGCACATATCATTGGTGCCAGATCTGTTTTCTTACGGCATTGTGTATAATGGCATATATCGACGTACACATGTCTACAGTATCGCAACCGTGTTGCGTTAAGTCGAGATATACGGATAGCTACGGCTGTGTGACGCATAGAGATATTGGTTGGCCTATGTATTGGTTAATCGACTTACTTTTTTCGAGTGCTATCATTGTGCAAACTCCCAACAATTGAAATCGAATCATTTCAGCAATTGCTTCAACGAATCGAGGGAACTTGTCTCTATGTCGTTTGGGAGGTTCGGTGTGATATTGGACCCGAATGGATTGGCGGTGGACGGGAGATTAGGCTTTCGATTGATGGAAGACCTATCGCCGACTCAGAATTCTGTGACCGCCTAAAATCAGCAATTGTTTCTGCTGCAGCAATCCCACTAGAGACTATCAACACGGTAATCTCTGGCGAGGGTGAGATCACTCTGGTAGGAGCCAAACTGGTATTAGAATTTGAATGGTTAGAGGCAGAACCGTATGATTACCCGTGTGATCAGGGGAGCGGCATTGTTGAGATTGTTATTCCCAACAAAAAATCCGAAAACACCTGATAACGATGGAATGAACGCAAAGACGTGGAACCGAGTAATCTTGAAGAAACAAGTCTAACAGTGGGGTAAGCACGACACCTGCAACAACATAACTACATACCACAAACGGGATATGTAGGGATCGCATAACTAGAGGCGGTGTGATGCCTGGGATAGCGAGATGGTGGTCGGTCTATTTACTAGTTCGTCGGTCGGTTGATTTTAACAACGGACTGATCCATAGTGGTTTGACCTCATTACAACTGTACTACGAATTGGAACAGGATTGGTGAGCAGACCAAAGTGACTTATCTCACCGTGTATCGGCTGGAGGAAGTATGAAGATCACGGATTATGCATTCACAAATAACAATACTGAATACCAGCTCATCAAGGAATTGTTGCTAGAAGTTGAGACCTACCCTGAGATTGATCATAACTGGGAACCTGGTCGCATGGACTGGTGGCGTTACAATATCCATGCTGAAAAGGGGGTCGATTTCTTTCAGGTCAACGCTCACTATTGGAAAACTGAAACAGACCAGGTTGTGGGGTTATTCATCTCTGAATACGGCAAAGATGATTTCTTCATTGTGGTGCATCCGCATTTCTGGACACTGTTCTCTGAAGTATTGCATTGGGGACTTGCATTTTGGGCCCAAGGAAAGACCAAGATCAGCACCACCGTCTTTACCTATGGTCAACCAAAGATCGAGCTATTGCTAGCTGCTGGCTTTTATGAGGACGGTCATGAGGAAAATGTCAGAACATACTCCCTGGAACAATATGATTTCTCCTACAACCTCAAGCCAGGGTTCAGATTACTGCGTTTTTCAGATTATGGGCATTATGAGAGCCGGGTCAAGCTGGTGCACAATGCCTTTAACAATCCCGCTTTTTCTGAGGCCCGTTTACGTTCAATTCAGAGTTCCCCCGGCTATCAGGCAGATTTGGATTTGGTGATTGTGAATTCCCAGGGCGAGAGCGTCGCATACTGCATGGGATGGGTCGCAGAACATAATCCCAAGTCTGGCTACATTGAGCCGATGGGGGTGCATACAGATTACCGCAGAAATGGTTTTGGGAAAGCCCTGGCCAAAGAGTGCTTCCAACGACTTCATCAGATAGGCGTTGAACGTGCGTGGATTGCCTCCAATGCCGAACCGGATGTCGCCAATTTGCTGTATGAGTCATTGAAACCAACCAGCATCAAACGGGCGTATAGATATTCCCTGAACCTTGAGGAATAATTGATTTGGTTACAGCTTTCTATTCGTGGCACCTGGTGCCTGATCGTGGCTTGTATCAAGCTTACCCAGGTAGCGAAGTTGTCTTTAATGGAGACCTCCAGAGCACGCTCGGCGCAGGTAAACTCAGGCGTTACACTACCCTAAGAGCTACGCAAGTTCAAGCTAGATTCAGCTTTTGTTGGGCCATCATGGAGATACATTCTGATTTGTATAAGGGAAGCGGAACGTTTAATCCATTCCACCTTCCCTCGCACACTGCATCTGACATAGAAGCCCCTGACCTGAGCGGAACAGATGGGATGAGTATGCCCTTCCGCTTCCCTAACAGTAAGCTGGACCACCACAAGTACTATTGTCAAAGTCTTGCTATTGTATTGACGAGGGCGAACTTTTGTGCTAGTGTTTCTGCTATGCTTGATAGTGTATTTGTATCCAAACACCAGGGAGAGTACCATGTCTATCACCCGCATTATGCCCGAAGTTCGCTCCAACAACGTAGAGGTAACACATGATTTTTACACCAACACGCTTGGCCTTATCGTCGATATAGAGGAAGGTAATTTCCTTATGATGAGTTCTCCTGCCAATACAAGCGCAGAACTCATGGTCAATGATAATGGCTTTACTGGTCTGCCACCGAGTTTTGCCGTTGATGTCGGAACTGTAGAACAACTACAGCAGATGTATCAAGCGGTGACAGCGCAAGGTCGCCCAATGGTGGAACCGCTTGCTGACAAGCCGTGGGGTATTCGGCGTTTTTCAATTCTTGATCCGCATGGAGTTCGAATCACAGTCGTCAGCCATATTGAGATAGAGGAACCTTTCGGTACCTCTTAATATCGTTAAGGAGAGGAATGATGAAATTTCTGCTCACTTCCGCTGGTATCACCAACAACAGCATCCACAAAGCGCTGGTCGATCTACTGGACAAAGCTATTGCCGATTCCAACGCCCTGTGTATCCCCACCGCCACCTATGCCCTACCTGGAGGCGCTAGCCTTGCCTGGAGTTTCATCAGTGGCAAAGAACCCAGATGCCCGATGTGCGAACTGGGCTGGAAATCCTTGGGGGTTCTGGAGTTGACTGCGTTGCCCAGCCTCGGCGAAGAACTTTGGGTTCCCATGGTCCAGGAGACCGATGTGCTGCTGGTGAATGGCGGCGACCCCCTGTATCTGTGCCACTGGATGCGGCAGTCTGGGCTGGCAGACCTCTTGCCGTCGCTGCACACGGTCTACGTAGGACTGAGCGCCGGGAGCATGGTGATGACACCCAACATCGGGCAGGACTTCGTTGGATGGACTCCGCCCACCGCTGGCGATGAAACACTGGGACTGGTCGATTTTGCAATCTTTCCGCATCTGGATCACGAGATGCTGCCGGACAATTCCATGGCCGCCGCAGAGAAATGGGCTGCCGAGATGCAGGTACCGGGGTACGCGATTGACGATCAAACCGCCCTCAAAGTCGTGGATGGCGTGGTTGAGGTTGTTTCTGAAGGCCATTGGAAACTGTTTACACCCTAATGGGTAGTGGAAACTGGTTCGTTCTTGTGCGCCAAACGAGCGAGGAGCAACTGCTGGAATAGTTGATTATGAACACAAGGCATAAGCCTGAAACAGATCTTGCTGTTTGGATACACACAATCACCTGGCGGAAGGCTGTGAACGGGCTACCGCCCAACAATGCGCTACAGTTGACGCCGCTGCGCGTCAAGCAAGATCGGCGTTGGAAAGCTAGAAACCACGAAAAAGCTTTCCAGATCTATCAGCGCGGCGCAGGTGAACTCAGGCGTTACGGCATGTGTTGAACCATACGTCCACAGACATGTATCCCTGATCAATCAAGCAAACAGCAAATCTGAAAGGAGCTTATATTATGCCACTTACTCGAATTTCAGCACCGAAACACCTTCCTTTTGAGATGGTAAAATCACTCGCGGATGCCGCACAAGATGCGCTCGTCAATACCTGCAACGTGCCGCCAAAGGATTTATTTCAGCTTATCTTGCGTTTTGAACCCGAAGAAATGATTCTTGATCCAACTTTTGGTGGTGTAAACCGTTCGCAAGACGCCTGTATCATCGAGATAACATTTTTGCAGGGACGCGCCGATGAACAAAAGCGACACCTTTTTCGACATATTGCAGATAGGGGCGTTGCTGCAGGGTTTCGTGCAGACGACATTATGATTGCACTTACCGAAAACTCGCACATCGACTGGTCACTGGGGCAAGGCGTAGCATATGTGGATCATGCACATGCATCAAAGAACGAAGCATAACGAAGTGCTGTAGGGGTGTGACCGATGCCCACGAAATGAGAGGTAACCGGAGTTGTGAGTCATTTACTCATCGTGGTGCACCCCCGAACCTGAGCCATGAGCACAAGGAGCAAGATGTTGCAGAAAGAATTGGAAGCATTGTTTGAAGACATGGAAATCCGCATCCACAGCACACTTCAACGATTACCTGCTCCTGAAGGCATTGTTTATGCATGTGGGTTCTGGCTCTTCTACTGTGATTACACGACGCTTGGGGTTCCGTGCTTTGCCTACAATACCGTTGGAAATGAAAACGATACAAAGTGGAGTCCTGCAGAGTGGGTTGTGGAGGTAGAGGATGAGCTGACGGAAGCCTTAAACCCATTGTACGAACAGGTATCATCCTTGATGGCAGACAAAGACGACCAAGACTGGGAGGCGCTTATTGAATATCAATGGAACTTCTATAGCAAGGTCTGTATGTCGCTCAATAAAAGCGTAAAGCAAGGTGGTGGACCTCTGGCTCATTGGAATCTTATAGAAAATTTTGTGATCGGTATTTTTGAAGAACGAGAAGGTGATGACATGTATGATTTTCTGGTCAAAACAAGTGTCGGGGAAAAGACGGCCATCGAACTGGGGATTGTATAAATGTGTCCACGACCTGGCGCGAATACATGGGTAACCAGGACCAGAGCGATCTAACATCTGAGAATACAGGATGGAGGTCGGGCTGTTTACTAGTTGGGGGGTATTTCATGGACTACCGTAAGATTTTGCTTGAAAAGCTCGTCGTTCTAGACAGCATCGACGAGGATCACTTTCCGGTGGTGACGCTGGACGAATACTTCATTGGCAACACACAAGAGGATTCGATCGCACTAAATCAATGGGGCGACGGTCGCCCATCAATCAAAGAAATCTACGCCCGCTTCAAAGAAGTTGCGGCACGCGATGACGTGCAAGGCGTTTTCGTAGGCTTGCATCAAGATTGGGGCGAGTCACTCAACGATGACACTTGGCCGGCTGCGGAGAACATTCATATTTTTTCGTCTGCGCCTCAGGAAGTCGCAGATCAGTGGGTGGCAGGACTGGAGGCAGATGGCATTGGGGATGATGGCTGGCCTTATGGTAAACATAGAGCTACGCCAGAGCTCCCTGCAGGTTTTAAGGTTTATACGGTTTATTGGGATTAGGCGTTGCCATCTAACTATGCGTTCGAGCAGATTACAGGTACAGGCTACGGTGTTTCCTGGCATATGATGGGCTCGCAGACGCTCAACGCGATGTTAGGACACCTCCATCCGCGCCCTTGACGCATATGGTACACTGCAAATCAGAACACTTGATCTAATCATTGATTATCGTCCTGTGCGTCCGTTGGTGTGTGATCATCTTATGCACCTTTTCAAGGAGATAGGGTTTATGAACAAATCAGAACTGCTCAGATGGTTAACGGAAGAGCAGCAAAAGTGGGAACTGCTCCTCGCAGCCATTGGTGAAAGACGGATGGATCAATCTGGCGTCAACGGCGATTGGTCCATGCGAGACATCGTTGCACACCTGACCGGCTGGCAGCGTCTGCTGGTCGCCCAGTTGCAAGCGGCGGGAGACGGACGAGCAGAACCGCCGCCGCCGTGGTCAGCAGAGCTTACATCAGAAGATGATATCAACGCCTGGATTTATCAATCAAATCGCACCCGCACTGTCCATCAGATTCTGGACGATGCACACGATGTGCATCAGCAACTACTGACTACCATTCAAGGCTTGCCCGAAGACTCGCGGATTGAGACCATCGAAGCAAAATTTCACGTCATCTGGGTGCGGGATCAACGCTTTGCCGTTGGTGAGTTCTTTCACCATTTTTACGATGATCACGCAGCAGATGTGCTTGCATGGCTCAGAGGGGCACCATAAGCAGCACAACCCTCATGGCACCGTGTGGTACTGACATAGCTAACAACATTGTATGGAACGCATCACCTACAGAAGCGCTGAAGAACGACGACAGCATTGTCTCGGACAGTGCATCGACCCCGATCAACACGGTTGCCTCGATATGGCCTGGTTTATCGCAGAGCCGGTTGAGTGGCCAGCACAGGGGCCGCATCCCATAATGATATGGGTTGCATGCTGGGACGAGTATCGCATCAATATTCCCGCAGGAGGACACACCTCGGTCAGAATCCACTATTGCCCGTGGTGTGGGACCAAGCTTCCTGAAAGCAAAAGTGCGTTATGGCATGAGACTCTGGGGGCGATGGGGTACCCGGACCCAGGCAACGACGACATACCCGAGGAATTCAACTCGGATGCGTGGTGGCGCGACACACGCTGACCAACAACTTTACAACCCTCGCCACTTGCCGTAGCATAGCACCATGCTACTTGACATGCAAAAACGTCTGTATGATACTACTCGTCACTATGGCGAACAACTGCTTGATCGATTATATGGACGCGGCTGGCCCGACAGTATCCACCGTCCGTACTGGAAATCCATGGACACATTCAGAGTGATCGTATCTCCCTAAGGCCATCTGTCATTGGGGAAATTCACCTTTTTACTTTAGCAATCAAGGTATTCAATCGAGCGCTTGTCTACAAACACTCTACGATAACCATTCATTGACAAAGGGAAACAGAATGCAAACACCGCTAAACACCATTTTACTCTATGCCAGGAACATGCAGGCATCCGCTGAGTTCTACCAGCAATACTTTGGCTTTATTTCAACTGGCGAAATAGTCGAAGGACTTATCGAATTGAAATCTCCGCATGGTGGGGCACATATACTGATCCACCAGGCAGCCAAAAGCATAAAATCAGGTCAGGTCAGCGTAAAACTCATATTCGATGTCGAAGATATTGAAACATTTAAGCAGGAATCAGCAGCAAAAGGACTGCAATTCGGGAGTACACACCAGGCAAATGGGTACTCTTTTGCCAACGCCAAGGATCCTGATAAGAACTCCATTGCGATTTCCAGTCGTGCTTTCAGAAATAACACTGAGCCAAAGCCCTGTAGTTAAAACGTGAGATCTGCAATCAGCCAAATCGTTGCTGAACACCCAGACGGTGGATGAACGCCTTAGCGCCACCTTGATTGGCACCACAAAAACCGCTGCATAATCGCGTTATAATAGGCAGATCACAGCTATTCTCTCTATGGAGCAGGACCAACCAATGGCGCTAAAAAAATCCCATCTCTATAGCTCGCTCTGGAGCAGTTGCGACGAACTGCGGGGCGGTATGGATGCCTCCCAGTACAAAGATTACATTCTCACCCTGTTGTTTATGAAATATGTGTCGGACAAGTATCAGGGCGATCCCAATGCCATTATTACGGTGCCTGAAGGTGGCAGCTTTGCCGACATTGTCAGGCTCAAAGGCGACAAGGAGATCGGCGATAAGATCAACATAGTCATTGGGGCCCTCGCCGATGCCAACGATCTCAAAAGCGTGATCGACCAGGCCGACTTCAACGACAACGATAAGCTTGGGAGCGGCAAAGAGATACAGGACCGCCTCTCCAAACTGGTCGCTATCTTCGAGAATCTGGACTTCCGTGCCAACCGCGCCGAGGGCGACGACCTGCTCGGTGATGCCTATGAATACCTGATGCGGAACTTCGCCACCGAGTCCGGCAAGAGCAAAGGCCAGTTCTACACCCCCGCCGAAGTCTCGCGTGTCATCGCCAAGGTCGTGGGGTGGAGCACAGCCATCGCCTCCCCGAACCCACCATCTACGACCCGACCTGTGGCTCCGGTTCGCTGCTCCTGAAGGCGGCGGATGAAGCCTCGGCCAGCAACATCGCGCTCTTTGGCCAGGAGATGGGGGGGCCAATACCGAACGACCCACCCCCTGTGGTGGGTCGGAGGGCGCCGACAATACCATAGGGACCGCACCCTGTGGCGGTCCTGGGCAAATGCGGCGCCCACAGGGGGACGCCCCCACAGGCGATCGGGGCGATCCCGAGGATCGGGGCGATTCGGAAGATATCAATCAGGCTCCCCAACGCTGCTACAGGACGGCCCCTGTGCCGCCCCCTGCCAAGGATCAGGGGGATTTAGAGCGGCGGCCACGGGGGGCCGCCGCCACAGGAGATCGGGGCGATTCCGAGGATCGGGCAAATCCAGAGGATGCCGCCACGGGCCAGCCCCAGTGCTGGCCCTTCCCTGAAGAATCGGAGAATCCTGCTAGCGAGCCAGCCGAAAATCGATTATCATTACCAGATATCATGCATCGATTCAAAACCATGACCACCAAACGATACACCGACGGCGTCAAACAACACGGCTGGCCCCCATTCCCTGGCAAATTATGGCTACGCAGCTATTGGGAGCGCATCATCCGCGGCGAGGAGGCATTACAAACGATACGCGCATACATTCGCAATAATCCAGCCAAATGGAAAGGCTAAGACCCACAAATGATAGCAGAGCAGCCCCCTGTGGCTGCCCCTAGCGCCCCAGAATCCTGGCATGCAGCGGCCACAGGGGGCCGCCGCCACGGGGATGGGGGCCGCTGCCACGGGGATGGGGGCCGCCGCCACGGGGATTGGGGGGCCGCCCCCGCCGGAAATTTGAAGATCTAGAAATGCTGCTACGGGACGGCACAGGGGCCGTCCCGTAGCAGCATGAGATCGCTGGCCCCATCCCGAAAGCAGGGCAGCCCCCTGTGGCTGCCCCTAGCCAAGGCCAGATCAAGATGGAGGATGATAGAGCATGACCAAATCCAATGTCGGACAACGAGAAATCGAAACCCAACGACGCATCATCGACCTCTTCAGACAAGAGCTAGGCTACACCTACCTTGGCAACTGGCAAGATCGCCCGAACAACGCCAACATCGAAACGGCACTCCTCACCAACTGGCTCAAACGACAAGGCCACAACGACACCATCATCGCCAAAGTGCTGCACGACCTGAACAAAGCCAATGCACTGAGCGGCAGCGACACCCTCTACAATGTCAATCAGCAAATGTACGGGCTGCTACGCTATGGTGTCAGGATTAAACCGGATGTGGGCGAGCAAACCATCACTGTCTGGCTGATCGACTGGAAGAACATCGACAACAACGACTTCGCCATCGCCGAAGAAGTTGCCATCACTGGCGAGAACAACAAACGCCCCGACATTGTGCTGTACGTGAATGGTATCGCCCTCGGTGTGCTGGAACTCAAGCGATCAACGGTGCCGGTAGCAGAAGCCATTCGCCAAAATCTCGACAATCAGAAAAATGTGTTCATTCAATCGTTCTTTACCACCATTCAGCTAGTGATGGCCGGCAACGACACCGAAGGGTTGCGCTATGGTGTCATCGAAACCCCAGAGAAATACTACCTCACCTGGAAAGAAGACAGCGACGTTGAGAGTCCGCTGGATCGTCCGCTGGGGCAGCTGTGTCGGAAGGAACGCCTGCTGGAAGTCATCCACGACTTTATCGTCTTTGATGCAGGCATTAAAAAGACCTGTCGCCCCAACCAGTATTTTGGTGTTCGTGCCGCACAGGAACATGTGCGGCGTCGCGAGGGCGGGATCATCTGGCACACGCAGGGGAGTGGCAAAAGCCTGACCATGGTGTGGCTGGCCAAATGGATTCGTGAACATGTGACGAACTCGCGCATCCTGCTGATTACCGACCGCACCGAACTCGACGACCAGATCGAGAAAGTCTTCAAAGGCGTACGCGAGAACATCTACCGCACCCGTAGCGGCGCCGACTTGGTAGATGTCCTCCACACAGGCACCGAGTGGTTAATCTGTTCATTGATGCACAAATTCGGGAGGGGTGAAGAGGGTGACGTTGATGCCTATATCAAAGAGCTTCAGGAAAACATACCCAAAGGCTTCTACCCGAAAGGCGAAATCTTTGTGTTTGTGGACGAGTGCCACCGCACCCAGTCCGGCACATTGCACCAGGCGATGAAGGCCATGCTGCCCGGAGCGATGCTGATCGGGTTTACTGGCACCCCACTGCTTAAAAAAGATAAACAGAAAAGTATTGAAATCTTCGGTCCTTATATTCATACCTACAAATATGATGAGGCTGTCCGTGACGGTATCGTGCTCGATCTGCTGTATGAAGCACGAGATATCGAACAAAGCATCACATCGCAGCGCAAGATCGACCAGTGGTTCAACAGCAAGACCAAAGGGCTGAAGCCGATGGCCAGAGCACGCCTCAAACAGCGCTGGGGCACCATGCAAAAGATGCTTAGTTCGCGGGACTGCCTGGAGCGCATCGTCCAGGATATCGTCTTTGATATGGAAACAAAGGAGCGGCTGGCAACCGGGCGCGGCAACGCCCTCCTCGTCTCCGGCAGCATCTACTCGGCATGTCAGTTCTATGAGATGTTTCAGAAAACAAGTCTGGCTGGCAAGTGTGCGATTATCACCTCCTACAAGCCTTCGCCGAGAGATATCAAGGGTGAAGAAACTGGCGCAGGCATGACAGAGAAATTACGACAGTATGATATTTATCGCAAAATGCTGGCGGCACACTTTCATGAACCCGAAAACTCGGCCATGCACAAGGTCGCCCAGTTTGAGCAGGATATCAAACAGCGGTTTATCGAACAGCCGGGCCAGATGCGGCTCCTGATCGTCGTCGATAAACTCCTGACTGGTTTCGATGCGCCTTCTGCAACCTATCTCTACATCGACAAACAGATGCGTGACCATGGGCTGTTTCAGGCGATTTGTCGGGTGAATCGGCTCGATGGCACAGACAAACAGTACGGCTATGTCATCGATTATAAAGACCTCTTCAAATCGTTGGAGAAATCAATTCGGGATTATACCGGCGAAGCATTTGAGGACTATGACAAGGCAGACATTGAGAATCTGCTACAGGATCGTATCGAGAAGGGCCGTGAGAGGCTGGAGGAAATACGTGAGTCGATCAAGGCATTGTGCGAGGCCGTCGAACCACCACAGGATACACCGGCGTACATGCGCTATTTTTGTGGCTCCAGCGCTGACGACAATGCACTCCAGGCGAACGAGGGCAAACGCTTATTGCTGTACAAGTATGCTGCCGCTTTGCTGCGTGCCTATGCTAATCTGGCCAACGATCTGGAAGACGCTGGCTATTCTTCTGTGGAGATTCAGGAGATCAAGGAGGAGGTGCAACACTACGAAAAGGTCCGCGAAACCATTATGCGGGCAAGCGGTGATTATGTCGACCTGAAGCAGTATGAACCAGATATGCGCTATCTGATCGACAACTATATTCGGGCCGAAGAGAGCGAAGAGGTTTCATCATTTAACAATATGACTCTCGTTGAGTTGATCGTCGAGCGTGGCGAAAAAGCTGTGGACGCCCTACCGGAAAGTATTCGCAAAAATCCAGAGGCCATGGCTGAAACCATCGAGCACAATGTTCGCAGGCTCATTATCGACGAAATGGCGGTGAACCCCAGGTATTATGAAGAGATGTCGGAACTGCTTGATGCGTTGATCCAGACCCGGAAGGAAGAGGCGACCGATTACAGAACCTATCTTGAGAAGATTGTCGATCTCATTAATCAGATCGCCAAACCTGAGACCCAGTCGGCGTATCCTGCCAGCATCAATACACCTGCACGGCGGGCCTTGTATGATAATCTCAAGAAGCATGCCGAACAGCTCATGCGAGAGCGCTACGAAACATATGCATATGATGGTATTATTTCCGAAGATACCACCGCAACATTGGCAGTCAAACTAGATGAAACCATCCTCAATATCAAAAAAGCAGGGTGGCGCGGGAATTATTTGAAGGAACGCGAAGTCCGTATCGCCATCAAAACGGTGCTTGGCAAAGACGACAGCCTGGTGGATACCATTTTTGACATTGTGAGGCAACAACGTGACTATTAGACGCCATCATATCGAAGTACGCGGTATCTCTATCGAAGTCGTGCGGAAAAACATCAAAAACCTGCACCTGGGCGTGTACCCACCCAACGGTCGTGTGCGGGTGGCTGTTCCACAACGCCTCGACGATGATGCGGTACGATTGGCAGTTATCTCACATCTGAAATGGATTCGCACACAGCAGGATCGTTTTGAAAAACAGGAACGCCAATCTCAGCGAGAAATGCTCACGGGCGAAAGCCACTATGTTGAGGGGCGACGCTACCGTCTCAATATCATCGAATATGATGGGCCAAACAGAATCTGTTTGCCGAACAACAGGACCTTGGAACTACGGATACGCCCCGGCACAGACAGAGACAAACGTGAGGCACTGCTCTATCGATGGTATCGGCAGCGGTTACGCGCCCAGATACCGCCGCTCATCACAAAATGGGAAACCAAGATCGGTGTGACGGTGGTGGACTGGGGCATCAGGAAGATGAAAACACGCTGGGGCACATGCAATATCAATGACCGTCGCATCTGGCTCAACCTGGAACTCGCCAAGAAACCAGCAGCGTGCCTTGAATACATTCTGGTCCACGAAATGGTGCATTTGCTCGAACGCCACCACAACGAGCGCTTTCAGCAATTGATGAGTCACTTCATGCCACAT
Organism: Chloroflexi bacterium AL-N1; assembly: GCA_013122435.1. Lineage (GTDB taxonomy): Bacteria > Chloroflexota > Chloroflexia > Chloroflexales > Roseiflexaceae > AL-N1. Next base: position 158,315 of record WYDT01000004.1, read on the forward strand.
TGGCGGCTCCATCGCGAAGAACTCAATCGCGCACCACTGGCCCATGAGAACTGGCTCTACTAGAAATCTCTCCGCCTCGTGACGGACCGCCCCCCGTGGCGGTCCCTTTCATCCAGCGCCCATAGCATACATACGCCCGCGACAGGCCAGCCCTGTGCTGGCCCATATGCAAATGGCAAGGGGGCGCCCACGAGGGGACGCCCCACAGAAGAATTGCCCAAGCCCCCTTCCCATCGCCCCCTGTGCCTGCCCATTTCACAGCATGGGGCGCCCACGGGGGGACGCCCCACAGAAGAATTGCCCATGACAGACCGCCTCCTGTGGCGGTCCCTCTTCATCGCCCCCTATGTCATCCCTTTCTGCTAAGGCTAAACAATGACACAACACTGGTCTGTAGACGGATAGTGACAGACGATGGTTGTTGTAAAATAGAGCATATTTCGGAAGACAATCCACCATGGGAGATACAACAAAATGGCTGATGGGTTTAATCCGAAGGGTATGTGGGCACCAAATGGTCGGGCATTCTCACAGGGCGTAATCCAGGGTGAGGGCGAGGTCATTTATTTAACCGGACAGGTCGTGTGGGATGCGCATGGTGTCGTGGTTGGGCCAGGTGATGTGCGACAACAATTCGAGAAATGTATCGAAAACACTCGTTGCGTCCTGAACGCAGTAGGTGGAACACTTGATGATATTGTCTCCATGACATTGTACTTCTTGCACCGAGAGGACCTACCAATAATCCAAGAAGTCCGCGCCAAATACTTTCCGGCAGAGACAACGCCTGTCAGCATTCTGATCCAGATACCCGGCCTGGTCATCCCTGAACTGCTGATCGAATTAGTCCCCATTGCAGTCGTTCCATATGATCGTTTTCATCGCCCGACTGACATCTTATAGAAAGACGCTATGAACTTTGTCACTCGTCTCCAAACCTACTTTCGTGCTATCCCTATGGACCAGCGGGATAAGCATACTCCGGTCATCACACCACTGCCGGATCATCCTGTCAATACACCACCCGTTGACCAAAAGATGTCCACTCATAGAACCATTCTTGCCTGCACACCTACAACCTGTTACTTTGCAACGCCGCGACCACGTTTGCACTTTACCGTGTTGTCCACACAATCATCACTTGAGGCAATACGAGAAAATCTTGATACGAATGCACGTGGATTTGATTCGACGGCCCTACCCTCCACCCCGACTGAAGCAGCGGCTTTTCGTGCCGAACTCATCACGAGCCGTGCTATTACTGCAAAACTCGACGATCATCCTGTTGCTGCCGGGATGTTTACATCACCCATTGGTGGAGTCGCGGAGTTGGCCGGAATTACCACCCTCACAGACTATCGTGGGCGTGGGATCGGAATGGCCACCACAAGCGAGCTTTTACGCATCGCGTTCACGCATGGTGTCAATACCGCTATCCTCTACACAGATAATCCAGTGGCTTACCGAATCTACCAACGCTTAGGTTTCCAGCCAGTTGCAATGATAATCTTGCAGCGAGAGCAATAGAAAAGGGAGTATCGTGTGTACATTAATACTGCACGGCTGCTGCTCCGTGAATTTATCACCGATAATCTTGATGCGATGATGCGCTGCGATTCAGATCCACTCGTTGTACAGTATGTTTGTTATGGTCCCTTAACACAAACTGAGTGTGAGCAAGAACTCGCATTTCATATAGCACACCAGCTAACCCAGCCACGCACCTTCTATCCCTTGCACGGTCCCTCCCCTTCACACCCTGTGCTGGCTCTGGGATCACTTGGTTATAGGGCGCCCACAGGGGGACACCCCACCGGAAATTGCTCAAGCCAATGACCATGACGGACCGCCCCCTGGGGCGGTCCGTCCTACGCACCCCTGCGGCGGTCCCTAGCCCATCAGCCTCAGAAGCTCGTGATTAAACCTTGTCTATGCTGAAACCACATCGAATAGCCGTACGTCTATGTGTATACGGTAGAGTCCTAAACTCGCACAGCACTTATCCTAAAAATAGTATCTGCAAGTGTTTTACACATAGATTGAGGAAAACATGTCAGAACTGTATGTACGTGTAACAGGTGACGTCGCCGCGCCTGCGATTGTCTTTCTGCACGGTGGTGGTCTGAGTGGTCGGATGTGGCAACCGCAGACAGAACGCCTGACTGAGTTCTATTGTCTGGCGCCCGACCTACCTGAACACGTACACAGCGCTGCTGCTGAAATCGCACGACTCATCCGTGAGCGTGTTCCCGGTGCACAGGCCCATATTGTTGGATTGTCTATTGGAGCAGTGGTGGGGCTGGAATTGCTGCGTACTAACCCCAAACTGGTGCGACGGGCCATCCTCAGTGGGACCACCCCAAAGCTTGGGCGTGGACTGGTGAAGATGGCCAAACTCACCAACGGTCCTTTGCTCAAGCTCTTAACCCCCAGGCAACTCGCTAAACTGACTCTGAAGTCGCAGAATATCCCGCCTGCCTATCACGCCATCTTCGCGGACGACTTCCAAAAACTCAATGCCGACTTCATCAATAACGTGTATAGCGCGACAGCAACAGCACAGCTTCCACAAAATCCCGTCCCACCAACACTGGTAGTCGTTGGCGAAAAGGAATCTGGGATGAGCAAAAAGTACGCCCGCACCATCAGTAGCTCAGTACAGGGCGTTGAAGGACGACTGGTGAAGGGCGTCGGGCACACATGGAACCTCGAAGCACCACTCTTGTTCAATGACACGATTCGCGCATGGTTGGCAGCAAGACCATTACCACCAGCATTGCAGACATTTACCTAGATGATTTTGTCGCATACGAACCATGCGCCACATCCCATAACAACGAAGTCTCGGTGGCGCCGGACCAGTGCAACTCACGACGGGTCTTTGCGCTATCGAGACGATTATTGAGTTGCAAAAACATCGCAGTGAATGGATTGAGTGCGCTGGCGGCTTCTTCCGGCGTGACACTTGCTACCTCACATCCCACACCAATGGCAACCGCTGCTGCAATTGAACGAATAGTTGGTTCTTCGTCTCCAGCAATGTGGTACACCTCACCAGATTGACCATGCTCAATGGCTGCCACAAACGCACGGGCCACCGCCACAACATGCACTGTTGAAGTCCAGATTACGGTGAGTGGGTTAAGCAGGTACAAGAAGACAATGACGAATTCAGTTACTGTTATATATTTGATGTCTATCTGTTAGCCAAACGACATCACAGTCGTCAGGGGATGTATTACACATGCGAAACAAGAACACGCGCCGATGGGACAGTTGAGTATGTGATCGCCGATCAGCATAATGATTGTGCCCTTTTTGTGAACGGAGATAAGGGCATGGCCGACCTCGTGGAGTACCTTATCCAGCGATTCTGTCCTCAAACAAGAGATATCGTTGCTTGGAGTGATCAACAACATGAATGGGCCAGAGAAGACCTGACATCATATGAGTAGCACAACACCCAATATGCTATACTCCCTTCCAACCTGTATCGCTCACTCAAAAGAGGTATGTTATGACTATTGAAAACCCTCTGGATCTCCAGGTTCTTATGACTATCGGCCGTATTGTTGGACAAACGTTGCAGGAAATGCGAACACACCTCCGCCCTGGAATAACCACAGAAGAGCTTGATGATATTGCCCTTGCATTTCTGACACAACATCAGGCATGTTCAGCACCAATGCTTGAGGTCGACTTTCCACGAACAACCTGTATCAGCATCAATGACGAAGCCTGCCATGGCCTCCCCGGCACACGGCGCGTTCAGCCAGGCGATCTCGTCACCCTGGATGTTGCCGCCGAATGCGATGGCTACTATGCCGATGCTGCCATTACTGTTGCGGTGCCGCCGATAACGCCTGCTCACAAGCGCCTGTGTGCTGCAGCCGAAGCCAGTCTACTCGCTGCGATTGGTGCCGCCAGAGTTGGGCAATCACTGGCGATGGTTGGCAGAGCGGCGGAACAACAGGCGCATCAGTCTGGGTACCGCATTGTACGTAGACTCCATGGCCATGGCATCGGTCGACGGATGCACGAAGCGCCGCACAGTATCCCGTCGTTCTATCATCGTGACGCCACGTATCGACTGCACGACGGCGTTGTTTTGGCACTTGAGCCACATCTCACGACCGGAAACGGGCGGTTGATCGAGCACTCAGATGGATGGACGATCAAGACACGTGACCAGAAGCGCGTCGCAGTGTATGAACACACGATTATCGTTACCAGACAACAGCCGATCATTGTGACTGCGCTTTGATGTGGGTTACACTACGCCTGCTCACACATCCAGCACCTTGCCACGCAGTTTGGGAGGAGCAACCACCCCAAAGCGGTTGAGGAGCGTTGGCAGAATGTCGTAGATCTGTGCGTCGGTGATGCGTTGGCCATGGCCGGGGCGCTGGGGGTCATAGAGGATGAGCAAGCCGTCCTGAGCGTGGTTGGCGTCATCAGGTCCCGTATCGTTCTCGCGAGTATAGAGCGCCCCACCACCCACCGTCCCGACTGAACGCCACGCCAGATCGCTAAAATACACCACCAGATCGGGAGCGATGCCACGTACCCGCCCGTAGATCTGTTGTGGCAGGAACGCCCGATTTCCCAGCGATTGTCCATCAGGGCCAACAATTGCTTCCAGACGTTCCGCTAACGCTGCACGTTCCTGATGAAAATCAGCCGGAGCAATGACGCCTTCTGGTTCGCGGCCCTGCACATTCAGGAAGATGCGTCCATAGTAGCCCCCAGCCCCCCATGCCTTTGTACGGTTCCAATCGACCTGCGCCTCGTCAAGCGGGACTGGTTCACGCGGGGTTTCATGCAGCACCAGATAGCCCTCTGCAATCAGCCATTCGTTGACGCAGAAGCCGCCCATCAGTGGCCGCGCACCGTGATCCGAAACGACGAGCACCACTGTCTCATCGTCGCACCAGGCCAGCAACTCACCGATACGCTGATCGACGTGGCGGTAATAATCGTGAATAGCATTGGCCAGCGGCGCGTCCGGTTCGTACGCCGGATGCCGTAGGTCCATCTGCTTCCACAAGGCGTGGTGAATACGGTCAACGCCCATCTCAACCATCATCAGCATATCGGGCTGCTCATGCTCCAACAGATGCGCTGCCAGCGTAAACCGCTGATCACACAGCGTGTAGATGTCTTGCAAGATACGCTGCTTGTCCTCTGAGCGAAAATGGGGGACATCAAGCATGTAAGAAGTAGTATTGCCTGTTGACGAGGGCGGGAACAATTGGTCAATCTGGTCGGCAAATGACTGCGGATGCGTAAACTCAACGGTCGTGTTGGGCGTGAGAAAACACGAAACCATCACGCCATTTAACGGGGTTGGTGGGTAGGTGCCCGGCACACTCACGACCGCCACTTTCCACCCGGCTTCGCTGAGCATATCCCACAGGCGTGGTTCACGCACCGCCCGACTATTCGCCACGGCCATGCTCTGGTAGGAGCGATCCGCCCGATTGCGAAAGCCATAGATGCCCAACTCTCCGGGGTCACGCCCACTGGTCATGCAACTCCACGCCGGAACCGTGATAGCCGGGATGCAGCTTTCAAGCGCCCCATAACTTCCCTGTTGCATCAGGCGGGTGAGGTGCGGCAGATCATCTTTCCAACGCTCAAAAACCAGCGATGGTTCAGCACAATCCAATCCAATAATGAGCAAGCGTGGGGCGTGTTTCATATGTTTATGCCTGACTTAGACACTTGGCTTTGGCTGGCTGGCACCTGGACTGCGACTCTGTTCGCTATCGGTTTCAGAGTCGCTGCTGGAACCACCGCCCGACTCAGACGAATCCACCGATGAGCCACGGTGCCGCCGGAATAGAATCACCGCCGCACTGGTACAGGCAATGAAGCACATGATATGGACCGTGTTAAACGGCGTATTCAGGAAGAACCACGAGTCGGTGCGTAGAAACTCGATAAAGAAACGGCCAAAGGGATACCAGATCAGGTACATCAAAAAGATATCGCCAGCACGCAGCATACTGGCATAGCGCCGCGAAATCCAGAACAACACTCCAAAACCAATAAAGTTCCACACCGATTCGTAGAGAAATAATGGATGAAAGAGCGTGCCTTCAGGATACTGCACCAGATCGGTGTAGGGCGGGACACGATGATTCCCATCAATCAATAGACCCCACGGCAATGTCGTTGGTGGGCCATAGAGTTCCTGATTGATAAAGTTGGCCTGACGACCGATGGCCTGCGCGAGTGGTAAGGCTAATCCTACTGCATCAAGATACATCAGCAACGGCAGCTTTTGCCAGCGTACAAAGGCGATGAGCGCGGCAAAACCAAAGACAAACGCCCCAAAGATATGCAGTCCTCCGGTCCAGATCTGCGCGATCAGGATAGGGTTTTCCATAAAACGATCAAAGCCGTCGGGACCACGCGGCGACTGAATGAAGACATAATACAATCGTGCTCCGATCAGGGCCGGGATCATCACCCAGAGCATCAAGTCCCAGATTGTGTTAGGGTCTTGACCACGCTTCTGGACGTAACGGCTGGCCACATACCCTCCTGCGAGGACACCAGCCATAATCAAGAGGCCATACCATCGTAGTGTAATGGGGCCAATCGTAAAAATTTCGGGACCAACAGGTGGAACCATAAGACCTCTTACCTCTATAATGTGCGTATCCGTATCGGCATAGCGCTGCCATAGTCATGTATTATTCAAGATAGCCTAAATCGCGCAAACGACGGCGCACTTCGGGATCATCGGCACCAATAACCTGTTCAGCATTTGGTGCAATCCCACTGTTGTACTCAACAAACGTGCGTAAGTATGCTTGTAAATCTTCGACCTGTTCAGGCATAATATCGTGCAAGTTGAGCTTCTCGCGCGGATCGTTAGTCATGCTGTATAATTCCGTCCATTCATCGCCAACCGAAATAAGTTTGTGAGCATCACGCCACACTGCTCGACGGGGCTGATCGAACGCCAGACGACGTACAGTCTCGGGATGGCGGCGACGAATGAGGTTGACCACATTCTGCGAGGGCAGCGCCTCAGCAAACACAATACCACGGTCCGGATCGCTCGCGGCGCTGTGGGCCAGGGTGTAGGCACGCTCTGACTCATCGGCCAGACCAGCAGAAGTCAGTACGGTCTGGAAGAGGCGGCGCGTTGACACCACCTGATCGACGGTTGTACGGCGCGGCAGATCGCCCGTGGGATCACGGATAAGCAGCGGCACGTGGACCAACTCGTTGTAGGCCGAGAGCGCATGGCCAATGAGCTGCTTTTCGCCAAGGTGTTCCCCATGATCGGCGCACACCACGACCATGGTCCGATCAAGGGCGCCACTGGATTTCAAACGATTGAAAAACGCACCAAGTTGTTCATCCTGTTCGGCAACTTCGGCATTATACACGCCATCAAGAATGGTTTTGCGCTCATCATCAATCTCACCAGCCAACGGAGCAAACCAACCATAGACATCAGTGTTGAAGCGACGCAAATAGTGCTGTGCAGTCCGATTCTGCAATACATGTGGCGCAAACCGCTCTACAAAGCGGCGTTGCGGATGGTAGGGCATATGGGTACCCATCAAGTTGATAAAAGCAAACACCGGCTGGTCCTTGGCAACACCTTTGCGCTCGATGAGCAAACGCAAGGCATCTTGCAACGACTTGGCGGTATTGCCCTTAAAGCTCAATGCCGTCTGCCATAGTGGCACCATCAACGGTGTAAACGAAAAGGCCAGCAACACATCCGAACGTGCAAAAGCATCCTGCAGGCGAGTGATAAATGCACTGAGGACGCGCTTAAACCACTGTCGATAGCGGTCGGTCAGATTCGGCTTGATGCCAGCCTGATTGGGGCGGGAAGTCAACAGGCCACTGTAGTTCAAAAAGCTGTAGAAGCCACGCCGCAATCCATTATCGACTACACCAACCAGTGGGTTATTGCAGAAAGCCGACGTAAAATAGCCCCCATCCCGTAGTCGCTCAGCGAGGGTGGGTAACGAAGCTGGCAATCGTGAAAACGATTGTACGGTGGTATGAACAGAGGGGTACTGCCCGGTAAACATCGAGGCATGCGATGGAATCGTCCACTGTGCTGCAGATATCGCATTATGAAACATCGTTGAGTCGGCAGCTAGTGCATCAAAATGCGGTGATGTTGCCAGTTCATAGCCATATGATGAGAGGCGGTCGACCCGTTGCGTGTCGAGTACGAGAAAAATAACGTCAGGGCGAACGGTCACAACAAGACTCCTGCTGTATGTAGAGTGTATCTTCTATGCATGTTTTACCATTGTACGCTGCTTTGCGTTTCGTTGCAAAATAATGTAGTAGCTCCGCACATGAGAACATACTGAGGAAAAGGCGAAAACCTGACTTGAAACAAGCACATATGTTCTGTATAATATAGATCGTTGATAAGCCAGAGTCACAAACAAGGGGTAGCATATGCAACAACCAGCCGATGATCAGATAACCATCACGCACCTTCCCACAACCAACGATCAAGTCATTATCGAAGCACTGTTTCTTCAATCCATACCGGAGCAACTCTTTGCGTACTGGACGACACCTACACTGATCTGTCGTTGGTGGCCGACCGAAGCAGCGATTGAGCCGCAATCTGGTGGCACATATCACTTCTCATGGCCCAAAATGCAATGGCACCTGCGTGGTCGTTATGTCGAGTTTATCCCCAACGAGAAGCTCATATTTACCTGGCAGTGGGATCACGAGCCCGAAACCGCCGAAAAACAGGTGGCGGTCACCTTTGAACCCTACGTTGATGGTGGTACCCAGTTACGTATCACTCATACAGCGTACACGAACTCACCCGCTGATCAGGAAGTACGTGCTGGGCATATCGAAGGCTGGCTGCATTTTCTCACCCAACTACAAAACGTGGTCTGAGAGGCGTTAGAGCAGAGAGCAGCAGATGTACCTGCGCGGGGTCAGTGTGCACAATCACGTCGGTGACGGGGAACAACCCATATTCATCGGTGCCCTCGTGATACGCCCAGACCCAGTCGCCGATCACGATCTCACTGATCGGACGTAACCCGTCCTCGGTACTGACCAGCGTCTCCGCGCTGAAGCTGTGGAAACACAGGTCATCGACGACTTTGATGGTGTCGATCTCGTCGACCTCATCGCCAATGCGCGTCGCGGCACGGGTGTCGTCGGCCTGATCGACCAGTTTGAAGGTCTGGCGGAAGTCGTCGGTCTGGTCGAGGCGTTTGACCGAGCGGATGCCGATCTTCCCGGCGGTGCTATAGCCACCCCCCGGCAGCGCCAATCCAAAGACATACAGCCCGAGGATGGTACCTTTCTCCACCAGCGAAGCGCAGGGGTCCAGCACGGTCTGCGCGGTTTCGTAGGTGTCATAGACCTGCAAGGCAATCTCGGCAACCGCCCACACCGCCAGCAGCACCGGGATGATCGCGACCTCACCACTCGGGTCAGGCGCACCGTTTAGGGTGCTTCCTGCGGCGAGGGCAACGCCTCAATCAGCATCACAAACGCGTCCGGCAAGGCATCCAGTGGCACCAGGAACTGTTCGGTGTCATAGTCGATGACCCGCCCGCAGCGGAGCGCCACATCGTAGTAAGGTGCTCCTTCAGGGATCGGTTCAAAAACCGGAAAATCCGCACACCACGCCTCCCGCTGGGCCTCCATCTGCGCCCATTCCCCGACCGTCAATTGGCGACGATTGTAACTACTGATCGACACGGCGGGATTCCCTGCATCCGCCGGACCACGGATAATCCGGCGTTCCTGGACTTCGCCGGTACCTGCCACCAAAATCTCTTCCTGGAACGGCGCGGTGGTTGGGGGCAGCCGAATAACCATCTTTCGATCTCCATGACTAATTTGTGTCGTGGTGGTCGGAAATGACGGTGCCATGAGCATCATCACCAGGAAGATCAAGACCCCGATTACTACCATGATAAAAAAGATTATAAAGTCACGTTTCGTCCGCGCAGGGGGACGCAAGACCAACCACGATGCTATACGACGCATAACTTCCTCTCACCATACCAATTGACTGCTGCAACGAAACGGGCTTGTTACCCCTCTCGTGGGGTCAGCAAGAACACGGTTGGAATATCATCACACCGCCCATAGCCCGCAATCTGCCCTGCGTCATTAATCGCCGTGGCCTTTTGTAATAGCCAATCCGGCTCATCAATCAACGTATTGAGGTCATACAACTCTCCTCGCCGCCACAACAGGGCGCGTTCTTCGCCACCAGTCCCGCTCCCGGCATACCCGACCACCGCACCATGGTTGTTAATATCCAATGCACAACTGTAGTATCCGACCAGCGTCCCCAGATCGTGCATTCCCTGGGTATCATAGCGAAAGGCGTGTCGCTCACGTCGACTCCCTGAGATCCCCACCACGACCCCGTGATCATTGATCCCCAAGGCCCCACTGACAGGGGACGACCCCAGCGCCAGTGCGCCCAACGTATGGATCTGCGTGCCATCGGAGACGAAACCCCGGTTCGTACGATCTGGCAGACGCGATGTGCCCACGATCATCCCATGAGCATTCACCGCACGCGCCTGCCGCTCGGCCCCTTCGATGTCCTGTAGAAAGTGATATGCTCCTGCGTGGTAGATCGCTATCCGACTAAGATCACATCGGATGACCATAGTCTCATCGTCAGTGATACCTACCAGTTGGCAATGACGATACGCTGGGATGCGTACCACCTCCCAGTGGTCGTGGCGCCACACACACGCAAGGTGCCGCGACAACGGTGGATCTCCACGTGGATTGGGATCATAGGTAATCAGATACCCACCGACGTGACCACTGTTCGTGAGGACGGTCACTGCTCCCGCCTGTCCCGTTTGTAACCCCAGGTGGTGGATCGTCATGCCATCATAGAGAAACGCTGATACCGTATCAAAGCCAGGAGGGACATACGACCCCGCCACATGCCCCGCATTATTCAGCACCGGATCTACCCCCATACGGGAGTTGGGGCCTGCGGGTCGAATAGTGGTAATGACATAGTTATTCGTCATCAGTAGAGCCTCCTCTGTATAACCATGGCTCTGTGACAGATACCTAACGTCTTGTATCCTAAAGACCCACTTCTTCTCCATCAAGAATCTGTTGCAGAAGCTCGTGTTGACTACAAAAGACCTGGAGAAATTGATACAAAAAATAGACATCAAAATCAGTCACGGGAGGCGCTTGCTCATGTACCACTCGACCTAAGTAGTAGCGTGCCGCCAGTAATAGGCGTTTGGTGATCAGGTCCTCTTCGTCGCGAACCAATGCCGCCGCCTCTTCCATACGTAAAAACGAGGGTGACTTAGACATGTGTTCCTCCTTAACAATACTAGGTAGAATGAGTTATAAAACATTGATATTATAGTTCAGACAATCGATCATATATAAGCTCTTCTGTGGCACTATTAAAGGCATAATCATCAGGATTACCTCGCCATAAACGTCCATCCGCACTTATTACGGTTGTAAACCCACCAGGACCCTCAAAAACATATGAGCCGTCAACTAAGTTATAACGCGTAAATGTCCATAGAGTCACTGATTGGTTTGAAATTTGTGTGTAGAGTGCTGTTAAGAAATCAGCTTTTTGTGAAGCAGATCCTTCAAAAGCTTTGAGATGCTCAACTGCCTGAGGAACGAGCTTTCTAGGACGGTCCCCTATCAACACTGGTAATTCTGGACACCCACTGTTATGCACCAGCCAGCGCTGGGCGCCGACAAAGAAGGTGTGTGCCTCGGCCACGGTGAGATTGTACATTACCTGGGGCTCACGCTCCACCGCAATGAACTGGACCATGCCGTAAGAGCCATCAGCTTTGCGGATGTGAGCACCCACCCACAGGTCGCCCGCGTCGACCCAGCCGCGTTCGAGCGTGTAGAAGGGGTGCTCGGGCGTGGTCTCCAGCAATTCGCCGTCGAGGAGCAGATGCACCTGCGCGGGGTCGGTGTGCACCATCACATCGGTGACGGGGAACAGCCCATACGCGCCGGTACCCTCGTGATACGCCCAGACCCAGTCACCAATCACGATCTCGCTGATGGGACGCAACCCGTCTTCGGTGCTGACCAGGGTCTCGGCGCTGAAGCTGTGGAAGCACAGGTCATCGACCACCTTGATCGTATCGATCTCGTCGACCTCATCGCCGATACGCGTAGCGGCGCGGGTGTCGTCGGCGCGGTCGACCAGTTTGAAGGTCTGGCGGAGGTCGTCGGCCTGGTCGAGACGTTTGACCGAGCGAATACCCGTCGCCCCGGCGGTGCTATAGCCCCCTCCTGGCAGCGCCAATCCAAAGACATACAGCCCCAGGATGGTGCCTTTCTCCGCGAGCGAGGCACAGGGGTCCAGCACCGTCTGCGCGGTTTCATAGGTGTCATAGACCTGCAAGGCAATTTCGGCAATCGCCCACACCGCCAGCAGTACCGGGATGATCGCAACCTCGCCGCTGGGGTCGGGCGCACCGCTTAGGGCGCTTCCTGTGGCGACGGCAATGCCTCAATCAGCATCACAAACGCTTCTGGCAACGCGTCCAACGGCACCAGGAACCGTTCGGTATCGAAGTCGGATGGCTTGCCACAGCGGAGCGCCACATCGTAGTAAGGTTCCCCTTCGGGAATTGGATCAAACACCGGGAAGTCGGCACACCATGCCTCCCGCTGGGCCTCCATCTGCGCCCATTCCGCAGCCGTCAATTGGCGATAATGATAAGGCAAAATGATCCCATCATCACCAATAATGTCGATGGGGCCGCGGATGACCTCTCGCTCCTGAACACCCCCTGCACCAGTCACCAAGACATCCTCTTGCAGCCGTGTCGGTGTGGGGGGTAAGCGAATAATCATTTTTTGAACGCCCTGACTAATCTTTGCCGTCGTCGTGTTGGGCGCAGCGAGATGCATGACCAACATAATTATGACGACCAAAAGCCCTAAAATAAGAAGCACCAAAACTTCAAGTTTCGTTCGTACAGGCGGACGCAAGACCAGCCACGATGCCAAACGGCGCATAACGACCTCACAAACTACTACTATCGAAAAGTGTAGAATACTGAAGAATGACCTCCCTCAGCATCCATATGTGTTTACAACAGTTTATGGCTGTGTATCCCAGGCACGTCCATTGTACAGAACGACAGAACTCATGGCGATCCGTGTCTGGATATTGTGCACCCTGTTACCCATAATCGCCAGTGCGTACCACTGGGCATCCATAAAGGTTGGTTGTCTTCCTGAGCGAAAGACGCGACGACTTCCCTCAATCAACCGAGTGTTGCCACGGGCAGTGACACTGGCACTCCCCGGCAAAGGCCAGACATGAGGTCCAGCACTGAAATATACTCCCACAACATAAAGGTTACCATTCATCATATAGTTATCATCGGTGCTGGCTGACCCCATAAGACCGATACTTATGATTTTATTAAGACCTCCTTCAACACCAGCTGAGATGTAACGTCCACTATAGTTTTTGATATTGGGATTCCTAGTAAATTTCTTCCATCCGAAAACAATTCCTGCATAACCCTTAACATTACTGCCACCAAATGAACCCGTTCCACCAAAACCACCACTTACAAACAAACCTGTCTCAAATGTGTACAGATCAAAAACCTCCTCTCCATTTATACCCACATTGACAAAAGATTTGACTCCCTCCAATGTTACCCCACCAACATAGCCAACATCAATCAATGGAAGTGGTTGCAATGGCTTCGGTGGTGGACAAACCGCTTCGGGTATTGGTGTGGGAGTAGGGCTAGGTGTTGGTGTGGGTGTATTGGTGGGCGTCGCCGTATTCGTTGGAGTCGGTGTATTGGTTGGTGTAGGCGTCGGCGTATTCGTCGGCGTCGGCGTATTAGTTGGTGTAGGCGTCGGCGTGTTGGTTGGTATGGGGCGATCAGGAGCACATGGTTGTCCAGGCACAGGTGTAAATACAGAACAAGGCACACCTGGCTCTCCACCCCCACCTCCATCAAATGCCGCAACAAAACCTGATGGATCAACATAACGAATAGGGTTGGCATTGGCATAAATATAGCGATGCTGTGTAATGGGTTTATCAATATATCCGGTAAAGCGGTCCCGTTGCAGGAAGCGCCCCAGCGACGGCTGATAGTGCCGCGCTCGGAGGTACACTGTCCCATCGTGGCCCATCAACTCGCCGGTAAAGCCCAGCCGAGTCGTAGCATTCCCGTTGCTATGGCGCACACTCCCCCACACATCATAGACCTGGCTCCGCACGACCTGCCCATTCGCATCCGTCAGATGGCGCACGCTCCCCAATCCATCCAGCAGCAGATCGTGTCGAGTCGTGGTGGTGCCGCTGATCGTCTGTTGCGTCGTCGCTCCATCCGGGCCATAGGCATAGCGCACCTCGCTACCGTCGCTACGAATTTCGCCCAGAGTACGGGTCAACGCGCCCTGCTCATCCAACACCAGGTCCGTGGTCGTAATCGTCGTGCCATCCTGCAACGTCTCACGCACCAGATTGCCCCAACCATCATACCCATAGGTCACCGTGATGCCACCCGTCACCGTCTGGATGAGCCGATTCGCCGCGTCATAGCTGTACTGCGTCGTGCCATCGTCCAGCAGGTTGCCATTGTCATCATAGGTAAAGCCGACGATCCGGTCAGCCACATCATAACTCATGCTGGTGATGCCATCATCGAGTCGGTTACCCACCGCATCGAGGGTGTAATTGATCGTCTCGGCGGCAGGTCCGCCCGGCAGCGCCGGATAGCTCACCTCTGTCAGCCGCATCCGTGGATCATAGGTCATCGTCATCGTGACCGGCGTACCATCGACCAGTTCCCGTATTGCCGTGCGATTGCCGTTGATATCGAGGGTATAAGCAAACTCCTGGAGCGTACTGCCACCACGCTCATGGGTGATCCCACCAAGCTGATTGGCCGCATCATACTGGTAGCTACTCGCCACCCCATTAGGGCGATTGATCGTCGCCAGCGTGCCACTTGCATGGTAGGTGTAGGTCGTCGCCCCACTCCCCCACGGATTGAGCCCCGTCACTCGCCCGTTATCGTCGTGGTCATACGTCACCGCGCCCTGCCCCCAGTAGCCGATCTCATCGACCTGTCCAGTAGGCAGATAGGCATAGTTCACCGTCCGCCCATCACGGGTCCGCGTCTCCATCCGGTTCAGCGCATCATAGGCATAGGTCGTCGTCCCCAACCCATCCGTCATCGTCACCACATTGCTGGCCGCATCGTAGTCATAGGTCACATCGGCGGTCCCGCTGGGATAATCGATCTGGGTGAGCCGTCCGGCAGCATCATAGGTGTAATCGGTTTGACGGTTGAGCGCATCACGGGCGTAGTCCAGTTCGCCCCGTGGCGTATAGCTCAACGTATGGTCGTTCGAGAGCGGGTCGCTGGTGCGAGTACGCCGATTCAGCTGGTCATAGGCGTGCGTCGTCGTATGGTCGTTCGCATCTGTGCTCCTCAGCAGATTGCCATTCTCATCGTAGGCATAGGTCGTCCGCACATTCGTTTCCGCATCGGCAGGCTCACCGGGGCGCACATGCTCGACCACCGCCGCCAGCCGCCCCTTCGCATCGTACTCAAACGTGGTGACCGTGCCATCCGGCTGCGTGCGGGCGATCAAACGTCCCAGCGGGTCATACTCCTGCGTCGTGGTCCGGCCCAGTTCATCCGTCTGAGCAACCGGATAGCCCCGCGCATCGAACGTCGTGGTCTGAGTCAGCCCGGCCGTGGTCGTGATTACCGTCTGATTGCCGACTGCATCATACTGGTAGCTGATTATTTGATTAAGAGGATCCGTTGTGGCAATCAACTGCCGGTTTGCATCATAAACGTGGGTTGTCACGAGTTGCCGCGTATCGGTAATCGTCGTTTGATTGCCCACCGCATCGTAGCCGTAGCGGGTCTCCTGGCCCAGGGCATCAACCATTGCAACACGCTGATTTCGCAGATCATACTCATAGCGCGTCACAAAACCACGCGTATCGGTAATAACGGTCTGATTCCCAACTTCATCGTAGCCATAGCGGGTGGTCTGCCCCAACGGATCAGCCACGGACACCTGGCGATTCAACTCATCATACGTATAGCTAGTCACATAGCCCAGCGTATCCGTCATCACAGTGCGATTGCCAACCGCATCATAGCCATAGCGCATCCGTTCATCCAGCGCATCTGTCTCTTCTATTACCTGCCCTGCCCGATCATAATCATAGCTCGTGGTATTCCCACGTGGATCGGTCGTGGCGGTCTGGCGTCCGGCGTCATCATACGCGTAGGTCGTCGCCAACCCCAGCGTGTCCGTCATCACCAGCATGCGCCCCAGGCTGTCGTAGGCATAGGCGGTCGTGTTGCTCAACGCATCCGTCTCGACAATCACCCGGTCGAGCGCATCATAGCGGCGTGTGGTGCGGTGGCCCTGTTCATCGATGGTTTCGATCTCGCGCCCAAAGCCATCGTAGACGGTCCTGGTGGTCTCGCCACGTCCATCGGTGGTCGTCGCCAACCGCCCCGCCCCGTCGTAGGTAAAGCGTGTCGTGTTGTTCAACGGGTCGCGGGTGCTGGTGCGCCAACCACGAGCACGGTCATAGGTGTGCTCGGTGCGGTGGCCCAACGGATCGATGGTGGCCCGCAGATGGCCACGGTCGTCGTACTCATAGCTCGTCACAAAGCCCAGCGTGTCCGTCATCACCACCATCTGGTCGAGGTCGTTGTAGCCATAGCGCGTCAGCGCACCACGGGCGTCCTCTTCGGCAATCTTGCGTTTGCGCTCGTCGTAGGTGTAGGTCGTCACGTGGCCCAGCGCATCCGTCTCCGAGCGCAACACGCCCGTCGTCTCGTCATACGCATAGGTCGTGGTATTGCCACGCGGGTCGGTCGTGGTCAGCAGTCGCCCCCAGTCATCGTAGGTGTGGGTCGTCGCAAAGCCCAGCGTGTCCGTCACCACCGTGCGATTGCCCGCCGCATCATAGCCATACTCGGTCATTTCGCCGAGCGGGTTGGTCTCAGCGGTGAGCAGGCCACGAACGTCGTAGGTGTAGGTCGTCGTGAGTATGCGGTTCTCCTCCAACAGCCAGCGCCCTCCTCCGCGAGCAGCTGTGTCCCCGGCACATAGGCATAGGTCGTCCGCGACACGGTGATGCCGGTGGTGTTGCGGATGCGCTCACTGGTCACCAGGTTGGGGAAGGTCGGGTCCTGATACTCACGCTCGATATAGCGGTCATCGTCGGGGGTATTCTGCTCGCCATACTCATCGATATAGACCGGCTGACCATCGCGATTGTACTCGTAGTTGGTTTGCAGGTGCTGCATGCTGCCATCGGCCAACCGGATATCCTCAAAGTTGGTCGGCACCCGAATCACGGCGCTGCCGCTGTAGCTGCTCAGCGAGTCATAGTTCGACACATGCTCGTGGCAGATCCCACCAAACGCTGAACTGGTCGGCGCCGACAGCCCTGGCCCGCGACCCGACTGCTGGGCAGCCGGGCCACCGCTGGTCTCACAGTACTGTTTGTAGGGCAAGCCCCGGAAGTCTGGCTCCTGTCGATAGCGCGTGGTGATGCTGTTGCCACTCCCATCATCAATCGTGGTCATGCCAAAGCCAAATGTGCCATCGTCATCCATATAGAATTTGTAGCTTACCCGGCGACCGGCGCCACTCTGCTCAGGCATAAAGTGCACCGGCACCAGTTGCGCCATCGTGTCGCTGGCTGTGCCACCACCATCGGCAGCAGTGGGCCAATCGACCGTGGTCACCCGATAGCGCTGCTCACCATTGGCGTCGAAGCGCTCATAGCCATAGGTCATCCGCGTGGTCCCGTTGAGCGCCACCGTCTCAAGACGGTAGCCCTCGCCCGCCACCATCGGCGCGGCATGGGTCAGATCGATGTCGGACAGGACCGTGGTGCCATCACTCCCGTGTTTGGTGAGATTGCGGAGTAGCAGTTGGCGGCGCGTTCCATCGGTGACCATGTCGTAGTCAAAGGTGTAATCCCAGATCTTCTGCCCATTGACTTCTACATCAATATGGGCCAAGCGCTTGGTCAGATAGAAGCGCTCATTGGCGGCATCATAGTCCGGTGCGCCACTGCTGCGATTGGCATAGACAAAACGCATCTGGCGATCAGGAGCCTGATTGAGCGTTGCATTGCCGTTCCACGCAATCTCACTCACATAGCCACCGCGCTCGAAGGCCACCCCGTTGAGCGTACCCGGTTCGGTCTGGTAGCGCCAGGTCTGGTAGTTGCTATGCACATCCTCCACGCGGTCGAGGTTCCAGCGCCAGGGGTGTGTTGCGTCGTTCGCATCGACATAGCGCCAGGTGCTGTCGGTGGTGTAGCCCAGACGCCACTGCTGACCCGCGACATTGGTGATTTCCCAGTAGCTGCCCTCGGCATGGGTGGCACCACTGCGTCGCCGGACCTGCAACTCCGCTCCAGCCACTTCGCGGGCGCGGTGGTAGAAGCCATCGCCACCACGCGCCGGGTCGGCATAGACCAGTGGCGAGAGCACCCCATCCCACAGCAGCACAAACGAGCCGTCACTGGTGTCGGCAGGTGTGTTGTCGGGGCGCCGCAGAATGGCATACTCACTCAGACTCGAACCAACACCCAGCGTACTGCCCTGGTGGTTGCGGCCCTCATCGGCGACATAGCTATTGTTCCGCACTGTCAGGTCCGGTGGCAGCAGGCCGCCCGTCGTCACCAGCGGATGATCAAAGGTCGCCGCGCCGACAAAATCCGGTGTCTGGTAGTACGCCATCGCCGGCGGCAGGGCAGGCATCGTCTCCGTATCAGTGAGTGGTGGCGCCGCCAGGTGGATCGTAGCGCGGCTCATAGTAATCTGATCCAGACTTGAGCGCACCATAACATAGACAGAGCGCTCACCAGTGCCGGATGGTAACGTCCACGATATTATGAGCGGCTCAACATTCTCGATTGGCCCAGTGACATCATCAATAATGCTAACGGTTGGTGAGATGGTTTGCCAGGGAACATTCTCAAAGAATGTGCTATCACTTATCTTGATCGCTTCAGATCTGTAGTCAAGCGGAATAGTCAATGTCACCTGTGGTGAATATGTCACTTTGGCATCATTGTTGATAAAAATAGGCCGAATACTCCCACGGAAACCAAACATCAATGTGTGATAATCATCAGATGTACCTAACCCCATTTCACGCCATACAGGGGTAAGCATGTTACGTCGATGACCGGCACTATTCATCCATCCCTCAACCGGATTGTTACCCCACGCTGCATTTTCTGAAAAAGCCCCATAATAACCAGCTCGTGCAGCTCGTTCCCAGAAGGTACTACCATCTGATCCAATGTGACCAAGAAATCCATGTTCATCCATATCTCGGCTATGGGAACGTGCAGCATCACTAAATATGGGAACGTTGGCAACTGGAGCAATCCCTCGTACAATACGTTCCTCATTAACCTGCCGACGGATCTCCTCTTCTGTAGCCAGGGTAGTCGGATCGGCTGTGGGTGTGGGAGTTGGCGTGGGCGTGCCTGCCGGCCAGGTTGGCGTTGGGGTAAGATGGGGCACTTCATCACGTACGAGGGAAGTGTTGATTTCGCTGATACGCAGATCATAGGTCCTGAAAGGATAAGGGGAGACAACTGTCCCTGTTGTGCGTACGGCATATGAGCCAGCAGAGAGGGCTACTTCAATTATTTGGTACGACACATCATTCTCACCAAGCCAGGTAAACCCCTTAGCGATAATCGTTTCTCCAGTGGCATCATATAATTGCAGACCTATGTGAGAGCCAGGTGATACATTCAAGTGTTCGATTCGAAAAGTTCCGGCTGTCTCGGTTTGAAACGTAACCCAATCTCGGTCCCAGGCATCATTGTCAGTCCTACACAGACCGAGTGTACGTGTCTCCCCAACACGTATAGGCCAGGCCCGATCAACCATATCATCAACCTCAAAGGGATCTTCCAGATCGTCATGGCAAACCTTCTCCTCAGTAATACGCAATTCATACAATTCACGTGTGCTGGAAGTATTGCGAAACTCATCAAGTACCCTGACATAATAAGTACCCGTTTGTTGAGCTACCCGCGTAAGTTTTGCAGCACGACCCTCACCGCTATCATCATCCCAGGCTATCGAATTAGACTGTTCATAGTAGAGATTAAGGTAGGTATCGACTCCTGGCGCCAGATTACTGGTTTCAATAGTATAGGTAAGGCCCTTAACGCCCTCAAATGTCACCCAGTCATATTCATCGTCATAGTCACAAAAGATATGGATCTGCACAGAACCAAAATCAAAGGGCTGTGCCTGCTCACGTGTATTATCTGGCTCATAGATATCCGGGCATGGGTCGGGGATGGGGCCGGTAGCATCAAGGATACGTAATGTATAGCCCGACCCATTGGTACCCACCCAATAATTATCACGTATCTTGACATAGTAGATTCCCGCATCCAATGGGTCAGTTGTGAGGAGAGAATTGTTATAGTCTCCACTGTTACGATCCGCTGCAATCAACGTTGTCCCATCGGTATCATAAAACTCGATGACTGTGTCAGTGTACAAAAGATTGTATGTCTCGATACGGTATGGCTTGCCCTCCTCTGCCTCAAAGGAGATCCAGTCTCTATCACCATAGGTGCACAAGCGATGCTCCTGTTCCAGTCCAACCGTGAACGGGTTGGACTGTGCCGGGGTATCGTTAGGTTCGTAGATATCGGGGCAATCCGGTGGGAGTGGTGTGGGCGTCAGCGTTGGCGTGGCGGTCGGGCCATCGGTCGGCGTGGGGGTGTTGGTTGGCGTCGGGGAGGGACCATCGGTGGGAATTGGTGTGGGTGTCGGCGGTGTCAGCGAGGCTCCGGCGAGGTAGTTCTGATCGACCTCGCCAGCGCTCAACGCCCGGTTATAGAAGGCCACCAGATGGTAGGTGCCCAGCCAGGGGCGGTCGTTGGTCGGTTCGTTGCCCAGCGCCAGCCGATAGCCAGTATTCCAGTTCGACAGATCACCACCAACAGTAGCACTCGCCTGCTGCACACCATTGATGTAGATTCGTGCAGCACCCGTACTGCTACGCGTATACACCATATGCGTCAGTCCTGTCGTGGCCATGCCCGTCCCCGTCGACAACGATGGCACACCATTCAGACTGGTGTCGGTGGTACGCAGCCGCACATCAAAAGCCGACGAGGGTGTACTACCTGTGCCATGGCCCAGCGTGAGGTTGCGATTGAGACCATCCGCCGAGATACTGACCATCCGCGCCGGGCCACCCTGACTGGCCTGTGCTGGCGTAATCCAGGCTTCCAGCGTCAGTTCATTGGAGGCCCGCGCTGCACTAATGATCGGGCTGGCCGCTCCCGACGACTCGATGATCGTCCCGCTGTTGAGCGTTAAACCACCGCCGTTCTCCCAGGTCACATTGGCCGGGTCAGCAATGGTGAGATCGAGCGGCGTTCCCACACCAGCTACATCTCGCACCATTGCACCACTGCCCTCCTGAAAGCCATAGAGCGTCTGCAAACCATTGGTCACCCGTGCGCCTGGTGCTGGCGTTGCGGTCGGGGTATTGGTATTCGTCGGCATCGCCGTGGGTGTGTTGGTTGGCGGTATCGGCGTATGCGAGGGCGTATTGGTTGGGGTAGCAGTCGGGCCATTGGTCGGGGTATTCGTCGGCGGGACCGGCGTATGCGTTGGGGTGTTCGTCGGTGTCGCGGTTGTCCCCGTCGCCGTGTATTTCTGCTCCAGGTAATCATCGATCCGCTGTACTTCTGTGGCGTCCAACTTCCGCTCATAGACCATTAGTTCAACGATATCACCATTGAAGTAGGTGTCGTCGTTGTAGCCACGACCGATCTGCCCGGTGGTACGTGTGCGGCGAATCGTCGACCATGTTCCGGTGGCTGTCAGCGCTTCGGCCCCATCCACATAGATGATGTCTGTCCCGCCACCATGCGTCGCCGTGGTGCGGGTGTAGGCACTCCCAATCGATGCTGGACGAGTATACCGGATATGGTTATCTGGCTGACTGGTACCAAAACGAACCTGCACCATATCCTGATAGGGACTCAGGAAGGTCGCACCCCATGAACCAGTTTCATTCCAGAACAGCGCCGCTCGTCGTCCGGTCGAACTGGGATCGGTGGGTACTCGATGGGAACTGACCAGCACAAAACTCATGCTGGTGAAGTCGTTAATTGAGTAAGTGAAGGTGAGAAAGTCCTCAACACCATCGAAACGTAACGCCGGGAGGCCATTCAGTGCGTTGGGCACCAGGGTGGGCTGGTGCGCACCGGTGCTCTGGCTGGCATCACGACCATTGCCGGACTGGTCGGCCCAACTGATGACGGCAGCACCATCGAGCGTGACACCAGCATCGGCTTTGAGCCACAAACCAAGGTCTTGCGTCGGCACCGGATCGGCATTCAGGAGCGCACCAACGAGATTTGGTTGCTCAACCACAGCGGACGATGGCGTAGCATCGGTGGAAGCGACAGCGACATGTGGCGAAGCAACGGCACGATGAGGCGGAACAAACCCGGCCAGCAGGCTGAACAAAGCAAGGTACAAAACAGCACGTAGCATAGATCACCTCTTACAACCACAGAGAAAAATATTACTCTCACACGCAGTCGGAGGCTACCGTACTCTGGCATAGATCGAGGATAAGAACGAGCGAACGGAGCACGACTGTGGAACGCATATCTATTTATGAATGTATGGGTAAACTGTTCTCAGTGAAGATTATACACCTATACGACAGCGAGTAAGATGTATAGTCGATGACAGATTATTCATCTTAGAAATGTTTTGAAAGAAGAGACAAAAGATGAAGCTACGACGTGTAGCTCCACCTCTTTGGTCAATTGTGTATCAAGAATGACACATCTATTGTGGTGGCAAGTAGCGCGAACCAACGGCCAGGTAGCCATAGCCATGCTTGGTCAACTCCTGGAAGTCTGAAATCATTCGTCGACCATCGATCACCAGATACGGTGGAGCCACCGTGTCCAGAATCTTACCTGAGAGACCACGAAATTCGGGCCAGTCCGTTGTAATAATCAGCAGGTCACTCCCCTCCAGAGCCGCTTTACTGCTCTCGTGGCAGGTAGTATGTTGAAACAGATAATGAGCATCAGGATTGAAAAAGCGCTTTGCCCCATCCATCGCCATGGGATCATACGCACGGATCTCGCTCACACCACGTGCGAGGAGGGCCTCAAGCAACTTCAGTGAAGAGGCATCCCGCATATCATTGGTGCGCTGCTTGAAGGCCAGACCAAGCAAGGCCACCCACTTCTGGTTGAAACAAACACCCGCTTCATGCACCGTACGATCCAGTAAGTACGTTTTCTGGTACTCATTGATCTCATAGACCGAACGCAGTATGTCGGCAGATTGACCAAGCGTTCTCAATTGGTACATAAGCGAAAGGGTATCTTTGCCGTAGCACGACCCACCCGCCCCGTTCGAGACGTAGGGGCCCCAATTGCTGATACGGCTGTCGGCGGTCACACCGAGCTTTAGCTCTTCCATATGGATGTTGGGAAACGATTCACCTCATCGCGCTCCCACTCCATTCCAAAATGAGCTATAGGTGAATAGCAGGGTGTTGGGTACATATTTGATCGCCTCAGCGGTCTCTGGCGTTGTCTCGATATAGCGAATACGCACATGGTTCACAAAATGCGAATAGATTCGCTGAATGATCTGGAAATCTGCCTCGTGGTCAGCCCCAAGCACTACGCGAGAGGGCCGCCGCGACTGCTCAATTGCATCTCCTTCGGGTAAAACTCGGGATTGGAGGCAACTCCCACATTTGGTACGGCATACTCCCTGAGTTTAGCTGCCAACTGACATACGGTACCAATCGGCACCGTGCTCTTGTTAATCAGCACAACCCGGCGTGTATCGTTACGCCGCGCCAGCAACGCACACAGATGCTCTATGGCTTGAAAATAGAAACTCAGATTCGATGAGCCATCCAGGTTAGGTGGTGTTGGGAGGCAGAGAAAAATAGCCTCAACACCTTCGATAACCTCCTTCAGTGCACTGGTGAAGAAGAGTGAGCGGTCTTTCGTTTCAGCAATAATCTCTGGCAGCCCCACCTCATTGACGTACTGACCAATACGATTGCGATCAGCAGAACGATACGTATCGAGCTTTTGTTCATCGATATCATAAGTATAGACTTCGTGGCCATACTCCGAGATGACCGCCGCATGGGTCAGTCCAACAAACCCGGTCCCTGCAACAATAATTTTCATAGTACCTTAACCAGATAATGCAAAGGACATACTGCTTACAGACACCACAGCGCTTGAAGACAACCACCAGAATACTGTTCGCATTATAACGCTTTTTCAAAACGAAGTATTGGTTCTGGTATTGACCGAGATCTTGTATTTGAGGTTTGCAACAGAGGTGTGCGGGGTAAAGCTTATCAAACAAAGAGTGGAGCTACGATATGTAGCCCCACTTCTGAGTTCAGTTGTACCTTTTACCTGGCCACAATCGGCAGGTAATTCAGATAACTGGTTGCTTCGTTGAAAATATTGACGCGTACCGTACCAAGATTATCTGGTGATCCACCTGCTGTTCCTGCATCAAAGACACCATACCACCTATCTCCCAACTCAAAGTCTGCCAGTCGCCATGAAACTTCGAGATCAAACGGAGTCTTAGAAGGAATCGCATCGGTTGGGCCTGTAACGTTGAGGTTGTTCGCATCCTCTGTTGGTACAATCCCAGTTGAAACTGTGATATCGTCCTGAGCAGCCTCTGAGCCTTCCCAGTTCTGGATAATCACCAGGTAGGTTCCGGCAGGTGGTTCCACAAAATCACAAACCTCTAATGCCGTCCCTGTTGAACTGACACAGACCTGTTCTGACTCTTGTGGGACACCATCCGGCTCACTATCATCAATCCCATCGATATGCACAAACATATCAATATCAGGAGCAGTTGAGGTGATAACTTCGGTTACAAAACGTGCTGTATTATCTGACACCTCATAGGAGAGCACTTTAACACCATCAGTAAGATCATCATACACATCAGCATTGTCTGAGTCAGTGGCAAGGCTTAAGTCTGTTTGCTCACCTTTGACCAGTCCAGCCGTACTCGTGGTAAGTTCCTCAACTGCAATTGCATTCACATCGGCAATCGACTCTGAACCGGATGCACGGGTGGTGCTAATCTCAATCAGGTCTGGCAATGTACTTGCTGCTGGTTGAACGGCAAGAGGTAACCGTGCTGTTGGCGCCAGTTCATCGTCCTCAGTCAACACCAGTGCACCAAAGACATATTCACCGATTGGGAGAGCTTCGACATCTGCGGTGATACTAATCGTCTGCTCACCACCGACGGGAATTGTAAAGCTGCTTGGCTCGACGGTGATGTCCAATCCTTCGGTAGCAGTGGTGGTAATGGTCCACGAGGCTTCCGTTGCCAGAGCACTGGTAAAGGTCCGCGACCAGGTACAGTCAACGACACAAGCATCATCAGCCATGCTGGCAAGGTTAAGATCAGTGGGAATGCCACCCTCAGCCGGGTTAGCTGCTTCGTGATTTTCGGCTGTTTCGTCTAATATCAAGCCAGCCTGAACAGCTTTGCTGACATCAATACGTCCGCCACCAATATCAAGCGGTCCTGCCAGGGTACCATCATTATCCGTCGTAACTCCTGCAGTAACAGCAGTGGTCATCAGGGCTGATTGGACTTCCGCTACCGACCAATCGGGATGCATCTGCTGTACCAGAGCAGCCGCTCCAGCCGCGTGTGGCGATGCCATAGAAGTACCACTCAGAAAACCATATTCACTTTCGGCAGCATCAGTATTCAGCACTGCTGCGAGAATATCAACCCCAGGTGCAGCTACATCTGGTTTGAGGATATCGGGCAGGGTGGCATCAGGTCCACGTGAGCTGAAGGCAGCTACGATATCACCAAAATCATCAGAGATTTCTTTGGTGGCGCCTTGAATCTGGGCAGTATGATTAGCTCCAGAGGCGAGCCACTCCTTCAACAAAACACCATCGTCAAAGGTAATATGCACACCCGGAATGGGATAGATGTCGCCGTTGAGCGAGGTACCGCTCTCCTCATCGTTGGCTAAAACATAGCCTGCACCACCAGATGCTGCCACATTGACTGCTTTCGCCACACGGCCAAGTGCACCACGATCACACACAACAATCAGATCCGAGAGATCGGTGCCATCTGCAAACGGCTCACACAGAGGATTGTTGTACGGTGCTGCACCGGCATACACAATGGATGTTTCCCCAAGGGAACCAGAAAAACCCTTCCCAGAGATATCAGATGGTGCAGCAGTACCACCAGTTAAATCCGTTAAGCCATTGACAAAGGCGCGATCATGGGTACTTGCTGCGACACTCATAATCCATGGGGCATTCGCAGGTGAGCCAAGGGTTTCTCTATCTGGACCACTGTTCCCTGCTGAAGTAGCGGAGAAGACACCTGCTGCAAAGGCATTGCGGAAGGCGACAGCAGTAGGATTAATCCAGGGATCGTTAGAGCCACCACCAATGGAATAGTTGATGACATCAACACCATCTTCAACTGCCTGATCAATCGAGGCAACGAGTGCAGCCCCTGGACAACCAGCCGTTGTGTTACAGCCATCATAAGCAATAACATTGGCGTGGGGCGCTACACCAGCCAGCGTTCCTGTATCAATACCGTTAATCGACGACTCAACCACATTGCCTGCTGCGGTGCTCCCCACATGCGAGCCATGGCTATCATCGTCAGCAGGGCTGGGATTGTCAAGCGGATCAGCGCTCTCAGCCGTGTCAGGCCAGGTCCAGGCACCAATCAACTTGTCGTTACACACAAAGGTATCTTGAAAAATATCACTCTCGGGATCACAGACACCGACATACACCCCTTCACCGAGTGGGTTGGTATGGTCGTAGCCATCAGCCCCAACATCAGCAAACGAGGCGTGATCGTAGTTGATACCGGTGTCGATAATACCTACAATCATGCCTTCGCCCTGATTAGGATCAATCTGACCACGAATCTCACCACCCGTGAATTCCTCTGAGTGGATGTTGACATATAGTTCACTGGCGGAGAGAGAGGTCTCTTGAGCATTATCAAGTTCTGTACTACCGATAAAGATACCAGGGCTGACCTGGAACGGCACTAGATCGATTGCAATAGGGCCATTTTCATCAGCAGCACCTAAATGAATATGGGCCCCCGGGCCACCAACCTCAACGCCGGTAGTTGCAATATTAAAGGTGAGGATGTTCGTTTCAGCATTGTAGGTAAATACACCGATTCCTGTAGCAGTACTGTCATTTGGTGGAACCTCATTAGCTCCACTAAGTTCTGCCTTATACAGAGCCGCTTCGAAGTCGTCCTGTGCAGCACCAATAAAGGCAGGACCGACATCTGTATGCAACGATTGGATTTCTTCCTGCTGCACACTCAAGACGCCTGGCAATTGAGCAATCTGTGTTGCCTGATCCTCGGTAATCCGTACAGCAAAACCATTAAACGCAACATCGTAGGTATGGACAACATCCAGTGGCACGCCAAGCATTTGCTGCGCGGCTGTAAGCACCGTATTTTGCGCACTCTGCAAATACTGACGGTAGTTAACGCTATCCTGACTCTCTATATCTAGTTTGCGGGTTCCTTTGCTCTGTGGGCTGGTTGCATTCAAACCCAGCAGACTTCCGTCATATGTAGCTAATGGAGCATCTTCCAATTGAACGATGTACACGGATGAGTTTGATGATTTAGGATTTCCAGTACTAACACTGGAAGATACATGCTTAGGAGCTGTTGCGCGTGGAAGGGTTTCAGGATCAATGGGTTGTGCAAATGCAGTAGCAATCCATGATCCAAAGAGAAGTGCGGTGATGAGCAGCATACGTGGCATGCATACTTTCCTTTCTTGAATACTTTTTTAGCAATTTCACGATAATACCACAATACACTATTAACTGTCTAGCCTTGTTATTCAGGTATACATTCAACACTTAGTGCATGCAAAATCAGGATATGCCTTTTTAATACAAAATAAAGGAGCGGCAAAGTAATTTGACACAGGCGGCAAGAAAACTGGCACACCTACATACAATCTTATGATTTTCCCATTCTTTCTGCGCTTCCGTCTTCCACCACACTTCGCCTTAAGAAGTATATTGACCATAACCTGAGTATTTTTAGCTAGACCTATAAGAGTACCCCGTGGTATTGTAAAAACTATGTTAAGCAGTGCGCGTATTTCGAGAAGTTGTGGGCAAACCATAGATCCTCTTGTTAGCTACATGCAACTGGTGTAGAAAATCTCATGCTAAGAAGTATGGCATATACGAACGATTTTAAGGATCATCTAACAAGACATGACGCCTTAATCGTATATACTATATTGCAGTAATAACAAGAAAACATCCTAATCTTTATCTATAACAGCAGGTCTCGATGAGAAAGTATCAAGAGAAACGTTTATACCTCATTGTCAGTTACATTGTTGTGACATCGATGATTGTTGCAGTTGCTCTTATTGCTATGCTGTTTTCGTCTGTTGAGGCGACTGATATATCAGCAGAAAACACACCCTCTGCTGAAGTAATCAATGTCCCAACAGATGTAACTCCATCTTCTGAGATGGAACTTTATATGCCACTTATTGCGGCAAGTGGAACACAACAGGCCGAACCAACACCAGCGCCAGGCAAGCCACCCCTCGGTATTGGTTTGGAAGGGCTCTCGGACTGGGCACAGGCACGCATGTTTGTTGATGCGATGCAGACAGCCCGTGGTTTTGGTGCACCAGATCGACCGTGGCAAGACACGGTACCCACCGACGCCGAAGGCTGGCCAACCCAGGATTTCGGTATCGTTGTGATGACTGCCGCACAGAATATCGGAGGAACCTATCAACTCTCCTTCGATGGGAAAGCCGATGTCACCACGGTATCCTCAACCGCAGATGTCCAGAAGCTCCAGCACGACGCTGCCACAAACCGAACGACAGCAGATGTGATTGTTGAAGATGATGCAGGCCAACTCATGTTGTCGTTTCAGAATACCGAAGATGGCGCCAGAAACATTCGGCTGATCCGCCCGGGCTACGAAGTTGATACTACTGGCAACCCACAACAGACCTTCACACAACCCTTCCTTGATTTACTGAAACCATTTGCAGTACTCCGTTTTATGGATTTCACCAGCACTAACAACAACCCGGTAACCGAATGGAATGAACGCACCACACCAGGCAACGCACTGCAGACACACGACGAAGGTGGCGCATGGGAGTATGTCATCGCACTGGCGAATGAAACTGGCAAAGATATCTGGATCAACATACCGCATCAAGCATCAGACGATTATGTACGCCAATTAGCCCAGCTGCTCAAAGTCGGACTTAATCCTGAAATTGCCGTGTACGTTGAATACAGCAATGAAGTCTGGAACTGGCAGTTCGATCAGGCAAACTACAACCTCAATCAGGCCAAGGAAGCGGTCGAGTCGGGCAACTCGGCCCTCAATGACGATGGCACAACCGACGAGAACCATCTCCGCTGGCGGCGCGTTGCCCAACGTACTGCTGAGATAAGCTAGATCTTTCGTGAAGTCTATGGCGATACCGCCATCAACACGCAGATTCGTCCGGTGCTGGCCGGGCAGGTCGGTTGGAGTCCCTCCTGGGTACCGCTCAAACAACAGCTCGACTGGCTCGAACGCAACTATGGTGCTCCCAACGAATACCTCTACGGCCTCGCCGCTGCGCCCTACTTCAACATTCCTGAAGATCTACGTGAACACGATGATCTGACCGTTGACACCATTCTTGATGCCCTATCCAACGATATTGAAACCCTGCGTGCGGGAACGGCCAACTATCACGCCCTCGCACGCTACCACAATCTCAAGAGTATGGCCTACGAAGGCGGACAGCATCTGAACGGCAAAGAAAGCCTTGAAGCCAAACTTGAGGCACAAACTGATCCCCGCATGGGCGAACTCACTACCACTTATTTCACCAACTGGTACGCGGATGGTGGCGGCCTCTTCATGTGGTTTACCCTCACCAGCATTTACAACCAGTATGGCTTCTGGGGACTGACCGACGATGTCACAAACACCGACACACCCAAATACCAGGCAGCACTGGCAATGCTCAATGCACCACGACCGACAGTGACCGCAGGCACCGCTGTGCCGGCCACACTCCCGGCACAAACGCACCTGTATGCCGATGAACCTGATACCACGGCACCGCTGACCGATCTCAAAGATGGTGAATATGTTGATTATATAATACGTACAGATCGTGCGGATTCCTACCCGTTAACCCTGCGCGTTGCCAGTTCAAATAACGAGGGACAACTCGAAGTCCTGGTGAACGCTCAATCAATGGGTACCGTGGCAATACCAGATTCTGGTTCGTCTGACACCTTCGTCGAAACGTCACCAATCACGTTAGAGTTTGAAACAGGGCTGAATGTCATTCGGCTGCGTGTCGCAAAGGCTGGATTCAATATCAAGTCACTCCAGATCAGTGACACAGAGAACGCCACACCAAAAATCTTGTTTATTCGCGGTGGTGATGATACCAGTGGCTTCCTCGAAGGTGGCAGCGACGAGGAACCTCCGATATCACCAACACCAATACAGAGTCTGGCAATCATGGGTTTGGCGAGTTAGCAGCAACATTACGTGAACAGGGCTTTGAGCTTGAGCAGCTTATCGAAGGACCAGCCTCAGACTGCTGGTCATCAGCGATGCGAACTGGGGCCGGAATTGGGGCGACGCACCGAGTTCTGATCAACCCTTCCTCAACCGCTTTGGACTGGTGATGAACCAGGATCGTGGCACCTACGCACTGGAACGTGATGCCGATGATTTTATGGTTGCAAACAATGATCAAGGCAATCACTCGATTTTAGCCGACATCAACCCTTTTGATGGCGAAGGCGTTTCACCAATTACTCTGGCAGACACCCCAGCTTCTGGTGATAAGCGACAGGTATTGGCGAAAGCTGAAGGCACCATTCTCATCAACGATAGCAAAGACCAGGGATCATCACGTGGTGGGGATACCAGCGAGATTCGATGTTGTTGGCGAATTCAGGCGTGAAGTGCCAACGTCGCGCA
Organism: Chloroflexi bacterium AL-N1; assembly: GCA_013122435.1. Taxonomy (GTDB): domain Bacteria; phylum Chloroflexota; class Chloroflexia; order Chloroflexales; family Roseiflexaceae; genus AL-N1. The sequence goes on from WYDT01000004.1 coordinate 189,472, forward strand.
TGGTGTCAGGTGTGCCATGGTGGGACGTGCGCCCAGCCACCCGTTCGCAACACGCCTGCGGTTGATGGCTGCAGCAGTCGCTCGGTGTTGAACGTGTGTACGGACGCCCCCCGCTAGTGTGCATGTCTGGCACCGGTCTGCCGCACTGCTTGCGCTAGCGTGCCTTCCCCACCACGCCGTTGAATAGAGCGTCATCGGAAGGCCGCTGTCGTTGGACGTTGGCGGGCGACCGATAACGCCGCATGCTGTGCGGGCGGATCGACCGTCCATCTGCGATCGGTCTGCTGGGCACACGTCTACGGTGACCGAGCCGGACCGCACCGGACGTTCGGCAGGTAGTCCCAGGCAGGGAGCGCGGTCAGCACCGCAAGAATCCTCGCCAGGAGGACCACGGGGAGCGCGCCATATCATCAGGAGATTTCCCTTGGCACATACCGTCCGTGCGACACGCGCCGTGGTGTCGGGAAGAGCCGTATACGCTGTGTAGGTCTCCGCATCAGGAGCCTCCTAGCTCGCAGGGACCGGGACCACAGCGACGAGAGATGGTCCCATTGCGAGCGCACCGTGGTTGAGCAAGACATCGCCAACAACATCGAATCTCGCTGGTAGGCTTATAGACATTATGCAAATCGAGGAGCAATCCATATCATGTTGCTGCTGACAGTCGATTTAAGAACTCCGCCGCGCTCCTGTCCTGATCGGGAAGAAAAAGCGTAGACATTGTTCTCAGGCACAAAAGGAATCGGAATGGCTCCTTGCACACAGTTAACACGTTCAATCAACATTGTATTGTGAGGGCTTCCTCATCCTATGGAATCGGCATGGTAAAACCTACATCCATCGTATGCCCCGACTCGTGGTCAGGTTTGTTGAATGAGAGGAGATCGCTGTGCCAGGGGAAGTGCTACCGTTGCTGCCAGGCAGCTATCTGGTCAATATGCTCTGTATCAAACTATTCAGCACTGCCAATTGAGAAGCCAGTACTATGGGCAATTATAGGCTTGAAAGTACAGAGTTCTGCTAAGAAATGATGTGCATCTTCAGATACTTTGTAACGTGGCTTTTTTCCAGCAGCAAGATCATGCCAAAATGCATCTGGAACAATTTCGACCAAATCAAAGGTATTTGCATGTGTCCGCACATAGTCACATAAAGTTCCCTGGAGGGATAAACCCACACCCTATTTTGGGAGCATTGCTATATGATCAATGATGTCAGTGGCTAATTCTGCTGAATGTAACATGGGCATGGTTCCTTATTGAGATCGAGATAACACCCCCCCATAAACACATATTTTCATGGGATGCCATCGTCATTTACTTGATATGTTTGACAATGAACTAGAATTGGACACGAATAACTTGAGTAAAACGTTCTTCAAAGGCAAACATTTCTAGATTGGAAAGGCATCGAGGACATGAATCAAGGCCAATTTGTTCTAGCATATCAGTAACAACATACTGTTGTACCTCTACTATTTTCTCAAAAGAGATTTTCTCAGGCACAACAGCTTTCACAACTGGTGCTCAGGTAATTTCGTGCTTCCCAATTAAAAACGTGACTTCCATGGAGATGCTCCTTTCAAGAACACAATAAATGCGATTACAACTACATAACGAGTCGTGTCTCGGTCTCTTTTCCAACACAATGTCGGATATACATTGTCTTGACAAGGCCATAGATACAATCCTGGTATGATGAAAAGAGCAAAAGCTCCTACCAAACAAAGCAAACGTCCCGTCCTAGACGGGAAGGGTAATTCCCTGTGCCGATAGCCAGAAAGAAATCGGCAACAATGATTTTGTCTCTATACGAAGATGTAATTTAGCTTGAAAGTGCTTTCATGTAAACTGTTTAACAGACAATCAATCCCGCGCTTGCTATACTGTAATTAACCAATCAATCGTGATAGCTGTCACAGAAATAAGCTATAAATTGTACATATTGACAGCGATAGTATGTATTGACATTACTATTGCCCTACCATGTTGCTTATCTTATTGGGAGAAAATCATGTCTGTGTGGTATGACATTGACTCAGCTAACAAAACACTCATGTTAGTAGGTGAAGGGGGATTGAGCATCACCGATCTGCATGATCTGACAACTTTGCCTATGGGTGATCCTGCCTGGATGTCAGGGCTATTCATCTGCTGTGATTTACGCAATAGTGAACCGGACTTTCCAAATCAGGCCATTCCCAATCTGGTAGATCGACATCGTCGTTGTGTACACTACTGGGGGAATGCACGATGTGCTTTCGTTGCCAACAGTTCAGTTATGTATGGCATTTGCCGAATGTACACGCTCTATGCCTCCGCAATGCTAGATACTTCCATAGCATTCCAGGTTTTTCGTAATATTCAAGATGCGCGGGGATGGTTAGTATCATCATCGTAGAAGATAGTACTCGATCAAATACTCTTTCTGAGATGATATGCGATCAGTGAAACTCTTTTTCCCGTTTCAAACGAACATTAATGTTATCGGAAGATGTATGTATTCACCCTGAAAGCGGTTTGCTTTCTCACTATAACAAAGCAACCATAGATGAACATGTTTGATGTTATCATGGGAGTATCTCCCAATTTGTATAGAGTCAGACATGCAGCAACACATCGATCAGACTATTTGGGGTAACTATCAGACGGATGGTTTTGAAACCATAAGCACACATACACCTCGCACAGCCCTTGATGCTTTCTATCTCTCTATCCTGGCTTACAGTGACGGCAACCTTGCACAGGCATATACCTTCGCAGAACATGCGGTGCAGAAAGACAGCAAATCGTTACTCTACCGTGAAGCTACCACATACCTCACACGTGTTATCCAGCATGGCACACACCATGCCTATACTTCGCCTGCCGGGTTTGAAGCCTTCATTCGTGGCGGTGGCCATATCCTCCTTTATAAAGAACTACGTGCCAGCCTGCGACAGATCTATCACGCATACACAGACTTGCATTTGCTAGATATTGGAACGGGAGATGGTGAGACATTGTTGCCAGCATTATCGGATACCATTGGGCATGTTGATGTAGTGGAACCATCAACTGCCATGCTCACAAAGCTGGAACACGAACTGCAGTTGCGAAATATTACCTACCGAGCCTATCATCAAACACTACAAGACTTTACAAAAAAAACTCACCAGCATTGGCCATTGATTCAAGCTACCTTTAGTCTCCAATCACTATCCGATGATGAGCGTCTACAGTGGCTCCGTTGGCTGCAAGCACATACAGATCGATTGCTGATCGCAGAATTTGATGTTCCGGTTTTCTCTGCACCACTCGCACCAGATCGAGTTGAATACGTAGCAAACGCATTTGAAACAGGAGTGGCTGAATATCAAGACGACGATCTCGTGGCACAAGAGTTCTTGTTGCCCATGATGTTTAGCTATTTTGATCGTAGTACTGCACGCATGAATTACGAGCAACCGATCCAGCAATGGGTCGCCGACTTGAAAACTGCAGGTTTTATCACGATCACTACGAAGCCGTTCTACCAGTACTGGTGGGCCGATGCCTATCTCATTGATGCAAACAATCGGTAGTGGTAGATTACAACAGTATAGTACTATGTCATATCCTCTGCGGATATCGGCTGAACATCTCGTGAGCCAAGTGCACATACCTTTTTGCTGCTACATAATTATTTGAGCAAAATGTAAGCCTGCGGCGATACAACATCACACGAAGATGTGGTACCATTGCCTGGTATAAAAACAATCAAAAGAATAGCATCAGAGACTTTGCACGAGGGTACGGTACCCTGTGCATTTGACTGAAAACTAGTATTACTGCTCTATGCAAAAATCACGTTCATATCTTCTCATCATCAGTATGTTTCTCGCGGCACTATCGGCTATATTAACCTTAAGTGCAGTGCTTCAGGCGCGTGACGAGCCATTGCGATCACCAGATAACGTAGCATCGCAACCACAGGATTTGCGTGCAACTGAACGAGCGATTGTGTCCGTAGTACCTGTGGAGACAGAAAATGGTTTCAGCATTGAAGCCACACAACAGACAGCCCCCTATCCTATTGGTACTAGTACAACTGATACAGCACCTGAAGGATACCCTGCTCCAATCAACCCTGCAGCACCTGCCTCGCAACTTCCTACAGTGGCACCCATCGATGTACCCGCGACTGCTACGAGTGTTCCTGTTCCGACGGCCACACCAGAACCTATCCCAGTTGAGGAGCCAATCGCCACATCAGTAGTAACACCGACAGATACAACACAGGAGTCTGCTGTTATCAGCTTTACACTTATGAATGCCGATACGAATGAACCTATCCCAGAATTTGACCCTCTGACAGATGGAGCAGTGATTGACCTTGCAACACTCCCAACGCGCAATTTTAACATTCGTGCAAATACACAACCAGAAACCGTGGGAAGTGTAAGTTTTGGGCCGAGCCGTGAAACGATTACCCGTATTGAAGATACCTCACCATACTCGCTCGCCGGGGATGATGAGGGCGATTACTTACCGTGGGATACACTCCCTGGAAGATATGGCCTGGAGGCTGTCGCGTACAGTGAGCAAGGCGCACAGGGAGATGTCGGTGGTTCAGTTATCATTACATTCACCATTACTGACACAACTACTATTGAAGAATCTGAAAACGCGATCCCTGATAATTAGCACTCGTCGTGGTATTTGAGGGCATCACAATCGCACGACTGGTCGGCAGCATCGTCGTTTTTGGGACCGCCGTGTTAGGTGGTGTAGCCGATTTTGGGTTTGCCCTCCTCTTTACTCCATTACTCCTTATCGTCGGATTTCCACTCTCGCTGGTTGTACCCATCAATCTATCTCTGACCCTCATCAGTCGCATATCCGTCGCATATCGTTTCCGTGAAAGTCTTGATACACGACGTGTGGCACTGCTGGTCATAAGTAGCCTCCCTGGCATGTATATAGGGATCTGGGTGCTCACGCTGATCCCATCAACAATCCTCCAGATAGCTACCGGAATTGTGATCATGTTGGCCGTTCTCTTCATGGCACGAACACCACAGCAAACAACCACTAAACCGCTTGCAGGCGCAGTGTATGTTGCAGGGCTCTTGAGCGGATTTCTGGGTACAACGACATCCCTCAATGGCATTCCACCGGTACTGTTGCTTGTGCGCGACCAGACAACACCTCGTCAATTTCAGGACAATCTGGCGCTTTTCTTCGTTATGTCAAATGCACTAACCCTCTTTTTCCTGGCAACCCAACAACAACTTGATCTGATTACCATACTCCCCATTATTGCACTCTGGTTACCCAGTGTATTACTTGGCAATATCCTTGGTGTCGCACTGAGTACACGTTTCTCCACAGTTGTCTTTCGCCGTATTGTGCTGATCGTTGCATGTGTTGCCGATGCGATCACCATTATATCAAGCCGCTAGATCGTTGCTTTTGTACTTGCTCTTATTTGGTATGATACATGTTGAATACATCTCTCAAACAAATAAAAGGTACAGCCATGAGTGTGCTTGAAGAAATGGAGCGTACACGTTCTACGCTTCTCAACGTTATTGACATTCTCAACGAAGATGCCTTAGACCACAAGGGTATGATTGGTGACTGGTCGATCAAGAATTGTCTTGCCCATATCGCAGGTTGGGAAGATTGGATTGTGCAGACGTTGCAAGCCGGACTTTCCAATGGACAGATCCCCGATCATCTGCGTTCGGCATTGCAGGATTTCAATGCGTTTAATGCTGATCAGGTCGCCGAACGTGAAGAGCTTACACCTGATGAGCAACTCACGGAACTACACCGCGTACGTACCGCTTTGATGACAATTGTTGGAGATCTTGATGAAGCAACGCTCAACAAGCCTCAGCCCTGGGCCGGTAAAGATCGGAGTATTGCTTTCTATCTCAACATTTTGCCACACCACGATGAAGAGCACCTGGCAGACATACAATCGGCAGTACAAAAACTGCGTCAATAATCATATTGGAGGAATATATGGAACGTATTGGTTTTGTTGGTTTGGGGCGCATGGGTCAGATAATGGCAGGTCGTCTTCTGGAAGTAGGCTTCCCCCTGGTCCTTTACAACCGCACGGCGACCAAAGCAGACCATCTCGTGGCGCAGGGTGCGGTGCGGGCAGATTCACCAGCCAGTCTTGCAGAACAAACCGATATTGTATTTACCATTCTCACCGACGATCATGCCGTTGAGCAGGTGTTCTTAGGCGATCAAGGCTTGTTGAGTGCATCAATTCGTGGCAAACTCTTTGTAGAAATGAGTACGATCCGCACCAAAACCATCCATACGTTATGTCCACATGTTGAGCAGCGGGGTGCACGCCTGCTCGATGCACCAGTTTCGGGGACACTCGAACCTGCCCGCCATGGGCAATTGCTCATCCTGGCTGGTGGTGCAGCAGCCGATCTCGAACGGGCGCGTCCGGCACTGGATATCCTTGGGCGGCGTATCTTTCATATGGGTGACAACGGCACTGGTACAACGATGAAACTGGTGCTCAACATGCCCATGGCGATCTTCTGGGCCGGTCTGGCTGAGGCGATGGCCATCGGACAGCAGTTTGGTATTGATAAGAAGCAAATGCTTGATGTGTACCTCGACTCACCGGTAGCACTACCAGCGCTGCGGGGCAAAGCACCGACCATTCTCGGCGAGGTAAACGAGGTGGCGTTTGCGGTCACGGGAGTACGCAAAGATCTTCTGGCAATGGTTGCCACAGGCCAGGATGTAGGTGTGCCAAACTCGACCGGCGCTGCAGCACTTTCATTGTTTGCAGCCGCGACTGCAGCAGGCTATGGTGAGCACGATCTGGCCTTTCTGCTGGAGTATGTTATGGATATGGCCCAAAAGACCTTTCCAATGAAATCCGATGAAACGTAAATTTGGCGTAATTGATAAAGGGGTATTGTTACGAATATAGCTTGCTAATACTAAAAATATCCTTATTACTAATTCCAAGAGGTTTGTATGCCTACACCCTGAATGGATCCATATCTGGAACGATGTGGCCTGTGGGAAGAGTCCACACACGTTTGATTGTTGTCATTGCCGATGCACTGGGTCCACACGTTCACCCACATCGCATAGCCATAGAACATTGAGCAACAAGTTAAAGGGTAAAGGATGTGCACAATATGAGCGAAAGCGGTCACGTGTGTTAGCAAGCGACACGCATTTGATTGAAATCGATCTGCTGTGTGCTGGCAAGCCTTTACCTATGCGTATACACCAGCGTGATCGACACAGTGATTACCGTATCACTGTGAGCTGCTCACACCACCATCCACGTGCCGACGCATCCCTAACATTCCCATTCCTCTGCAAGCAGGTGAAACAGAGTCTGAACTGCCCCTCAACCAGATCGTACATGATCTGGTTGAGCGTGCCGGGAACGATCTTGCTATCGACTATCATCAGCCACCAGAACCTCCGTTCAATGGTGAGACTGCCGCATGGACACAACAACATCTGGGACAATAACGTACACAAAACCGTTCTTTAGTACGATGTAGCGCAGATAAACCTGTGCTATCTTGCTTGGTGCATTGGTTTGTCGAACAAATTTTTCAATTTCGCACCTCAAAACCAACACATCCTGGTGCCAGATGCGTAGACTCATATGGCGTGTCGTGAGATTGGAAACGAACCGCATAATGCCCTTCAAAACTTACTATAGTTCACACGGAGAGCTGTCGTGACTTCACGTGAATTTACTGTCTCGAACGAATACACCTACGACCGACGAACACCAGTACGGTGGATCTTAGCGCATATCTGGCGCTACCCCACCTTACCAACGCTGGCACTGCTGGGATATGTGGGTGTAAGCGCCCTGTTTAGTGTGGCTGCCATCCTGACTGGTGTCGCATTCGACGTTGTCGCGGAACCCGGCGGCACCGTTCCCGCACTACTCAACATTGCGCTGGCAGTTCTGGCAGTACGTGGTGGTCAAGGTCTGCTCAGCCTTGTGAGTGCCTATGCTGCCGAGATTCTAGCCCAGCGAGTTGAGCGTGATGCACGTGAAGAGTTGTATATCAGTCTGCTGGGGAAAAGCCAGACATTCCACAATCAACAACAGGTCGGTGATGTCATGGCCCGTGTGACAAATGATGTCCAGCAGCTCAATTTTATGTTGAACCCCGGCGCCAGTCTGATTGCGGAAGCGCTCATGGGCGTGATTGTGCCACTGGTTGCAATGGCCTTTATCCGAGTCGATCTGTTGCTGATCCCTGTGCTCTTTCTGCTTGCATTCGGGATTGCGCTACGTGGCTACAATAGGGCCCTCAACCCGGTAGCTGGCGCACTACGGATGCAATTTGGTACGATGAATGCTGGACTGGCCGAGTCGATCAGCGGCATTGAGGTCGTGAAAGCCTATGCTCAAGAGTTGAAGGAAAAACGTCGTTTTGTGGGCCATGCTCAGCGTTATCGGGACTTGTATCTACAGGAAGGCCGTATCCAGGCGCGCTATCTGCCCTTGCTACTATATGGTATTGCGCTTGGTCTGGCATTTGGGCATGTGCTGATGCTCTATCTCAATGGGACCATCTCGATTGGCGATATTGTTGCCTATATGGGATTATGGGGCCTCTTGAGCTTTCCCACCTTTATCTCGCTCTTCAGTTTCTCACTGATTCAGTTGGGTATTGCTGGTGCAGAACGCATCCTCTCGTTGATCAAAACCGAGACAGAACTCGACGAAAATGCCGGAGGAATGGCACGCAAAATGACTGGAGAGCTATGCTTTGAAGATGTAACTTTCGGATATGATGGCACACCTATCCTTAAACAGATTGATTTCCACGCCAAACCGGGTGAGACGATCGCTATTGTAGGTCAGACAGGTGCGGGTAAAACGACCATGACACGACTGGTAAATCGCACCTACGATGTCAGCAGCGGTCGTGTCTTGATCGATGACATCGACGTACGTGAGTGGAGTCTTGACTCATTACGTTCGCAGATTTCAACGATTGAACAGGATATTTTTCTCTTTTCACGTACCATTGCTGAGAATATCGCCTTTGGCGCATCAAGTACTGCCACCCGTGAACAGATTGAGCAAGCTGCACATGAAGCACAGGCTCACGAATTCATTATGCAGTTTCCCGATGGCTATGATACGGTCGTTGGGGAACGTGGCGTCACACTGTCAGGTGGACAGCGCCAACGGATTGCTATTGCGCGGGCATTTCTCACCGACCCCAGCATTCTGGTACTCGACGACTCGACGAGCGCAATTGATAGCGCCACCGAAGATCAGATTCAGCGGGCGATGCGTCGTATCCTGAAAGATCGCACAACCTTGTTGATTACCCATCGTATCTCACAGATCCGTTGGGCCGACCGCATTCTGGTATTGCGGCAAGGCGAACTGGTCGCACACGGCACACACGACGAATTGATGAAAACAAGTGACGCCTATCGACGTATTTTTGCTCGCTACAAACGAAACCAGGACGTATCACACACAGACGGAAATCTCCCTGTCTCAACATAGTTTGTGTGCATCCCTTTGGAGGAATCATGGGTTTTATATTCGATGGGCTGGAAGCCGAAGAATATGATCGGAATTATAGCGACGGTGACTTGGTACGCCGCATTGCGGGGTATTTCCGCCCACACCTCAAGACTGTGCTGCTTGTCGTAGCGATGGTCGTGTTGTTTTCTCTTGCACAGACGATCGTTCCGATTGCTGTCTCACATGGTATCGATCTCCTGGATGGAAATCCAACAGTGCAGTTGGTGCTGGCCCTTGCAGGCGGTATTGCAGTATTGGGGTCGATCGGTTGGTTTTTTAACTATATCCGCCAGCTCTTTTCAGCCCGTGCTGTTGGTGATGTAGTTCTTACGTTACGTAGAGATGCTTTTTCAGCCGTTATGCAACAGGATCTGTCTTTTTATGACCAGTACGCATCCGGGAAGATTGTGAGTCGGGTGACATCGGATACCCAGGAATTTTCCAATGTCGTGACCCTCACGATCAATTTGATGAGCCAACTGCTGCTGGTGGTTATCATCATTGGGGTACTGTTTACCATCAATGTAACACTGGCACTGCTGACGATAGCCACGACACCGTTGATCTTTATTGCAGCACTCAGTTTTCGCTGGATAGCACGCTGGACTTCGCGTCGCGCACAACGTGCTATCGCCAAGGTAAACTCGACCATCCAGGAGACAGTGAGTGGCATCTCGGTAGCCAAGAGTTTTCGCCAGGAAGCGGCGGTATATGCTGACTTTATCGAGACCAACCAACTGGCATATCGAGTGCGTTTACGACAGGGCATCACCTTTAATACCATCTTTCCAGTGCTTGATATACTGGCTGGTATTGGTGTTGCCATTGTCGTCTATTTTGGTGGTGTGCGTGCATTAGAGGGGAGCATTTCTGCCGGAGATTGGTATCTGTTCATCCAGAGTTTGAATATTTTCTACTTCCCACTTACAAGTATCGCATCCTTCTGGAGCCAGTTCCAGCAGGGTCTGGCATCTAGCGAACGTGTCTTTGCGCTCATTGACGCTGAGCCAAAGGTAGTACAAACGGCGGAGGAAGCTATCGATCATGTGCATGGGCAGATTACTTTTGATCGCGTCGATTTTAGTTATCGTCCCGACGAACCCATCCTTCATCAATTCTCACTCGACATTCCAGCAGGTCAACGGTTGGCAATTGTCGGACACACGGGCGCCGGAAAATCAAGCGTGATACGCCTCATCAATCGTTTCTATGAATTTCAGGGCGGACAGTTGTGCATCGATGGGCGCGATATCCGCACGCTTGATCTTGCTCAATATCGACAGTACCTTGGCCTGGTGCCACAGGTCCCTTTCCTGTTCACCGGCACCGTGGCAGATAATATTCGGTACGGAAAGCCTGAATCCAGTGATGATGCAGTGATGCAGGCAGCCCTGCATCTTGGTAGCGAGTGGATTGAAGATCTTCCCGATGGTCTGCAAACAGAAGTTGGTGAACGCGGCTCACGGCTTTCGCTGGGCCAACGACAACTGGTAGCTCTTGCACGCGTCCTGCTGCAGGACCCGGCCATCTTTATTCTTGACGAAGCCACCGCCAGTGTCGATCCTTTTACTGAGGCGCAGATTCAGGAGGGATTAGACGTGGTGATGCATAAGCGCACCAGTATCAGCATCGCGCACCGCTTATCTACGGTGCAGGAAGCCGACCGTATCATTGTGATGCGTGCGGGAACTATTATTGAGGAAGGTACTCACGATCAGCTACTGACGCAGAACGGCCACTATGCTGAATTGTATAATACCTATTTCCGACATCAATCGTTGGAGTATATTGAACAGGTTGGAACATTTGCAGATGTCTAGAATACAGCTTCACATACAAACGTGCGGAGGCAAAACACCTCCGCACAACCTGGCTTGCTTGTTGAAAAGACCACTATGTTTACAACATTGAATACGCGACAGTTACTGATAAATGAACGCTGATGACCGCATCTCCAGTCGCCGTGCCAGGATGTAATCGTAGGCATACATAGCCGCACGACTGCCCTCACCAATCGCCATCAAAATTTGCTCAACAGGAACATTGGTAACATCACCAGCGGCAAAAATACCAGGGACAGAGGTTTGGTTGCGGTAGTCTATGACTACAAATCCATCCCGATCCACCTGCACCGTCTGTCGTACCATCTGCGTATTAGGAATCAACCCCATATCGACAAACACGGCTGACACAGGAATGCGTTGGACAACGTCGCGCTGGGACACCACCATGGTTTGTACTTGACCATCAACCGCCTCCACATTGCGTACCTTATATCCTTCGAACAGATCTACCTTGGGATGTGTGCACAGCCGTTGCCCAAGTAAGCTATTGAGATGGCCTGTATGGGGGGCAATCAGCGCTATGCGTTCCGCATACTGTGTCAATTCAGCGGTACCTCGTAGTGCACGTGCTTTGGCACCAACGACTCCTACATGACGACCTTTCATAGCTTGTGCATGGGTGGGGATTGAATACCCAAGGCCATGTCCAACCAGTTGGCGCTCGTTGGGTATACCAAGCATGGTGGGTTGTGCACTGGTTGCAATAATAACCGCACGAGCATGCCATGTCCTGTGTTCTCCAAGGATATGGAAGGCTGATTCATGCGTAAATACTCCCACCACCACATCAGAGACAAGGCGCTCAGGAACGGCTTCTATTCGTTGTCTTAAGTGGTGGGCTTGCTCTACACCTAGAATCGCCGGAGGATTCTCATGACCTTGTATCTGCTGTGTATATCCTGTCTTCCCGCCCAGATGACTGCAAATCAACATTACGTCAAGTTGTTTATCCAGAGCATAGACAGCCGCAGCTAGCCCAGCGGGTCCTCCGCCGATAACAATAATATCATGCATAGCTGCCTCCTTTGCCAGTGGTTGCTACATCACTGTAACTACAAACATGCATACAGAAAGAGATATCCCCCATCTGTCATAGGATACGAAGAAAAAGATAGTATCAGGATACCATTATATGCTTCCTCAAAGCGATAGCATTCGACCACATGAAAAGAGCGAATGACAACTATCATGAGAACCATTACCATATCTGGTATACAAGATGCAGGCGATGCAAGTGATTTATCGTCTGAAAGTGATCAGTAAAGTGTATGTGAAGGAGATCATGGGGCAGGAACGAAGTTACGATTTAGATCAGGTGGAAACCAGTTACGCTGCAGGCGCAGGTTTAGGCTGCACCTGTGATGGTCTCGTATACAGGCTTATCGACAATTCGCTTTGATAGTTACAGACCATCCTCGTATTGTACGCTTTTGATCAATAGAAACGATTGGACAAGAAACAATCATTAATCATGACATGATCGTTGAACGATCATGTCATTTTGTATTCAGCTCCATGCACGATTTCGCAGCGATCTGGTACGCAGCAGCATCGTGCTAAATAATGGCAAAAAAGCTACACTTAATTGCTCGGTATGGATTTTCGACTAATAATATACTCGTAAATGATTGTGGCGCTTAATCAGTTGCAAGCATTTACGAGTACTGTGCTGATCAATGTGTGTTTTACAATGAAGTCGATTACGTATGTTGAACTGCGTGTGGACACCCGGCTATGTCTGGACTTTCAGCATGCGTTTCGATATCTCGTACTCGCTCCGATTTCCGACGATAGCGAATCCATGTTTCTGAAGGGTGACTTGCCCCTTTTCCGACAACAACCTGTGGCGCCTGTGTCACAAGCTCAACGTCAAATTGCTGAAACAATCGGGTGATAATAATCGCCATCTCATTTTTTGCAAAATTCATACCGGTACATTTGTGAATCCCTCCACCAAAACCTACCATACTGAATGTATTCTTCCCTTCATTACGTTCTGGTGCAAAACGCAGAGGATCAAATTGCTCAGGATTGGTGAATACGTCTGGTAGATGATGCGAAATATCTGCATTGACCATGACCCTCCAGCCAGATGGTATCGTGTAGGAACCGAGCGTCAATGGTTGTTCTACTACACGCATCTGCATGTTGGCAGAAGGACGTAGTCGCGTTGTCTCGTCGATAGCCCAGTAGATAGATTTGAGACGACTAAGTAGCGCGCCATCGATAGGCACTTCAGTGTGAACTTGATGATCAATTTCACTTTGCACACGCGCAAGATACTCAGGATGTTGTAACAAGAGAATGATCGTCCATCCGGCCTGACCAGCAGTTGTCTCGTGCCCTGCAAATAAAAGCCCAATAAAAAATAATACAATTGTATAATCATCAAGATAATTCCCATCTTTAAGCGGTGTAGTAAGCAGACTCTTGATGAGATCATCATACTGATCCGGGCGCTGGCGACGCTTTTGAATCACTGGCAACATGGCCTCTCGTAATCGTTGTTTCGCGCGATCGCGTCGGATAAACTTGGGCAATGGCAGATGTGTTGGTAATACAAAATCCAATGAATTGGCGATTGCTCTATAATCTTCCCAAAATGTCTTACCAAGTTCTTCACGAAAGGTAGCACCGATTAATGCATGACCAGCAACTGCCTGTGTCAAATGCAGCATATCGTCCGTGAGATTGGTCGTCCCGGCATCACCCAGAGATTCAAGCCAGCGTTGTACTTCTATGTTCATTGCATGAATATAGAAATGCATATGCTCACGGCGGAAGATCTCTTGAAGAACCGGGCGCTGGTTGTAGTAGTCTTCTTTACGAGCAGTAAGAGTAACACTACCAAGTGCAGCTTCAAGAAATGTATAGGCCTCACGGAGATTCAATGCGTTGTCTGTTTCACTGTAAAACGTTCGGTTGTAGGTAGCACCGTTGACAACAGCCACATATGTCGGTCCAAGCTTGATCGCGAATACATCCCCATGTTCACGATACCCGCGCCACAAAAGCTTCTTTCGTTCACGTTGGAATTGCCGTACATGTCCGACAAATGGTAATGCGCCAGATACAACTGGTGGTGTAGAATTAGCCAAACTCATAGGCTTGTACCCCCTTCGAAGTTTTATAAGATGTAGTTGTTGTATTAATGATTCTAACATATTTCTCCACAAAATAGTTTTATTTCTGGTCTAAAAACTTTGCACGACACCTGTACGCAACCATGTGTCTGTGGAAGAATTGATGACAAATTGATTCACAATAATAGTTCGCACAGAGTCTACCTGTGCTACGATTTGCAGCAGTTTAATATATCTATTCGTGATGTGTTGCAAAAGAGTCCACTATCTTACAGTACAGCATATCAATCAGGTGAAAGTCTCTACTGCAATCAGTGAAAGTACTATGACAAACGATTCAATGAACAATGCTTCTGCTGAACAAGAAATTGCTGCGTTACGTCAACGCATAATCAACCTGGAACATGCAAATACTGCCTTACAATATGATCTACAACTGTTCCAGTCAGTCATCGACACACTCCCTTTCTCGCTATTTTGGAAGGATCGCCATTCGACCATCATCGGATGTAATCAAGCTTTCGCCACTGCCGTAGGTTATAACACAACGATTGAGGTACTTGGCAAAACAGGCAACGATCTGCCCACTGAAGCCATTGCTTACCAGGCTGATGATCATGAAACACTAGAACAGAACATGCCTACGTACAATCGTATTACATCATTGACTGATACTAACGGCACACAACTTTGGTTGGAAACGAATAAAGCCCCGTTGCAGGGTAGGCATGGTGAAACCATTGGTGTGGTTGACACCGTTCAGGATATTACTCAGAATAAGTTGTCAGAACGATTGCTGAACAGTGTTGCCTCACATGTCTATGTTTACAATATTGTTAAGCAAACGAATGTTTGGGCAAATAGTGATCTTACAGCGATGATGGGCTATACACTCGCAGACTTGCAGGCATTTGGTGATGCTCTTCTTGCCAATTTGCTCCATGCCGACGATCTGGCCCAGATCCCAACATGGCAAACACAAATTATGCAGCTGGAAGATGGGCAGATTTTTGAATATGAATATCGTATGCGTCGTTCAGATGGCGAATGGATCTGGCTCATGGATCGTACAGTGGTATTTACCCGTGATGCTGATGGACAGGTGATTGAGTATCTTGGCACAGTCCAGGACATCACAGCGCTAAAAATGGCTGAAGTAGATCGTGTCAGCCTGCAACAACACATTATTAACGCACAACGTGACGCACTTTCTGAACTCTCCACACCGCTCATCCCACTTGCTGATGGTGTTATCATTATGCCGTTGATCGGCACGATTGATCCTGAACGTGCCCTACAGGTTATGGAAACACTGCTTGATGGTATTGGACAATATCAAGCAGACATTGCCATCCTCGATATTACTGGTGTACGAACCATTGACACCCAGGTTGCCAGTGCGTTGGTACGAACTGCACAGGCCGCACGGTTGCTTGGCGCTCAGGTTATGCTGAGCGGCATTAGCGCCGAGGTTGCACAAACGCTGGTGCATCTTGGCGCTGATCTGGGTGATATTACCACCCAAAGTAATTTGCACAGCAGCCTCATGGAAGTGTTTGGCACGGACATGCGAAGAGACAACTCGACATCTCTCTTTACGGTTTAAATTGCATCTAAAATCAGCCTGCGATTGTGCGCCCCCTTGCAACTTCTGCGCGGGGGCTTTTCTATGCGAACCACATTTGGTGACTTAAATGGAAGAGACAACATTTTTCACCCTTGCTCATGCACTACCACTCGTACTGCATAAACGGCTGCTTGGGTACGGTCGCGTAAATCCAGCCTCTACAAAATATTGGAAATATGATTCTTGACTGTACCTTCACTCACGACTAACTTGAGCGCAATCTCGCGATTGGTGGCCCCGTTCGCCAGCAGGTGCAGAATTTCGATTTCGCGTGGCATCATGGTTGGTCTCGGTTGGTGATCAGTAGCTGGGCGTAAGAAAAACCCGGAGTATTGTATCTTCATGCAGGATGAAGCCGACCTACTGCTAATGCCCGTCGAGCCATAGCTTTAATCTGCGCCACTAATGATGACTAAGCAACAGTCATATCCACGGACAACCACTAGATGACTTCCACCACTATTCCATCCCTAATGAGCATAAAATAGACGACCAGCATCGATTTCATCCACAAGTCTGCTTGAGCTTAGATGCCCCTGTTCCACAGTTTCAAAATAATAGCTACGAAATACACTTCCCGCTGCGTTTAGAGATCTTGATGGTTCATTGGGGCAGCCATCGTATATCCTGTCAACAATGCTACTGATAAATGGGTTGTGATAAAGTAGGAACAACGGTGATGTCAGGTGTCTGCCTATCGCGCTGGATCAGCCGCAGCTTGCACCAGTGTACAGGCTGGCGTGAGACGAAAACGTGCTCGCTCTGGGCCAAACTGGAGCCATACAACCACAGCGTCAAGTCGTACTGCTGCGCGGAATGGAGATGAGTAACCCGTTTCACCACGTCACATGCCATCTGATACCATTCTGGGGGACACGCATGTTGCACACCACCGTGATGCCAGAAATACAGCGCGTTTCGCATATCATCAGGTTAATGCTGTGTATACCTATCCTGTTCAAACAAGTTACTTCATTCAGTTTCAACAATATACAAAATAGCTACTGCCCATGTGACCGTAGTTGCCACACGGGTTGTGTATAGTAAGTAATAAATCAAGATGTCAAAACGAGATTGTACTGATGGTTTGCCTATGTATCAAGGATTGAAATACATCATTGCTCATCACAATAATGTGTGGAGCACATAAGCTGCTAGTATCGAAGGAGCTGGGGCTCATTAGTCCAAGGTAACATAATGCTCAGAAACAGCAGTGGATTGACAAAATGAGTCTTCTGTTTGCCTACCTGTTACAGTAAACTTTTCGATCTGATATGACCGAAAGGTCTATTGAAGATGCGTTTGATAGAAAACATTTGGATGGTGCTTTTGGACGATAACATCATGCTCTTCAGATGTTAGCATAAAATGAATTCCAGTAGATCTCGGTTCATCAGGTTTGCTTGCTGCACCATTGTGTTGAATGTAGAAAATACAGTCGTTCTGCCTACCTGTAACGATGAGCAGATGCGGTAGTCGATGGCTACTGTAGTAAACGTCGTGGAGAGTGGTAGATATGTTTACTTGTATATGAATAAGAACAAATAAGCTTATTTTATTCAAAGCGAAACTCCTTGTGTCGATATACGTATAATAAAGATATGTAATTTGACCCATAAATTGTGTAATTGGCCCGTTCTTTCCAGATCTGTTTTAGGATGCACTGTAGGTAGCATAAGTCCTTCTATTGTGTAAATAAGGTTCGTTGAAGACTAAAAGATGTGGGCGATTTACAGATGCTGTTGGTCAATGGCAGAGATATAAGCTCAGGGTTGTGATGAAATATCGAAGAGTAGTAGAAAGTGTGGTGTGCAGTGATTGGTAAGGCTACACTCCATGGACAACATTTGCTGATGCGTGTTCCTAAACAAAAGCTGTTACGCGTGTGTTTTGCGGTTACCATAGGTGTCATTTTGTATCTGGTTATGCTAGTGCTGGTTATGGGATTATTATTTACTATTGACAATACAGATATCATCACCATACAGATCTCGCGTAGTGTGTTGATTCTATACATCGGCGTATTTCTGGTGGTTGGTGTGGTTTTGATGTTGATGAGTCTGCGTGTGTTGCGACGCCCGCGCGCCAAGCCAACCATCACCATACTGCCAATCGGCTTGGAGTCGGATGATTATTCCCTGATCCACAAGGTGTTTCCACGTAGTAATACTGTACGTTTGACGCCGTTGCTGGGTGGGTACAGCGGTGCGCTGGTTTTTCAAGCAGAGAGCTGGGGCAAATATGCTGCTCTCCAGCGTTCGAGTGTTGTAAAAAAAGATAACATAACTACAACAGGAAAAGAGACTATTCCAACGGTCATCATTATATCAGGCAGTCCGGGAACTGGGAAAACAACACTGAGTAAACACGTTGCTCAAATATTGCATGTACCAGTCATTCATCGAGATGCAATTAAAGAAACTATCTTCGACTCGCTGGGATGGAGTGACCGTGCATGGTCAAAGCAAACCGGTATCACTAGTTATCGTCTGCTGTATTATTTCTTGGAGGTATTGCTGCAAACACGTTGTCATTTCATGGTTGAGAGCAATTTCAGCGCAACATTCGACACACCACAATTTATGAAACTGCAACAGTTGTACCCATACAACGCACTGCAGATCGTTTGCCATACTGATATGCCTGTACTATTTGAACGGCTCCGTCATCGTAGCCAAACAGCTGAACGACACCCCGGCCATAGTGATCACGAGGAGATGGCAACTCTGACGCCAGATATGCTCATAGGAGAAGCAATACCACTTGGTTTGGATGGCCCAGTACTATCCATCGACACAACTGATCTCACAGCCACCAATTACATCGATATTGCACAAGAAGTACAACAGCATATGAACTGTGAGAGTATGGCAGGAGAAGCATAGGAAAATAGAGAGGGTAATTAGAAAAAACCATACGACAGACTAACTGACACGACCCTGAGGTAAATAAAGATGCGGCACAATCAGAGCAAGTCTGAGCCGCATCGAATGTGTCGACAATCTTATAAAAACTATGCGTTACAAGCTATTCGCCATATCCTTCACTCATAACATAACGATATAACCGCTGTAACATTTGAAGCGATAATGTTTCATCTTCTTTATTGGGAAGGGGTGTACGTTCGGCGTAGTGTTGGCGTAGACGGTTCATAATAGATTCAACAAACGTTCGTCGTGCATCTGTTTCGGTACTCATTATCACTACCCCCCAAAACCATAGTATATACGTTTAGAACTTATAACCAATGTTAATGCAATATTTTTTCTCGCTGTTAGAGTGTACGTGTAGCCTGAGAAGAGGGATGCATGTATACACCGCAATGTGTCAAGATGAGTAATGGGTGAAATTCGTGAGCGATACATAGTCATTCCGATTAATACATCACCATGAGCATAATTGAATGTGGTACAATCGATATTGTAGAAGGAGTGCTACTTTGTGTCTCTCAAGATGCGCGATGGTGTGTTGCTCACGTCATCTGTTAGGCATTGCTGGTACACCATATTCAAAATCACATCAATGATGTTTGGAGGATTTTCATGACAATTGATACTCACCGCGTACCCCGTCGTGATGAGATTCCTGTGGAGCACACATGGAATTTGACCCTTATCTATGCCAGCGATGCGGCGTGGGAAGAGGCTGTGGTACAACTTGAACAACAGCTTCCTGAAATAGCTGCGTTACAGGGTACACTCTCGCAGAGTGCTCAATCCTTACTACACATGCTACAACTTCAGGATGATGTTTTTATCCAGTTATACGAGATCTACCGTTATGCAAGTCACCGAAAGGATTCAGATAGTTCTGATCCTGCGGGGCAGGCGCTAGAAGAGCGTGCTGGTTCAGTGGTGGCACGAGCGAGTACGGCACTCTCATTTGTTGAGCCGGAAATTCTAACCATACCTGGTGCTACAATTACACAGTGGTTGCAAGAGGAAGACGCCTTGCACAGATATGATTATGCGCTGCAACAACTCTTGCAAAAGCGCGAACACATTCGTTCTGCTGAAGTTGAAGGTATTCTGGCTGAGTTTAGCGACATTACGCGTGCACCAAATGAGATTTATGATGTGTTGACCAATGCGGATCTACGTTTTCCCTCGATCCACGACGAAGCAGGGCACCTACTTGAACTCTCACACGCACGGTATGGTCGTTTAATGGAGAGTAAAGATCGGCGAGTCCGACACGATGCTTTCAAAGGAATGTATCAAACAGTTGGTGGTGTCCAGAGCACGCTTGGAACGATACTTGCCGCAGAAGTACGCAGTCATGCTATCAATGCACGTGTGCGAAATTATCAATCTGCGTTGGAAGCTGCCCTAAAACCGCATGACATTCCGGTTGATGTTTACCATAACCTCATTGCAACTATTCACAACAATCTCCCGCTGCTCCATCGCTATATGGCATTACGCAAGCGACTTATGGGGTTGGATGAACTGCGGATGTATGATCTCTATGTGCCAAACATTGCTGAAGCCGAAGTCCTGACACCGTATTCTGAAGCAACGGAAATCATCAAGAACGCATTGGCACCGCTTGGGCCAGATTATGCAGAAGCGTTGCAACGTTCGTTTACGAACCGCTGGATCGATGTCTATGAGAATGTTGGGAAACGAAGTGGTGCGTATAGCGGTGGTTCGTACACGACTGCGCCGTTCATTCTGATGAATTATCAAGATCGACTCACGGATATGTTTACCCTGGCCCACGAGTTGGGTCATTCGATGCACTCATACTTTACCTGGCGTACTCAGCCTTTTGTGTACGGGAATTACACGATCTTTGTAGCCGAAGTCGCCTCCACGTTAAACGAGTCGTTGTTAGTTCACTATCTCATCAACAATCGCGACGATGAGGCGCTCCGTAAACGGCTGATTGTGCAACAACTCGAAGACATTCGCACGACCATCTTTCGTCAGACGATGTTCGCCGAGTTTGAATTAGATATGCACACACGTGTTGAGGCAGGCGAGCCACTCACTGCCGATGTGTTGAGCAAACGTTATTACGATCTGGTGGGACGCTATCACGGTGCAGAAGTTGTCCTGGACGATGAGATTGCACTGGAATGGGCGCGTATACCACATTTCTACTACAATTTCTATGTGTATCAGTATGCGACTGGTCTATCGGCAGCATTGGCATTAAGCAAGCAGATTATCAATGAGGGGCAACCAGCCGTCGAACGCTACCTGACGTTCTTACAGAGTGGTTCGTCTAAGTCTTCCATTGATTTGCTTCGTGATGCCGGAGTCGATATGACAACACCTGAGCCTATTCAAGCCGCAATGAATACCTTTGGTGAACTCCTTGACCAGATGGAACAATTGCAATAGCGCTGTGATGTTTAGACGTAACAGTCTTGGTGGTAGTACACCAATCAGGTCGTCTTGCAGATCATTGGTGTACTGCTATCAAATGCCAGAATGCCACTCATGGTTGTGGCTACAATCGTATTGCTCGTCCATATGATCAGTTATGCCCGAGATGCATCACTGCGTGTAAAGCGTTCCAGCATCTGCTTCACAAAACCATCACCTTGATTCTCATATGGGAAATCAGTTGAGGGAACCTGATGACCGAGAAACGCGCAGAGTGCTTCCCAACCATCTTTAACCTCATAAATAAGGAGTTGTTCAGGGGGAAAGTAAGCTTGCACTGCACGATTGTGTTCTTCAATGAAGTTGATGAGGTGAGCCGTATGCGGGTCGAAACTACCAAACTTTGGAATCATCATGGTGTTCATTAGGTTGACCATGGCTTGTACGCGTGGGATAAAGCGGAACGCCTGTAGTTTTGCCATGTGTGGAAAAACTCGCTTGACACTTGCTGCCCATCGCTCAGGGGCGCGGGTCGTCCGAATAAATCTGGCGTCGGGATAAGCAGCGTGAAGTTCTCGGTAAAAGAAGCAGGCTGGCCAACTTATACTCGCATCATACCCTGCAAAGATGGTTTCCCAGTCTGGAGTTTGCCCTTGCACCAGGTCATACCAGGCGTCAAAGTGCTGGTGCTGTATGACCGCCTCGAAGTTGTAAGCGTGATACCCCAGGTGTTCAAGTGCTCTTTGAATAGAGGTGGTTCCTGTGCGACCCAGTCCGACTCCAATAACACGCATGACGTGGTCCTTTCGTTTATGGATAGAAAGCACACAGTAACTTTAGCATTGTTAGTATATGCTGTCAATAGTGTCTTTGGATACTGAATACTATCATCGATATCGATCACCAGACCATTTACCCTCCAATGTCATACCCTAGTGAATGTTCAATGCTACTCTGAGGCAACAGACACATCGGTAGCTTTCACCATGACCATGACTTTTTTGCCAACGGTGAGATTTAATCGCTGGGCTGAGTCGGCGGTAATCACTGAGACCATCTCGCCTCCCTGATCGAGTTCGACCACGACCTGTGCCATGACACTATCGGTCTTGATGTCTTTGATCGTCCCTGGAAGTTGATTGCGGGTACTAAGCTGCATAATACATACCTTTCTACTCGATAGCATTGTATCTAATAAAAATATTTATGAGACCATATTATTATTCTACCAGAGAGTTGGGCGAACATGATCAAACACACCCCAGACTAACCAGAGACTTGTTTTGGTGAAGGAATTATGTTGCTATCTACCTTGGTTCGACCGCAATATAAATCTTGACCTTATTCGACTGGGTCTGGTCATACCATTCAAAATCAAGAGTGTACAATCTACGATACGAGATACGCTCATCAAAATAGCCCCAGATCGTCTGCCAGGTAGCAACGACGGTTTGTGGCATCTCGCCGCTTGCTTCAAACACCATGTATTGGCCAGTAGAATCAGCAATGCCTGTGAGTCCCTCGGAGAGGATTGTTGTACTACCCTTCTGGCATAGCACAAAATCGCAGGCTCCTTGATAGTTGCTTTCGTAGTTGGTAGACACCGCGTAGAGTGATGTTGGATCGCTGCGTTTGGGGATGCTTTCGCCCACCCGCTGCGAGAAGAATTGCTGATACACAGTAGGGATGCGAGCCGTCTCAGAGTTTGCTTCGTCATCATTCGTGGTGCGTGTGCCGATACCAACCAGCGACACTGCCGCAACTGACTCAAGATAGGGTGCCATATAACCTCGCTGCTGGCCTGTGATCAAGATTTGGTCAGGCCGATCTTTGATCATCACTTGGTCACCAGACTACGTCCTGAATCTATAGACTCCCTACTTTTTTTTATTTCACACGACGAGGAGCGTAATAGCCTTATTGTATGGCTTTCGAACAGTAGGGATGCGCCGCTGTCGTGGTGTGGTACGCTCTCATATGCGGATTTTCTCTATCTTTGTGAACAGGCATTGCTGTGAGATGACGACTTCTGTGATTATCAGTTGGCTGCGTCTTTTGAAAAATTTCAGCACCTTGACGAGGATGATGTCCGTATCCTATCGAGTTTCTGCGACAAGCAGGCTTCCTACACCCGACGACGGACACTACACGCACTGGGCTCGTTTTGCCCGACCAAAGACCATCGAACTCGCACACCGACTCTGGGCAGCGGATGATTGTGAGTTTGCAAAGCTGTCGTGTTTGCATTCGCTCAAACGCATTCCAGAGGCACACGACCTGTTTCCTACCTATCTGTTAGAGTTTGAAAACACCCACGACACTCAGAACGTGGATTATCTGCGCTCCCACATGGCACAATTGCGGTCTAGCGAGGATACGATGGTCTCGCTGCATCACAAATCGGAGGTTGGCACCTCCATTCTGGTCGTATTATATTCACCTTATTGCTCAATGGAACTTATCCCTACCTCGATTCCACCAAACCGATACCTCGTGAACATACCGAAAAAGCAGCGAAGTTTGCCAATGTTCCGCCAGAGCAGATCGATGAGATGGTGCAATCGCTGTCGGAGCACATGGGCTGGGATATTACGCAAGGATCGGCGGGGTAGGTGTGATTGTGCCTGCCGCTCAAGTGGGCAATCTCTGCTGGTGGGGCCATTTCCTCAAGCAGTTGCCTACTGCTGTCGTCGCGTGGTGGTGTTCTCAGCGCAAGGCTTGAAAGCCGTGTGTTAGCGGCCAAGAATTAGAATGGGATGTTGCCTGGTAGCTAAGGGCGTACAATGATAAGGGTCGTTGGTTGGTGAGTCCATTTCCGCCCCAGTGGGGCGGTGCTGTTAGCGCAGGGCTTTAGTCCCGCGTGACTCGCAAGGAAGGTTAATTGTACAAGGAATGAGCGGAGCGGATGCTCAGGATAATATAAGCAGGCAGGGGGCGTCGAGGTTCCGGGTCGGGATTGTCAGGCAGTACGTAGAGAAGCTCAGTGGATAGTTGAACGGTGGGCCTTCTTTGCGGGTGGTCTGGCGGGTGCAACGCTGCCAGCGGAGTTCTTAGGAGCAGGCCCCTGAGGTGGGGTGTGGGGCACAGCACCCACACGAGTATCAATCTGATAATAGCGATTGCTCAAGCAGGTTGCATTCACTCCAGCGGGGCGGTGCTCAGAGCGTAAGAATGAGCCCCTGCGTGATAGTTCCAATGATGCAGCACCTCACATAACCTGCGGCTTTACTTCCAAGTAGGCTTCTCGCACAAAGGTGCGTCGTGCAACTGTCTGCATCCAGCTCACATACTGATCTGTTGACCAATTACATTCGATAGTAATTTGCTCCCAGTTTCGGATCGCAAGCATCGTCCAGAACAGATCGATAGCCTTATCGCAGGTCCATATGGGATCAAGCATCCCATCACGTTGGAGTGCCTCGATCGTAATGTGACAACCATCCCGCACGGCGTCCATACGGTCACGCCAGGCGGCAGCTGCAGCTTTGTCAGTCTCACGAACGGCGAGCAATGCCATAGCAACGCCGTATACCTCAGGAATATAATGTCCCCAGAATGCAATATATTCATCAAGACGTTCTATACCCGTCACTGCGGCATTCCATTTACGCAGCCGCCCATCCAGATCGCGCACCTCGTCTACATAACGTGTTGCTGCTACCAGTAACTCCGTCCGTGAACCAAAGTGGAGATAGACCGCCTGTCGTGATACCCCAACCGCTGTAGCAATATCCTGCATACGGACAGTCTGACCAGGTTGCTCTTCCATCAATTGTACAGTCTTCGCAAGAATGCGTGTTCGCGTTTCAGATTCAGTACTTGACATGATGTCAAGCATACTCTATACTTCACACCACGTCAATTGACACCGTGTAAAGTAGTGGCCACTCATATCAAACAAGTAGACTCCTATATCTGAAAGAGATACCAATGAAACTCCTTATTTTCGGCGCAACAGGTGGCACCGGGAATGAATTAGTCAGGCAGGCACTTGAGCAGGGACACACCGTTACAGCGTTTATCCGTAACCCCACAAAACTCGATCGGTCGCATGCTAATCTATATGTTGTTCAAGGTGATGTGATGGATTTCGTGGCAGTAACACAGGCGATGTACGGTCAAGATGTCGTGCTGTCAGCTCTGGGTGCACCCCCATCCAACCAAGATATGGTACGGACAAACGGCACCCGCATGGTGATTCGTGCAATGGAGCAAGCTGGGATACGTCGGTTTATCTGCCAATCAAGTCTTGGTTTTGCTGATAGCCGGAATATGTTGCCCTTGCATATGAAGTATGTCGTTGTGCCACTCATCCTACGACATGCATTTGCAGACCATGAAGCACAAGAACAATTGATCAAGCAGAGCCAATTGGAATGGATTATTGTCCGATCCGGTACTTTGACAGATAATGGTTTCACTGGCACTTACAGACATGGCTTCGACTTTACTGATACAATCCTCACTCTTAAAATCTCTCGTACCGATACAGCAGACTTTATGTTAAAGCAAGTAACTGACACAATGTATTTATACAAGACCGTAGGATTATCCTACTAAGTCACAGGAGATTTTTATGCTAACTGGTGACAACCTGCTTTTTGTGCTTACATTATATGCGACGATCGGTTCAGGGCTGATGGCAGGTCTCTTCTTCATCTTCTCAGCAGGTGTGATGCGCGCCCTTGCACAGCGCCCAGCCCACGAAGGCATGGCTATGATGCAAGCCATCAACATCACGATCATCAATCCGGCTTTTCTGACAGTATTCCTTGGTACCGCTCTGGCCTGTGTCCCGATACTATTTTTCACATTTGGGCAGTGGGACGATCCTGGGGCAAGCTATGCATTTGTTGGCAGTTTGCTGTATCTTGTCGGCAGTTTATTGATAACGGCGGTGTATCATGTGCCAAAGAATAATGCGTTAGCATCAGTTAGTCCAACGACCCCAGACGGTGCCAGTCTGTGGGCCGATTATCTTACTAACTGGACAGTTGGAAACCACATTCGGACCATAATAACACTTGTAGCAACATTATTGTTTGCGCTGGCACTCTCCCACCATTAGAATCTGAAGCCTGTTGATAACATCACAGTACAGCGGTTACAAACCACTACCCCAACGTCCTATCGTCCCATCGTCCTCCTGCTCCTGTGTGTCTCTGTATTACAAATCCCCCCATATTTTCATCTGTTTTGGCATGCTGGATTGTCTAAAGTATATGAAGTCAAAAATGATACGAAAGGACACTGGTGCCACAATGAAACAAGTACAACTAAACGCATACGGTTCGGCAGATGTTTTGCGTGTTGTAGAAGTCGATACACCACAACCACGCGCTGGCGATCTTCTGATCGAAGTCGAGGCTGCCGGAGTCAATTTCTCGGATGTGCTTCGTAGACGCAACACCTACTTTATGCCCACACCGCTCCCCTATGTGTTAGGTGCCGAAGCAGTCGGCACAATCGTTGCTGTCGGTGAAGGTGTGCCTGCTCAATCCTTCCAGCTCGGTCAGCGCGTACTGGCAATTCTCCCACATGGTGGTGGCTACTCGGAGTATGTCACGGCTGCAGCACAGTATTGTGTGCCTTTACCAACACATATTGCGCCTGCTGATGCTACAGCTATTTTCGTACAGGGCTCCACAGCGCACCTGATCCTGCATCAGGTCGCCAGAGATATTGCAAGTCAGACAGTACTGGTCCATGCTGCTGCAGGCGGAGTAGGATCATTGCTTGTACAATTAGCCAAACTAGCTGGTGCAAAAGTTATTGCAACCGGCAGTTCCGCTGAAAAGCTTACGTTTGCACAGAAATTGGGAGCAGATGCGGCTATCAACTATTCTGAAGCAAATTGGCCAGCAAAGGTGCTCGAAGCCAATGGTGGTGAGAAGGTCGATTTCATCCTGGAAATGGTCGGAGGCGATGTGTACACCCAGAGCTTTGCATGCCTCAAGCCTGGTGGCACTATGATCGTCTATGGTGCGGCAAGTGGGCAAAAAGGCATGATGCATTCCGAACATTTTGTGGACGAGAACCACAACCTGCTCAGCTTCAATTTAGCCCATTTTGTCCAGCATAAAACCGATCTGTGGCAGGCATCATTGGGTGCTATGATCGGCTTCATCGCAGAGGGACAGATCAACATTCAAACTGGAGATACATTTGCTCTTAGTGATGTGCGAAAGGCACATCAGCAATTGGAAGATCGTCAAACAACCGGAAAAGTCGTGCTTGTGCCATAATGATTACCAACGGTTCGGCAATGGCTGCTGTTGTTGCCGAACCAATTCATTGTTATCCATCAAGGACATGTTATGATCAATGAAGAACAAACCTTAAAAGACGCCCTGAATGGCGACATCAATGCCTTTCACCAACTCTTTTTAGATTTTCGCGACCAGCTTAAATCCTATCTCTATCGTCTGCTGACCAATCGCAATGACGCAGACGATCTCACACAGGATACGTTTGTACGTGCATACGAAAAAATCCATCTCTTCCGAGGCGACTCATCGCTAAAGACCTGGGTCTTTCAGATCGCTACCAATTTGGCATACAATCACCTGCAGAAGCAAAAACGCTGGACTCCCGATGTCGTAGAGCAGGCCAAACATCTGGTGTTAAGCGATCAACATCTTGCGGAGGCGATTGTCAGTGTTGCAGAGACATCACCAGAGGGCAAATACACCATTAAGGAGCATATTGACACCTGCTTTACCTGTATCGCCAAAAATCTACCAATAGAGAATCAAATCGCCTTGATACTAAAAGATGTCTATGATTTTTCTATCACCGATATCGAATTGATTCTGGACAAGACCGAAGGAGTTGTCAAATACCTGCTCCAGAACGCCCGTCAGACAATGATCGACATATTTGACCAGCGCTGTGCTCTTATCAACAAAAATGGGGTCTGTCATCAATGTTCAGAGCTGAATGGCTGGTTCAATCCCCGGCAAAATCAGCAGGAAGAGCTTATGCAGATTAATCTGGTCAAAGGATCGAAGAAATACAACCGCGATGAACTGTATGCAATGCGTGCTGCGTTAGTCAAGCATATTGATCCGCTACGGTCGGAAGGCCATGAATTGCAGGAAAGCTTGCTCAAATGCAACCGACTTGCCATGGGAGAAGTAAGTAGTATCAACTGACAACAATGTAACAGTGAAAAAATCTTTTCTTAGCCTGGCCTAGTGTCTGTTAAGAATAAGCATTTAACGTATCTACCACCACATCGGAAACACACGGGTGATTGATCTGAACAGACAAAGATGAATATGAAACCCAAAGCGCTTTGGAGCAAGGCAATCAGTCTTGCTCCAGTGGTTCATTGGGAGCTTCTTAGCAGCAGTCACCTTCTAAGAAGGCATACTATGTGCTGGGCTGCGGACGTTTTTCCAACATCTTCTGGGAGATGCTCGCGCCACGCCCTTCCTCGCTCCAGGGACACACTTCGATACAAATAGCACACGAATGATTGGATGCAAAATAGGGGAAACAGGCATCAAAATTGACAAACCATTTTTCTTCACCCCGCACCATCTGTTTCGTGTCGAAGATCGCCTGTGGCGGGCAGTTCGTCGTGCAAATCTGGCAATTCGCACAGAAATCATCCACCCCGATATCCAACGGTTCATCCACCACGAGGGGCAGATTCGTCAGCACCGTGCCCAAACGCACATTCGATCCATACTCCTTCGTAATGATCGACCCGTGTTTCCCTAATTGCCCTAGTCCAGCAGCTATCGCAATGGGGACATGCGCGATCTCGGCTTTGTCCATGACTGTACTCGTTGAAACTGCTCCCCAGCCTAATGCCCGAATCCGCTTCGCCAGCTCAGTGGAAACAACAGCTGCTTCGGTGTAGGCATCAAAGATAGCACCTGCCGTCGCTGCTGAGGGGGCAAGCAACATCTCCTCCCGATCCATTGGAACTGCACAGGAAATGGCGTAGCGATAGGGGACATCAGATCCTTCAAAGGTCTGTGTTGGTTTCAGTTCGGTAACCCCCACCAGAATAGCCCCTAAGTCACGTGCCGTGGCTTTAACTTGGGTCGTCATCTCCGCTGGATCAGCAATGGGTTGTTGGATCGGTGCGATTGGTCCCGTACTCTCACGCCCAATCCACAGCATATGTACCATCAGACGCAAGACTCTCAATGTAGTGTTTTTTATTCTCAAGTACTGATCTAACGTATCCCACCCCTGCGAGTCCTGGCCCGTGACATGGAACAGGATCGGGGTCGGTTGTCGTTTGGTGGTCTCACCCAGACCATTGATGACATTACCCGAAAGCGGGACCCGTCGAAATGCGAAGTGATACTCTGGTTTGGGGTAACTCTCCCGTTTCATCAGTTTGCTCTTGCGTGCAGGCCCATTGATGTGGGGGGCAATCTGCGCCAGTTGATCCGCTGGCACTGCGCCTGCAGGAGCATATGGACTACGTAAGATGACTTTTTCACCACGCTGTCGTTTGTGCTGAAAGTGCCATTGGATCACCCGAATAGGACCGACTACCATGAACGTCATTATTGTAATCTCAACAATGCGAGAGAGAGACCTCCCCCAGAGTCGTAGCCGATCACGTAGCGTTCCACGGTAAGATGATGGCATTAATGGGGCCGTCATAAATAGTATGTCTTTCTAGGAGATATACAGATAGGTTCGTTAAACGTGTTTATGTTTCACATGCAGGGTAGTAACCAGATCGGTACTTCGATAGCTTGCTTACAGTATAGGGATAGTCTACAATGAAATCAAACCGTTTTGTTTATAGATCTATAAAAAGAAGTTATATGAACATCACGCAACTACAGCTGTTGATTGCACTAGTAGAAAAAGGCAACTTCACCGATGCGGCAGTATCCATTCATATTACACAGCCCGCCGCCAGTGCTGCCTTATCAAAGCTAGAGGCCGAATTAGGGGTAACCTTATTCCATCGTGGGCGTAATGGCGTGACACCAACAGCGGCAGGAGCAGATATGCTTAGTCACGCACAAGAAATTCTGAACCAGATGAGTATCATGCACCAGAAAGCACAGGCTGCACAGAGTCACAAGGAAGATATCCTGCGTTTGGGAAGTCTCCCCCTCCTCTCAGCACGTTTATTAGTAGACATCATCAACGAGTTTCAGAGTATTGTCCAGGGTGTGAGAGTCCATGTACTTGAGGGAACTGGTGAGGAGGTTCATGATTGGATTGTATCAGGCATTGTCGATGTGGGCATCATAACGCTGGTTGACAAAAGTACGGATAGTGTTCGTATCACACAGGATGAACTGCTGGTTGGAATCCCCTCTGGGCATTCCCTGGCAGCACACACATCTGTCAAAATGACCGACCTTAGTAACGAGTCCTTTGTTATATCAAAGAGTATGCGTGAAATTGCCGAACCAGTGCTTCTGAGTCAGGGGTACCCACGTCCCAAAACCCATTACGTGGTCAGAGATAACCAAACAGCCTTGACGATGGTGCGTGAAGGTTTAGGATGCACCATGCTCTCCAAAATGTTGTGTGACAACAATTTTGATAGCGTAGATACACTCCCTTTCGATCCACCAATAATCTTTGACATCTGTTTGGGCGTACGTTCCTTCAAGACTGCTTCTCCAATGGTCAAGTTGTTTATCGAAAAAGCCCAGGACTGGTCCGAGATACAGGGCTCTGCACGCGAAAAGATCTTCTAGCTGTCAACGTTATGACTCTTCAATAAGCCATGTACCTGTTCCAACGGTAACGCTTCACCCACATGTCCCTGATAGCCCTCTACCGTTGTTGCCATGCACAAGGCATTGTAGATCGCCTCTTCGGTCGCCTCGATCACAGCCTGAAAGAGCGGTGACATGTGTTCGTTAGGGAGTTCACTAATGGTCAGTAGTTGGTCACGGGCTGTTGCTCGCCGCCGCACAGATTCAGCAGTTGAAAAAGCAATCACGTAGTCGCCAGAGCCATTCGACATGGCCGCCCCTGTACGTGCCAGACCTGCCAACGCCCGTTGTGCAAGACGCGTCACATTGCGGTCACTCACCGGGGCGTCGGTTGCCACGATAATCATAATCGAGCCATCAGCGTCTCCCTGATCGATGGCATGTTTGAGATAATACCGACTTAAGAGTTGTCCAACAGGGACGCCGCCCATCTGCAGCACACCACCAAAGTTGGCCTGCACCAGCACTCCGACAGTATAGCCCCCAAGTGAAGTTGGCAGCAATCGCGAACTGGTGCCAATACCACCTTTCCAACCAAACGCGATGGTTCCGGTGCCACCACCAACCGAGCCCTCAGCAACCATGCCACTCTGGGCAGAGTCGATGGCTTCCCGAATGTCAGCAGCGGTCAGTGTCCGTGCACGAATGTCGTTGAGGTAACTATCATTGGTTTCCCCAACGACTGGATTGATCGAAGCAACTTCTTCATTCCCTGGATAGGCCAGCGTCCAGTCGAGAATGGCATCGGCGGCGCGGGGAACTGCCAACGTGTTGGTGAGTACAATAGGTGTTTCAAGTTCGCCAAGCTCCTGCACCTGCGTAGTGCCCATCAGCTTGCCGTAGCCGTTACCAACCACAATTCCCGCTGGCACACGCTCACGACAGGGATTGCGTGGGTGTGGTACGATAGCCGTCGCGCCGGTGCGGATGTGCGACCCCTCGATCCGTGTCACATGGCCAACTTGCACACCAGGCACATCGGTAATCGCGTTGAGTGGGCCAGGCGGCAAAATACCTGGAGCAAGCCCCAGAGCACGTGCGCGCTGCCGACCACCTGTTGTTGATTGATGGATCATAGATCGTGTAGCAGACATTTCGTTTATGGCAACAATATTCCGCATTGTACAGCACTCTTTTCATAAACACAAAACGATCAGAGTTGCGTTCGCCGAGCCTTAAGAGTTCCGTAATAAACGCGTTAGATTTACTCACTATACTTCAGCGCTGGAGTAGATCAACACTTGTATAATGCTGTTTTGAAACACAAGAGGATTTTATATGTTGCGTCTTGTATTTCGTATGTTCCTAACGAGTTTCTTTCTGCTTGCCCTTGCAGCCTGTGGTAATACCGCTACACAGGCGCCTGCAGAGAGCGAATCCGCACCATCTGTAGCTGAGGACGAGGCTACTGCTGAGACCATGGACGATGAACCGACCGCCGAAGCCGAATCGATGGACGAGGCCACCGATGAAGCGATGGACGATGAGGCGCTGGATGAACATAGCGATGGGACGATGGATGGCGAGGCCATGGATGATGAAGCGATGGAGGACGAGGCCACTCCCGAAGCTGAGACCGTAGACGAAGCGACTACCGAGAATACTGAAGAAGCCGCCGCAGAACCAGATGAGGAAGTCGCTGAGGAAACCGTTGAGGAAGTTGTCGAAGAGCCAGCCGAAGCCGCCGCAGATCGACCGGAGTGGCAGCAGTTGGAGCTGACCAATGCTCGCACTGGTGAGACCTTCACACTGGCCGATTTTGCCGACAAAACTGTCTATGTCGAACCGATGGCAACCTGGTGCTCGAACTGTCGCCAGCAACTGGGCAACCTCAGCCAGGCACGCGCACAGCTTGATAGCGACCAGTATGCCTTTATCGCACTGAGCGTCGAGACGAACATCTCTGATGCCGATCTGGCAGCCTATGCTGACGAAGCCGGTTTCGAGTGGACTTTCGCTGTGATGACGCCCGAAGTGCTGCAGGCATTGACCGATGTTTTTGGCCGCACCATCACCAATCCACCGGCGACACCCAGTTTTATTATCCGCACAGATGGCACTAACACCGACCTGATGACCGGCATCACAGCCCCTGAAGTAATCGTTGAAGAGCTTAACGCCATTCAAGAAAGCTGAGTTGTACAACGATGAGTCAACTGATCGAAGCATTTATTCTGGGCAACGGCGCCATTCTCGGCAATGTGTGTATGTTGCCCCTCTATCCGGGGCTGATCGCCTTTCTGGCGGGAAATGCCAACAATGAGCGGGCGGCGAAGGCAACCGGATGGCTGGGCGCACTGGTGCTGGGGGGCATCCTGAGCATGATGACGTTGCTGGGGCTAGTAGTCTTCCTGTTGCAACAGTCCTTTGGCGCATTGCTTCCCATTGTGTTGCCAATCATCTATGGTGTCGTGATTTTGCTGGGAGTGCTCATGCTGATCGGGCTCAATCCGTTTGCTAAGCTGGCAACTGCTCAGGCTCCAGTGCTCCAAAACCCCTTTGCAACGGCCTATGTCTATGGCCTGTTGCTCGGTCCAATGACCCTCCCCTGCACTGGCCCACTGATCGTAAGTGCGTTTGTGCTGGGGACTGGAAGTGTCGCCTCGCTGGCGGATGGTTTGATCTACTTCTTTGTCTTTGGGCTGGGGTTTGGCTGGCCACTGGTGTTGCTGCCACTCCTTGCCTTGCCAGCCCAACGCCGCTTCACCCAGTGGCTCTCGCAACGCTACACGTTGCTTGGTCAGCTATCAGGGGTGTTGCTGGTCGGTATTGGACTGTTTGGGATCTGGACCGAGGTATTGCCTAATTTGTAGAGCTGCCCTGGAATCACAGCACGGGGCTCAAGCCTCGTGCTCGGAGGACCGCCCCGCTGGTGCGGGCATACTCTACCCAAGACCATAAACAACAGGTGTGTCATAGGACCTTGATGATGCGGAAACTACCTGTTTAAGCGGGTAGATACATATAGCCCGCTGATTAAACGGTGTGTGGATGGTGGCTGCTGGCCTTAATGTCAGTCTTGATAATCAGTTGTTTGATTTGGTTATTTGCGGAGTTTATCTTATGCCTACCAATGTGTCTGCAATAAAGTCGTGGACGCTGCGTCGCCCGCGAGTGAGAAACACCACGGCAAGATAGATTACTAGCAACAGATTGGCCATAATCAGCAGAGTTTGTTGAGGGACAGTGAACTGCTGCGAGTTGGTAGCAAACACCAAGACCATGTGGGTTAACTCCCAGGGAAGTAATTTGATCGCGGTGCGTGCAAAGGCTCGCCCGAGACTGATCCGCTGACCAGCAATGTCTGACACAAACACATTGAGTAGACGTTTTCCTGGTGTTGCACCACGCCGCGACTGGTGGCTGAGAATAAAGTAACTCCACGCAGGCAACGAGAAACTCAGCACAGCAGCGCGCCAGATTGCCAGACCCTCCTGTGGTGTCCCAAGCAGCCAGACCATGAGCAGGCTTAGCGGCCCCAGAATGCTAAACAGGATGAGAATATCGATGCTGTAGGCTGCTATACGGCGAAAGATGAGCATGCTTGTGTCCTTTGGAATTGTTGTGTGAGACTGAAGCTTTGTATTGGAAACACAATGCACCTAGTGTGTTATAACGCAACCGCCTTGTAGAATGCAAATCCCACGTTCGAGATGTGAAAAGTGGAACTCAAGCCTTTGCGTACTCTGCCGCATGCGACAAGACCAAGCGACCAAGCGCGAGACTATCCACAAAGCATCTGGTTGTTCAAACAATGCCGATATCAGCAACAGATCATTGCTCCTTGAACATCATGTGAGCCCACGGAACACCTACTGTTCCCTACTATCAACATACCACGATATCCGCCCCCATCCATTTCTTCGACCTCCCACGCTCCTTGCGGGTCCCTAGGACACAGCGCCTGGGCTGGGAGTCTGGTTTGACACCCACCCTGATAGAAATCTCACTGCCGATGGGCCGTCACTACAGCGGGTAACGGGCACGACTACATCGAAGCTGATGGCGGAAGATTAAGGTTGGTGGAACATAAGGTAGGTATAATTGGTACATGTGGCCCATCATGCCACTAGCCTATGCAGTCTCTCGCAGATCCCTGGGAAACAGCACCTGGGCCTGGGATCAAAACCCCGTGCTCAGAGCATCTTTACAATGCAATGAAGTGAGTAAAGTATTCATAGCCCACTGCTTGAGCAGCGGGCGACTTGGTTATCAGACCCAACGCCATTGGTGTTTGCCACAGACTGCTGCGAAAGATGTTGATGAACAGGTATGCCATGTACGCGAATCAATCGTGATACTTCTGCTGAAGTTCTTTTCTCGTTTGCTTGAGCGTGTTTTTGCTTATTCTCAACAATAATGCGTAAAGCAATTTCATCTTCTGCTGTTCTTTGCTCGACAGCCTGAGCATAGTGCCGCTGCTTTCGATATTCTGAAATGGCGTGTTGGATGATTTCATCTGTGTTTGTTCTATCAAGTACACGTAGTAATACAAGTATTAAGGCTAGTGCAAAACCTGTTATGATTAAAGTCACAGCTTGGTCTGGTATAAGAGCATTAGATATAGAAGACACTCAAAGGGGAATGCTTAATACAGGTAGCAAAATTCTCATTGGTCCGCTACCTTTACTAACATCAGCTTGTCGATCTAAGTTGTCAATTTCTGGTTTTGTAAATATATCCGGTTTCGCAATAAACTCTTGCATGACTAAATGTATATATTGATGATTATCGATATCTCGACTCAAGTCTTCGAACCACAGCATAGATACTTTTAGTGTAACAATTATTATTGCCCCCAATCCAAATGCAAACGCTGCTCTCTCAAGAGGATTTGATGAGACAAACAACAATAATATTGAACAGCCAGAGAAAAATATGAATAATATCACGGAAATAATTGTCCATAATTTGCCTTCCTTTTTCTTTCGCTCACTATCAATAAGTTTATGCAACTCATCGTAAGGAAACCTATTCATAGAATTCGACTTGCTCATCTCCCAACCTTTCGATATTGCATAAAAACTATGTGCTACTGTAGATACGTATAACTACGCTGTGACGTTTCACCATTGCCGCATTTGACACCACTACCCGACTTGGGTGTACAATGCCTCGACACAACCGCAATAACTACCGCAACACCTAGAAATGAGCCGTTGAATGAAGGATCAATGTGTCTCGGTCTGGATTTTGGGCGACCAACTCCTCCGCAACCATCCGGCGCTGGTGCAGGCCACCAAAACTGTTGGTATCAAGCACATACAAGTAGTGCTGATCGAGAGCGATGGGCGCATTGCCCAGCAGCCGTACCACCGCAAGAAACTCGTTTTACTGCTCAGTGCCATGCGCCACTATGCCGCAGCATTGCACGAACAAGGCTACCAGGTTGATTACGTGCACGCGGCAGATTTCCTCGTCGGTCTGCGTCAGCACATCGAGACGCACCAACCAACCCGCATAATGACCATGGCCGCGAGTGAGTACCACACACGTCGCTTTCAAGAGGCGGGTCTCGCCGACGGGCTTGGCCTTCCGGTCGATGTCCTGCCCAACACTCAATTTCTGGTTGGGCGCTTTGATCCACATCCTGAACCAAAGCCGGGCAAACGCTATGTGATGGAGAACTTCTATCGGGCGATGCGGCGATACTTCGATGTGCTGATGGATGGGGACAAGCCTGCTGGCGGTGAGTGGAACTACGACAAACATAACCGTGAGCCATTGCCAAAGCATATTGAGCAGCCAACTATCCCTGCATACTCATCCGATGCTATCACACAGGAAGTTATACAACAGGTCGCAAGCTATGAACACGCGACCGGCACTCTTGAAAACTTCAACCTTGCGGTGACCCACGAGCAAGCCCAGCAGGCCCTGACCGACTTTATCGAACAGCGATTACACGATTTTGGACCGTATGAAGACGCAATGAGCACTCGGCACCCCACACTCTTTCATTCGGTGCTTTCGCCTTATATCAACATAGGACTACTGGAGCCACTGGAGATGGTGCAGGCAGCCGTCGAAGCGTACGAACAGGACCAGGCACCGATCAACTCGGTCGAGGGTTTTGTGCGGCAGGTGCTGGGATGGCGTGAATATATCTACTGGCAATACTGGCAACAGATGCCTGATTTGTATAAGGCCAACGACTGGAATGCCACGCGCCCGCTGCCGCAAATGTTCTGGGATGGCCAGACGGAGATGAATTGCATCAAACACGTGGTGTCGCGGGCGATTGAGACGGGCTACAATCACCACATTGAGCGTTTGATGATTATCTGCAACTTCTGTATGTTGGCGGGAATCAATCCGCAACAAGTCAACGACTGGTTTCTGGCCTTCTATATCGATGCCTACGATTGGGTTATGCAACCGAATGTGATCGGGATGGGGCTCAACGCCGATGGTGGACGAATTGCCACCAAACCGTACATCTCATCGGCAAACTATATCAACAAGATGAGCAACTACTGCGGTGGATGTCGTTTCAAGCACAAGCAACGGGTTGGCGAAGAGGCATGTCCATTTAATTTTCTCTATTGGCACTTTCTCATTACCCATGAAAAGAAACTCAGAGCCAACCCTCGTTTCGGACCAAGTATTCTGGGTGTTGGTCGCATCGATTCGACTGAACGAGAAGCAATCCAGCGACAGTCTGAACACTTTCTGGCTAAGCTGGAGTACTACAAAACAACCTCAGAATGATGCTACAATACTGCGATGTTGTAGCAGACATACAAGTACTTCGTCACTTTGTGATATAATGTACATACTCTAAAACGAATAAGTTTTCCCCTGCTTAACGCACTAGGAAGGCAGATCTATGAAATTAAACCGCTTTGCAGTATTTGCATGGGGTGTCCTTGCATATAATATCGCAGTGATTCTGTGGGGCGCGTTTGTCCGTGCGACTGGTTCGGGTGCCGGATGTGGTCGACACTGGCCCGCCTGTAATGGTGTTGTCATTCCT
Organism: Chloroflexi bacterium AL-N1; assembly: GCA_013122435.1. Classification (GTDB taxonomy): domain Bacteria; phylum Chloroflexota; class Chloroflexia; order Chloroflexales; family Roseiflexaceae; genus AL-N1. The sequence goes on from WYDT01000004.1 coordinate 227,582, forward strand.
CGAGCACCTTCGGTTGAGACGATGATTGAGTTTACCCATCGCGCGACCAGCGGTATCGCCATGTTACTGGTATTTGGCCTGATTATATGGGCGTTTCGGGCTTATCCCAAGAAACACCGTGTCCGTTTTGGTGCGATGCTCTCTACAATTTTTATTATCATTGAGGCGTTGCTCGGTGCGGGATTAGTATTGCTGGGATTGGTTGCTGACGACTCCTCTATCGCACGGGCAATCGCAATGGCGGTTCATCTTATGAACACATTTATTTTGCTTGGAGCACTGAGTCTGACCGCCTGGTGGGCTTCGGGCGGTCAGCCTGTCCAGCTACGTGGCCGTGGTGCAATCACCTGGCTCTATGGCATAGCATTTGCCGCAACGCTCTTCCTTGGTGCGAGTGGCGCTATCGCAGCACTGGGAAATACTCTTTTCCCGCCTGAGTCATTGGCGCAAGGACTACGACAAGATTTTTCGCCCACAGCGCACTTTCTGGAGCGGTTACGCATCTTCCATCCCATTATTGCGATATTGACAGGCGCCTATCTTATTGTGCTGGCGTTTTTTAGTAGTTCGCGATATCCCGACCTTGGCACCCAAAAATTTGCGTATGCCCTCACGGCAATGTTTGTACTGCAAGTTGCTATTGGTGCTTTCAATATTATATTTCAAGCACCAGTCTGGATGCAGCTTGTCCATCTGTTCATGGCGGATATCGTCTGGATCCTTCTGGTGCTTACGGCTGCAACGGCTTTTGCCCAACCAGAAAAAACCATATATAGCAGACAACCTGCCATGGCCGAGATCCATGCAACGTAATCGTGCGTAGTAACAGATCGATGTGGGGACCAGCGATGCACTCAACATCGCTGGTTTTTTGGCTAGAGGATATGATGCGCAGCGTGAAAAAAGAACATCTCCCAAGTCAAACTTGTCTGGTGTGGACGCCCCTTCACATGGCGTAAGAAATGGGCGAAAGTCTGGGATGAGGTCAAATACTGCAGTGATGCCTGTCGTAGACGCCGTAGCAATAAGTAGCGAGACCTGAAAGGTTTCTAAAGCCTTTCAGGTCTGGTAAAACATTATTATGACCAACCAACGTAATCTTCGGCGTGACTTTGCTAGCCGTGAAGAACTGATCGCTTATGTACGTGAACAATTCCCTGCTGCTACCAAAGTAGATGACCATGTCAGCACAACTATCGGTGGGCGGAAGGCTGCCAAAAAGCAATTGCGAACCATCCAGCCGGGGCAATATGCCAAATCGCGCAACTTCATGAATGGTGCTGTGACGCGACTATCGGCTTACATTCGGTATGGTGTGTTGGGCCTCGCGGAAGTGCGCGATACGGCGTTGCGGCGAGCACGCAACAAGAGTGAAACCCAGAAATTTATCAATGAGTTAGGCTGGCGTGATTACTGGCAGCGTCTGTATGCTCAGATGGGTGATGGAATCTGGCAGGACCGTGAACCGTATAAAACGGGCTACTCAGCCCGCTCCTACGCTAATGAACTGCCCGAAGACATCCGGGAGGGAAGCACTGGGCTCAGATGTATCGATGCTTTTAGCCAGGAACTACGCGAAACCGGCTATCTGCATAACCATGCGCGTATGTGGATCGCCGCCTATGTGGTGCATTGGCGACGGGTACGGTGGCAGGCTGGGGCGCGTTGGTTTCTTGAGCACTTGCTTGATGGTGATCCAGCGAGCAATAATCTTTCGTGGCAGTGGGTGGCAAGCACCTTGAGCCATAAACCGTATTTCTTTAACCGTGATAATCTCGAACGCTACACCGACGCAGTTTATTGCCGTGATTGCCCGCTTGCAGGCCGCTGCGATTTTGAGGGCAACTACGATGAATTGACACAGAAGCTCTTTCCACACAAGACAGACTAGAAAGTATACATAATGTCGAATGAACAATCCACTGTGGTCTGGGTGCACGGTGATTGTCTGAATCCCGAAGGCCCGGCACTGCAACTACATCCTGATGCACCAGCGATCTGGGTTTGGGATGATGCACTCCTCGATCAGTGGCAGATTAGCCTCAAGCGGATTGTTTTTATCTACGAGTGTCTGCTTGAATTACCTGTTGTAATTCGGCGTGGTGATGTGGCCGCTGAGGTGGTGGCTTTTGCAGAGGAACACGGCGCGCAGACAATCGCCACGACCGAGAGCCCTGGCCCACGCTTTCGGGCTATCTGCAAAGACATTGGTCGCAGTGCCAGGGTGCAGACGCTTCCAGTCGAGCCTTTGATTAACTATGATGGTCACCTTGATCTCAAGCGGTTCTCACGTTACTGGCGGGTGGCAGAGCGCTATGCGTTTGATCCAACGAAGCCCCAGGCAGTACAGGAGCGTTTTGGTTTTGGTGGGAATGAGTAGCCCGTCGCTCAAGCGACGGGCGACAAGAGCGACGGACTCAGAAAACGATGCTTATGGAAGTGGTCTACACATCCATGCGGGCATTAGTTCTAACGGACGGGCTCATTGCGTGCTGCACCATCCTTGAACATCCAGACCACATTGTCTCTCCATAAGTGCATTAACGACCCACCCTCAAATACCTGATAGTTGATGGTTACCGCCTGTTCGTTCTCTAGCGCCCAGCCGATCTTATCCTGCACCTCAGGTTGCTCGCGCCATACCTTGCCAAAGCCGCGGCGTGGTTCGAATAGGCCATCTGGTGGTGTCAGATCAGCGGTCTCTGGGTCGCCCTCTCGCCAGGTATCCTCAAATATCTGATAGCTGAGGTTGTTGTTTGGCTCATAGTAGACGGCGACGATGATGGACTGGCCACCGCGCAGATTCACCCAGTACATCTGGCCACGCTCAAAGCGGGCAGTTGAGCCAGCAGTATCTTCGTAGTCTTGACCAGCAAGTGGGCATCCCAGGGCGCTGGTGCGATTGTACTCGGCATAGTTCCCTCGTAGTTGCCACATGACGGCGGTAGCACAATGAGTTCCTGTCGGTGTGTTTGCACGGACTTCGTTGCCGAGCAGCCCCAGCAATACGTTGAAAGGTGGTGCATTCTCAGGATGAAACTCCATGCGGCGGCGCTCGAAATATTGGACAGTGTAGTCTCTCCCATCGATAAATTCGGTGATTTCTGCGGTAACAGGATACCCAAAACGCTCTAATCCACCGTTGTTTTCCCAATAGGCGCGGAAGACACCACACATGTTATAGCCCGTCTCAGGAGAGAAGCGGCAGTCCACACCACGATCGGTTTCTCCGCCGAGTGACCAGGATCGTCCGAGCTGTTCTAAACGTTCTGCACCGAGGCGTCCGGCAAGTATACCGATGCCTTCTGCTGAGTGATCTTCCAATCGGTCCCGCTCAAACCACTGGCCAGGACCAGTCCAGTTCTCAATCGTCATGGTTTCGACCGGGCCAGTGGGGTAGCCAAAGACAGCCAGCCCGCCGTTGCTTTCCCAGTACTCCCGAATGGGACCACTGATGCAAAAGCCGGTTTCGGGAAAACAGCGCTCATCATTCTGGGCGTGTGTGGTTGCGGTGGGGAGCATCCCCAGTGCAATCGTGATCATTAGTAGTATAAGTAGCGTTCTCATCAAAGTGCCTCCATACATTTGTGATTACTTCTGAGATGAGTATAGAAAATATGTTGATGAGTCTCCATGGCGTAGGGATGACATATCGATAGCATGTCGCTGACGGAAGACTTATAAACACATGCAATGCTGATAACAGGCTTATAAACACTGTTTTAAGTAGTTCTCTGTCTCTAAAACTGTGGCAAACGGCGTGCTTGTGTAGCTATCAAAGACACGTGTGTATCTGCTGCCTTGACGAGATATTCATCAAAGATGAGACTACATGTCGTACAGGCATCAGAAATGACCGAGTGATCTGCTACATCAAAGGTAGCACATGTGGTTGTATCAATACACATATGACTGATTATGCTACAAAACACCAATTCATCAACCTCTACACTTGCAACATTGTGTGTCATTCGGTTCCGCATTCCCATTGCTTCATTTTGAACATCAACGTTCACCAAACCCTGTTGCATGCTTGTTCCTGCGACTATATAACTCGAATCGACCAAAATAACGCTACAGGCTTTGAACACCTGCGAAATTATTGGGTCTTACACGAAAATCCGGTGATTGAACTGTATGTGGCCACATACCTACTATAACACATTGATTGAGCTATAATAGAGCGTAATGAGTGATTCTAAACCAACCCATCAAGTACATGTGTTAACCAATGATACATGCGATATTTTAGTTGTTCTGCATGGGGCAAACCTACGCCAGGCATTGCTTGACCATGGCCTATCGCCATATGCAGTGCTGACACAACGTGCGAATTGTGGTGGACGGGGCTTGTGCGCGACGTGTGGTGTGTGGTTCGAGGCAGGTGAGCCAGCACCAAGCCACTGGCACCACCAGCTTGCGGCACGTTTTGCGTATCCACGCCTTTCCTGTCAGATAAACGTGAATGCTGATATGATCATACGCTTACTCGCTGACAAGCGTATTTGGGGGAAGCACTATCCGACTCATCGCTGGAAAAAAGAATAACCGACGCGCAATGGTAACGAGGCGTCTGTGCTATCTGTAGTCAGTGTAAGTGTAAAATGTTGAGAAGGGTTAGTACATGGGATTTTGATCTGAGAGACACATCCGCATGTTAATCACGCCACACCTTGGTCAACACCTGCCGCACCCGTGGTCCGTCAAACTCGGCCAGATAGATCGCCTGCCAGCGACCCAACACCAGTCGACCCCGCTCAACAAAGACAAAGTGGGAAAACCCCATCGCGCTTGCCTGGAGATGCGAGGCTGAATTGTCTTCAATGTGCCGGTAGCGCGAATCGTTACGTGGTGCGATCTCACGCAGCAGCAGTAGCATATCGTGTTGCACACCAGGGTCAGCATTCTCCTGGATTGTAATGGCACAGGTGGTGTGTGGCACATAGAGCAGTGCTGTACCAGAGTCGATGTCGTTGGTTCGCACGATTTCCCAGATATCAGAAGTAATGTCGACCATACACGCTTGAGCGTGGGTACGTACTGTAATTTCGTGCAGCATATGCTTATCCTTTCGCATCTTTCAAATCGAGGGCCTCTCCAGAAGCGATCTTTGCAAATGCTACATCAAGGACTTCTGCTAACCGATCCGCATCAGGAATACCACCCTGAGCAAGGATGGCCTGCCCACCGCCACGACCGACAAAGTTTGCTAATGTGTCTCGTAAGAGCCTATTACAATTAACAGCAGCGTTAGGCCCAGAGGCGAGGAGCACCTGTCCGCGCTGGCCGTTTCGCACGCCAAACAGGGCAACACAACCGTTCTCTGCAATGTGTTGGGCCAGCAGTCGGATATCTGACATCTCACGGTTGTCAAATACATGCTGGACGACACGTGTGATACCAGCGATGTGTGCACGTTCGATCAACGCAAGTGCTTCGTAACCAATCAGCTGCTGTTGGGCTTTTGCAAGCTGTTTGCGACTACGTTCTTCAGCCTCGCGTAGCCGTTCAACTGTTGCCTCGATCTCATCAATGCCGACACTGGCTTGTGTCGCAAGACGCGTGACAATACCATCGCGATGGCGATAGTCGTGCAGCGCTCGCGCACCACACAGAAATTCAACCCGTATGGTTTCCCCCCGCCGCTCCCAGCGACGAACATGGAGGAGGCCCACCCCGCCAGTAGTATGTGGATGGGTGCCACCACATGCTGAATGATCAAAATCCGGTACCGATACGATGCGTACTGGCCCCTTCACAACAGGTGGCTTACGAAGCGGCAGGGTCTTCAGTTCTTCGGCAGTGACAAACCGCGCCAAAACAGGGCGGCTTTCCCAGATAATGCGATTGACCAGGTCTTCGGCAGCTACGACCTGATCGTGAGGAAGGGTGGCGGTTGCCAGGTCGACAGTCGAACTAGCCGTGCCAAGATGAAAGGAGACCGTCTGCACATGCGACAATTGCTCAAAGGCTGCCGAAAGCAAATGCTGTCCATGATGCTGTTGCATATGGTCGAAGCGTCGTCCCCAATCGATTTCACCACGCACCTGATCATCGGTCAGTGGGGCTGCCAACGTATGCCATACCACACCGTCATCGCTTTGTACATCGACCACGGGAATGCCGTTTAGTACCCCATGATCGGCTGGTTGACCACCACTCTCAGGATAAAAGGCGCTCTGATCAAGTGCAATCATATGTGCCTCACCATGGCGTTTTCGAGCGCTCACTCGTGCGCTAAAGTGCGGCAGATATGGGTCAGAAAAGTAGAGGCGTTCGGTATGCACAACAGCTCCTTTTATCATATAAACAGCACCGTGTTATTTATTCTACTGTAAGTGTACCCTTCATGCCCTGATCATAATGACCAGGAAAGGTGCAAATAAATGTATATGTGCCTGGTGGAAGTGTAAATGTTACTGTAGCACTTTCTCCCGGATCAAGCAATTGGGTTGCAACCACAAGTTGTTCACTCTCGGGGAGATATTCTGCCGCTGGCCCTGCCTCAATTCCCGCTGCGTTGACGGCCGTTGCGACATCATCGCCACCATCAACCAGCACCCAGTTATGTCTGAGCAATCCGGAGTCGTTGTGGAAGGTAAGAGAGACTTCCTGCTCAGCAGGTGCGGTCATGGTCTCGGTGTTAAACCAGCTTGAGTCCTCGGTGGAAACTCCTAATGAAAGCTCAGGACCCGAGTCCACTATTGGCATAGGCTCACTTGGGTTACCACACGCCGCCAATACCAGAATACATACAGCCACAACACCTGTTATCCAATAACGAACTGAACGATGCAACTTTTTTTCCTTTCAAGGGCCGTTAATATAACAAAACCCTACTACTTTACATAGCAGGGTTTTGCAAAGTCTTGTGCTTGTTGATTATTGAGCAGTCAATGTTCCAGCCATAGTTGGATAGTGACCAGGGAAGGTACAGATATATCTGTAATCATCTGGTTCATCAATGGTAAAGGTGATTGTCTCATTTGAACCACCCTCGAGCATGGCCGTGGCGGCGATAATGTTGGACTGATCTTCAGGAAGATAGGTAGGCCCACCAGCAGCATTCCCTTCAGTGTTGACTGTCTGTGCAACATCCTCACCACCGCGCACCAGCACCCAATTGTGTTCCACATTTGATGCATTTTCAAATGTTACGGAAATCTGCTCACCAACCGGAACAGCCACTTCAGTCTGTTGATATGCGAAGCCGGATGGATCACTTGCGATAGTGTGTTCTGTGCTGGCAGCACCGCCACCTCCACCATTACCACAGGCTGCAAGAATAAACAAAGCAGCAATGAGGGCGCTAAAGAAACCAAATCGAGTTCTGAAATTCATCTGAACACGAGCCTTTCTAGAGGGTTTTTTACATAAGCATTCAGGGTCACGTTTGCTCCTATGCGATGTAAAGCACTAGATTTACTGACATCAAACGTGCATAGACTAAAAGTAGTTTATCTAGTTCTATCATGCTTTAGTATATTTTATCACAAGCTGTATTTCTGTCAAATATAAGCTAGTTGTATAATTTGAATCAGGCCACTGGACTTGGCTGCTTTTTGTTGGTCGTAGAGGATATGTCTGTGTGTATTGTGTGTGTGACTGAATCAAAAAAGAAGAAGCTCGGTATAGAACTTCTTCGAGGCATATAGAGAAATAGGTTTAGGCAAAGAGACGACGTAGCTCACGATTACGTGACAAGCGTTCCAGAATATTGCGCTTAATGCCATAGACTTCATGTACATTTGTAAAAAGATGTGGCCATTGCTGATAAATATCACCTGGTTTCATCCCAAGCAGAAAAGAACCATGAATAATAATTCGCTCAACCTCATTACGTAACTGGGCATTGACACATCCCCATAATGTGTTTCCATCAATATGATTCATTGCAATCTCTTCTGGAGAATCCTGGGCTGTGTGGTCTTCAGGAATGGCTTCCTCCGGTAACAACTCAATTCCTGCGGTTGAACGCGTACTATCGATGATAACACTCGCAGCACAGCGCTGTAAATAGTTGAACAAGGATGCCAATGATGGAAAGGTATCAAATTTTTCTGCTGGTACGGCCCGCCAGAATCGCGCAAACACCTCAGGAATAAACGTCTCAGGGCTTTCACCAGTATGTGCAAAGGCACTGGTACGGCGTATCCAATATTTGACAAGAGTATAGTAGAGTGTGTAGACGTGCTCCCAGGCAGCTTCGTTGCGTTCCACTAATGCTCGGCGGAAAAGTTCGTAGGCATAGCGACAATCCTGAGACTGTTTACGATAATAGCGTTCATTCTCAAGCAGGACACGTTGAACAAGTGTTTGTAAACTCATCTGAGCAGGCGTTTTGGTATGGGCATGGGGTTGTGTGTGCTGATTGATTGATGGTTGGTATATTTGTGCTGATTGTATTGATTGAGAAGTTTGGATTACTACTTGTTTCATAATGCTATCCTCAGTGTTGCCCTTTTGTATCGACAGATCTACTGTAGTGGAATAGCATTAAAAAGTCCGTGTAGTACTGTACGCACGTAGTGTGAAGTGGATCACACTGCAAAAAAACTACCTGACATAATAGATGAATATTGGCTATTACTATCGAAAAATCGGCCTAGTGTTCATACGATATGCTATACTTTGGAAGTGAAAGAAATACTGCATCATTGCCGGAGATGTTATGCAGCACAGGACACCTATTGATCCAAAAATACTCCGTAACGTTGCCATTTTCAGTACCATGGATGCCGATCAACTGGTGCAGATCGGCCTGCTTCTCAAAGAACGACGCTACCGCAGAGGCGCTATCATTTTTCATCAGGGAGATGAAGGTGGCTGTCTCTACATTATTCGTACCGGAAAAGTACGTATCTATCTCTCCAGCCCCGATGGACGCGAAGCAGGTATGCGTATGTATGGGGAAGACATGGCCTTTGGTGAATTCTCGGTGCTGGATGGGCAACCGCGCTCAGCCAGCGCAGCGGCTATTACTGATGTTACCGCATTTGCGTTGTATCGTGCTGATTTTCTCAATCTTCTGGAACACAACTTTAAATTGGTCGAATACGTCATCGCCATGCTTACTGAGCGATTACGCTATACAACAAACTACTTTGAGAAGCTCGCATTTTTGAGTGTGCCGGGCCGGGTTGCGGCTCTGCTTCTACAGTTTGCAAGCATTGAACCTCTGCCGGACGATGAAACACGACTGGAAATTACTCAGCAAGAGATTGCTACATTTGTAAATACCACGCGGGAATGGGTCAACCGTGCATTGCGGGAATTTGAAGAACAGATGCTGATTCGTCTTGAACGTGGCGCAGTGATTATTCTTGATCGGGCAGGCTTACATCAACGGGTCACTTAGTGTCGGATGTAGTGGAGGCTACTTTTGCCTCAACCTGTGCCAGTACACGTTCCAACAGTGCACCGAGATCAACGGCTTCGATGAGTGCAGTGGGTAACACTGGAAGAGTCGGTGGATCGGGAAGAGCTTCATTCGTAAGTTCAGCATATCGCTGTCGATACTCAATATTTGGTGAGCTTTCACAGGCAGATTGGTAGAGCGATGCCGCCTTTCGACGCACATCCTCTTGTTCTGGTTGCAGGTACCAGATTTCGTAGTATATGGCTGCTTGTTCATTCTGGTTGGTCCAGGTAGACAACAGGGCTTCTAGTTTGCTACGAGCATGTAATACATCTGTTTCTCCTAACAGTACCTGTAAACGAATAATCAGTGCCTCTACCTGAAGTTGTATGTCCCCATACCCTACTTGGTCAGCTAACGAGAAGGCTTCTTTGCAACAGTCAAGGGCGTGGCGATACTGCTGATCTGCCATTGCAATCAGCGCTTGTTGATGGAGATTAGAAACAGTAGCATGGGCTATTTGTAGTGAGCGGGCCAGCATCACTATCTTTTGGCCAAGCCGTGTGGCTTCACGATAACGTTTTTGTGTGACAGAAATCGAAAGAATATTGCTCAATACAAACAGGATGGTGTGCCAATCATCAAGTTCTGTCGCAATCTGGAGGCTTCGACCATAACAGGCAAGCGCGACTGAATAATCACCATACATATCATACAAAATACCAGCATTGCCCAATAGAAATCCCATGGCTTGCTGGTACCCGATCTGATTGGCCAGAGTTAAAGCCTGTTGTAGACCGGCCAACGCATCGTGGTATTGACCCTGTTGCCAATAGATATGTGTCATGTCGCCACTGGCCACCACGACTCCTCGTAGGTATTTTATCTCTGTAGCAATATCTACGGCTGTTTTCAAATACTCTAATGCTCGGTCTAAGTTACCTTGCTGGATATAAATCAATCCTATGTTGGCGTGCGCGGCACTGATACCAATGCGGTCCGTACACCGATCGGCAATCCGCAAATGATACTGAGCACAATCCATGGATGTATCGTAATCATTGATCTGAAAATAGGCCAAGCTTAGTTGCTCTAGCACGCGGCTGAGGCCTGGCATGTGCTCCAACTGTTCAAATTGTGTTTGCGCCTGCTTGAGCCACACCAACGCCTCATGATACGATTGGGTGCGTGAGAGCAATGATCCTAGAGCTTTTTGACCATACGCCTGAAGCATATGATTATGGTCTCGTTCTGCAAGGATTAAAGCATCTCGATACATGCGTTCAGCATCGGGCCAGTGTCCAATATGTTGATACACTTCCCCCATAGCAAGCATAATCTGAGGTTGTTCATGATTTGGCAACAGCGCTAAAAGTTGCTGATAATAGTCGATAGCCGATTGATTGTCATAGGCTGCTTTGGCAGCATCCCCAGCTAGCAAATAATACTGACGTTGTTTGTCTGTATTGTGACTACGACCATAATGATATGCCAGGATATTGAAATATTGCTCAATCGTATCAGCATACTTACGCTCTAAGAACTGACCAACTCGCTCATGTAACAAAGAGCGCATACTATAGGTCAGACTTTCGTAGGCTACCTCCTGAGTGGTGATATGCTTAAAGAGATATTCTAATTCTGGTTCTGTGCTACTCAAAGGTAAGAGATCAAGCTGACTGAGTGTTTCAAGATGTTGGATGACCCTCTGTGGTGAACCGATTTTGTAATAGCTCCCCCATAGCCATGATGCTTTAAATGATCGTCCAATCACACTGGCCACTTTTAATGTCGTTTGTTCACCTTCCGTTAATTGATCAATACGGCTCAAAATAAGACTATGTAGACTATCTGGCAACTCAATGTCTGTTACATTGCGCTCGTTTGACAATGTATATCGATGATTTCGCAGGAAATGTGCCATTTCCTCAAGGTAAAATGGATTTCCCTGAGCCTTTGTCACAATGTGATCGATCCAGACTGATTCTATGTGCTCAGTAGATCCACTGATTTGTTCCAGTTTTAATAACACGAGATGACGTGCTTCAGCAGGTGAAAGTTCGGAAAGATGAATGATAGCAAATGGTGTCTCTCCATGTGACCATATTTGCTTGCTATCCTGTGATCCACGATACAGAATGAGAAACCATACAGGCACATGCGCGATGTTGCGCCCAATATAGGAGAATAACTCCTGTGATAATGGGTCAATCCAATGACAGTCTTCCAGCACAAACATCACAGGGGTCGTTTGGGCACGATGGCGTAGACAGGCCAGGAGTAATGGTTTGAGCAAATCCATACGCATTTCTGCATCAAACGTATGTGTCATGTCATTATCTGGCAGGGGCATATTCACTACCCCTCGTAGCAATGGTAATCGTGACACAAATTGTGGATCAATCGCGTCAAGCTGTAGTTCAAGTTGCTGGTTAACCTGACTCACTGTCCATGATGGCTGTAGATGAAAAAAGGAACGCCAGATCTCGTGCCATACCAGATAGCTAGTTTTGGTACCATATGATTGACATGCTCCTGCATAAACAACAAATCCTTTCTGTTGGGCCAGTTGCACGATTGCAGACGCAATACGGGATTTCCCCATCCCCGCCTCAGCCGTAATATGAAGGATATGCCCATGTCCCTGCAACACATGCTCCATACTGTTTTGCGCCTGTTGTAACTCCTGTTCACGCCCCACGAGTGGCAATGTGTATTGGGGCTCATACATTTTGAGTGCTGGTGGGGTAGCGATACCACGCACAGTGTAGACGAGGATGAGATCTGTTTTACCTTTCACCTGAATATATTCGGGGGAACTCCAGACAAATCCTTCAGCAACTGTCTGATAGGTTGCTGCACTCACTAATATTTCTCCAACCGTAGCTGCCTGCATAAGACGCGCCGCAAGATTGGCTGCATCACCCATAACCGTATATTCACACCGATGTGTTGATCCAACCTGACCACAGTACACAAATCCGGTATGAATACCGATCTGGGTAGTAATTTTCTGCGCTTCTTGTTGATAGTCAGCATCATGCATATCAAACTTTTGGAGGTCAAGAGCACAGCGAAGTGCCCGTTCATCATCATCTTCGTGGGCCACTGGTGCACCGAAGAGCACAATGTATTTACTGCCTTTATCTCCGATATCAATTCGATTCAAATAACCATCATAGTGTTGGACAATTCGCACGACAGATGTGAAATAGTGTTGTAAAAGCTTGCGAATAGTGGGATGCTGATAATCAAGTCCATGGAAGCGAATAAAAAGAATCGTCACCTTGCGATGTTCGTTGACAAATCCTTCCTGGTTTGAGAGTAATCGTTGAGAGATAGTTGGATGTACGTAACGACTTACAATGGGCAGTAGATGGTCGGCATGATCTGCCGATGACATGATCTGATGCTGTGGTGATGGTGTGTGACACCGCTCATGGAGGGCTGTGATACTGCAGAAGTTTGTAGTTCTTGCTACCCGATCAACGACATGCAGGTGATGCAATATATCGTTGTGAACAATAATATCACCAGCCTGGGCGTAGTGTTCCGCATCGACACATGTATTGATAGCTGGACCTGCAATAATGTATTCAAGGCGTATATCTGGATCGCCAACAGTTGTACTGAGAATACTCCCGGTTCCGATCCCAACTTTCATCGATAGGGTAAAGACCCCAACGCTTGTATCGACCAAGGTATAATCACGCATAGCTACTTGCATGTCCCATGCACACTGAACAGCCTGATGCGTAACCGTTGATTGTGCTGCTACGGTGTAGGGAAACAACACCATGAGTGAATCGCCGCCAAATTTCCCAACACTGCCGCCGTAGGAATGCACCAATTCGATCATCGTGGTGAAATAGGTATTGAGAATGGTCGTCAACTCTTCTGCACCACGTCTGCCAATAGTGTTAAACTTCTCACTCATGGGTGTGAAGCCAGACACATCTGCAAACAGCGCAAGTGCAGAGAAGCGTTGCTCATGTTGGGTTGGCAATGTCAAGGGGCGGTTTCGAATATCATGCAAAATATATGTCGGTAAATATGCGTATAAATTCATGGCTACCACCTGGGCTGTCAGTGTATCCTTGTACATGTATGTGAACGCATGATCCTGCCATTTTCTTCATATCCGAAGTATGTCTCCTGTCTATATTATCACGCATAGTATAGAAAAGAGTGTGCCCCAATATCTGTTCATCTATCGTTCAACTAGGTGAGATAGGATGAAAGGAAATATTCCTGTCGTGGAAAATAACCGTCATAATGGGAGAAGTCTCTGTGAAATCAAAACACCTTACCATCGTCATGACATTCAGTATAATTCTGTTGACACTTTTGCTCCCAGCACAAGGGGAAGCACGTCTCTGGCAATTTGGCGATGTAACATATTTTACTGTCGACCAGGTGTGTCGTGACGGTGTCACCGTTATTGCTGGATATGACAAAGCCAATGATGGTGGAGGTCAGCCACCACAACCGGATGATACTGCAAGTGTCGCTATTAACACACGGCTCGTTCAGGATTCGACGCTCCCAAATCCTGACACCGCTCAATATCCGATTGAAGTGTATGGCCCACGTCTTGCCGCCTCAACCGATGTACTGATGACCTACAATGAAGAGCCGTTAATTGCTGATATCAACGACGATGGCACGTTTATCATTCATTTTAATATTTATGGGAGCCAGAGTGTGTTGTGGTCCCAGTTGCTTGATGTTGGTGATTCCGTGATTGTCTATTCAGCACCATTTTTGAACTTTACCCTGCCAGTGGAAGACTGCTACCTGAACCAACTCACGCTTAATCAAGGGAGCACCACAACCATTGATAACACCCAGCTTTTCGTTAGTGATGGTTTGACCAATGATGAGCATGCTGCCTACCAACTCAATGCACTACCATCCAACGGTACGCTCCGTCTCAATGGCAACCCTCTGGTTGTTGGCGATACCTTCACACAGGATGATGTAAACAATAACCGCCTGACCTACCAACACGATGGCAGTGCCACGACCAGCGACAGTTTCGCTTTTCATGCCCATGCGACGACTCGGATTTCGGTGGACTCAAACGGTACACCTGGAAATGACGACTCGCTTAATCCAGACATTGGCATCGATGGGCAATGGATTGCCTTCCAGTCACGTGCCACCAACCTTGTCGCAAGTGATACCAATAATGTCGATGACATCTTTGTTCATAATCAAGCAAACAATGTGACAACTCGTGAGTCGGTTTCTACCGATGAAATGCAGTCAAATGGCGGGTCATTTCGTCCCACACTGGCGGTTGGATACGCCGAGTCTACTTCGGATATGTATGTCGCCTTTGAGTCACGTGCCACCAATCTGTTCAGCGTAGGAAATGCTTGTGATGATGGGGCTGATCTACAGGTGTTTCGCCGTGAGATAGGTGTTCAAACCATCCATTATTCAAGATCTGCTTTTTTCGGTCCGTGTGAGAAGGCCAACAGTGACGCCTTTGCCCCGGCCATAGCTGAGGATGGACAAACAGTTGTATTTGATACCAATGCTACTAACCTGTTACCAGATCAAGATCAAGACGTTGCTCGTGATATATATAAAATGCAATCACAGACACTGTTGTTGGTTTCGATGGCTATCGATACGAATGTAGCTGCCGATGGTCCCTCTTCCACACCCGCCATCTCTGATAACGGTGGCCATGTTGCGTTCGACTCAACCGCAACGAATCTTGTCAATGATGATACAAACAATCTTCTGGACATCTTCATCCGATCTGACGACCAGAATGTCCGTGTTTCGGTATCAAGTGATGATATACAGGCAGATAGACCCTCCTACACGCCAGCACTATCATTTGATGGTCGGTATGTTGCCTTTGCCTCCGAAGCGACCAATCTGGTTGATGGAGACACCAACAATGACCGCGATATCTTTGTGCGTGACCGTGATACCGACGCGGATGGCATCTTCGACGAGCCAGGAGCCGTAAGCACAACCCGTATTTCGGTGGCCGGTGATGGTAGTCAGGCCAATGGTGCTTCCTTTGCGCCTTCCATCTCCGCGAATGGCCGCTATATCGCCTTTGAGTCGTTTGCTAGTAACTTGGTAGATGATGATACGAATGGTGTACAAGATATCTTTGTGTTTGATCGAGAAACCAATCAGACCACCCGTGTTTCAGTAGCGGGTGATGGCACCCAGGCCAACGGTAGCTCTTCTAATGCCGCTATCTCGTCCCATGGTGATTACATTGTGTTCGAGTCCAATGCGACTAATCTGGTAGAAGACGATACGAACGAGAGCACCGATATATTTGTCCACTATCGTGGCTTTGCAAGTGAGTTTATCCTCACTATCGAACCTGGAGGTAACATCTATCTGCCATTGATTACCAGGTAAATGATTAGACTACAATGCACACACACGGGGCTATAGCACTGGGCTTTAGTCCCGTGTGTGCTATGGTCCCTGTGTGGAAATTCGTCGCTCCAGAATCTGTTGGGTATCCATGGTGTGGAGGTGTAAATAAAAACATGCTGCATCAATCAACGCATCCTCGGGGATGAGGCCGACCAATTCGCTTTCGCTGATCATCACACCATACGCTGCTGCCTCACGCACGACCATATCCACCACGCGGTGCAGCGGCGTAGTCTTATAATCAGTGAGATTCATCGAGACCTGTGCGCGGCCATCGACCAGCAACCCCAGTGCACGCACTCCCCGTAACCCACCTGATGAGCCACGCACTGCTTTGGCAATACGACGGGCGATCCGTACATCGCTCGTCGTAAGATAGATATTGTACGCGATCAACGGCATGCGGGCGCCTACCGCCGTTGCGCCCGCCGAACCCAGTTGCGCCGGACCATAATCAGGGGAACGCGCTGGATCATGGGCGATAGTGTCACGCAGACCTTCGTACTCACCCTGCCGTACGTTGGGAAGTTCATATCGTTCAGGGGTGGTGGCCGCCGCGCCGTAGAGAAACACAGGAATTGCCAGTTCTTCACCAATGCGCTGACCAACGGCACGTGCTAAGGTCACACACTGCTCCATGGTAGCAGCACCAAACGGTACAAATGGCAAGACATCGGTCGCGCCAATCCGGGGGTGTTGTCCGCAATGTGCCTGCATATCGATCTGTTTGGCAGCCTCAGCCACTACACAAAAAGCAGCCTCACCTATTGACGTGGTGTCGCCCACAAAAGTTATGACACTACGATTATGGTCGCTATCGACGTGTGTGTCGAGCACCTGCACGCCAGCCACCTGATCAATCACACGGACCAGCGCTGTGAGAATAGCCGGGTCACTGGTGCTAAAGTTGGGGATACACTCAATCATGGTTGCCCACCACTACCACACATAACACCCTTGCGCGCGGACTTTGAACGACGCAAAATCCAGCTCCGAAAGCACTGTCTGAATCGAATATTGGAGTGTGGTGTCGGAAGCAAACGAAAGTGAGCCCATTTTTCGACCATCGACATACTGCACATGACCAGCTTCATCGTAGAAGGTTAGTGCCAGATCAACGCTTTGCATCCGTACACCGATTGTGTTAGCAACTTTACCGCTTACGATCACGGTTTCATCGAGCGCCATCTGCTGTGAAACAACCTCAAGTGGTGCCACCTGACAAAGCGGCACGGTTTCTTCTTCTAAAGCCAATTTATAACTGACAATGTTTGGTAATGGTCGTTCAAGCGTTATCCGGAGGGGGTTGGCCTGATCGGGCATAACTTCAACGAGATATGGATGGGCCTCACGAATTGCCATAAGATAACCATCGGCATTGTAAAATGTGGCGATCACACTTACTGAACGTGCACTCGCTCCAGTGTTCACGATTTCGCCGACAACATAGCGGGTTGTACCTTCAACATAACTACGGTCGCCTTGAATACGAAGGTCCGTCTCACTGGTCACCATCGGAAGGTACACCATCGATCGTGTAGATTGTGTCTGTGGAGCACCTGCTGCGATAGAAACGCCCAATACGCAACACATCATTGTGAGCAATAACAAGCGCATGACTTTCTCCTTCTTTTAGACGTAATACCATTTGATGCTAACGCACAATCTCGATACCTGTGAGTTGCTGTGTACTGCCTGCATCGTCACTATGCGCTCCATCCAGCAACTCAACGGTGATTGTTGCTTCCCCCGGTAAAGCTGTATCCGGTATCGAAAGGATAAAAGGATGGTTGGCCAACTCGCCCTCTTGCCATTGACTCGTCCCATGGTCAGGATGTCCCAGCGGTCCTGTCTGCTCAACGAGCATCTGGCCTTCTGCATCCTGTACCATCACACGTGCGTGGTAATTCTGATCCATGTGCCGCAAACCCTGCCAAACCAAGTGTAATCGTATTGTATCACCTCTGGCAACTGTTTGTTGTGGCAGAGTATACCCACGTAAACGAAGATTGCCATCAGCCATATCGATAATAAGTGGTGTCGCAACGCGCGGCAACGGGATCACGTCAAACAGCACAGCATCAGTGGTACGCTCCGCAATTTCACCCTTCTGCACTGCCCATGACCAGATCGTCGTCCCGTATACAATCTCTGTGTTATTGGCAAACAGCAACGCCACGCGATAACGTCCGTTACCAGACGGCTCTGTAGCCCCAAACACATCCAACGGTTGACCATCGCGCGTCAGGGAGACACCCATCTGCTCTATGTCGACGGATAGCCGCAATGTCCCGTCACCATTGGGAAAAAAGACTCATTGCCCGATCTCTCCTCGGCCTCGACCTGTCTCAGGCACATGCGAAAAGACCACCAGCGCGGTGAGTTTCTGACGAGCTTCCGGAAGCTGTTGTGTGTGAAGACGAATGTCGGCGGTAACCTGAGTGCTGTCATCCAACGGTGCAGGCTGTATCTGTACAAATACCTCATCGGTCTGCAGCATTTCTGGCGGATCTCCTGGTTCGCGTAGTTCTCCCCACCAGAGATAGATCGGTTCCAAACCTGCGTTGCGAAGCTCAATCTCATCTGGCAATACCAGTGGTTCTGACACGACTTCAACCAGTCCGCCGTTCAGAGCGTGTGCGGTTTGGATTTTGTTGCCTGCGAGTTCGAGCATGGTTGGGCCAAAGCTCGCCGCCGCCACGACCAATTGTCCTTGTCCCGGTGGGCTATCTTCGAGTGAGCCCTCATTAGATAACACTAGATCACGGGTAGATGCTTGCAAAGTCAGCGACTCACCCGGTGCAATCACGGGATAGCGACCACCACTCCCAAACGATTGGTGATACAAAATGCGCGGATCACGACGGTAGAGCCGCATACCTGCTCCAGCCCAGCGCACCTCGTGATCCTGATAGCCAAAGCCATTGGGATCGATACCTTCTGGAAGCAGTGCCGCATCTGCAAAGCCATCATCAAGTCGCTTATCAAGCTCGTTGTAGCCTGTCGAAAATTCGCCAAACATCTGGTGGCCCAGAAACGCATAGCTAATCAGGCTGTTGAACGTCGGCGGGCGGGCGCCTGTGGGAACCACCAGTACGCTTGTCTGTGGCAATACTACCGACTGTACCTGGGCTACCTCAACCTCACTTGCACTCCAGAGTTGTGGTCCAGTAGTAGCATAACTATCCTGCATGCGCCAGATCGTATAACCCTTTAGGCCACCAAGGAGCACGACACCAACCACACAACCGATGGCCAGTGGCGTTGTAAACAACAATCGATATCGCACGGATCGTGTGCTCATCTGCTGGATGCTTTGCCACACTACGGCAACACCAGCCGCCACAAGCATGGCATAGATCGGCAGTGCAAAACTCACACCTTTATAAAAGCCGTAATGATAGGAACGTTCCACCATATAGATCTGATAACACACCACGCCGATAACGAGTACAGACAGTAATGGTTGCTGTCGACCCAGCAACGCCGCACCACAAAACACTCCTGACACCAGCAACGCTGGCACCAGAAATCGCAGGTCACTGGCGATGTCTTCACCACGGAAGGTTGCCGCCAAACCGATTGCATCGGGAAGCGACATAAAGGAATATATCTGATATCCGGCACCACGATTGAGCACTTCTTCAAGAAAGCCTTCGCGAAAGAAAAAATAAAATTGTGCGCCACCGCTCATCAGCACAGCGCAGCCCCCCAACAACCCTGCACGACGCATAACCTCCTGCTGTGCGACATCGGGCCGCTGCCACAGTAGATGGAGACCGATTGGTGCAAGAAACACGGCATAGGCGCTCATAGCAGGATAGTAGGCCGTCGCCAAAGCTGCGGTAAACAGCCCTCCTGTACTCAGTGCCATCCACCCACCACTACGCAACGCCACCATACTGCTGGCCAGTGCGATAGGGAGCAGTGGTACTGCCAATACATGGTTAGAAAAACTGTTGTAGGTTACCCAGAGCGGCAGCCAGGCTAATGCCAGCAACACCGTCGCCAGCAGGGCCGCCCAGCGCACCAGACCAACCACGCGCGCCAATGGGTACATAGCCAGTGGTTGCAACGCCAACACAAAACCCATAACCGGGACAAAGCTACGCAATGGCTCAATCGCTGTGGCACTACTGATCGCAGCGTGAAAGTAGGAAAATGCGTGAATCCGTCCCGACACCGGTGGTGAGGAAAAGATATTAACCAGCGGGTTAGCAGGGAGTGTTGCTATATCGCGCTGTGATACAAGTTGGAGCGCCCGTCCAAGTGGCACATAAAACTCAGAAGCATCCCAGTTGTCGCCAATCGGGAGAGACACGTCCCAGCGCCACACGGGGAGAATGGCCAGTGCAAAGGTAAAGAGCACCACAACGTATATAGCTGCCGTATAGACTATATCACTCCAGGCTGCTCTGGTAGTCTGTCGTCTCTGCCACCACGCCCAGAGATTGAGCGGTACTGCCAGTGCCACCAGACCCAGTGCGATCTGTGGCGGTGTCAGCGGTGAGGCAATTGTCACAGCAGCAGTGATGATGAGCAACAATGAGAGACCTGCGAGCGGCATGAGCAACAAGTGGTAAGCGTGTAGTTCGGATGGCAGTGCCAACCGCACCCAGGCATAGCCGAGGTGAAGGCACATCACAAGGGCACACAGGGCCGGAAGTAACAATGTGTTGAGATATGACATAGAAATAATAACTAACCGAGGCTACAAAAGCGTATGCCTACTACGATTCGTGCACAGGATCGAGTTCAACATTCGTACGTTTGATAAGTGCCTCACGCAATGCTTCCACAAAATCACGTGGGCGGGCCGGGCTCACAATAACTGAAGGATAACCCATCCGTCCAATCGCCACGAGGCGTTCACGGTTGGTGGCTGCAAAAAACGCTGCGCCATACTGCTCCAGGTGAAACAGCCCATGGTAGCCAAACACCCCTACGTTCAGCGCCTGACGCACCCCACGTCGGGGGACATCGGCGAGGGCACTGGCCACCGATACGCCTGTAATTTCTTCCATGGGAATGCGGACGTTCCGCAACCAGCGACGTTTGATAGTGAAACGATCCTGAGTCATTTCAATCTCATAACTCACTGGTTGTACAGCATAGTTGAGCAACAGCCACAGTGCCAGAGTCACCGCTATGGCTACAGGAAAAATCACACCACTAAAACGCAGATCACTCAGGAACCAGAATAGTGCAGGAAGCATCATGATCCCGCCGAGCATTGCAACGCCAGTGGTGATGCGCTCAGCATAGGAATCGAATGGCGCAATTTCAAACGATGTGTCAGACATATTCGTATCAAACAATCTATCTTGCTAATGTTTCCTATGATACCATACTGTTTGGTTGATGGGACATGGCAGGTAAATCATGAGGGAGTTTATATACTGGTGAGAGACATCTATTATGGTAAGATCACTTCATGAATTTCAGGCAATACGAGGAAAAAATAACTACTGCCGTTGCCACGCTTAGCCATGCTGAGAAAGTTGCATTGTGTTTAATGTGCTGCAATCGATTGTATCCTGTGTACGATACCTTCCATAAAATCGAGGGGTGGGGAAATCCTGCACGCTTGGCAGAATGTCGTCATGTGGCGAAGGATTGGCTGAATGGCAGTGAAGTTGAACCAGGCGTTCTCAGGGCCGGGCTTGAGCAGGTTATTCCTGACACAGAAGACTTTGGTAGTATCTATGTTTCATATGCCCTTAATGCCAGCGCTTCTCATGCTTACTTACTCGATCTCATAATACAAGATAAGGCTGTTCTTTTAGGATACGTGCTACACCATTGCTACAGTACTATGGATTCGTATGTACAGGAATTGCTTGATCCTGTATGCAAGGGTGGAGTTTCTGAAGTAGCTATTGATAATCACCCAGCGATGATTGCTGAACTAACCTGGCAGCTTGATACCATTAACACTGTTAGAGGTAATAAAAAACTTATAGATCTGGTTCATCAGATTAAAGCCAAACCGATATTCAACATCATCTAATATTATTCGCCAAAAATCGTGTGTCAATTGTGCGCTCTACAAACAAAATGTAAAGAGCAAGTACATGATCAGGAAAGCAAGGCAGGGCTATGAAGAAAGTGATTGTTCCACTCGAGTTCGCACACTTTCCCAGTGAAAGACACGTTTGTAACAGAACCGTATCCTGCCTGGACGGCGGTCGGGATTGTGGAACTTATTACCGAAAGTGCACTGATCAAAATTTGTGTGATTGCAAAGCACAAACGGGACTCATCTGATTGATGACTCCATTTTGATCCAGATAGTGGCACTCATCGTGAAAGTTAATCCAGCTGTGCGGGAATTTGTTTGTAATGATGAAGGGGCATAGGAGGAATCTCAAAAGAAAGATCTTCAAACCTTCAAGACTTTCGTTTCGCAGTATGGCTCAGGCCATGTCTATGAGTTTTCAACATTCTAACTAGCAGTTGTATGGGAGTCTATCGATGTTTTCAGTTCCGTTAGAGACCAAACGATTTATCATTCGCCAGTTTGAACCCAAAGACGTAGACGACTTTCTGGCATTTATGCTCGATGACGATTCAACAAAATACCTCGCATTTGAAGATGAGCAAACAACATCCGATGGTGCCAAAGCGTTGTTTGACTTTGTGTGTAGTTCCTACAAATCAGAGAACCCGGTGCATTCGTATGTCATCGCTGAGAAAGACACTGATCGGTATCTTGGTTCGTGTGGGTTTGCTCCCTATGACGAGGGCGTATACGAGTGCTATTACAGCGTCAACACTGCCGCCCGTGGTAAAGGTGTAGCAACCGAGGCTACCAAAGCCATGGTGCAGCTACTCACTGAGGACGCAGAGGTTCGCGCCTATTGCCACCCAGAGAATCATGCCTCACGTGCAGTTGCCACAAAAGTTGGCTTTACATACAAAGGCACACACCTCCATAAACACTCTGGTTTGAAAGGTGCGCTTTTTGTCTATCCGAAAGCGTAGGAGGTTTCATCTTTTGAAGTATGTGTAAATCCTGTTGTATGATTTACCAGAGTGTATGCTCAGTTGTGTGGTCATCTCACAAGCGACACCAGTTTTGTGACAAAAGAGTAGCCACACCTGACAATGATTTTGCTTGATGAGGTCTAACATAACAGCGTTCTTCGATACAAAACTTGCAGCTTTCTTTTCTCATTCAGTACTCACTTGACATCATGATGGTGCTCTGTTAATCTCACTTTCACTGGGGAGTAGCCACCCGCCCATCACAACGGGATATGTCGTCGTCAACTCGGTGTATCAGCACCCGGCGACCTAGCGTGACAACACACGATGGCGAGACCACGCATATTATTTTTGCTGTGGGGCTCGCTTTTTTTGCTGCCCTGCAAACCATGGCTCACGAAGGTTTGTGTATTTGGTGTGAACATGCTGCTTGCAGACACTATGCTGAAGATTCCAATGCCTGTCGCGTTGCTTGTTATCGTTGGCGTTATTGCTTTTGCTATCGGTGCTTCGCTTTTCAGAAGACCTGTGGAGGCCGTCCATGGTGAGGGAACTCAAACGCTTTTTGATCGGTAAGCCAATCGCAACGGAGCAGCATGTTCATGAGCGATTGAACAAACCAACTGCACTCGCGGTATTCTCATCCGATGCCCTGTCGTCAGTTGCCTATGCAACGGAAGCAATTCTGGCGGTTCTCATTCTTGCCGGAACGGGTGTGCTCGGCGTATCATTGCCGATTGCAGGCGCTATAGCTGCATTACTCATTATTGTTGGGGTGTCATATCGTCAGACCATTCGTGCCTATCCCAATGGTGGCGGGGCATACATTGTTGCACGTGAAAATCTGGGCGAGTTTGCTGGTTTAATTGCGGCTGGAGCATTGTTGATCGACTATGTATTGACCGTTTCTGTAAGTACTTCCGCAGGTATTGCAGCGATTGTCTCGCTGGCTGGTGCATGGGGTGCTGGAGGTGTGGAAGAGTACGCGGTTCCACTGGCGCTTACCTGTATCTTTGGTGTTGCATTGGCCAACTTACGGGGTGTTCGTGAGAGTGGGTTTGCATTTGCTATTCCGACCTATATCTTCATTATAAGCATGCTCTCACTGATTACTTTTGGGATGGGGAAGGCGCTCCTTGGCGATACCAGCGTTGTTGAGCAAGCTGCCCTTCCCATGGATACTGAAACCCATGAAGTGCTGGGAGTCTGGCTGATTCTACGGGCATTTGCTGCCGGGTGTACCGCACTGACGGGCATTGAGGCTATTAGTAATGGTGTGCCAGCTTTCAAGGCGCCCGAGTCAAAAAATGCTGCCATCACCCTGACCTGGATGGTGTCACTGCTTACGACGATGTTTCTGGGGCTGACCTGGTTAGCCAATCACTATCAGGCTATGCCCAATCAACTGACTCATGAAACAGTGCTTTCGCAGATTGCTCGCACCGTGTTTGGCACGGGTCCGGTGTATAGCGGTATTCAGGTGGCAACTGCGTTTATTCTTATTCTGGCGGCCAACACCGCCTTTGCCGATTTTCCCCGCCTGGCATCACTTCTCGGGCGCGATGGGTATATGCCGCGTCAGTTCAGTAGTCGTGGTGATCGGTTAGTTTTTTCAAACGGTATTCTGGTGCTGGCTGGTTTTGCTGCGCTGCTGGTCATTATCTTTCGTGCCAATGAGATTGCGATGTTGCCGTTGTATGCCATTGGTGTCTTTCTTTCATTTACCCTTTCTCAGACAGGTATGGTGCAGCATCATTTCCGTCTGCGAGAACCACACTGGCAGTCCGGTCTGGCTATCAATATGGTTGGTGCGATCCTCACAATGCTGGTACTACTCGTTCTGATAGTCACCAAATTTATCCATGGAGCATGGGCTGTCTTACTATGTCTCCCGGTGATGGTGCTACTGTTTCGTGCTGTCCACCAGCACTACACCAACGTGGCTATCCAATTGTCGCTCTCTGATGCAACCAAACCGATGCCACTGCCACGTCATACTGCCATCGTTCCTGTCGATAGTATCCATCGTGGTGTCCTGGCAGCTCTGGCCTTTGCCGAGTCGTTTGCGCCAGGGAATGTCACCGCTGTGCATGTCGATCTTGACCCGGTCCAGACTACTAAACTTCGGGAGCGCTGGGATTCCTGGAGCAATAATGTTCCCCTGGTTATTCTGCCATCGCCCTATCGCTCATTGATTGGGCCTATCATGACCTATATTGATGATGCGGATCGGCGTGATCCTGATGACATGTTTGCCGTGGTTGTGCCGGAGTTCATTCCTCATCACTGGTGGGAATATCTCCTGCATAACCAGACCGCCTTTTTGCTCAGGGCGGCGCTGCTATTACGCAAAGGAAAAGTTGTGATCAGTGTTCCGTATCACCTTCAGCGGTAGGGATACCTCCATCCCTGATGGTCCTTTCATTGACTTTTGTCCTGTCCACATGCATTGTGTTTATAACCATGTTTACTCGTGAAAACTGTATGATAAGGAAACACATATGGCTTACTGGCTCGATCAGCTTCGACTCTGGATTGAACACATTATTTTGTTGTTTGGATATAGTGGCATTGCGTGTGTGATGTTGCTTGAGAACCTGTTCCCACCGATCCCTTCTGAATTGATTATGCCCTTTGCCGGGTTTCTCGCGGCCCGTGGCCAATTGAGTCTCTTTGGGGTGATTGTAGCTGGCACAAGTGGTTCAGTTGTTGGTGCCTTGGTCCTGTATGGAATAGGAGCCTGGGTTGGAGAAACGCGTTTGCGCCAGTTTGTGCGACGCTACGGACGTTGGTTTCTCCTGACAGAGAGAGATTTTGACCGTGCATCACAAACATTTCATCAATATGGTGAAGTAACAGTGTTTTTTGGTCGTCTGGTTCCACTTATTCGGAGCCTGGTATCGATACCTGCAGGCATTAATCGTATGCCACTCCCCCGTTTTCTGCTGCTGACGATGATTGGCTCAACGCTCTGGACCAGTGCCTTAGCCCTCGCCGGTATGGTGTTAGGAGCCAATTGGGAGCAGGTGATGGCCTTTATTGAGTCATATCAACAGGTTGTTGTTATTATGCTGGTACTTGCTGGAGGTATTTTCTTGATCCTGCGTATTCGTAGATGGCGTGAATTCGTGTCTCAACCATCGCTGTCAGGTGATATTGACTGATGCATCGTGTATGCTGGGTGAGATGCGGTTACAAGCATAAAAGTTTTTGTTATGTGAAACGATAACTGACATGTGGTAAGCTGCTTATAGTGTCATATGATGTACGTTAATCATGCAATGTGAAGGAAGAGACTTGTGTCTAAACCGAAAAACGATCTCCCTTCATTTCACGCACACAATCGTCAGGAGTGGCGGACATGGCTCGCAGAACACCATACCTCTGCCCCTGGCGTATGGCTGATCTACTACAAAAAGGCTAGTGGCAAACCATCTGTTAGCTATGATGAGATTGTGGAAGAGGCGCTCTGCTTTGGATGGGTAGACAGTCGCCCAAATGCCCTGGACGATGAACGGGCCATGTTTCTGGTTTCGCCGCGCAACCCTCAGAGCCCCTGGTCAAGGCTGAACAAACAGCGAGTGGAACGCCTGATCGAACAGGGCCTGATGACAGAAGCAGGGTTGGCGAAGATCGAGGCTGCCAGGCAGAATGGTGCATGGAATCAGTACGACGACATCGAGGATTTGATCATTCCCGATGATCTGCAAACCGCACTCGATGACAATCCAACGGCGCAGGCAAACTTTGCTGCATTTCCACCCAGCTCCAAAAAGACCATCCTGTGGTGGATTGCCAGCGCCAAACGACCGCAGACACGTGCAAAACGCATCGAAGAAACGGTTACGCTGGCAGCGCAGAACATCAAAGCGAATCACTATCGTCAATGATACTGGAGTATAGCTGATCTGGGTATAATGAATTTATCGAATGTTGTAGAGTGGAAACAGATATGAAATTGTTGCTCTTTAGTGATTTGCACGTGAATCACAGGTTGGGTCAGCAGCTTGTGGCCCGATCTGCTGCTGTTGATGTCGTGGTTGGTGCAGGCGATTTTGCCAGCGTTCGTCAGGGTCTGGCAGGCACGATTGCCATCCTCAAGGCGATTAAAAAGCCCGTGGTGCTGGTTCCAGGCAACAACGAGACTCTGGATGAGCTTGTGGAAGCCTGCCGTGGCTGGTCTTCAGCGCATGTGCTGCATGGCAGTGGGGTCGAGATTCTGGGCCAGCAGTTCTATGGGATTGGTGGCGGTATTCCGGTGACGCCCTTTGGAGCGTGGAGCTACGACTTTACCGAAGAACAGGCCGTGGCTCTGTTGCAGGACTGCCCACCAGGGTGTGTGTTAGTCTCGCATTCGCCGCCCAAAGGTGCCGTTGATATTTCATCTTCGGGAGAGAGTTTAGGAAGTCAGTCAGTCCATGATGCGATTGTCGACAAGCAGCCAAAATTAGTTGTTTGTGGCCATATTCATGCGAGTATTGGCCAAACAGCTCTGATTGGCGATACTACAGTGATCAATGCCGGACCAGCAGGGATGGTGTGGGAGTTGAACTAAGGTGCAGATCAGTTTGATCAGGATGTTTTGCGGCACCTTGTTGGCTCTAGTACAAATTGCGTCTCAAACACCAGTGGTTCACCTGGTTTCGCTGTTTCAAAATACACCTCGCGGCAGGGATCATCAGCAATACCATACTCGTGGAACTCGATCCAGGTCAACAGCCGCTGGTAGGTTTCAAACACATCGACCTGACTCTCCATATGGCAGACGGTTGATGCTACCGTCTGTGGCGGGAGCGTGCGAATACCCATCTCTGGTGTTGTCACTGATGTTTGGGGAGGTGTTACCGTTTCACTGACGGGAACAGCCACTTCCATATCAAGATCAAAGGTACGATATTCGCCGTGATGATAGAGCGCCAGCCATGGCCCGGTTGATGTAATCTTATGCCCTTTGAGCAGACGCATGACCTCACCAAAGAACAGCGGAATATGACCTGGGTCGGGGATAACCTTACGGGTGGAGAGGACACAGATAGCTTCTACTTGTTTGATAATGACTTCATGCTGAGGGGCCTGCCCTTCCTGCTGCATCAGCCTGATTCGCGCTGCAACACGATCCAGTCGTGCCTGTTCTGTTTCGATACGTGATTGTAACTCGGCCTGTCTGAGTTTAAGCATCCCACTGATTTCGTCAACAGAAAGATTGTTATCCAGCAGATGGGTGATCTGTTCGAGTGGAAAGCCCAGGTCTTTGAGCGCCAGAATGCGATTCATGCGCTCCATTTGTGTGACAGTGTAGTATCGATACCCTGTGGAACTATCAATCCTTGCGGGTTTGAGCAAACCGATTTCATCATAGTGATGGAGTGTTTTCACAGTTGTATCGGTAAAACGGGCAAAGTCGCCAATTTTTAGCATAGTGATGTCTCTACTTTGGGTGCATGTCACATCATCTACGGGACCACACTACCTGTAGATGGTGTTGTTCTGTACTACTAAAAACTGATGGTATGATACTGCATTGGCTCAGTGGGCGAACCATCTGCGATGTCTAACTGCCGTTCGTCCACATGGCCAACCAGCGACCAGATCGTGCCGTAGGGTTGTCCAGCTATGTCGCCGTGTGCACAGACGTGTGTCTCTCGATTACCAAGTGCACGTTTGATGATCTGTGTATCAATCATATCATGTTCTTCAGCCAAAGCACGGAGGTTCTGATAGCGGATTGGGGAGTCTGGTGGGAGAAACGTTTCTTTGCCTGCCAGTGATGGACATGCTGCGTGATTCGTCACGACCAGCAGACCGTCTTCGGGAAAGCGCACCTCAATGCCGTCGGTAGTAGCTTCGACTGCGACGGCCTTGCCGTAGCGGTCCACCAGCATGTAGTTGCGACTCTGTGCGTGAGGAACTTTGTGGAGCAATTCCAGCCCTTCATCGACGGTGGCACACCGATCCAACAACATCCGTACGATAAACCAGAACGCTAGACCAGGCTTGAGACCAGGCAGAAAGAGTGCAGTGACCGCTACAAAGAGGCCGACCTCATTGAGCCCATCGGCACGACCTATCCAGATATCAGCATTCCCGAGGCTTACATAGCGTCCGGTCGGGTACGTCAGATAGGTCGTAGCAGCAGGTTGAGATATATCGTAAATGTAGTCATAATTGCGTCCTATCAGAACCCGGTTATCTGCGCTGCGTTCGGGCATAACAGCAATAAAGCTACAGGTTGGTATGTCCATCTGCAAAGGGTGCCATGAGCATCATGGTAGCCATGGCATCTGCATCCATCTCAGATGCATCGATTAAACTATTCATTGCAGTGAGTAATTCGGATGCGACAATGCCTAACTGCTCCTGACACATTCTGGCAAAGGCGTATTGTTGAGGTGTATACAGTGATAGTGGTGCAGCTAGTCCTATCTGTCTGATGACTTGTCCCTGTTGCTGACCGATTTCTTCATAGGTACCTTGTAATTGTGATCGATGCATTGATTTACTCTCTCTATCGTAATAACACTGATGAGACTCTACTGCCTCCGGTAACCGGAGAGTCAAGTGCTTTGTTAGGTACTATTGCACTATGTCAGACTGGTTGCGGAGTTTAGGAATGTTTTGTACACTAGCTGCGTAACAAACACTGTATTCCATCTATCGACCACATCTGGTTGTAGCATAGCAGGGGGCTACCATGGCTGTTTTCGACGCACAGGTGCTACAAGAGCGTCGCCAGCGCAGTTTTCGCGATCTGCACGACAACGATTTGATAGTGTTAGTTGGAGCAGGACATCCGATCCATAAGCCGGGTGGACTTGACCAGACCTACCCGTTTATTCCGCATCCTGACTACTACTGGCTGACCGGGTCACGGCGTGTTGGTGGTATCCTGGCTTTTGATCCACAGGATGGCTGGACCCATTTCGAGCCGCCCATCTCTGCGGCTGAACAACTCTGGGAGGGAGCTACTGATCCGGTTGATGGTCGAGACGTGGCCAGGTTTCCGCAGTGGTTGGAAGATCGGACTAACCGTTCGGTAGTGGTGTTGGGTGCGGCTATCGAAGGGGTTGAGAGCGACTCGGAACGGTCTGCTGAAGTACAAAGCCTCCTGAGCAAGGCCCGACGCCACAAGGACTCTGCTGAGATCGATCTCATTGCACGTGCAGTAAGCGCAACTGCGGCAGGCCATGCCAAAGCACGTGAGGTAATTCGCCCCGGTGTGAGTGAACGCCAGATTCAGATTGAGATGGAAGCAGAGATGTTTCGTCGGGGCGCCGACAATACGGGGTACAGCACGATTGTGGGAACAGGGACCAACTCAGCGGTACTCCACTTTATGCCGAGTGAGCGTGTTGTTGAGCCAAATGATATGGTGCTGATCGACTCTGGTGGGGCCATTGCTGGCTACACTGCTGATGTGACGCGTACCTATCCGGCTGGGGATCGCTTTACTCTGCAACAACAAACGCTCTACGATCTGGTCCTGGAAGCACTTCGTGTTTCTACCGCCGCATGTCAGGTCGGAGCAGAGTGGCATGCGGTGCATCACGCCTCAGCAGCAGTATTTGCCCAGGGTCTCAGGGATTGGGGCATTCTGAAGGGAAGTGTCGATGAATTACTGGAAAACGAAGCTATTGCGCTCTTCTTCCCCCATGGGGTGGGCCACATGGTCGGCCTTGGTGTGCGTGATGTCGGTGGGCGGGCGCCTGGTCGCGAAGAGCCGCGCAGGAGTTGTGGTGTGACCGTGCGTGTCGATCTGCCGCTCGAAGAGGGTTTTCTGATGACCGTTGAACCAGGGCTCTACTTTGTGCCGGCATTGTTAGATAATCCAACCCGCCGCGAGCAGTACCGCGATGTTGTTGATTGGGAGGCCCTTGAAGTCTGGAGACCATTGGGCGGCGTGCGGATTGAGGACAATGTGCTTATTACCGCTGCCGGGCCTGAAGTGCTCACGTCATCTATTCCTAAATAAAACAATGTAATCAAGTCGTGTGGGGAGAAGGAGGTCTATGGCCTACTCACGAACCTTATTTGACCTTCAGCTCATGTTTATGCGCCGTCTCGTCGACCACTTTCATCTGGATCTCCCAGACGCACTTTATCACTACACCACGTTTACCAAGAGTTTGGGGTGCATGATTGGTCAGATTATCTTGAGGGTCTGGCGCACTCTTCTGATGCAACCGAGTGGACCTATCAATGGTTGCTAGCACGTCGTTCTTCCGATGCTGAACCGCATGCCTCCTTATATCATGGTAATCCTTTGTTTGGGTGTTTCCACTTTGCTATACGTGATGCCATAGTTATTCGCCTACACTTCATCAGCAATGATCTGCCGAAGATGCGTCCGCTGAGTCGGGAGCGACTAGATGTTCGCCGTGCTGAATTGCGGCAGATGTTTAGCCACATCAAAGCGCATGTACTGCAGGCACGTATCGTTCAGGGCAATTCGTGGCTGTACAATTTTGATGCCTATTGTCGGTTGTTTCCGCCTGTCTACACTGCTTCGATGCCAACTCAGCAGAGAGCAAGAGTTCCAGTTTCTCGCGTTGTGGGGGCAATGTTTTGATCGACACTGGCAGGTGCGTTCTGCTGTAACCGATGTCTTCTGTAGCGTGTTGATACCTTCTCTAACATGGCTGATATGTGCTTGTGTTTCCCCTATCATATCAAGCAGCCGTGTTGTTCGATTGATGCATTTTACGCGTTTTATGGGGTGGTTAGTTAATACGGTGGGCTCTTGACTTAGAGCGCACTCTAACTTGTATGATTGTGTATCGATTGTTCACATTCATGAACTGTAATTAAATAGCAAGGAGCGCCAGGTATGGAAAAGCGAGTATTGGGCAGCAGTGGTATCAAGGTGGGTGCGATGGGTTTGGGCTGTATGGGAATGAGTTGGGCCTATGGCTCCGTTGATGCCGATCAGGCTATGGCAGTGATCCACCGTGCAATTGATCTCGGTGTCACACTGCTGGATACGTCAGATGTCTATGGCCCATTCACCAATGAGGAACTGGTCGGACAGGCCCTGCGTAGTCGTCGTGATGAGGTCGTCGTTGCAACCAAATGTGGTTTAGTCGTTGAAGATATAGCGACCTATCGTCTTGGGCGCAATGGCACCCCTGAGCATATCAAGACCTCCTGCGAAGCTTCGCTGAAACGTCTGGGGATTGAAACAATCGATCTGTACTATCTCCACCGCGTCGATCCAGATGTGCCGATTGAGGAAAGTGTTGGTGCCTTGGCGGAACTTGTACAAGAGGGCAAAGTGCGCGCGATTGGGTTGTCGGAAGTCGATATTGAGACACTGGAACGTGCACAGCGAGTGCATCCCATTGCAGCGCTTCAATCCGAGTTATCGCTGTGGACCCGCGATGTGTTACCAGAGATTCTGCCCTGGTGTGCAACGCACAATGTGGCTATGGTACCTTTTTCACCGCTGGGTCGCGGATTTTTAACGGGACGCTATGCCTCAAGTGAGCAATTTGGTGACGGAGATTTTCGGTCGCGTAATCCACGGTTTCAGCAGGAGGCGCTGGATGCCAATCGACAGATCGTTGAGCAGATCGAGGGGATTGCCAGTCGTTATGGTATCACCAGCGGACAGATCGCGCTGGCCTGGGTGCTGGCTTTGGGTGAACAGGTGATCCCTATTCCTGGTACAAAACGTATGGCTTATCTGGAAGAAAACGTTGCTGCTAGCATGATTCAGCTCACCAATGACGATATGGCTTTGCTTAATGAGCTTCCAGTGGCGGTTGGCAGTCGCTATTAGGAGGCAAGCTAAAAACTAATGTTATGACAAGTGCAGTCGTTGTGACATATTCGCAACGGCTGTGCGTATCGATAGTTGATGCACATGGCGTAGGAAACACAGCCATCTTCTCTCCTGCGTCTTTGTGCCTTGGCACCCTTGTGTCAAAGCCCCACTAACGTTCAGCCGTTTAGCCGTCGCTCAGCCGCTCTAATGCTTCAACGTCCCATTCGCTATTCGAGCGGCACGCGCAGTTCAACCGTTGTCCCCAGTCCCTCAGCAGAACGAATCCGTAACTCACTGCCAATCAATCTCGCTCGTTCGCGCATATTGAGTAATCCCAACGAGCCACTGGTGCTGTAGTTTGCTTCAGTTTTGCTAATATCGAAACCTTTGCCGAGATCCCGGACACTGGCAACCAGTTGGTTGTCTTCCAGAAATAGGTAGATGATAATTTCAGCTGCCCCAGCGTGTTTGCGAGCATTATTGACGGCTTCTTGCAGGATCATAAAGACAGCACCTTCTGTCTCAATGGGCAGTTGTGGGATGCCTGGTTGTACCTCCAGGCGCAGTTGTAGACCTGATGGATCACGAAAACGTGCCACATACTGTTCAAGCGTGGCAAATAACCCCTGTGTTTCCAGCCCAAGAGGACGAAGTTCAAACAGGAGTGTACGAATATCGTAGGATGTCTTGTGTACAAGATCTGCTAATACATCTAATTCTGACTCAACACGCTCAGGCATCGCACGCAGCAGCTTTTTCACAAACTCAATATTCATAGAGATAGCAGCAATACTCTGGGTGGGGCCGTCGTGGAGATCGCGGGCGATGGAAGCACGAACTTCGGCTTCTTTGGCCAGCAGTTTATCGCGTTCCTGTTTTAAGCTCTGGACGAGTTGTGCATTTTCAACCGCTACTGATGCCTGAGCTGCTAATGTAGTCATCAACCGGAGATCTTGCTCGGTAAATGGTTCACCACCACCTTTATTGAGCAACTGCATCACACCAATAGTACGTTCACCGTGGCGCATGGGCACACACAAAATGGAAGAAGTGACAAAATCAATGTCACGGGCAATCTCATTATACCAACGAGAATCTTGTTCCACATCGTTGACAATCTGACCAATACCATTCGATGCGACCCATCCTGCAATACCGCGATCTAATGAGATACGATATTCGGTTAGTTCTAGTGAAGATTGCTGGTCAACTGTTTCGAGAACCAGCTCGTTTGCGACCTCATCAAACATCATAATAGAACATCGTTCAGCCCCAGTGACTTTGAGTATCTGTGTTCGCATGTCTTCAAGCAAACTCGGGAGATCAAGGTTGGCTGCGAGCGATTGGCCAATTTCATAGAGGAGATGCAATTCTCGCAGATCTTGTTCAGCACGACGGAGAGTAGCTAATTTATCAGCTTCACCACCAAGTGCACGCACCAGCAGTACGACCATATCCTCTTCGTTACGGGACTCATCAGAATGCTCAACATCATGTTCATGGACCACAAGATGAAGCATTCCCACAGTTTGATTGCCACTTCGCAACGATAACTCTACCAGTTGGCGATCATCATCGAGTGAGTAGTAGCCAATCGCTGGTTCAGAACCATCAGATCGTCGCCCAAACACCTCGCGTGCCTCGCCAATCAGTCTGGCAGCTTCTTCGTCTAGCTCACCATGCTCAAGAGCAATTGTTTCACCATGCGGAGCCTGATAAATCAATGTGCCTGCCTGAGCAGGCCAAAAGGTTATGAGGCGCTCCAGAGATGCTTTAAGCAGGTTTGGCACAGCGTGTTGACCACCTGCGGAAATCAGTTGGCCAAGCGTCTGAAAGGGGTGCTGGTCAATTGACAGAGATGACATGATAAACCTCGATATCACTTATGCTACGCGATATGTGCGCATCAATAATGGCATGAGATTGGTATGTTTGTGCGTACATAATCAAACGATACCTACGATCTTGTTGTTGTTTAACCTATCAGAACAAGAACCTGACTGTGAACACATCATATAACTGTACCTCATGGCCTGAGAGATGTCAACGATGCATGCAACGATGAAATGTAGTAGGCAGAGTATAGCATACTATCAGAAAAAGTCCTTGAAATTGTGATAAATTTCACTTATAATGCAAGAGTAATTGGCACAAGTTATGCAACAATGTAATCAAAAGAAATATGTATAACTCTTATTTTTGAGATACAATCAATCTTGCACCGCATATACGGCCAGGATGGAGCAAACATACTATTATGAATAACAAAACAACTACAACCTCAACTGCAACAACTCATGTCGCACAGCGCGGTGCCGATACAGTCAATACACATACTCAAACAAAATATATTGTGGCTCCTGAGGACACCCATACAAACCGACGCCCACGGGTGGTTATCATTGGTGCGGGGTTTGGTGGGCTGAGTGCTGCACGCACATTAGCCAAAAAAGATGTTGATGTTCTGATTCTGGATCGTAATAATTACCATGGGTTTTGGCCGCTCTTGTACCAGGTTGCGACAGCTGGTCTGGAACCAGAGTCGATTGCTCATCCGGTACGTGGTATTATCCGCAAGTATGAAAATATCGACTTTTTAATGGCCGATGTACAGGGCGTCGATTTTGAAAACAAGTTGGTCTTTACCGATGGCGCACCAGTTGACTACGATTACCTTGTGATAGCTGCCGGCAGTGCTAACAACTACTTCGGCAATGACACGCTGGCACATCAGACCTTTGGTATGAAGGATCTTGATGAAGCAGAATTTTTGCGTAATCACATTCTTTCGATGTTTGAACGTGCTGTTCGTGAAGCAGATGAAGCAGAACGCCATAAACTGCTGACACTCGTTGTGGTAGGTGGTGGTCCCACCGGCGTTGAGTTGGCTGGAGCGTTTATTGAGCTGATCAGCCATGTTCTTCGGAAAGACTACCCTATGCTTGATGTGAATCAGGCCAGGGTGATACTCGTTGAAGCAAGTGATCGCGTGCTTGCGCCATTCAATGCCTCACTGCGAAAGAGCGCCCACAAGCGGCTGGAGCAGATGGGGGTCGAGGTGCAATTCAACAAAATGGTTACGCAGGTCAACAATGGCTTGATCGAATTCAAGGATGGGACGCAGATCGAGGCTGGTACCGTAGTGTGGACAGCGGGTGTTCGTGGTGCAATGTTAGCGGATCACCTTGATACCGATCTTGGGCGCGGTGCACGTGTCAAAATTGAGCCGACGCTGAATGTACCACAACACAGCGATGTGTTTGTCATCGGCGATATGGCCTATCTTGAGGGATATAAAGGCAATCAGCCGTATCCCATGGTGGCTCCTGTTGCTGTGCAGCAAGGGAAACAGGCAGCGAAGAATATTATGGCACAACTGGACAACCGTCCCATGCAAACGTTTCGCTATTTTGATAAAGGGCAGATGGCTACGATTGGTCGTAAATCAGCCGTCCTCGAGTCGTTCGGCCTCCGCTTGACTGGCTTCCTCGCCTGGATAGGCTGGCTCTTTGTGCATCTGCTTGAACTGATTGGCTTTCGTAATCGTGCAGTTGTATTTGCTAACTGGGTCTATAGCTACTTCACGTATGACCGTGGTGTTCGTCTGATCACCATGAAGGAAAATGATATTGTGGAGCTATGCCAGCGTCATGAGCAAAGTAAGATTTCTCTTTTGAACAAATAGCTAACAAGATATATTGTTTGTATATGGATCAAGGAGGTGACAGATCGCCTCCTTGATTTGTTATTTCGTGTTATCATTACAGCAAATGTTCGAGAGGTATTCATACATCAGTTTGCCTATGCCACAAGATACAATAACCATTCCTAAAACCACCACCACAACCGATATTGAGTATGTTGTTGCGAACAAAGAAGAGCTGGAAAAACCTTTTCGTGTGATTATTCAAAATGACGATGTGACTCCCATGGAGTTTGTGGTTGCTGTGCTCATGCAAATCTTTGGTCTTACAGCAGACCGTGCAGTTGAAGTGATGTTTGAAGCACATGAGAAGAATCGTGCGTTGGTGACGACTCTCCCACTCAAAGAAGCACAGGAACGTGTATATATGGCACAAAGTATTGCACGCAATGCCGGGTATCCTCTCAGTTTTTACCTCGAACCAGACGAGTGAAATCAGGATGTTTACTACGGCTATCCTTTTCTGGTGCAGATCTTGAAAGTATGTTATATTACGTTGGCCTATAGTATTACAAAGTAAATATTGCTGGTTATGGAGAGTGGAAGGTCAGTGATTAGTAATGAACAATAATGAAATTGCTCAGGAAAACCTACAACTACGCCAGAATATAACAGATCTACAACAGTCTTTGAAGCAAGCTGAACAGCATATTAGTCTCCTGAAAAGCATTCTTGATAATACTCCATCAGCCATATATGCTGTTGATACAGCCGGGAAGATGTTATTTGCTAATCGGAGTTTTGAGAACTGGGCCGATCGTGGTCGCAATGAAATGGTTGGCAAAACGCAAAGCGAGTTGTTTGCGTCTGAATTAGTGGCTGAATGGCAAGCAAAAGCCGATCAGGTGCGCGAAACATTGCAATCAGTTGCCACCGAGGAGACCATTTCTTC
The DNA here is from genome assembly GCA_013122435.1 of Chloroflexi bacterium AL-N1. Lineage (GTDB taxonomy): Bacteria > Chloroflexota > Chloroflexia > Chloroflexales > Roseiflexaceae > AL-N1. The sequence continues at coordinate 264,702 of WYDT01000004.1, forward strand.
TGCAGAAGGTTTACGTACCTATAGCTCATTGCGTTTTCCCATCAGTGATACACACGGTGCGATTTATGCTCTGGGTGGTATCGCAACTGATATTACAGAACAAAGACGAGCGGAAGACTCTCTTCGTGCAAGTCAGCATCTAATGCAGGAAATTATCGATCATGCCCCCCTGGTTATTTATGTAAAAAACACAGATATGCGATTACTTCTGGTCAATCAATTGTATGCAGCCACTATGCAGATGGCACCCGATCAGATTGTGGGAAAAACTGAAGCGGAACTCTTTCCGCCTGAACTCGTTCATGCATGGCGGGAAAGCGATCGCCACATTTTTACAACTGGTGAGCCCACACACTTTGAGAATGAGTTTTTGCTTGAAGATGGCCCACACACCTTTATGAGCGTACAGTTTCCACTTTATGAAGAGGGTGGGAAGCCGTTTGCGATCTGTGGCATTTCTACAGATGTGACCGAGATCAAGCGATCTGAAGCAGAGCGCGAAGCACTGCAAAACCAGGTTATTATGGCACAACAGGCGATGTTGCACGAATTAAGCACACCACTTATTCCACTGGATGATGGTGTCGTTATTATGCCATTAATTGGTACTGTCGACAGTACACGTGCACAGCACGTGATGGAGATGTTGCTTGAAGGTGTTGCTGCTCATAACGCTGAAATTGCAATTCTTGATGTGACAGGTTTACCAGTTGTAGATACACAGGTAGCCCAAGCGCTCATTAAAACTGCCCAGGCGGTGAAGTTGCTTGGTGCAGAGGTTGTACTGACAGGTATTCGTCCCGAGTTGGCACAGACCTTGGTAGGGTTGGGAGTTGATTTGAGCGCTATAGTGACACGCAGCAGTTTACAAGATGGTGTGACTTATGCGCTGAAACAACTGTGAGATGAGGTTTAATATGTCCAGATTACAGATCCCTTTGACTGAAGAAGGTTATGCTCAAGCGAATGAAGCGTTCCGTCATTGTTGGTCTGGTGATCGTTGGGAAGTGCTTAATGCTATACAGGCACATCTTCCAACCATTTCAGACTCACACATCACTGTTCTAGGTATTGGTGTGGGTGATGGTGAGTTTGATGAACAATTCATCGATTTGATTCAGCAAAAGGCAGGACCTCTCTTTATCAAGTACACTGCGGTGGAGCCTAACCAGGTTCAACTTCAGGGTTTTGCAAAGCGTTTGAGTGCAATGCCCACTATTCAACTTAACCTTCAGTCGGTACGCGCCGAAGATTTCGTATTCGATCAACAGTTTGATATCATTCACTATATTCATTCGCTCTACCACGTGCCTGAACACGAAGAACGCCTTATTCGTGAGTCTTTAGCATCACTTAAACCACAGGGATGTTTCGTGGCTGCTCTGTCAACTGAGCAGGGTGGTATCTACCAAATGATGCATGCCTTTTGGAACGTGATCGACTACAGCGCATTTACGAGTGGATTATTCGGTCAGGAAAGCTTGCAAAAGTTGCTTGACCAGAATCGTATCACGTATGATTACCAGCGTTTTCCTGATATCTACATTGATGTGACAGCGTGTTTTGACATGCAGTCAGAGTTGGGGAAACATCTGCTCAATTTTGTGTTGCAGGCGAATATACAACACGCACCGACTGAGGTATATCAACAGGCTTTGGCAAAACTAAAGGCTCTAGCATACGAAGAGCATGGTATCTATAAGCTCTCACACGGGAGTGGCGTCTTTGTATTGCGTCGTGAACAAGAACGGGAAGTTAGCACATAAGATCGGTCACAACATGGAATACTGCTGCTGTCTGAGCTTCTAAAAGCTCAGACTTTTGTTTGGCTCAAGATATGTGTTGTGTATACTTAATGGTATCACTAACAACGAGTATCAATGGAGTTCCCCATGAAAGCTATTCTGATCACGCAGCCCGGTGGCCCCGAGGTCTTGCGCTACGACGAAGCTCCCACACCACCGCCATCCGATGGCGAATTACTGGTGCGGGTGCATGCTACTGCGGTTAACCGTGCTGATGTGCTCCAAAGGCGGGGTGGGTATGCGCCGCCGCCGGGCGCATCGCCCATTTTGGGTTTGGAGTTAGCGGGTGAGGTGGTACAACCAACAGGAGGTTGGAACGTAGGAGACCGAGTGATGGCCGTCGTGACGGGCGGTGGTTACGCAGAGTTTGCAACAGTACCAGACGAGATGGCGATGCGTATTCCTGATGACATGTCGTTTGAACAGGCCGCCGCGATTCCCGAAGTCTTTCTGACAGCGTATCTCAACATGTTTACGCTGGGGCAGTTGCAGCAGGGTGAGTCGGTGCTGATTCACGCGGCGGCTAGCGGCGTGGGAACGGCGGCCATTCAACTGGCCGCTGCAGCAGGAACACGGGTGTTTGCCACAGCCGGATCCGAGGAGAAACTGGCCCGTTGCCGTGAACTTGGCGCAGAAGTTACCATCAACTATAAAAATGAAGATTTTGCTAAATGTGTGCATGAGTCCACCAACGGCCAGGGTGTCAATCTTATTCTGGATTTTGTGGGTGCACCGTACTGGCAGAGCAATCTGGCAGCGCTGGCTGTTGGCGGGCGGCTGATGCTGATCGGGTTTCTGGGTGGCTCACGCGAGCAACTTGATCTTGGCCCCATTCTGCTGAAGAGCCTCACTGTGGCGGGGACCACGCTGCGGCGCACCCCGCTGGATCAGAAAGTTGCGCTGACCGAGGCATTCAGCACCTTTGCGATGCCCCGCTTTGCCAGCGGTGAACTGCAACCGATCATTCATGCGATCTACCCGTTGGAACAGGCTGCCGATGCTCATCGGGCGATGGAGGCCAGCGAGAACATTGGGAAGCTGGTGTTGCGCTGTTAGCCTGCCGCTGAAGCAATGGGCTAGTGCTCCTCGAAGCCAAACGACTCGAAGTTAAGTACCTTGCTGTTCTCTAACACAGTACGTTCGGCGTGTTCAGTCGTGCCATGGGGCAACGCAGCTTCGATTTCGAGCGTGATGGTGACATGTGCGCCGGGCAACCCGCTCAGGTGCTGAACGATGGCATCTGCGATGGTTCCAGCATCCCGTGACACACGCAGCGGATCGATCCGTACGGTGCCGTGGTAGCGCTGGGGTGCCGGAGCGAGTGACTCGACTGTGACGGTGGCTTGGCTCAGGGGTGCGGTGCCAGATTCGCGGAGCGGCTGCTCATTCGCTTCTGATGGATACCATACCACCTCGGGTACATTGATGCTGGGGTCGGACTGTATCTCCACGGTCTCGGGTGCTGCCGACCTGATGTCCTGCACCAGCATACTTTCTTCATCAATAACAACACGACACGCTTGCCCATTGGACAGGCCACTATAGCGCTGCGTGTCAGGGTCATAACGTTCGGCATAGGCAAAGGTCTCGTCGGGGACAATCCACGATATGCCTTGCTCAATGGCACCAATGAGCACCTGCGGATCGCGGAGGCGCGGCAGGTAGAGGTACTGTGCGAAATCCTCAATCAGTTGTTTGATATGCACATGATTGCCACGCCACAGCGGAATCCGGTCGAGTTCCATGCGGAGCCGCACACCGCCAAACTGGGTCAGCAGCAGATCGTCGTTGGACAGCCGCCGGGCAGCACGCACAGCCAGCTCACGCTCCCCCTGCAAGCGTAGCTCTTCCCACACCACGGGACCTTTGGGTTCGGGCTGAGTGGGCGTGAGCAGCCAGCAGTAGGTCTCAGGAATGCGCTGTTCAATCGTCTGTTCGGCATCTTTCATCTTGGTCTCGGCCTGGTTCTCCTGAAAGGCATCCAGATTGAGTTCGGTGCGCTCCCGACTGATCGACGACCAGGCCAGAAACTGGCGGGTCGCATTTTCCAGTTCGGTCAGGCGGGTGTGGTCGGGGGCCAGAAACACCACCGTGTTGCGGTAATGTCGGGGGCTGTTTCCACGCCAATCCAGCACGTGACAGGCCGCCTGTTGTGCTGGGCTGGTTTTGTCTTTGGCACTATGAGGCATGGTGGGTGACAGTACGACCAGCCGCACATCGTGTTCGTCGGCGATGTCCGTGGGGGACAGGCCGACTACGTGAACCGCTGCAAAATCGCCCCGCTCACGGCAGGCCAGTCGGAGGCGACGAATGATCTCCATCTGCACATCATCTTCGTTCTGCTGCAGCGCCCGATCCTGCGCCAGTCGATTGACACTGGGCTGGGTGGCGATCCAGTAGCGTTTGCCGTTCTGGTATAAATGCGTGGCCTGATCGGTTAGCCGCCGGAGCGCATCCCCAAAAGTCGAGACAGTTTCACCCGGTTGCACACACCCGAGTTTGATCTGCCGATCCTCCAGACCTTTGTTGGTCGTCTGGGCGGTGGGTGCGGAGCCGAGAAACAGCGTACGCGCCACCCGTCGCGTTGCCACATATCGCCCCAGGTTGGGATTCTCGCGGTCGATCCGCAGCGGCAGGGCATTGGGTCCATCCACATCCTTTTCAATCACCGTCTTCCAGGGGTCATCGAGGTAACGTGTCAGTTCGGATTGTACAATACTGTTGTCGAGTGGCAGACTGGCAGGCAAAATCAGGTAACTGCGGTCCTGTCGTTCCCACAGACAGTGAATCACCGTTGCCATCAGCCGCAGCACGCCACGGGTCCGCTGGAATTTGTCCAGGGATGACCAATCGTTGTAGAGACGGTCAAACAATTCAGGATGGATGGGATAGGCTGCGGTGATACGCCGCATGTAGTCGCTTTCGCGGCAGTCGCTGGGAAACTCGGCGTGTTGCGTGCGGTAGAGTTGGCCAAATTCGCGCACCACCGCATCACGTGAGGCAAACAGCTTGGGGTCGGTGATGGGCTGGAATAAGCGCCGCCGCACAATCTCAAAGCCTTCTTCGGTACTGGCCGGGCGCCAGGTTGATTCCATACGGCCAAAGATATTGCGTAGACGACTCAGCGCCTCGCGTCCGCCGTCGCCACCGACTTCGATATCCGAGGCGGGGAGGCTGGCTACCAGCAGGGTGTGCGGCACCGACCGTACCGCTTCAGTCAGCGATTGAGCAAAGGTCAGGTTGGCATCGAACGAGCCTGCCGGCAGGTCGGTCTTGCCGTACAACTGGCGTACATGCGCGATCCACTCGTCAATCAGAATGAGACAGGGCGAGGCGACATCGAACAGGAGGCGCAGCACATCGGAGCCTGGGTTGACGCCTGTCTGATCGGCTTTGGCAACCAGTGCATAGCCATCAGTGCCGAGCAGTTGATAGGCCATTTCGCCCCAGAGCGTGTTCACAACCGTACCATCCGGTTTGCGGTGCGGCTGACCAGGGGAAAGCGCGGTGCCGACCAGCACCACGCGGCGCATCGGTGGCAAGCGATCCACTCCGACCTCTTGCAGCAGCGACTCCAGGCCGGCAAGCTCACCCGGCGCAATCCCTGAGCACAGGTGGTAGAGCGCTAGCATCGAGTGGGTTTTGCCGCCGCCGAAGTTGGTCTGCAACTCGACCACCGGGTCGCCGCCGTCACCGACCAGCCGTAGCAGAGCGCCCTTCAACAGCCGCCGCAGTCCTTCGGTCAGGAAGGTGCGCTGAAAGAAGGCGTGCGGATCGCGGTACTCGTCGGCGCCCTCACCACGCGCCACCTGTGCCAGGTCTGCCGCAAACTCGGCCTGCTGGTAGCGCCCCGAGGCCACATCAGGATGCGGCGTGATGATGTCGCGCCAGGGCCGCAAACCGGGCAGCAGGGGGGCGCCCAGCGGTGAGGTGGCGACTTTTTTCTGTTCGCGTCGAGCCTGTTCTTCAAAACGCACCCGCAGTAGTTCCTGTTTGTGGCGTTCCAGTTCGCTGGCTTCCGGCGCCGAGATCGCGACCAGTAGCCGCTGAATGCTGTCGAAGGTGCGGTAGGCGTCGTCGAGGGTAAAGGGCCGCTGATGCGCCCAGCGATTGCGGGTATCGCGCAGTTCGCTAACGAGTGAGCGCTCCGCCTGGCCCAGGGTGCGTTCAAAAACGTTATGCCACTGGTCCCACATAATCCGCAGCAGTGCGGTCGTGTCCCAATTGATCTCCTGGGAGCGTTTGCCTGCGCGACGTTCTTCCGAGAGCGAGGTACGGGCAGTCGCTTCCCACTGCTTGCCGTAGACTCCACGCAACTCGCGTTCGACAAAGGGTTGCAGTCCGGTATTGAGCAGTTGCAGCGCCTTGCTGACGCGTTCGTGGTTACTGGTTGTCATATTATTTCCTTGCTTGCATAGAAGATCAGGATAGCGTACCTGGGGGCCTGTGTGAGCGGGGCCAGCAGCGCATTGGTAGCTGCTGTGCCACCCATCCGCAGATACAGGATGCCTAGCAGCACAAATACGAGAATCAGGGCCAGCATTGCCGTCAGGATTTTGACAGCGCGATCATCCCGAGGCGGTGCGACTGGTTCAAGCGCTCCCAGTTGAATGGGGCGTAGCTGGGCTGCGAGGGGCTGACCATCGACACGCGCTGGCTGGACCAGGGTTGGCGTTGGCTCTGCGCTGGTGACAGGTGCCGGGATCGTTTGCGGCGCAGGCTCATCGACCTGTGGCAACTGCGCCAGGCCCTGCTGGGCCATGGTGTTGTGGGGGTTGAGCGACAGAACCCGCTCCAGACAGGCCCGCCGTGCGCCGGGATCGGGTGTGGCACCCGCCAGCCATAACCAGGCCAGTTCGTGATCGGGTTGTTGCTCCACCGCCTGGGTGAGCAAACGGTACGCATTGGCGCGGTCGCCGTTTTTGAGTGCGGTAGCGCCCTGTTTCACCAGGTCTGTGATGGAAAGTTGATCGTTTGGTGAGAGTGACACACTAGTTCCTTTATATTCCAGATAAGTAAAAGTAAAGTGGTGGTATGCGGGAACCCTGGCCTATAGTGCCTCCCCACTGCCGTGAGAGATAAGCATCAGGTTTCGACGGTCTCACTGGGAGTGTGGGCCAGCCGCGCAATGCTGGGCCATGCGATCACCAGACTGTTGTAGGCCAGCGCTTCCTGGGCCCATTTTTTACGCTCACAGGTGGTGTAGAGCCGATAGGCCAGATCGCGCACCGCCTCTGATTCTCCGTTGAGTGGTCCGAGCAGAGCCGCTGCTCCGTGCTCGCCACGCTGGTCGAGCGCGTGGACCAGCTGCTGCGTCGCCTCCCAGATGGTGCTGCGCGTATCAGTGGTGGGGCACCAGTCGGTGGGGAGTTCGTCCCGCCGCAGCAGGCGCACCTTGCCCGCCCGCGCCTCGATGATGCCTGCTGCGACCATGCCAGCGACCGAGGTGTTCTTGGCTTTGGAGAGCGTTTCGGCCACGCCATACTGCCCATCGTGCATGCCAAACTGATCGAACCAGGCCAGCGCCCAGCGGGTATCGCTGTCGTAGGCGCCCTCCTGCTCGGTAAGCACTTCATCGAGGATCTGGTTGATCAGCTGGAGCGCCGTGCGGACGGGCATCGGGGTGCCGTCGCTTTCGAGCACCTGTCGATAGCGGGAAAAGATCGCCATGCCTGGCCCAATCGCGGCCTGCGCCAGATCGACCGGGGCGATGTTCCCGTCCTGCAACAGGCGCAGGGCAGCGGGTAGTTCGCAGCGCAGTGCGGTGAGCAACTCACGACGGCTGGCGGCGGGGGCCTCGACCGGGCGGGGGCGGCACACCAGCAGGATGGAGGAGGCCAGGGCGTTGATAGAAGTTTTAACTCCACTTGTTTGTTCGGTTCGCAGGGGCCAGGTGCCGCTGATCATAAAGCTGGCATTGAGCAGACTGCTGAGGATGTTTTCCCAGCCGGTGGAGGCGATAAACGCGCTCATTCTGGCGCTATCTGATGCGACCAGCGCCTTGCCGTTGCTCTTTTGCTTTCCTTCGGACTGTTTATAGGCATAATAGATCGTCAGCGGGTAGTCGTCGTGGTGTTTCTTATGGATGAGTTCAAAGGCGCTGTGTAGACCTGTTTCAAAAAAAGTCTCGGCCTGGCGTTTATCGCCACCAAAACGATAGGGTGTGGCTACCAGTTCCTGGTCTTTGGGGACCAGCAGTGTGCTAAAAAGGTCCGGGTAGATCGTGCCCAGGGAACGGCGCAGCCAGACATAGAAAAAATCGGCGAGGTCAGCATAGCCAATGTTGTCATAGTAGGGCGGGTCAATGGATACAATTGGTTTGGTTGCACCATTAAGTGCCGTGGTTGCATCGCGCTGATTGGCTGAGTCTGGCTTTCTTTCAGGTCGAGACTCACAGACAGCGATACCAGACTCAGCTGTATGTATAAAGTTGTCTGAAATTTTTGTAGACGCAGGCAGCTTTTCACACACACCCATAATCCATCTAAGTGCCCCGGTAAAATTGCCAGTTGAAGCACTGAAAGGATTGGCCTCGGCAAAATCCCAGAGCATTGGGAGGGCCTGACGGGTAAAAGTGTGGCCAATAGTGTCTCGGCCTGAATGCCAGCTACAGATAGATGAGTTATAGTCGGCACATTTATCCACAGCAAACGCCAGATAGGTGGCGATGGCGTCGGCGTAGGCGGTGGCACCACGCCCCCCGGCGGCCAGCGGGCGCTCGTCGTCGGGGGCCGTCTGCGCCTGCTGGTAGTCGCGGCGCACCATCGCATGGACTTCGCCGATCAGGTCGCTGAAGGTCGTGAGCGCAAGCAACTGGCGGGGGGTGAAAATCTCATGCCAGTGCGTGATACCGTATCCTCGACCACTCACCAGATTGGGTGTGGACTGATTCATCTCTTCTTCTGGTTTCCAGGGTGGTACAGCCTCATATGCTTTTTTCTCGTGTGCTTCATCGGGGTCAAGATAGACTCTTCCTTTGGGACCTTCGGCTACAATTGCCATGAGTTGTTGGCAGTTTTGTTTCGTTTGAAATTCTTTCCTGATATTTCGTTCTTCAGCATTGTGGCCACAGGCAAGGCAACGAAACTTTGCTCCACGCCCAATCTTAGGCGACTCAGGCACCTCTCCCTGCCCCTGATGCACTTTGAAGGAGATCCGCTGCTCGGTGACCACAGGTTCGACCCAGGCTTCTTTCCCCGGCTTACTCGACAGGACAAACGAACTTGCCAGCGGCATCTGGACACCACAGGCCGGGTTGGGGCAGCGTACTGTGCGTGTCCAGAGCCAGGCAATGACCGTGGCCGGGCCGCCGCCGTGTGTGTCAGGCAGCGTAATCTGCGGGTAGTAGTGACCGATCCGTCGGGCGGCTTCGGTACGCATCCATTCGCCATAGTGCTGGATGTCGCGGGCGAGGGCGCTGCCGGGTGTTGGTGGACGGCGCTCACCGGACCCCTGTGTGGCCAGCGGGATGACATTGGACTCGGCAAAGCGCGGTGGTATTTCGATCAGGGCTTTATTGATGAGCACAGCAACGGGGTTGAGATCGGAGGCGTGTGCTTCCAGCCCAAGGCGCTGGGCTTCGAGCGGGATGGAACCGCCACCAGCGAACGGGTCGTAGACCGGCGGCGGCTGGCCGTTGGTGGATCGCTGGATTTCGGCGTGGGCCTCGGCCAGCACCACCGGGTTGTGTGAGTTCTCCCACTGCACCAGTCGCTCGATGATCTCAAACAGCCGGACGCGTTCCTGTTGCTGGGAGATTTCGTCGGGAAACAGTTCAGGGTGGCTGCTGGGGTCATCGACCAGTGAGGCAAACAGCACGGCCCGACAGACTGCCAGTGGTTTACGTGACCACCAGAGGTGCAGCGTCGAGGGGTGGCCATGGCGGATGGATTTTTCTCGCGCTGAGGCGGTGTTTATGACATCAAGAGGCAGCGCGACTTCGATGAGTTTTTTGGTGGGCATGCTCTCTCCAGACAAGTATTCAGATTAAACTTGTCGAGTTTAGCATTGCCCTCATTCGATGTACAGCTTTCCAGTGAGGTACACCTTGTCTTTATATGTGCAGTTCATTGTCATTTTAGAAAAAGATCTCATTGTACCAAACTACAGAGACAAAAAAGATATAGAAGCCTTTCATGTAGTTTATATAAATTGTACCTCTAATTGCATTCAAAGATGTGGAAAGGGTGTTATGGAGTATGACAGGTTGGTTGGCTGAAACATGTTTCCAGCATTACAGGGAAATACTCACAAGTAACAAAAAATGGAGTTTTATCCTGGCTCCTGCCCCTTTTCCCACAGTTCGGCGAAGGCATAATTGACACTGGTAGTGTGGAAATCGGGTTCGCGCTGGAAGGGCCGCCGCACATAACGCACCACACAACCATCGTCTGTGTTAGAGGTGTGGTAGGTGGCGCGTTGCTCGGCAATACCTGTGTGGAAGGCATCCCCGGCGGGAAAGTCGGCGGGCGGGACTTCGACCAGCGCCAGCAGCCATGAGTCTGGTTGGTTGAGCGCGGTCAGGATTTCATTTTTGGTGACGGTGACGGTGCGGGCACCCTGAATACGGCCCTTGACTTCGATAAAACGCAGCCGCCCGCTGTGGGCATCACGAGATTCGATGTCGTAGCCACAATTGTCGGCGCTGACATCGCGTGGTGTGTGGCCGAGTCGTCGTTCTGCCGCCATAACGGCTGCCATCGCCGCCTGCTCGACGCGCCGGGTCTCACGGGCAAACAGCGACGGCGCAGGTGTGCGCTGGCCCTGTAGCCGTGCCAGCAAGCCACCCGGCACGATCAGCGCCGCACAGATCAGCATCGGCGGTTGCAATGAAAGCCGTCGTTCCTGCTCCAACTCCTGCGTTCGTTGCTGCAAACGTGTCTCCAGTTCGTCGGCTCGCTGACGCGCCCTGGCTGAATTGAGACGGGGCTTCTTTCCGGCCAGTTCCTGCTCACGTAGCTCGTTGGCACGGCGGTCCCAGTAGGTGATTTCTTTGGTCAGTCGGTCGCGGACGGCATTGAGCGTTTTGGTGATGTAGGCGTTCTTGCGCTGCTGGATGTCGGACAGGTGGGCGGGAGCCAATTGCTCGATGGCATAGTTGAGCGCCGTCTGTTCAAGATCGAAGTCCTGTTGTAGCCACTCCTCCACAACGGGTTTGAGCAGCGCCTGTTCTGCCTCATCGGGTGGGCGATAGTCGAGGTAGGGCGCGTAGCCAGCCAGTTGCGGTGTCCCCTGTGCGTCGAGTTCGACAAACTGCACCTGGCGTGAGACGGGGCGACGCTGAACGTGGCCATCCTGCACGGTGTGTTCGATATAGCAGAGCACCCGCGCCGTCTCGCGTGTGTCCTGCGGGTCGATCAGGGTTGCGCCACGCTGAAAGACGTCGTCGTAGCGTTCGAGCGTCAGGTCGAGGGTGGCGTCGAGCAGTGGGTGGCCCGGACAAACAAAGGCCGCCGGAGGTTTGCCCTCGACGTGAATCAGGTTTTTAGCAAAAGTGATGCGCTGGTAGCGCTGTACCACCGGATCGCGGGAGTTGCGCTGGCGGCTGCGGATCGCAGCAGGAACATGCCGGATCTCGTAGCGGTTGGCCTCGCGCTTGTGAATGATGCCACCGAGCCGTTGGAAGGCCGCCAGAAAGAAGGACTCGATAAAGTGCGGTTGCAGACGGCGGGCCTCGGCGCGTTCCATGTCGGCGCGAATCTCCTGGACTCGGGTGACATCCATGGCGTCCTGGACCAGCGCCCGTTCTTCGACCAGTTTCCGTAGCTGGTGGCGGTCCAGCGCGGTTTCCACGACGTGTGTCAGACGAGCGCGTACATCGGGGCGGTCGCCATAGCGGATGGCCTCCAGCAGCAGTTCGCGCAGGGGGCGGTTGGGGTTCCAGGGCAGATCGTAGTTGACCATCAGATGGGCGCACTGCAGATTGATACCTTCGCCTGCCGCATCAGTAGCAATTAAAATAGATGATGCCGCGTCGTGCCGAAAGCTTTCCTGTACCTTTGCCCGCTCGTCGCACCGTAGTCCCCCGTGGATGATCAGCACGGCTTCGTGGCGGCCCAACAGCGTCCGAATGCGTTCCGCCAGGTAGGTGAGCGTGTCCCGATATTCGGTGAAGATGACGAGTTTGCGGCGATGGTGTCCATCGAACATCATGGCCCGGTCCTGGAGCAGGCGCGAGAGTTCCTCCCATTTGCGATCCCTGCCGCTATTGCGGACGCGCAGCGCCAGTGACTCTAGTTGGGTCAGTGTGGCGATTTCGGCTTCGAGTTCGGCGATGGTGTGGGCGGCGGTGGCCTGATCGATGATCTGGGCTTCGGTGGCGCTCTGCTCATCTTCGGGTGCGTCGTCCAGGTCGGCCAGATCATCATCGTTTAGCAGCGGCAGGTCGGCCAGCAGATCGATGGTGGTGGCGTGGTCGTGGCGGTCGCGCTCATCACCCACGCGGCTCTGGAGGCGCTCACGGCGGCGTTGCAGCGACTGGTGGATCGCAGCGGGCGAGGAGGCCAGGCGGCGTTGCAGGGCTGTGAGCGCAAACCCGACCGTGCCACGACGACCGGGTTGCTCCAACTCATCGACGCGGTTGAACTCGGTGCGTACATAGTCGGTGACATCTTCATACAGTTGGGCTTCGTCGTCGGAGAGCGTGTAGCTGACGGTGTAAGCGCAGCGCTCAGGAAAGAGCGGGGTCGCCTCGAAGGTGAGCAGTTGTTCCTTCACCAGACGGCGCATCAGGTCGGAGGTGTCGCCAACGTGAACGCCATCACGGAAGCGCCCCTCGAAGCGGTCGGCGTCGAGCAGCGCCATAAACAGTTGAAAGTCTTCTTCCTTGCCGTTGTGGGGCGTGGCAGTGAGCAACAGGAAGTGGCGTGTGAGGTGCGCGAGGCGCTGGGCCAGACGATACCTTTTGGTGTAGCGGATTTCGCCGCCAAAGAAGGTGGCCGAGAGCTTGTGGGCCTCATCGCAGATCACCAGGTCCCAGTCAACCTGCTCCAGCTTGTGTTGCAGATCCTCGTTACGGCTGAGTTTGTCGAGGCGGGCGATGGCCAGCGGGTGTTCGGTAAACCAGTTGCCGGAGCGGGCGGCCTCAACCTGATCGTTGGTGAGAATATCGAAGGGCAGATGAAAGCGCTGGTTGAGTTCGTCCTGCCACTGCTCGACGAGGCTGCCCGGACACACCACCAGACAGCGGTGGACATCGCCGCGTACCAGCAGTTCTTTGATCAGCAGTCCGGCCATGATCGTTTTGCCTGCGCCCGGATCGTCGGCGAGCAGAAAGCGCAACGGCTGGCGGGGCAGCATCTCGCCATAGACGGCGGTGATCTGGTGGGGTAGCGGCTCGACCAGCGAGCTATGGACGGCCAGCAGCGGATCGAAGAGATAGGCCAGCTTGATGCGGTGGGCTTCGGAGGCTAGTCGGAACAGCGCACCATCGGCATCGAAACGCCAGCGCTGGCGGTCGTCCAGCATTTCAAGGGTCGGCTCGTGGGAGCGGTAGAGCAGTTCACGGTCGGTACGGCCTGTATCGTCTTTGTAGGTCAGCTCGATGGCGACGGTGCCGCGCCACTGTACATCGATAATGGTGACCGGGCGGTGGGGCAGGATGCCGCCGATCCGCATCCCACGTTGCAGGTTTTCTAATTGAACCATAGGGGTTGTTTTCTACACTGTATCAGCATTTCAGGCTTCATTCAACGCATTTCCATCACCTTGTTTGCTTTCCACAGTTCGCAGGGCAGGCAAACTCATCGAGTGTAGCACAACCGCGTAGTGGTCTTGGCAGAGGCCCGTAAGCAGTTTCTGATCGTCCTGTTAACGGTTGAGGATAATTACCAAATTACATAATTACATGGTATACTTACTGCAAGATTCAGGATTACATTTGCATAAAGGATCGTATAGAAAGGAGGTACGTTTGAGTCATACACGTTGGGAATATAAAGTTGCGTACGTGGACAACTGGAATCGCACATCGGTCGAAGGTGAGGTCACAAACCCGGAAGAAGGTGAGCGTGACAGTGCTTTTGGTCGGCGTTGGTTGAATGGTTTGGGTGTTGATGGCTGGGAACTTGTTGGTATTCAGCATACGATGCCAGGACGTTCCTACTTCATCTTCAAGCGCCCTGTCGCTGATGGTGCAGAACCGGATCTGTCGGTGGTGCGGCGTGAGGCGGCCAGGCAGCCAGCACCAACCGAGCAAACGGAGCAAACCGCAGGACCACAGGTTGTGTCGGTGTAGCTTCATCGAACGATTCCATTGTGTGATCGGGGAGTGTGGTGCGGTGGTGCGTTATCCAGGAGCTACCACCAACCTGGGTAAGCAAGCTAACCAGCCATGCTCTCCGATGCTGAAGATCGGTATATGCAAGACATGCGAATTTTGGAGACGCTCAGGGATCTGGCTGATACCAACGCACCGCGTCCACGGGCATGAGCGATGGTCAGACAAAGGACTGTTTGTTTGACGGGGCACACCCATTGCACAAGATTGCAGAATCTCTTGTTTATGGTACAACCATCCAGTTACTCCATCACCGTGCAGCATCCTCTGCTTCCCGTATCATTGCGCCCCATGTCTTGCGGGATTGTTTCCTTTATATGGCTTTCTCGCGTTTCGCCTGAAAGAAGCGGTTGAGCGTATGGTTTAGCAACGGAAGCGATGTAGCGTGTCGTCTTGCTGTGCGGTTGCATCGCACCAGATGGGCGCGTATGCTCCTATGACCGGACATGCTGCGGCGGGTTTGGGGTGTTGGGAATGATCGTAAAAGCGCCCTCCCCACCCTCAGTCCAGCGCGTCCAACTATTTCCAGCACTAATTGCGTTAATAAGTAGTCCGCCAGTGGGTGTATTTCCCTGAAGAGTTTCAAAAAAGCCATGGGTCAGTCCACTGACTCCAAAGATAACCCCAATCGTTGCCACATTGATCCTCGTTGCACAGTTCATATTTCCCCCTTTATGACTTTCTATCTGATCAAGAACAAATCACAGCCCCATCCAGTCATAGTATGCCACCTCATTCACTTTCCACAGCACAAAGCCGGAACAATTCCCTGGCAACCATAGCATTCCACACCATCATCAGCACTCCACCAGGCAACGCAATTACCATCATCGCTACACCGGGCTCTGACATAAAGGTGGAACCAATAATGTAGATTATCAATAGCGTGATACCTACCAGCCCTACCCATGCAGTACTGCGAGCAAAGACATGCCCCTTTAACATAGCCAATCCCATAAGCAACGTTCCCAAACTGGACAAGAAGAAACCCATAAAGACACCCAAGCTGCCATGAGCACCCCTGGACAGCAAGGCCACACCAGCTGCTTCGATTGTGAATCGCTGGGCATCTGTTGAGGCTCCTGTATACTGTTGGCTCAACGCAAGCATCGGCAATGCCGCGTTGTTCGTAATAAAAACCACGGTTCCTATGAGCACCACAATCAGTGCCAGGAACGCATAGTCCTGGCTTGTACGTCGATGTGCCCCATAAAGAGCCAGGAACATCGGGATTTGAATAATCACGATGATCATGTTCAAAAGATCGAGATTCCGCAACGCAAGTAGTGTATTCGTCTGGAACTGAGTAAACCATGCCTGTGTCGTATCAGGAACGGACGAAACATCCCAACCGGGGATCATCGTGATAGCAATATCAGTCAGCGTTCCGGCCAGCGCAATGAGCGCAGCAATCCCCCCCATCACATAAACACTTCGCCATTGATCATCCACAGTAACCGTACCCATCACGACATTCAGTCGTTCAACAGCCATGTTCTAACCTCCTTTGACTGCACCACACGCAACATCGTCCATCGTGGTATGGTAAGCCGACCATGAGCTATGATTTGTTATCTTCTCGAAATGAGGTAGCGTCCACCAGCACCAGCAGCAACGACCAACAAGCCAAGTAGCTTCAAACTATTGACAGCAAAGAGTGGCACATTTGCACAAAAAGGCTGGGCCAGCCCCACAAGATACTCCCATGTACGATATCCATGTGTGGTAATCCCTATGAAAGTCAGCAAATAGAACCATCGGGATGTATGCACCAGTACTGACCGTAGCCAGTACAATCAAACCTGTACCAGCAATGAGATCAAGCCCTAGAAGGAGATCATTCTTGAGCGAAATCCATGGATTGTTACCTGGGCTGAGGATATGCATACCTACGACAAGTGCCAACGCCTCGCCAGCTATCACCAGCCCTGTAAGGACAGTAACTACCTTGAACCATGTTGAACTCAGAACCATCTCACTCACTGTGTTTGCACTAGCACCCTATTGACTATCACGTCCACAAATTTGTCCGATTCACCTATCCACGGGCTATGACCAGAGCGCTCAAACCAGATCAGCTCTTTGTGGGGAGCATCAAGCAATTCGTAGTACTCCTCGACCAGCTCAGGGGGAGCATTAACATCGTGGCGGCCAATCAAAAAATAGACTGGCACATCAAGGTGCGGTGCCTGCTCACGAAAATCGATATCCCACAGATGAGGATAAACGATACCAAGCGTATCTAACGGCCCACGTACCCAGTTAACCTTGTCGAGCAGTCCATACTCCGGGCTAGACAGATCGCGTGGGGTGTTAAAACCGCTGATAATGGCTGGGTTCTGATTCATATAGGCATAGGTGTCTATCAGGTAAGCTACTTGCTTCCAGGCAACATCTTCGCCGTAGTAAGGTGGTGGACCCTGTTCACGCAGTTGCGCCAGTTTTTTCATGTCGCCCCGCTCTTCAGCCCAGTTCAACGCAAAATCGTAGCAGATGAGATCTGTTTCTAAAAAATCGACCATCTGAGCCGTACCAATGAACGCGTGGAACAGATCAGGATAACGCTGTACGAGCATAATACCCAGTGCACTACCCCAGGACTCGCCAACCACATACACTTTGTCTACCCCAAAACGCTCGCGCAGATGAAGCACAAGTTCATGGCCATCTTCGATATACCGCTCTGGCGTTAGAGTTGAGCGATCAACGGCATTGAACGATTTGCCTGCACCCGGCTGCTCCCAGTTAACCACGACAAAATAGTCTTCCAGTTTACTTAGTGTATGGCGCTCGGTCGTCAGTTGGCTGCCACCTGGTCCACCTGCCAGAAAAAGCAGCACAGGGTTATGCACATCCTTGCCACGAATAGAGACCCACTGCTTACTATCACCCAGTTGAACTTCCTCTAATGTTGCAATGCTTCCCGGAACGATATTGCCCTGTGCATCGATAATTGGTGGTGTTGTGGCATATACTTGAGAGAGCCAGACAGCTAGCACCGAGGCCAAAACGATCCCCAGCACAATCACACTTACAAGCAGTGGTGTGCGGTTCGCCCAGAACAACGCGACAAGCAAACTGATATCTACTATAGCAAGTACGATTGAGCTATACAGTGGCACTGCAGTGGCAATGAATAAGAGTATTACGGGAATTGTACTAAGCAAAATCAAAAGACTACCTATTACCCACACCATCCCCTTTAGAAGACTCCGTATAATGGCTGTCCTTTTCTGAATTGGTTGTTTTTCTACTTTAGGATAGCTGATTGTACTCATAATGAAACTCCATACAGTAGAACCAAGGCCATTGATAGGCGAATCATCGCAAACGAATGTCTGGTGTCTATGTAATATCAGGTCAGGTTGTCAAGCAATCTATTACTCTTTCGAAGAGCCACCCTGCGTTGGTATAAAGTACAAAAACCAGACAAACCACAATAGCCAGATCGCTTGCGCCCAATCACCATTCAGTAGTCTAGGAACACCATACATACCCATAAATCTCATAAAGCCAAACATCCAGTTTTTTCGCATGGCATTAGCTCCTATCATTCTGTCTTATCATCTACCAAAGGATTGCTTAGTAATCAAAATCAACACAGGGTCTACACAACAACAGATGCTTCGTTCTTCTCCCAAAACTCGTGCATAGGGAACGGCTGGCCATGACCTGGGTAGACAGTGTTGATCGACAAACCCTTCAGCTTGTCAACACTGATATGGGCTGACACCGGATCATCGATAATCGACCAGATGGCAGGTTTGTCTGTATTAGCCAGCAGATCACCACAAAAGAGATCACTATCTCTTGTTAGGAGGCCAATCGAGCCCTTCGAGTGACCGGGAAGTTCAATTACTTTCGCATCAAAACCATATGCAGAAAGATTATCCCCCTCTTGGATCGTGAAATCAGGTTTGAATTGATCCGCTTTGTCCAATTTGAAGATCAATCCCATCATGGTCCTGACCAGGAAAGGCGGTGTTTTCCGGTTCCAAAACATATTTCCTTGTTCAACCATGCCATTGTCATCTGCATGCATGGCTACCTTTGCACCGAATTTTGCACGCAGATATGCGGCATTGCCACAATGGTCAAAATCACCATGGGTTAAGACGATAAGTTTGAGCTTACCCGGCTTGCAACCCAATCTGGCCAGTTCTTTTTCAATAGCCTTCCGTTTACCAGTTTTTGCTGTGTCAATCAGAATAAAACCACAATCGGTCTTAACCAGATGACAATTGACCGTGATATTAAAAATGAAAGGTGTTGTGATAGTTTTAATTTCTAGAGTCATCATAATGTCCTTGTCGCACAAAGCGATAGAGCACTAGTAGGAGCAGTCCTGTACATATCATCGGCCACACCCATATAAGATCCCCCGGACTACCGTTGCCGATGCAGGGCGTAGTACGTCGCATACGCAGTAGGCGGTAGTTCATCGTCGCTGCATTGAGTTTGTCATCGCTCATCGTATGCGGATTGATCCCAGCCATATAAGCAGCAAATCCACTACCTTTGAGTACCTCACGCAGCATCGTTGTATGGTGAGCGCTGCCAGTCACATCCTCTGTTTCCGCCTGCCACCAGGCATCGGGCAACCATACCTCAACCTGCGGATGTGCCACAATGTTTTTGTACCAATGGGTGTGCTGACCGAAAGCAGCCGTAACGTAGATATCGCCATCACTCTCAGCATAGTTGATGGGTGTGCGCCGCTGCACGCCAGACTTGCGGCCCGTGTGGATCAGGAGGAGAAAGTGCCCGATGCCATGGGGCCAGAAGCTTATGTAAGGCCCCATTCCCAAACGCCAGTTCAACAACATAAGACGATTGACATACTTGAACGCCCGCCGCGCGACTCGTTGTGTATTTTCTGGCATCGTAGACATGCAATAACATCCTTAAGTTGCTTCACACAGAAAAGCATTGGATACATTTGAGCAACAGAACAAGGCAGTAATCAAGAACTCATTCCCGATTCTATTGATGTTCCGACTCACATATCCAGTTTTCTTTACCATCTCTCGAAAAGGTTTTATGCTCTGCCTTGATCATATGGGGCAAATCACGCCTATGTACTGCTGATAGATGAAACGAAACAGCTCCATCTATGAAAAGGCAGGCGAGTTCTATCATACGCCAGAGGAAAGCTCCTGAGGGAAAAGAGATCGCTACTGGACGGAACAAGCTGATCACACAAGCATGAATGACATGTACCAACTGCGTCTTTGCATTCCATCTGAGTATGGTGAGAATGGGACGACCATATCTCAGCCATACGCCTGTCTGAATTCTTTCAGACTTGATAGGGTAATCTCATGACTTTTCGGGTATTAATCACACACAACCACCGTTGTTTACGACCGCAGTGCCACCGCAGTATGACCGTTGCTGTACCGCAGTATACTTCTGTTATGCTGGGAAACAAGATACGACGTAACACAACTAAGGAGACCACACAATGAAAATGCACATCCGCCTTAACAACGATTGCCCTGTTCACGGACCTTATTGCGGAAATGATTGTGACCGCTGTCAATAAACCAGTATGTGCGGTTGTCAACGTAGCTTGTCCAAGAACCATTCATGCCTATCAATCTCTGGTAGTCCAACACGAGAAATTCTATGATGAGCAAGCTTTAGGAGTACTTCCATGATCTATAATTTCTTTGACTCCAATGATGACTGTCCACTTCACGGACCATGCATTGATGAGTGTGATAAATGTGATGACGATGATGATTATGACGACGATTGGTAGTCACATTCAATACATAGCAAGTGCATACGAATCACTGTATCTATGCACCAACTGCACGTTGTGCTAGTGGAAGCGGTGTGGGGAGCTCTAACCAAACAAGGCGAATCGTCAAAGCATACATCTGGTCATCTTCGTACTCGGTAAGGTGCACCTGACATGTGTCCAGACCAATGTAGTCCAATACGTGATCAAAGAGCTGTTGGCGTAACAATTGCTTATTTGCCTGGGCTGTGATGTGGGAAGCATTAGATGGCCATGTCGTACAAGCGCGGAATAATGTGCGTTTCGTAGTAGTATGGGTCATCAGGGATACCTCCAGTTGGCTCATGACATGGAGCCGATGTAGCAATACTATATGAGGATGATACTTAACATACCGTGCTACACTACAAAACGATACGGGAGTAATCCTATGCAACAATAGATTGTATTCACAATTTATTCTCTCTCATCTGTCACATTCCAGTATTACCCTCCTCACCAATTATTCACCCCAATACCCTATCATTGTTAAAATACGGCTATAGAATAACGTATAGTCAGCATGTTACAATAAAAAACAGCTACATACTTTGCCATGGTATATCATTAAGGTACCTGACAAGTACTCATCAGGTTAGCGGAATGTCTACTCTCTTTGTCATCATTCTGATAGTTGCAGCAGGATGTGCAGTCTGGGCGGCTGTCATCAGTGGAAAGCGAACCGAAGCCCCTGGTAGTGGCCCATTTATGTGGCTGATGCTTGGGATTGCACATTGGTGTCTGATGAGCGCCTTACACTCGCTCACCACCGACATAGACACGCGTATTCTCTGGGCCAAAATTCAATATCTAGGTATTGCTACCGTTCCATTATTCTGGTTGCTGTTTGCACTGGATTACGCACGTTGGCGCATCATGGCAGGCTACCGACTAGCTTTGTTGTGGGTCATCCCACTGATCACAATCGGCATGGCCTGGACCAACGAATGGCACGGCTGGTTGTGGAGTGCTATCACACCTGTCTCTAATGAACCGGGCGCGCGGCTCATCTACCAGTATGGACCGTGGTTCTGGATCGCTGTTACGTTCAATTATGTGCTTTTGCTTCAGGGTACGTTTATTTTGATACGCACATTGTATCGTCGTCCACCACCGCTTCAACGACAATCAATTGCTCTGGTAACAGGTGCAGCTATTCCGTGGGTAGGGAATGCCATTTACCTGACCGGAGTCCTTCCAGTTCCTGGGCTTGATATTACGCCCCTCGCATTTGCCATATCTGGGTTACTCTGCACCTGGGGACTCTTTCGCTATCGTATGTTTGATCTGGTACCAGTAGCACGCGAGATTGTACTGGAACATATGCACGATGCGGTGTTGGTTCTTGATCAACAGCGGCGGGTGATGGATGCAAACCCAGCAGCTACTCAGCTCGTTGGGCAGAGTATGGAGACACTCATTGGCAAGACACTTCATGAACTTATACCAGATCACCCAGAAGTGCTGACAACCATTCGTGCAGACCGAACAACAACGACTGAGATAATGTTTGATGAGGCAGAAAAAAAGGACTATGTTCAGTTACGCAGTACTCCGATTCGCGATAATAATGGACGCTTCCACGGACAACTCATCGTCTTGCACGACATCACTGCACAGAAACAGGTTACAATGGCACTTGAGCAAGCCAAGCAACACGCAGAGAGCGACAGTGCGGCTAAGAGCACCTTTTTATCAACAATGACCCATGAACTGCGAACACCACTTACGACAATTCTGGGGTACTGTGATCTGATGCGTCTCAACCTACAACAGCCTGATCCGGCAAGGCTGAGTCATGATATCGATCAGGTACAGGCAGCGGGTGATCATCTGCTCACACTGATTAGCAGCATTTTAGACTTCGCCAAGCTCGAAGCCGGGAATATGCCACTCTATCTGGAACCCTTTGATGTTCGCACTATGATTGTGGATGTGCAACATGCGGTACAACCACTGATCGAGCGAAATGCCAACCGTCTGGAGGTACATTATTCTCCCAATCTGGAGACTATGCACGCAGATCTGACAAAGGTTCGTCAAATCCTATTTAACTTGCTTTCAAATGCCACAAAGTTCACACAGCATGGATTGATCGTTTTTGAAGCAGAACGTGTCTCAGCACAGGAAATACAGCTTATACAACCGTTAGTTATGTCTACCCGATCATCTACATGGATTATGTTTCGTATTCGTGATACTGGTATTGGAATGACTTCCGAGCAGATGCAGCATCTCTTCAAACCATTTGCTCAGGCAGAAGCCTCAACCACACGAAAGTACGGTGGCACAGGATTAGGATTGGCAATCAGTAAACAGTTTTGTCATATGATGGGCGGCGATATTACCGTCGAAAGCCAGGCAGGTCATGGCACCACGTTTACTGTGGTTCTGCCAACCTCTGTTGAAGCACCTGCCCATGCTGAGTCTCCGCTGGACGATGCACTACAGGAACGGCAGATTGGCAGCGGACAATAGGAATCATTCTGAGATATTCCTTTTCATCCTCGTCTTGCTCATTTTCAAACCATAAAGCGGCATGCATCCCTGTTTCGAGCATTGCCTGTTTCACAACATGCAACAAAAAATGGGCGGGAGCAAAGCCCGCCCATCACCATACAAAAAGAAGTGTGCGTTATGGTGTGAGAACAAAGTAGCCAGTAGATGTTCTATTACTCACTTGACCAATGGCCTCAAAAGAATACAGCCCCAGCGGATAACCAGGATTAGTAATAAAGTACACACCAGCATAGCCAATACTCCCCTGGCGATCTGCATTAACGGTGAAGTCAGCATTGATGCGAGTGCCGTCTGAAGCTACGACAAAAACCCCTACTGGTTCTCCGGGCTGGAAACCAAAGGCATCAAGGACAAAAATGGTCTCGGGTTGACCGGCAGATGGTTCTACCTGCGCGTTGACGTTGGGGGGAACACCTGGTTCAGGAGATGGTGAGCGACCAATAACCGAATCGAGAATGAGAAAATACCCAATCGCAGTATTTCCGCTGCGATTGCCACGTCCTACAAACGACCAGATACCGACGGGCGATTCAGGTGTGCTAAAGAACCCAACACCCTCATCGACAATGGAGCCTTGATCGTTGGCAGACACCGAATTCTCCAGAGGCAATACGGTGCCATCGGGAACGTTAAGCCACACGGTAACTCGTTCGTCGGGCTCAAAACCTGACGCATCAAATAAGAACGTTTGTCCACGAACACCAACACGTGGCATCATGCGCGAATTCACGCTCTCAGGGATGTCTGGTCGTACCAGCGTCGGTTCCTCAGGCGGCGGTGTCGGGGCGGGTGGTGGTGGCACGGGTGCAGGTGCAGGCGGCGGGGCGGGGGTGGGTGCTGGATCAATCGTAATTGGCCCAGGTGGTGGACTATCTGGTGCAAGAGGTGCAGTCAATTCTTGCGGTGCCAGAATACGGCCCAGGTCACTAATCACTACCCGTTCACCTGGTGGAAGATCCGGGCGATATTCAAAGCGAACACGTTCAAAATACTGAACCGTGTAGGTCTCACCATCAGATAGTTGCTCATCAACTTCGTCACTCAGCGGGAGCCCAAAAATACCGACACCTCCACGAGACTCCCAGATGTCTTTGAAGCCATACTGAATGATATGGCCAGTTTCCGGGATATAGCGGCGATCGGCACTGTCAGGAATCGGTTCCGACGGCGCAAAGGCCCGTGTTCCTAAAAATTCACGTCCTAATAACCCCAAATTGACCTGTGTGGCTTCTGCGGACTCACGCTCAAAACGTGCACGTTCAAAAAACTGCACGACACGTCCATTCGCAGGATCAATGTACTCTTCCGTGATGGGATGACCGAAATTAGCTAATCCACCATTGTTATCCCAAAAATCTCGAAAAACGCCACGCATATAGTGGCCAGTTTCGGGAACATAGAGAATTTCGGTGGCTGCACGCACTGGTAGTGTCTGAGGGATCATCACTGTGAGAACAAATATGGTTAACAATAGTAGGCGTAACCATACAGCTCCACGTGCTTGGTTGGTGTTCATCGTTGCCTCCTCCGGCCTGGCACACAATTATGTCGCGGTCTGGCCGTCACACAATGACGTATCTTGTGCGTCAGGATACGCTATGTGCTATGAATTTGTCAAGTATTTATTAAAGATCGAGAAAGATCAAACCGTAAAGAATCCAAAGGGAAACCACAATAGTATGCTTTGAAGTCGTTTCGTCGTCGTGTTGCTACAGCCAACCTCGTATGTGAGTGATACATTGGATCGAAAAGACACACCTGCTGTATGTTATCTCACAGAGCTATCTATGTTTACTTCTACCTCACTTGTAAAGTTCCAACGTACGCTCATCAATCATGGCCATCTACTCATTAGTATCACTGTCGGTTGTGTATTGCTCGGCTTGATCGGGGCATACCTGCCTGGAATCGATCATCTTCCACTCATCTGGGCGCTACGTATTGAACTAGCAGGTGGTTCTGCCTATGGCCCCGAAATGGCCACTATGTTTCAACAGCACTACAATACGCTATGCCACGAATGTGGAGACGGGGGCTTTGCTTACCCTTTGCCAGCAATGTGGTTCGCACTTCCTGTAGTGGGGCTACCCGATATACTGGCGCGTGCAGCCTGGTGTGTGCTGAGTGTTGGAAGTGTTGTCCTTGGGCTTTTTCTCCTCCGTATGCGACCTGTGTTCCTGTTATTTATTCCACTCTGGTACGGTGCCATCGAAATGCAGGTAACCGTACTCCTGGTTGGATTGACCCTCATCGCACTGTGGTCCTACCGCCAACAACACTGGTGGCTGCTCGGAGTGCTGGTTGCGCTTATCGGTCTGAGTAAGCCACAAACAACGGGATTGTTTGCGATTGTATTCGGACTGTTCATGGTACGGCACCATCAATGGAAACCGCTGCTAGTGAGTGTCGCTATATTGGGTATCACCTTTGTGCTTGAGCCTTCATGGCTGACCCAATGGCTGACCAACGTCTCTCAGTACCGTAGCAACCTGCAACCACGCTGGCTCCTGATGTGGCTCCCCATAGCCTTGATACCAGCTATGCACAAACGTCTCTGGCCTACACTCGCAATTGAACTCTGCCTCTTTCCGGCTGTTTCGCACGCCTACACACTGCTGCCCCTACTCATAGGGTACAGCGATCTGCGAAAATCGTGGATGGCATGGTGCATCGTAGGCAGCGCCTGGGCAATGGTTTTCTTACAAAGTCACATACCCGAATGGCTTCTGCTTGGGCTATGCTACTTTATTCCATTTGGACTTGTGACCATATATAATCAGAAATCGCTCTCCCCAAAGCACTAACCCTGCTCCCTCATCCACGCTACACACTGCTGCATAGTCTGCCTATCCGCCATCCTGGTCAGACGACTCAGAAACCAGACCGAATTGGAAAACATGTTTAAGCACAGGTCGCACGGCTACCCTGGTTCATCGTTGCGCCTGAACATCCTGGAACTGGTATCGGCCAAAAGTTAAGGCATACTGCGCTCGAGTTTTACCGACAAGCTCATTTTCAAAAGGTCTATCTTACAACAGAAAGAATAGAAATGTTGTCCCGCTTACAAATATCCAAATGAGTGTGAGACGCTATATGAGATAGGGATTTATGGAGAAAAAGAATTCACGTCATTGATACGCTCGAATACATCCGAATGCTGTGGTATTCTGGACAACCGCCCAGCGGCAACCAGATCCTGTTGTTGATCATAAACGTGACGTAAAACGCGTCGCATTTCGGTTCGCACATTTGCCATTGTGATCTGGTCCCCACGCAACGGGGAACCATATGCCACACTTGCAATGGGATCACGATAGATGGGAAACATCAGTTGCAGCGTTGCAGCGAGAAAATTCCGATTTGTCTGTTGCTTGTAGAAACGCACAATAGGATTATTGAGCGCCTGCCGCGAAATCACACCGCCAACCGCCATTGGAAGCACTGCCAAGTTGGGAACACGTCTGGCTAGTAATGCAATGCTCTCAGACCATTCTGCAATGGTTTCCTGTGCGGAGATAACATCCAGGCCGGGATCATCTTCAATTTTGCCACGAGGAAACATCAAAATCGTGTTTCCTTCGCGCAAACAACTAACCATCTTTTTCAATGCGAGGGCAGGTTTTTCCTGATCAATCACAATACAAAACTCCTCAAATTGGGGCAATCCTTTCAGAATACCCTGCCGCAGCACCACAGTATACACGTCTGTCCGAGGCAGGGACGCATAGACGGCCAGGGCATCCCCCATCCCCGAATGATTGCACACGACCAGCAGTGGACCTGTTTCAGGAATACATTCGACTCCCGTGATTAGACATTCCCGTGAGTATCTTGATAGTAACCATTCACCCGCTGGCTTGACACTCTTATGTTGTGCAATCCTCTCCTCAAACCCTTGACCTAAAAGCGACACTCGAAGATTCGGCACCATCGATATACTGCAAATAAAAGCATTTATAAATGGATTCTTAAACCGAAATGCCTCAACGGTGGTATCTAATAAAACCTGCGTTAATTTCCAGAACTTTTTCGAAAAAACAGAAAAATCATCCATAAAAACATATTTCCTTATTGAAAAACCTATAAAATAGTCAAATAATCACCATTATCATATGTAAATGATAGTACGATAATGAAGACATGAGCAGATTTGCGAATCCAGAAATTTTAGGTAACAATACTATATGTTACGATAATCAATATAAAGGAACCATGATGAATGCTCTGTCTGTTACTAAACTTGCCACTGCCAGGATTCCGACCGCATACGGGGAATTCCAACTTATCCTGTTTAGCAACAATCGAGATACGAAAGAACATCTTGCGTTGGTCATGGGCCATCCTGAGCAACATCCTGCACCACTTACACGCATTCACTCAGAGTGCATCACCGGCGATGTGTTCGGATCCCAGCGTTGCGATTGTGGTGAGCAGTTAGATATGGCCATGGCCGCAATCGCAGCAGAGGGGTGTGGGGTTATTCTGTATCTCAGGCAGGAAGGTCGCAACATTGGTTTATTCAATAAGTTGCGTGCTTACAACCTACAGGATGCAGGCCACGACACTGTGGATGCCAATCTGTTACTCGGGCATGAACCAGACGAACGAGACTATGCGCTGGTGCCACAGCTGCTGAAAAGTCTGCATATCGATACCATTCGTTTGATGACCAACAACCCCCATAAAATTGATGAAATCACCAAACTTGGTATCACCGTCACGGAGCGAGTTGCATTACAGGTCACCCCCCAACAGGATAACATCAGCTATTTGCGAACAAAAGCCCAGCGAATGGCTCATCTGTTAGATACCATATGAGTGATCGCAGCTATCTTCCGCACAACGCAAACACATATTTTCAGCAATCATCTCACCCCTACGTAACCATCTCCTATGCTCAGAGCCTCGACGGCTGCCTGACCTTACAGCAAGGTCACATGTCCCCTGTGAGTAGCCAGGCATCGCTGGTGATCACCCATGAGCTACGCGCTGCACACGACGCCATTCTGATTGGCATCAACACCGTCTTGTCCGACGACCCCAGTCTGACGGTGCGCCTCGTGAAAGGAGAAAACCCTCAGCCAGTCATCTTAGACAGTCAGTTGCGTTTTCCACCAAATGCAAAACTTGCGTCACATCCATCAGGTGTATGGCTTGCAACCACACAACACATATCTAATCATCCACATACGATACTTACAATGCCAGCAGATGAAGCTGGCCAGGTGGACCTGCATGCGCTGTTGGACGAACTCGGCAGACGTCGTATCCAAAGCCTGATGGTTGAGGGTGGTACCAGAGTCATCAGCAGTTTTCTACGGCAACGCCTGGTCAATCGCGTCGTTGTGACTATTGCACCTGTTTTCGCTGGTGGCTACCATGCTGTGCAAAACCTCAATATTATTGACTGGAAGCATCTGCCACGGCTGCACAATACCCAGATATGCAAAGCAGGCGATGATTACATGCTATGGGGAGACATACAGTGACTCAACGAACGGTTGTTTTCACAGGCGAACGCCAGATGCATGTAAAATACTCACCTATTCCAGAACCAACCCCAGAAGAAGTCCTGATACAAACCACGCTGTCGGCTATCAGTGCTGGCACCGAAATGCTGGTGTACCGCAACCAATTTCCCCAGGACATTCCGCTCGATACCACCATCGAAGGGCTTGATAAAGCATTCGCCTATCCTCTCACGTATGGATATACGACTGTTGGTGAGATTATTGCCTGTGGCAAAAACGTAAGCGAGTCGTATCTTCACCAACATGTCTTTGCGTTCCACCCCCATTGTAGCCACTTTACCACCACACCAGACACACTCATACGCGCTCCTCAGGACATCGACGATCAAGATGCACTGTTTCTAGCGAATATGGAAACCGCTGTCAATCTCATTCAGGATGGTCGACCTATCCTTGGTGAAAAAGTGCTGGTGTTTGGACAGGGCATCGTTGGTCTGCTGGTGACAGCCATTCTTGCCAAATTCCCGCTCAAAAAGCTTACTGCTGTTGATACGATTGAGTTGCGCCGCAACGCTGCCATTGAGGCGGGAGCGCATCAAAGCATTATGCCAGAAGCACTGACCGACGCTGATTTCGATCTGGTCTTTGAGCTGTCCGGCAACCCGGCGGTACTCAACACCGCCATTGATCGCGTTGGCTACGGTGGCAGAATCATCATCGGCTCGTGGTATGGACAAAAACAGGCAGCACTCAATCTTGGTGGTCGCTTTCATCGCAACCGTGTACAGATCATGAGCAGTCAGGTGAGCACCATCGCCCCGGAACTCACCGCACACTGGGACAAAGCACGTCGTTTCAATGTTGCATGGGATATGATCCGTCAGGTCACTCCATCGCGTTGGATTTCACACCGTTTTGCGGTAGAATCGGCAGCACAGGCATATCAACTATTGGACACACAACCTGAAACCGCCCTGCAAGTGGTTTTCACATACAGTTAGAGAGGGTATCACTATGTATACACTGGCCGTCAAACGTAATTTTATCGCACAGCACTTTCTCATCGGTGGCGACTGGGGCGCCGAAAACGAACTTCACTCACATCACTATGCCATCGAGTTACAGCTTGAAGGCACATCCCTTGATCAACACGGCTATCTTGTAGACATTGTGCATGTTGAAGAAGAACTCAACAGCATTGTCGCATACTACCGCGACCGTACCCTGAACGACACCCCCGAATTTGAAGGGTTGAATCCCAGTATCGAACATTTCTCGCGGATTCTCTGCACAACGCTTTCGGCTCGTATCGACGCGCCAAACATCGATACTTTGATGGTGATTGTCTGGGAAAACGATATTGCCTGGGCATCATACCGGCTCAGTCGCTAACATGCATATCGGGTTCATCATCTACGGATCTCTGGGTACCGTGTCAGGTGGATATCTGTATGATCGCCAGTTGGTGAGCTACCTGCGAAAACGTGGACATCCTGTCGGGATTGTTTCGCTGCCCTGGCGCAACTATCCCCTCCATGTACTGGACAACTTTCGACGATTGCAGTTATCACACTTCGATCTCCTGCTACAAGATGAACTCAATCATCCGTCGCTGTTTTTGATGAACAAGCGCATCACCATTCCTACCGTCTCCATCGTGCATCATTTACGCAGCAGCGAAGAACATCCGGCATGCATGCTTCCGCTGTATCGCCATGTCGAACAACACTATCTTAACAGTGTGGATGCCTTTATTTTCAACAGCAATACCACCCAAGCCATTGTTGGAAAACATCTTCATCGTGACAAGCCCTATGTTGTTGCCATGCCGTCCGGCAATCGTTTTACCACGATCACTGAGGAAGAGATTATCGAACGAACAACACGTTCACGCCCATTAAACATCCTATTCGTGGGGAATCTTATTCCGCGTAAGGGTTTAGACACACTACTGCAGGCCATCATCAACTTACCTGTTTATCTCACCGTCATCGGCTCAACAACCGTTAATCCAGACTATACCCACAGCATTCAAACGTTTATTGATGCTCATCATCTTACAGAAACCGTATGTCTGAAAGGTCAGGTAAGTGATGCAGAGCTTGGCTTTCATTTCACCAATGCGGATGTACTCGCCGTACCATCACAATACGAAGGGTTTGGGATCGTCTACCTTGAGGGGATGGGCTTCGGTCTACCTGCGATTGGGACCACAGCGGGGGCAGCCCACGAGATTATCACCCATGGACAGAATGGCTTTCTGATCTCACCAGGACAGAGCGATGTGCTTGTCCAATACCTGCGCCAACTGTTCGATCAGCGTGTGTTGCAAAAGATGAGTTTAGCTGCCTTGAAACGCTCAAAGGTCCATCCAACGTGGGAACACACGTTTCTCAAAGTCGAGCAGTTTTTATGTAAACTGGCCCAGTAGATCGATTTGATGGGCAATGTATATGAGCGCGCCATTATCGATCTGGGAATGACGAGTTTGAACCCACTCCGCCAATAGATCATCATCCAACTCAGGATGACCAGAAAGTGCCTGATCCATCGTATCGATAATAAAGTGCAGAAAATACGCCTCGTCATGCTCATACCCTGCGGAGTTCGGATAGACGATCCAGTCAGAGGCCCCTGCAGCGAGAACATCAACATCTGCTCGCTGGAGCACATACTGGAGGAGCCTGCGTCCGGCATAACTCCCGCCAGTGGTGCCGTTCTGACGAGCATCCATATCGGCGTGATAAAGTGCCTCGATTTTTGTATCTATCAATGTATCGATAGTTGGTTCCAGCATTGTAACGCCATCAAACGTGATAGTGAAGTAAAAAAAGCCCGCTGGTCGCAAGATATGTTTGAAATGATCCATCGCCGTAGGAAAATGTACCAGATCCATAAAAGCATTGGCAATGATGAGATCAACAGGCTGTGCTGGCTGCCAGGTTAAAGCATCTGCCACTTGAAAATGAACCTGCAGATCTGAGTGCGTACGTGTTTTGGCATGGTGCCGAGCTAGCTGTATGCTGTGTATGTTGGTATCGATACCTGTATAAATCATCGGGCCATTAAACAGGTGCCAATCGGCAACACGCTCAGCCATTGTGCCAGCACCTGCGCCAACTTCCAATACATGACACATAGGCAATTGTTGAAGTTGTTCTTGTAGTGTCTTCCAAACAACCCGATTGAGTGCGCGGTCGTCGACGGTCTTCTTGGCTGAAAGATATCTTGCAAAGCTATAATCTGGCATGTCATTGATTTCCTTTACCTAATACAGATAATGCATTTCTCAGTGATACATGGACAGAAAGGCTCCAGCGTTCTTCCAATCTCGTGAGACGTTTTCATTCTAACGTGTTATGAATTTTAAGGCTACTTGCCTGGAATAAGGAAATGTGACACGGAAGTATTATAGCAACGACTCACCGAAGCGAAAAATCTCGCAGTACAAAGAGTACGTAAAGATACATGTATGTGGGGAAATCACTACGTTTTAAGAAGCACGACAACTACATCGCTGCATTTAATCAATATTGTTGGTCATGAACCGGCCCAGAAAACCACCAGAGGGACGCACAGGTTGAACAAGCTTTGGATGGGCTGATTGATTAGTCGGTGGATGAAGATGGACGAGGCCCTGCGATAGCAGTTCATGCATCGCCATCGCAACCTCTATGCGGATCTGCCCAACCGTATCGGCAATCTCCGCAATACTACGCTGCCCATCAATGGTAGCTAATATCGGCCAAATTACTTCACGTATTTTGATCTGGGCCTGCAGCTGGCTCTCAAGCAGTACCGGAACCCAATCGAGGTCTGGAATGGTGGGGCGCATTTGTGACCACATTTGGGCATACTGTTCAGCAGATGTGACCAAGTCCCATGGGTCCATGCGGATCGTTTCTTCGGGAGATACAGCTCCGGCAGTGAAACAAAACGATGCTCTTTTTTCCTCGAACAAGTGTGTTACGGCATCAAAACCCGTTAGATTGGACGTTATGGCGTGATAGGGATGACCGTCGCGAAAGTAAATTAAGCCGATAGAACCGTCAGGACCAATAGTAAGAACACCAGTGACAGAACTACTGATAATCATCGCCATAAGTTCTGCCAACGAAAACTGATCGAGCATACCTTCAAGTTGCATATAATGTTAACCTCGCTACACCCTCCTTACAGTCATTCATCGTACCACACCACCACCCGGTGGGCAATAGGAATTGCGTCACTCTGAGAGAATAATTACGATATGAGATGATATCGTCATATTTGGTACAATTTCAACAATCACTATCTGTACATCATTATGTGTTAAAACCAACGACTAGATTTTTCACCAAGATATCTATGTCGTCAAGCAATAACATCAGCATATAGGTTCCATGCGGAACGGCATTAAAGCAAAAAGAACCAAGATCATCTACATCTGATTGTACGGTTGTGCTTCCGTTAAGGATCGCCTGATTGTATGCACTCGCACCAAGTAATCGACCCGACAAGGTCCATAAGTGTCTTTGAGGCATCACCAACAGATCGATATCATAACCAGCCGCACTAAACTGTACTCCCTGAGTCATTGGTAAACCAAAGGTGTGGGCCGACATGTACAACGACTGTGGTGCGTTGCTAAATTGTTGAAGGGCTCCTAATCGCGTCATGTTATCCTCTCATGGTTGTTACACTATGCGATCACCTTTATTAACAGTATCGTCAAAAACGATAATCATAGCTATAACAACTTAACAGAGAAGACGTTACGGGTTATGATACAAACAACTTACGACAATTACTAGGAGAAAGCTAAGAATACCCATAGAATGGGGCAAAATACAACAGACCGTACTCAGTTAAGATTCAAGATCTCTGTAATCAACCTACCACTGGTGGTTCTCTTGGCACATACACATTGCAAAAAAAGCCCCGCAACGATCCGCGGTCTGTACTGGAACAACTCTCCTCAGCCTGAAGCAGTCCATGACGAAAATCAAGTGTGATGGTATGTTCCACGTCAGGGCCATTCATGTCATAGATATAGATAGTACCTGTGCCATCGCCAGGATCATCATAGCCATACGCAAGCACCTGGTGATTGTGGAACGGGTTCATCGTCGCACCTACAAGCATTAACGGCCATGGTGAACCTTTGTCAATATGGGTCTTTAGATCAAACCATTCAAGCATTGAATGCCGCAACAGCCATGGCGGCCCATCGGTATCAATAAACGGTAGATCGCTATGCAGAATACCCATCCATAGCAAGAGCTTGGGAAAGTTTAACGCCATACTTTCGAGTTGACGCCGCACAAGAAAGCCACGTAACATCGCACCCTCTGATGTATCGTACGTTGGTAGATCACGTACATCATGACCACGTGGCACAACCATTTGTGTGCGATAGTAATCAAGAGCAGTAGCGGCCATGCCTCCACAAAGTCCATACGTCGGCGGAAGCGCACGTACAATCCACGGACGGAGGGTGGGAAACAAGTGCTTGGTAGTTTGTCCAACGAATGATCCCATTACTGAGGTTTTGGCACCAGATAAAGCATTGTGCAAGGCTTTTTGAAGCTGTTCCTGTTCTGGTGGATCAAACGTCCATGCGTTAACGAAGGCAAATCCATCGGTCTGAGGGCGAAATTTAGTAACCGTCATAGCTAACTCCTGTGAAAATATCACTAATGCTAGTACTGTACAATACAACACAGGATCAAGTTCTGAAAATAAATTGTGCTTTTTTACACAAAGTCGATGTATAATATTCGTATGACATACATAACATACGTCATTGTCTCTGCGCGATTATTGCTAGAAGAGCGATCTAATGATACACAATATGATACTGAAAGCAACTCCCTTATTAGATGAACAACTTCTCCGCAGCAGTTTTGAAGAAGCGAGCCAGCGTGCCCAGCACATGCATCAGTCAGTGCCACTTAGTATGGTATCTCCAGTTCCTGTAGTTGAGCCACTGGCCTTTTTTGCACAGGGTACCAGCATCTCACAAGAACGCTTCTTCTGGTCCCATCCTGGCATATACACACTCACAGGTGTTGGGGCGACCTGGCATACGGCACTGTGTGACACAGCACGATTTGCGACAGCCACACAACGCTGGCAAGCATTGTGTGACGAGGTACAGTTGTACAGTGAACAGACGATTCCTGCTACCGGACCAATAAGCATGAGTGGTTTTGCTTTTGACCCACATACGCAAAAGACCGACACATGGCAGAACTACCCTGACGGATTGCTCGTGATGCCTCGTTATATGCTTACTCACATCTTTGGGGAGTACTGGCTCACCATCAACATCATTATCCATCCCAACAGTGATATTGATACCGAAATCCATACCATACACCGAGACACACAAAGACTGCTCGCTGCTCAGAGCACATCAACACACAACAATGCACATAATCCCCGGATACACTTAGAAGATGTCGTTCCTGCTCCACAATGGCAACAAACCATTAGTCGTGCTGTGCAGCACATCCAGCGTGGCAACATGAAAAAAGTTGTGCTGGCCCGCGAGAGTCATGTCCAGAGTGATACAACTCTCAGCATTGAACATACCTTACAGCACCTACAAGACGATTATCCGAACTGCTATATTTTTGCGCTGGCCCGCGACTCAAGCTGCTTCCTCGGCGCATCGCCTGAACGCCTCGTACGTTTACACAAAGGGAGTGTGTCCACGACTGCGCTGGCCGGATCGATTGCACGTGGTGCGACACCCGATGAGGATGATCGGCTCGGCTTTCAACTCCTGGCGAGTGCCAAAGATCGTACCGAGCACGAAGTGGTGGTACACAACATCCACCATGCACTTGCCGATATCTGTACCGACCTGGCATCGCCGCCGAGCCCGACACTGATGAAAACTGCGAGCGTGCAGCATCTGTATACACCTATCTCGGGACAAATCGATAGTAATCAAACTATTCTCAATCTCGTGGAACGTCTCCATCCGACACCGGCGGTTGGTGGACATCCACGCGATCTGGCATTAGACTTTATTCGTGAGCATGAAAACCTGGATCGTGGATGGTATGCTGGACCGATCGGCTGGGTGGATTGTCATGGTGATGGCGAGTTTGCCGTTGCCATTCGTTCGGCATTGCTCCGTGAAAACAACGCTTCACTCTTCGCGGGCTGTGGCATTGTCGCCGATTCCGATCCTGAACGTGAATATGCCGAATCGCAATTAAAGCTACGTCCAGTCCTGAATGCACTCAACGGAAAGCAGACATGAGTCAAGACCAACAAAACCTGCATACCTTTGTCAGTGCACTGGTGGATGAAATTATCCGATCAGGGGTTTCACATTTTTGCATTTGCCCCGGTTCCCGTTCAACCCCGTTAGCGCTCACGATTGCACGTCACCCAGATGCACAGATCTGGATGCACCTCGACGAGCGGGCGGCGGCGTTCTTCGCACTGGGGATGGCCAAAACCAGCGGACAGTCGGTCGCATTGGTATGCACATCTGGCACTGCGGCGACCAATTTTCTCCCCGCCGTCGTCGAAGCGTCACTTGCACGAGTTCCACTGCTGGTGCTCACCGCCGACCGTCCCCACGAACTGCGGGACTGTGGTGCACCTCAGACTATCGACCAGATTGGTTTGTATGGCAACCATGTCAAGTGGTTTGTCGATCTGCCAATACCAGAAGCAACCCCTAACCTCGTACGTTATGCTCGAACCCTCGCCGGGCGTGCCGTCGCTACCAGCCGCATAGCCCCCGCTGGACCTGTACATCTCAACTGCCCCTATCGCGAACCACTCGTGCCGATTGCAAATACACCAACCGTAGCAAGCGCACGCGCCAATCAGCAACCCTACGTTCAGGTCACCACAGCGCCACAGACACCCGAAACTACCCACATCACTGAACTTGCTAACCGACTGTATAACACACCACACGGCCTGATCATCTGTGGCCCACAAAACAACCCTGCACTCGCCCCGGCGGTAACCAGACTTGCGACTCATCTGGGCTACCCGATTCTGGCCGATCCACTCTCGGGTCTCCGCTGTGGTAGACATCCACACACGCACATTCTCGATAGCTACGATGCCTTCTTGCGCGACCAGGCTTTTACTGAACAATATCAGCCCGAACTAGTGCTGCGATTTGGCGCGATGCCGACCTCCAAGCCGATGCTCCTCTATTTGCAACAGTACCTCACATGCCATCAGATCGTTGTTGATGAGGCTGAAGGATGGAATGAACCAATCGCCTTAGCTGCCAAAATGGTGTACGCTGATGGGGCAGCTCTGTGCCATTTGACCGCCGATACGTTGGCTCAAGAGGGAATGGTCCGTACAGATGTGGATTGGCACAACGCGTGGATTGCAGTGGATCGGCTCACACGCGCGACTATTAACACCCAACTAGCGACTGTCGACGAGCTTTTTGAGGGCAAGGTCTTTGCAGAACTGGCGACACTCTTACCAGATGGCGCAACCCTGTACGCCGGAAATAGCATGCCAGTGCGCGACCTCGACACGTTCTTCTCTGGTAGTGAACAAGACCTACGCTTTCTCTCAAATCGGGGTGCGAATGGCATTGATGGCGTGATATCGAGCGCACTTGGCGCCCAGGCTGCCGGTGCCGATCCACTCGTGCTGGTCATCGGCGACATCTCGTTTTACCACGACTCGAATGGTCTCCTGGCCGCCCGTCAGTACAATCTCGACGCAACGATCATTCTGCTCAACAATGACGGTGGTGGTATCTTTTCGTTTTTGCCACA
Organism: Chloroflexi bacterium AL-N1; assembly: GCA_013122435.1. GTDB lineage: Bacteria > Chloroflexota > Chloroflexia > Chloroflexales > Roseiflexaceae > AL-N1. The sequence continues at coordinate 301,319 of WYDT01000004.1, forward strand.
GGCCCAGGATCGCGAGCATTTTGAACAACTCTTTGGCACACCACATGGATTAGATTTTCGACCGCTGGCCGAGATGTATGGAGCACACTATCAATGTGTTGCTGATTGGCAAGGGTTTCGTGCGGCAGTGCAGGAAAGTATGGTCGACGGAGGACTACACATTATCGAGGTTGTCACCGAGCGTGAGCGCAACGTAGCGCTGCATCGGGCGTGCTGGCCTGCGGTAAGCGCGGCTCTCGCTGAAAACGGCTTGACGAGATCGACCTGACCGCTATTTTCGTACTTGTGGGTGATAGGTAGCAGCATATGTGTAATGATGCAAAGACCAGACTTCCACAGAGTAACCAGCGTCTACCTGGAAAACCGTGCAGATAACGATTAACAATAACAATTTTTATGTCAAGCAAAAAGGCAACGGACCTACACTGCTCTTGCTCCATGGTTTTACTGGCAGCGTAGCAACTTGGTTGCCCTTCATACCTTCTTTTGCCGAACAGAGTCAAGTTGTTGCGGTTGATCTCTTGGGCCATGGGCAATCTGCTACACCTGCTGAGCCATCACGCTATCGTATGGAGTGCTGTGTAAGTGATCTGTTGTCACTGCTTGACCAGCTCAATCTCGCCCAGATCGATGTGCTCGGCTATTCGATGGGCGGACGGGTCGCGTTGCAATTGGCCGCTGTAGCACCCTTGCGTGTTCGTTCGCTCATGCTGGAGAGTACATCACCAGGACTGGACAGTGCTGCTGCACGCGAAGCGCGGATCGTCGCTGACAACGCACTGGCCGACCAGATTGAGAGTGAGGGACTCGCAGCATTTGTTGAGTACTGGGAACAACTACCGTTGTTTGCCAGCCAGCGCTTGTTGCCCGATGATGTACGTGCAAAACAACGACAACAGCGCCTGCAAAATAATCCACAGGGACTGGCCAATAGCCTACGTGGCATGGGCACCGGCCAGCAACCATCGCTTTGGGATAAGCTAGACCAGATGACCACGCCAACACTGCTCACGGTCGGTGCGCTCGATACCAAATTCTGCGGCATTGCCAGCGAGATGGCGACACACCTGCCGAATGTACGAGTCGTTACTGTACCAGATGCAGGGCATACGATCCATCTGGAACAACCGGCCACATTTATAAAAACCGTACAGGAATTTCTGCAAGAGTTCCATAAAACAAAAGAAACGTTGTATTTGGATTAGGTCTTATAGCTAGAGGACTACGTTATGACGGTTACATGGAAAAAAGTCAAAGACTACACCGACATCATCTATGAGCACGCCGAAGGCGAGGGCATCGCCAAAATCACCATCAACCGACCCGAACTCCGCAATGCCTTTCGTCCACAGACCGTGATCGAGATGATCGACGCATTCAACGATGTACGCGACGACGAGACGATTGGCGTGGCGATCCTGACTGGCGCAGGCGAGAAGGCGTTCTGCTCAGGCGGCGATCAGGGCGTGCGGGGCAAGGGCGGCTATGTTGGAGAGGACAAGATTCCACGCCTCAATGTCCTTGATTTGCAGCGGCTCATTCGGGTGCTGCCCAAGCCAGTGATCGCCATGGTTGCGGGGTATGCCATTGGTGGTGGGCATGTGCTCCACGTTGTCTGCGATCTGTCTATCGCCGCTGACAATGCTATTTTTGGGCAGACCGGGCCAAAGGTAGGCAGTTTTGATGCCGGGTATGGTTCAGCATTACTCGCCCGTATTGTTGGCCACAAAAAGGCACGCGAGATCTGGTACCTCTGTCGCCAGTACGATGCCCAGCAGGCGCTCGACATGGGTCTGGTCAATACCGTCGTTCCACTGGACCAACTCGAAGAAACTACACTCCAGTGGGCCCGCGAGATCATGGAGAAAAGTCCGATGGCGATTCGCTTCCTCAAAGCGGCGTTTATGGCCGACACCGACGGTCTGGCGGGTATCCAGCAGATGGGCGGTGACGCAACGCTGTTGTACTACCTGAGCGAAGAGGCGCAGGAAGGGCGTGACGCATTTATGGAGAAGCGCAAGCCAAACTTCCGCAAATTCAAGCGGTATCCATAGGAGAGCGGCGGAGCGACTGAGCGGCGGAACGGAGAATAGAGACGAATTAAGGGGTAAAGGTTACGGGTTAAGAACATTTCTTCGCTTGGCACAACGAATTCTAATCAGGAGCGTGTCGCTGAGTAACGGAAACAGACTACCTGCTGCGGCAGGCAACGCACCTAGCCCACTGCTTCAGCGGCGGGTGGGACGATAGGAACGGTTACGGCATCCCGACGGGATGCCCCACAAACCGACTCGCCCATTCATCGAACGTACAACATTTGGAGTAGACACATGGTCACTGATTCATCTTCGACACATCCTGGCATATTCAAAGCGTGGTTGATGGCGATCCGCGTGCCAACATTGCCCGCCGCAGTCGTACCAGTGTTGGTTGGTACGGCAGTTGCCGTTGCGGATGGCGTATTTCGTCTTGGCCCTTTCCTGGCCGCACTCGCTGCATCGCTCCTGATTCAGATCGGCACCAACCTGGCCAACGACTACTTCGACAACCTGAAAGGTGCCGACACTGCCGAGCGACTGGGTCCGATTCGCGTCACCCAGAGTGGCTTAATCGCTCCATACATCATACGCAATATGATGATCCTGACCTTTGGCCTGGCAGCAGTGTTTGGTCTCTATCTCATTCTAGTGACTGGCTGGCCCATTCTCGTGATCGGGGTGCTATCCATCGCAGCGGGCATTCTCTATACTGGCGGTCCCTGGCCACTGGGCTACAACGGGCTGGGCGATCTGTTCACCTTTGTATTCTTTGGCGTTGTGGCGGTGGTTGGCACGACCTATCTGCACACACTAACCCTCTCAACCACAGCACTGGTGGTCTCGCTGCCAGTGGCCATGCTGGTCACCGCGATTCTGGTGGTGAACAATCTGCGCGATGTCAACACAGATCGGGTGGCAAACAAACGCACGCTGGCTGTCCTGCTGGGCGAGCATGCAGTACGGATCGAGTATGCGGTGCTGGTGCTTGGTGCCTATGTCGTGGTAACTGGTGCGTGGCTGCTCAACCTTATCTCGCCGTGGTCGCTGCTGGTCTGGTTGACGCTGCCGCTGGCGATCACACAGGTGCAGTTGGTGAGCACAGCCAGTGGACGCATCCTCAATCGTTCGTTGAAGGGGACAGCACAGATTCATATGTTCTTCGGCATTTTATTTGCCATTGGCCTAATGATCTGAGTATAGATAATAAAAAATATGATTAGACCTGATCAAACCCTGCCTGACTGGTTACGCCGCCGTGCCGCGACAATGCCGGAACGGATCGCGTTGATTGCTGGCGATACTCGCTGGACCTTTGCGGATCTCGATCAGCAGGTAGAGCACCTTGCTCGACAACTTATGGCGCTTGGCATCCAACCTGGTGATCGGGTGGCGGTGCTGCTACAGAACTCACCCGTGTTTGTGACACTGGTGCACACCATGCCGCGTTGCAGAGCAGTGCTGGTGCCACTTAACACACGACTGACGCCCAATGAACTGGCGTGGCAACTCGACGATGTCAGTCCCCGCTTGGTGATACACGACCAAAGCAATGCGGGAGTCGCCGACCAGCTTCATCAACAGCAACCAGATTACTTTTTTTATCATACGGATGCCCTTCACGATGTGGCTGCATCCGACCAGGCGCTTGACTACACCATCGCGCTGAATGAACTCCACACGATCATTTACACTTCAGGGACCACCGGCAAGCCCAAGGGTGCGATGCTGACCTATGGTAACCATTGGTGGAGCGCCACCGCATCGATGCTCAATCTGGGACTGCACGACGATGATCGCTGGCTGGCGGTCTTGCCACTCTTCCACATCGGTGGTCTGTCGATTCTGCTACGGAGCGTGATCTATGGCATTCCGGTGGTCCTGCATGAGGCGTTTGATGCGGCGCCGGTCAATCGTTCGCTGGAAGAGCACCAGATTACGATCATTTCAGTAGTAAGCACCATGTTGCAACGTATGCTCGATCAGCAGTTGTGTGCGACGAAACTGCGTTGGGTGCTGCTTGGTGGTGGCCCCGTACCACGACTGTTGCTTGAAGCATGTAACAAACGAGGCATTCCTGTAGCCCAGACATACGGTATGACAGAGACAGCCTCACAGGTGGCCACACTCGCTCCTCACGATGCCCTACGCAAGTCAGGATCGGCAGGTCAGCCACTGCTGCCGCTGAAGGTACAAATCGATATCGAGGGAGAGCCCGCAGCAGCAAGACAGGTTGGCGAAATCCTGGTGCGCGGGCCGATGGTGACACCGGGCTACTTCAACCGACCAACAGCAACAGCAGCAGCATTACAGGATGGCTGGCTCCATACCGGCGACCTGGGGTATCTTGACTCAGACGGTTATCTCTATGTGGTAGATCGACGCGATGACATCATCATCTCTGGCGGGGAGAATGTGTATCCTGCTGAGATCGAAGAGGTTTTGCTGGCCTTTCCTGCTGTCGCTGAAGCAGGAGTGATTGGCATCCCTGATGAGCAGTGGGGGCAGGTTCCTATAGCATGTGTGGTTTTGTGTTCCGGCGCGGAACTAGACGAGGCGGCAATCATAGCTTTTTGCCACGAGCGACTGGCACGCTATAAAATACCACACACGATACAAGCTGTCGCAGCACTACCACGCACCGCTGCGGGAAAGTTGCGGCGCGGTGTGTTGCGGACACAAACGCTCGATGAATGAACGAATTTTGAGCGCTCTGGTGGCCTTTCAATGGCGAATGAAGACATGCACAAGTTTGACGTGTCCATAAACTGAATTTATTATGAATGCATATAACTAAAAACAACCCTATAGAGAAACGAGTACAGATGGCTGATAACCCAAACACAGACAGACCCAATCCTGCTCGCATGTATGATTATTGGCTTGGTGGCACCCACAATACTGACATTGACCGTATAGCCGCTGATAAAGCTGTGAGTGTTAATCCTGATATACCGCTTGCGCTTCGTACAAATCGTCACTTTTTGCGTCGGGCTGTGACCTTTCTTACGCAACAAGGCATCGATCAATTTCTTGATATTGGTTCGGGCATTCCCACTGCTGAAAATGTTCATAAGGTTGCACACCAACATAATCCTGATGCTCACATCGTCTATGTTGATATTGATCCGGTTGCTGTGGCCTATGGACAACACATTTTGCAAGAGCAAACGAAAGCTATTGCGATTGAAGGTGACATTGTACACTTCGATGAGATTTGTTCCCACAGCGAAACACGACGTTTAATCAACTTCCAGCGTCCAGTGGCCATTCTGCTGGTCTCGATGTTGCATTTTGTCCCCAACGACGCTGAGGTGCAACGAGTCATTTCTCAAATCAAGGACTCTATGTCAGCAGGAAGCTATCTGGTCATTAGCCACGCCACCACCGACTCAGCAACACCGCAGCAGCACAACGAAATACGTGATATCTATAGCAAAACAACGATGCCGATCAAAGGCCGCCCCAAGAGCGAAATTGCCGCACTCTTCGACGGGTTAAAGTTAGTAGAACCTGGTGTTGTGTTTGCGCCACTCTGGCAACCCCACGGCAAGGATGATCTGTGGTTCGACCAGCCTGAACGCTCAGTGCTTTTTGTTGGTGTGGGACGAAAAGTGTAGTAACAGTATGGGAAGGGAGTGCTATTGACTATGCGTCTGTAACGTACAACGACGATAACAATGTCGATTGTCAGCTTGCTGCTGATATCGATGCACGTGCTCTTGACGAGGATTTCTTCGAGACCATCTTTGGCAATGATCGACACGAATACCTCCAATCACTGCTGGTCTCGCCCGAAGACATCAACACGATCAGGTCTGCTGAAAACTCCATAGCAAATACCAATTTCCTCATCTTCGCGATTGAACATCACACCGACCTCACCTTTGACATCAATCCCAAGACAATCCAGTTCCTTGGCACATACAAAGGAGCGTGGCAGTAGCGAACTGCCCCCATCGAGCAGCCAGACCTTACGAGTCATTGTGCAGGACTTTGGGGCTTTCTGGGAGAGTTCTTCTTGATAACCAAAGTAACTGGATTATGAGTAGAGACGATTTGATAGAACCCTAACATCCAACACAAACTTGAATACCTTCAACACAAAATCTCTACCCTATTCAGTAGTATGATGCTAGAATTGAATATGTCTTCTGATAAGAGATTGATTTGTTAACGGTAGAATCATTGTGACAACGCCCGAAGAGATTCAAAGTCAAAAAAAGAGGTTGCGTTTATATCGACGTACTCTATCCCACAGCCTGGAACAGATGGCTATGCTTGGATCTGCCCATGCACCACCTGGTCTTGTGCATACTATCTCTGAAGCACGAGACAATATACTACATATAAAAAGTGTCCTCCGTGGTCGGGGGGTTGAGGTCAAGGATCATCCTGATGATGACGACCTAAATATGTCTAACGATAATCACACACAGTCAGAACCAGGACCAAATAACCACAACCTAGTTGAGACACAAGAAGAAAAAGCACATCCTAATAACAAAGATTCCTCGTCACAGACTAGTAATACAGAAGAAAGCAATGACTTCGAAGATTCAATTGAGTGGGAAAAGCTTGAATTTGGAGGTAATCTCCTCACTGTTTCGAGACCTAAAGTTAAGATCACTTTTAATATGCCATACGCTTTTGAAGATGCAAAGTGTGAAGTTGAATTTAGTAGTCCGAGGTTAAATAGAGTTGAGATTTCCTTGAATCACACAGATATTCTTGGATACTTTATGTTAGGATTAGATACTAGCCCAGATAGTGGGGCGCGTAGATTCGTCAGAAAAACTGATACAGGTTTGTTTGAGGCACGCTTAGGGCAAACGTATATTACTTTACAAGAAAATGAAGCACTCGATTTATGTGCTTGTATTGATATTGTCTGTAGTGAATACAAAAAGAGAATTATAGAAGCAGAAAACCTCCTTGAAACTGGCAACTTTCTACTTATGAGAGAGGAGGATATACCAGGTACAGGATTCTACTTAATTTCTATTCAACCGGAACTTTGGAAGCTAATGTGTAAATTTAAATCAGAATTTGATTGTGACAAAGGCAATAGTGAATGGCACATCTTCGATGGCACAGACTATTGTATACACATCAGCCAGATTAATCACAGTAAAATCTCTGACAATGCTTTTATCTATGGAAAGAAAGGAGAAGAATATTTACCAAATAATTATATTAATCTCATGTACGGATTACCAAAATGGCTTCTTAATGAAATAGATGATATACGGGGTGGCTGGAAAAATAATGTTGGTATTTATGGTATATGGACTGCTACTTATACAAAAAACTGGTTATTAAACAGACTTATCCTAGCTGTCTGTCAACATTATCTTGGTACTTCTGAGTCATGTTATGACTTAGTTTGTAGCTGGAAGCAAAAATTTGATATTAACACACAGAGACCAATTAATGAACCCCAAGAAAAGAAGAATATACAGCAGATTGATCAACCTAATCAATTAAGCAAGTATATCAACGATATTCAATCTTGGTTTCACTACTCAGGACTAAATAGAGACTCACCTACTGTGATCCATTTTTTCCAGCCTTTCCTGGAACTCGCCAAGGATGTAGAACCCACTACTATTAATTCTGACTATATTTGGGGGAAATTCAGAGCATTGAGCTTAGATATTTTAGGTATTTCTGGTATTGATAAAAACAATGCAATGAAGAGTAACTATTCTGACATACTTGTATTGATGTCGAGTTACATTAGTTATCTAAATACTGTTAAGTTTGTCTCTTCTACAGATATGGATAAGCTTTTCAGAATAGCTGGAGCTATTATAGAAGGTAGATTTACTCGCATTGACCAATCTCGACTAAATATCCTAAAAAAGCACCTACTACCCCTTTGGGAAGAGAGCGAATTCGAGAGGCGATACGTCATGACGCAATGGAACTGGAATGGTCTTTGGTTTAAGAGATAAAATCCAACCATACCCCAACTCCAATTAAGCATATCTTTACCTCTTGCCCCTTGACATCGATTCCATATCTCAGTATAGTTGTATACAATTCATACAAAATAATTATATAACACTTGTTCTTTCATTCACATACTAGTCTTCCCAAAGCAAGTAAAACAAAACAGTTTATCTGGCATATGTGCCTATCCTAAACATACATTATTAGATTGTATACAATCTGTGAGTTCGTATGTTCACAACCAGAGACGAACATAGTGGCGATCCCGTCTACCATAAATTGCGACGCCTGATCATCGAAGGCTACTATCCACCTGAGACTCGTCTCGTCGAGGAAAAACTCGCCCACGACTTCGGCGTCAGTCGGACACCTATACGCCAGGCACTTGCCCGCGTCGCTGCCGAAGGACTGATTCACACTTACCCCAACCGTGGCGCCGTGGTGTGCTCCTTCACCCGCAAGGACCTCATACAGACCTTTGACCTGCGTGCAGTACTGGAAGGCTATGCAGCGCAACAGGCAGCTCAACATATCGACCAACAGCAACTTGAGCGTCTCGAACAGCTTGCCGGCCTCCTCGAAGCAACCGAAGAACGCACATTTGACTCACGCGAAGAAACCGTGCACTTTCTGGTAGAACACAACCAGCACTTTCATAGCATCATTGTGAGCGCCAGCCAGAACCGACGCCTGAGCAACATGCTTACCGTCGTGGTGGACGTACCCATGCAGTTTCGCTCGTTCTACTGGTACACCGACGACGAACGCCGCGTTTCCAACTTCTTCCATCGCAGCATCCTGAGCGCTCTGCACCGACGCGATGGCGAACGTGCACGGGCGATGATGCAGGAGCATATCTATCGTGGGCGGGACTTTCTGCTGCAACGTATCGATACGATCAATACAACCGCATCAGCACAAGTATCACAGGAGATACCCTAATGGCGACACAACGCCCCTATCGACCACTCGACGACATCCGCGTGCTGGCACTTGGCGCTTTTCTCGCCGATCCCTTCTGCGGCCAACTGCTCGCCGATTTTGGTGCCGAAGTTATCAAGGTTGAGCCACCCGGCAAAGGCGATCCAATGCGCGAGTGGGGCCGTCATCGGGTGCCGGGTCGCACGCTCTGGTGGCCTATTCTGTCGCGCAACAAAACATCGATTACGCTGGACCTGCGAACCCCCGAGGGCCAGGAGATTGCACGGGAACTGGCCACGCAGTGCGACATTATGGTCGAGAACTTCCGTCCTGGCACCCTCGAAGACTGAGGTCTCAGCTACGACACACTTCGTGAACATAACCTGGCCTGATTATGGTGCGTGTGAGTGGGTTTGGACAGACCAGGCCCTACCGCGACAAGGCCGGGTTTGGGAGCATTGGCGAGGCTACAGGTGGTATCCGCCTTTGCAACCCTCGGTGCCCTCACAGCCCTCCACCACCGCCAACGCAGCGGGACCGGGCAAGTCGTCGATATTGGCATTTATGAGGGCATTCTGGCGCTGATGGAAAGCATGATCCCTGAATACCAACTGGCCGGACATATTCGCGAGCGTACCGACAATACTCTCCCCAATGTTGCGCCATCCAACATCTACCTGACCAAAGACAATGGTTGGTTTGCTATTGCCGGAAATGCAGACAATGTGTTTCGACGACTCTGTGCCGCAATGGGACAACCTGATCTCATCGATGATCCTCGGTACGACAATCATGCAGCCCGTGGCACCAACCAGGCAGAACTGGATGATCTCATCACAGCGTGGAGCATTGGCCACACTGCCGACGAATTACAAACCCTCATGGACGAGTATGGTGTTCCCGCCGGCCGGATTTACACCGCTAAAGAGATGCTGACCGACCCTCACTTTGCGGCACGACAATCGATCATTGGTGTGCAAGACCCCGAACTGGGCGAAATCAAAATGCAGAACGTGATGCCACGACTGAGCGAGACTCCCGGCGGTGTCGACTGGACCGACCCATCGCTAGGTCAACACAACACCGAGATTTATGAGGGCCTACTGGGAATAACCACAACACATATCGCGGAACTACAAGATGTTGATCAGCGTCTACCTGATCATGGTTTTCGATCCGCAGATCCTCTTCAACGATAGCTTTTATCCGCTCCTGAATGTCACTATGCCAAAGGGCAGCCTGATCCAGCCAGAATTCCCGGCAGCGCTCGGCTATCGCACACACGCGCTGACCCGTCTGTTTGATGTGCTCGGCGGAGCATTGGCCAAGCGTGCGCCTGAGTTTACAACGGCAGCAGGCTATGGCACCAGTCCCTATCCGCTCTACAACGGCTACGACAAAGAAGGTGAGTTCTTCTAACTAATGGAGATCACCTATGGTGGCCTCCCCGGTCGGCCAATCGGTGACGGCATGGATGGGCATTCCTGTTGGCCTTTGTTTACGAACATCCCCACCGAATACCTGGAAAGCTACTATCCCATTCGCATCGATGCCTACTCCAGCATCATGGACAACGGCGGCGCAGGTTTCCACCGTGGCGGCAATGGCATCGAAAAGGTGTACACCTTCCTCGAACCGGGCGAAATCAGCATCCACGACGACCGCTGGCTGACTCCACCGTGGGCATTCTGGGCGGTACCCCAGGGATGCGCTCACAAAAACTGCTGCGTCGTGCCGATGGCACAGCAGAGGTGCTGCCAAGCAAGTGTGATCGCATCGTGATCGAACCAGGCGACCAATTCGTGTACCGCACTGCCGGTGGTAGTGGCTGGAAAGATCCACTCACACGACCAGCAGCACTCGTGCAGCGTGACGTGCAGTATGGACTGGTGAGTCATGCGAAGGCTGTACAGGATTATGGTGTTATACTAACCGCATCGCTTGAGATTAACGCAGCAGCCACTGAGACCAAACATGCCGAGATCGCAACAGCCCGTGGCCAGGTAAAGGACTTCGACTTTGGCCCATCGCTCGATGAGTTGGTAGCGACGGCGCAGGAGCAGACTGGCCTGCCAACACCGCAAAAACCACAGCCAGTCAAGTGGGCTGTGGCTAAAATGCAACGTCGCGCACAGTTAGAAGCAACCAATGGAAGCGTCAGCAAAGGAAAAGAGTCAACTGCCAAAGTGTAGTAAAAATCGAAGCATGAGGTTAGAGAGGTTTTATCGATCTTTCTGGCCTCTCATCAGGCATATTCTAGCAAAGGATGTGGCATGTCATTCAACAATCTCGCATCCGACTATAAAAATCATGGTCTGGCAGGATGTGTTGGTTTTGGAGAACGCCCGGCCCTGTTGGTGGTTGACTTTATCAAAGCCTACACAACCCCCGACTCACCGCTCTATGCGGCCCCTGGGATCCCTGATGTCATCGATCAAGTTGTGACGCTGAGGATTCTCGTGAATATAACTGACTAACCGAACAAAATAGTTTTCAGTTGTAACAGGAATGCGTCTAAAAGGATGTTCAAACAAGCTGCCAGTACGCTTGTAAGCACTATTCATGTCTTTGGTGTAGGCATTCAATAGGTTTGAAAAGTGTTGACTTGGGGATATACATTTCGATGTTTTAGCAGATTTTGGTACCTTCTTGTTTATCTCCTCAGATGCCTTTATGCGTACCAACAAATGAAAGTGATTGGGCAAAAGACAATAGGCGAGAGTATCAGCCACTGCATCAATATGGCAGGTGTATAAATTCAGAAAATAAGCGTAATTTCGCCTTCTCTGAAGAGATTCTCACGATTGTTACCTCGATTGAAAATATGATAGTACGTGTTATATTGTAGCGGTGCTGGGCCAGTTATAATCGTCATCTATGGGCAACCCTAAAGGTCTACCCTATTTAAAAAAAACGGAGCCTCACCTTGTCTAATTCGCTTTCCAATCAGCAACAATCAGACCCTAAAGGTCTCACTTTAATTCGCGGTGCACAGGTGGTTGATGGAACAGGCAGCCCTTGGTTTTATAGTGATGTGGCAATCCAGGGAAACCACATTGCCGCGATCACTTCATCAGGACATATACCACCAGAACAGGCAAGCGAAATTATCGATGCTGCAGGGATGGTAGTATGCCCTGGGTTTATCGATATCCTCAGTCACTCGATTCTCCCACTGATGGTCGATGGGCGCTGCCTTTCTAAGATTATGCAGGGCGTAACCACCGAAATCATGGGCGAGTCTTGGACACCTGCGCCCTTTGGCGGTCTCATTAGCGATCCTTTCGGACATAGCCCCTATTCTCATCATATTGAGGAGTGGCAACAACGTGCCCAGACATGGCATCGTTTGCGAGACTGGTTGGATGCGATGATTGAACATGGCGTAACACCAAACATTGGCACATTTCTTGGTGGTGGTACACTACGAGAGTATGCTAAGGGTCTGACGATGGGGAAAGCGTCACCGGATGAACGAGCTACCATGGAGCACATAGCACGTGAAGCGATGGAGGACGGTGCTTTTGGTGTGTCATATGCACTGATCTACCCACCTGATGCCTATGTGGAAACAGACGAACTTATTGCAGTGTGCAAAGTGGTAGCCGAATATGGTGGCATCTATATTACACATTTACGATCTGAGGCAGATCGATTGGTTGAAAGTGTTGAAGAAGCGTTACAGATCGGAACCCAAGCGCATATTCCAGTAGAAATCTATCATCTTAAAGCCGCTGGAAAACGCAACTGGTGCAAGGTACCCGAAGTTATCAAACTCATAGATAAGGCACGTGCTGAAGGACTTGACATCACTGCCGATATGTATCCATACATCGCTGCAGGAACCGGTCTCACCTCAGTTCTGCCACCATGGGCTGAAGCAGATGGTAAACTCTTTAGTAATCTGCTTGATCCTCAGATGCGCGCAAAGATTCGTGCCGAAGTCTTAAACCCATCTGATGGCTGGGAACCTCTGGCCGATTTATGCGGTATTGACGGGGTGATGGTTATTGGCATGAAACAGCCTGAAAATCAAGCGTATGTTGGCAAAAGACTCGACCAGATCGCAGCTGTACGCGGACAGGAATGGGTTGATACTGTCTTTGACCTGCTTCTTTCTGAACGCCAACGTATTAACACGATCTATTTTGCGATGCAGGAAGATAATCTCAAACTTCAGCTTCAACAACCCTGGATGAAGATTTCGACGGATGCAGGTGGGGTCGACCCTGACTGGGCTGCGGCGCTTGGCCCCTTCCATCCACGTGCCTACGGTACATATCCACGAGTGCTTGGTAAATATGTACGAGAAGAACAGGTTATTCCACTTGAAGATGCTATTCGTAAAATGAGTTCTGCTGTAGCTAATCGTTTGGGGTTACGTAATCGTGGACTGCTCCGACCAGGTTACTATGCCGATATGGTCATCTTTGATCCACAAACAATTGGCGACCGAGCCACATTCGAGGAGCCACATCAATTGGCAGTTGGGGTCCGTGATGTATGGGTGAATGGCGTACGAGCATTGGCAAATGGAAAACATACCGGGGCAACACCAGGGATGATTGTGAATGGACCAGGGGCCAACTATAGCTAGGTTAAAAATACTCAGAGATTATAGAAGATCTTACCCACGCAGTAGAAGAATGGTGTTGTGAGTTCTCCCTATAATCTCTGTATAGTGAACGGGGATTGTTGTACAATCCCCCGATTGAAGCCTTGAAGGATGGTTTGTCTACGCTTAACGCTCCTTCTCTATGAAACACTCAGGTTATAAGTTATGTAGACCATGTGGTACATTGATTACTGCACGGCGAGGTATATAATGCTCAGTCTTCACAGGTATCGTAGCAACACTCTGACGTGCGAGTTGCTGACCAATTAAGACCATACGCATCATACGTTCGGCTGCCTGCTCAAGAAGAGGGCCTGCCTGAGTAATCGCTTCAGCAAGTGTACACGGCGCATTCAAAATACTTGCAAACGAGTCAATGCCATAATCAAAGTTAATGTCTGCGTCTTTGCCAATTGTGCCAGCCAGTGCAATCACAGGCAGTCCATACTGTTTCGCACGGCGAGCCACCTCGGCAGGAATTTTGCCGCGTGGCGTTTGGAAATCGATACCACCCTCAGCCGTAAAGACAATATCAGCCTGTTGCAGCAAGGTATCGATCTCGAGATATTGCATGACAATGTCATAACGGGGATGCAATGTGGCGCCGAGTAGTGCTTGTAATCCAGCACCAAGACCACCTGATGCACCACTCCCTGGAGCCTCATACACAGCGTGACCTGTGTCCTGCTCAATCACTGCGGCGTAGCAATCCAATGCGCTGGCAAGACGCTCAACGGTTTCAGGCGAGGCGCCTTTCTGGGGTCCAAAGACCCGCGCAACACCATTAGGGCCACACAATACGTTGTGCCAGTTACATGCCACATCAATCTGAACCTCATCCAATCGTGGATCACGGCCAGACATATCGATGCGGTCAAGGCACTCAAGTTCACCACCACCAAAGCCCAGATCCTGACCATATACGTCGAGTAACCGAATACCCAGCGCCTGAGCAGCACCCGCACCACCATCATTGGTGCCAGAGTCGCCACAACCAATGAGAATTCGTTGTGCACCAGCATCAAGGACCGCACGGATAAGTTCACCGACACCGTACGTAGTTGTGATAAGAGGGTCACGTGAGTCACCAGGAACCAGTCGTAAACCTGCGGCGGCAGCCATCTCGAGTACAGCCGTCTTTGGTCCATTTCCACCCAAAATCCCAAAGTGTGATTGCACAGGCCGACCCACTGGCCCAGTAACGGTGAGATGATGTAACGTCCCGTCCGTCGCTGCAACTAATGCTTTGGTAAAACCTTCACCACCATCAACGAGAGGAGCCTTTACAATACTTGCACTTGGCAAGGCATTCTGTATACCTTTGGCAATATGCTCCGCCGCTTCATCCGCTCCCAAACTTTCTTTGAAACCTGATGGTGCAATCACAACTTTGAGTGGCATTTTAGCGCTCCTTGTATCTTACAGTCCTAATAAAACGTTGTCCGGCTTAACAAACTGTTATCATATATGTCTTGTTATAAAAGAGGGGAACGCCATTATAAAAATACATACAATACAAGCATTTTCTAAAAGTCATTGCAAAATGTCCATTTAGGTCATCATAAAGGGGAATGCCAGATAGCTAGGCACCCCCAAATCACACATGACACATTTGGTTAGCTATTACACAAGTGCTTGCTCAATATCAGCAACAAGATCTTCCTCTTCTTCAATCCCCACTGAGAGACGCACTAATCCCGCAGGAACTTCAAGCGTTGATCCAGCAACACTGGCATGGGTCATCGCAGCAGGCAACTCGATCAGGCTCTCTACACCACCCAGACTCTCCGCCAGCGTGAACAGCTTTGTACGCGTCACCATCTTGCGACCAGCCGTCTCACCACCCTGTAACACTAACGAGATCATCCCTCCAAAACCGTGCATTTGACGCTGTGCTAGTTCATATTGCGCGTGTGATGGCAAACCGGGATAAATCACTTGCTCCACTAATGGATGCTCTTCCAGTAAACGCGCTATAGCAAGGGCATTTGCTTCATGAGCACGCATACGCACCGCAAGCGTCTTGAGTCCGCGCAACACCAACCAGCTATCGAACGCACCAGGGACAGCCCCAGCAGCGTTTTGGAGAAACTTGAGCTGGGTGTAGAGCCCTTCATCTGCTACCACAACCGCACCACCAACCACATCACTATGCCCACCAATATACTTGGTGGTGCTATACAGCACTATATCGGCACCAAGATCAAGTGGCCGTTGAAAATACGGTGATGCAAAGGTATTGTCAACCACGACACGAATACCACGTGGTTTGGCAATCTGTGTAATCGTTGCGATATCTGCTAATTTCAACAGGGGATTGGTTGGCGACTCCAACCAGATCAGTTTCGTTTCTGGGCGAATAGCCGCCGCCACTTGGTCACTGTTGCTGGTATTCACATAGTCAAAGGTAAGACCATGACGGGTGAAAACCTTATCAAATAAGCGATACGTTCCTCCATAGACATCATCACCACAAATAATGTGATCCCCAGCCGAAAGCATGAGCAGTACTGTTGTCTCAGCAGCTAATCCAGAGGCAAATGTCACTGCATAGTGACCATTGTCCAGCGCCGCCAGTGCTTCTTCAAGTGCCGTGCGGGTCGGGTTGTCGGTGCGGGCATATTCGTAACCCTTATGCACTCCTATATCGTCCTGTGCAAACGTCGATGTTTGATAGATCGGCACAACCACCGCACCAGTAGCTGGCTCTGGGTCTTGGCCTACATGAATAGCGCGAGTCGCAAATCCATACTGCGTGCCATTGTTCTTCATAGTGTTCCCTCATTCAACGTGGTTCTCACCATACAAAAATAGCATGATCTACTTTCAATTTGTAAGTCTGATTATAGCATCCGTAATCATGACAAAGCATAGTCCCACACATCCTTATCACTCTTTATCGTACCACAACAACTTTCCTGAGCAATCTGACATCAAGAATCACTAGACGATACTATCGTTTAGTGGTATGCTTGAATGAGTTCACCATATGGTGTAATAAGACCAATTCCCTCATAACAAAGACTATGTTAGTACTAACCTAATGAGAAGGTTTGTAACTTCCTCAAAGACCATGGATGTACATAATAAAACAAACATCGAGTCTGGACTATGAACACGACACGCAGACGCTTCCAATATTTTATTGTGCCTGGTGTCATCATTTTTCTCGTTATTTCTAGTTGGTATTTTGCCTTTTATCAGCGCGGAGCATTGATCCAATCAACAATCTCAGCATATCAGCAGACTCAACTTGAGACCGTTCGCGCTATAGCCCGCAATGTCGAAAGCTATGTATCTAATCAAATCGAACTACGCGGAGATGGTGATATTGTCAAGATTGAACAAGAGATTTTTGAGCGTTTTGTGGTACCAGTACGTATTTTAGAGAATGGTGATGTCTGGATTTACTCACCAGATCAAGTCGTCTTCGAAGGTAGTCCTGACTTTCCCGATGAGTACCAGGGAAGGAGCATGGCTGAAATTTTCGACTTACAAAGGGAGGCAGGAGCGAGTAATTATGAAGAGATGGTTGACGACGTTACAAACACACGTGAAGGGACAGGATTGTATATCTGGCTCCCTGAAAAAGGGCGTGAGGTAGCCGCGTGGACCCCTATCAGTGTGAACCAGTATCGCTGGACGATTGGCATTTCAACACCGCTCCCAGAAATTCTGGTATCGACAGGCGCCGCCTTGCAGATTCGGAACACGTTTATACTGATGTCTATCGTAACAGTGATAGCAGGGGGCATGTTGCTGATATGGACACAAAGCGAGACCAAACGTACACGTATCGAACAATCACTTCAGAGTGTGGTAATGGAACTCGAACAATATAAAACCTACCTTGAAAAACAGGTAGACACGCGCACTGCTGAGCTGGTTCAGAAGAATTCCGAACTCGAAGAAGAGATCAGAGAGCGCAAACGAACTGAGGCAGCACTTATTCATGCCAAAGAAGCTGCTGAGGTTGCAAATCAGGCCAAGAGCACCTTCCTGGCCAACATGAGCCACGAATTGCGAACACCATTAAGCGCAATCCTGGGATATAACGACTTGATACACGTCCAGGCTGAACGGAATGGGTATCAAGATCTCTTGCCAGACACTGAACAAGTGACCATAGCAGGTAATCATCTACTTACCCTGATCAGTGATCTACTGGATATTTCCCGAATCGAGGCAGGTAAACTGCAATTACAGCTATCGACATTTGAACTTACGCCGCTGATCGAAAGTGTTGTTGCCACTATTCGTCCACTTATGGAGAAAAATACCAACACTTTCAATGTTACTTGTGTCAACGATTTAGGCGTCATTTATACCGATCAGACCAAGTTGCAACAAATTCTCTTAAACTTGTTAAGTAATGCCGCCAAATTCACCGACCATGGCACCGTTACATTCAAGATCTACAAGACCTATTACGGCGTAACTGGCACACATACCTCTTCTCTACGACAAGAATCAGGAGCTTCTGCATGTAGTTCTCCACATATCGTTTTTGAAGTAAAAGATACAGGTATTGGGATGGAGCCAGAACACATACAATATATTTTTGAAGCATTTCATCAAAATACATCGGCTGGCATGGACATCCATAGTGGAACTGGCTTAGGTCTCGCTATCAGTCACCATTTCAGTACCATGATGGGCGGTAGCATTACGGTGGAGAGCACCCCTGGTCGTGGATCAACATTTACATTTTATATGCCCGTCGCTGGCACACAGACGACAACACACACAGAACCTCTCGTATCGCAGACTGAATAACATACTCCTCTATTGATTGCGGCATACAATGAAGATCTGTACAAACCTTGATTCACGACATACGTGTACTGCTTCAACAGGTAAGCAATCAACACAACAGTTCAGCTCTGGAAATATACATGAACATTATGCGTAATCAGAGATCAGCCAACCAGCAAATTGACGCATGGATCGTCTAACAACTCTCACGACACCGTACAGTGTTTTAGCCTTTAGTCGTTTCCCCTCAAACACAGCGAGGCGATACAAGTATCGTGACATGGCAAAATCAGTAGCGAGTCAGAGGTTCCATAACTTCATGAGGAAATATTCCGCTCCTGGAGATGTGGAAGAAACAATGGTCTTTACTGCTTAAGATATATACGGATTTTATTTAACAAACGCGCAAAATCAATCGGTTTAGCCTCGTAATCATCACATCCGGCTTCGAGGCTCTTGGATCGATCTTCGCTAAATGCATACGCCGTCAACGCAATGATGGGAATGCCACGTGTCTCATCGGCTGTTTTGATACGACGTGTTGCCTGCCAGCCATCCATCACTGGTAAACGCATATCCATTAAAATAAGATCAGGTATCTCTGATCGCGCTAAACCAACCGCACGTGCGCCATCTTCAGCTTTGACTATCTTATACCCCTCAAATTCTAAACGACGTGCAATCATATCACGATTCTGATCATCATCTTCTACAACAAGAATAGTAGGCATGATGAAGCTCCTATATAGCAATAATTACGCTGTTCCCTTGTTATTATATACCGCATTCATGAGTTTGATGTTGGAGACATGGTAACTTCCAGTGCATCACCATATCCACTATTGCGGTAGCTCTGTAGTATGCTCCGAAACTGCTCAGGGTTTACAGGATTGGGAAGAGAATGGCTTACGCCTGACACTGCATAATACAGGTGTTGAGCAATCACAATCACAGGCAGTTCGGCACGGGACGAATAGGACTGCAACTTGTGTATCGTATCTTGCTCCATTGTCTCTGATGACTCGACAGCTATTACAATAAGGTTCGGTTCTACATCAGCAATGAGGCGTTCTCCATCAGCAACATCGGAAACCACCACTACCTCATACTGTTCATCGCGCAACAACTCAGTAACAAAACTCGCTGACTCATCCTCCTCTATTACTAACGCAAGAGGAAGGCTCTTTTGCATATCAGGTCCCTGCATTGATGCATGTAATGGATCATCGTCTTCATGTATCTGAACATGGACAGGGATAGAAACATATACAGTAGTTCCTTGTCCTTCCACACTCGTTAGACGGATAGTACCACCCATCGCCTGACATAAATATTTACTGAGCGCCAACCCAAGGCCAGTGCCATCGTATGTGTTTTTTCTGGCACTGTTTGACTGAACAAATGGTGTAAAAAGCTGTTGTTGCTGGTCGTCACTTATACCAACACCTGTATCAGCTACAGTGAGATGGATAGCCTCGTTTTCGGCGGGCCCGGTACGCTGCGCCTGTAAACAAATGCCTCCTTTATGCGTGAACTTGGTCGCGTTTGCAAGCAGGTTGAGGAGCACCTGTCGTACTTTCAGGGGATCCGTATATATGGTCCCAAGATCATTTAGTATCTCAATCTCCAACTGATTGTGTTGTTGTTGAATAAGTGGATTGATGGTGTCAACCACATCGCTGATCAACTCTGACATTTGAAACGGGTCTGGCATGATGTCGAGTTTACCAGCCTCAATTTTTGACAGGTCAAGCACGTTGTTGATTAATGTCATAAGATGTACGCTGGCACCACGAATCTTATCAAGGTCCGGCAACAGCTCGGTATAGTCACGTACATCGGCTTCGCGTCGCACCAGGTCAGCATATCCAATCACAGCCGTGAGCGGTGTCCGTAATTCATGGCTCATATGCGATAAGAACGAACTTTTGGCTTTATTCGCTGCTTCCGCGACTTCACGAGCTTTACGATCTCCAATGTCACGGCTGGTCAACACAATACCCTTCACCAATGGATCATCAAGCAAATTCGTGACGCTCGTCTCTATATCTAGCCAGGTACCTTTCTGGTGTCGTATGCGACAAACAAACGGTTCTACTTCTGGAGATCGCTCAAGAATAGCAGATAATACATCTTGCAGCATTGGACGATCCGCAGGATGGACTAATGCACCGGCTAAAGTACCCGTCAATTCTTCAGGGGTATAACCGTAAATATGGGTGGTTGAGGGGGTAATGTAGCGAATTGTACCATCAACATCTACAATCGCAATAATATCTGAGGCATTTTGTACCAGTGAAACAAAACGGGCCTCATTATCACGCGATAGTTTTTCAGCTAACAATGTTTCATTGTAGCGCATCACGATCATCTGCCGCGCAACAACCAGAGCGGTGATCAGAATAACGCCAACCATGACACCGTTAACGGGTGTCTCACCTCTGCTAAATGATACAAACAACAGTAAACCACCACTGAAAATTACCGCAGCATAGGGAAGCCAATACCGTGATCCACCAATGGGGAAGCGTTCAACATTGGTATCACTGAGTGTCTGTTGGTTTGCCTGGCAATACTGTACATGAGCACCAATAGATATGAGAATAATAGATAACATCCAAGTAAGATCAATAAGATTTCCTGATTGGTAATTATCTTGTAATGTGAGATATAAAAAGAATAAATCTGCGCTCGCATAGAGGAGTAATCCCGATCCAACCCATAAAAGGACCTGACGTTGGGGAGCGGTGAGATGACTCAGCACCACCGCTATCACACTGAAGATAAGCAGAATGTCACCAATAGGTGATATGAACGCCAGAGCGATTTCAGATAACGGCTTGTCTAATGGTGCGATGATCGGTTGCAGGATAAAAAACCAGGCAAATAACCCCACCGCAAAAACCACTGTCAGCGCATCAAGCCAGAATGTGGTGCCACCAGGATAGCCGCGTTTCGTCGGCAACCATAAGACCCCTATGGTCATTAATGGAAAAGGGACACCAAGAACTAAGATCACCCACGGCAAAATCGCGTCAAGCCCCAATCTGCGCTCGAGATAGGCTAAAGGCACTAACCCAACCGCAGGAACCACACATGATAAAGCAACACACAACCAAGCCTGACGTATATGACGAGGGAAGGTTGACTTATAAACTACACGTAATGAAAGCACTGCCAAGATAATAATTACCGGAACGAAGGCAACAGACGCGATGAATGTGGTCAGCTCAGATCCACCCCATTCAAAGAAGAGCCAGAAATGAAATATCAGCGCATAGACACCTAGGCCAATGATGGTAATACCACCCCAATCACGCAACAATACGTGGATTATCTGTTTCCAGGATATTGGGAAGAAGTGCTGAGTCGCCATATAGTCGCTACATATCTAGGTTGCAATGACACAATACGTACAAGGTACCGTACCAGAAACACACAAACCCCTTAAGGCACTGTTAGACAGTACAACTACCTATACTTTGGCCCATAAAGATATGGTACTTAACATTATCTGTGAGTAAGATAATTTAAAACATCCACCAGTAGGATAAGTATATACTGATTATCAAATGCTGTACAGTGTAAAAACATTCATCTAAAAAGATGCGTGAGGAGAAATGAATAGTAACTCTACAATAGTACAATCTAATGTGGTAAGACAACGATATGGCAGCAAAATGCGGCTTTTACCCGCTACCAGACAACAGAAAATGTTTTTTCTTGTCCCGTAGGCTGTTCCCACTGTACATCAACGTGGTCTACCCGTGCAAATGATGGCCCACGATAACACCAACTCACGACGTGTTGCACAGCTGAACGAGGGCCTTCAAAGACAGCCTCGACTCGACCATCATCCAGATTACGTACCCATCCACATACACCTTGACTACGCGCCTGTTCACGAGTGGCCGCACGAAAGTTAACACCCTGTACCCGCCCACTAACACATACCTGAACACGTGTATGTGTTAGCTGTGACGATGTATCGATACTATGAGACAGAACGTACCAACCTTTCTTATCAACCTGTTCTAAGGCATCTCTACATGGCTAACGATTGAGTTCCTCTGCGTGGTTGGTAGCGATAAAGATAACCCGTTCGGCAATGTTCGTTGATCGATCCGCCAGACGTTCGAGCGTATGGGCAATATCCAGCAAGTTAATCACATTATCTAACGTGTGAGTCCCACTACGCGCAACATCAAGCAGCGCAGCCGTAACCTCATCTTCAAGCTCATCGACCAACTCATCTTCCATAGCTAAAGAACGAGCCATGTCAACATCAACACGGACAAAGGCATCCAGACTGGTATGAAGCATCTCTTGAGCCAACTCACCCATACGAAAGAGTTTCCCCGGTGTTTCAATCAATACTGGTGCTTGTAGACAACGAATAACACGCTTGGAAATACCTTTTGCATAATCACCAGCACGCTCTAGCTCACCCGCAATCGCAATCGTTGCATTCAGCGTGCGTAAATCGGTCCCCACCACAGGTTGCTGGGTCGCCAGAATTTCGAGAACCACCTCCTCAATTGCAGTACGTGCCTCATCAATCTCGCGATCTTCTTGAATAACCTGTTGTGCTCTGCTACTATCCCATTCCGATAACGCACGCATGGAATGGGCCAATGCATGTTCGACACGGCTGCCCATTCGTAATAGATCAACGTTAACAGATTGTAATTGGCGTATATAATGGTTCCGCATAGCAAGATCCCTCATGCCAAAATTACGTGTTCGCAGTTGCCACATCCCTAAGATGTAGCTTCGCACTAATGTAGTATGGCGATAAAAGAAGGATAATTGATTCATAATATCATGGTGTGTGAGCAGCGTCAACGGCTTTGCCAACCAAGTCTTCGTCTGCTATACTGCCGCGGGGATGCATAGACACGTTTATATAGACTAAAATATACATACCCGAATCCAGTAGAGTTTTATAGTAGTTAGTTGATGCTAAATCTGTATTAAATCTGAGTTAAATTTAGATATTATTCAACATTTTAATTATGAGGCACATGCCCATGTGGGATCAGCGCTTAATACGTAATTTTTCAATCATTGCACATATCGACCATGGAAAAACTACTCTTTCTGATCGCTTTCTAGAGGTTACTGGCACCATTAGTGAGCGTGAGCGGCGGGAACAGTTGCTTGACGCCATGGACCTTGAACGCGAAAAAGGGATAACCATTAAAGCAAAAGCGGTGCGGATGGACTTTCAGTCCGCTAATGGGCAGATCTATCAGTTTAACCTGATTGATTGTCCCGGCCATGTAGATTTTACCTATGAAGTGTCCCGCGCTCTTGCAGCATGCGAAGGCGCGATTCTCGTTGTCGATGCCGCACAGGGTATTGAGGCACAAACGCTTGCAAATGTCTACTTAGCACTCGAAAACGACCTCACCATTATTCCAGTAATTAATAAGATTGACCTCCCGGGCGCACAGCCAGAATTTGTTGCGGAAGAGATCGAAAATGTGATTGGCATTGCCCGTGAAGAAATCATGTTTGCTTCCGCCAAGGAAGGTCGTGGTGTTACTGAAATTCTTGAGGCGGTTGTCGAACGCATCCCACCACCTGGCGAGTCCTCTGACAAACCGGCTCGTGCACTCATTTTTGACTCACACTACGATCCGTATAAAGGAGTAGTGGCCTATGTACGTACTGTTGAAGGTATCATCAATAACGGTGATCGCATTCTGATGCTTGGGACACAGATCAAAGCTGAAATGCTTGAACTGGGTGCATTTCGACCAGTTATGACGCCCTTATCCATGTTAAGCACAGGAGAGGTTGGCTATATCGCCACGGGCCTCAAAAGCGTTGATGAGTGTCAGGTTGGTGATACAATTACTGTCGCAACACGACCAGCGCAGGCCCCCCTACCAGGATACCGTGCAGCCAAACCGATGGTATTTGCTGGCCTCTATCCGGTCGAGTCAAACGCCTATACTGAACTTCGCGAGGCATTGGAAAAACTAAAACTCAATGATGCGGCACTTTCATTTCTCCCAGAAACATCAGCCGCACTCGGCTTTGGCTTCCGCTGTGGCTTTCTGGGCTTACTCCATATGGAAATTGTGCGCGAGCGGCTTGAGCGTGAATATGACCTCGATCTTTTAATTACCGCACCAAGCGTTGAATATCAGGTTCTCAAGACCGATGGGGAGCTTATTGCGGTAGACAATCCATCTGAGATGCCTGAACCAGGTCTGATCGATAGCATCGAAGAGCCGGTGATGCAGATCAGTATTATCGTCCCAACCCGTTATATTGGTACCATTATGGAACTGGTAACTGGTAAACGTGGCTCTTTTGAAACAATGGAGTATCTCGACCCACAACGCGTATTGATGAAATATCGCATTCCACTCGCTGAAATTGTGGTCGACTTTTATGACCAGCTCAAGAGCCGCACACAGGGTTATGCGTCCCTCGACTATAACCTTGATGGCTATCAAGAGTCCGATCTCGTAAAACTGGATGTGCTGGTGAATGCCACACCTGTTGATGCACTCTCGTTAATCGTACACCGCGACTTTGCGTACCATCAGGGACGTGCGCTCACCGAACAACTTCGCAAACTGATTCCCCGTCAGATGTTTGAGGTACCGATTCAGGCTGCCATTGGTTCAAAAGTGATTGCACGTGAAACGATCCGTGCACTGCGGAAAGACGTGTTATCGAAGTGCTACGGTGGCGATGTGACACGTAAGAAAAAGCTATTAGCCAAACAAGCGGAGGGCAAAAAACGGATGAAGATGGTTGGTAGCGTCGAGATCCCACAAGAAGCATTTATGGCTGTCCTCAGTCTAAATGATAGTAAAGGAAGTACTCGCTAAACAACACCAATCAGTACAGCTTGTTTGGTGGCGAAGACCGAATTAAAGGAGTTATTTGTGCACTTACGACAATGGACCGCATCTTTAGTTATCGTACTGTTGATCGCTGCTTGTGGCTCACCTGCGGGGACTGCCGTTGCGCGTTTTGACAATGTGACGTTGACACAAACAGAACTTGATCAGCGTATAGCGCTGATCAAAGCTGGTTTTGAGGAACAAGCAGCAGAGGGAGCACAAGGCGCACCCCCATTACCAGATGATCAACAGATTGAGCAACAACTGGTCGAACTCTTTATCCAACAAAATCTTACCCTCAAAATAGCCCGCGATCGTGGTGTTGAGGTTGCCGATGAGGAAGTCGACGAGCAGATCGAGCTATTCCGCAGCGGTATTGAGCAGAGTGGTGCAACACTTGATGATGCGGTCACTGGTCAGTTAGGCTTTGATGGAGCTGAGTCAACCGAATTCCGACAATTTGTGTCATCACTTGTAGCGCAAGAAAAGATTGGTGAGACGCTGGTTACCAGTGAAACAGTGCAGGCCGAGGTGACCGAACAGGTACAGCAGGAAGCCAGCGAAGAGGTTGATGAGGTGCAGGCAGCCCATATCCTTGTCGAAACAGAAGAAGAAGCGGCAGACGTTTTGCAACGGCTGGAAGATGGTGAGGAGTTTGAGGCAGTTGCACGAGAAGTATCTGTTGATCCAAGTGCAGCAGAGAACGGTGGCGACCTTGGCTATGCCGGTCGTGGTCAGTTTGTCCCTGAATTCGAGGCTGCTATCTTTGAAGAGCTAGAACCAGATGAAACGACCGCTGAGCCTATTCAAACACAATTTGGCTTCCATATTATCACCGTTCTTGATCGACGGACAGGACCTGCCATCCCCGAAGAGGAAGTTCCCTTCGTCATTGAGCAACGTGTGCAACAAGAGATTGGCTTCCGTCGACAACAGGCTGTACAAGAACTGCTTGAAGAAGAACGAATAACCGCTGAAGAAGAAGGCTTACTTGAGGTACCAGAGTATCCAACTGAGACACCTTTCGAGATTGATCCAGGCGAGGTAGCTCCCGGTGACCCTAATGCTGAACCAGAAGCGCCCGCTGAGGAAGGCGGTGGAGAAGTCGACCCTGAAGCCCCCCCTGAGGAAGAGGGCGAAGAAACCGCACCATAACGTAGATTTTTATTGTACTCAAGAGACGCACTCCTTTCCAAGAGGGGTGCGCTTTTTTGGTCTTCCTGCAAGCGTAGTGGTGCGCCGTTGCAGACAACGAGCATGGTCATCATGAGTGAAATACCAGCGTGGGGCAATATGGTTGTCTCGTTTCTTCGAGAACGACTCTTACGCACGCGGCGACTACCATGTTGACAGGAGAGGAAGATTGAAACATTCACACACACTGGTCTGACCGCTTCCTGTACTGCTGGTATGATGCCATAATGAGCGTCGTTTGCGCAGCAGTTTAGCGATCAAAGTGCGAGTCTCTGGGTTGATCCGCCGGTGCGGTGGCGCTGGGACACACTGGCAGCGCCAATGATTACCGGCGAAGTTGAGTTTATCATGGGGCAGATGCGACCATGTTTGATCACCACTGGCGATTGATAGGCTGGGCAGGGGGTATGAGATACCTCCATGAGTTCAAGATCTGTTCAAGCGCAGGATAGCACTATCGTTACATAACTACCAGTAAACCTAATGGCTCATCAAACATATTAACCCAGACATCATGTGGTAGTTAGCTGTATCACATGATGTCTGGCTCACGTTCTCCTATAACAGCACGGTAAACAAGATACTGGCCTAACGCTTGCTCAAGATCGGCCATTTCTGAGTAACCATAAAATCTTTTTAATACCAGATAACAGTCTATCTGAAGCCTTTAGTAGCGGTAACATCACATTCAGGACTATCATTTATCTATGCCTCACCAAACAAAAAGCTCAAATCACAAAACCGTCTCGTGTGTTTGTGGCGCTGCTTCTACATCTGCAGAATCTGTAGAACGATCCATCTCATGTAGTGACGTATTGAACACCATACTCCCTGTGACCAGCAAATAACACATGGCTTGCAATAAGAGTGTCGCCCGCAACCCAATCCACTCAATCAAATAGCCAGCAATAAACATCCCCAACGGCACTGCTATATTCACTCCGGCAGTCACCACACCAATAACACGTCCGCGCATGGTAGGTGGTATATAACTTTGCAGAACGGTCCAGATAATAGGGTTGAGCGGTGCAGCGGCAACCCCAGCAACAACAATCACCGCCAGCACGACAGGCAATGGTGGCAGCATCGCAAGACCCCAAAACAATCCCCCAACCATAATAAATGCCCCGATAAACGTCATCCGGCGGGGGAGTTTTGGGGCCAAAGCACTGTACAGCAACGCACCAACTAGGGAACCCAACCCCCACGCACCGATCATCAACCCCAGATCGACCGCACTGCCAAACACTTGTCTTGCGAATACTGGCATAATTACAGCAAAGAGCGGTGCATCAAGAAAATTCGTCATCAGCACAATGATGATAATGGCAAATATCAGCCTATTATGCCGAATAAACCCGAAACCAGCACCCAACTCTTTCATGTAAGATTCATCAGTTTCGGCCTGTTCTCCTTTAGTACGCGGAACAAGCAACGCAACCAGCAGGGCAGAAACAGCGAAGGTCACTGTATCGATCCATAGCAGATTGCTGGTACCAATAAGCGCGATCAAGATCCCGGCGAGTGGCGCACCGACCAGTCTGGCACCGCGCTCTATCGCTTGCGCGATCCCATTGACCCGATCCAGGTTCATTCCGGCCAACGTCACCAGATCGGGGATTAGTGCTTTACGTGCACTATCTCCCGGCGCATCGAGAAGCGCTCCAAGAAACACCAGAATCAACAGTTGCCAGAATTCCAGCCCAATTGTGGAATACATGAGCGGGATGAGCGCCACAGCTACACCACTCGCCAGATCGGCAATGATACTGACCCGTTTGTAGCCCAACCGATCAATGAATGGTCCCCCAAAGAATGTCGACAGGATGGTCGGGATAATCGTGAATACAGCGGTAATACCTGTTTTAGCAGCACTTTCCGTCGTTTGTAAGACAAACCAGGGAATAGCCACCATCACCAGGACATTCCCACCCATGGAAATAGCATTAGCTGTTAATAGCGCGATGAGAGGCAACGCATTCCACTGCGCTGGTGTAACATGCTGTGATTGTTTCACATTATCTCCTTAACCAAATGAGTACTATGCTTGTTTGGTATCTTCACTCTGCATTTTTGCCAGCGCAGCCGCTCGACGTACTCGTTGTTGTTCAACAAGCCCCTGTGGATCCTGGATCGGCGGTTGGGGCGGGCCTTCAAGTTGAGCAATAGTGGCGTCGATCCACACAAGTTCAGCATCCAGACATGCACGAATATAGCTCAGCACTAGCATGCCGTACTCATCGATCATCGACACACCGTTCTCGACCCATGTGGCAATGTAGTCCAGCAGTTCGAGCGACTCAGCCCGACGCAGTTGCAGGTGTTCAATCAGTGTTTCACGATCATCAGGATTGGCAGTGCCCCAAAAGATTATTTTCAAGAGCAGATCGTCATGTATCGGGATGGGGTATTCAGGTGGCTGCGTAAGCCAATCAGCAAGAGCCTGCCATCCCGCTCCGGTAAGTTCATAGAGTTTCTTGGGACGACCCGAAGTTTTGGTCTGATATGTCTCAATGAGTCCCGTATTCTCAAGGTGTTTCAGTCGAGGGTAGATCGTGCCAAAACTCAGCGAAGAGACCAATCCGGCACCACCGTTCTCGAACTCAACCTTGATATCGTACCCAGAGCAGGGATAGAGGCTGATAACACCGAGAATAGCATGATCCAGTGACATCTGTATCTCCTAATATATTTTCTTGATATATCATATTGATATATTACTACGATATATTGGATGGGTCAATGGCTACTATTTCTGCTTTCCGATTGACAAACATCTACAAATGCGCTAAATTTAGTCTAAACAAAAAATATTTTAAGCCATTACTCAAAAATATACAAAGGTTACGTATGGCAAAGATCGTATATGTCGGTCTGCCAGCCCATGGGCATACCAACCCAACACTTCCCGTCATGAAGGAACTCGTTCAGCGTGGACATACCGTGTTGTACTATAACGCCGCATCTTTTCAGGAGAAGATTGATCCAACAGGTGTCGATTTCCGCGCACTGCCAGAACCGCTGCCCACCGCACGAGAGATTGCAGAAGCCCTCCGTGAATTAATCAATGCTTCACTGATGATATCCAACATGAGTCGACGACTAACCCACTACCTGATCGATGAGTTTGAGCGTGAACAGCCCGATCTCGTCATCTACGATTCGATAGCGATGTGGGGCTACATTGCTGCCCGCATCCAGAACATCCCCCAGATATGTTTCATCACCACGTTCGTGCTTGATGGTTCTCAGGGTGCAGTTGGGTTGGGCACGATGGCACGTTTCTTCTGGTCAGCGCTGCCACATATGCCCAAACTCATCAGTTGGCGACGGAGTATGGCACGGGATTTTGGCAAAGACCATTCAGGGGGCATTACCGAGTATGCAGATCTCAATATCGTGTTTACCTCGCAATCCTTTCATCCTAAAAATAACTTTATTGATGGGCGGTTTCGCTTTGTGGGACCTTCTCTTGAACCTTCACTCCGTGATGGTGAC
The DNA here is from genome assembly GCA_013122435.1 of Chloroflexi bacterium AL-N1. Taxonomy (GTDB): domain Bacteria; phylum Chloroflexota; class Chloroflexia; order Chloroflexales; family Roseiflexaceae; genus AL-N1. The sequence goes on from WYDT01000004.1 coordinate 331,159, forward strand.
TTCCCCTTTGAGCAACTACATGATGAACCCAAAGTCTACATTTCACTAGGAACTGTCCATTATCTGAACACTGCCTTCTATCGGGCAGTATTCAAGGCATTTGCCAATCAATCAGCACAATTTATTCTGTCCATAGGCAAGAACACAGATATAACGCAGCTTGGCACAACCCCAAACAACTTCATCGTTCGCAACTATGTCTCGCAGTTAGCCATTTTGCAACATGTCGACGCGTTCATCACACACGGCGGTATGAACAGTGTCCATGAGGGTTTGTATTATGGCGTGCCAGAAATTGTGGTTCCGCATCAGTTCGAGCAATTGCTCAATGGCAACCGCGTCGTACAGACGGGAGCGGGGCTTCTTCTCGGAAATACTCGACCATACGGAAGAGTCACTGCTCAGGAACTCCGTACTGCGCTCAACACACTGCTGAATAACCCGCAGTATCAGCAGAACGCTCAACGCATTGGTACAACTCTCAAGGAAGCAGGAGGCTATCGACAAGCGGTTAAAGAGATCGAAACATTTCTCGATGCAGTTACTTCGTACCAGATACGAGGGGCGTCTCTGAGCCTACAAACCCCTATCCCTTAACCTCTCCTTAGTCAATCATCTCAAGATGTAGCTTCGTCCCGGTGTAGGGATGTGCCGCAGCCACAACCTCATCCAGCGCAACCCCCAGACCAGGTTTTGTTGGAGGAATGACATAGCCATCCTCCCACTGAATCGGCTCACTCAGAATCTCTGCGTGGAACCCATCCCACGTTTGAATGCCTTCCAGGATCAAGAAGTTTGGACTACAAGCACTCAACTGGATATTGGCAGCCCCCACAATCGGCCCACAGTACAGATGTGGCGCAATCTGTGCATAATGCGCCTCGGCCATCCCCGCGATCTTCTTCGCTTCGAGTAGGCCACCAACACGCCCCAGATTCATCTGCAAAATCGTGGCCGCCTGCTGCTCTAACAGTGTTGCAAACTCATACTTTGTCGTGAGCCGCTCGCCCGTAGCAACTGGAATACTGGTCGACCGCGCCACACGGGCCATTTCAGCGACGTTCTCGGGCGGCACCGGCTCCTCAAACCAGAGCGGATCGAATGGCTCTAGCCGTTGTGCCAGACGAATCGCGCTGGATGTCGTCATCTGACCGTGGGTACCGAACAACAAATCGCATTGGCTCCCCACCGCCTCGCGAATGAGGCGCGTAAACTGCTCAGCCCGATCAAGCTCTGCTAACGACAATTGGCGTGGATCAAAGGATGTATATGGTCGCACCGGATCAAACTTCACCGCCGTAAAACCAAGAGCAGCATACTCGGCCGCACGTTCTGCTGCAAGATGTGGATCGGCATACACATCACTCTGGTCAGTTGCTTTAGGGTAAATATAAGTATAGGTCCGCAATTTCTCACGCACCTGACCACCCAGCAGCTCGTAAATTGGCTTCTGCACTTCCTTCCCGATAATGTCCCAACAGGCCATCTCAATCGCACTCAGTATGCCCGCAATCGACGTATCGGGGCGCTGAGTGTAACCTGTCGAATAGATCAGACGCCACAACTGCTCAATTTTGAAGGGATCAGCACCAAGCACATACCGTTCAAACACATCCTCAATCATTTGAACTGCAATAGTTGGATGAAAAGGAATACCATACGCCTCACCAAAACCTGCGCTCCCATTATCGGTTGTGAGCTTCACAAAAACCCAGTACGGTCCACCAAAGTGGGGTGGGGGATTCTCGACAACAAATGTCTGTAACTCAATAATTTTCATGGTGTATGCTTTTCTCTGTTCAACGTCGTATAGACATCAAAACACAATGACATTACGCAATGCTTCACCCTGTTTCATCGAATCAATGGCCTCATTGATCTGATCCAAAGCATACCGCGCAGTGATCAACTCGTCCAGCTTCAGCCGATCATGCTGATAAAGTTCAACCAGCTTAGGGATATCGATGCGAAGTCGGGTCGACCCCATCTTGCTTCCAAGGATGCGTTGGCCGTTGCCAGCAAGATCGGCAGCTTCAATAGGCAACGTAACACCGTTGGCAGGCATCCCAACCATCACCAAGGCACCAGCCTTTCGTAATAACGTCATGCCTTGTTCAATAGCCGCACCGCTTCCCACCGTCACAAACACATAATCAGCACCACGCCCATGGGTAAGCGTATGGACAGCCTCGGCAGGATGCTCTTGTGTTGAGTTAATCGTGTGTGTTGCACCAAAAGATTTGGCCACATCAAGCTTGCTGCTCACCAGATCAACCGCAATAATCGGTTGGGCACCAGCCAGTGCCGCTCCCTGAATACTGTTCAGACCGACACCGCCGGTACCAATCACCACAACACTGCTTCCTGAAGGCACCTGCGCCGTGTTGACGACCGCCCCGAGTCCGGTGATCACACCACAGGCCAACAGCGACGCACGATCGAGCGGCATCTCGTCGGGAACAACCATCAACTGCGACTCATGCACGACCACGGCCTCCGCAAACGCACCTGTTCGCATCCCCTGATGGATTGCATGACCAGCGTGTGTATGCAAACGACTTTCACTATCCAAGGCAAAGCTGGTCTCACACATATGCGATTCACCACGCGCGCAAAAGTAGCAGTGTCCACAGGAGCGCAACAACGACACGATCACCGGATCACCCGATTTGACCAATGACACACTGGGGCCAGCGTCGGTCACAATACCTGCGGCCTCATGTCCATAGACTGCGGGGAGTATCCCCCCCCATGCTCCACTCATGTAGTGAATATCGCTGTGGCAAATGGCGCAGGCTGTCAGTCTGACCAGCACCTCGCCATGTTGAGGTGGATCTAGCTCAATCTCTTCTACAACCAATGGCTGTCCAAAGGCATAACAAACTGCCGCTTTCACAAGCATGTGTTCCTCCAAAGAACTATCAAACCAGTCTCACAATTCATGAGTTCCACTACACCTGGACACTTGCCCGCCGCCGTGCAGAGACATACCAATCACGGAGGGCAAAGGGCAGATAGACGATTATAAAAGCAACAATACCAAGACCAATCATGCTGAGAATATACCACGGCCATGGACCGAGATGGTCAATTAGTGAGGAGAATTCAGGAGTACGGGCCACAAACATATAGTTCCCACCTGTAAGCCAGTTTGCCACCCCTGCGATGACCAGAAGACCCAGCGTTGCCATCGTAGCGCGCACGACAGAAGACCAGTGTGGTCGATATCCGTAGGCCATCATCATAAATACCACCGCTACCTGCGTCGCCCCATGCGAGGTAAAGAAGATAATAAAGACAAAATGCGGGAAGCCAAAACGTCCAATATCTGGGGTAATCAGTGCCTGTGTAACTCCAGCCATGGCCCAGAAGTAGAGCACTTCAAAGAGTCGATAGTTTTTACTCCACAATAAGATTGCACACAGAAAATTCGCAAATGTACACAAGTGTAGCGGCAACGTATACGCAACCGACCAGATACCTAAGGCATAATTCCACCACTGCCATGCGATCAGATTTAGCAACGAAAAAATGGCTAACCCGTGTCGGACAGCCTCAATCATCCATGATGATGACTGATCACGACGTATACCAACAACAACTGCAAAACAGGACAACAAAACCAGCCCAATTGATGTCAGGTGGATAGCAGAAAAGAGCACGAATGGTGGACCGTCATACGAAAATGTAAAGAATTGTTCTAATATGATGCACCTCATGTTGCTTTGTTGTGCGATTATACCATCCTCAAAAGACATTGAGAAGATAGGCAGGTACGATATACTATTATCACATAACTATTGCAAACTATAACAAAACAAACGTGGATGGGAAAGGAATTTGACAATGCAGGATAGCAATGGTCCTAAATGTCGCGATGCAGATATTCGTGAGCGGATGAGCACACTTATCTCTGGGCATCAGGAAACAACCATTGTTACCAGAGTCTATGTTTGTCTGGCGTGTGGGTACACCGAAACCTATACTGATGAACACGATCTCACGCGTATCAAAACCGCTCCTGAAGGGCGACCAGTCTCGCCTGTGCAACAAACTCAACACGCCGCAACAGGCGAAACCATCCGTCTACAAGTCCCGTCGACAGCAGCAAATCATTCGTATTGCCCAATATGCGGCTCAGACAAACTTATTCCTGGGGTGCGAGTACGTGATGCCGGAGAAGTACAGGGAGAACTATCCGTTGAGGTCACACTAGTCCCAAATGCCTTTCGCCTTCTTCGTGCAGCGGTGCATAGTTATCTGCAGGCATGCGTGTGTGGTTCATGTGGCTACACGGTGCTATTTGCTGATGATCCCGAGGCGCTGTATCGTGCTCATCGAGACGCACAACGAAGAGGGAATTAGATAGTGCTTATCTACACAGAGAGGGTTTATGAAACAACAAGCATTGAACCAGATCCACTAATACAGCGTTGGCTTCAACAATAATTCTAATAATAAACAAATGGGCCAACACCACACAGCATTGGCCCGTGACTCCTTACACCAATCTATAGAAACGCTTACCTATGGCCCCTGCCACCGTGTCAGTTGCTCACGACCGAGTAGTCCCAACTGGATCTCACCTGGCGTTCCTGCTAAATCGGGAAAATACTCGAGTCGAGTGCGCTGAAAATACTGTACCGTGTAAAGCTGATCGCTATTGGGACGCTGCGTCTCAAACGGCTCAGTGATGGGCTGCCCCATGAGTTCAACACCACCAAGTGCCTGCCAACGTTGCAGGAATGGTGGACAGATGCTATGGCCTGTTTCAGGGAAGAACTGACATTCAGGGGGAGCATCCTCAACCTTTGGCAGCGTGTTCCAATCAATACCGAAACGTGACAGAATTGTTTCGCCCAGCAGCCCTAATTGTACGGCGTGCGGCGTTCCGGCATGTTCTGGGAAATATTCAAAGCGGGCACGCTCAAAATACTGAACTGAACGCGGTATACCAGTTACACTATCCGGCTCAATCACTTCTTCTGTGATAGGATAACCAAAACGATCCAGACCACCATTAGCACGCCAGAAAGCCTGAAATGCTCCACGGATTGAATGGCCGGTCAAAGGAAAGAACTCATCACCGAGCGGCGGTGTGTCATACTCAACATACACAGGAGAGCCTTGCTCATCAAGCTGGAGATTCAACACACCATTCTCCGGGTAAATAACATAGCGTGCTCGCCCATTCCAGTGGCGTACCAACGCCTCACGACAGGCGCATGGTATCTGCACAATCTGATAGGACGTGTCGGTATTCCACATGACATCAACCCGACGATTGCTGCCAAAGCGATACCAGTGTGTCGCTGGCATATCACCTCGACGCCCATCAGCAATTACCTCCTGAAGGGTCAATCCACGCAGTTCAGTCGTCAGCGCGCGATAGGCCAGGAACGAGGGCTTGCGAAGGTTAGGCTGATTCGGGTCAAGGGGGAAGGTGCGTCGGATTAAGCCAAAGTGCAATTCGTGAAACGTGCGATCATACACTGGCTGATCATAAGGTGCACCCGGTATCGTATCATCTCGGAAGCCATACCAGAAGACCTTCTCAATACTCGGATGTGCCAAAGCCATAATGTAGAGGCGTGCCAGGAACTGGGCCTGTTGGTCCTCACCAACACCTAAGCCAACCGAGTTTGAGGCCCAGCCCATCTCAGTGAGCCAGACTGGTTTGGACCCATAGCGCGCTATCAGTTCATCAAGACGATTCATCTCATCAGCAAACGTCTGTTGATTATCACGCCGCCACGGTGCACCTTCCGGCGCATCGGGGCGATAGGGATGTATGGCAACAATATCAAAAAAATCCCAACCACCGAGTTGCCCTACACGGTCGAGGTAGTCAAAGTAATCGTATGTGGTCGGCGAAGGTGGATAACTCCATACACTTACCAATCCACCCAAGACGATTGTTGCTTCAGGATCGGCAGCCTTGGCGGCATCACGGGCAGTTCCTAAAACGCGGACATAGTCTTCGATGGTGTAGAGACCGCTCTCGTAGCCAGAAGTCGTAAGATTTGGCTCATTCCAAATTTCCCAGTGCTTGATCGCTCCACTGCGTCCATATCGTGCCACAGTTTGATAGACATAGTTGCCCCAATCATTGATCCAGGCGTCAAGCGGTGGATTCTGGCCTTTGAACCAGGCTGGATTATAGTCTAGCAAGCCAAGCACGTTAATGCCGTTTGCAGCAAGGGTGTTGATGCTCGTATCATAGTCATACATGCCACTTTCATCACCATTCCAGCGAAACGGGCCACCTGGCTCAAACTGAACCTGATCCCAGAATATTTCTTCACGAGTCCATTGTACACCTGCTTCGCGCAGCAACTGAACATAGGTCCCAATTTCATCGGTACGTACACGATTCGCTGTTGCAGTAGCCATCCCAAAAGGGCTGCTTTTATCACGCCAGGGAGATGGATTGGCATCGGCAGGTTGAGCAGGAAGGATCAAAAACGAAAGAGCTACACAAAGGGATACACCTAAAACAATGCGACGCGTAGAACGTCCAAGCATACAAACCTCCTCTCATAGCCACCGCCACATCGCTTATCAGACCCCATTGGTGCGACACAGGTGTTAGTGGTCTATGACGCGCCTATCTTACCATAACGATTCAAGTCGTCAGAAGAATTGAGATAAGATTTTTGTAAGCTTTTAGCGCATTATGACACCTGACAGTTTGTTATCACTTGAAGATGCCCCTGTCAACTTCTAAACTATGCTTCATTATCAGTTATGATTTCTGACTCAAGTTGGATGAGATAGTTTTCCATAAAAGCCACAAGTGGTTCAGCAATCCTCTTTGCAGTAACAGTGTGTAAATTATCAAAACAACGGATCTGGAAATTAATCTGGTCTACAATATAAGAACCAATCCCCATACCATCCTCAAAACGGGAAGTAAAATCAGCACTGCTCATACGCCAGGTTTCACTTTTGATATCGACAGGGTCATACTCAGGCAAAGCATACTTAGACATCCACGCACACATAATACCTATGGCCCCAAACAGGTCAGGCATGTCGGCATCACGTAGCAGAATACCCAATACTCCACCACCACTAAGTGAGCTATGCCAGCGAATAGCTTCAGCAATCATAGTAATATCCGAATTAGCGAACAAGCGATGTTCAGTCAAAAACTGCGTGGCACGTTCTGCTCCCACACGCGCATGGTCACGACGATGTTCAACATATGCCAAACCAATATCGTGCAACAGAGCTGTAGCTTCTAAAACCTCCAAATCAGAAAACCTTTCCTTATGGGCAATTAGAAGAGCCCAACGCCGCACTCGATCCACATGTTTGAAATCATGGGCTAACTTCAGATGAGGGTGCTGGAAATTCTCTATTACTGTACGAATGTGTTGTTCAATCTGTTGTATACGTGACATACGTTCTCCCAGGTGTCATTGAACTATACGCACTGTTTGGTAGGTATATCTGAAATATAAAAAGAACCAGTGCTTTTGCACTAGTTCCTCTACTAAATGTCTTCAAAGTCGCCTAGATGTTATTCATAAATCCACGAGTCTAGACTCCGTTCTCCTAAGACAAGTTCTTTATCAGAAAAGAAAAGAGAGACTTCTTGTTTTCCATTTTCAGGAGAGTCAGAAGCGTGAATAAGATTACGTCCTATTTCAAGAGCAAAATCACCGCGAATAGTGCCAGGAACCGCTTGTGTTGGATTAGTTGCCCCAACCATTGTACGCACTGTTGACACAACATCTTTACCACTCACCACCATCGTAATAACAGGCCCCGATGTAATATACTCTACCAAAGAGGCAAAAAACGGTTTTCCTTCATGCACACCATAATGGCGTCGTGCAAGTGACTCATCAATACGCATCAACTTCATGCCAGCAATTTTCAGACCACGCTGCTCTAGACGAGAGATGATAGGCCCTACAAGGCCACGCTGTACAGCATCAGGCTTTAAGATAATGAGTGATTGCTCCATGATACGATATTTCTCCCCAAACCGAATAATTACAGTATCTAATAGAATCCAAACTAAATCGGGACAGCTTCATTTATACGTTTAGCGGCTCGGCGCATCTCCATCTTTACCAGCCCAAGATTAACCATGCGCTGTGTAATAACCACAAGAAGAATATTATATTTCGACTCCAGCATTAAAATGGAGCCTTGTTCGGCATCAATAATAGTATCGATAAGGGTACCAACTCCAATGCGCTTTGTCGCTTTATCAATCTCACCAAAGACAGCAGCAGACATTGCCCCTAAAATCTCGGCATCTTCTTCATCTAAAAGGGTACTGGCAACTACCAGACCGTCTTTGCCAACGAGCAGGCCTCCGATAACGCCTTCCACTCGGATCAAGTCTTCGACGATCCGTCGCATTGTTTTAACCTTTCCTTCCGAGGGTCGATTGGTTTACGATCATTTTACTGATAATATAGTACCACATTAGACATCTCAATGTGCATTACCTGAAAATGTCCAACTATATTCTTCCATAGCCTCTTGAAATCGACCTTGCTTCGAGTATGCATCACCTAAAGTACGATGTAACCTTTGGAGGATTCGCCGATCAGTTTGATCAGTATCAACTATCAAATCTTGCAGATCATCTACTACATCATCTAAAAACTCATTATTTTTGATGAGATGTTTATACTGCTGCACAGCCATTTCTGTACTACCAGTCTGTCCACTAATGCGCGCTAACGATAAACGTAATACATGATTATGTGGCTCTGCTTCTAGACGATCTACATACATATTAAGTTCTGGAAAGACTGATGCTTCAGCGTGATCAGGATCTTGGCGTGTCTTGGAGGAATTTGCCTGAACATCTTGAGAAGAAGGTTGTTGATATGTTAGATCAGCTTGAAGTGGTAAGTTGGTTTCTGATTGGCGCGATCCACTATCCTTTTGTTCGTCCAGAGTAGCAAAGGCACCTATATCGGTGTCTGTGCCAGTTGTATCAGGCTGATTTGAGTTGTCACTTACGTTATCAGAAAGATTCAGCTCAGTGAAAGAAAATGGATGGACATCATCCTCAATATTCGGCGTATCCACACTATCTAATGGATCGATGTCTTGTAATGATTGTGGCATGGGTTGCTCGTATCCCAAAGTAGTACCACTATCACTAGAAGATGAGTCTATTCCTAAAGATGCTATTTCGTCATCGGAGAGACCGAGTTCTGACAACGAAAATGGTGTCATATCAGGCCCTTCAACAGGGAGGGTGTATTGTGATTGAGGACTCCGTATCTCCTCAAGATCATCAACATACTCGGCATTCATATCGATGATTTCATCACCATCTCGGATCTGGATATTTGCTTCATGCAAAACGCGACCCACCTCTTCGATACGATCCGCCTCAGCTTCAGGATCTTCGAAATGTGCAATAATATCAGCGATATCAATAAAACCTTGCCTATGACCTAGATTGACTAACTGGTCGATTACAGGATCTGTATCCAAGGCAGGTTCTTCGATGAAATTAGAATTGTCCTGTGATAAATCAATCGAAGAAATTGGCAACACAGATTTAAGTTCATCAGGAGGTTGACCACCGATATCAAGACCTGCCAGTTCGTCTTCTGTAATACCTAACCCTGTCTCTGCTATATCATCGACTTCGGAAGAGCCTAAACCAAGCGCTGCAATCTCATCGTCAGAAAGTCCTAAATCTGACAATGAAAATGGTTTAAGATCAGACATCATCAAAGAATCATCATCAGTAGATTTAGCCTCAGAATTCGGAGTTTCAACTTCTACATCAACTTCTTCGTGACCAGACAGATTGATATTATCTTGGGTTACATCTATCTCATTGTCTGACATACTCGCTACTAATTCTGTTATTGATGGCAAAACGGCTTCTTCTAATTGATCTGATGGAATGTTGACATCATTTTGTTCATCAGATGTCACATTATCAGTCTGTGGTTCTTCACCTAAACCAAGCGCTGCAATCTCATCATCAGAAAGTCCTAAATCTGACAATGAAAATGGCTGTACATCACCAGATGATATAGCCGCTTCTAAACTTTCAAACTCTGGTGATGTTTGTCGAGATTCAGCACTGTCTGTATCTGCTTCGTCCATTAAAGAAGGTGGAGTATCATCACTATCGTCACGAAGAGAAATATTGTCAACTGAAAACAGAGAGACATCATCATCAGATCCCTGACTTATGTTCGTATCCTCAGATACGTTCGTCTCAGGTTCTTCCATTGATGTAGATGGATCAGACTCTTTACGCTGTTTTAGTTTAGCAAATATTGACAAGCCTTCCTCAACATCTGTATCTTCATTTGATGAGAGAAAGTTTCTTTCTGATCGTTGTGTGGGTTCTTGCCAACTATAACCCTGTGTTTGGTGTGAGGAATCTTTCTCCGATTGCTCTGTGTTGTCTGACTGTCTAGCATTTTGGTTCTCAAGCTCAGCACTTGCAACCGCATCTTCTAATGAAAAGGGTTGTAGAGAAGAAGAGAAATCACCAAAAGAAGCAGAATCGCTATCTACAGAGTTCATATCAATTTCATCTAACGAAAAAGGTCGCAACTCAGAAGGCAGATCATTTGGCTCATCGGCAGAGTCACCTGCAGATGTTGATTGTGTTATATCGCTTAATCTCTGATCATCTTGTAAATCATCAAGACTATCGATCTCCGCCTGATTGAGCCCTAACTCCTCTAACGAGAACGGCGTAATATCGACATCCGCGTCTTCAGCACTCAGTCCTTCTGATCCACTGATGGTGCTCTCCGCAGCGGGCGGTGCCTCGTCTGCTTTAGCATCCATCCCCAGACTGTCAAGACTATCGATCTCCGCCTGACTGAGCCCTAACTCCTCTAACGAGAACGGCGTAATATCGACATCCGCGTCTTCAGCACTCAGTCCTTCTGATCCACTGATGGTGCTCTCTGCAGCGGGCGGTGCCTCGTCTGCTTTGGCATCCATCTCCAGACTGTCAAGGCTGTCGATCTCTGCCTGACTGAGTCCTAACTCCTCTAACGAGAACGGCGTAATATCGACATCCGCGTCTTCAGCACTCAGTCCTTCTGATCCACTGATGGTGCTCTCTGCAGCGGGCGGTGCCTCGTCTGCTTTGGCATCCATCCCCAGACTGTCAAGGCTGTCGATCTCCGCCTGACTTAAGCCTAGTTCGTCTAACGAGAACGGGATCACATCAATATCAGTATCATCTGCACTATCAGGAAAAGTTGACATTACCAATTTATTATCAGGCGACGACATATCAGGATTTTCTGTAGGAGCACCATTCAAAACATCAAGCGTTAGAAGCTCATTTAGAAAATCATCATTATTGCTATCTGATGGAGCAAAACTTGCCGAAGAAGTATTTTCTTGTTCTGTAGTTAATGTATCTGACTCAGAGGCACCAGCTAAAATATCGGTAATTGCAGTCACAGCCATTGGGCGCGTTGCAGGGGCGTGCTCTTGCATTTCGAGAGCCCGCTGTGCTTCCCACGCAGTTTCATCCCACTCTTCAACTAATGGCTCTTGCTGATCATCCATCGGCAGGGTTTCAAATAATGCCCGTGCCACTACATGGTGAGGATCTAGTTGACTTGCAGTATCCCAAAATTGCTGACCTTCAGGTTCACCAGAGGACATCTTCAAATATCCGAGGATTAAATTGGCCTTCAATGCATGGGGGTACTGATTGAGAATATCTTCAGATTCAGCAATTGCATCATCTTCTTGTCCATCTCGCCACAAAGCTTCAACAAGAGCAACTTTCGCATCCAATCGATCAGGCTGATCTGTGATAACCTGGCGGAATTCTTCAATAGCTTGTGGAAGCATATGCCCTTTTGCATACAGGCGGGCTAAACCAGAACGGCTTAACCTCAACTGTGCCTGCTCACTACCCCAAGCATCGGTGTAAAGACGCAGGAGTTGACTGCGAAGTTCAGGTAAGTCCGGTTTAATTTCCCAGGCTTGTTCAAATTCCGAAACTGCTCGGTCTAACATACCTTGACGCTCAAACGTTATCCCTAAACCGACATGAGCCGGAATATTTTCAGGATCAGAACTCAACACTCGTTCAAATGCTTCCTGAGCCTCCCCAAGTTGACGATTCGCTAAATACGCCTCGCCAAGGATACAGTATGCGTCCAGATTATTGGGGTGATACTCAAGGATATGCCGAGTCAAACCGATGGCTCGTTCCGGATCATTACTCTCTATCCAGTCCCGAGCTTGTTCGAAGGCTTGTTGTAGGCTTAGTGTAGCCATCTCAGTCCTCCCGCTACATGCTTCACAGGGATAAGTTCGTGTTGTAATACTTTACGACTGTGAACCTGCATTATTTTTGCGAAGGCTATTTTATGCCTCATAACCTGTAAATCTACCATGCTATTATAGCGCAGGTGTCAAACCATCGCAAGAAGGTTTGAGAATAGTGTAGAATATCGTAATATACTTTTTCATCTAGCTCAAATGCTACCAATCTAAACAGTAATTTTTTGATTATTTCAACGAATAACGCTGATTATGTTTTACAAGAATACCAGATGGAATCAATCTGAACATTGCCATCTGTCGACAAAATGGTGAAAATGATGTAATAAATTATTGACAGATTAGTGGCATAATAGAAAATGTCTTTCTCTCAAATCAACATTTGTAAGTTTTATAAAACGACCTTACGTTCTGCTATAAGTTTATTCTTAATCTTTTTGAATAATTCATCATAATTCATACGTTCCATGGTAATCTCATATTTGTATGATTGAAGCATTTTATGGACTTCAGCATTTAAGCGTTCTTCAACCATCAACTCATCACTGATAATATTTTCGGCAGCCATGCGTATTTGGGCATCATTCCCCTGAAACATAACTCCCTCAATCTCCGCAAAACAATCGACAAGTCGTGCTGACAGGTCTTCGACCTTTGCTTTTGAAAGACGCATAATACCCTCACTATGTATTAAGCTAAATATGTACGTTCACCTTTCAACCAACATTTGTTATGATTGTATGTTAAGCCATAGTCGTACGTCAAATATCAAATCAAGATAGGTGGATACAATTTGTCAGTCTCATGCTACAATATGGCCGATTTTAACTGTATTATGCACCTGTTGTAATCTATGCGGAGCACCCATGAATCTCCATCGAATTATTGCATTCTTTCTGTGTTTATGTTTTCTTCCCCTTTTCTCTCCACCAACCACATCAGCCAATACTCGTGCCGGACAGCCTATATTGTTTGCAGAAACTGGACATACGTTAGCGTATAACTTTCGCCATTTTTACGAACGGCAAGGTGGATTGCCTATCTTTGGATTTCCGATAACCGAAGTTTTTATAGAAAATGGACGACCAGTACAATATTTTGAACGCGCACGTCTTGAATGGCATGCAGATGTCGGACGCACATTAGTTACACATCTAGGGCGATGGGCAGCACAAAGTCATGGAGGGCATCCTGCATTTCAGCCTGTATCTGCTGCTCCTGCAGATACCACCTATATTCCAGAAACACAACACAGTGTCAATGCTGTCTTTCAGGAATTCTGGCGCAACAATGGTGGATTAATGACTTTCGGGTTTCCTATTTCTGAACAATTTATGGAACGGAATCCTCAAGATGGGCAAGAGTACTTGGTGCAATACTTTGAACGTACCCGCTTTGAATATCATCCAGAATTGGCAGGTGAATATCAGGTTTTGCTTGGGCATTTAGGTCGCCAACATCTTGCGGAGAATAATGTACCAGACTGGGCATTACAACCTGTGTATGACACGAACATGGCGTGGATGGGTGTTCGACCGCACCATATTACCATTCCACGCATTGGGGTTGATGTCACGATTGCCGGAACCGGATTTAGCTATGGTGAGTGGGATGTCCCTCGTTATACCGCCGCACACTACTGGCCTATATCGGCACACCCAGGAACAGCAGGAAATATCATTGTTGCAGGGCATGTTGGGTATCAAGGAACGATCTTTAATCAACTTCCCAACGTGCAAATGGGAGATGAGATTTTCCTGGCCGTGGGGCAACAGAATCACCGCTATGTTGTTCAAGAAGTATTAACCCTGCTCCCGTCTGATACATGGGTCATGGATAGAACCAGCACAGAAACCCTTACGCTTATCACGTGTGTGCCAATTGGGGTGTATTCACATCGTCTGATTGTACGTGCGGACCCAGCGTAATAAAGCCCAATTGACAATATGTTGCTTATCTATTATGCTCGACCTAGTAAAACGTTAATGGAGAATAGTAACAGGTTTAATGCGAATACAGAGAGCCACCAGTGCTGAGAACGTGGCATCTAAACCCTGTGAAAGACCCTCCTGAGTGCGGAGAAAAACGACTATTTGTCCAGTAAGCTCCGACGTTTCGCCCTCGTTATCGGGCGCGAGGCTATTGCTATCACACCTATAGCAGTAGTAAAGTGCGGTGGCACCACGAATAGCCCCCCTCGTCCGCACAACGAGGGGGTTGTTGATTCGTAAGAGGTGTCACTATGAAAGAAACCAAACGTATTTGGACGACCGAGGTTACATACCATGTTGGGAAAAGGGTCTGTCTCGCAGGATGGCTACATCATTTGCGTGCATTAAAACAGGTGAGTTTTCTCATTTTACGTGATGGTAAAGGGACAATGCAGATTGTTGTTGAAGACCCACAGCTTATTGAACAACTTACTCAGCTTCAGCGTGAGTCGGTTCTGGTGGTAGAAGGGCAGGTTGTTGCCAATCCCCAGGCACCAGGAGGCGTTGAAATTCAGCATCCCAGCATCACTGTCGTATCCTCCACAAATACTCCACCCCCTATTGAGCTTTTTCGACCCACTATCAAAGCGCATCTGCCAACCATTCTCGATCACGCTCCCGTTGCGTTACGCCATCCGTGCTGGCGAGAACGCCACAGAATTTCTGCAGCGTCGATGCATGGATTCCGTAAAGCGTTAGAACAACGTGATTTTGTAGAAATCCAAACGCCCAAAATCGTCGGGGCAGCGACCGAGGGAGGAGCAAATGTTTTTGAGATAAACTATTTTGGCAAATCAGCTTATCTCTCACAAAGTCCACAACTGTACAAACAAGTAATGGTGGGGGTCTTTGAACGTGTGTTTGAGGTTGGTCCCGTATTTCGTGCTGAACTCCATGACACATCACGCCACAGTAACGAGTATGTCTCACTTGATGTTGAGTTTGGGTTTATTCACAATCATATCACCATTATGCATCTCCTCACAGAAGTGCTACGTGAGATGATCTTAGCTATTCGTGAACGAGTAGCGCAATCTGTAGCATTGTTGCAAGCTAACATTCCTGAAGTACCACAAGAGATACCAACCATTCATTTTACTGAAGCACAAGAGCTTATCACACAAGCCACTGGGGAAAATTTACAGAACGAACCAGATTTGGCGCCTGCCCATGAACGTTGGTTAGGTGCCTGGGCGCAACGAGAATATAGCTCTGACTTTCTCTTTGTCACAGGATATCCAATGGTGAAAAGGCCCTTCTACACACATCCAGATCCACTTCAACCACTATACTCTAATAGTTTCGACCTCCTCTTTCGGGGATTAGAATTGGTGACGGGCGGACAGCGTCTCCATCAACATGCGGATTACATGGTAGCGATCCAAGAACGAGGAATGAAAGCTGAATTACTCGAATGGTATTTGGAAGCATTTAAGCACGGTATGCCGCCACACGGTGGCTTCGCCATCGGGTTAGAACGTTGGGTATCACGATTGCTGGAAATATCAAACATTCGAGAAACTACACTCTTCCCACGTGATCAAACACGACTCGTACCATAAGAGAACTATCAGGCCAGCGTCATCCTGTTGAGTGGTGACGCTGGTTCACATGTCAATATGACCATACTACCGGCAACAACGCTATAGATCACGACGTCCAAATACATACATGGACATTAACAGTGCAACACCTATGTATACCATTGCATACACAACCATAGCGGGGCTTGGAACAGAAGAGACAGTGAATGGCGACGGAAGCGCATTAGCTATAGGTGGTTGCATAAGATGAGAAGCCCTCCCCCAGAGCGCCTCAACTGGCATGATTAAACTCGAAACAATACCTACGCGAAGCGCAGCCGAAGATTGCAGAATAGCACCTATCTGTTCGACCCACACCCCAATAAAAGCCAACCCATAGAGCATGAATAACGCCACACCATTCGTGAGTGTGGAGAATAACGTACCGCCCAGTAGTGACAGTGAGATCAGGACCAAGGCTTGCAACCAAAGCAAAAAGAGACCTTGTAAGAGATTAGGCGGTGCATACCCCGAGACAACATATACGATGGCAACAATTCCACCACTTAAGAGGCTTAGATATAGTCCCATCATAACGGCATAACCTAACCATTTGCCCAGAATAACCTGCCACCGCCGAATAGGTTTGGTGACAATGGATTGAATTGTATGTGATGTAATTTCACCGGAAACAGTATCGACCGATGTAAAGATAGCCAGCATGATCGCCAGAAAATGCACCACATACAGGCCAGCGAGGGTCACAAAATTCCGAATGGGGGTTGCAGTAAAATCGGGAAATTCCTCACGCGTAATTTCATTGTTAATGAGGACAAAACCGACACTAAACAAAATAAGAAACAAGAGCCCTATAGTCAAAGCAGCTACCACCATACGACGACGGCGCGCCTCCTGAAACGTTAGCCAGGTGAGGGTTATAACATTATTCAACATATACCTCTATAATTACTGTGACAAGCCAAAGGATGTGAAGGACACAGCTTGCTCGATACACACCAACTACAACTATATTGCAATGCTTGAAATACCTACAAAATATTAGACGAACAATGTCATGATTTTGTGGCAGCATCAGCATAATCGATTACGACATCAATGATACGAACTTTGTATTTTATTGTATTTCACATTACCATACTATAATATTCGTCATGGTGAGAAATGATATAGTATGATCTTAGAATATTACCATTCAACCAACCCACTGATTGTGCAGAGCGATCTTACCATTCTGCTAGAGATTGACAATCCACGTGCGTCAGATGCACGTAGCGCTATTGCCACCTTTGCAGAACTCGAAAAAAGCCCTGAATTGATTCACACCTATCGAATAACTCCCCTCTCTCTATGGAGTGCCGCAGCTACAGGTTTGTCAGCAACAGACGTACTTGAACGACTGCACATGTTTGCAAAATACCCCCTTACTGAAACCATCACTGATACGGTCCGGGCACTTATTGAGCGTTGGGGAAAATTACAAATGACAATCGAGCATACTGAGTTACGGTTTGTCTCAGATGATGCGGCACTGCTCGCTCAACTTGCTCAACATCCCGAGATTGCCCCACTTCTCTCCAAGCCTCTGGGAGCACATACCTATGTTGTTTCACCCATCAACAGAGGGAATTTAAAACAACGTCTCATGGCCTTAGATTGGCCCATCGAGGACCTGGCAGGCTATACGGATGGCAACATATGCACCATCAATCTACGTACTGAGACGTTCAAGATACGAGATTATCAATCTACGGCTGCTGAGGCGTTCTATGCAAACGGGGATGTCTGCGGTGGTGCTGGTATCATCGTATTGCCACCAGGTGCAGGGAAAACCATTGTCGGTATAGCCGTTATGTCACTTATCAATCAATCAACGCTCATTTTGACTACTAATAATACATCCGTTAACCAGTGGCATAGAGAGCTGCTCCAAAAGACTCACTTGGACAACGCTCATATCGCTAGATACGTCGGTGAGGAAAAAGGCATTGCCCCAATCACTATTTCTACATACCAGATGTTGATATATCGACCACCACAAACCGATGGCTTTCCACACCTGCGCCTATTGAATGAGCAAAATTGGGGTCTCATTATCTATGATGAAGTCCATCTCCTTCCTGCACCTGTTTTTCGCACAACAGCGTATCTTCAAAGTCGACGCAGGCTTGGTTTGACTGCTACCTTGGTGCGTGAGGATGGCCGTGAAGGGGATGTATTTGCCCTGATTGGGCCTAAAAAATTTGAAGTTCCCTGGCGGGTTTTGGAACAAGCGGGATGGATTGCAGTTGCACATTGTATAGAAGTACGTGTCGATTTGATGGCAGAAGAACGGAGCACCTATGTAACAGCTGAAAAACGAGACATATACCGTATTGCCGCAGAAAACCCACGTAAGATGCCATTGCTTCAGGCTATTCTCCAAAGGCATCCACATACCCAAACGCTGATCATCGGCCAATACCTACGTCAACTTGAGCAGATTGCACAAAAACTCAATACACCATTGATTACTGGCAAAACACCTCAACCTGAACGAGAGCGCCTGTTTGAAACCTTTCGTCGTGGGGAGATTAGTACACTCGTTATCTCACGTGTAGGTAATTTTGCGCTAGACCTACCAGACGCAGATCTGCTGATACAGGTTTCGGGGACATTTGGATCACGTCAAGAAGAAGCACAACGTCTTGGTCGCGTACTACGACCTAAATCAGATGGGCGGCAGGCCTATTTCTATACATTGGTTACACGAGACACACGAGAACTTGAGTTTGCCCACAATCGCCAATTGTTTTTAGTTGAACAGGGATATAATTATCACATTCATGATGCGAGTGAATTTCTTGATAGCTAAATCCATCAACTAAATTCTTTGGCACCAATATCGGTACGGAATGAACGTCCACCAAATACAATACGTTCAGCATTTCTTAAAGCTTTTTGATGAGCCGCAACCAGTGTCGTTGCCATCACGACGATAGTAAGCGGATGTCCTCCAGCCACATGTAACGTATTATTTGGAATAGTTCCGACCAACATACCTAGCAAAGAAGAAGATCGATTAGAGCGAGGAGTATAGGTGAGAGAAGAAGGATTTTCAGTGGCATTGTGAAATACCCGTACGCCTTCATCAAGATCCTCCAGACCCTGAATAAGGCCACCAGTAGCAAAATGGTGTGGATATCCTTGAGCAAACAAACCAATACCAACACTAGGCGTCGGTGACCACGTTGGCCAGGGATAATCGTGCAACCTTTGGGAAATCATTGCTTGTATCCACGGTAACAAATCATCTTCTAACCGAGGAAGCACTACTTGTGCCTCGCCCTCACGCAGACTACAACGCAAACCTGTTAAACGTGGGCCATTGTTTGTAACAATGCAATCAACACCTAAAATACCCCAGTACGGTAAGTCTTCCTTGGCTAGCCCTTCCACAGTCGGTAAAATAAATTTCTGATGGAGATAATCTCTTAGGAGATATGCAAAGCGAGACTCGCCAGTATGAGCACCGATACCAGGGGCAAAAGCACCTTGATCGCCAACCTCAGTTTTATCATACAGACGAGTCGCAAGTAGGGGAACAGCAGTTCGTCCATCGGTAAATGCCGACAAAACCACACGTGGCCCTTGCAAATATTGTTCTATCACAACACCATCATTTGGTCCTTCTAATGGACGTGCAGCAAAAAGATCGCGTAAACCAATCAATGCGGCATGCCGTTCGTGGTAGATGACTTCACCAGCAACTGGATGGTCAGCTTTGATGCATAAGGGGAGCGGTTGTATGGCCAGATATTTCTCAGCAGTGGCAAGATTTGTAAAAGCGCGACCTGGCGCTGTTGGCAACTGATGTTGCAACATAAATTCCTTTGCCCGACAGCGGCTATGCGCTAAAACGGTAGAACGCTGCGAAGGGCCACAAACTCCAACGTGAAACGCGACCACTTCGTCAACCACACCTTGTTGAAGTGGTCGGCTACTTGCTGGCACAATAATATCCACACCTTCGTCAAAAACCCAACGAGCTATTGTCGCAGGATCATCCGACTCCAGGTCAACTGAAGGCGCAATCTGACCGGTTCCACCATTCCCTGGCATGCAGATAATTTCACTAACTAATGGACTGTTAAACAGCTTCCACACGAGCGCATGGGCACGTCCATCATTGCCAAGCACAAGGACTTTCATTACTGATACCTACACAATATTAAAGGCCACACTAACCATTATATTAAACCGCATTATAGCATGGGGTGCCTTGATAAAATGACATCCTGAATTCACTTTATCAACCTCTAGAAACACTCACATTGATCAAGCATGCTATACTAATTTCATATCTACAATGCTTTGCAACTTGGTTGCTAGATTGTTCGTAACATGATTACAGGATCAGTAAGAGTAGTTTACAAAGTTCTGTTGATCACTTGTACTATACAACACAGGCATTTGTTTATGAAACTGTCTGTTTTGAGATATTAAGGAGTCATCATATGGCCGATGAAGTCAATCTTCAGATTGCATTGGCACGTCCATACCTACCTGCCACAAACACACCACAGATTGCCTATCTGTTACTCGAGATCATGCCAAATCAGACGATGGCCCAAGTGCGAATGCCTGTCAATGTTTGTTTTGTGCTCGACCGTAGTGGTTCGATGAAAGGTGACAAGATCGACCGTGTTCGACGTGCTACGATGCAAGCGCTCGATCTTCTTGATGGACAGGATATTGTTTCAGTTGTCATCTTCGATCATCGTAGTGATATACTTATCCCAGCAACCCCTGTGGTTAATCGTCGGGAGATACAAGAGCGAATCAGCCGACTTCGTGATGCTGGCGGCACGAAGATCGCCCCTGCTATCGAAAAAGGGCTTCGAGAGATCAATAATGGTCATGCAGAAGCCATTCGTCGTATGGTACTCCTGACAGACGGTCAGACGGAGAATGAGTCAGATTGTCTGCACCGTGCTGATGATGCCGGAAAGCAGCATGTTCCGATCACTGCACTTGGTGTTGGAAAAGATTGGAATGAAGATCTGTTGATCGATATGGCCAATCGGTCTGGTGGAACAGCAGATTATATCAATACACCTGACAAAATTGTTGATTACTTTCAAAATACTGTACAACGAGCACAGGCAACCGCTGTTCGAAATACCTCAGCTACATTACGCCTGGTTCAAGGAGTTACGCCGCGCGCGGTTTGGCAAGTCATTCCTCTGATCAATAACCTGGGGTACCAACCAATATCAGATCGTGACGTTACGGTACCGCTGGGAGAATTAGAAACAGGGAGCGGGCGTACCCTGCTCATCGAATTGGTCGTTGATCCGCGCCCAAATGGGCAGTATCGTATTGGACAGGCAGAAATCACCTACGATATCCCTGTACTACAGCGACAACAACAAAAAGTTCGCACAGATATTATGTTAACCTTCACCTCGGATGCAGACCTTGCAAATCAGGTGAACCCACCTGTCATGAATATCGTTGAAAAAGTCAGTGCATTCAAATTGCAAACACGGGCACTACAAGATATTCAGGCAGGCGATATAGGAAGCGCAACCCAAAAACTGCAGAGTGCCGTCACACGGTTACTTAGTCAGGGTGAAGCCGAACTGGCCCAAACAATGCAGCAAGAGATCGCCAATCTGGAACAAACTGGTCAGATTTCAAGTGAGGGACAAAAAACCATGAAATTTGGCACACGCAAGACCGTCCGCCTGAGCGATCTTGATTTGCCAGAAGAATTACGTAATAAAACCTAGATATCCATGATGTCTCATAAACACTTCAAGACCATAGAGGTTTTTATCGCCCGAATTCAATTCCTATTTTTGGTGATAAAAACCTTTGGGGTCTGGTTTCTCACAACTGCGTAGGTCCTAAGAGTTCCTTTCACGTACTTTATTACGAGATGTTCTGAATTCCATGTGCATATCTCAATAAAATTGATTAAAGTGTCATTTTTATATCAGAAACGCTTGACACATACGGAATTCCTCCCCAAGAGATGCTTGGCTTTATAAGTGTCATTGACCCCGATCATTTGGGCAAGACATACCACACATGTACATAACTTATCAACATTCAGCACTTCACTACTGTTTATTAGAACACAGCTACACATACTCATCATCAGGCTCGTTTACAACACAACTTTTTCAGTTGCACTGTGCAATGCAGTGAGTAGTTTAATGTTCACAAAGCATCAGAAGGTTGAGTATATGATTACATATATCCCGTATCATAGGTCATTTCCAAACGTTATATATGTAGGATTAGCACACAAAAATAAGTAGTGTTGGTAAGTAACACTTTATTCATTTTTGTATCCAAGATGTACAAGTCTTGATCACATAAATAGTACACAATAGCATACAGAAAGATCGAACCTTAGATACAATTATACGTATCTCCGGGTAGAGTATCGAACGACAAAATGGCAATAATATGTTTTATCGTGAATAAACTTATTTACTCTATAGAATCAAAAACTGTTAGACTGCACTGTGCATTAAATCACAGTTACCTCCATTCGGAGATGTCGTTATGCGTCTTCTGCGAGAGCTAAATTCACAACTTCAATACAAAATCATTGCACCTTTTCTCCTATTAACACTGTTGGTAGCTTTTGCAGGTTCCACCATCGCATTTCTCTTTGTCACTGGGACTGCACAAGAGCGCCTGAACAATCAATTAGCCCAAACAGCACGAACCACGGCAGATGAGATCGTAGAACTTGAGCAAGCTAATTTAACCTTTTTACGTGAGATGGTCTTTGCAGGACCAAACACACAAACAGGTGCGCCAGCCGTTGCAGATGCCTTTGCAGAAAATGACCCAGAAGGGTTAGAACAAGCTTTGGAACCTTATTTCCGAGTAAGTTTACAACGTCAAGGTATTCGAGTAGATCGATTGATTGCTTTCAATAATCAAGGTCAATCCGTTATCGATTGGGAGCGATTCTTTGATGAGATTGGCGAGCCACAGCGTACAAATCACGAGTTGCGGGATATCAATGTTTTATGGTTTGTACCACGCATCCTTTCAAATCAAAACGATGCAGTTGGCGACAAATTTGCTGGTCTGCTGGATTTAGGTGACGATAAAACACGCTATATTTTCACCGTTGCACCAGTTGTGAAAGAAGAAAAAATCGTGGGGGGTCTCATCATCGCCACCCGTCTTAACACACTCCTACAGGATCTGCGCGATAATTCTTCCTCAGCTATTGTCACGCTCTATCAAGCTGATAATGGTCAGTCATTTGCCAGTACGCAAATTCCAAACGCTGGCTTAACTACATTAAATATACAACCTGATGTCGTTGCATCTATTCGTGATCTGGAACTTTCTAACGAACAAGGTATCTATGACACGGTCGCGGTCAATGAACGTGATTATCAATTTGCCTATGCACCTCTGCGTATTCGGAGTAGTACGGTCGGTATCATCTCTGTGGCACTTGCCAGTGATTATGTAACAGGACCCTGGGCCGACTCACGCCCCCCACTCATTATCCTCACGGTATTTCTTTCAATCACGATCATTGGATTGGGCATTTTCATAGCACGTCAAATAACCCGTCCATTACAAGAACTGGTCAGCACTGCCCAAGCTGTCAGTAGCGGTAATCTGACTGAACGGAGCAATGTACACTCACAGGACGAGGTTGGAGTACTCTCAGGTGCGTTTAACAATATGACCGATCATTTACTGAGTCTTTATGATAAGGTACATGCTGAAGCAAGCCAGCGAGCTGCAATTGTCGAAAGCATTGCTGATGGCGTTATTGTTTGTGAGTCATCAGGCAACATTCTTCTGATGAACAAGACGATGAGAGCCTTTCTGCAATTGGCAAACGATCAGGCAAAACCAAACCACTTCAATAATATTCCACTTGAGCCCTTAGACGACACAGTCTTGGCTTTTGGCGACGACCGTACTCCCGATCTTTTCCAACTTCATGATCGGGTGGTGCGTGTTGTTGTGACACCTGTCGAACTTGACCATAAAACACGATTTGGCGATGTATATGTATTCCAGGATCTTACAAGTGAAGTAACAATTGATCGTGCGAAGACGAATTTTATTGCAACCATTTCACATGAATTGCGAACCCCTCTTACCGTGATTGGTGGAAGCTCAGAATTGTTACTTCGTGGTGTTGTGGGCAACATTAGTGATGATCAACGCACACTCCTTGAGACCATGCGTCGCCATACTTTATCCATGACCAACATCCTTAACAACGTTATTACTATTGCACGGTTAGAGGCAGGGACGCTCACATTTGATATTGAATCAATTCATATCTATGATGTTTTAGACGAGCTGCTCTGGTCAATTCAACCAGCAATTGCCGCAAAGGGATTAATGCTCGACATACAGATTCCTGATAATCTCCCTAAAGTTATGGCTGATACTTACCAGTTGCAAAATGTCTTTCATCAATTACTTGACAATGCACGTCGTTATACAGACACAGGGGCAATCACTATTAGTGCCCGGCTCCAGAAAGGACATGTACGTGTAGACATTGTCGACACTGGACGAGGCATTGAACCAGACTTGAGTGACCAAATCTTTACACGTTTTGCACGAGGTCCTCAGGGCATTAATTCACCTGAGCGAGGCATTGGTTTGGGATTAGTTATTGCCAAGAGACTACTAGAACTTCAGGGTGGAAGATTATGGCTCGATCACACATCAGAACAGGGCAGCACGTTTAGTTTTTTATTGATATGTAACAATGCAGATCCAAATTACCAAGACAAAGAAAACCCCATCGCCACAGCCGCGTAAACGATGGCCATTGAGTATCCTGATGCTTATCGCTATTCTATTGGCACTGTTTGGCACCTCATGCATTGCTCAAATAGTATTATGGGCTGTTCTCCCTGATGGTGATGTATATCCTGAAAGTTTACTCGCCAAACTGACTTCAGACTACAGCCGCTGGACCATTGAAGATCAACCCCTTATCCCACCACTTAATCCAGAAGTAGCTGTCGCTGCCGAACAAGATAACCGTAATCCCCATGGTCCCACAGATGTGGTACCAGTGGCTGTCTTACCTCCTATATTATCTGCAACACCAACACCATCACTAGCCTTGCAAGTGACACCAACCATGCCTTTGTTGGAAGCCACCCAGCCTTCTGAACCTGAACCAACTAAGACAGTCACACCATCACCAATACCATCAGCACAACCTGTTTTACCGTCTGTACCACCTGTGACAGTTCCTCCTTCAACAGCTACATCCATTCTGCCCACCCTTGTAACAACAGTAATCCCGGCTACAGCAACATCGGTTCCAGCTACAGCGTTACCTATACCAACAAACACACCTGTATCAGTTACCTCAACAGCTACCACAGTACCACCAACGGTCGTCCCAACACGAAGAACGGTACCGACCCGCATAGTTCCACCAATCGCTACCACTACACCGCTACCAACGGCCACAAACACAGCTACACTAGCACCTACAAGCTTGGCAACAGCTACCACAGTACCACCAGCAACCAATACACCCACGGCTATCCCGACACAAACACCGACGAATACCACCACGCCAACCAACACACCCACACCAACACCTACGCCATTGGTGTATGTGACAAAAAATGTAATGCCTAAAGAGGGTTTAGTCGGTACGGAGTTAACATATACTATTACCGTGTTTAACTTTGGACCACCTACTAATCTAAATCGCATCGCAGACCAATTACCACTAGGATTTCGCACCGTAGACACAACACCTAATGCAACATTCGATAATGGATCACTAGTCCGTTGGGAGTGGGCAAACGGCACGAATATACTCCCAACAGGAGGTTTTATCCGCAGTACCATCAGAGCTGAAGTAGAAGCAACCACAGCAGCAGGTGTCTACTTAAATCAGATAACCATCTCAGGTGGGTTTGAGGGATACACTGTTCAAACTGCTCCATTTACAGTGCTTGCACCAACACCAACCAACACACCCACACATACCCCAACCAACACACCCACACATACCCCAACCAACATACTCGTACCAACGAGTACTCCCACACCAACCAACACATTGGTGGGAACTCCTACGCCAACGAATACCCCAACGAATACCCCCACACCCACGAACACACCTACGCCCACGGAGACATTGCCTCCAACTAACACACCTACACCCACGAACACACCGACCAACACCCTCATACCCACCAATACACCTACGATGACCAACACACCTGTCTCAACACATACGCCGACACCGACCAACACCCTCATACCCACCAATACACCTACAGCAATACCAGTCGATGAGCCAGAATTATTTGTGGTAACCTTTGCCGAACCTATTAGCACAACGGTCGGAGGTCAAATCACATTCTTTGTTGGGTATGGGAATGCTGGTTCTGCAACTGCAGAGGGAGTTGTCTTAACAAGTACTCTGAGCGGCGTATGTTCACCTTCCGGCGGGTTTACACGAAATATTGGCAATCTCGCCAGTGGGCAATCGGGTATCGAGAGCATCACGATCAATGCAACCGCTGTTGGAACATGCACTAATAGTGTGACTATTGATGCTGATAATGCAGATGCTGACAGTGACACTGTCTCTGTTAATATATTGCCCGCATTGATACAAATACAAAAGGCATTGCTCCCAACATCGACACAAACTAGTATACCCATATCGACCCCCAGACCAACTTTTGTCACCGTACCAAGTCCTATCAACACACCATCAAAAACCCCTCAATTATCTCCGACTGTTGTAATTACTCCTATAGCTGCTACTAAACCGAGTGCTGTGCCGACTGGTACGCCAACCATACAATCAACACCCAGTCCAATGACTCCACCAGCTAACGAACCGCCTACGCCGACCATCAAACCAACAGTAACACCTGTTCCAGCACCTATACCGCACCCTCAGCCAACAGTGGCGCCTGTTCCAACACCTACACCAAATGGGCCGACACCCATACCACCAACGTGGACCCCGCTACCGCCGACAGCTACATACATACCAACGGAACCAACTGCTGTTCCCATGCCCCCCACACCTGAAGCACCTACTATCGAAGCAACTACTGTTTCCGCACCTCCAGCAACTGAGGCACCACCGACCGAAGCCGTTGTAACATCACCGACCAAAGCAACTGAGAAACCAACCGGCGTGGCAACCGAGATACCACCTGTGCCACCAAAACAGGAAAGTACACCTAAACCCACATCTATACCAAATCCTACATCTGACTCAGACCAATCTCCAACATCTCCCCCGAATGAACAGCCATCTCCTGAAAAACTTGAGCCAGTGCCAGAACCTGCTCCTACACCTGATGAAAATGATAAGGTAGCTCCTGAACCATAAACTTCCCCACCAGCAGAAAATCACACAATATCCTCAGACCAATCTGCCCCAAACGCGACAACCCCAGCATTGGCAACGCCATAAACCAATCCTATGCGCTGGACAGGCGTGACAATTTAGAGTACAACAAAGAACAGATCAAACACAATGATAAGGAAGGTTTATGGAACTCCGCAATCGGGTAGCGCTTGTGACGGGAGGAGCACACCGTCTCGGCAAAGCCATCGCACTGGCACTTGGTCGAGCAGGTGCAAAAGTCGTGATTCACTATCACCATTCGGCCCCAAAAGCAGAGACAACTGTTGCAGAATTACAAGAACTTGGGATTGAAGCTTTGGCGATCTCAGGAGATGTGGCCATTGTTAAAGAGGTTGAGCATATTGTTGATCAAGCAGCCTCACATTGGGGCAGGCTGGATATACTTGTCAATAATGTCGGTATCTGGGGCGCCACACCCATTGGCACTGCAACACAAGAACGCTGGGATGAACTAATGGCTGTTAATGTGCGAAGCGCGTTTTTTGCAGCACAGCGCGCGACCCCACATCTCCGCATAACTCAAGGCACAATTGTAAACATTGCAGATGTTGGAGCGCTGCGACCCTGGCGCAATCACACACCTTATCTCGTCAGCAAGGGTGGCGTTATCACATTGACAGAAGCATTAGCCAAGGATCTGGCACCAGAAATACGGGTGAATGCAGTTGCACCAGGTGCTGTCTTGCTACCAGATGATTGGACACAGGAACAAGCAGACGCAACTATCCGTACTGTGCCATTACGTCGATTGGGCAACGCAGAAGATATTGGACAAGCAGTTTTGTATTTGGTACAGGCTGATTATGTGACGGGGGTAACAATTCCTGTAGATGGTGGACAAAGACTGCATTAATGATGCGGGACGTACAGACAGAACTGTATGAAACGAGTTGAAGTCGCACACACTTTACTGAACAACACGTACATAAGGCTCAAAGTTCACAGCTTGGAACTTTGTAGATTCAACTCAATAGGGTGCGACTTCACACATCCTCTCTTGTCTCTCCTCCGAACAAATATAAGGAATAAATACGGCAGGTATTGAATTTAATAGTGATGGTACTACGATGAGAAATACCTAACTCTATAATACACACAATCCAATCAACAATCCCGACAACAACCCAACACGACACCGACAAAGATCTGCCTTTTTAGTGATCCTTCTGTTTACCATGCATCTGGGTCTCCGGATTGACAAATAAATTCCAACAATATGATACGATACAGAAAAGTTGTTCGTTCATATGGAGCATTGTTGATTATGACTAAACCATTACATATCGGAATTATTGGTGCCGGAGCAATCGCTCAATTTGGTCACATACCTGGCTTTCAAAAACTAGCTGATGTTCATGTCACAGCACTTTGTGATACCAATATCGAACGCGCGCGCGAAGTCGCTGCAAAATTCAACATCCCCAATGTCTATGAAGACTATCGTGAGGTCATTGCACATCCTACCATTGATGCAGTGACCGTTGGCGTGCCAAATGCATTACACGCTACGGTTACCCAGGAGGCCTTGGCAACAGGCAAACACGTCATGTGTGAAAAACCTTTGGCTACTACCGTCGCTGATGGTCAGGCAATGGTGACAGCAGCCGAACAAGCCAATCGCATTCTTGCGCTCAATATGCATCAGCGAGTACGCGGCGATGCACAGTTACTCCGCAAGACCATCAGCGATGGTGCTCTGGGACAAGTACACTATATGCACATACGCATGATGCGACGTAATGGCATCCCAGGCTTTGGCAGTTGGTTTACCCGTCGTGAACTATCTGGTGGTGGGGTATTGATGGATATTGGTGTTCACGTTGTCGATCTTGCGATGTGGTTGCTCAATTTCCCAGAAGTGGTCTCGGTACGCGGAGAAACTCGCGCTATTCATGGGCCTCGTGGGCGCGGCCTCGGTGGCTGGGGCGTTGATCATGTCCGTGATGGGGCATTTGAAGTGGAAGATTTCGCGTCACTGCACTTACGCCTCGCTAATGGTGGGCTGATCACCACCGAGGTGAGTTGGGCTATGTATGGAGACAATGAAAATCGTGTGCAGGTGGTTGGTGATGAGGGTGGCGCAGATATCTTTCCTGAGTTACACAATCAAGCGCCAATGCGATTGTTCCGCGATGAGGATGGCATTCCTGTTGATGTCTATCCCCATATTCCACGGCTGGCTGGCAGTGACTGGGATCGCTCAATGGCTAGTTTCGTTGAAGCCATACGAGGCGAGGGCCGCGCTCCAGCGACAGGTGCAGAGGGACTTACCATACTAAAACTTCTTGATGCGGTATATCGCTCATCTGCAGAAGGAAAAGAGATTATGCTCTAAACAGCAGAACTGCAACAAACCACAGATAATTCTAAACTCGTATCTGTGGTTTGTATCACCTAAGATGGCACCAAAGAACCCACGAGTAATGCTTCTAAGCGGTCACCTGCTTGATAGACCTGACCGCCTGATGGTACCAGCAACAACGCATTCGCAGCACGCAAGGACAACAAGCGACTCGATCCTTGTGCACCAGTGCTCTGTGCAACCAATTGTCCTTCTTCCCACCGCACAATAACACGTTGGTATTCAGGCCGGTCAGGTGCAGCTTTGATCGTATCGCAAAGTGTAACCTGAACACGTGGGCGATCAGGATATATAGCACCTTGCATACGTCGCAGCGCAGGACGCACAAACACTTCAAATGATACTAACGACGAGACAGGGTATCCTGGTAATCCAAAAACCAAAGTGTCTTGAACGGTAGCAAACGTAGTCGGTTTACCTGGCTTAAATAACACTCGGCCAAAGTGAACCGTACCAAGTTCAGACAGAAGCGGCTTGATCAAATCACGTGTCCCCATCGACACCCCACCGCTGGTAAGTAAAACATCGGCTTGTTCAAGGCCGCGCAGGATCGCCTGGCGTTGCGCTTGCTCATCGTCTCGGGCAATACCAAGAGAGATGGCCTCGCCCCCAGCTTCGCGTACCGCCGCTAACAACGCATAGCGATTACTATCACGAATGCCACCAACCTCACGCGGCAGATCTGGTTCGCGCACCTCATCACCGGTAGAGAGAACAGCCACACGCGGACGACGCGCAACAGCTATACGTGTTCGGCCAATCGTCGCCAGCAAACCAACCTCTGCTGCACCAAGCGACGTACCACACGCAAGCACCAGCGCTCCATGGGCAACATCCTGCCCAACCACGTGAATGTTCTGCCCCTGCTGTACCATACGCTGCACATGGAGCAGGCCAGCCCGTTCTTCAGTGTCCTCCACCATAATCACTGCATCAGCACCCTGCGGTATCGGAGCACCCGTCATAATTCGCACGGCTGTTCCTGGCTCCACAACTGGTGATTGTTCCATACCAGCTGCTATCTCCGCCAGCACACGACGTTCGTTGGTGTTATCAGCTACCTGTAACGCATAACCATCAACCGCTGCTTTGGGAACATCCGGTATAGTTTCAGTTGCATACACATCTTCTGCCAACACACGACCATCAGGTGCAGTAGGCAGCATTGCACAACAATCAATCTCTTCACTATCTATTAGCCTCGTATGCTCTCCAATAATGCGTTGGGCATCCTCAATGGGCAGCATAGGATAGGGCGAATCGCGCAACATTGGGCGCATAGAAAGCCTCCTGATATAAAACGTTGTCATATAGCGATAGGGCTCGGCATACATGATGCTCGTATAGGTAATTACAAATACATATGATACCAATTGCCTACCAACAAAGCAAACAAATGTTTGCCTACATTTGGTGTTATCATAGAGCATCAGTAAACACGCTCTGTCTTAGAGAATACCACATTGATATAGATAGTATGCTGCAAATCTGTCCAAAAGTGCGTTTATTTATCGTAATAATATTTTACAGACATAAAATAATGAAGGAGGTCATCACTATGTCACACTACACACACCATGTACTGTTTACCATTGCTACAATGCTCATACTGACCGCATGTGGCGATGGTGGTGATGTTGGAGACCTATCACCGACAAGTACCACCATACCCACCAGCGAACTAGCCGTCGACACAGATTCTTCACCCACAGCTGAACTTGATATTGAAACGACAGCTACACCGGTAGCCGAGATTCCAGAAGAGCCAACCACGACACCACTACCAGCAGTTACGAGCGAACCAGCAGAAATTGCGACTATCTGCGAACATCCCTACTATCCGCTGAAGACAGGGACGCAATGGACATATGCGGTGAGTGGAGTTGGTGAGGGTGTTGAACAAATACATAGCGTGGGACAGATCACTGAGGGCGCAAATGGGACAAGTGCACAACTCACCTATATGGTCGAGGGAGTTACTGTTGAAAATGAGGTTATCTGTTCAGCCAGTGGTCTCCAGCTTGGAGAGTACAACAATCTCACCCTCAACACACCTGACGCAGAAGGTATAGGCTCATTTGAGACAATTGAAAGCACTGGAGTGTATTTGCCACCTGCCGATCAACTCGTGCCAGGGGCGACATGGACGGCTAATTATGTCATTGAAGGCTCATTAGACGCAGGTGGGCAGGTTATTGAAACGACCCAGGAAGTAGAGGTCGCATACGAACTCGAAGGTACTGAGTCGATCAGTGTGGCAGCCGGTGATTTTGAAGCAATTCGTGTCAAGCAAACCCTCACACAACGTTTTGTTGATTCGGGCTTGTTGCAAGGTGCCCCTGAATTCACGTTTGAGGGAACCCTATGGTTTGCTGAAAATGTTGGGTTGGTGCAAAGTGAAGTAAACGTACAGAATGTGGGAACCACAACTCAAGAACTAACGACCTACGAGGCACCTTAGGATCAACAACTGAAGCATTTTGCACAAGGACCAGTACTGATTATCTCTTACGCGTTGATGAACGATCAGTATCTGGTCTTTTGTGCGTCTGTGGAACAAAAAAACACACATGTTTGCCAAAAAAATAATGCGTCAATAAGGCATAAACAGACGTTTTGATGGAACATTACGTTCTATGAACACGTCATGGATATGCCATATGTTGAAACTATTATTTTGAACGTTCGTATATATGTGAGCTTCAATGTTTGAGCATTGAGTCACAAGAGGGTGAAATCATGAAATATGTGTTCATATCCCAAAACATCGTCTTTTCGTTTTTGCTCAGTCTTTCATTGCTCATTGTTGCCTGTGGAGCATCGGCAGCAAGCGTGCCCGTGGGCGACCGTGCGGCGTTGGCAGTTGAGGAAACCCCTGTTGCATCAATCGGTCAGGCACCAATTGACCCAGACATTGCTAAATCAGCACAGGAGGCAAAGCAACAAGCACAAGCCTGTCCGAATGTTGAGACAGCGCTCCTCCAACTTATCGAGGCAACAAAAACCAACACACCAACACAACTTCCTCAATTAACAATTCAAGAAGATCGGGTACAAGTCGTACTGGTCCTGGAAAGTGAGGATACAAGCTTCTTAGAGAATTATGAGGTTGAAGTTGGTACACAATCGGGGAACGAAGTGCAAGCTTTTGTCACCATCACCCACATCTGTGATCTCGCCAATGATCAGCAAATTCAGGCTATCCGAGTACCTGCCACTGTGCTATCACAGTAGCTTTAATCATTTACTGTTATATTTAGAGGGAGAAAACCCGCATGCATCTCTATCGTCTGAAAATGGTGAGATCAGGCACGCACATAACGCTATGTCTTGTGACAATGATGATTCTCACATTGGTGTCGAGTAGCGTTGCAGCTCCAACCGATCCACAACCACACACAACAACCGAGGCGTTTCTCGACAGTGTTGCAACTGCACCGATCGTATCCACCGATACATCAATAGTTAAGACGAGGTCAAATGGAAAACTTGACTCTACCTTGACTCAGGTAGCTATAGCAGCCGAGACATCTGTTGAAAGTGCGCTATCCCTGGCCGATACACAGGCAGTTAATCATCGTGACGGACACGTTCAGATACATCTTAGCATCGATCCAGCGCGTGTCACCCAGGTTCAGAGTGCTGTGGAAGAGTACGGAGGTGAGATTACCGGCACAGGATTTGACAATACATTGATGCAAGCATGGATGCCTGTAGAGGAACTTCAATCTGCTTCAGAAATAGAGGGTGTAGACTATATTCGTCAACCAGAAGAAGTTATTCCTCTGGGCAACTTACAAACGGGGACGTCAACAACTGAAGGTGTTGCAGCGATCAACGGACCCGCCTGGCAGTCTGAGGGATATGAAGGTCAGGGAGTACGCATCGGGGTAATGGATACGGGGTTTACCGGGTACAGCAGTTTGTTAGGAACCGACCTCCCTGCATCCGTTCAGGCACGTAGTTTTATCGATGGCGAGACCAGTGTGGAGAGTGGCAACGATCCACATGGCACCGCCTGTGCAGAGATTATTCATGATATAGCTCCTGAAGCGGAGCTCTACCTTGCACGGGTTGGAACGACATTTGACATTGAAGAAGCCGTAAACTGGTTCATCTCACAGGATGTTGATATTATCTCTTCCTCCATCGGTTTCTACAACCAGACTCCCGGCGATGGTACCGGAGCGATTGCAGATCTTGTTAGTCGAGCAAGTCAGGAAGGTATTTTGTGGATCACAGCGGCAGGCAACGATCGAGAAGCTCACTGGAGTGGCCCGTTCACTGATGCCAACGGGGACCAAGCCCTGGACTTTGGTGATAGTCCCGTTAATTATTTTGTGGATGAGAACGGAGATCCTGCTGCTGTTCGAGCTGGTTTTCCTATCAGAGTCTATGCTCGCTGGAGCGACTGGACCAATGTTGATCAGGATTATGACCTCTTCTTAGTACGTTGGAACAGTGCTGAAGAACGCTGGGAAATACTGAGCCAAAGCACTGATTTTCAGGACGGTCAGGCAGGTCAACGGCCTACAGAATTTGTAGCTGGCGTGACGACTGGTGCGTCAACCTTTTACGGATATGTTATCGCACGCGCTAATGCAGATGACACGAAGCCGGTTAACTTTGATGTGTTTACGCCAAACTTTTTAAGTGCCTTCGTAAATGTACCTGAACGAAGTCTGGCAAATCTTGCTGATGTACCTGATGCGATAACCGTAGCTGCTCTCGATATTACCGCCCCGTATCCCCAGGAGAGCTATAGTTCCGAGGGACCAACCAACGGTCCTGGTGGTGTTGCTACAGGTGGTTTTATCAAGCCAGACATTGCTGCTTTTGCCAACGTCTCAACCGAGAGCTACGATGATCCGAAGTTCAATGGTACCTCATCAGCAACACCGCACGTAGCAGGGGCAGCGGCGGTAGTGTGGAGTGCGAATCCAAGGTATACGAATGGCGAAATCGAGCTATTCCTCCGCGCAAATGCCGTCGATATGGGCAACCCTGGTAATGACTCTCAGTTTGGGGTAGGGCGCTTGTTCCTTGGCGAACCAGGTACTGAAACTATCCAACGAGTTTATCTCCCATTAACACAACGATAAGTTAACCATTCATATAGTTTGACGCATGCTCCTGTATTAGCATACAGGAGCATTGTATTACCAACAAGGTGTTGTCTTGAAGAGAGCAACGTGATCATGTATGGCCAGTACCATTGGCTGTGGATATGGTACTAAATTGCAACGTATATGGTACTGGATTTGCACGAAAGAGCTATATCAACACCTTACAGATTTCAATTATACTAGTGGGCAAGTTAACAGAGACAATATTTAGCTTCAAAGAACAAACCAACTCCCTTTTAGCGAGAAACTGAGGCTACACTGTGAATCCCCGAGACATTCTCCCAGCAATTGACGCCGCCCTGGAACATCAGAATGTTCCTACCGATCAACGCACAGTTGCTCGACGTATTGCACTGCTTCAGGCACTGGCACGCATGTTGAACATTCCACCAATAGAACTCCTGACGATTCTCTCACCACGATCAGCAAATCAAGAGCGCTATCCAGAGCAATATAATTAGGTGCTTAGAAGTTGAGGGAAAGGCGATGGAGCAGATGAACTCGCACAGCCTATGCTGCAACGTAGCTCTCATCAATTACGATTGGTACCCAGCTGATTTCATAGTCGTGACACATAAGACTTCAACAGATCAATCTACCACTTCCGAGAGCCGATACTTTTCTGGAAGTGGTAGATTGTTCGTTGTGGTCACAATCAAACCACGTAGCGACCCGGATTTAGTTTCTCGGCTGGATCAAAGCGTTGCTTAATTTCCCTCATTATGTCAATACCAGTTGGTTTTACACCCCAGATAGCCAGATCGGCCTTTAATGCAGGCGCACAGGCAAACACGTGGCTGTGTTGCCAACGTGCCACAAGCTCATGTTGCAGTGGAATAAGCGCTTGTTGTAGCCCACGAACTCTTGCATACA
The DNA here is from genome assembly GCA_013122435.1 of Chloroflexi bacterium AL-N1. GTDB lineage: Bacteria > Chloroflexota > Chloroflexia > Chloroflexales > Roseiflexaceae > AL-N1. Next base: position 366,738 of record WYDT01000004.1, read on the forward strand.
AAACACCATCGATTGCACGAGCATGTATCGTTACGGAGCCCCCATGGGTTTGAACGAGTGCTTCTACGTGCACAATGGCCTCCATAAGTGCGGTTGGTAGTACGGCGATTCGCAGCAAAGCCTCCTGCGTAGTATCAATGTTGGCTGCTGAAAGGTTAGCAATGGCAGACCATAACTCCTGTAGATCATCGCCGTCTAACGCACGCGTTTCTACCGCACCGGCCCGTTGCGACATCGCTGTGATATCGTCAATATGACGCTGGCAGGCTACGGTTACACCATCAGCACGCATAGCTACACCATGCTGCCCCACTATGCCGATCTGAGCAAGTGCATGCTGATTCAGATATTCAACAGCAGTTGGTTGTAGCTGAGTCTGCGCCAGTTCATTGATCAACGCAAATGCCTGATCACGCTGATTAAACATAGCCAGCAGCGTCGACTCGGCTTTAGGGCATGGGTAGGTACGAAAATTTACACCAGCAATAATGCCTAGCGTGCCGTGGCTCCTCAGGAACAATCGCACCATGTCGTAGCCACTCACATTTTTGACGACCTGGCCACCACATTGGATGATCGTTCCATCGACCTCAACGATGGTTAAACCAAGCAACATATCACGGAGCAACCCATAGCCTAACCGTCGTGGGCCATCCGTGGCGGTGGCAACGAGTCCACCAAGCGTGGCTAGTTCTGGTAAGGGCGCATCAAGCGGTAGCATTTGATTGTGTGGCGCCAGCAAGGTCTGGAGTTCTGCGAGGGTCATACCAGCTTCGACACCGACAGTGAGGTCGTTGGGTTCATACTTAAGCACACTGTTCATGCGGCGGGTAACAATCACGATATCGGGTTTGCTGGTAAGGCTCCCAAGCTGCTGTTGGGTACCGCCACCCCACAGAACAACCGTCGCACCAGACTGGTAGCATGCCGCCATCACTTGTGATAGTGCCACGACATCTGCCGGAAAAACCACGAGATGTGGCGTTTGTCCCTCGATAATGTAATCGGCGGTGGCATTTCCTGTGAGCACATATGCTGAACCTACAATGGTATGCATTTTTTCCTGCAAACTATCGTTACGTTCGTTGGAGGAGTGTTGTTGGTTGGCACGTAAACGTGTCTGTCGTTGAGCTGCCAGATCGAGAGGATTGATATCGGTTGGAAAGACTTTCGCTGGGTTGAAGCGGTCGTGGGGATTGAATACCGCATAGAGTTCGGCCATTGCCTGTAATTCAGCTGTCGTCAATAGTTTGGACATAAAGTCTTGCTTTTCGACACCGATCCCGTGCTCACCACTGATAGTCCCACCTTCTTCGATGCTCAATCGCAAGACCTCTTTGGTGATCGCCTGAGCTTTGGCGACATGGTCCGACCGTGTGGGATCATAGAGGACCAGGGGATGCAAATTGCCATCACCGGCGTGAAAGACATTGGCAATCAGCATGTCATATTCTTGACTGAGCCGTTCAACATGGGCCATCATCGCCGGGAGGCGCGTACGTGGGACAGCTGTGTCAACCAGTTGGTAGGCCGGAGCAAGAACGGGAAATGCCGTGAAAGCACTCTTGCGCGCCGACCACAGCCGTTGTTGTTCTTCCGCTGAGACAGCCGACTGTACCTGTACAGCGCCGTAGTGTTCACACAATGTAGCGATTTCATGCAGCATGTCGTCAAGACCTTCTGCCACACCGTCAATTTCCACGATAAGTGCTGCACCAGCCGTTTCTGGTAAGCCAAATTGGAAGGCTTTGTTGACGGCTTCAATCGTGGTAGCATCCATTACTTCGAGAGCGGTCGGCAGGTATCCGGTGGCCACGATAGCACTCACCGCTTCGCCTGTGGCAACGACATCGGAGAAGAGTGCCAGAATAACGCGGTTGGCCTCAGGGGTGCGGGTGAGGCGAATCAGCGCCTGCGTGACCACACCAAAGGTGCCTTCGCTACCAACAATCAAGCCTGTGATGTCGTAGCCAGCAGCGTCGGATATACCATCACCTGTCCACACTATACTCCCATCGTCACGTACCAATTCGAGCGCGAGAATGTGATTGCTCGTCACCCCATACTTGAGGCAGCGTGGCCCACCACTGTTGTTAGCGATATTGCCGCCAACCGTACAGATCTGCCAGGAGGCTGGATCAGGGGCATAGAAATAGCCATGTGGTAAGAGTTGCTGCGAGAGGTCATAGTTGATAATACCAGGTTGGATCACCGCACGCCGATTAGCAAAATCAACGTTTTCCAGTGCTGTCATCTTGGTGGTGCAGATCACGATACCGCCGTGGATTGGCCGCGCCCCACCGGCCAGACCCGTACCCGCCCCTCGCGCTACAACAGGGATATTGGCCTGTGCTGCAATACGGACAGCATGGGCAACCTGTTCGCTGGTGGTAGGGTGAACGACGACATCGGGCTGGCCGGTCGTACCTTCTTTGATCCAATCAGTACAATATGTTTGCAACTCCTCACCCTGATCAATCACTGCATGTGACTCAAAGATCGAGTGTAGCGCTGCACTAAGTTGTGTACGTTCCATGATTCCTCCTTGATACAGGTGCATCATTGCCCCAGAAATAGTATGTACGATTCAGGTTTTGGTATGGTCTTATCTCATAGTATACGTCTCAAAACCATCAGAGGCTTTCTTTCGAAATGACTTTGCACAGAAAAAATCTAGAATGGGATACGACACGTAGAAGAGAGAGCACGTGTTCGATAGGTTATGGACATTTACAACTTTCATAAATATATTGGGATGCAACTGGCACAGAATGTGCAAGTACAATACTATAGCGAATAGCTATGTTGTTGAGCAAAGAATACAAACTTTGGAGCATATAGACAATAAGTATAAGGGGAACAGGGTTCAAGATACAACTAGAACGTTGTCCCCGGAAAAGGAACCTGAGTATGACAACGACAGTTAAGACACAAGAGATGAAAGTAAAATCTGGTACCACCGATATTGGTATTTCAGAGCAAAACCGTCGGGGGGTCGCCGACATTCTTAATCGTACACTCTCGGATGAGTTTGTCCTCTATACAAAGCTGCGTAACTATCACTGGAATGTAGTTGGCCCCATGTTTCAGCCACTCCATGAGATTTTTGAGAACCAGTATGATGAGGTAGAGGAAATTATTGATAACACGGCTGAACGAACTCGTAATATGGGATTAAAATCCATTGGCACGATGAACGAATTTCTTCAGCACACCACACTTCAGGAGCAGCCCAACGAGTATCCGAACGCAATGACCATGATTGCCAATCTGGTTGGTGATCACGAAGCATTGATTCGTAATCTGCGTAACGATCTCGAAGCCTGTGAGAAGTTTGGCGATATGGGAACCAACGATTTCTTGACAGGTATTATGCAGAAGCACGAGAAGATGGCTTGGCTGTTACGGGCCTTCCTCGAAGACGAATAACGATCCGTCGTTTCGTATTGCCCGTTCTGAACTTGGTGTCAGGACGGGCTTTTTGTTAGTGAATGTGCAACGCAATCTAGATATGGAACGTCATATCTGTGTAAAGTGTTTGATATTTTCCATAAGGAGGAGTATATGCGTTATGTGATGCATGAGAAACTATTGGCCTTTGGCGATGATTATGTCATTAAAGATGAGCGTGGTGAGGCCACTTTTTTTGTCGATGGGAGAGCCTTTAGTATTGGAGACAAATTAGCCTTCAAAGATATGTCAGGTCAGGAGCTAGCCTTTATCAAGCAAAAGATTTTGTCATTTGGCCCGACCTATGAGATTTATCGAGAAGGGAATCTGGTAGCGGTCGTGAAGAAAGCCCTGTTTACACTCTTTCGTGCGCGTTTTAGCGTCGATGTTCCTGGCCCGGATGATCTTGAGGCGCAAGGAGCCTTCTTCGATCATGAGTATGCGTTCTCACGCCATGGGAAGACGGTCGCGCAGGTGTCCAAACGGTGGTTTTCATTCCGCGATACCTATGGCATCGAGATCGCCGATGGGGAGGACGACGTACTCATTCTCGCCAGTGCCGTGGTGATTGATCAGGTTATCCATGAAGAATCCAGGCAAGATGATGATTGATGTAAGATTGACACCATCTTCAGGACTGACATCGTTTCGCTAAGTTAATCTCTTATGTTGTGAAGATAGCACTGACAGACTACTACCTGCGCCCTCTGAACATATCGCTGAGGCGTTCCCATGCTCATAGCCTGATGCTTGTAGGCGATAGAGCCGTGCATATATGCCATTGCGTTCCATCAGGGTTTCGTGGGTACCATATTCAGTAATCTGCCCATTATCAAGCACTGCGATGAGATGGGCCATCCGCACCGTATTAAAGCGGTGAGCAATCAGCAAACCAGTACGTCCGGCAAGTAATGCACGAAACTGCATATGCGTTTCATACTCAGCTTCAGCATCTAATGCTGAAGTGGGCTCGTCAAGGATCAAAATATTGGCATTCCGCATAAACATACGGGCAGTAGCAACTTTTTGCCATTGTCCTCCAGAAAGATCAAACCCTTCGCCTTCTTCAGCAAACATCCGGCTTACCTCGGTTTCATACCCTTTTGGTAAAGCAGCGATCATATCGTCAATATGTGCCTGTTGTGCCACCTGCTGAATATAATTCTGATCGTGAATTCTGGTTAAGTCCCCCAAGCCAATATTTTCACGGACAGTCAGATCATAGCGCATAAAATCCTGAAAGATTGCGCCCATCCGTGCACGGAGTTCCATTACCTCAAACTGACGAATATCGATCCCATCCCATAAAATCTGACCTTCGGTTGGATCATACATTCGTGTCAATAGTTTCACCAGTGTGGTTTTTCCGGCACCATTGACACCCACCAATGCAATACATTGACCTACTGGTATGGTTAGATTGATGTCACGTAATATCCAGGGCAAATCATCGTGATATCTAAATGAGACATTGCGAAATTCAATTCCCTGTTGCAGGGGTAGCGTGGCTCGTGGATTTTTGGGTGCTGGCAAAATCGATGATAATTGCTGGAGAGCTTGAAAAGAACTATAGAATAACACACTCTCAAAGAGACCACTGACACCAGCTACTGCTCCCTGAAGAGCACCTTGTGTAGAGCCTACCACATTTACATACAGTGCAATATCTCCCATGGTTAATTGACCATTCAATCCAGCCAACGCAACCCATCCGAACGCAACACTGGCCAATAAACTGGAACATAGTCCTAATAAAGCCTCCCAGCGTAACTCTCGCTGATTCAGATGGCGTTCTGCGGTATGAATTCGACGAGTTGTCACACAAAGTTTTTCAAGAAAAAAGTCCCCCAGATCGAATAGTCGAATTTCTTTTGCAGATGGTGCTCCAGCAAGCATCGAGCTATAAAAGAGCTTGCGCCGTTCATCAAGGCTGTACGCAAACACCATTTGCAGTTGTTGCTGGACTAAACGTAAATCAATAAAGAGTCTCGGTATAACCGAAAGAATAATCAGTCCTGCCAAGAGAAAATGGAATGATATAAGCGTCCCGATGAAACTTATCAGCGCCACGAGATTTTCCAGAAGTCGTGTTAATGCAGGTAATGTTTCTTGTGCACTACTAAGGGCACCCTGCTCTGCAAGACGAATGGTATCGTAAATCTGCGGGTTCTCAAACGGTGCTAATCCTGACAGATCATTGATTTTGGTATAAACATCCCGCTGAATTTGCAATTCTAGCCGTCGTCCTAATTCACTCTGTAGATAGGTATTTACTGCAGTCAAGAGTGCCGCGGTTACAGTTATGAGTGCTTGGGCTATCAGAAGTACATAAAGCATTTCTGGTGTTACTGATACTGGATCGGTAAGCCGTAGTGAAAGCCAGTCAAACAGCATCTTGAGAATAAGCGCATTGGCAAGCGGTACAAGACCCTGAAGTATCGTGATGCATAAAGAACCAACGGAAGCTAATGGATACACACGGCAGACCAATGCAAGAATTTGGAAAATAGTAACAACAAACTTTTGTGACGTTTCGGGTTTAGCGACCATACACTATGTTCCTTCAGGCAAGACAGATGGGAGGAATCATAAGAAAGTCCTATCTTTGATCTATCTCGCCTGGAGATGATTGGCCTCAATCTATTCCGCACAATCATGCTGAACAACAGAATCAGGCAATAGTATGATTTATAACCTCTCAGTACTGAGGATCGATACAGCCTGTGAATAAACGAGTATAAACAACGATGAACAAAAACAACCTAGTCTAACGCCACATATGTAAGATAAAAACGAATGCGGGACAGTTCCTCTTGTTGTGCATAAGACAAAAGACAAGGACACAACACAGATACAGATAATACTTGTACTATCTCTGGTTCTTTACAGGACACCTGTATATACAAAGCAGGAGGTATGCTTATGAATAAGCAACAGATCATTATTGTGACCCAACAAAACGATCCACATGCCGATGATGTGATCATGAAGTTACGTGAATTGGATCATGAACCTATTCGCTTGAATACCGATGACGTTCCGATACATACACTGTTGACATTCGGCATCAGCAATCAAACCAAATCCTGGAATGGTGCAATTACCATTCAGACAAATGGTCGTGTCATTGAACCTGATCATATTCAATCTATCTGGTGGCGTCGACCTGGTGCATTTGCATTACCCAAGGAGTTATCAGCACGTGAACGTATATTTGCCCAATCAGAGATTGAGCAGGTGCTTATGGGGTTATGGGCATCAGTGGATTGTTACTGGATGAGCCATCCTGACCACATTCGACATGCTTCCTGGAAAGAGCATCAACTACAACGCGCTGCACAGATAGGCTTCGACATTCCACGAACGCTTATTACGAATGATGCTGCTGAGGCACGTGATTTTTATGAAATATGTCAGGAGCAGATGATTTACAAAGTGCTCAGTGATCCGTATTTAGGTGCACGTGAACTTGCGTTGCAAGGCGTTGATGAATCAGTCGAGGCTATCGCAACAAGTACTACATTAATCTCAGAGGAAGAACTCACCTACCTTGACACAATCCGACTTGCTCCATGCCAGTTTCAGGAATACATTCCTAAAAAAACCGAACTGCGTGTTACCGTTATTGGAGATACGGTATTTGCGGTTGAAATTGACTCACAAGCTCATGAGGAATCACGCATCGATTGGCGAGCGCTGCCCCCCGAAGATCTCTCATGGCGACAGGTACACTTACCATCAGCACTGGTTGATAAATGTCTCGCCTTTGTCCACAACTATCATCTGAACTATAGTGCGATGGACTTCATTGTAACTCCCGATGATCGCTATGTTTTTCTGGAAAACAATCCCAACGGCCAATTTATCTGGGTAGAAATGCTCGTCCCAGAACTACCCATGATTGACACACTGGCCCACTGCCTTATCCGTGGAGCCAACAGATAAGCGCAGCATCCTGTGCAGAACAGGTTTCCTTATCGATGACTTTTTACATTCTGATTGATTAGAGAAAGGTACCCTTCCTATGACGCCTTTGAGTATACCGCAACTCGCTCAACTGCGAAAACTACGGGGAAATCCTATAATGCTGTACTCTGCGGGAATTGCAGATGATAGTATTCCTATCTTCTATGAATGCTTACGACGGGAAGGTCATCCCAAACGGCTAGATCTTATTTTGTCCACATCCGGGGGCAGCATTCTGGCTACGCGCAGAATTGCGCTGCTCCTACGCGAGTACGTGGAACACCTGACTATCCTGGTACCCTACCGGGCCTGGTCGGCAGGTACATTACTTGGATTGTCCGCAAATGAACTTGTTTTGGGACCATTATCAGAACTAAGCCCTATTGATGCAAATAATAATTCAGCAAGTATGAAGGCAACAAATGAGCCGTCAAGCGTTTCAGCAGAAGAAGTTCGCATGTTTCAACAGATGGCTGCAGATTGGTTTGGTGTCACCCGCGACCAGGATCGGTTACAAGTTCTGGCACTCGTTGCCCAACGCTTTTTCCCCACGTCGCTCTGCGCCATCTATCGCTCGGCACAACTTGTCAATCGCATTGCCAATGAGCTACTGGCCTACCAATTACCCGAAACCAATCCTACTACCAGACAAAACATTGTGGATCAATTAATCAGCGCATACTATGATCATAACTATCAGATTACACGCCAAGAAGCACGTACACTTGGGTTAAACATTCAGTATGCTACGCCGGAGGAAGAGCAACTCCTATGGGATATCTGGCAAAAATGCGACACCTTTATTACTCCTGATGCCGCTGACCCTGACCCGGAACGGAATATTATGGGCATTCTTATGGGGGAGCAATGCTTCGCGCAACTGAAACGTGATTGGAATCCCACATCTCAATGGAGTGATCAAGACAACCCATTCGATGGGCTAAACGTCACCTGGGAGATGCACTAGCAACACTGTATCCTCGAATAATGAACACCATACCACAAGAAAGGAGGATGTCATGACCGAAACTTATAGTATGCTCTTTTGTCGTACGGCTATTGTGATCGTCTTCACACTGTCAGTTCTCGGGAAAATGCACAATGTAAACGGATTTCGAGAATCAATTATCGACTTCCGGTTAGTGCCATCACAGTGGGCAGGCGCAATTGCCTGGGGTTTTCTGATTAGTGAAGCTCTGGTGGTGGTATTCGTGCTGCTTGGTGGCACTGCCTTGCTGATTGGCATGGGACTGGCAGCCAGTTTGCTGCTGCTATTTGCAGTAGCATTAACGGTTGTTATATGGCGCAAACAGAGGGTGCACTGTAACTGCTTTGGTCGTAATACCCAATGGGTTTCGCCTTATGATGTGATACGCAATATCGTGCTTATCTGCTGTGCATTGTACGGTTTTGTTCTTGCAAATACAGTAGCAGGCCACAACACTTTTTCTTTATCTATCGCTGAGATCGTGCTGGTACTGGCAAGTGCGGTTAGTTTCGTTGCTCTTGTAACAAATCTGGCAGATATTATCGAAACACTACGTCAACCAATTAATACCGGACAGGAATAAAAGAGGGTCATCATGGATGATATTATGAGTATCAGTTTCATGCTGTTATGGGTTCTGGTGCTGATTCTGCTGGGACTGAATCTACGCATGATTCGCTGGTTTCGAGCTATCGATGAACTACAGAAGAAGGCAGACACTAGTGAGGAGATTGCAGTAGGCACACCGGCACCAGATTTTCGGGCGCAACTGCTTGATGGAACATCCATATCCTTGACAACTTTTCAGAACCGATCAGTTGCTTTTCTGTTTGTTTCACCAAACTGTGGAGCCTGTCATGAAATGATACCTATGTTACTGCGATTGGCACCACTGGCAAGAGAGAATGCACAGGTGGAATTTATGCTGGTGAGCGATGCCGATGTAAATGCAACCAACGCCTGGATGGAAGCCATCGCCGATGTTCGCAATGTTGTAATTGACCTCCCCATCGTTGTAGTACCTCGTGGTAGCTCTCCCTTATTAGAACTGTATAATCCACGTGGATATACGCCTTACTACTGCATAATCGATACCACAGCAATAATACAGGCTCGCGGTTCCATCGGTCGTGATGAATGGCATAGTCTCAGAAAATCCTGGGAAAAAGGAGCAGCAGGAACAACCTCCACACGATTAGCTCGAAAATATTTATAACTATGCATACAGCAGTATGACAAAATACATCACAATAAACACATAGGATCAGAATAACTATAAGATTACATTTACCAAGAGGATATCTACATCGAAATGTGTGGATATCCTTTCATCCATTCAAACTTTAACTATATTAACGTCAGTTCGGGATACAGGGCACACTTTTCAGCTACGCTATGGGTACTGAAACCAAACGCATTCCGAAAAAGGAGCCCCCATGAGAGGGCTCGACTGCTTGTACGCTGTCGATGATGTTTGTCAAACAGTTGACCCACATGGCATGCGCCGTGTGATCTGAGCAGCGCAAAACAGCACTATCGTGCACGAGAACGTGCGTTGTGTGCGGTTATGACCAGCTTAATGCTGTTCTATCAGGCCCGCTAGCACACCTGCAAAGCATTCTATCCAGCGCATGGGTGTCAACATCTACACCATGCTCCAACCCTGCTCAGCTATACGCGCTTTGTCCCGTTCTTTCCTCCCACACACGTGCCGTTAGGAGTCTCTCTGCACTCGTGTTTAGGGGATGTACGGGTAGCTCCTGTGTCGATGCCACCACATTGGCAGTCTGTCACCATCGGGCTTGGAGCACGGCACGCATTTCGTGGCCAGACGTCAGATGGGTCATTCTGGGGCTTCAAGTTGCATCTCATAAGAAATCACTGTGGAGAGGTGTTGAACTGCAAGCAATTTGACAACAAGGACGCTCGTTTGCCCCGCTGCCACAACCACGGCACTGCTACTTTGGGGTCGAGTTGATTACGCTGCGTCGCAACGACATCCCAAGACACGACCTGCCACTTCTGGACAGGATGTGGCGACGCCAGCGGACGATTATTGAGACGATTATCGACCAACTGAGGCACATCCACAGACTGCACATACACGGCATCACCGTACCAATACCTTCCTGATCCATCTAATCCGTAGGCTGTTTGCCTTACTGGCATCAACCCAAGCAGCCATATGTGTCAGTCGAGCAATTGCCGCCAGTACTGCGGGCTTAAACCGAACTGACGTTACATCATTAGGTTGCTTCCGATATGTCTATAGAAACCAGAAGTATGCCCAGCACAGAAGTGCCGGGCATACTTTTGCTCTAACAAGCCACTCACAAGTGGAAGAAGCACTTACTTATCACATTTGTGGCCACCAAAAAATTGTGTACCAAATGTTTTACAATAATTATTAGGACCAGTCAAGCAGTTTAAGCGACCCCAGAATCTATATGAACATTTTGCTGCCAGACCCGGTTGATCCGCATGCTGCCAGACTTGAGTATCGGGATCATAGGAATTTGTACCACTATCGATATCATCTACTTCAAGCGATTGAGCAACACGAAAGCCAAATAACGTAGACATTATCTATCTCCTTGTAATAACTAATTATAGTCATTCACAAAAATCAAGTTGTGTTAAAACCACAGATCAACTGCCATCTATTCACTAAGGTAATGGGGTAATTGATCCGAGAGGTGTCAACACCTCTCAGATCAAACTCTATAAAGTAAGAGCAAGTAGATAGCTGCGACCGATAACCTTAGTCACATTTTGAACTTGCTGGTGCAAGAAACCAGGGTGCTGGCAGAGTGACACAACGAACGACATTGTAACACTTCCTTGCTGGAATCATTGGTCTATAAGTACATCGAGCTGCTACAGATGTATCCTGTCCCTGCCAGACCTGTGCTTCGACATCATACTGACCCTCTGGTTGGTTATCGGTTTCTTCGACGGACACGGGATGGGCTACCTTAAAAGCGAACATGTTAGACATACCTTGCCTCCTTAATGACAACTATTGATTATCGTTTCTGTCCGATCGGATGAATATACTATACGATATGCCTGTCTCTTAACTGTCGCTTTACGAATACTGCTGCGTGGATCCATTCCGCAGATTGATATGTATACCATAACAACATATCTTTTTAATAATTTATGTTGTATCCATTACAGAGCACTAGGCATCCGAAGACGGATTTTGACTGTCATGATCAGTTTGCTGCACGATGAAACGAAATAAATGTGCATCTTCCTGTTCTGCTGCTGGTTGCCGGATATGCTGCTTTCTGGCCTTATTACAACGAGACGTCGAAAGTGTTGGATCTTCCCGACGTAACAGAGCGAGATCCTGCTCAACAGTACGTTGACCAACACATAGCGCTTCCGCCAGATGTTTTGCGGTAGGAATCGCACCCTGAGTCAGTGCTTCCTGTATTAAACGACGTATACGAAAGCGCCGACATGCTATCGAATCAGTCATACCCTGATCATCGGGTGCGCGAATCGTCCAGGATACAGTCGTTTGTTCATCATCACGCAACGCCCGTCCGGTAGGTGCATCAATGCGAGGTAGCACCACTTCAATCTTTTGTGGCTGATAAGCTTCCCATTCCATCACAATAGTGCGATATTCTGGGACATTAGTTACGCTGGACTGGTAACATGCTGGCGAAAGTCCTGCCAGACATCTCATCAGGGCAGTATATGCCTGTTCAAGCGCCTGATACGCTTGAGCAAAGTTACCTGTGACGCACAATACACAATAGTGTGCATAGCACAATTGATAATGTATAGTTTGATCGGATGATACATAGGACATATGCTTTTCTATACGCGCAAGCGCTGCTTCTGTTTGATTCAGTGCCAGAAGAATATGGCAACGCACTGCCGCCAGGCGAGACCACCAGGGTGTATATGCTCCGTCTTTACATATCGCATCAGCAGTGTCTGCATACTCCAGTGCTGCTTCATATTGTCCTGCATCCAGAACAAGTTGTGCCAGTAGCAGATAGGCAAAGAGGTGCGACCATTGACCATAGATACCGATAGGAGCATGGACTGCCTGGGTAAGATACCTGCAAGCCACATCTCGATTACCTGCATGGTAAGCCAGTGCCCCCAACACAGCATGGCACATTCCGGCAAGATGGAGATCATCTGTTTTGTTGATGTAATCCCATATCTGTTCGATATGATGTTGTGCTTGACCGTACATGCCTAAGTAACAACAATGCACAAAGGCGGTGTTCAAATGACTCCAGGCAAGCAGTACGGGACATGCCTCCTGACTAATACAATTCCATACTGCTTCACTATAGGTGAACGCCTGACTCACCTGTTCTTGCAGAAAACACGACCAACCACACCAGACAAGAATCTGATGTTCGAGAGCACTATAATCATACGTTTGAGCCATATTCAATGCCCTTTGATAGCATTGGTTCGATTCAGTAAATTGGTTTTGGGAACAGGCGATGCGTCCTTGTATGAGCAGTGCTTCGGTAAGGGCATATTTCTCATCGAGGTGCTCATATAACACAAGCGCAGTCTTACTGTGATAGTCTGCTTGAGAGAGCAGTTGCATAGAGAAGTACAGGGAAGCCAGGGCATTATGGACATGGGCTTCATGTGTTTTAGACAGAGTATTACTGTTCAAACACTGATCAAGCATAGTTTGCTGACTCATTATCGTCTGAAGCGATGCATTGCGCCAGCAGACAATGCGCGTGAGCGTTGTTACGACCATAATATACACCTCCCTATCCTGATCTCCTGTTATTCCTGCCATAATTGTCTGTGCCAGGTCTCCAGCCTCATCAAATCGACCACACATCGCAAGCAACCGTATGCGACGTGACTGTATATACCTCATCTTTTCTGGAGCATTACGACAGACACCTTCCAGAAGACTCAGATACTGCTCCTGTCGGTGAAAGTGACCAATTTCGTGTGCAATGGTGTCATATGTGAGCAGGGTCACAAAGAAGGTTTGCTGATCGAACACCGTATGACCACTTTGCACCAGTGCCAGTGCCGATCGCACATAAAACTCGGCTGTCAAGGGATATCCACAGGAATAGGCATGCTCACCCGATAACAACAGATATTTAGCGGCCAGCTCCCATACCTGGCCTTGCATAAAATGATGTGCTAATAGCTCATACTGTTCAATGCCTATAGCACTCAATGCCTTACCTGCACGACGATGAAAGACAACTCTTCGATCAGCGCTTATATGCTCATACACAATATGTCGTAACATCGCACAAGGAAAACAATAGCCTGCGACCGTTTCAATGAGTAACCGTTGTTGTACAAGTTGGTTCAGGTAACACAGAGCAGTACTGGTATCCAGATTACACACTGCCATTAAAACTTTAAAAGGACAGGGTTCTTCTAAAATAGCCATAGCGTCGAGCACACGCCGTATAGGTGGAGGTAAATCAGTGAAACGCCGTGTCAGAAGTTGTCGTATGCTTGATGACAGGATCTCTTTTTCAAGAGATTTGATAGTATGTTGTTTTGCAAGTTGCCACAGACCTTGTTCATTGATCTGCAGTAGTTGCTGATGATAACACTCGTAAAGAAATTCAATAATAAACAAGGGATTCCCTTGACTTACATGGTATACGCCTTGTGCAAAAGTAGGGTCAGGTTTTCCAAGATATTTTTGAATGATTTCGCCTGTTGCAGCACTATCCAGACGAGTTAATTCGATATGTACGCTGTGAACACCACGCACTAGTTGTTGCAACTGTTTCCATAATGATGAGTACCTCAATATATCTTCACAACGATATGCGCCAATAACAACCACAGGATCGTGACACAAATGATCGTGAAAATAGCTTAAGGACTGCCATACCTTGACATTCACCAGTTGCAGATCATCCAAAATAAGGACGAGGGGTCTGATACGCGACCATGCAGCAAGTAAATGTGCCAATAGTATATATAAAGGTGCTCGTTTGCGAGAAGCAGTATGTGGTAACCGTTCTGTCTGATCCTCTTCCAAGATAGGAAATATCGTGCATAGTATATTCATATACTCAACTGGTATAAGACTCGCTAATTGTTCCGCTCGCAAGGGTGTTAACCCCTGTGCAATAGCATCAATAAGCACAGCATAGGGAGAATGTGTATTGGAGGGTTTGCCTCTCCCCCATAATACATCTGCACCGCGCCACTGGAGATCTTTCGCAATCTCGCGTATCAACCGACTCTTGCCAACTCCTGCTTCACCCTCAATTAACACTATCTGTCCCGTACCTTCAAAAATGCACTCTAGCCATCGTAATAATTGACTGTGTTCATTTGTCCGATGAATTAATGGCAGATCATCCGCAGACTCAGCGAGTAAAGGACGCTGTACACGTTGAAGGGCTTCAATGTCAGGAAGATATGCGTCCGAGCAACGTTTTGATCTACGTAGAATGTCATCTTTCAGAACAACCGTAACTGCATCAGGTCCTAATCCCAATTCTGTGTCAAGCATACGACAACATATGTTGAATTGTTGTAGTGCATCTTCAATCCGTCCCAGTAAACTGTACAGACGCATGGCTTCGCAATAGTACTCTTCATGCAAGGGATCAATGCGTAGTAACTGCAATACGCTATCAAGCGCTGCTTCAAAGCGTCCTGACGCCTTTTCACTAGCTAAAAGACGTTGCAACGTCAAACGATATTTCTCACGCAAACGTTCACGTTCAATTAACACCCAATCATCATAGAAATCTTCTAATAAATCATGCGAATAAAGCTGGCAGGCTTGCCGGAGCAATGCAACCTGTGATCGATCTATGACAGGCATGTTGAGCAGTGGATCGACCAGTGACTCGAACAGATGGACATCGATCCATACTGCTGTTTCAGGCTGTATATATAGCGTTTCGTGATCAGACTGAATAAGATCAGGTATATGGCGACGCACGTGCCAGAGCACCTGACTTAACTTACGGCGCGCCTGATGTTCAGGTAAGTCAGGCCAGAATATACCAATAAGATATAAGCGTGTATGCTTTCTTTGTGCATGAAGCAATAGATAAGCTAACAGGGTCTGGGCAGCTAAAGATGTCGGTAGTGTAAGCGAGGTATGGTTGCATTGCAGTATAAATGGTCCAAACAGATGGAAATGGAGCGTAGGCACCCTATAATCCTGATGTTGATGGATGCTATGTTTCTGTATCATGGTTTCACCTCAATATGTGCTGGTCAAGGTTTACATCCATAGATTCATCTATGGTATGTCTACCAGATCGTATGGAGATGTAGTGCTGCACCCCCGCAAAGAACGGAAGAGAGGCTTCGACGAAAAGAGAGGTGCGTATGTATCATCTGTATGCAGCTAATAACACCGTCACAATATATTTTCTTAACACACTTAATGTTGATAATATCAAAACACATCTACACTATTGAGATCAAGTTAAAAAGTGTCATAAAAAGTGCCACAAAATCAACAGTAAAAAATGATATACTTTAATCTGGAGGATTTGTGACGCCCAGAAAGGTTACCTTGTCTCTGCATACATTTGGTCAACAACTACGACAGTATCGGAAAGCGCACAAGCTTACCCAGGCGACTCTGGCACACCAGGCCGGGTGTGCTGTTTCAACCTTGCGCCACATAGAACATGATCGCCTCCGCCCTTCACGGCAACTGGCCAAACGACTGGCACACTGTTTCAACCTTGACCCTGATGAGCAACACCGTTTTGTGCAGGCGGCTCGACACGTGTCTCCGTCGAAAGAAAATACCCGACCTGTGCCCCTACCGCCCCCACCCACTATCCCGGTACCACTCACCCCACTGATCGGGCGTACTGCCGAACGCGCAGTGATTATGGATCTGTTGCGCCACTCTACCGTACCACTACTCACACTGACTGGTATTGGAGGGGTCGGCAAAACACATCTGGCACTTCAGATTGCCCATGATGTACAGACTGCATTTACTGATGGTGTCTGTGTCATTGATCTGGTGGCCGTACATAATCCTCAGTTACTCCTGCCAACGCTTGCTCAGAGCCTGGGCGTGCCTCAAACACATGCTCACCATATCTGTAAGCAACTCCAGGCTTACTTACGAACAAAAAGACTTTTATTAGTATTAGATAACTTTGAGCATCTTGTTACAACTGCCACGGTACTGTCAGATCTGCTCCACGCAGTACCACAGTTACACATGCTGGTTACCAGCCGAGTACCGCTGAACATTCCTGAAGAGCATCTCATCACGATTGAACCATTAGCGGTCCCCTCCTCAGCAACAGAGTTGACTCATGACAACATCGTGCAGAGTCCTGCGGTTCAATTGTTTGTCACACAAGCTCAGGCCATTCAACGGCATTTTGTCCTGACACCACAGAATAGTGCTATCGTTGCTGCTATTTGCACCAAGGTCGCTGGTATTCCGCTTGCATTGGAACTGGCAGCCGCCCCCCTATCAGTTTTTTCTCTGGAAGACATCCTGCACTATTTGGAACAACCGCTGCGGTTCCTGAGACATGGACCACATAACGTACCAGACCATCAGAGAAGTTTGCACGCCACCATAGCATGGAGTTATCACCTGCTGAAACCTGCTGAACAACTACTCTTTGTACGATTAGCCATATTTGCAGGTGAATGGACCCTGGATGCAGTCGAGCACATTTGTGGCGGGAATCGTACGATGACAGAGCAATGTGATGATGACCACGCTATCCCCCCACTGGAGATCGCTCCAATTGATGGGGTAGCCGCATTGCTCGATAGTCATCTGATTCTGAGCACGACAACGGTTGATGGTGAAGTGTATTTTAAGATGCTGGTTCCCATTCATCATTATGCTCAGGAACGCTTACAGGGCCACGAGGCCGCTGTGCTGGCCGCACGGCACACCGCCTACTATCTGGCGCTGGCAGAGCAAGCCGCTTCAGAATTGACCGGAGCCAACCAGCAGGTCTGGCTGGAGCGGCTGGACGTGGAGTATAACAACCTGCGAGCCGCATTGCACTGGGCCATCGTCCAGCTGCACCCGGAACAGGCACTCCGTCTGGGAAAGGCACTCTGGCATTACTGGTATGCGCGGAGTTATCTCCAGGAGGGCTGTCACTGGCTGGAGCAGATTATCGCCCTGGAAGCGGCACCCTCAGCACCTACATATGCCATGGTTTTAAATCGCTATGGCATATTACATTCGTTGCAAGGAAATCTTGTAGACTCCCAGAACTATCTCGAACAGAGTTTAGTAATAGCACGTCAGTTGAACGATCAATACACACTTGCGTCGACACTCAACAGTCTAGGAATAATAACGCGCTATCAAGGGGCGTACGATGATGCCATACGCTATCTCGAAGAGAGTCTGGGACTATATCGGCCTGATGACAATCCTTTAGGGAAGGCATACACACTGAATAATCTAGGTCTTGTCTTGCAAGCACAAGGGCAGTTTGCCTCGGCACTGGAGCAGTATGAGGCCAGTAAGCTCATCCATCAGGAACTGGGCAATCAGCTTGGGGTGATGAAAGCGCTGAGTAACACAGCCATTGTTGCCTGGCTCCAAGGTAACCATCTCCAGGCTCATCAACTATTCTCAGAAGCCCTTCAACTGGCACGTGATCTGAAAAATACCGAAGGAATCACCTCTTGCCTCACTCATCTTGGTAAAGTGGCGATCAGTCAGCAGGATGTTACCACGGCTCAATCTTATTTCTTAGAGAGTTTACACCTTCTGCAAGATCTAGGTGAACTCCAACTGGTGATAGATTACCTGGAAGGGGTTGGTGGGGTCTTTGCGATGTGCGATCAGCCATTGATTGCCGCATATCTGTGGGGAACCGAGGCGACCCTCCGTACCACGATTCACAGTATCAGATCACCTTCCGAAACCCCATTTTACGAGCAGCTGGTAGCGGCAGCACGACACCAGGCGAGTTCAGTTGATTGGGAGGCTGCATGGGCAACCGGACAAACGCTTACCATATATGATGTAATGGCTATGCTACCAAAACTTGCTGCATTGTTGAGAATATCTGACGATCAACCTGCTCCCGACTACAACCAGTTTGCGTCACTCATCAGCGCAAATCTGCATCATCAACCTATCACAGGTATAACCAACATTCATCATGAACTATGAGGTGGCTGCAATGGCATCGATGTCATTTGGACAACTCGTACGCCAGTACCGCAAAGCACGGGATCTCACCCGCGTAAAATTTGCCGATCAACTGGGCTATGCCACCTCAACCCTGCGCCATATTGAGAATGATACGTTACAACCATCTCAGCATCTGCTTAAACGACTCTGTGTTGTCTTACAGATGTCACCTGAAGAACAAGCACTACTGCTGCGTACAGCACAAAACACTACACCTATTGATATTACACATATCGCTCCAGCACTAGTTCCTACCAATCTCACCACCACCATCCCTCTGGTGGGACGCGATGAAGATATGATTACTATCAATGACCTGCTGCACCAACCCGAAGTCCGCCTAATCACATTGACAGGTGTGGGAGGTGTCGGGAAAACCAGTTTGGCCAGACAGATCGCAACCCAGATAGTGCCAGACTTCGCGGATGGAGTCTTTCTCATTGATTTAGACAACCTATCTGATTCGCAAATGCTCGTCCCGAGTATCGCACGCGTAATGGGTATTGGAGCACCGTATACATCAATTTCAATAACCGACCTGCACACCTATCTGTATCATAAACATGCGGTGTTGATCCTGGATAACTTTGAAAAATTCCTTACAGCAACCACCCTGTTAACAGATCTGCTCCAGCAGGTTCCCTATCTCCGTCTGCTGGTAACTAGTCGCGTTCGCTTACATATCAAGGGTGAACACGTAGTTTTGGTAAAGCCCTTCACGGTTCCTGAGCTTGATCGATTGCCTTCCCTTGAGTCCTTGATCACCATGCCAGCAATCACACTATTTGCGAATCAGGCACAGATTGCACAACCAACCTTCGCTATTACAGCCACCAATGCAGAACTGGTTGCCAGAATCTGTGTACGAGTTGCCGGAATACCACTGGCATTGAAAGTAGTTGCGTCCCGTTTGACAACCATGTCTCTGGAACAGATTCTCACATCGCTTGATCAACATCATCAGTCGGGTAATACCATTTCTACATCTAGCCTGTTGATGGAAACTGGTATGCGGGATGCCCTTGATTGGAATTATCACAATCTAGATTCAACCAGTCAATCCTTATTTATGCAGGTAGCACTTTTTGCTGATGAGTGGACCATGGAAGCACTGGAAAGCATCGTGATACGTCCAACATCAGTGAGTCACCAGCACCAGACAGATCATTGGCTCCTGCTTAAACACCTAACCATGCTGTGTGAGGCACATTTAGTACAATCAATAACCCTTCCAGATGGAAGCACACGCTTTTTCATGCTTGAACCTATTCGTGATTATGCGTTGGAACGAGGAAGACAACACCTCACACAAGAGAAATAGCGTAATCGACACGCTGAATTCTATCTTATACAAACCGAACAAATTGTCACATCTCGTAACACTACCACCTCAGAATACTGAGCTGACCAGCTTGAGTGTGAATATGCAAATATACGGGTAGCATTACAGTGGATCATTCAAAATAACAAGTGTGATCTGGCTGCACGCTTTAGGACAACACTGTGACATTTTTGGCATGTGCAAGGATATGTGCATGAAGGACGCAAATGGATGGAGCAGATCTGTCATTTGGCAGAGGATATCTGCTGGCAGCATTGCGCCCCTTTGTGGTTAGGTACTGGTGTTCTGGCATTGTATCAGAAGGCATATGGTCTGGCTCACCAATGTCTGATGCAGAGTCTTGAGTTGTGGTATTACCTCGATGATCACCATGGTATTGCCATCACCCTCGAAAAACGGGGCATTCTGGCCACCGCACAAACCAACTGGGAAACCGGTCACCGCTCCCTGCAGGCCAGCCTGGACTACCGTATCCAGTAGGCGAGATACAGGGTGTCGCCGCCATTCACCAGCAGCACATCGATCGCCTGGACCATCGGAACCCAGCGTTCTTTACCGAGGGCGGGCAGCGCAATCAGCTCCAGCACGCTCAGAGACTTCCAACCGAATTCACACATGGGGCAAATGGGTTGGTGTCCAGCGATGAACTGCCATGCCAGGGTCGCATCGGCAGCACCATCGGGATGGGCGTAGATCGCGGTAGGAATGCAGAGGGCGTGGGACTCGGCAATGGGTTTGTCCAGGAGGTCGACCAGCGCATTGTGGAGGCTGTTGTTGGTGATACCAGCAGACGTTAGTAGACATTTCATGATGCATCTCCGTAACGATTTTATGGCGACCAAAAGGCTCTTCTCGTTCTTCTCTTTGATACTGTAGAAGAACTTAACGGCTGCGTTTCTACTGACTCACGTCGTATGCTCTCCTGGACATCTTGAAACAAAGATCTTCTGCTCCTTAACACCATAGGAGCCACAAACAACCCATACTCATTAAGTCATAACGTATGATACCCACTCGTCCCGTCGGGCATCGGCTTCTCCCTCAAAGCCCCACCATGGCCCGCCTCCGGCTTGTATGACACCATCAAGGGTGATGAATTCGAGTGCAATAGCTTTTCTCATAATCGAGTTCCTTTTACTGGAATCGTTGTTTTTTCTCAGAGGCTGTCTGAAACGTGACGATCGGCTGCTGTGATACATGTGAGGTATGCACACACCAACATACCCAACCACCATGACCGACCATCAGTGGAATTGGATCAAAGATCTGCGCCCCCCGCAAAACCGGGCGGACGACCGCGCAGTCTGGTGCTGCGCCAAGTCATCCATGCCAGCTGGTGCATGCTGGTAAGTGGCCGCAAGTGACGGATGCTACCGAAAGACGACCCGAACTGGCGCAGTGTCGATCATGATTTTTGCTAGTGGTGGGACGGACGATGGTACCTGGCAGCGCATCCACCCCATCCTGCGGGCCACCATGCGACGGCAGGGCGGACGCCACCAGCACCCCACTGCTGGCGCATTGGACAGCCAGTGCGTCAAGACACTTCCGGTGCCGGGCGAGCGAGGCGCCGATAGCGGCAAACGGGGCAAGGGACGCAAACGCTATCTGCTGATGGATACGCTGGGCTGGCTGCTGATCGTGGTCGTCACCACCGCAGCGGTGTCCGAGAACGCCGGGGCGCGCCTGGTGCTGAACCGCCAGCGACCCAGCGGCGATGCAGCAGGGTCGCTGGCGGCTATCGTGGTACCCTGCTGGCGTGAGCCTGGGTACGATGGCTCTGGCGCATGTGCGGCGACGGCAGGGCAGCAAGGCTTTGTGGTGCAGGCTCACCGCTGGGTGGTAGAGCGCACGTGGGTCTGGCTGACTCGCGGTCGGCGCTTGAGCGCGGAACAAGATACCCACTTCCACTAATTCCATAAGCAGCCAGACGATCCGAATCAACTTCCGATCTGCCTAACACATAATCCACAACAGTCTCTATCGGTACTTCAGCATCAGGACGCATCGGCAGACCATCAAATGGTAATCTACCCTGTCCCGATAGATCAACCAGTAGAACATTATAATCACGCTTTAGCACAGCAGGACCAATATAAAAGTACAGATCTTCTATAAAAGTGTCACTACCTCCCACCATAATGAGTGTTTTACGCTTTTCTGGAACAATATCCGGTTTCAGGAAGTAGGCTGGTAATGTCTTGCCCTCAAATGGGATCGCGATAGTTTCAATGGGTGGCTCAAGATGTGCTCCTCCTTCACGAAAACATCGCGTAGCCCTTTGCCATAGAGGTTGGTAAGCAGGATCCTTGCTGCTCAGGTACAGGCAGGCAAATCGGTAATACGAATACGCACGCAGATAGGCTTCTCGCCCACTGACAATATGCCCCTTAGCAAGTGTATATTCAGCGCGTCGCTCGACTCGTTCAGCTAATAATTCTTAACACTAGTGTTGCTTAACTAAGGCTACACTCGCCTTTTCCAACCCACGCAGGATCATCTGCTGTGCATCGAATGTGCGAAAGAGTTTAAGCAGAAGCCCCATATGACCGACATTCCAGGTGATAATGTTCTGATCTGGTACACCCCAGTTTGATAGCATTTTCTTGATATATTCAAACGGAACATAGGTATCCTGAGTACCAAATGCGCCCTATCTATGATCAGGATCTATACTAGTGTCTGACAACGGGTCAAGAACTGGTCGTAGTTTAGCCAATTAATCTGGTGTCCAACCTGCCGTAGTGAGCGCTGTGCCCAAACCCAGAATTTCTGCCATTTCACCAGTTGTGGCAACTTTATCAATCCTGTTTGAACTGGCTCCCAGGAATACCATATCTGGTTGCATGGTACTGGGCCAATTATGGCAACGACTCGCAACCTGCTGGGCCACAATGCCACCAAGACTCACACCCCCACACAGATGAAGCACCCTGTACACGGGCCCATTCAATAAGCACTGCTGTTTCTTGTGTTTGTGCAGCATAGAGCTGGAACAAACCAGCAGGTGCAGTCACCAAATAGTGTTCGCCTGTGAAAGAGCCAGATGGTGTGCTTCGGTCATGCCATGGCGACTCATGAGGATAGTTCGACACCCACGGCGTGCCAGAGGCCAAGTCATATAATCTTCTTCAGGCCAGTAGGGGATGAAGTCATAGGGCATCCCTAATCCACTACCATAAATGAAGGTAGGAATAGCGCCTGTGTACGACTCAGGCTCAATGACCCGTGCATATACCATGTCGTCGAGGAAAAAAGCCGGGGACTTGAAGCGTATAAGATACTCACAGCCTGTTGGAGCAGGCACTGATGCCGAGACATCAATATCGAGGAGCGTAGAGAGGGCTGCGTATAGCCTATCAGGAGGGCAATCGCATCACCTCACTGTTCAAATACGTCTTGTGGCTTTGGTGTCGCAAAACGAACCGCCGATATATTCGCCCGCTTCATCTTTCTCATTAGGAAACCAAACAACCTGGTAGGACGGATCAAGTGCTCACCGAGTACCCGACGTTTTGTTTCCATCTCAACCAAATTGTCTGTTTGTGCCGATGCACCCTCCCATAGATAGCGCTAAGTGGTCTGTACAAGAGTATCATGTTGACGTTTTATGTGTTCGTAACGTACCAAAAACTGGTAAATACGATCACGGAGTTGTGAATCGAGTTGGAGATCACCTCCCAGATACAGCAAAAAATCTCTCACATCGCCTCTTGCCGCAAGCGCCGCCACGCCAACTCGTGCGCTCGCAACCTCCATATATAATCCTTGTGACTTGATTCGTTCAAATATGCCTGTTTCAAATAGAGCACCCAGTGGTGATTGAATAAATCTGTGGGTGCCGGATGTTTTGAGATGTTGATCTGTCATTTTGGTTGACTTTCTATAGTCAAGCCATCCGCAACTAGTTTGATAAACATTTCCAGAACGTCATGGAAATAGCCCTGACCAATTGCATCACGCAGGAGACGAAACAGTGTGACTGTTCGTGTCACAGCAGCAATCACCTCAGGACGACCTTCAACGATGTGACCCTGACGTTGACCTTCCACAATGTATGGTCGTAACGACTCGATTGAAAAAGCGATTCGCTGGCTTTTTTGCTCAGGTGAGAGTGCGCGCATGACCACATCAAATTTTTGTGGATAATCCACAAGCCGTCGATACAACATAGTGGATTGCTTGACTATCAATAAACACAAGTTCCCAATACAGCGATTCTTTTAAGGCGAAGAACCCATTGGACTTATGTTTTAAAACTCCAATTATGCTCGCTTGTCAAGAGCCAAAAGCATTGAAGCAGGTCGATGGGGTAGCCTAAAGACCCACCAGTAACCAAAACTGACAGGCCCTTACTTTATTTATGTACTCATTACACTACCAAAAGCGTGCTTTTGATAATGCTACTTTTCCAGCGTTTTAAGATACGCAATCAGGTCAGCAAGTTGTTGCGTATCGAGATGTGATGGCGGCATGTAGGCAATCTCGCCACGTCCTCCCTCAAGAATAAACTGAGCAACATTAACTTCGTTAATAGGTTGACCAGTGGGAAGACTGTCTCCATAATCGATACCAGCAGGACGAGTCGGACCTTCGGGTTGAAACAGGCCAGCCATTCCAGGGCCCGTTCGCATCTCGTCCGTAATGGCGTGACATTGTGCACACGACGCCAGAAACACCTGTTCACCACTGGCTGCATCGCCACCCATTAAGGCTTCAGCTGAAGGAACTTCTACCGGATCTCTATTCGTACTACACCCGACCAGAAACATAAACAAGACGAACGACATACCAAAACGCCCAAACATACAAACCTTAGGCTAGCTGGCCCGAGACCAGAAATATCGCAATGACAGCCCCAATGATGACAAAAACAGCTGGTGTTGCCCCAGCAAAATACGGCTCTGGTATATAGTTATCATCTACATTACTTTGTTCATCTATCTCGGCATAAACAGATGCCTCGAGAGCTTTCGTTCGTAGAGCAGTTATAATCATCAAACCAGTAATCATCGTAAACGCCGTCAGTGCGAGGAAAGGAATATTAATAAAACCTAACACATTCATGTATTCAACATTGCAGGGGATGTTGGCATTACAGGCAGGGGCAGGAAATATGGTGGTTTTGATCAACAGGTAATGATAGAGTGACATACCCATCCCAAAAATTGAGAAGGGTAACACATAGAAATGCAGCTTGGTGTCACGACGGAGAATACCAATTGCAATAATGGCTGCAAGTGGATACATAATAATACGTTGGTACCAACAAAGCAAACAGGGCGTCCATCGCAATACTTCACTGAAGTAGAGGCTGCCAGACATAGCAACCCAGGCAGTCAATAGTGCAATATGATGACTCACAGAGCCAACCATATCGAGCAACGGATTAATTCCCGCAACATCACTTTCTGCCGATGGTGCAGGGTGCACGCCAGCAAGATCGTTCTGAATTTCCTGAGCCATAGATCCCCCTATAACATATCACCTGAGTGAAAACAACTACGCTATTACATAGCTTACTTTTTGATCATGTACGAAAGTAGCACTATCATAGCTAATTATAATGCACTCCACCACATTATAACATTAACAACTGATAAGGTATGCACATGCTAACTTTATCCAACAGATACAGCAGGTATTTGTAGAAATGACTAGAATCGAGTAAACTCTGATGTATGGTATAACGTAGAAAATATGATTAATAGGATAAATAGGCGACACTATGGGTCGAAAGTCTCGTGCTAAACGCGAACGCCGTGAACATATGGGCTTTGCTGCCAGCCTGACTGCCTGTGCAGGAACATGGCTTGAACACTTACCAGATGATACGGAAAAACAACGCCTGAAAGCCGCACGCCAGGAACTGGAAAAACATCGCTCAACATCCATCGGTGAAAACCAGGACGAGATAAATCGCTTTAGTCTGCAGGTATATCGAGACGAGCGCTTTGCTATCCTCCATTTCGATGACTGGGTTATTGAGGGAATTCTCGAACGATTTGGTGAACCACCGATTGTGGAGGACGATAGCGACCCAGCCTTTAGCGACTACCTACGGCGCAGTATTCGCACCATTGCCTCATCACGAACGCGTCGCGCCCTTGCCGAACAATCACAACGATTTGTACCGGCGTACGTTGAGTCTGGCCAGATCAAAGAGGCGCTCGTGATCGAGTACAATGCCTTTATGACCGTGATGAGTGAAGCCATTACACCACTGCTTGTACAGATGATGGTCGGTGGTTTAGCTCGTTGGTATGATGAACACGAAGAAGCTGAAGCAGAAGACGGAGAAACTATCACACCAGATTCATCAGAATGATCATACTTGCTTGTATAATTCGCGAACTAAGACAACACACACCATGTCTTAATCCAGATACACAATACCCCGTTGGAGCGCTACAGTTACTGCCTGGGTGCGATCACTCACGCCAAGTTTGTTCAGAATATTATTGATATGATTCTTGACAGTATGTTCAGAAATAGAGAGCTGCTCAGCAACATCGCGATTGCCTTTACCTTTTACAATCAACTCTAGCACTTCGCGTTCACGGACAGTCAACTCGGAGCGCGGCATATGCACAACCAAACGTTGGGCAACTTCAGGGGGAACATGATATTGACCGGCATAGACAGCTCTAATAGCATCAAGGAACTCTTCACGTGTCACACTTTTGAGCAAGTAGGCACGTGCGCCCGCCTGCAGCGCTTGATAGATTTGTTCATCACCATCGTACATAGTGAGTACAACACAACGTGCCTCGGGCCATTCTCGCCGAATCGTCGTAATTACCTCAACACCGCTCATTCCTGGCATACGCAGATCGACCAGCACAATATCTGGTTGATGTTCTTGAAATAACTCAATAGCCTGCTAACCACTGGCAGCCTCTGCCACAACGGTCATATCGGACTGAGTGTTAATCATTGTTACTAAACCAACTCGAACTACAAAATGATCATCAACAACCATGATGCGGATTTGGTCCTGCGAATTCATACTATCTCCCTACAAACACAAAAATGTATCTATGATAACAAAACCCTTCACAATCACGCCCCGTTCTCATTGTGAACATGTGCTTCAGCCATCTGTTTCAGCATAACCGTAACTTCCACGGTAGTTCCCTTACCGGGAGCACTCTGGATATACAACTGTGTCCCAATTTCTTTTGCACGCTCATGCATTCCCAGGAGACCAAAACATCCCTGTTTAATTGAAGGAACATTATGCGGATCAAAACCACTTCCGTTATCCCATACACTGAGTTGCACATCATCCAGGGTGCATTGCAACGCAACACCGATTTGACTGGCCTGTGCGTGTCGCGCAGCGTTATAGAGCGCTTCGTGTGCAATGCGTAATAGATGATGCTCAACCGATTGCGGAAGTTCCTGAGTACATTCGTGCACTTCAACCCGTACATTGATACTGGTAGGTAATTGTTCAGCTATTTCTGATAGGGCGGTAGTGATACCCCCATGTTCAAATACCTGTGGATGCATGTCCCAGATGGCACGGCGAGCTTCTTCCACACTATTGCGAACCATACGGATAGCCAGATCAAGTTGTTGCTGAGCAGTCGTAGGCGACGCAACCATCAATGTAGCCACACCCTCAAGCTGAAACGCCACGCCAACGAATCCCTGTGCCAGCGTGTCGTGGAGTTCTCGCGCCAGACGTGCACGCTCAGTCATGGTGGCAGTCAAGGCTGCCTCACGCTGAACAGCCTCTTGTTCTTCTGCGAATCTCCGCTTTTCCAGCGCATGGCGTTGTGCTGTAGCATCCTGCAATTGTGCGTGGGTGTTCTGTAATTCATTTTGAATGCGAATACGTTCCTGAATTTCACGTGCAAGCTCACGCCAGCGACGGTAGGCAAATATAGCAAATGCATTGGATAATATGAAACCAACCACCACCACTTCATCAAAATCAAATTCCCATTCCTCATAAGGACGGGTTGCGTCATAGAGCCACTCAAAGGCATTTACCGACTGAGCAACAAAAAAACAAACAAATGCCATAAGGGTTATGATAATCAGATCACGCTTTGCTGTACTATCTACCCACCATAATATCTGCTGTCTATTCATAATATGCCTTCATGTTGTGTCAGGAGAGGTAACAGCATTTCGTTAATGATACATGCACAAACCGTCGCAAAAATCTCTCAAGTTGTATAGTTACCATGATACACAAAATACATTATATATTTTGCTATGAATGTGCCCGCCGAAGAATAAGCAATCCATGAGATTTTTCCAGTTCTACAGAACAATATGTGTACAGGTAAACGGGACTAGTCGAAGATCTGCTTCTATGCTCACTACTTATATTTTACTATGAGTATGTCTACTGAATAGTGGGCAGTCAATGGATTTTTTTCTAGTCTTAAAGAACAACAAGTATATAGGTAAAAAGGACTACTCGAAGATGCCATTTCACGCTCACGACATCAATGGTCTGTTCTGGTATTGTTGATTCAACATGTGGAACATACGATATTGTGAAGTATAAGCAATTATTACTAGGCCAGAATGCTCTATCAAATAGAGATTAAAATCATATTTTAACCTGAACTGTCTATATCAAAACGAAATGCTTTTTTGATTTGCAGATAAACCATTGTGAGGTGTACTGTTATGACAATGAATGCATTCATGGAATTGGATGATGAAAGGCTCGTACTTGCGTGTCGTCAAGGAGATGAGGATGCATGGGAAACGTTAGTGCACAGATACCAACGTTTTGTCTACAGCATTCCACGTCGTGCAGGACTGGATAGCGATCTCGCCGCCGATGTTTTCCAACAGGTCTTTGCCACGCTCTGCGAACATCTCCATCGGCTTGAACAACCTGGGCGGGTCAAGGCATGGTTAGGGACCACGGCACGTCGTGAGAGTTGGCGCGTCAATCGACAATTTCGCGCCACACATCCGCTACCTAACGTATCTGATGATGAAGAGGATGGTGTGGCGGATATTCCTGACGAATCATTCTTGCCAGAGGACGTACTCATGCAGATGGAGGCACAGGATCGTGTACGTGCAGCAGTTGATTCGCTTGATGAGCGGCACCGCACACTGATGCTATTACTCTTCTATCAACCTGAGCCCATGTCGTACGCAGAGATTGCTAAGACACTCGGAGTCAGCGAGGGCAGTATTGGTCCCACACGTGCTCGTTGTCTGCAAAAACTACGCAAAGTCCTTAGCGATATAGCAGTTTAACCGCTACATTAGCGCTCATCTCGTTTTTCACGATAATAGACTTGCGCTGCTTCGGTACGATTCGCAACCCCTAATTTTTGAAAAACATTTTGTAGGTGATATTTGACTGTGCTTTCCTGTATGACCAACTGTTCTGCAATCTGTGCATTCGTCAGACCATCAGCCAATAACACCAACACGTCACGCTCTCGATCAGTCAGCCGATCTAATTGTGATTGCCATTCAGAGGGCGTAACGGTGCGCCGTACGGCGTGGGGAAAGACGATCTGCCCATGTGCGACATTGCGAATTGTCGACACTGTTTGCCGGGGAGGGTCGGTCTTGAGCGCAAACCCATCCGCATGCAACTCCCATGCTGATTGAAGCGAGCCGCCATCACCAAAAGCACTAAGAATAACCACTTTCACAGGAATATCGGACTCCCGGATCGCTGCGAGACACGAAAAGCCATCACGTGTGGGCATCTGGAGATCCAGCACAATGACATCCGGTCGTTCACGCTGTAAGACGGAAAGCAACATATCACCATCAGTTACTGCAGCAATAACCTCAATATCTGGTTCACATGCCAACAACCCACGCAGACCTTCAACGACAAGCGCATGATCATCGGCAAGCACAACTCGAATTGGGGAAGAAGTTTGTTCAGACATCGCCTGGTACCTTTACAACAATACGAGTTCCCTGACCAACTTCACTATAAACCCGTAATTGCCCACCAACCAGGTGCATCCGTTCGCGCATCCCCCGCAAACCAATATGCTCCTCACGTTCAGTTGCACTGGGGCCTTCCAGCGGTGGCGGTATAAACCCATGACCTTGATCGATCACTTCTAATACCACCCAACCACTCTGACTACCAAGGCGTACCTCGTGTCGATCAACACCAGCGTGACGATAGGCATTCGAAAGACCTTCCTGCAAGACACGGTAGAGTGCGATTTTGGTGGCAAGACTCACTGGTGGCACATCGTCTTCGATATAAAGATCGACACTATTACCCGTCAGTGACTGATGTTGCAGAATCAGCCCACGCACGACTTCTGGTAACGCACGACGATGAAACTCGCTCGGTCGGAAAGTGCTCAAGGAAGTTTTAATTTCTTGTAAGGCGCTCTCTACCAATCCACCAAGCTGCGCGAGTTTTGGCATTACTATACGTTGCAGTGTTTCATCTTCTTTAATAATCTGCGATTGGAGCAGCGCGATTTGTGATGATGCCGCAAACAACTTCTGCACCGGTCCATCGTGGATATCGAGAATAATCCGCTGTAACTCTTCTTCTGCTACCGCCAGGATACGACGCCCAGCTTGTCGGAGTGGGCCCCACGTTAGCTGATGATGCTCTTCAACAAGCAGTGCTGCCAGATTCACCAGTGATTGAGTCATGCTTTGTTCAGTTGGACCAGGGAGAGGAACATCAGGGAGAAACGCCATACGCAAACGACCGACCTCAAGGGTACCCTCACAAATCGGAACATCAACCCAATTATAAGACCGATCGGTTGGATCGGTCTCATCATATGATGCTGCAATACACGCAACCTGTTCTGACTCGATATAGAGCAAGAGTTCAGCGTGATCTGCGCCCATACGACGACACAACTCACCAAGCAAACGCTGATATGCATCTGTCAATGGAAGTGTATGTTCCATAATGACTACATCCTCGTAGGTGTTTTTCATCAGTTAAGCGTTTCAGGTACATTCCTCTCTCACTACCATATCAAGTGTCCTCTATAACACAGCAAGGTAGCACATGAGGAATGTATGGTCACGCAAACGGAGTGTCATGTACGGCGTGTTTTGTGCTTTTAACAGTATAGCATGATCATTGACGTTATTGCAGGTTTGTCCTGAAATTGCTCAATTGCAGTTAAAGAGTATACATTCGTTAGCACATTAGGACGGTTTGTCTGCAAAACCAAGCAAAGAAGAGGCACCTGGAGTAACCAACTGTACAAACCAGTGTGCCATCTGCTCAACCGTATAAGGCTGTTCGTGCTCTAACCACCACTGAACCACCCCCAGAAACGCGGTTGCCGTAAACCGCAGAAAAAGATCGAGCGGTATGATCGTTTGCATTTGATGATAGTCGGATGCTAATAACCGTTGCTCTACCGTTACCTCAAAGTGAGTAATCATGAGTTGTTCAAGCCCCGTTACCTCTTTGCGTCCTAACATGACGCGGTAGAATGACGCGTAATTCGCTACATGTTTGAAGAGACTCAGACCAGCAGACAACCCACTATCTATCACAGGTTTTTGCGAATATGTAGAGATTGGGACCAGATCTTTCTGCAGTTCCGCATAGACATTACGAACACACTGGCGAACCAGGTGATATTTGTCTTCATAGTGTCGATAGAATGTGGCACGATTGATCATGGCACGATCAACAATTTCACTTACGGTGATCGTCTCAAGTTCTTTCTCCGACATCAATGCAAGCAACGCATCGTGGAGAAGTTTATGTGTCCGGCGTATCCGTAAGTCCTGATTAGTGATTTTATGCGACATATGGTCCTCGATTGTTGCATAGGCAGCAGACTATAGAATTTTGGTTATTGACAGTTAACATCCCCTATCGTATGGTCATTTTAGCATCACCACGTTGTCCACGTTACACTTTGTTACAGAGCAGGAAACCGTTAAAGAGAGTGTTTTGCTAATCAGGTAAGGAGTTTTTTCATGACAGAACAACATAATCTCATTCCCAACTTCGAGTTGTTTTCTCCACACTTTAATGCCAACCCTTATCCGATCTATGCCCAGCTGCGCGAGCACGCCCCGGTGTATCCGGTGACGTCCTTTGGAGGGGAAAGGGCATGGCTCATCACTCGTTACGAAGACGCCGCCTATATCCTGAAAGATTACACATTTAGTATTGATCGCAGTCTCTTTATGAGTTCTGAACAAATTAATCAGATTACGGAAAATATCGATCAACAGCTACTCAGTGATCACAGCATGGTTGGATGCGATCCGCCGGAGCACACACGATTACGAAACCTTGTTCACAAAGTGTTTACGCCACGAATGATCGAAGGGCTACAAGGACGTATTGACGAGATCAGCCATCAACTATTAGGCACCGTAGAACCTCAAGGGCAAATGGATTTAATTGATGATTTTGCCTTCCCCTTACCCATTATCATCATCTGCGAAATGCTGGGTGTCCCTGACTCAGATCGGCTCCAATTTCACGAATGGTCCAATGTCATTGTTGGCGCTACGCCGTTAGATGCAGCATCAGGACACAATCAAAAAAGTGATTTTATTGTATATCTGGAGCAACTCTTTACCCAACGGCGCCTGCAACCGGGAGATGATCTGCTAAGTAGCTTGATTGCTGTGGAAGAAGAGGGGAGCAAATTGTCACAGGAAGAATTGTACGCGATGGTTATTCTTTTACTCGTTGCAGGACACGAAACAACCGTGAATTTAATTGGAAATGGTGTTTTAGCACTACTTCAATTTCCAGACCAACTAAAAAAGTTACAGCAACACCCCCATCTCATCGAGTCAGCTATCGAAGAAATGCTTCGCTATGGGGCACCTGTTGATCTCGGCGTACGTCGGTGGGCTAAAGAGCCACTGCAACTCCATAACACCACTATCCACACAGGTGACCTTATCACTGTCAGTCTTGCTGCTGCCAACCGTGATCCGCAGTATTTTGACAAGCCCGAACAGTTTGACATTGAGCGCAAAGATAATCGCCATCTAGCCTTTGGCCAAGGTGTCCATTATTGTTTAGGGGCACCACTTGCACGTCTGGAAGGGCAGATCGCTATCAACATCCTACTACACCGTTTACCAAACCTGCAACTGCGTGTACCCCCCGAAACGCTCCAATGGAACCCTGGTCCGTTGCGCGGGTTACGGGCATTGCCACTAGCATTTTGATACCCAATCCAGCAAACAGCAACCGACCAGTCTTTCCTTTGCGAAGTTGGTCGGTTGCCAGATCATCTCATAAAATTAATTAGTGATTAGTCCGTTCTTCAACATACACCGCTTCCATCAATTGTTCGATCGATGTTGGTATAGCCAGACCAACTCCTGTATACGTAACCCGATCCAGCGAGAAGGCAGTTGCCAGACGTGCACATGCATCAAGGGCGAAACCACGCAAATGTGCTGCCACCAGTCCAGCCACCATCGCATCACCTGCCCCTACCGTACTTGTGACCACGACCTGAGGTGGGCGAGCCAGCACGGTAGCATCGTTATGCACAAAATAGGCACCTTCTTTACCCATTGAAACAACCACAAGCTGTATCCCTCGCGCAACCAACTCACGCGCTACGGACATAATGGCAGTCTCGTTCGGCAGCGATTGCCCAACCAATAACTCTAATTCGTGAATATTGGGTTTGATAACATAGGGCGCAGCGCCAACAGCGTGCTGTAATCCTACACCACTAGTATCCAAAACAACTGTACGGCCTTGCTCTTTGCGTATATTAATGAGATCACAGTATATTCTCGGATCAACTACGGGTGGAATACTGCCTGCCAGAACGACTCAGGAACTTTCAAACACCATAAGTTGAGCAAACAGCTTCTCCACATCAAGGGCCGTCGGCAGTTGACCAGGAAAGTTTATATCTGTGGTTTGATGTTGTGCAGGATCAGTAATCTTGATGCCTGTACGTGTCTGTCCGGCAATGCGTACAAATTGATCTCTGATCCGTTTCTCGTGAAAAAGGTTTTCAAATGTGCCATCATTCGCTCGCCCTAAAAATCCGGTGACCCCTACCTGATGACCGTAGTCGGCCAGGAATGTGGCAACATTAACACCCTTACCACCTGGTTGCACCATAGTATGCTCTACACGATTAACCTGGCCTACTGCAAAATGTGGAATGACCACCGTCTGATCAATCGCCGGATTAAGTGTGACTGTCACAACTTCAACCTGAGCGTGTTGAGAGGCTTTTTCTCCCATCATAACCCCCTTAGATCAATGGAAGCTGATACACTTTCGTAGCGGTGGTACAGGCAAGGGCTTTCTGGGCCATAGCCTGGGCCTGCGGAAATGAAACCTGTCGTAGGCGGGCTTTGATAGCAGCAATAGCAGGAATGCTGCTACTCAATTCGGTTACACCCAAACCAGCGAGAATAATGGCACCACGCGGATCATGGGCAATGCTGCCACGAACACCCACCCATTTGCCTGCTGCATAAGCTTGAGCAATGTCATTCTCAGTCAGGGAATTCTGCGAACCGACCGAACCCTGTGTCTCTATTTTGATACTATGACCTAGTGCTCTCGCTGCTTTCTGGAGTGCCTCAGCCGCCATAAACGTATGTGCGATACCAGTAGGACAAGATGTAATACCAACTAGCTGTTTGCCAGCCTCCGCTGAAGGGGCGATTTGAGGGGTAGTACTTTGCTTAGTAAAGGTATCAATAACAGGAGCGGTTGTGCTGACCAGTTCGAGCGCGTCATTGATAACGTCATGGGTATGACGAATCGTTTCGCTGGTACGCGTTTGGTAAATGGGCTTGTTCTTAAAACGTGTTCTGTCCACTTGAATATCAGTAACTAAAATGACAACTGCTGCGTCAGCGAGCACCTGATCGGACAAAACATTCTTTGCATCGTCGGCGCCCTGTGTTTCAACCATGATCTCATGGCCCATGGTTTTAGCAGTCTTGCGTAATGCCTCTGCCACCATGATTGTGTGTGCAACACCAGTGGGGCACGCGGTGACCGCAACAATGCGTGTCATAGACAGCCTCCTTTGTGCTTTCTTTGATTTACATATTATATCAAGAACTTTTATTTTCCCAACCTTAACTTTCGTTCAATTTCGATAAAAACATGATCTCTCATAAAAGATGGACATATCCGCTTACTTTCCTTGACTTGCCATAAACACTCTTGTATTATCAAGACAAGATTTTGGCCTTGCTATAGGTAATATACTCTGTAATCAAAAGACTTCGTTGATTGAGCTATACAATCCCTTAAGAAACTAATAAGATATCCTGTTAGATGCGTAAACATGAATACACCTATCAATCTTGAAAAAGAAAGTAAGCGAACGAAAACACCGCTCATGTTGGATCGCAGGACACAAATAATTGACTTAATACGTCAGGAAGGGGTGGTTCGCGTGCCTGAGTTGGCTGATCGCTTTCAAGTTTCGGAAGTAACCATTCGAAGTAATCTTGCACAACTTGAAAAAGAAGGGCTCGTCGTCCGCGACCGAGGTGGTGCGGTGATTAATAACCAAAACAACAGCATGCTTATTGCTTTTGAACAACGCACTGAATTACATCGAGAGGAGAAAAGGCGTATTGGGCAAGCAGCAAGTCAATTTGTTGCTTCCGGGGATACCATTATGTTGGATGCTGGGACAACAGCAGTAGCACAGCAGTAGCAATGATCAAACATCTGGCATCCCTGGATACATTGACCATCATTACTAATGCACTGAATGTGGCTGCTGAGATGGGGAGTCTGACTGACATCCATGTGCTTTTGCTGGGCGGGGCTATGAACTACAAAACATTTAGCACATTAGGTCCTTTGGTCGAGCAGAATCTTGCTGGTCTTGTCGTCCAAAAGGTGTTTCTGGCAGCACAATCCATTGATAACGAGGTTGGGATAACCGATACCTCAATGGAAATTGCCCAGGTGAAACGGGCGATGGTCCGCGCTGCTCGACAGGTCATCCTCCTGGCCGACTCTAGCAAATGGAAGCGCACTGGCTTCAGTAAGGTGGTACCATTTGACGCCATCCATACGATTGTGAGCGACACAAATTTACCCGAGGAGGTAGCGCAAGCCATCGAACGGCGCGGTATTGAACTACTGTTAGTCTGATAGACCGTTTATAGCATTGTAATGGAAAATGGACTAACTATACGAAATATATTCGCTCCATACTCCTAATGTTAGGGCTTTTGATCAATGATCGTCTCTGAGCGTCCCCCACGCAACTCGTTAATACCATAGATTAATAAAGCCGTTGCTGCTGCTTCATCCAGATTTCCCGCCAACGGGATGAGATCAGGAATAAGTTCGAGGGTTCCGCCGGTGGGATTAAGCAGATAGACGCCCCCAACTAAAATGGCAATAACGGCGCGGATGATCTGAGGTGTGCGATTGTTTTTCACAATTGTGATCTCCTGAATGCTAAGGCTAACGCCCATATATCTTGTGAGTATAGCAGAGAAATACGATCAGTCTTCGTGAAAATAATGGTTATGGGACTGGTTATCGAATCACCACAGCACGTCTCATGATGTTTTCTACAAAGCAATTCTCATACACTATAATTATACAAGAGATAGTATGCAAGATCTGTGCTGATAATCTCCATTTTTCAGATCATCATACAAAGACGTAGTTCTCAGAAAGGTTATCACGAATGGACATACAGATTACGTTTCCCGGCGGTGCTCGTGTCGACGCACAGATTGGCTCACATGTGGTAGCAACCGATCAACCAGTGAATGGGGGAGGAGCAGATAGTGCTGCCTCACCGTTTGATGTGTTTCTGGCCGCACTTGGCACATGCACCGGGATATACGCTTTGAATTTCTGCCGTCAGCGCAATATTTCGACCGAAGGGCTGCGGATGACGCAACACATGGACACTGACTCGGAGACAGGGATGGTACGTGCTATTACATTGGAAATTCACCTCCCGGCAGACTTTCCGGTGAAGTACACGGCAGCGTTGTTACGCGCCGTTGAACAGTGCAAGGTGAAAAAACACCTTGAGCATCCACCACAGGTCGCGGTCACTACAAGCACGATAGACACCGTTGTCACCTAATCCAAACCACTGCTGCATGGTTATGCAACTATACCCAGACCTGATCCGGGGCTATAAATGCGGATCAGGTCTTTTTCCAGCCATTTTCCCAGTATTCGACTTACAGATCGGAAAGCTGCCAGTCAATCTCAGGTTTGTCAGCGTTGCGGAGTGCGGTATTGATAGCAGAGAAAGGGCGGCTACCAAAAAACCCATTGCGTGCCGAAAGAGGCGATGGGTGCGCCGACTGAATGATGACATGTCGCTGGGCGTCTATCAATTTCACTTTCTTCTGGGCATACGCTCCCCAAAGGACAAACACCACTGGACTTTCTTTTTCATTCACTTTCTCAATAATAGCGTCGGTGAAGGTTTCCCAGCCTTTGTTTTTATGGGAATTCGCTGTGTGCACACGCACCGTCAGTACTGCGTTGAGCATGAGGATACCCTGTTCCGCCCAGGGGGTCAGATACCCGTGGTTGGGTATGCGAAAGCCAACATCACTGGCAAGCTCTTTGTAGATATTCACCAGCGATGGCGGGGTCTTGATGCCTGGCTGCACAGAGAAACAAAGACCATGGGCCTGACCAACATCGTGATAGGGATCTTGCCCCAGGATGAGTACATTGACGCGATCAAGTGGCGTTATGTCAAGCGCAGCAAAGACCTGTTCCTCGGGTGGGAATATAGTATGCTGTTGCCGCTCACTATCAACAAATTGCTGGAGTTTTTGAAAGTATGGTTTCTGTATTTCGTCGACAAGCTGGTCCTGCCATCCAACCGGAATAATTAAAGTCATTGAGTCCATCTTCTATCGGCATCAGACAATATCAAACACCCACACCAAAAAGGCATACATATCACTTAATTCGTCGATAAGCTTGGTGGTTGGTTTACCCAGTCCGTGACCCGCTTGCATCTCGACTCGTAACAGCATGGGATGATAGCCAGAGTCAGCCGCCTGAAGTGTAGCGACAAATTTACGAGCATGCCCCGGTACCACCCGATCATCGGTGTCTGCTGTCGCAATCAATGTCGGTGGATAAGTCGTTCCTGCTTTGACGTTGTGCAAGGGCGAATAGACATGGAGAAATTGGAAATGGTCAGGATTCTCCTCTGCATTGCCATACTCACCTGTCCAGTATCGCCCTATGGTAAATCTGTGGTAACGCAGCATATCAATAACCGGCACCTGACAAATAACGGCCCCAAACAACTCAGGTCGCTGTATCATACATGCAGCCACGAGCAAACCGCCATTGCTCCCACCCATAATCGCGAGCCGCTTTGAGTTGGTATAGCCTGTATCGATCAACCATTCGGCAGCAGCAATAAAATCGTCGAAGACATTCTGTTTGCGCTCCAACATGCCTGCTTGATGCCATGTCTCACCATATTCGCTGCCACCACGCAGATTCGCCACAGCGTATACACCGCCAAGCTCTAACCACATGAGCCGTGAGGTGGCAAAGAATGGCAACAAACTATTGTTAAACCCACCATAGCCATAGAGCAACACCGGATTGGTGCCATCTAACTGCAAGTCTTTTTTGTGGGTAATAAACATGGGTACACGCGTGCCATCCTGCGATGTGTAAAATACTTGCCTGGTCTCATAGGCATCCAGATCAATATTGACGGGCGTGGTGCGGAACATTGACAGAGTGCCTGTGGCAAAATCGTAACGAAAGGTCGTGGGCGGTGCGAGAAACGACTCAAAGTTAAAGAGTAATTCGTCGTCGGTACGGTGGCCTGAGAGCCCTGTGATTGAGCCAAGCGATGGTAATACGATCTCACAATCCAGGGTGCCATCAGGATGATAGAGCATCAGTTGATGATGAACATCGTGCAGATAGGCCACCACAAAGCGGTTATTCGCCATCGTGACAAAGGAAATAGGATCGTCCTATTGTGGAATAATTTCACGCCAATATGAGCGCTCCGGGTGATCGATATCAATGGCAATGATACGACTACGTGGCGCGTCCAGATTGGTCAAGAAGTAAAAGGTGGTTCCGATATTGTCGATAAAGAGATAGCGCGCATCTAAATCATCAAGTAATGGCATCAACGGCTCATCACTTTCGACAGGTCGGTAGTAGATACGATTCTGTGGGTCGGTCCCCCGATGAATGTACAGAATAAGATACTGGCCATCTTCACTCACCATGGGAGTAAAATCAAGCTCTTTGGCATCTGGTCGCTCATAGATGAGTTGATCAGATGCTTGTGGGGTGCCTAACGCATGCCAGTAAATCTTACTGTGGAAGGTTTGCTCTTCCTCTGGAACAGTTCCCGGTTCAGGGAAGCGTCGATAGAAAAAGCCTGAATTGTCGGACTTCCAGGCTGCCTGGGCAAACTTACACCATCGGATGACATCGTCATATTCTTTACCAGTATTAATGTCACGAATACGTAGTTCTTGCCAATCGCTCCCGTGGCGTGAAATACCATATGCCAGGAGTATGCCATCCTTGCTGATTGATTGGCTGGTCAATGCAGCGGTGCCATCAGTACTCAATGTGTTGGGGTCCAAAACCACTGCAGCTTCCGCATCCAAGTATGACTGTTGATAGAGGATGGCCTGATTTTGTAAGCCATCGTTTTTTGCAAAAAAGTAGCGACCACTCCGTTTATAGGGTACTGAGTATTTGGGATAGTCCCATATCTTGGTCAGACGCGCTTTGATAGACTCACGAGCCGCAATATCATCAAGGAAGGCGCGCGTGCGATTATTCTGTTCGGCAATCCATCCTTGTGTATCAGCAGATCTATCATCTTCCAACCACCGATAAGGATCACGTATAGTGGTGCCATGATAGGTATCAACAACATCAACCTGTGGTGTGTTTGGATATATGAAACGGCGAGTCGCTTCCGTCATACTGGCAGCCTTTCGGTTTAACAAAACTCTTGTGGTTGTGACATAGAGTATAAACGATAGTAACTTTAATTGGATAATATACGTTCAACAGTTCCCGGTGGTGCTTCATCACTTTCTTTGTTTTCGGCAATTTCCATAAGGCAAGCCGGATCAATCCAGCCTTGACTGACCGCATGGTGCGCTGCTTCCAGGGTATCCTTGACGAGGAGCATTGGTACACCAGCCGCACCTGTCTCGTGAGCGATACGTTCGATATCTGCACGCCGACTGGCCCGTTCCAGCACATCTCGAATGTAGATCGCGCGTATACGGCCAGGATATCGCTGTACAGCCTCACGATAAATCTCGGGATCTTCCTGACCACTATCACCAATCAGCAGAAAAGGTAAACCTGGGAAATCTTCCAAAATCTCACAGACTCGCGACAACTTGTACTCCAGATGTTTGGTTGGCAGTTGGTCCTCCCGAGAAAGCCCCCAGTCTCGCAGAAGTAAGAGACCTTTCGGTAAATCCTGCAAATCGAAGAAATCAACAAGCATATCATACAGGTTCCACGGGCTACTGGAAACATAGAAAAAGGGATTGATACTCATGTTTCCAGAGCCTTTCTGTAATGCTTGATAGAACGCAGTTACCCCGCTGAAAGGCAACCGTGTTCGTGCATTCCCAAGAAAGACGGTTCGTGCCATGCGTAACAGATTAGTCGCATCCGTTCGCACAATCGTATCATCAATATCACTAATAACCCCAAACTGTGCCTGTGGTGAGAGCATGTAGACTCTTCCGGTAGCACTCACCGGCACTCCATCAGAAGGAAGCGGCTCGAGCAATGTGACGTCTACTTCAAAGTATGTAAGGTTCTCATCGACAGGATGCGGCAGCGTAAATACCACATCGAAAAAGCCTTCCTGATCAGTCACAGCCTCTTGAATAGTATCTTGAAAACATACCGCCACCCGTGCATCAGGGATTTCATCACTTTCAAAACGACGATACATATTGGCAAGGTTATCCCAGATGGTGTCATTATCACGGGCTGCACGAACGCCTGAATTTTCCACAACACGCCCACGTAAGAAGAACTGCTCTGATATGGCAAAACCCTGATACACAACAATATGCAGAGGATCATTACCCAGACGCTTGCGAAGCCGTTCTTTCAGTACATCAAACTGTTCTTCTGCATTTATTGCAATTGATGCAAGCGTTTTACGCCATCCTGCCATAAGTGTTCCTTTTGATCTTACATACTCAAGATAGTTTTTGTTGTCGCCATTGCCACCAACGCCAGCTTGCGTATACCACAATGGCCAGAATACCCAGAATCGAAATACGCCAGATAGAGAGTTGTGCTAACGCGAGATCGTGCGCGATGATCGTATAGACAATCACACTGGGAAACATGCCAATGGCAGATGCTATGAGGAAACGCCAATACTCCATACGGCTCAGACCAGCCAGGTAACTAATAACATCCAGCGAAATGATAGGAATCAACCGAGCCATCAACACAATCCAGAAGCCATCGGTGTCACTCATCCGATCTACCTGTTGGAGATGCGTATTGCCAAACCAACGCACGATAAATTCGCGTCCTAACCAACGAGCCAGCCAGTAGCTGACTGACGCCCCGGCTAACACGCCAAACCAGGAGAGTAGTACCCCTTGCCAAACACCGAAGATAACACCATTTGCGCCGATAATCAGCGTACTCGGCAGAGGTGCGATAACTGCCTGGAGAACCATCATAATCAGACTGACCACCAACGTCCATATGCCAAAGCCACGGAGATAATCGGCCACTGCGTTCATTGAGTCGGCACTGAACATCTGCTGTATCGCAGGAAGCAACTCAGCGCGGAACCCCCAACCTACCAGCAACAACAGGATACTGACACACACAAGGAGTAATCGCCAGTACATACTATTTCCAGATGCACCTTTATTGTGTAGGACTAAAATTGCGTTTGAGTGTTTGCAGTAATACCCGCCCTGGACCTGTCAGACGAGTCATAAACACACCCTCTCCCCCGAACATCATTTTGCGTAGGCCACCCACACTTTGTATATCGTAATCAATACTTTGAGCAAAAGCAGCTAAGTTGCCCGTACTGACAAGTAACTGCTCGTTCGCAGCCAGGCGGCGTTCATAAAAATCGCCACTCCCATGGATAAGGACCGTTCCCTGCCCTGAAATCTGCTGTAGAAATAGTCCAGCACCCCCGAACATCGCTGCCCCTGCCCGCTGTGCAACCACCACAGTAATGTCAACATCTTCCCCCCATGCGGCCAGAAATGAACCGCGTGTCGTCAACACCGGGCCATCAGCCAGATCCCACATGGTTACGTGTCCAGGTGAATTAGCTGCCAATAATGCA
This sequence comes from Chloroflexi bacterium AL-N1, assembly GCA_013122435.1. Lineage (GTDB taxonomy): Bacteria > Chloroflexota > Chloroflexia > Chloroflexales > Roseiflexaceae > AL-N1. Next base: position 408,920 of record WYDT01000004.1, read on the forward strand.
TACTGTTCAGCTTGATCTGTCTGTAAATAATTTAATGACACACCTTCTCCAGAAAATGAACGGCGCACTGCTCCACCCAGACCACCAGGAACACGTAATTCCCACTTTATACCACTCGAATAGGCCATTAAAGAACCACCACTGGCCCAGACAAATTCGTTGGGCGTAAAATCTAAACGTACTTGTTGTGCAATTTCGCCAGAGATTGAATATTCCATATCTTCACTTTTCATCCAACTTTCTTTATACAGAACCCCAATTATATACGGGCAGAAGACCATAAACGATGTATCAAAAAGCTCACCTGCAATTTATGCCTTTTCATAAACACTTACATTGGGTTGCACTTGACGTCCACTAAACACAGCCACAAGAATCAGTCCCCAGAGAACCGAGCCAAACAACACACGTAACACACTTACCGATCCCATCATCCAGCCAAGTTGTTCAACGTTCCAGCCTGATTGCATATGAGCTATAGGGAGCCAGATACTCAATGATGTACCAATAATAGCATCAAGCCCTAACCCAATAAGAGCGATAACCAACAGCAACGAGACTCGTGGATGCCGTTGCCAACGCAGGAACGCCACTACCAGACCCACACCCCATACGAGAAAGAGTGGTGTTTGTGTGAGCAAATTGAACAAAAGTGGCGCGATTATACTCGTATCAGCCATGCGGTTCTCCTTAGCAACAACATCTTGTATACTATAATACTTGCACTAAACATTCCACATCTAATATATACGGCTACCTCATCAGTAAAGTTGCACACATCATATATGGAGATATTGCTATGCCTGTACCTCAATCATCCGAGGAAATCATCATCGCGATTGCTCAAATTGCCCCGATCTGGCTTGATCGCACAAAGACTGTAGCAAAAATCGCTGAATATGTCCACATGGCGGCAGAAAAGGGCTGTCAACTTGTGACCTTTGGCGAAGCATTAGTGCCAGGATATCCGTTTTGGCTTTCCTATACTGGCGGGGCAGAATTCAATGCACCAATGCAAAAAGAAATTCATGCCCATTATATGCAGCAAGCCGTGTCTATCGAGTCAGGTCATCTGCAACCGCTATGTAGCATCGCCAACCAAAGGCAGATTGCCATTATGCTCGGGTGTGTTGAACGGGCTCCCGACCGTGGTGGACACAGTCTTTATGCCGCGCTGGTCTATATTGATGCACAGGGCCAGATCAGTTCTGTCCATCGCAAGCTCATGCCAACATATGAGGAGCGTTTGAGTTGGGCACCTGGCGATGGGCATGGCTTGCGTGTCCATCCCCTCGGGCCTTTTACACTAGGTGGCCTCAACTGCTGGGAGAACTGGATGCCCTTAGCACGGGCAGCACTGTATGGTCAGGGAGAAGACCTACACGTGGCGGTCTGGCCTGGTGGTCTCCAAAATACGCAAGACTGTACACGTTTCCTCGCGATGGAAGCACGCTCCTATGTCCTCTCCACATCTGGCCTGTTCCGCACTGCCGACGTACCTCCTACCGTGCCACATCAGGAAGCTATGCTTGCCACAATGCCGGACATCGTGGCAAACGGAGGTTCAGGCATTGCCGGGCCTGACGGTACATGGGTTGTTGAGCCAGTACTCCACGAAGAACGACTTATTACTGCCGTTCTCAACCATCGACGCGTGCGTGAAGAGCGCCAGAACTTCGATCCGGCTGGCCACTACGCCCGCCCTGATGTTACGCAATTGACCGTTCAACGACAGCGACAACGCACCGTCTATTTGGAAGATTAAATGGTGGTATAGTAGAATGTGCAGACACAAAAGTAACATTCTATATATCAACTGAACAGCACCTCGTCATGTATTGGCAATTTTAGTAGTAGAGGACATGTGGCATGCAACATGAATCCGTTCAATCACGGTTTGGCACGACACAACTTGCAACAGGGCTAGAGGTCCATTATGCTGAACAGGGCGACCCATCCGGCGAGCCAATTATTTTTCTCCACGGATATTCAGACTCTTGGTATTCGTTTAGTCGCGTGCTCCCTCTGTTACCACCAACATATCACGCTTATGCATTTGATCAACGTGGACACGGCAACTCTGGCCGACCAACGTGTTGTTACACGATGAACGATTTGGCCAACGACGTTGTGGCATTTATGGATGCTCTTGGTATCGCTGAGGCTACTATTGCTGGCCATTCCATGGGGAGCTTTATTGCACAAGGTGTGGCACTGAGCCACCCTCAACGAGTTAAACGATTGATGCTCATTGGATCGGCAACGACAGCCGTAAATGAAGGCATAACAGAACTTCACGACTTCGTGAAAACACTTGATGATCCCGTTCCATCGGAATTTGTTGAGGATTTTCAAAAGAGTACGATTTATCACGAGGTCCCAAAAGAATTTCTGGAAACGATTGTCTCTGAGAGTCTCAAACTTCCTGCGCGCGTGTGGAAAGATGCACTTTCAGGGCTGATGGAATGCAACTATGCAGACCAACTCCATCAACTTACTATGCCAACGCTCATTTTCTGGGGTACTGAAGATACGATTTTTTTCCGCGAAGAGCAGGATCAACTCGCAGCACTGATCCCTCAGGCAACATTAAAAATATACTCTGATACTGGGCATGCACTACACTGGGAACGCCCCCAGCAATTTGCACAGGATCTTAGAACATTCCTATAAATCCGTCATTATTAGTTGCTCCTTGTTTTGGTAGAACAACAACTCAATACTAAAAATTAACTCATTCCAAACATTTATGGTATTATATGTGTCTGGATTAAAATGACTCTATGTATGGTTCATAGTTAATCATAATGCCATCTTGAGAGATACAATCATATGAGCACATCTGTCTCAGATAACGAGGCACATCGCCTTAACGAGCTCCAGCAATACCGTATTCTGGATACACCACCAGAAAACACGTTTGACGAGCTGGTAAATCTTGCAGCTCAGATCTGCGATGCTCCCATTGCATTGATTAGTTTTATCGATACAGAGCGCCAGTGGATCAAAGCCCGAGTAGGCATTGATAATATAACTTTTCCAAGAGAACAGTCATTCTGTACACATACCATTGGAACAATACATAACCTGATTGTTCCTGATACAATCCAGGATGAGCACTTTGCCACACTCCCCCTAGTGGTAAAGGAACCGTACATTCGCTTCTATGCTGGTGTCCCTCTTATCACACCTCAAGGTGCAATGATCGGTACACTTAGTGTGATGGACTACAAACCGCGTGAACTGCCACCAACTACCATTGTGGCTTTACGTACACTTGGGCATCAGGTTATGGCTCAACTTGAGTTGCGTCGACATACCCTAAACACACCATTAACCACGCAACATGTTCAAAAGATCGATAATGACATTCGGTTTCGCCAGATGGCAGAACACATTAAAGAAGTTTTTTGGATGACTGATCCGGCAAAACAGCAGATGATGTATATTAGTCCAGCCTACGAGCAGGTCTGGGGGCGAACCTGTGAAAGCCTCTATAGTGAGCCAACATCATTTCTGGATGCTATTCATCCTGAAGATCGGGAGCGCGTTATCCAGGCATTTCCTAAACAGATTCAAGGCACTTACGAGGAAGAATATCGCGTTGTGCAGCCAGATGGTAGTATTCGCTGGGTTGAGGATCGAGCGGTACCTATTTATAATGACGAAGGACAGGTTTATCGTGTAGTGGGGATTGCCATCGATATCACCAGCCGTAAGCACAATGAGGAAGCTCTGCAGAGCCGTGAGTCTATTCTCCAGGCAGTCGGTTTTACCGGTGAGTTACTACTTGGTGATAAACCACTTGAGCAAAGTATTCCTCTTGTCCTTGAGCAACTGGGTGGCGCAACCCACGTGAGCCGTATCTATATATTTGAAAATCACTATATAACTGATAACCTGGTTATGAGTCAACGTTATGAATGGGTCATGCCAGGCATCAAACCTGAAATCGATAATCCTGAATTGCAGGAACTATCATATGAAGATGCTGGTTTCACACGTTGGTCTGAAGCATTGAGAGCACGAAAGATAGTAGTTGGTAATGTGCGGAATTTCTCTCCTGCCGAACGTGCTATTCTGGAGCCTCAGGATATTCTTTCCATTGTCATTGTCCCTATTTTTGTTGGTGCAGAATGGTGGGGACTTATCGGTTTTGATGAATGTATCCGGGAACGAGCATGGCACGACTCTGAACTTGAAGTGCTCAAAATGGCGGCTAATCTGATTGGAACAGCCATCCAACAACGAAATGCCGAAACAGAACGTAGCGCACTCCAACAACAAGTTATTGATGCCCAACAAGCAGCGATCCGCGAACTCTCGACACCGCTGATCCCGCTGACCGATCGGGTTATTCTGATGCCATTAATTGGTGCCATAGACCATGTACGTGCACAATTTATCATGGAAACACTCCTCATCGGCGTCGCTGAACACCAAGCAGAACTCGTTATTCTCGATATTACCGGAGTACAGTTGGTTGACACCTATATCGCCAATACGATTATACGCGCCGCACAAGCTGTCAAATTATTAGGTGCACAGGTGATGATGACCGGTATTCAGCCCCAGATAGCACAAACGCTCGTACAACTAGGCATTGAACTGAATAACATCCTGACTCGTGGAACGCTACAGGACGGAATCGCTTTTGCACTAGAGCATATCAACCTCCGCACAACTTCAGTTTAGCATTATGCTAATAGAACAGTTTGCGCTATTCAGAGGCTAATGCTATAGTGTTGCATGTCGATGTGCATGCACGTTCTCAATACAACAAACATTCACTCAATTATAAACCACGTCTTCTACGCACCTGATGATGCCTATACATACAAAAACACCACCAGGAACAACCTGATCATTGTGCAACAATTGCCCAACGCGCTCAAGAGGAACAGATTGTGGTGATTCGTGCAGCGCTTGGAGCATAACCACTCAACTACCAGCATACTGACGCACCAATCCTCTCCCACACAATGATCCACGTAACTGATGTCACTCAGACCGTCGCGTGGTATCATGCGGTCTTTGGTCTCAAAACGAAATTCGTGACTGAGGATGGGCAGTATATCGAACTGCTCACCGGAACCACAACGCTCGCATTCAATGCGAATGCTTTGGAACGTAGCAAGTACGACAATTTTGCAGAAAACTCGCTGGCGGAGCTACCATCTGGGATGCACATTGCCATCAGCGTACCCTATCTGCAAACCATGTACCAGAAAGCTTTAGAACCAGGTGCGGTAAGTATCAATCCACCGGAAGCACAACCCTGGAGAAAACGTGTTGCCCGCATCCGCAATATAAATGGCGTGTTAGTCGCCATCGGTGAGTCGTGAAACAGTGCGATTGATGTTGATTGTAGCCTTCAATTCCTACAATGGGTCCTGAGATATATCAACTTTTGACAAACGCTGTACGAAGTACTACGCAAGTCAAAGTATTATTTTAATCATCTGCTGCACATCTGGGATGCTTCGCTCACAGCATCCCCCATCATACCAATATAATAGGATACATGCTCTTCGCATACCCCCATAATATGTGGTATATGGTACAATAAAACTCCCGGCAGCGTATCGTGCAGAAAGGTTCAATACTTGTGAGTAATACAAATCAATATGATGTTACAGTCATTGGTGCAGGCCCTGGTGGCTATGTAGCAGCTATCCGTGCTGCACAACTCGGGCTCAAAACAGCGATTGTAGAGCGACAATATATGGGCGGGGTATGTCTCAATGTGGGATGTATTCCAACCAAAGCTCTTTTACATACAGCAGAACTGTTCGACGAAATGCAGGAAGCCAAGCGTTTCGGCATCATCGCAAAAGACATATCGCTTGACTGGAAAGCAGCACTCAGAAATAAAGATCAGGTTGTAAAAAAAATGACCGGCGGTGTCGGTTTCCTAATGAAAAAAAATAAGATTGATGTTCACAATGGTTTTGGTAAAGTAACTGGTCGCAACAGTGTTCAGGTCACTGATGAGAGTGGCAAACAAACCACAATTGAGACCAAAAACATCATCATTGCCGTTGGTGGGCGACCGCGCGATCTCCCGCAGATTGGCGCTGCATACGATGAAGATCGTATTCTCTCATCGACTGGCGCAATGGAACTCAAAGAAATACCTAAGTCATTGATTGTCGTTGGTGCGGGTGCTATCGGTGTTGAATTCTCATCCATGTTCCGCTCCTTCGGCAGTGAGGTTACGATCATCGAGGCATTGCCACGGATCGTGCCAGGCGAGGACGAGGAGGTCAGTGCTGAGTTGACCCGTTCGTTCAAAAAACGTGGTATCAACATGTTCACTGGCGCAAAAGTATCAAGCGTTGATCGCAGCGAAACACAGGTCGTGGCAACTTTTACCGACGCTGATGGCAAAGAGCAAAAGGTCACTGCCGAGCGCATGCTGCTTGGTCTGGGCGCGTGGATTCCGAACACCTCCGATCTTGGCCTGGAGTCTGCTCAGGTTGAAATCGATCAGCGTGGCTATGTCAAAGTCAACAGTATGATGCAAACCACTGCTGACACCGTCTATGCTATTGGTGACTGTGCATCAACATCACCATGGCTGGCGCATAAGGCTTCGGCTGAAGCCATCCTTGCCGCTGAACACATCGCCGGACATACCCCAACACCCATCGACTACGAAAAGATTGTGGCCTGTACCTATTGTGCACCCGAGATTGCCCATGTTGGCCTTACGGAGGCCCAGGCCCGTGAACGTGGCTATGATGTCAAAGTAGGGAAGTTTCCTTTCTCTGCCAATGGCAAGGCGACCATTCTCGCACAGAGTGGTGGTTTCGTAAAAATCGTCGCTGACGCCAAATATGATGAGGTGCTCGGGATCCATATTATCGGGCCACGGGCAACAGAGATTATCGCCGAAGGTGGAGTAGCACTCTCCCACGAAGCAACCAGCGAGTCGCTAATGCGAACAATCCATGCCCACCCCACATTGTATGAAGCACTGGGCGAGGCTCAACACGCGGCTGCCGAAGGTGCAGCTATTCATATTTAACAGGCAATACGATAGACGAAGAGTCGACGTTTTCTGATCGACTCTTCGTTTTTTATATGAGGAACTTCTGTTATGCCAGTGATGATCAATCTGACATCTGCCGAGCACGGAGGCGTTCAAGCTGCCTGTGGCACACACGACAGTTGTGGTGTCAACTGTGAGTGTGGGTGCCCCTACACGGCTATGGAAGAGCGCGACAATGTTGAACTTATTGCTCATGTCGAGCAGCGCTACCCTGAAGAGTGGCTTGCTTTCGTCATTCCACCGGGTGAAGACGAGTTTGCCCCTGAACGTGGGATGTTGGTCGTCCACAGCGTCGACGATGAAGAAGTGTGGGATGCTGTCGCACGTATCACACACAACCAGGTCGTCCACGTATACTACAATGGAAAACTAGCCTCGTATCTTGATTGGGTTGCACAAACGGCAGGATAATCAATTGGCCACTAACTCAGCCCGTTCTACAGATCGAGCACTCCTTTATGCCCGTCTTTGTAGGCTTGCAGAATTGCATTGGCAACATCAATAGGAGCCAACAAACCATTGCGCGGCGGATTGAACGGTACTTTATCCCAGAGCGGCGTCTCGACAGCACCAACACGCAGCAGTGTAATGCGCCGATCACGTACCTCTTTCGTCAGCACTTTTGTGTAGGCCTCAAGTGCAGCCTTCGCAGCAGCGTAGGCGCCCAAACGAGGCAAGGTGATACGATCCACATAGGCGCCAATAAACACTAGTTGTCCACGGGTAGCGATGGTTGGCAGTGAGTGTTGGACAGCAAGATGTGCGCCGACTGTATTGGCGTTAAATAAACGTGTCCATTCTTCCATAGTCATTTCGGATAGTGTCTGGGCAAGAATGTCGCCAGCCGCATAGACCCAGAGATTCACCTCACCGACCTCCTGGGCAATCCATAACGATGCAGCAGCAACATCTGTATCTCGTGCAAAATCAGCGGCATAGGTTGGTATATCCAGATCTGAAAGGTTGCTCGGATCGCGTGCGATGCCTAGCACCTGCCATCCTTCACTTAACAATTGTTGTGCGATGGCGCGACCAATACCACCGGTAACACCCCAAATAACTGCTTTTTCCACGATACTATTCTTTCTAGCATAACTATCACGAAACGAGACGCAATCTATGTCATAAAAACGTCATGCACAAACGCAGGTGCATGACGTTCTACGAACATAATCCCTGGATAGTTTTCTCCAGCGTATTCCGATTATCTATGCGTCGTTTGATCGTTGTTGATAAAATCTTCCAACAATCGATGAGCCTCATCGTCGGTATACTGCTGCGGTGGCGTCTTCATCAGATAGGCCGAAGGGGCTGCGAGTGGACCAGCAATCCCACGATCAAGTGCGAGTTTGGCACACCGTAACGCGTCGATCACGACCCCCGCTGAGTTGGGGCTATCCCAGACTTCAAGCTTGAGTTCGAGATTCAACGGCACATTCCCAAAGGATGTCCCTTCCATACGAATATGACACCACTTCCGATCTGTCAACCATGGCACATAATCACTTGGCCCTACATGCACATTTATCTCGTCCAACGGTACATCCATCTGACTGGTAACGGCATTGGTCTTTGAGATTTTCTTTGACTCCAGGCGATCACGCTCTAACATATTGTAGAAATCCATGTTGCCACCAAAGTTCAGTTGATAGGTGCGATCAACCTGGACTCCTCTATCACGAAACAAGTTGGTTAAAACACGATGGACAATCGTGGCACCAACCTGGCTTTTAATATCATCACCAACAATCGGCACACCACTATCAACAAAACGCTGCTGCCACTCTGGATGCGATGCCAAAAAGACCGGGACACAATTGACCATAGCACATCCGGCTTCCATCACACGTTCGGCATACCATTTGGTTGCATCTTCTGAACCAACCGGCAGATAATTTATCACCACATCCGTTTTTGTTTCGCGCAGAATACGGGTTACGTCTGCCACAGGTTGGTCAGACTCGCGTGCCACACCTTGCACATATTTACCCAACCCATCAAGCGTCGGACCACGTTCAACAATGACTCCCGTATGTGGCACTTCTGCGAAACGAACGGTATTGTTCGGTTCAGCAAAAAGCGCTTCAGCGAGATCGTACCCAACTTTCATGTTCGTCACATCGAAAGCAGTAGAAAATTCAATGTCACGAATATGATACCCACCAAGATTCACATGCATCAAACCAGGAATCGTTTCACTTTCATTTGCATTACGATAAAAGTAGACTCCTTGTACGAGAGATGACGCACAATTGCCAGTGCCAATAATAGCTACACGAATTTTGTTATTTTGCGTGCTCACACTATCCTCCGTTATAAAAGTGCACTATACGCTATACACGGCTACACTAATGTATGAATGAGCCGTACTGTTAAAACCCCCTACATATCGTGTTCTTGCAACATTGCAGTATAAACCTGGGGCAATCTACCTACATAAGCGCAGATATAACACACGGTGTGACATAGCATTATACCCCCTCTGGGTATTTAGGTAAAGTTACAAAAGTTTATGCTTCTGAAAGATGTCCCCCTTAGTCCATCGTTCTAACCCTTGAAAGTATGTCAGGTTATCATCAGAATCGCACTTCTTGAGGCCATGCTATAATGCAAACGCAATACGTTCTTATGCTGGTTATTTCAACGCTATCAACAACAAACCAATAGACAAAAAGAGTGTCGGTCATAACGTGCTTGAGTGTAGAATGTAGTAGAACGTATAGCCGTACGTTATAACATACGGTGAGGTGAATACGTGCCAAAGTGGAATGATTTTCAAAATATATGGACCACCCTACGAGAAGTTGATGTTACTGCAATACGTGATGAGGCCGAGAAACCAGTCAACATAGCGTGTGTTGGGCATCAAGAGGCACTGCAAACTATCAAGCAACTTTTACACACAGGATCGGAACGTTATGGTCCGGTGAGCCCAAGTCCGATCACGCTCGTGTCTATTTCTGAGACCAAGAGCGCATCGCTGGCGATACAAAATGCCGATCTCCTCATTCTGGGAGTCGACGCTCATACAACACTCACAGAAGCGGAGACACAAGGGTTTCAACAACTCAATCAGTTAGCAACACCATATCTCGTGGTCATAACCAATGGCGATTATCAGACATCTGATATACATTTACCCAATGTTATCGACCAACACGTATGGAGCATCCCTGATCCCAGCGCACTTGACGCGCCGGATCATCTCGCGGAGGCCGTGCTGCAACATCTCCCAGGTGATATACAGCTTGCAGCCGCACGTCGTTTGCCGGCATTACGCACTACGTTTACCCGTGAGTCGATTAACAACGCCTCGTTAACGAATGCCACCTATGCTATTGTATCTGGCCTACCACAACAGATACCCGTGCTGGGGATTCCCTTTGCTGCAGCAGACATTATCATTCTTACCAAAAATCAGGCGATGCTGGTCTATCGCATGGCGCTGGCATATGGAGCACCACCAGATTTCCAATCCCGTATGCACGAAATCATTCCTGTAGTCGGGGGGGCCTTCCTCTGGCGACAGGCAGCCCGCAGTCTCATTGGATTAATTCCATTCTGGGGGTTGGCTCCCAAAATCGCCATTGCCTATGCCGGCACCTATGCGACTGGCATTGTTGCATGGCGCTGGTATTCGACAGGTGAATTAGTGTCTGCCGATCAGGTGAAGCGGATCTCACAAGAAGCCTTGGTACTAGGACGTACACGTGCTCAGGAACTGGTCAACCGGGTCCAACAGGCACGCAGAACACGCAGCACAAAAGACCCTATCACCGCAGACAAACCTGGCTGGCGAGCTCGTTTGAAACGGCTCATTTCCAGGCGTGGTCCATCCGACCATATTTCAACATCGGACTCAGAACAGATATCATAAGGAGGATCTGTGGAACGATTTATTATCGAGGGCGGTTACCAACTTCAGGGACATATCACACCTGCAGGTAACAAAAATGCAGCCCTACCACTCATCGCAGCAACACTTTTAACTGATCAAGAAATAGTTCTCCACAATATCCCTCAGATTGGTGATGTCAAAACAAAAGTTGCCCTGCTCAAAAGTCTTGGTATTGAAGTCAAGGAACGTGATGATCATACATGGGCTTTTCGCGCAAAAAACATCGACGACTCACACCCAGAGATAACACTATCACGTAAGATTCGCACTTCAGTTTTGTTGGCCGGCCCTATGCTCGCACGACGTGGCTATGTTACGCTCCCACGACCTGGTGGCGATCAAATTGGGCGGCGCCGTCTGGACACTCATTTTCAAGCCCTGCAAGCACTAGGGGTATCCATTGAAATAACACCCACAGCATATGAGATGCGCGCAGACCGCTTGTGTGGTGCCGATATTTTTTTAGATGAGATGAGCGTCACTGGTACCGAACAGGCCATTCTTGCAGCCGTGTTAGCAGAGGGGACTACCGGTATTGCCAACGCCGCTTCTGAACCACATGTTCAGGACCTGTGCCATTGTCTTAATCAGATGGGTGCTAAAATCAGTGGAATTGGGACAAATTGCCTGATGATAGAGGGCGTCAACCAATTGCATGGCACTGAGTATACGATTGGGCCCGATTATATGGAAGTGGCATCCTTTATCGGACTCGCGGCGGTCACCAAAAGCGAGTTGCGTATTGTGAATGCCCGCCCACGTGATCACCGGATGACCCAACTCGCATTTCATAAGCTAGGGGTTACATGGCACACAGAAGGTGAGGATATCATTGTTCCAGCAAAACAACATCTAGAGGTGCAGCGTGATGCACACGGTGCCATTCCTAAAATAGACTCAGCTCCGTGGCCTGGGTTCAACACCGATTTGCTCATCACAGCGCTCCTCGTTGCAACGCAAGCACATGGAACCGTGCTTATTCACGAAAAAATGTTTGAAAATCGGCTCTTCTTTGTTGATCGTCTGATCAGCATGGGCGCACAGATTGTACTGTGCGACCCACATCGCGCTGTCGTCGCTGGCCCAAGCCAACTTTATGGAGACCACCTCAGTAGCCCCGATATTCGTGCTGGGATGTCACTCGTGTCTGCTGCACTCTGTGCAAAAGGCCGTAGCGTGATCGATAATATTGGTCAGATTGATCGCGGATACGAACGGATCGAACAGCGTCTTCAATCTCTCGGCGCACAAATTGAACGAGTATGATACAATTTGTGTAATATTTGTTGAAACAGTCTTTATATACGATTGTGCAACGTTGCTTCTACTGTTCTCATGGGTTGTCAGCAACTATGAGAACAGTAGTATTTGTAGGGCATTAAGAAGGTATATGCTCGCACTAAAAAGTTACTACTGTTTCGCCGATAATGGATATATATATATCTGCCTGAATTGAAATAATGAGGCGTGTGCGTGGCGCGAGGAAGTAAGCACTATCAAAAACATATTCTAGTTGCCGACGATGATGATGGCTTGCGAGAGTTGCTCTCCGATCTGCTGAGCGAAGAAGGGTATCATGTTGAGACGATTTCGACTGGCGATGAGCTCATCACTCGGCTACAGGAAAGTGATCAATCACACGATTTATTCATCCTGGATTTGATGATGCCGGGGATGAGTGGATTGGAGGTTCTGGAACGACTAAGTGCGGATGGGGATGATACACCTGTCATTGTCATAACCGGGTTTGACACATCTTCCAATACGATTCGGGCAATGCAGATGGGTGCCTATGATTACATTCAAAAGCCCTTTGATAATGACGAAGTACTGGTTACGGTGCGACGTCTGTTTGAACATCAGGCACTCGCTTCACGTGTGCATGATCTTGAGCAACGCGCGGAACTCCGCGAACGAATGATTGGACGTAGTCCAGCAATGCGCGAAACGTACAAAACCATTGGACGGGTGGCTGCATCGGATGCATCGGTGCTTATTACGGGTGAAACCGGCACGGGAAAAGAACTGGTTGCCAACATCCTGCATCAAAATTCATCACGTGCAAAAGGCCCTCTGATCAAGGTCAATTGTGCTGCGCTCCCTGAGACACTGATCGAGAGCGAGTTGTTTGGGCATGAAAAAGGGTCCTTTACTGGCGCGCTGAACCAACGTAAAGGCCGCTTTGAACTCGCTAATCAAGGCACGATCCTTCTTGATGAGGTTGGTGAAATAAGCCTGCCTGTCCAAAAAAAATTGCTGCGTGTGCTACAAGAAGGTGAGATTGAACGTGTCGGCGGGAGTAATGTCATTCACGTCGATGTACGTGTGCTGGCCGCGACCAACCGCAATCTTATCGAAGAAGTCAAACGAGGTGTTTTTCGTGAAGATCTCTACTACCGCCTGAATGTTATTAATATTCAGATGCCACCGTTGCGAGAACGACGTGGTGATATTGCGCTCCTTGTCGAACATTTTCTTGAAAAATATCGGTACAAGTCTGATGCACCGCCAACCAAGATTTCTGAAGAGGCCATGCAACGGCTGGAGGAGTATGATTGGCCAGGCAATGTGCGACAGATCGAGAATGAAATCGAACGTGCCGTCGTGCTCTCACAGGGCAAGGTGATCACAAGTCAGATTTTGAGTCTGGCTGCACAGGATCTACCTACACAGATTGATCTCGGCACACGTGTACGAAATCGCGAAGGTCTCTCCTCTGTCCTGGAGAAAGTTGAGCGCGTGATGCTTCATGAAGCACTTCGTCAAAGTGATGGCGATGAGGAAGAAGCGGCACGTCTTTTAGATCTTTCTATCGATCAACTCAAAACGCACTTACAACGTATTGAAACAGGTAGTTAGTATGATTGTATTTGTTGTCAGTGATAGTAAAAACTATGGCAGTGAGGCCACACCCGCAGTATTCAATTTGTAAACAACAAGCGTATCTGTGTCACGCTGCTCGTAGAGCATGACCACTACATCGTCAGCATGAATATCAGGTCGACTAAGTGGATCAAAACGGGGTGTACCTTCTAAATAATAGAAATAAGTGGTCCCATTGACATCAAATCCATGAATATGGCTCGCTCGTACCTCCATTCCGGGGGCTACCGTCAATAAAGGATCAGTTGTATCGCCATAAACTCTTGACCACGCCGCTTCCTGTATCTGTGTATTCTCAGTCGGTGTGGGGGTCGTCAAAAAACCAGACTGGAGCACCATGAAGAGGACACCTAGGACAATACACAGCTCAATGCCAAACAATATCCCAAAAAAGCGGATACTTATATGTTTTCGCTGTATCGACTGCGATTGATGACCTGTGACTGTTACGGTAGAAGAAGCTGGAAACATAACGTACTCCATCTATATATCAGATTTAGAGGGAAACATCTTACGAAATAGTGCTGTTAGATTAGCAAAAATAAACCTGAATAACGATTGTAGATGGCTGATATCAAACTGATAGATAACTGAACATATGACGTACCAATAATGTAGGAGCGCACCAATAATGGATATGACTATGGGAATGGGGATGTTGCCACAGCAACAAATGAAAGCTTCCCCTGCACTAATTGCACTGAATAATATGCTGGTGCTCTCAACACTTGAATTACAACAATTGATACAACAAGAGCTTGAGGAAAATCCAGCACTTGATCAACTTGAAGTAGATGAGTCACCCTGTCATCGATGTGGGCGACCTCTCCAGGGAAATACCTGTCTCTACTGTCTTCATGAAGATCTCCGTCTTGCAGAAGCTGAACGTGACGATGGGTTACCGCCCTCGGAAGAAGAGTTTGACCCATTGATTACCGTGGCGGCGCCTGTCTCACTCCAGGAAAATCTCCAGCGCGATCTGAATATTGCGCTACCAGACAGCGAACACGTTATTGCCCACTACCTGCTCGGCCTGCTCAATCGACAGGGATTTTTAGAAGATGCTCTCGCTGATGTTGCAGAACGGCTTCATGTCACACTCCAACGAGTAGAAAAAGTGTTGCATAAAATGCAAGAGCTTGGCCCTGCTGGTGTTGGTGCACGCAATGTGCAAGAATGTTTACTCATACAGATTAGCCGACTCGAACAGGTAGATATTAGCAATCCCCACATTCGTTCAATTGTCACCGAACACTGGGATAGCCTCGGAGAACATCGTTATGGTGTGATTGCACAGGTAATGGGTATCACCTATGAGGAAGTCGTAGAGGCCCGCGAGTTTATGCGTCGTTATCTGCGGCCATTCCCGTTAGAACGCGACAATGATGAAACAAACCCATCAGAAACAGCGTATCTCATCCCAGATGTTATCATTCATGATGAAGGTGATAGTCTTGCAATAGAGGTAGTCGAATCGCGTCGCTTCTATCTGCGACTCAATCCATTGTACCAGGATCTCTCACGTGCTGTGCATCATGGCCAGGAAGAGGTATCGACCGAGGAGCGTGAGCATTTACGAACCTATGTCTCACGTGCACGTTTATTTCTTACCAATATGCGTCAGCGTCACGAAACGATTCGACGGATTGCTGAATGTCTTATCGAGCGACAGGAAGCCTTTTTAAGACAGGGGGTACGCCATCTTGCACCACTTACACGCGCTGAAGTAGCCGCAATGATCGATGTACACGAATCAACAGTGAGCCGTGCGATGGCCCACAAATATGTCCAACTGCCCAATAAAGAAATCGTCCCATTCAGCCACTTCTTTACTGCATCGCTTTCAGTAAAGGATGTCATTCACGAACTTATTACGCACGAAAAAACACCGCTCACCGATCAAGAGATTGTCGAATTACTGGAGCAACGCGGCTTTAATGTCGCACGCAGAACCGTTGCTAAGTATCGGACCCAGCTTGGTATCCTACCATCGACACTTCGGTGAGTGGGGTGAACTTTAAAACTTGTTTATAAATAGCACCAGGATAGCGTGTGCAACAAAATCGATATGCTTTTACGTCTTACCATTGTCTGGTTTATTAGTATTGTTGAAACATTACTTATCATACGATTTGTGTTACGACTTTTAGCTGCGCGACCGGATCATCCCGTTGTATCATCAGTGTACGCGATTACAACACCATTGATCCAACCATTCGCAGCACTTGATAGCGGACAGCCGCAATTCGGGGCAATGCTTGAACTATCAACACTTGTGCTGATACTCGTGATTGGTATGAGTATATTGGGTGTAGTATATATAAAGCAGACGCGTATATAATCCCTTTCTATACTGACACACATGTGTTTGGAGAGGCAGAATACCTGTGACAGAATCCTTTTTCGATATTGCCATCGTCCTCGCTGCTCTTATGGGTGCAAGTGTTTTTGTTGCAGTGATCGGACTCATAATGTTGATCCGTAGCATTCGTCGTATCCGTGTGCCACCCAATGCCGACTTCTTCACCACCATGCGCTATGTGCCGTTTGCTCTCGTCATTTTGCTGGATTTGCTGGACTTTGGTTTAGATATGTTCTCTGCGCCTGTCATGTGGATCTTTCTTGATCGCATGGGACTGCCCAACTTACGCAATAAAGCCACCGTTGAGGCACTTATTCCATTCACAGGACCCATTCCGACATTTACTGTCGGCTGGTTTCTTGCGCGGCTGTTTAACCTTGGTATACCAGCGTCAAGATATATCGAACAATACGCGCAACAACGAACTTCTCACTATCCACCTTCAACACGACGTCGGGTTAATATTATTGATGCAGATGACCCAGATTGGTAAGAATGTTTAGTTTGTAAGGAAGTGCTTTATGAATCTGCTCGGTATCCTGTTACTTATTATCATTACAGGCATTTGTGGAGCTATTGCTGAATTTGTGGTTGGATACAGCCCCGGTGGTCTCTTGTTATCCATTATTGTAGGTGTTATCGGAGCCTATTTTGGCAACGTCTTTGGAGAGTGGATCTACCAAATAACATCTTTGCGCTTCTTTAGTGTACAGGTAGGCAATATTACGATTGATATTGTCTGGGCAATTGTTGGCTCAATCGTATTTCTCTTGCTGCTCTCTCTGCTACGTATTGGGCGGCGTAATATCTTGCGATCTGTTTAGAGTGCTGGAAGCACCACACTAAAAACAGTGCCTTCAGCGGTCGTATCCACAGAAAGCATGCCATGGTGTTGTTCCACAATACTATAACTAATCGCTAACCCCAAACCAGTGTGTTGTGTGCGAGTGGTATAGAATGGCTCGAAAATTTTCTGAATTTCACTCTCTGCAATACCTGAGCCGCTGTCTACAAACTCAATCACAACCTGACGCTGCTCAGCATCTGTCTCTGCCTCTTGCGTATATACACGAATACGCAAACGCCCACCGTATGGCATAGCATCAATGGCATTCAAAATCAAATTCAGGAAGACTTGCTTAAGATGACTACTTATCCCCATTACCCGTGGAAGTTGTTCATTCCACATACGCTCAACTACAATTTCACTGTGCTGGAGACGTGGCAGGGTCAGTTCGACCACATTTTCCAGGACTTCATACAAGGAAGTGGGGCGCATTCCATCCCGTGAAGGACGGTAAAAATCGAGAATGCGCTGAACAAGCGAGATAAGTTGTTCAACCTCATCACGCGCCTTATGCAGAAGCGTTTGGCGCTTCTCCTCATCCAGTGGTCGGCTGAGCACAAGATGTAATGAATTTCGCAAACCGTGGAGTGGATTATTGAGTTCGTGTGCTAACGACGCAGCTAATCTACCCATACCCGCAAGTTTTTCTGTTTGTGTAAGCTGCTGTGCAAGGCGCTGACGTTCACTAATATCGCGTGCGATAAGCAATAAATAATGTTGATCGTCATACACTACCTCACTGATACCTACCGCTACCGGAACAGTGCGCTCATCTCGGGTACGTATCTGTGCCTCAAACTCGGCAATACCACTATGTATAAAATCCGAAAACTGCGCTGGTGCCCCATTATCTGCAGGCAAAATCACTAATTGCTTCGGATCAAGTTGCATCAACCTATCGTGAGTATAACCTGCTAAATCTACGGCTGCTGGATTGACTTCGACAATAGAGGTGGCATTCTTATCAAGCAGCAATACCGCATCTCGCGCGTGTTTTAACAATGCTCGATAGCGTGCTTCAGAACGTACAATAGTAGCATGCAACCGAGCCTTTTCAATAGCTAATGCAACTGGCGAGGCAACCGCCACCAAAAACTGAAGATCTTCTTCACTAAAAGGCTCATCTTTCGGGCTTGCAATCAGAATAATCCCACCAATACCCTGGTCTGTCGAAAGAGCGACACACAGAAGTGTACTATTGTTATCAACTGCAAGTTGCTGTTCCCAGTTTGCAAGAACCTGCGACTGATCTCTAACACGCATCAGACGCGGTTGCCCATCATGTAAGACCATGCCTGTCAGACTATTGTGTTCAATCATAGGAATGTTGGGAATGACAGATGCTTCAGTTAAACCAAAAGTTACGCCTATATCACGGAAACCATTAGCCTCACCACACAGAATAATGCGTCCATCTATCATAGACAAGCCATCACGCAGGTGTTGTGCAGTAACTTCAAGAATATGATCCACATCTAGGGTGGCCGTGAGTGCCGTACTTAAGGCATTCAATCTACGAAAACGATCTGCACGACGTTGAGCAAGACTGTATAGCTTCGCATTTTCTAACGCAATTGCAACCTGACCAGCTAGTAGGGTCAATACATCTTGGTTAGCTTGTGTAAAGGCTATTCCATCACCAAACTTATCAGCATATAACACACCTAATACCTGACCACGAACCGTTAACGGCACACTCAATACAGTCCGCAACGAATCTTCCCAGGACAAATGCTCCAGATCTGATGGCATTGCGCGATCGCGGTTAAGTAAAAGGGGTTGTCGGTGCGCGATCACCCATCGCGCAACCCGATCATGGAAAACTGAATACGTTGAGATAGGAATCCCTGACGATGCAGCAATATCAGCCGTCTCTCCCTTATCATTACGCAACATTAAGAGGACATGCGTTGCCTGCACACTCTCTTGCGCCGTGACAACAATATGCTCACATAGGCGTGGTAGATCTAGCTCGTTGAGAAATTGCTCACTAACACCAATCAGCGGATGTAGGGCGACCAACTGAGCAGCGGCCCGATCATCACGTCGTCTACGAAGGACTTCGTGAACCACAGAGCGTAATTCATTAAGAGAAAAGGGTTTTAGTAGGATGCCCTGAGCACCCAGAAGAGTCGTTTCGGCAGTATCCTCAAGGGTGGCATGTCCAGTGATAACCACGATAGCCATATGAGTGGTAAACTGCCGTATTTGACGTAGTACATCTACACCATCGATATCCGGCATTCGAAGATCAATAAGGAGTAAATCAAACGTTTCGTTTTCAAGAATCTGCAGTGCCAGCGCACCACTTTCACATGCCTCAACGAAGAAACCCATCCGTTCAAGCACAGATTGGCAAAGAGTCCGAATGCTCGCTTCATCATCTACAACTAATGCACGGCTTGGATGTGTATCCATCTCTTGATCCACCTCCATCACCCCATAATGACATGGATGCAACTAGATTACCCTACGGATCAGTTTACAACTGATCAAGCCTTCATGTCCCATGCCGACGCCATAACTCATTCCAAACTGCCTGCTCCGATACGCCTTGTTGAACCAACAAGACCATACTATGATAAAACAGATCCGCCAATTCCCATGTTAATTCGTCCTGTGACTCATTTTTTGCAGCAATAATTACTTCTGCAGCCTCTTCACCTATTTTTTTGCCAATGCGATCTACTCCACCATCAAGTAATTTTGTTGTATATGACCCCTCCGGACGGTCGGCAGAGCGTTGGTGAATAAGATCCATCAATTGGCTGATAATGGCACCTGTTGGAGCAGGCATATCCACTTTCACATTATCCAGAGATATATGGAAACACGTAACTGCTCCCGTATGACAGGTTGGTCCTGCTGGTTCTGCCAAAATCAACAAGGCATCACCATCACAATCCTGTCGAATCTCTACCAATTGGAGCACATTACCTGAAGTCATACCTTTCTGCCACAGTTCGTTGCGACTCCGGCTCCAAAAGGTAACCAAGCGTGTTTCAACAGTATGCTGTAGCGCTTCTTCATTCATGTATCCAAGCATCAGCACTTCACCACTACGCACATGTTGCACGATGGCGGGAATAAGTCCCTTTTCATCAAATTTCACAGCCGTATACTCCTACCAGTACGTTCTTTCTAATGGCGAAAATGTCGACGCTTAGTAAATACCATTGCCATACCCAATCGATTCGCCGCTGCAATAACTTCATCGTCCCGAACAGAACCTCCCGGCTGTATGACGGCCGTAGCACCTGCAGATGCAGCAACCTCAACCCCATCAGGAAAAGGAAATAGAGCATCGCTGGCTACAACGGAAGCAGTGAGAGAGAGACCAGCATTCTGTGCCTTCCACGCCGCAACTCTTGAGCTATCCACACGGCTCATTTGTCCCGCACCAATACCGAGTGTACACTCTGCATTACTGTAGACAATGGCATTGGATTTCACATGTTTAACAACACGCCAGGCAAATTGTAATGCCTGTACCTCCTCATGTGTTGGGACACGTTGTGTAACTACATTGAAAGGTTCGTCAGCGAGTGGTGCATTATCGGGTTCTTGTACCAAGACACCACCAGGAACACTATGTATTAAGTAGCGGAAAGATTCGGTTATGCGACTGAGAGAGCGTAACAAGCGACGGTTTTTCTTGGTCCGTAGTATATCAAGCGCATCCGGCTCAAAATCTGGTGCAATAATAATCTCGGAGAAAATCTCGTTGATTGTCTGTGCCAGTGCTACATCAACAGGATGATTCAGCGCGATAATACCACCAAACGGCGCCTCTTGATCAGTTGCAAATGCACGTTGCCATGCTTCAAGCGGTGTCGCACCAATCCCCACCCCACATGGGTTAGTATGTTTAATGATAGCAAGCGCAACCCCTTCATTTGATGGAAACTCCTCTACCAACTCCTGTGCACCAGTCACATCCAAAATATTGATGTACGATAGTTCTTTACCGTGTAATTTCTCAAAAAATTGAAAGAAATCTCCGTATAAAGCAGCCTGCTGATGTGGATTTTCTCCATATCTTAAGTTCTGAGCTTTATGAAAGGCGCGAGGAAACGTTGTAGGAAATAACTCATCCGTAAAGTGTGCGGCAATAAGTGAGTCATACGCAGCAGTATGAGCAAAGGCTTTGGCTGCTAACGAACGGCGTAATGACAACGGCACGGTTCCATTACGTAATGCTTCTAATGCAGTAGGATAATCAGAAGGGTCTACCATAACCAATACATCAGGATAATTCTTAGCAGAAGCGCGCACGAGTGTAGGGCCCCCAATGTCGATTTGCTCGAGCACTTCGTTTTGGGTCACATCTTCACGTGCAATGGTTTCCGCAAATGGATAAAGATTGACAACAACTACATCAATTGGCTCAATACCATGCTCGATCAGCGTTGTCATATGTTCTGGATCAGTACGGCGAGCAAGAATTGCACCATGTACAGCTGGATGAAGTGTCTTAACACGGCCATCAAGTATCTCAGGAAACTTTGTCAAATCACTGATCGTACGTGCGTTAACTTGACAACTTTGTAAAAACTTTAGCGTTCCACCTGTTGAAAAAAGTTCAATATCTAGTGCCTGTAAACCCTGTGCAAATGGACCTAGATCTCGTTTATCTGAGACACTAATGAGTGCCCGCACATGCAGTCCTTTCTCCGATAAATGAACCCCACCCGAACGGACAAGGGCGGGGTCTCAGCAACATTGTTAGGAACTAATCAGATATATACAGTATAGTACCACAAAATTGCGGATATACAATCATATCACTACATGCTATCAAAAATCTGATCAACATACGCACGCATATCATTCACAAGGCCATACACACGCGAAGCGCCGAACATACGGAGCGCAGCCGCTTCAAAGTGGTCGAGTGCTGATATGATTTGCTCACGTGTTGCCTTCGAGTAATCCTGAACACCAACACGGGTATAAGATTCATTCAAAATACCACGTGCTGAATTACCTAATGCAGATGTTACAATGTTATCAAACTCAGGAAAAAGGGTCTCAGAAAGATCAAGTTCGCGTTTTTCTATTAAGCCACTCTGGAGAAGGCGTGCAATAATTTCACAGGTACGCAATTCGCCCAAGCCACTACGTTGCGCGATCTGTGTGACTGTATTTTTACCATTCACCATGGTGAGAATGCGCCACTCATCGGCTTCTAAATTGATTTCGCTTCCTGTAGCCGCAGGGTTAGGTACGAGACGAGGAATCATGGATAGAGATGGAACTTGTGACTGAAGCTTCATCCAAGCATCCTGACGCATAATACCTTCCATGATAATCATTTCGTTACTTTGAGTAATGGTTGGAATGTCAAGACGCACATCGTCATTGAAACGAAATGATCCAGAGGTGAGCGTAAAAAAAGTATATGCTGCATCTAGAGGTGAAAGATCGTCAAGCTTGGCACCTACAACTTTCCCATCGCGAAAGTATAACCAGCCTGTAAGTTGCTCGTGAGGGCGACGTCCCTGGATATAGACCCCCCCCGTTTTCTTACTGAGGTCTATGAGTTGTATAATATCGGTGAGTTGAAACTCACTTAAATCACCTTCAAGTGCCATATCAATTTTGCAGTGTCATTAATAATAGTCAAAAAATAGCTCGTTACTCAATCTTTTACACAAGGCTACTACGATATATATTATACTCAAAACGATCAAAGTTTACTAATCACAAGCTTACTAATCGCTCTTAAAGTATCAAAAATCCCAACACCCATAGTTGCTACAGCATCAAAGCGTGCCCACCGAAGGGTATTAAGATATTTATCGAGCAGCTCAGACGATAAAGCATTTGGTAGATCACGTTTGTTGTATTGGAGAACGATAGGAAATTCCTGAAACTTTTTGTTCTGCTTGGTAATATTGATAGCCAACTCACGCAAGCTATTGATATTTTCTTCTAATTTATGCTTTTGTGAGTCTGCCACAAAAACAACACCATCTGCACCATTTAAAACGGCCACACGGGTACGCTCATAGAGAATCTGGCCAGGAACGGTGTAGAGATGAAACCGTGTCGAGAAACCACGTACTTTCCCCAGATCAAGTGGGAGAAAGTCAAAGAAAAGCGTACGTTCCGTTTCAGTTGCAATGGAAAGCAATTCACCTTTCGTCTCACGTGGTACAGCGCTATGAATGTACTGAAGATTACTCGTTTTACCACCCATGCCTGGGCCGTAATACACAACTTTACAATGTATTTCACGCGCAGCAACATTGATAAGGGCCATACGATCCTCTTATATACATGGAAGCTTGAACTAGTCGCGGAATAGAAGATCAATTGTATCTTCCATAGAGGTACGGAATGATGAACCAAGCACATCATCACGTGCTTTGTGTTGCTGTCGAACGCGTTCAAGCACGACTGCAAGTTCATCAGTTGCCTTCTTGGTAAGCACTTTCACAAGACCAATGTGCGTCCCTTTATTGAAGATAATACAGAGAATCCATTGTTCTTCGACAAGTGCAATGAAAATATGCTCACGCACACCTTGATGAAACAGATTGCGAAAATCTTTCTCTCGAAGCAGTTTAGCTACTTCACGAGACGATGCAAACACACCAGCAATCAGTGCACCCAAGGCTGTTGTATCTTGCCGACTGCCATCACCATGCGAAGCAACTACCTGACCACTCTTATCAAGGAGTAAAGCATGATTGCCACCAGTATCTTCCACTAGTTGAGCAAGACTATCTTCGATTTGGGCAATTTCTGCTGCCGGAACAATCTGACTGGTCAGTTGTGGATCCATAATGTAATCCTACTTTAGTGTCCTACAAAACTGGTATGTCAGAGACCTGAACATCGTGATTATAACACATTAATCCGACAGCATTTAGGCCCATATCAGTAACGTTACGATCACTACTTTGTTGGTGATATGTATTAGTAATCATATTATTAACATAATCGATGATACTATACGCCCCATTTGAAGTCATCACGAGTACCCAAAACCCATCTGATATATCCCCTGAAACCCCATTACTCATACGTAACAATATGATCAATATGAACCAAACCGATTAGCCCTTAAGATTGGATATCCGTCCCATTTGTGCGATCTCGCTCTTTGGGTGGACGCCCGGTACGAATATTACGTAATGAGTGAATCGTTGCAGCTAACGCGCGATCAGCCCAGCCATAGATTGTTGGACGACTCTTACTTAGATCATCCGCTATCTGTGTTACGTTTGTGCGATACTCAGGATCGAACGTAGCTAGATTAATCCGTGCTGAAGCTACAATCTGCAGAATCTCTTCTTCGGTCAGATTATGGTCATGTATTAATTTTTTTGCTCGTTTGCTGCTCAGGTCGAGCCGCATAGGTGCGCTCCTTAACCTTCGCAAATTGGGATATTGTTACAATCCCTAAGAATGACATGAAGTGTAATACTTTATTATCATAACATGTTGAACCAACTCTGTCTAGTCCCATCTGTAAATAGTAATTACCAGCCTTTTTGAGATAGCGATCATAGGACTGTCAGATGGTACTAAATTATCCCTAATGCAAAGGGTATATGGAATTGATATAGTGGATTCACAGAAATTTTTTTCGGAAATAAGTGGTAAGTCTTAACAGCTTGTGAGCTACAGAGAATATGAAGTGTAAACGTTTGTTAGTATCAATACTGGTATATAAATGAACGTATTGGGATAAATGAACCCTGTACAATCTCCACAAGAATAGGCGTGGCTCCCATCCAGACAAATCCGAGAATTTATCACAATGTATGCGGTTTTAGCTCTTCTGATTTGGGATTCTCTCAGTGAACAGGATCTTCATTAATAAAAAACCATGTATGATTACCTTTGACATTATTTGGTGGATATAGGGTATGTTAGAATCAATCCGGTGTTATTAGAAGAACATCTTGTTGCTCACCGGAACTCCCATTTTGCATACCTTATATGGTGTAGAGACCACTCTGTTTTCTAATGATACAATTTTGCAGCACTTAGACCTTGTGTTAAAATGATGTGCAAACGACCATAAAACACTATGATAAAAGATAATTCTTCCTCCACATGTTGGAGTTTTTGAAGTTTTCAGAAAGAATGTAGGCTCTTGATCGATCAACGCTTACGTCAACGTGAGTTTTTGCTACAGATCAGTCGAGCACTCACCGCACAGCTCGATCTTACCAGTGTGTTAAATCAGGTTATTGAGGTTGCAGTCGATCTCCTGGCGGGAACCTCAGGTCTTATTGCACTCCATGAAGATACTGGCAGCACACGTGTACAAGCTGCTTCACGCCTTCCTGTTGAGGCCTGGCCTGTCTTTGATCCCCTTCTACAGGTACCTTTGGATGATCATCAGACGCTGGGGCAGCATTTACGAGAGATCGCCACAGCCGTAGGGTTGCCGCTACGTCAGGTTGTTGCACTTCCCTTAGTCTTTTATGGCACCTCCGTTGGGGTCATCTATGTGTTTCGAGCTGCTTTGAATGTTGCATTTACACGCGAAGAACGCGATTTGCTGACGGCATTTGCCGATCAAGCCGCCATTGCGGTTACCAACGCACGTCTGTATCAGAGTGTGTTACAGGAGAAACAACAACTTGACGCACTTATTGAGCAAAGTGCTGATGGTGTGATGATCCTGAATAATAGGTGGCGTATCACAACCTTCAATCGAGCCATGGAGGTATTGACTGGTTGGCCACGTGAAGAAACCGTTGGCCGACCTTGTGCTGAGGTACTGGGGATGCGAAATGAGCAGGGGGCCAATATATGTCTGATCGATTGTCCACTACAACGCAGACCACCAGCACCCAACCCGGTTGTTGAAGGATGGATCGAGTCACGTGATAATCGACGCCGCTACGTGCAGAGTCGCTATGCGGTACAGTTAGGTCCACAGGGAGAGTTTTTAGGCGCTATTGCCAATGTTCGTGACATAACTGATCAAAAGATTGAAGCAGAGATGCAAAACACATTTATCTCTGTGGTGTCACACGAGTTAAAAACACCTGTCAGTATCATTAAAGGGTATGCAGAGACCCTGAGTCGGGAAGATGTCAACTGGGATCAATCGACCATACGCGACGGGTTGCACGTTATCACCGAAGAAGCCGATCGTTTAGCAGATCAGATTCAGGATTTGCTCGACACATCACGTATACAAGCCGGTGGTATGCGCCTCGAGATGACAGACTGGACGTTCCCCCCCCTTGCACGACACATTGCAGAGCGATTCGCCACGCAGGCTGGCGAAACATTCACATTTGAGTTGCGCTTTCCCGATGATTTTCCACCCGTACATGCTGACTACGAGCGCATCCGTACCGTTCTGGAAAATCTGGTGTCTAATGCAGTGAAATATAGTCCAGACGGAGGAACTGTTCGTATCACTGGGCGTATTGAGTCGAGTCATGTAGTCATTTCAGTTAGTGACCAGGGAATTGGTATTTCGCCCGAAGAGCAAGCCAGGCTCTTTCAGCGCTTTTATCGTTCTGATAATCGATTACGCCGCACAACTCAGGGAACCGGTCTGGGTTTGTTTCTTTCCAAAGCAATTGTCGAAGCGCATGGTGGGCGCATCTGGGTGGAAAGTCCTGCCGGACGTGGATCGCGGTTCTCATTTACGATAGGATTGGCAACCCCACAACTTGCGGATATTGAAACAGAGGTATGGGAATCATCCCAAGAAGGTCCAATTATTCCATTAGCAAAGACAAATGAGTTTATCGTTCAACATCGTTCTCTAACTGATAGCCAGCACAAAGACACAGATTCTGAACAAAACAGTGATACATAGGATATACTACTAATAAATACTAAAATGATGATTGAAAGAGACAGCCCCATGTCTGAATTAAAAGATAAACTGGTCCTTGTCGTTGACGATGAGACGCGTATGATTAATTTTATGCGTATGAATCTCGAGTTGGAAGGTTGTCGTGTCTTGAGTGCGACGAACGGGCGTGATGCGATCGACCAGGTGCGTGAGGAGTTGCCAGATATCATCCTGCTCGACATTATGATGCCTGGTATGGATGGATTTGAGACACTGCGACGGCTACGTGAATTCTCCCAGGCACCGGTGCTTATTTTGACAGCGAAAGACGATGAAGAAGATCGGATCAAGGGCTTAGAACTTGGCGCAGATGACTATGTTGGCAAACCATTTAGTCATCGTGAATTGGTGAGTCGTATTCGGGCCGTTCTCCGTCGGCATTATGCGGCACCACCCACACCCCAGACCTCAGTGCAGGTTGATCAGCGGTTGACCATCGACTTTGCGCGTCGTGAGGTGCTGGTCAATGGTGAACGCATTAATTTACGACCCACAGAATATCGCCTCCTCTATCATCTTGTCCAAAATGCTGGATATGTAATGACTCATGAGATGCTGTTAAGCCGGGTCTGGGGACCAGAATATCGAGATGAGACCCATTATTTACGTCTGTACGTGACCTACCTGCGGCAAAAAATTGAAGAAGATCCTGCTGATCCGCAATACATTCTGACAGAACGGGGAACAGGATATCGATTTGTTGATTTCAATCGGAAGTAATGTCCTTCTAGCCGGAAATGGTGCCAAAGTAAAAACATGATTGGATTATTGATAATAGGATGTGTGAACCTGTACCGTTGGTTCGGGAACGTATGGTTACAACTTTTTCGCCGTCGGGTCGATTATGTCGAGATAGAATTAAGTGGCAGTCTCCCTGAACTCCCCGAAACATCCTCATTTGTGCAACGCCGGGTGCTCAGACGATCTACACCATTGAGCCTTCAGGAACTACGGCGACGGCTACATCGGATTAGTGCCGACCCTAATGCTAAAGGTATCTTACTAAAACTCAATGGTCTCGAAGCGGGCTGGGCAACACTCCAAAGCTTACGCGATGAATTAACGCACTTTCGTACTACTGGAAAACGTGTTGTGGCATACGTGATGAGTCTGGATAATGCCGACTACTATACCGCCTGTGTTGCGGATGAAATCATAGCGCCACCAACAACAACCTTTCGCATAATTGGACTGCGCTCTGAAGTGCGTTTCCTCAAGGATGCGCTCGCGAAGATTGGTATTTCTGCGGTGGTGGAGGCTGTTTCGCCATACAAGGCCGCCGGTGAACAGTTTATTAGCTCTGATATATCACCAGAGAATCGTGAGCAACTTGAAAGGCTGCTTGATCAGCGCTTTAATCGTCTGGTCCAGGCTATTAGCGAAGGGCGTGCACTCACTCCTGACCAGGTACGTGATCTGATTGATAAGGCGCCATTCAGTGGTAAAGCTACACTCGAATACGGTCTGGTTGATGCTCTACGATATGAAGATGAGTTCGAGGAGCATTTCAAGACCGATGATTGCCAGCCGATTATCCTGCCCTGGGATGATGGACAAAGTGTCTTACGCAAACCATATGCTCGTATTCGCCGCAAATTAGTTGGTGTAGTCGCAGTTGAGGGGGCGATTATGCGGGGGACAAGCCGCGATCTCCCCGTTCCACTCCCATTACTGGGGGGGCAACAGGCTGGATCAGATACGATCATACAGGCCCTTCGCCAAGCTGAACGCAACCGACGTATTTCCGCTGTCATTCTTTATGTCAACTCACCGGGCGGGGATGCGTTTGCATCAGATCTGATCTGGCGCGAAGCCCTGCGTCTCCAGCAGAAGAAACCAGTCGTGGTTGTTATGGGCGATGCGGCTGCGTCCGGTGGTTACTATATTGCAGCACCCGCCGCATCCATCATTGCACAACCTGGCACTATAACCGGCAGCATTGGCGTCGTTTCGTTACGCCCTGTGACAGCAGGTCTATTAGAGCGTGCAGGTATCAACACGGTCGTGCTGAGTCGTGGCGCCAATAGTGGACTCCTTTCGATAGGTAGTGAACCAAGCGAAAGCGAACGGCTCGCACTACGAACACAAATATTTTCGACGTACAGTGATTTCAAACAACGTGTTGTCAAAGGACGTGGCATAGCTGAAGACCAGCTTGAGCCCATTGCTGGTGGTCGTGTATGGACTGGTGCCGAAGCACTTGAGAATGGTCTCGTTGATCAAATCGGTGGCTTGCCAGACGGCCTTTTACGTGCACAGGAACTGGCTGAAATTCCACAGGATCGTACGGCACCACTGCTCATTATGCGAGGAGGTAAAGATAAGCAACCACCATCACCATTTCCAACCACCTCACCAACGGAAATGTGGGAGGTGATCGAGGATGTACTACGCCCCCGTATCTGGGCAATTATGCCGTTTGAAGGGCTTTAGCACTGACTCGGCGGTTGCAAACCGCCGCTACGATTCATTAACAGGGGGCACTAGTGATGTTTGTAGGCGTGGCCTGCAGCCGCACAACAGACATGAACAATGTCGTGGTGGACAATAGAGTAGAGTTGTAGGCGTGGCCTGCAGCCGCACAACAGACATGAATAATGTCGTGGTGATCAGAAATATGCTGCATATCTGTCTGATTACCGCTGCGCTCAACTATCTCGCGCCGAAAACGCTCAATTTCAGCAGATGCCATCTCTCGAAATTTCTCATCCAAGGCATCACCAGACTCAAGTTGTTCACTATCAATCAATAATGTACGGGGACGATGTAATCGAGTCCCGTGTTCATCAAAGTTACGGAATAATGGGAGTCGTCCTTCGTGATAGGTGGTAGTCTCACCATCCTCACCAATGCGGTGAAAGCCTGACACAAAATCATGGACTAACTTGGAAGTAGAGGTATTGTTACAGACAATAATAAAGACTGGTGGTACAGGGATACGAGATGCTTCCCACAAATGAAAAGTCTTTTCGTAATGCCCATACAATGCTAACAAGGCGGTCTGAAGCTCATTAGGAATGCTTAAGGGGTCCAGCGTCTGTCCTGCTTTGCCACGACCTCGCTTGGGGAGACCCTTACTGATATGTTTCCAGAGGTCACGGAATCTGGGTGTCTCGCCTCCAGGCACATTGTCAGCCACTGGAACCCGTGGCAACTTAACAATACCGCATTCAATCGCATCCATCAACGAAAAGTCACTGACCGTCCATGGAAACAATGTTCCCTCAGCATATCCAGATCCCCGGAGAAAGAAAGGCGTTGCTGATAAATCATAGACCATTTGGATGCCTAATTTGCGTTTAACCATTTCAAGACCGGAAATCCATAAACGTGCAGCCTCATTGTTCTTTTGTGCTTCTTGCTTCTCATCTCCCTTTAGATCCGCTAACTCATCATTTTGGGACTTTTCCCGATAACAGTGGTGGGCCTCGTCGTTCAACACCAAAATGTTTTTTATCCCCATCAGGTCCGGCATGGCCCGTTGGAGCATCTGCCCTTCCGTCTCCAATGTTTGTAATTCTGGTCCTCGCCCTTGAAGTAGTGCTCGTCCACCTGCTGATAGCTCCAAACGCTCTCGTAATTTAAATGCATGATAGTTGACAATAACAATTTTGGCACGATCAATATCGTTGAGCATATCATTGGGAACCAACTCACGATCTTTGTAATAACTATCAGGATCATTCGGTTGGAGTACTCGTAGTCGATCACGAATCGTGATTCCTGGCGTCACAATTAAAAATCCACGAGTAAAGCGGTTGCTCTGGGGATGCCGAACAGCATTGATCGTTTGCCAGGCAATCAGCATGGCCATAACTGTTGTTTTACCTGCCCCCGTTGCCAATTTAAGGGCAATACGAAGTAATTCAGGATTGGCATCTGCATTCGCCCGTTGAATATGATCAAGAAAAGCCTGCTCACTTTTCCCTAGCTTGGGTGCAACCTCAGTCAAGCAAATGGCTGTTTCCACAGCTTCAATCTGGCAAAAAAACGGACGAATATCCTGAAAGTCGTGATGCCGCCAGTGCCTCAATAGCCGTGCAGTTTCAGGTGTTACTTGCTAGTCAGCAGGGTTAGGAATCTGCCGCCACCGATCCACACGATCCCTGATAGCATTAATAATCGGCGTAGGATCATATTGTTGTTCAGCTGTAGACAACCCTAGTCCCTCATCAAGCATCAAACGAGCCTGCTGATGACTTTGTGATTGTTTGCGCTTTTTGGGTTTAGGAACAGGTGTAATAAACTCAGCTGAACGCCGCTTTTCAATAATACGATTGGTGGGTTTTCGATCTTCATCAAGTTCCCAGTGATGAGATGGGTATTTGTAGGGAGAATTCAAAATTGGTTGTTCAAAGAATTGTTCTGTCATATTGACCTACACCACATAGTGAAAGAAAATGCACAACAAAGTTGATAAGTAGGATGCAGGGGAAATAAACTTTATATTGCTCAAGTTCGGTAGATCATATTATATACTACAATCCAAAAAACACACCAATTCAATCGATGATTCACGACCACAGCGGTTCCAAACCGCCGCTACGATCAACTAATAGCGCTGATACAGCAACTCCAAACCGCCGCTACAATCTACAACAAGCCCCAATCGTAGGCGCGGCTTACAGCCGCGCGAGATATTCCCAAAACGTGAAGAGCGAAAGGTGTAGGCTAGCACTAATCCGGCGGTTCCAAACCGCCGCTACAATCTACAACAAGCCCCAATTGTAGGCGCGGCTTGGAGCCGCGCGAGATATTACTGATACGACGGTTCCAAACCGCCACTACAATCATAGGGCAGGACTGTAGGTGCGGCTTGTAGCCGCGCTAGAGACTGATGCGGCTGTTGCAAACCGCTGCTACCCTATATTCTGTCGGCGGCTGCACACCGTTGCTGCCTTGATATACTACGGTGTAGTAGGAACTACCCTCTGCTACCGATACTCCAGACATGAATCACACAATCCTCACTTGCACTGGCAAAGGCATCACCCTGTGGCCTCCACGCAACATTCACCACACTCTTCTGATGCGCCAGAGTCGTCCCAAGAACAATATCATTCTGGACATCCCATAACCACAATTGACCATCTTTGCAACCACACACAAGACACGGCTCTGTCGGATGCCAACCAAGACAGCGAATCCAGTCGGTGTGATGCCCCAGAATCTTGATGCAATTCAAATCTGTGCTGTCCCAAAGGCGAATGGTTTCATCAAGACTGCCACTCGCAAGCTGCGATCCGTCAGGTCGCCATGACACACTTGAGGTATACCATTCATGGTCTCGTCGGGTTTCGATAAGGCGCATCTGGCCGAGGTCCCAAAACCGGATCGTCATGTCTTCCGATGCACTCGCTAGAAGTGGTCTGGTAGGATGAAGCGCAAGGTCGGTAACAGTGGCAACGTGCCCCTGCAATTGTTCATAAGATCCCTGCCGAAGACTCCACACCCGGATCGTTTTGTCAGCGCTGGCACTGATCAGGCTAGCCCCATCATTCGTCCAGCACAAAGCAGTAACACGACCAGTGTGACCGATCAGAGTTGACTCAAGCAGTCTCGTTTGTGTATTCCAGAGCATGATGCGCTTACCGGAGGTGCCAACAGCTAGTAGCGGTTGACTTGGATGCCATGCCAGACTGGTGTTCCACGATCTATGCTGGGCAAGGATACCCAGTGCCGTTCCTGTGGTGCCATTCCACAATCGAACAGTGCCATCTTTGTTCGCACTGGCCAGCACAGCGCCTTTCGAATCCCATACCACAGCACGCACAACCTGAGCATGGCCCTCACAGGAGCATAGATTTTGGATTGTGTCATTCGGCTGTGGTGTCAGATAGGTGCGTGTTGGTAAAGGCATACTGTATCCTGTTGCACATCATGAAGATTACCTGGCGTATTATCTCTCCCACGCAACGATCATCATATGCCGAAAGAGTCGATTGAGTGCGTCCTTCGATGGGCGCGGCGGGGCAGGTGGCGTTGGTGTCGTTTCCAAACGCGTCAACTCGGTTTCGATAAACTGGCTGATCAGAGCGTTGCGTGGCCCCTTGTCAAGCTCATCGCCCGCTTTCTTCCGCGCAAGCAGCACCTCGATTTCGTGCTTGAGCGTCGCATCCGTAATGATGGCATCAACGAGTGTTGCAAACTCCATCGGCACCACACCCTGCTCAGACTCGATCCACTTAATGGCTAAAATAGGCCGTAGCACATAGAAATACTTCTTAACCCAGATTTCATCACCGCGCAAATAATCACGATAGTTGCCACGCGCCATGTGGAGATAGTGAAACATACACGCAATTGGCGAATAGTAGAGCGGCAGGAGTTGCTTAAACTGTGCAGCCGAGTCATACTCATTGCGATACACAATCGGTGAGTTGAGCCACTCCAGCAATGGTGGATTGGACTTACGCAGGAGTTGCAGCGCCTTACGAAGGTCCCAACCACTCACATCGAGCTGATCGGAGATGGGGCGCTCGATCACGTCACGGTGATGCTCAACATCAATTGTCAGATACCAATTCTGGCGATGCACATAAATAAAACGCACGTCGTAATCACTATCCTGTGAGGGAAAACCCCATGCGCGGCTACCGGACTCACAGGCATACAAAACCCGAACGTCTTGCTCTTCTTCAATGGTGTGTAAGGTCTTGAGAATTGTATCAAACATAGCGGCTATCAAACTTCTTCTCTAAATACAAACAGCTGAGGCCATTATACTGTCTCATCGACGACTCGGGATGAGCGCAAAGACGGATCTATTGGAGTTTCTCAAAGAGGGTACGACGCATCACCCACTCGACCAGACCAGGAGCAAGACGACCAACAATCGCAAAGATACGATTGCCCATCCCAGGGATCAGGACACGGCGGCGCTGCTGGACACTCTGATAGATGAGATCGGCGAGGCGTTCGGGTGGCATACGGCGCTGTTCGTTACGGTTGTCTGGGCTATAGCGACGAGCATGGGCTGTACGTGTCGGTCCAGGGTAGACGGTGAGTACATGCGTATCGTTGTGAGCCAGCGCCGCCGCCAGGCTCCGCGCATATGAGGCCAGGCCATCTTTGCTGGCGGCGTATACCACTGCCCCTGGATAGCTAACAACCCGTGACAGCGAGGAGATAAACACCAGTGAAGCACCGCGTGCTATACGGTTTTCGTGAAGCAATCCGGCAGTGAGATGCATTGGTGCGAGAAGATTGATGTCCAGTACTTTCTGTTGATGGTGGAGATTGGAGTCGGCAAACGAACCAACCGCATTAATACCAGCATTGTGGATCAACACATCGATAGGGGGTCTGTCTTTGAGTGTAGCTAGTGTATCGGCGATGTCTGTTTCACACGAAAGATCGGCGAGGAGAAAAGCAATCGTCGCGCCATCACGAGACAGTTCTGTCTGGGTTTGTTCAGCGCGTTCTGCATCAACGTCAATTCCGGTAATGGCGTAGTTCTCGGCAGCAAAACGCTGTGCAAGCGCCTTGCCAATACCATCGGCTGCTCCCGTAATTACACAGTGCTTCATCGGCCTCTTCTCTGCACAAAACGATCAATCACCCCATCAAAATGCGTCCCAGCCGTATACAGAAGCTGGTTGGTAAAGCCGATCGTCGCCGAAGGTCGTCCACGTGCGATAGCACCAGCGATCTGTTGGGCGACCACTTCAGCCGTGGGAAAACGCTCCCAGCCCAGTTTGTCGAGCGGGGCACCACTACGCTCATGCATGTTGGTGCGCGTGGCCCCTGGACGAATGACCTGCACATGTACTTTCCCATCCAATTCAATACGGAGACTCCGCGCAAATCCTTCTAAGGCCGCTTTGGTAGCCGTATACACCGCATAATCCGGTGCAGGCAAAGCCGATACGACCGAACTAATAAAAACTATGGTACCACGTGCACGTTCGAGGTATGGCAGCAACGTGTGTGTAAGCGTTATCGGTGCCCGTAGATTGACCGCCTCCAGGTGGCGGATGCTCGCTGGTGATTGATCGTTGGTGGCACCATAGAACCCCACACCAGCATTATGTACAAGAAGATCGAGCCGTTCCACAGCGCGCTCCACCAGAAACCGCTCAATAGTCGCAGCACTTTCAGGTTGCGACAGATCGGTCTGACAGTACGAAGCAGCAGTAAAAAGCGTAGGGTCAAGCGTGTCCACAGGCCGACGCCCGACGAGAATCTGCTGAGTGTCTGGCGTTTGATATTGACGCGCCAGTGCTAGCCCAATGCCATCGGTCGCACCAGTGATTAGAATGGTTCTGGGAGTGTCTAACATTACTGAATCTCAACCTCAGCCGACGTAGTGTGATTGAGACGACTTTTCAACCAGCGCCACATCCCTAGACCGAAAAGATAACCAAGCAAAAGTATATTCAGGGCCATCTCAAAAACAGCAAATTGCGTACCGTAGTACTGACCATCCCAGTAGCTGATCGGCGCAGTATAACGAATTGTCCATTCAAAGGGGAAGAACAGTAGTGGCCCATCGTTCACGTGCGTGGGAATATCAATAGCGGTATGGATCAGACAACCAACCGCAAACCAGAAGATCCACCGCAATGGTGAGCCGAGTGTGCCGCGAAAACGCCAGAGTACAACCATCATCAAAAGGAGAATCGTGGGTGAATGAAAAAAGTTGTGGGTAGCAATCCAGAACGGGTCTTTAAAAAAGAGCGTATCAAACATGTAGTTGAACGTATCACGTGTTTCCATCCCCTGCACATAACGATAGTAAACAAAACCGCCAATTGATAACAGATAGAGTGGCAAATCGGGCGCGACTGCTCCCCAGAGGAAAGCACTGCGGGGAATGTTGACTTTACGACGAAACCCTTTACGTAATGCAGCATTGATGATGAGATGTGATGGTGTGTTCACGAAGCAATTACCTTACGTTGTTGTAGTAAATACTATTTTTTTGCAAGTTACTTTTATTATAGCATGGCTCATCTATGCACTACCTGAGAAAGTCTACAGAGACACACAGACAAGGAGCGTATAGACCTACGCTCCTTATTGTACGAACTCATAAACAGAGAAATCGCTTTCAGGGAGTTGCTGATTGAGGCTCAGGTATGATGTCAGTTGGTTTCTTAGATCGTTTGACCAGCAATGTCAGGATAGGTGGTGTGCAAAGGGTACTAAGGATGACCATAATCACAATAACGGAAACGATTTCCGGTGAAATAACTCCCAATGTCTGACCAGTGGCAACAAATATCAGACCAACTTCGCCCCGTGGCACCATGCCCCAGCCCACCAACCATCGGTCATGCTTATTCACAACCAGACCAGATACGATTTTGCCAATAAATGCAACAATAGTCACGGTAATAGCTACCAGCATGATTGAAGGGTTAAAGAGCGTCTGGAGTTGCACACTCATTCCGGTATACACAAAGAAAAGCGGCGCGAGAAAGTGGCCAATAGGTTCAACCAGATGTTCCACGTGCTTGTCTCCATGATGTCGAAGTACAGTGGCAACCCGATCCTGCGTAGTCTGATCAGAGGCATGAACTGCCTCACGGACTTCTCGTATAATCTCAGGCTCATCAAACGTGCGAAAGTGGACAGCATCAAGGATCAGACCGGCGGCAAATGCACCCACAATCGGCGCCAGCCCAATCAATTGTGCCATATAGGCCAGCGCTAAACAGAAGCTGATCGCCATGGCAAATTTCATGCCAATTCCCGGGTGAACACGTGACAGCCAGCCTCCAAGATACGGAGCCAGCATTTGCCCAAGCACAATAGACCCGCCAAGGAAGGCAATCGCTGTCAACAAAATCATGCCCACTTCACCAACACTGACAGAACCTGCCGAAACAATGGCTGACACCACTGCCAGAATAACCAACCCTATCACATCATCGATCACTGCCGCACCCAACACAATCTTGGCTGCTGAAGTCCGTAACACACCCAGGTCCTGAAATACCCGCGCGGTGATGCCAACGGAGGTCGCTGTTAATGTGGCCCCCAGAAAGAGATAGGTATTCGCAGGAAGATCTGGTAATAGCCATGGACCCACAACATAGGTCCCTAATACAAACGGTACTACCACACCAATGACGGCTACTAACAATGCACTGATACCCACACGACGCATCTCTGTAATATTCGACTCCAGACCGACCTGAAAGAGGAGAAAGATGACACCCAGTTCAGCCAAAAAGGCAATCAGTTCATCTGATTTAATAGGCTCAAACCAAGGAATACCGATAAGCACCAGATTACCAAGAATCACTCCAACTAGTAGTTCACCGAGAACTGTCGGTTGTCCTGCACGCTCAATCAAGCCGGAGAGCTTTGCCAGAATGAGCATGACCGCAATCAATACGAGTGTTAATGCTTCGTGTTCCATACATAACCTCACTGGTGTATGTTGTTGCCCTACCTACTTATAAACAAGCACAATGTGCTCGATTGAGTGCAGAACTGACAAATGAAACCTTATGGTCAATAAATTTACGTTGGATTATAGAAGATTGAGTGGAGTGTAGCAGAGGATATCAGGATGGTCAATAAGACAAAGTTGTCAATAGTTTTACTCCTGTTACACAGCTATAGTATGTCATGCAATGCGGCTTTACGTGATATAATCAACCAGAAGAGCTACAAAATTTTATGTTATTATAAAAAAAGGAATAACACTTATACACTTTTCTGGTACCAGAAGAGTGTTGAGATATAATTACTTATGATTAAAGGAAAGTCAGTGTTCAGGAGGTATGATTGTGGTAGCTGTGCTTGAAGGCGAGTATCTCGAACTACGAACCATGCCAGAGTCGGACATTCCCGCCCTACTCAAGATCTATCAGGGAACCCCGCTCTACTTCGATGGGCTTGACTATGATGTTGCTCGAATAACCCTTGATGCTGTGCATGACCAGTGGCAGCAGGCCCAGCAGTCTGAGCATTATTATTTACTGGGAGTCTATCACATTGAGACGGACTTACTGATCGGCGTTGCTGATGTGCAACTCAATATGCCGCAGCAGGGAGACGCAAGTCTGTGGCTACTGATCTGGGGTGGCTTTCAACGGCAAGGCTATGGGCAGGAGTGCCTGGCATTGCTTGAGTCGTGGCTACACACAGCATACCAAATCACCGAACTCTATGCCATTGCCGCGAATAACGAAGAGGGGCAGAGCTTCCTTGAATTGCAAGGGTTTCGACCGACTGGCGCGTCTGCCACACCCCCGATTGGCCAGGGTGAAGCTTTCTGGATGCGACGAATGGGCGACGGTTGACCAATCAATAAGCAATTTGATGTATTGGTTTAAGTAATAGGATTTTCCTGTATAATTCGCTGGATGATTTCAAATATCGCTTTGAATTCTGTATAATCAAAGTCGTTAAAATTTTCTTCTTGATGGAGAATATAATCTGCAAAATCACTTTTGGGCAATGCCACATTTTCCTTACTACTATTGTAAATGTTGCTATCAATAACATTCACTTTTCTCTGATCTCTTATCTTATTCATGTCAGTACAATTCAGGCTTCCATCGTGATTTCTTGCCGATTCAGGGTTAAATTCTCTACTTAAATACAACCTTCTTTTATTACCATCTTCTCTAGTAATTTCTTCATTCCTATAATAAAGCTCAATACACACATCAGGTGTCTCTGTTCGGTGATTAGGAACAGGTATTGCGAAGGAAAAAACATTATTATTCCAGGTTTTGTACTCCTGACCATTCTCCGTAACTTTCTTTATTACTTCTTTATTATCTCGATCAAAAATAAAAATAGTAATTACATTATTTGGAAGAAGTGCTCTGTCTCTACACATCTGTATTATCCTATTGTCACCAGCCTCCATGTTATCCTCATATTCATGAAAGGAGATGTTGAGATTCTGAAATATCCCTTCAGATTGCAGCTTCGACAGTGCAATTTTGAGATGTTTCCAATCAGTTTTTCCTTCTGTTACTATGAGAGGTAAGAGAGTTTCGTCTACAGGGTAGGTAAGAGCTCTTCTATTCGGAATACCAGCTAATCGGCAATACTGAGCATAATATTTAAGATATATTGTATCATCCTGCCCTCTTATCATACCTAAATAATCAATTTTCCCTTTAACAACTCTTGCAAAGGATACTCCGTTCTTATTTTTATATGGTGATCTCGACCTCATATCATATTTATTAATAAACTCTTCTTGAGCAGCTTCCAAGCCATACTTGTCCCAGGCATGCAACATAGCACGAACTTGATTAATAAAAGATCTTCTGACATTAACTTTTCTATTTACAG
This sequence comes from Chloroflexi bacterium AL-N1, assembly GCA_013122435.1. Classification (GTDB taxonomy): domain Bacteria; phylum Chloroflexota; class Chloroflexia; order Chloroflexales; family Roseiflexaceae; genus AL-N1. The sequence continues at coordinate 448,072 of WYDT01000004.1, forward strand.
TGAGGCCGGTTACTTGCTGTCGTTGCGATTTTATCTGAAGCCTGGTTTTGTCCTTGTGAACTACAAAACCATTCTCATCAATGATTCTCTGGAGTTCAACACCCAGCTCAGGTTGACCTGTTTTATCAGATAATGTTGCGATATTTGATGGAAAAGCAGGTAAATTGGTAGAAATTGTTATGTCATCAGCATACCTTGTGTACATACAACGGTACTTACCTGACAGTCGCTGTAATTCATCATCTAACTTGGCACATACCATGTTTGAGACAATAGGGGAAGTAGGAGCACCCTGTGGTAGCTGGTTATTAAAACAGCAAATTTGTGCAAGAACCGTTGCCACCGCTGAATTGAGATGGTATGGTCTTGCCATAAACATTCCACGTACACGTCCAAAATTGATAGATGGAAAAAAATCCTGGAGATCTAGATTAAGAACATATCGACGTCGACGATGGGTCTTAGCATTCGATAGTATACTTCTACCATAAACAAACCCATGCACTGGTTTTTTCACTCTATAAACACAAGTTAGAACCTTTAATAACTTACGTTGTATAATTTTCAAAGCAGAGATTGGTGCATCAATTCTACGGACAGAACCATGGCCCTTCGAAATAATGAATTTCTTGTATTTTTGATCTGGTGGAATAATGTAAAGATGATAAATTAATTGTTTTTCATCAATCTCTAACAAATCCGCAAGGTCTTTGCGGGATTGTAAGTTGAAAAGTCTTTCTTTAAGTTCTTCGTTTAACAGTGAGAGGGATATACTCATGACATAAGCTTTTTCAACCTAAAGCCTTCTAGGGCACTTCCAAGGTAAATTCAGCTTATCGTCGCATTTCCCTACTAATAATATTAACATGTTTATTACTATTATTAACATGAGCGCGCATAAAGCAAACCGGACCAAATATGTTGCTGGATCAGCAACAAGATTCAATTGGGCCTTGGAAATGCCCTGTTTTATGTTAGCAAATTCTCATAGTATTTGCAATAATATATCATTATTATCTTGTTCAAATACCCACAAGGACACCTGATGACCCAAGAACGTAGTACCGAACAATCCGCTATTGCAAAAAACCAGCATGGCCCGGTCACCACCGCTTCGCTGATCAACGACTTCAAGAGACTCGGTGTACAGCCGGAGATGGTCCTACTGGTACACTCCTCGCTCAGTTCACTGGGCTGGGTCTGTGGTGGGCCAGTCGCCGTCATCCTGGCGCTTGAGGAGGTACTTGGACCAGAGGGGACCCTCGTTATGCCAACTCACTCCACGGGTTTGACCGACCCGGATGGATGGGCCAATCCACCGGTACCACAGGAGTGGCATGATATGATCCGTCGGACCATACCAGCCTATGATCCTCATCTGACACCGACACGAGAGATGGGGGCTGTTCCTGAATGCTTTCGTAAACAACCCGGCGTCAAACGGAGTAACCATCCTCACGCATCCTTTGCTGCATGGGGTAAACATACAAATACAATCATCAACGACCACGAATTGGCATTTGGTCTGGGGGAACGATCACCACTGTCCCGCATCTATGATCTTGATGGATGGATCCTACTCCTGGGTGTGGGACACAGCAACAACACCTCACTCCATCTGGCAGAGTACCGCACGACATTTGAAAACAAACGGATTATCACAAGCCATGGGCCTGTGATGCAGGGGGGTCATCGCGTTTGGGCCACATTTGACGATATTGATGTCAATAGCGAGGACTTTTACCGGATTGGTGCCGACTTCACCGCCGACACTGGATTGCTGCAACAAGGCTCCATCGGCAATGCAACGGCATTCCTGATGCCACAACGCGCAATTGTCGACTATGCGGTACAATGGATGGAGCAACACCGCTAATCCGGCTTAAAAAATTTACATTGTGCGAGGGAAGCTTGAGTATAGCTCCATCTGTTGCCCGGTCCTATCTTGTCCGCAACCTTGACCAACATCTCGCATTGCTGGGGATGCTCGACTATGAGGCGGTTCAAGCAATCTATGGCATAGAACACAGAGACATATTGACAGGTATTGCCATAGTATCAAACCCATTAGCCATGCTGACAGATAACCCACCGACGATTGCTTTCAGCATAGCCGAGGAACATGCATTGCCTGAATTGCTGCAGCAACGTGATTGGCCAAAGCCATCGATCTGGTCTACGCATCAGCCGCACATTCTGGCGCAACTCGAAACATGGCTGGAGTCTCGCCATGATCCTGCACGCGGGGCGCTCTACTACATTGCTCCAACGCTGCAACCTTCACAGGCTCATCCGTTGGTACGCCGCCTTACGTGGGAGGATGCCGATCAACTTGATCTGTCGCGCTGTTCGTTAAAGGCTACGACACTACGGCATTGGATGCGGCGCGGCTGGCGCATCTTTGGTGCTGTGGATGGATCTACGCTGCTGAGTTATGCGATGGCAGCCTACCCTATTGGTGACACCGAAGAGGTTGCATCTGTATTTACAGCCCCGCATGTACGTGGTCACGGACTCGCTCGTGCAGTTGTCACAGCCACCGTGTCGGATATCCAATCGCGGGGAATGCGTGCAATCTATGCAACGAAGAAGACCAATCTCGCCTCTCAAGGTGTTGCAATGGGACTGGGGATGCGCCTACGCTTAGAAACCTGGGAAATTTTAGCGACTATGCCAAACACTTTATGAAACACACTCGAAATCTGTATCTGATACAAACACAACCGGGATTTGAAGCCATTGCAGTGCAGGAGCTACAAACCAGACTGCAAAGCATCACTATAAAAAGTACCCACACCCTGCCGGGAAAAAACGGTATGGTGCTTTTTCGCTACACCGGCAATGCTCAAAACCTTTTACAGCTACGTACGGTTGAGGATGTCTTTATCGTACTTGCAACCATTCCCGAACTACCACACACCTACAGTGCACTACACTCATTGCGTGATGCGGCAATTCAGCTACGTCTGGACACGGCTCTTCCGTTGGTGCGCCAGCTTTCTCCGGGGCGTGGAGGCCGTGGTAAATTGCGCTTTCGGGTGGTTGCACGACAGGTGGGACAGACCAATTACCGTCGAATGGATGCTCAACGGGCCATTGAGAAAGGATTGGTGGCCCGCGAGGATCACCGCTGGCAGGTGGCCGAGGATAAGGCACTGGAATTCTGGCTCACCTTACTGCCTGAGCAAGCCTTTCTGGCATTACGCTTAAGCGATGCACAGATGCGCCACCGTGACGAAAAGATCCAACATCTTCCGGCTTCGTTGCGCCCATCAACGGCAGCAGCACTGATCTGGCTGACCCAACCTCAACCAGATGATGTGTTTCTGGACCCGATGTGTGGTGCCGGTACCATCTTGATCGAACGTGCACAAACAGAACGCTACACGCTCCTCCTCGGCGGCGATATCAGCGCAGAGGCTATTGCTGCCACACACACCAATATTGGACCACGCTACAAACCTATTGAGATTCGCGAATGGGATGCACGCACGTTGCCCTGTGATGACGGATCTATTACTGCCGCTGTGGTTAATCTGCCTTTTGGAAAGCAGATCGGATCAGCAGACGACAATCGTTCACTCTACCCGGCGTTCCTCCAAGAGATGGCTCGTGTGTTACGGCCTACCGCACGATTTGTCGTACTCACCAGTGATACGCGTGCGTTCGATATGGCCTTGAAGCGCATCCGTGATTTTACGCGACACGAGGCGTACAATGTGCAGGTATTAGGTCAACAGGCACGGGTGTATGTGCTCGAGCGACAATAATCTCCTGACATTGTGGACAGGCAAATATACACACCTAGACCGAGACAAATGCATACCTGTCCATGCTATAATTCCTGATACGATTACATACAGTCACGTGCTCCAGTATAGTCATTATGAATAGTTATCAGACCCTGGCGCTAGATATGATCGGTCGTCAGTCACAGCTTCAGGAACTGATCGATTCGCTTGATCGGGCCCATGAGGGCTTTGGTCAGATGATCTGTATCGCTGGCGATTCTGGTATCGGCAAGACCCGCTTACTGTGCGAGTTTGTCCACAACGTGCATACTCGATCAGAGGTCAATCTGCTGGAGGGCAACTGTTATGATAAAGACCCCATTCCCTATGGCCCCTTCATCAATATGATGCGCTCGGTACTACGTCGTGATGGCATAGTAGCGCTTGCAGAACGTGCCGGGCCCTGGGTTGCTGATCTGGCTCGTTTACTGCCTGAGCTTGCGTCGTTTGTGACCGCAGAGAACACCGAGAATGACACGCAGATGCAGAAGCGACGGCTGTTTGAGGCGATCTATCAGATCATCAAGCCACAGGATACCGAGTGCCGTATTCTGTTGTTAGAAGATTTGCACTGGTCTGATCAAACGAGCCAGGAACTGATTCTTTATCTTTCACGAACGATCACACGTGAACGTATGTTGTTGTTGGGAACCTATCGAACTGATGAACTCTATCGCCGACATCCGCTCACTCATCTCATTGCCCAACTCACCCGGGATCGTTGTTATCGAGAGGTACAACTGGCAGCTTTATCGCCAGCAGAAACGACACAACTCATCGAAACAACCATCAATCGGCGCATGCCACAGGCGTTTATCTTAGCCCTCCATGCTCGGGCAGAAGGGAATCCTTTCTTCATCGAAGAAATGGTACGCGTATTGATTGAACAACACAAACTCGACCATATGATTGAAACACTAGGGCAACACTACACCAATGAGCCCCTGGAACTACCACTTTCGATCAAAGATAGCGTCGTTCAACGCATTATCGACCTTAATCCTGTAACTAGTGAGGCACTTCAATACGCCGCCATTATTGGTCGGCAGTTTGACTTTGATCTCCTTTTGCATCTGCTCAACATCGAAGAAGATCAACTGGTGCAAGCACTCACACAATTGGTTGAACGGCAACTGATTGTTGAAGATAACGGAAGCCATCATGACCGATATCGCTTTCGCCACGAACTCACGCGCGAAGCAATCTACAGCGATCTGTTAGGGCGCGAACGACGGATCAAGCACCGGGAAGTGTTACAGGCACTTGAAACCATGCCTCCAGCCAATCAGGAAGAAGTGCTTGATCAACTAGCATACCACAGTCTGCATGCTCGTGAACTGACCAAAGCAGCACATTATGCTCAATTGGCTGGGGATCGCGCTGCCCACATGTACGCCTTCCGTGAAGCAGTTCTCCAGTATGAAATCGCGTTAGAGACAGCAGAGTGTGAGGATATACTTGAACGTGCTATTCTGTATGATAAGCTCGGGAAAGCAGCCCACGCCCTCAGCGACACCAACCGGGCAATGCGCGCGTGGCGTGAGGCACACGATCTCTACCTGCAGTGTGACCAGCGCATTACTGCGGCGCATACTTGGCAGCAGTTGGGGCGAATCTCGTGGATTCGCGGGGATAAAAAAGCAGCCTTTGCATACACCAAAGAAGCGTTGGCACGCCTCGAACAAGAAATACCTGGTATTGAACTGGCGATGGCCTACAGTGCTATGTCGGCCTTATACATGCTGACTCACCAGCAGCAGGAGAGTATCGAGTGGGGCGAAAAAGCATTACAACTGGCTGATGAACTTGGTGACCCGAGCGTCAAACCACACGCCCTCAACAATATTGGTTGTTCGCTTGTCGAGCTTGGTAAAGCTAAAGAGGGGATCGACTATCTTTGTGAGAGTCTGGCACTTTCCAAAGATTTGAGAGCCTGGTCTGACACCGTACGCGCCTACCACAATCTGGGCGTGCATCTCACCGACCTGGGGCAATTCAAACGTGCTCTCGAGGTGGTGCAAGAAGGTATTGATTTTGCCCAAAAGTTTGGGCTAGAGTCCAGTATCAGTACCATGCCGATTGAGATGGGGCATATCAAGACGATGCTTGGTTACTGGGATGAGGCACTGCATTGGTATGACTATGTTGAGCGAACACTTGGATGGGGCTCAAGCAAAATAGCATTCTATAGTGCCATTGAGAAGAGTAGGCTGTTGCTGATGCAGGGCCGAATCGATGAAACAGAACGACTTCTGGAGCCATTTGCAGCTCCAGATAGCCCCTGGAATGGTTCAAGTTATGTACTGTTAGTGCTGGCACAGATTGCACTGATACGTGGTAACGTTGATGAAGCTATCTCCCAGATGAATCACTGTGTTGAGTCATTGACACGTCAGTATAAGATGCCAGAAATAGCACATTTCCTTTCTGTTGGTACTGATATTTACTTGCAGGCTGATGCTATGGATCATATAACAGTGCTTTTCAATCTGATTGAGCCATATATTAATAGATCGAGCGAGAATATTTTTATACACACACAGTTTACATATACACAGGGTATGTTAGCCGCCAAACAGAAACGCTATGTTGAGGCTATCCAACATTTTCGACAGGCTCTCACACAGTGGCAAGCAATGGAACTCCCTTATGAAGAAGCACAAACACGCCAACGTCTGGCCAAATGTCTGTTTCAGATAGACGACTCCGATGCGACAATAGAAGCACAGCAGGAACTCGCGGCAGCTCATGCTATCTTCGAGCGGCTAGGCGCACCTCTGGATTTGATGGCGAATGAAGCCATCGCACAGCGTTTCGACACCAAGCGACGGAGCAGGGTCCCACGTGGGCGCACCAATGGCCTGACACGACGCGAACGACAGGTTATTGCGCTCATTGCACAGGGCTTGAGCAACCGTGAGATCGCCGAAACCCTGGTCATCTCGGAGAAAACCGCCGAAGTCCACGTCAGCAATATCCTTGGCAAACTCCATTTTACCTCGCGTGCTCAGGCCGCCGCCTACGCGGTAGAGCAGGGATTGACTGTTGTAGATTAGAGTAATTGAATAGAAAGCAGTTTGTCATTATTCCTCTCATCAATCATAACCTTAATCTCAAATATATCATTGACTAAATCATGTTATACTACATAACATCTTATTGAAAGGAAAGTGTGAAACATGGCACAGACTCTACCAGATTGGTTCATACTTATTGAACATTTGGTAACAAGAGGTGGAACTGGTTACACTTTACCATTTCTTGCTGGAGCCCGAGCCCAACATCTTAACAAAACAGCTATCACTCTTGAAGAAGTCCATACGCTTCTTGAAGAAATATTTCATCAACCTGTTAAGAATGAAGTAGCCGAACTTACCTGGTGTGCTAATTTTGACGCCCCAGTATTTGGATTAAGTCGCATACAAATTCCAGGTAAAGTATTCAAGAGTGAAAAAACGAATACAGATGCAGTTGTTGTTCGACAAGATATTATAGACAAGTGGGGCAACTCAAGCGAGGACATAATTAAAGAACTTATACGTTGTAGCGAAGAACCCATTGTCACAGGAAATTTTTCCCGAACAAGTGAAGGAACTTGGGAGTCATTTACAGAAGATGAGCGTTTTAGGATAAACAATTTACTCAACGTATAATAGTAAATTTATAACTTACAAAGAATAAGTTAATGGAATCATCCAATGGACACCACAACTTCCTATCACACTATAATTGAACAGGTGCTCACCAAATATCTAGAGATCGAATATGCCAACAGTGATATTCACAACGAGCCCATTTGCGACCGTGCGGCGGGCCGCTATGTCGTTATCTCAAGTGGCTGGCAGGGTGTGCGTCGCGTCCACAGATGTCTCATTCATATCAACATACAGGATGGTAAGGTCTGGATTCAACGCGATGGCACCGAACATGGCATCGCCCATGATCTGGTGGCAGCAGGCATTCCTAGCGATCACATTGTGCTTGGGTTTCATACACCTTCAACTCGTCGACACACCAATTTTGCAGCGGCGTAAGCTAAACAGCCCCTCTGCGACATCCTGATAACAGTATAAGGCGCTATTGATCACAGAATACGCTTTCCGAGTGCTGATAGTGCAAAGTCAACTGCAAGAGTTGCCGTAACATTGCGGTTATCAAGAATGGGATTCACCTCCACCAGATCCATCCCCAACAACTGTTTCGACTCTGACACAAGCTCCATTGCTAAATGCGCCTCACGATAGGATATGCCACCAAGCACCGGCGTTCCCACACCGGGCGCCTCACTGGGATCGAGTGCATCCAGGTCCAGACTAACATGAAAGCCTGCTGTGCCCACACTAGCGCGCATAATCGCCTCTTCCATGACCGCCGCAAACCCACGTCGGTCAATATCGTGCATGGTAAAAACATGAATGCCAGTTGCCTGAAGAGCAGCACGCTCTAACGGGTCGAGATCACGAATGCCCACCAATGCCATATTCTCCTCGCGGATGACGGGACTTCGTTGGCGCAACGCAGAGAGTGCTGAGTGACCACGACCAGTGAGTGCCGCCACTCCCATGCCATGAATGTTGCCCGATGGTGTGGTCTCTGGTGTGTTGAAATCGCCATGTGCGTCGACCCAGATCACACCAATACGTCGCCCCTGTGCCACACCATTGACTGAGCCAATGGAGAGGCTATGATCTCCTCCAAGGATGAGCGGGAATACGCCTTCCTGCACAATAGTCGCAACCTGATCCGCCAGAGTCGTATTGATGGTAATGAGTGGCTCAAGGTAACGCAGCTTTGTGTCTGGTTCTGGAGGTGTAAACTGCTCTGCAAGAGGAACGGTAATATTGCCCAGATCACGCACGTTGCATCCGATTTGTTCCAGCCGATCCTTGAGTCCCGCGTATCGGATTGCGCTCGGTCCCATATCAACACCTCGACGACCCGCACCCAGATCAATCGGGACACCAATAATCGCAATATCGTGCATAAACAAAACTCCTCAGATAATTGATGACTACATGGGCATACAAATGTGCCTGTCCCAGCAAAGCATTGTACCACGAAGCCCTTCAGCGATTGTCTATAAGATACCGTGTGAGAGAAAGGTCCATAACAATCCAATATATACGATTACACGTAAGAGGATATATTAACTGTAAAAACAATGATGAATAGAAAGCAATAGCTTATGTCAACCATATCAGATGCTGATACTGCACCAAACTATTTTGCGTCGTTACGACATGAAGAATTTATGGTTCTGACAACGTTTCGTGCGTCAGGAGAACCAGTTCCTACTACCGTTTGGTTTGCAGAAACAGATGGCAGAATCTACATTACAACACTGGTGAACTTGAAGAAAGTTGGCCGAATCCAGAAGAATCCAAAAGTTCAAGTCATTCCAAGCGACCGGATTGGCAACACCCATGGAATGTTGCTGGAAGCACAGGCGCGGGTGCTGGAGCCGACAGAATTTCCACGTGCCCAGTTCGCATTGCAAGAAAAATACGGTGAACCGTATGTGATATTAACTGGACAAATGGACACGCAATACCCACCAGACAGTCGTACCTTTATCGAAATCACACCACCAACATCACATGTATCGATGTAATCCGACATGTGTAAGACCCGCAAGGTTTCGAAAGCCTTGCAGGTCTTACACATGTACCCTACATGTACAATGTTCGTATTACTCGGCTAGCGTAACCTCATAGGCATCGAGTGTCATATGTACACCATTGATATTCACATTCGTCTCGTGTGGTCGTTTGTTAATCAACATAATAACCTGATCTGATGCTAATACCTCTACATCTAATGACGATGATGTGGTTTTGTACAACGGTGTGCCTGGGTCGAAATGCTCATGGAACAGCTTAAAGATTGGATAATGTGGTTCTGCCGCACCCCCACCCTCTTCACGAACATCGGTAAAGAGAGGATGACCACCCGACTCGCCCGTTAGCATGGGATTCCACGATAGAATGACCGATGAGCCACCTGTTAAGGTGTGATAGAACGCCGAAGCCGAGAGAGCTGGGCCAGCTGGGAGTTGGCGCGCTGTGTGCAATTCACTCCACCAGATCGGGAGATCGGTAACCTCTCTCAACTGGCGTGCAACCTGGCCAAAGAAGCGAGTTAACGCCATCCGCTCCTCAATCGAGTAGCTGTTACGATCGCGGTTGTTATCAATAATCCCGCGATCAAGACTGATAAAGTCGGCACCATTCTTATTTTCAAGCCAGTAATTAATCACCGTCCATTGGCGTGGACGAATTGGTTCTTCGCTGGCCCAGCCACCTTTGTGAGAACCTGTTCCTTCAACAATCAGATAAGGCCCACCGATCTTAGCATCAGGTCGTACAGCTTTGACCGCATCGTAGATCTTATTGTAAAACTCGGTGTAGGCAACATAATCCCAGTTATTGTTGGCAACGCTCCAGAAACCCTTAAACTCATTCCAAACCTGAAAATACTCAACATCAGGGTAGCGCTCTGCAACCTCCGCAGCCAGAGCTGCGTAATCGTCATAGTGTTCTGGTAATGGCGATAATGATATTTTCGACCAGTCGGTTTCACCAGGTTCGCCACCTTTCATCCAGTCTGGTGCACAGCACAGCGTAATCACCGGTTCGGCCTCCATCTCACGGATGACGTTAATACGTGAGTCGAGAGATGACCAATTGTATTCACCAGGGGCTGGATTCGGATTGAGTGCGCCCCATCCCATGATGTGCTGATTCTGATAGCGCACAGTTTCGGTAAGAATAGTTTTGGCTCGCGCAATAGCTTCCGGATCACCTACAGGATCATCAACCGAAAAACGTGTGTGCGTAATGCCCATCGACAATTCGCTAGTCCCTATCTGTTCTGTAGTATCAACCGTAATAGCAACAGTATCACTATATTGGACCTGACCTATCTGAGGGGCCCACCGCTGACCTGTTGCCGGGAACAGCATTTTTACATAACTTGTGTCAATCGGGAGATCCTCAAATTTATACACACGTCGAGTCCAGTTGCCTCCTAAATCTTCAATATCCGGGGTGATTTCCGTATACTCCTGGTGATCACTGGAAACAAAAAAGACTGGATCATAGATCGGTTCGCCAGGCCAATGGTGGATAAGTGCCGCAAATGAACGCATGTTGTTGATATGCCATACTACCCAGTCCTCATCAACTGTATCAGTGCGATAAAGCCGACGTTCATCACCATTAAAATATTCTGTCCAGGTGGTAGCGATGCCAAATTCACCAGAGAAATCATAAATGTTGTCTGATGTGCTGAAATCATCAGTAATAGAAATACTACTGTACTGCACCTCACCTATCTGAGGATTCGAACTCAATGTTGGTGTGGTTGGGAAGGTCACTTTGAGGTAGTTGGTACCAAGCGGCAATGCAGGTATGACATATTCACGTTGTTGCCAATCACCCTCAGCATCCGAAGTCATCGCGGTAACTGGAGTATACAACTTGTTATCACTAGATGCAGCAAACTCCAGATCACTGATTTCCTCATCTGGTGAGTAATAAACCATCGCCGAAAATGAGTGCATGCCATCAAGTTTCCAAATTGCCCACTCTGCTTCGGTTGAGTCCTGACGCGCTAACCGTCCCGTATCACCACCAAAGCGATCCGCATCTTCGGAAGCAATCGTGAGTTGGTCCGCATGATCATAGAGTTGATCTAACGAGTTCAGTTCATCAGTAGCCATATCACCAAGTGGTCCGTTATCAACAGTAAATGTTTCCGTGCGTGAATCTGAATCGCCAGCAGTATTGTACACTGTAGCGGTCAGTGTGTATTTCCCTTCGGGATAATCGTTCGTATTCCACGGCACGATGAGTCCCCCGGTATCACCAATAAACCCGTATGGTCCATGGTATTCTGTGCGCTGAAGTGTTTCTGGCCCTTGAAGATTGAAGTCTACACGCTCAACATTCGTACCATTAACGAGTGCTTCGATATGCAATGCACCACGAACCTCGGCCTGATCAGCCACATCTGTCAGATCAACCAAACGCAGTTCATCAGAGGGAGATGTCTGAGCAGCACCTGTCCTCAGGCTATCTTCAGCATATGCAGTGGACTCCATTACTACCGATCCATAAGACCAGATCGTAGATGCAGAAACCATAAGCAGCAACATGCCCACAGCTAGCAATCTCTTGATAGTCCGGGTACGTGTATATGTAAAAGATCTGTTCACCGATAACTCGCTTTCTAGATTTAGATAGATTCTCTAGCTATAAAGACGTGTCATTACATTAAAACCATGTTATCTACAATCTATCGAAATATATAATCAATAGGGTTGCAATAATGCATAATTTTGATAAAAGATTATCTTTCAATCGCTAAACACGCTAATTGAAATAAGCATCAAAATATCTTCGTCGATAATTTTCATCGACAAAGCTTAGATTAGTTGTATTTAATACTGCGTAGTATTTATGTTTATATGTTTTATCTAATAAACATCATAAACACAAAGAGAATAGCAGCAGCATATGTTACTAATGAATGGAAACGAGGAATAAGACATATGGTACGGCACATAAAAGAGGGGATGTTAGCGCCGTACCAACCATAGTATGTGCGAGACTAACGTGGTGCCATCCGTATGGCACCATCAAGACGAATGACCTCGCCGTTGAGCATTGGATTTTCGATGATATGTTGAACTAAGGCCGCATACTCCTCTGGTCGGCCCAAACGTGAAGGGAAGGGCACCTGTGCGCCTAGTGAGGCACGTGCTTTTTCAGGCAATCCAGCCAGCATAGGGGTGTCAAAAATACCTGGAGCAATACTCATAGCGCGAATACCATGTCGTGCTAATTCACGTGCAATAGGTAAGGTCATTCCTGCAATCCCTGCTTTAGACGCGCTGTACGCTGCCTGACCAATCTGACCATCAAAAGCTGCCACCGATGCTGTCATCACTATCACACCGCGTTCACCCTCGTCATTTGCTTCGTGTTGCGCCATGCGTTCGGCACACAAACGTGCCGCGTTAAAGGTTCCAATCAGATTAACCTGTATGATATGATTGAAATGCTCTAGCGGTAGTACACTTTCCTTCCCCAACAGCTTGCCAGGTGTGGCAACACCCGCACAACAGACAAGTATCTGTGGTCCACCATAATGTTTGGCTGATACATCGACAGCCGCTGCCATTGCTATGGCATTGGTTATGTCTGTCTCAACAAACATCGCATATTCGCCTAACTCTGTAACGAGCGCGTGACCGACGTCCTTGTTGAGATCTGCAATCACAACCTTCGCTCCCCTACCAACAAGCTGTCGAGCTGTCGCTGCGCCCAACCCTGATGCACCACCAGTTATCACAACACTGTGATCTGCAATCTGCATAGCATCCTCCAAAGCTGGTTTTGAATATACTGAATGCGTGCAGTATATCATTAGAGCATGCTATCACAATGCCAATCATACAAACGATGAAATGTTGATGTTAAGGTACCGCCCCAGAAACCGCACATCTACGATAGAAACCATAATATCGATTGCCTTTCTCCACACAAATACCACAAGACGTATCAGGTTCATCAGTTTACATCTTTGTTCATACAGAACCAGCGTGGCTACATCGATCACATACAATGTAGTGCAACTTGTAAAAACAAGGTAGTTGAAAATGCTCATCAAATGTTCGTATCCTGAAACCACTTGTTAAGAACAGATGATTTGCGTAATTGAGGAGTAAAAGAGCGAAGCTAAACATACGAACCTACGACCATGAGACAAACGACGTGCCATCTTTACTTCCGTTACGTGCCACTAGGGTACCGGAATGTCCAGGGCTTTGCGATGCACACCACAAAAATGGCTCGTGTGCATCCTCACCGAGCCTGGCAACTGTGACATATTCATATGCTGTGCGATGGTTTATGGTGCGCTGCTAGAATGGCTGAGGGCCGTGATTCGTGCTGCCATCGTATCAGATTCATACCAGCGCGTAATGCGCGTACTGGTGCGCCAGATGGCCAGCGCAGCGAGGGATGCTGGCACAAAAGCAAAGACAAGCAGATTAAAACCCGCCCAGAATGGCTCACCAAAGCCAAACAGTCCTACCATAAAAATAGGGCTACCACAGAACACACCACCAGCAATGATCAATGTGCTGATCCACCGGACCACCCAACGATACCGTGCCGGATCAGTCAGTGGCGTAAAGCGGTAGAGGGTAATGCCACCAATCAACAACCCGGCAAACCCACCAGTAGTACCACCCAGAAAACCGCCAATACAGGCACCAAAACCTGCAGCATATGCAAAAATGAAGAAAAAGATGCCAATATCACCTGGTGAAGAAAATGAACCAAAAAATCCGCCATCTGTCATGGCAATAATAACAAGAACCGAAGTGCCATAAATACCACCAAATACAGCGCCCAGAAATGTCGTCCAAAGCGCGCCACGCCAGATCATATGCCAGATAAGCCAATACGGTTTCATGCAATGCCTTTCTTGTACAACGAAACGACGATGTGTTGACTGCTTAAAATATATTACTATCACTATATACGCACATCGAGCATTTACGTTACCAGTGGACTACACACAGGTGCTTGACGTTAGAAAACCATTGGCACTGGCTGGACTAAACATCAATTGTAGGTGTTACACGTCGGTCAATTCCAGGAACATGAAGGCCCGGACATGGGGGTATCAATTGTAGTCGAGCCACTATAGTGGTTATGTCAAATAATAATGAGGGGTACCTGTCTAGTCGACATGGATACCCCAAAGCTGTACATACCCCCGTGAAACACTAGTGTTCATGGGAGTTCAGTTGAACAGTATGTTAGATCATCAGCATCTGCATAAACGTGTGTACGGGAGTTGCTTCCAATCGCTCCTGATCTTCATATAACGCCATAATTGTCTGGGCTTGCTTCGCTGGGAAGCGTGTGGCCAGATTCGTCGCACATTTGTCGATCAACAGCGGAATACCCTCGTCGCGGCGGCGGCGGTGTCCAATCGGATATTCAACTGCAACACGCTCCGTCGAGCTGCCATCTTTGAAGAAGACCTGCACTGCATTCGCAATAGAACGCTTACTTGGGTCAAGATAATCCTGTGTATACTGCGGATGCTCTTCAACCTTCATCAGGTCGCGTAGGGCATCAATACGCGGATCAGTGGCAACCTGATCTTCATAATGCTCCGAAGTCAGTTCACCAAAAATAAGCCCTACTGCAACCATGTATTGGAGGCAGTGATCACGATCTGCCGGATTGTAGAGTGGTCCGGTTTTATCAATAATACGAATGGCAGACTCGTGTGTAGTTAGCACAACTTGGTCGATCTGATCCAAACGATCCTTGACATCGGGATACAGTTTGAACGCACACTCAACGGCTGTCTGGGCATGAAATTCTGCCGGAAATGCAATTTTGAATAGGACATGCTCCATCACATAGGAACCATAGTCGCGTTGGAACTGAAACGAATTGCCCTTAAACAGCACATCATAAAAACCCCACTTGGGCGCAGTAAGAGCAGAAGGATAGCCCATCTCACCTTTTACAGCCATCAATGCCAGACGTACTGCACGACTCGTGGCATCGCCGGCAGCCCAGGACTTGCGTGAACCAGTGTTAGGGGCGTGGCGGTAGGTGCGAAGGGCCTGTCCGTCAACCCAGGCATTCGAGAGCGCATTGATAATCTCGGTTTTGCTGCCACCAAGCATCTGAGTAACTACAGCGGTTGAGGCAATCTTGACTAGAACGACATGATCAAGCCCAACGCGGTTGAAGCTATTCTCAAGGGCTAAAACACCCTGAATCTCATGCGCTTTAATCATCGCAGTCAGTACATCGCGCATCACTAATGGAGATTGACCATTCGCGACCCGTATCTGGCTGAGATAGTCGGCGACGGCGAGAATGCCACCCAGATTATCTGAAGGATGACCCCACTCAGCGGCAAGCCATGTATCGTTATAGTCTAAATACCGGATGGCACACCCAATATTAAATGCTGCCTGAACGGGATCTAACACAAACGATGTTCCTGGGACTCGTGCGCCATGTGGCACAACCGTTCCTGGCACAATCGGTCCTAGTAGCTTGGTACACTCTGGAAAACGTAACGCCATCAAGCCACAACCAATCGTATCCATAAGACAATAACGTGCTGTTGTATAGGCTTCGGTACTCTCGATGGCAGTGTCAAGCACATAATCGGCAATATCAACCAATACTTGATCTGGCTCGGGACGAACATTGGATCCAATTGACCCCATTATATGTTTCCTTCCTTTATCTATATGCGATCAGCTAATGGCACAAAGGCACGTGGTTGTGGTCCAGTATAGTCGGCGCTGGGGCGAATGAGTTTATTGTTATGACGTTGCTCAAAGGCGTGTGCCGCCCAACCAGACGTCCGCGAAATGACAAACAGTGGTGTAAACATTGGTATAGGAATACTACAAAAATAAAAAGTACTTGCGCTATAAAAATCAAGATTTGGGAAAAGCTTTCGTTCACGCCACATCACCGCTTCAATACGCTCAGAAATGGCGTAGATCATTGTTTCACCAGTGATAGTACTTAAACGTTTCGACCATGCTTTAATCACATCTGAGCGTGGGTCCGATTTACGATAGACACGATGCCCAAAACCCATCACAAGTTCTTTCTTTTTGAGCATCTCCATGAGCCCTGCTTCTGCCTCATCAGGGGTCTGGAATTTCTGGATCAATAGCATGGCCGCCTCATTAGCCCCCCCGTGAAGTGGTCCTTTCAGCGTCCCAATGGCTGCCGTGATGGCTGAAGGAAGATCGGAGCGCGTTGAAATGGCGACACGTGATACAAAGGTTGAGGCATTGAACTCATGCTCGGCATACAGTATTAACGAAGCATCGATAGCTTGACGCATCACTTCATCAGGTGACTCACCGTGGAGCAGATGTAAAAAATGCCCTGCTAAACTCTCTTCATCGGTATTTGTCTCGATGCGTATCCCGTGGGTTTGATAATGATACCAGTAGAGCAGCATGGCCGGGAAACATGCAATGAGTCGATCAGCAATATGATATTCAATATTAAATCTGCTCTCGGGCTCTAACGCACCCAATGCTGAGCAGCCAGTACGCATCACATCCATAGGATCAGCACTACCTGGAATTTGTTCCAGCACAACTTTCAGTGACGCAGGAAGATTGCGTAAGCGCTTCAAATGTTTCTTATATCGAGTCAATTCGAGGGTGTTGGGAAGTTTCCCATAAATCAGCAAGTAGGCAACTTCTTCAAATGTCGCGTTGGCGGCCAGGTCGTGAATATCATAACCACGATATGTGAGATCCAGGCCAGTCTGTCCGACGGTACAGATTTCCGTTTCACCGGCGATCACGCCTGCCAGACCACCAGTAGTTTTAGGTTTAGGATTATTGTTCGTCTCTGACATCGTCATTCTCCTTTGAAAAAAGTTCATCTAATTTATGCTCATAGGCGTAGTAGTTCAATGTCTCGTACAATTCCTTACGTGTCTGCATGGTGGCAAGCAAATTCCGTTGAGTTCCTTCCTGGCGCAAAGTTTGGTATACATGAAGTGCAGCGGCACTCATAGCACGAAATGCAGAAAGCGGGTAGAGTACCAAACGCACACCAACACTGGCAAGCTCATCAACGGTGTAGAGTGGAGTTTGGCCAAACTCCGTGATGTTAGCCAAGATCGGCACATCCATAGCAGCAGTAAACTGACGATACTGCTCAAGGTCTGTCAGCGCTTCAGCAAAGATCATATCGGCACCTGCTTCGACATAGCGTTGCGAGCGCTCGATAGCAGCAGCAACGCCTTCGGAGGCAGCGGCATCAGTCCGGGCCATAATCACGAATGCAGGATCGGTGCGAGCATCCACTGCTGCTTTGATACGATCAGCCATTTCGGTGGCATCAACAAGTGCCTTGTTGGGCCGATGTCCACAGCGCTTTGTTTGCACCTGATCTTCGATATGGACGGCGGCAGCACCAGCCTGGATCATCTGTTTGATGGTTCGTGCGATCAAAAAAGCCCCACCCCATCCAGTATCAATATCGACTAGCAAAGGTAAAGCGGTGACATTGGTGATTCGCTGCACATCGACTAATACATCATTCAATGTCGTTATTCCAAGATCGGGTAACCCATATGAAGCATTGGCTACTCCTGCGCCCGAAAGATAGATCGCGCGAAAACCACTATGCTCAGCCAGCATGGCCGTATAGGCATTGATGGTCCCAACAACTTGCAACGGCTGTTCAATCTCCAGAGCAGCGCGGAAGCGCTCACCTGGAGAAAGGGATGTATTCATGACATCACCTTTTCCTTTCTAAATCCATGATCATACACATCCTGTTATGCTTGACAATGAGGATGGTGTATGAGTACTCATAATACTGGTGCTCACATGCTATTGTGACATGGTACCATTTTGACACCTAAGATGTCGACGTCGTGCCAGAGAACCTCACGACAGGTGGTCAGTCCAAGCCTACATCGCCCAACGTAGGTAGGGGAGTAGAGACCAGCACTCTGTATGTTCTGAGTTTATATCTGACACCATGGTTTTATTATACGACAAAAATGACGTGAATTTCAAGTCGTTTTTAAGATGAAGACAGCATCATGTGCATGGCCTACGATAGCCCAGGTATAAAGAGGATATAGTAAGGGAAGGTCTGAGTGCGTATGGAAAATGGAACATTAGACTGAGGTCTGCTCCCACACATCCTGCGGCAAGGTGAGTGTCACCCGTGTCGATGGGCCATTTGGAACCTGTTCGACAGACAACGTTCCACCAATGACGGCCATCATCGTGCTGTGGAGTGCCAGACCTCTCCCATTGCTAGCGACCGACGAGCCAGCTGCTCCAAAACCAACGCCATCATCCTCGATCCTCAAATGCAGACCATCCCGCCATGCAGCAGTCACCACGAGGTGCAGTGGGCGCTCACCGTTGCGACCATGGCGCGCTGCATTACGCATAGCCTCACGCGCAGCATAAAACACCACCTCAGTAGCCAGCGCAGGCATACCACGGACTTGCTCTGCTGTAGCTGTATCAATCGACCAGGTCACACCATCAAAGTCGTGGCACAACTCATAGTCGACTGACCGACGTAGTGCGCCTACCAACCCCAGGCGAGTCACATCAGATGCTGATGTTGTGGGCATGGTATGAAGGAGATCTGCAATCTGCCGATGGATATCTGAGAGTGACCCCACAATTTCATCGTGCTGTGGTGTATTCTTGCTGCTAATCATCAACATGGTGGTATGGAGACGAGGCAAAACATCGTCGTGGAGTACTCGCCGTGTCCGCTGGTCAGCCACCTGGCTCTCCGAGAGGCGCTGCCGTTGCAAAACCATCAATCGTCGCGCCATTTCCGCACTCCCTTGCGTGTCGATCAGACGTTCGGCGGTGGCACGGGCAATCTCGATCTCTTCCTGCGTGTACAAGCCACCATCATGTTTTTCTCCAACTAATAAAACACCAATCAAACCACGTTCGCTCCATAATGGAATGGCCCAGACCGCCCCGTGATACTGCTGAGGCTGGAGTGAGATACACATAGTTTGCGGTGAGTGAAACTGTTGGGCAAGATCGGCAATGGTATGTTGGGATACGCTATGAGTATCGTTGGTCGAAGCAGGGTAGTGGAGATGGCCAACGAGCGATGCCAGCGGACCAAGTGCATGCAGATGGGCAACACGCGTGCCAAGTACTTCGTCACATAAGGCATAGAACGATGATGCAATATCAACATTAGGCAAAGTCGGATGAAGCAAATGATCATAGAGATGCTGACTGGCGACAAACGGACGTAGGTTGTTGATACCACGTTCACGTTCGGCAAAAGAACGCCAGCTCAAGAGCGCAAAAAACAACGTCATCAGGCATGTGGCCAGCAAGAGTTGATACACTGGATTGATCTGCAACTGCAGGCTCGCACCGATCACCGTACCGTAGCCTACCGCCAGAATCAGGCTGCGACGCCACTGTTGTGTCAGACCACCACGTGGTAGTACCTTGCCGGTAAAAATCTCATAGGCAACAATCGCCTGACCAATCAGCACAATGGCCACTGCGAGTAGCAGACACACCATCGCATCGATTGTTCTTGAAAAAAGCAGCGTCTCAAACGAACGCAGATTCAGTGCACCTGTATCTAATGACCATAAAAACCAGGCTGATATGGCACCTACGAAAATGCTCAACCCCAATAGCACCAATGATGCAACCGTCAGCCATGGGCGCGCTCGTTGACGGCCCAGATCGCCCATAAAGCGCTCTGAGGACTCCGGATGGCGTAACGCAAGCAGTGCCAGCAGAATACAGAGAACGCTGTATGCAGGATAGATGAGTGAGACAATCGGAATGCTGATTAAGTTACTAAACGTGGTAGATGCTTCGTTAGAGACAATCTGACGATAATCAAGCAGTGGTGTGGAGATTAACTGTGATACCAGTGCCGCCCCACCCATAACCGTAGCGATACCAAGCCAGACACGGTGAAGCCTCGTGCGTAAGACACCTGTGTACCAGGCCATCACCAGATACCACACATACGGACCACCAATAACCGGTAGCCAGATAATACGCCACCACAGTTCAATCCCGATACTCCAGGCGCCAATTGGACCAGGCATTCGTACAATAGCCGCCGCATGGCCTGCGAAAAACAGACCACCACACACCAATCCTGTGCCAACGATCCAGGTCCCCCACACCCGCCGCTCTGCGTTGAGAAGAACCGTCAAGCCGAGCCAAAGCAACACAATCGTATTGAAGAACGAGGCTGCAATGATAAACCATTCCAAAAAAGTAAGCATAGCCGTGTTCATGGATGGTTATTCCATTCATATGGAACCCACTCGCCACGTTCGTCAAGCGCATAGGGCAGACCCTGTTCGTCCCACATCAGGAGGCGGCCCTCGCGCACGATCAGGGCAGCACGCGTGCGCGCGACTTTTTCGTCGGTTGCGCTGTCATTTAGCCCCCACGCAGCATAGATCTGTCCATTGGTACGGCTAATAGTACGTTTGTCACGGAACCCTAATCGTCCCGCAATCTGTTCATTGCTCAATCCTTGAACCAACATCCGCGCTACGATCTGTTCGTTCGGTTCCAGCAGGGCCATCGGCGACTGCTCATCTTTCTGCCGCACTTCCTGTACCCGTGACTCAATCTCTGGATCAATGAAGCTGCGTCCGGCAGCCGCATCACGCAACAGTGGTACAATCATTTCCGGGAGGAGATAATTCGATTTACGCACATAGGCGTAGTGACTTAGGATGCCAGAATTGCGAAATGCTCGATAGTAGGCATCATCATCCTGGATCGAATAGAACACAACCGGGAGACGCGGAAATTCATAACGGATAGCAACCGCAGCCTCAATCCCATTCAGCGCACCCTCGAGTTGTACATCCATAAGCATAACAGATGGCGTTTCATGCAGACAGTGCGCTAATGCTGCTTCACCGCTAGTACACATACCAACAATAGTGACTGTGCCAGTGGCTTCGAGACCTGCGGCAAGCGCAGGGCCTAATTTTTCGTTATCTTCAATGAGGAGAAGCTTAAGATCGGTCATTGCTTCCTCTGTCTGTTGTTGCTTAAAAAACTCGTCGTTGACGGCGATGTTGGTGAGAGGGTAGCAAAAATAGCGCCGTGATGTCAAGCACTCAGGTGATTAAGCACTTTCTTTAGAATTTATATAATAAACACAAAAATATCATTTTATTTCACATATTGACATTTACACAATCTTTCCTATAATTCACAAAATATAACTCCAGCAATTTATAATGTATATAAAATATTATAATATGCTTCAAGAATATGTATGTAATCATATTCAAGATGCATTTTTGATTATTTCATACTACAGGGAGATACGAATGTAAATAAGAAAGGAGGGGATAAGTAAGTAGTTCTGTACATTTCTATTTCTAGAAGGAGGCTTTCGATGTATTTTCGCAGATTTTTTGTACGTCTATCTAGTTTAATGTTTCTGGTCATTCTCATAACTTCTTCATCCCTCGCAGTACATGCACAATATCAATCGAAACCAGTATCAAAGTATACAGCTTACCCTCCATCAAGTTCTCCTGCAAGTCTCACAGATTACTGGAATGGAACAGCAAAGTGGGAATTTCAACGAAAGTTTTCAAGTAATATTTCTGCTGAAGGAGCCAGTCTTCATGCTGTTGGATCAACATGGTATCTTTTCACGAGAGAGTATGGAGCTGGAGGTAGTCCTACTTCCGCTTGTCCTGCAGGTTATGGAACAACATATATATGGAAATCGACTAATCAAGGAGTATCTTGGAGCAACTCCCAAAAGCTTTTAGAGATATATCCTTTTGATCTAAAGACGCAAAACCCCATCCCTTGGGGATGTTGGGCAACAGATGGAGATGCTTATTATAATGCTTCTACACGAACCTGGCACTATCTTTTCCAGTGTATGGCAAATGATGGTAGAGGTATATGGAATGGTTGCCACATTACTGTTACCGGATCAGATCCCACGACAGGGACCCTTGGAAGCCCTTGGCCTAATCCTGTTATCCATAGGGGAGATCTTTGGAGTAACATCTGTATACCAGGGCGTGATTGTTATATTTCAAACCCCCAAGATAGAGTGACTGAAGAAGGGACTTTTGATATATTTGGCTTTGCTTATGGATATTATTTTGTTAATTTTCACGGGGTAGGATACCCACCCACATCAACCGGACAACGTATCCCATATAGTTATCGCGGAATAGCTGTTACGCCAGATTTTCGTACGTGGTATACTGGAAACAAACCACCGCCCGGAATGGATCTCGGATTACCAACTAGTGCTGTACTATCCGTTAATGATGTTGTTACATCTGGTCCCCAACGATGGGCCGAAGAATGGGATGGTTCAACGGGGGCTCCCGCAGGCGGTCCAATTGGACCAGCATCAGGAGGAATTTTTGCAGATGCCCCTAATGGCATGTATTATTTCTCTGCTGAATTCTATAGCATAACTATTGACTGTGCTTATCAAATATCCGATACCGCGCTCTTCCGTGCTCCTACGCTGAATACCAAACCATGGCAACAATTTCCTAAACGAAATCCAATCATGTATTCTGCTACTGATGGAACATACTGTAATCTGCGTTACAGCCGATTTTTTCAAGATGCCAACGGTTATATGTATCTTCTGGTGGGAAGACCTGATACACGTACAGGCGTGGCATCTATTTATTTTTATAAGCTAGTACCAAATACAAATATCCTGACTAACGGTGATATCTGGCGAGCTGCCTATGCTGGAGTACCTTATGAGGGCTGGGCAAAAATTAATCCTGCCACTAATCTCGTAAGTTATCGCTTCCCACCAAAAAGTAATGATGGAAATCAGTTTCTTGAAATGAATTGTGCTAATGTTTCGTTACCATGCTCTGGAGTTTATCAAGACGTCAATGTATCTCACCTGCGCGGCAAAAAATATCGATATGGAGGATGTTTCAGAACTGCTAGTAGTACAGGAAAGATAACCATGGCTGTTTGGCAATTCACTTCATCAGGACCTAGTTCCACATCGAAAACATTCAATGTTGATCCTAATAAGTATTATTGTATCTCTTCTGATAGTGAGTACTCGATAGGATCACCAACTTCAACACTTCGCTATGAAATATATCTTCATAATAGAGATATCAACTTTCGTGCAGACAACATGTATGTCAACATAACAAATTAATTAGACAAAAAACAGAGCAAGATTGGATGCTTGCTCTGTGTCCTTCCTTCCTGTGTTTACGATGATCGGCGCTGACGTTTGCTCGTTGTAGAAGTTGGCTTCTTCGGTGTTGGAGGTGGTTCGGATGTTGGCTTTTCCAGCATTTGCAATTGATCGATCTGTTCACGCAGGCGCTGGTTTTGATCCCGTAACCGTTGTTCAAGTGTTCGTAGGATCTGCAAAATCTGCCCAACTGCCTGTTCAGTCGTCATGTTCTCACGCTGCCAGCGGACCAGTAAGTCATCAATCGAATAATGATTCACGGTATGCTCCTTTCTGCGATGGCCGAGGCACGGATCGGAATAGAGCGAGACCCATGATTCCGCTTCATTCCCCAGGCCATAGATTGATGGACGAAGGACACACGGGTGAGTTGCCCCACCCGCACATCCAAAGCCCATCCGACAGATGACAACGCCCCTCTGAGGGCGAGAGGTCGCTGCTGGAGCACACTGGCATATGGTACAATGCGCTACAGTCTCGATCCTGCCCGTGTCAGAGTCGGGGTTAGCGAACCGGATGGCGTGGCGGCGTTGTCCGGTTCGTGCTGTTTCTGCTGGATAGGTCTTACTATGGTACGTGAAGAACGGCATCTCGTCAAATTTTTTTTAGCACCGCTGGTGATTAGAATGCGGGAAAATGGCATCGGTGGCAAGCCAATACCGGAGCCAACGAAAGAGTACGGGATTAGGAAAAATGCAGGAACACACACGCATCACGTAGTAGCAAAACACCACGTGAAGTGGGCAGGACACCAGGAGGTAACAGAAAGCTATCTATGAACGAAGAGATACAGGAAATCGCTGGTTGAAACGCAAACTATACATCACCGCATCTGCCAGATCTGAAGCCGTATGGATATCAGAGAAATCCAGGTTGAGGTTGACCAGCGTCTGTGCCATTTCTGGCTGAATACCTACTAATATCCCTCGACAACCTAATAGCTGGGCAGCCTTTAACACTCGTTCAAGCATCTGAGCAGCAGCATCATTCAAGAGTGTTAAACCCGTCAGATCCAGCACTACTGTATGGACTTTTTGCTGTTCAATGCCCTGAAGTACTCTGATAAGAAATGACTGTGAGCGCTCCCGATCCCAGGTACCAATCAGGGGCGCTACCAGAACACCCGCTGCAACACGAATCAACGGAGTCTGAATAGTGTGGATCTCGATACTCCGCTCACGTATCGTTGCAACCGCTTCAGCAATCTGTGCTTCCTGCTGTGCAACAAAACGTTGTAATTCATCCTGGGCATTTTGCAGAGTATAAGTTTGGTTTTCTAGCTGCATGTTTGTGATAGCAAGTTGGTTTTGAGACTCGGTTAACTCAGCAGTTCGTGCATCGGCCTGCTGTAATGCCTGCTCCAGCGATTGAGCATACAATGCCACAACACCTGCCAGAGCAACTAAAATAATGGTATAAATAAGTACCACAAGTGGAATTGTAGGACTATTAACACCGCCAAGGAGTTCTACTAGCAGGTATAGCAATGGTAAAGCAGCGGCAAGCAGTAATCCAGCCCACCAGCGAATAAGTAATCCAGCGATCAGAACCCCAAACATGTAAATAACTGCCACGGTAGCTATTGGGGCGTCACTAATATTTATGATAACTTGAAGCAAAAAGCTCCCAATAGCAAAAAACGCGCCTAAACGCACCCATCCCCGCCGAGAAAGCCATAAAATTTGGCTGTTGATTACGACAAGGTTGATATATTCTAACCCGGCGACTGGAAACCGATAAATATCAGCATCAAGCCATATAAGCGAGGCACCCACAGCCATAATAATAAGGCAGACAATGCTTAAGACACGGCCTTGACGCTGTTCTGACATGTTGGTCAAGCGCCAAGGTTGCCACACGCCAATCCACAAAGCGAGTAAGATTATACTAATCGCACGCGTAACAGTCGTAGCGATCCAGAGTTCATTGCGATCGGTCTCTTGCACTAATTGGAGGGCATAGAGTGGGAGAAGAATCAAAAAGAGGACACCACACACCAAACCCAGACTACTAAAGAGCCAAACTCTCCAGTTTTTTGAGACGGGCTGTGTTGTTTGAACGTTGGTGAGACGTGCCCAAGATACTCTCATGTCTTACACTCCGATAGCAACCATACGACATCCTGCTGCTCGTCCCGACAATTGTAGCGCACACCTGTCCAGGAAACCAGTCCAGTGACAGCTAGCGCCAATCAGTCTTTGATCATTTCATAGACAATTTTGAGCATCTGGCAAAAACTATGTTATCATAAAGACTTCCAATAACACCTATAGATCATACCGTAACACCTTCTCACCATCATCTACCTCCCCTGTGTCTACGAAGCCGATTTTCTCGTAGAAGGGACACGGGCTTCCATCCCCTGGCACACAACTGGTGAACAGCGCAGTCGCGTCCGGTCGCGTTTTAACATGTGCGATGATTAATTCAAGAGCGGTACGCCCAAAACCATACCTTTGAAATCGCGCATCGATCATAAAGCGCCATAACATATATTCTGGTTTCGCCGAATCATCATAGAGCATCACAAAACCAATCGGTGTTTCATCGGCATAAATGGCACGAAACCAAGCGGCGTCTTCAAAATAGGCCTGTGCGATAGATACCGCATTCGGGGCCACAAAAGACTCCTGTGAAGGGGCAACTTTGAGTTTAAGAATCTCCCGCACAGTCTCCTTGGTTATCTCACGCAAGCCCACAACAGCATCAGGTCCGAGTAACTGAGTTTCTTCAGACGCCATGCCATACCTCCTTTATCAATATATTTACAGAGACATCATTATATTCAGTTCCCTCCCCTGAAGCAATGCAGATACACCACACTGGAGACGGGCCAAGCGAGTTGTGGGTTGTAGGTGGCAAACTTAATATAGTGAGTTTCACCTGTTTTCCTCTTCAATGCTATGCTGATGGTACGTTTCAAACAGTTGGAAGGCATCATCCTGTGGTTGATAGCCGAGGAGTTCCCGCGTTGTCGTAATATCGAGACGCTTCCATTGATTGTCTGAAATACCGTGAACGATGGCAAATGGCACATCGGATATTTCGATACATTTTGTCAGCAACTGACACATATCCCGCTGGCTAATAAACCCACGCAGGGTTGCATCGTCTCGTTGGCGCCAGATCCAGTCACTCTCGTACGAACCAATACGGATAGCAATACTCGATAAGCCTTCTGCTGTAGCAAAGTAATAAGCGACTGCTTCACCAAAACATTTGCTGACAGCATACATATTTGGTGGTCGTACTGGCACGTCGGTCATCACAGGTCTCTCGGGTGTATAATCACCGACGGTCCAGATACTGCTCGCAAAAATGACTCGTCGGCATCCCTGATCTTTGGCGGCTCGAAATAGGTTATATGTTCCAACAATATTGTTTTGCAGTAACGAATCGTAGAAATCTGCCTGGGGCGATGGGTCTCCAGCAAGATGCATGACGACATCCATCCCTCTGCATGCTGCCTGACACGACTCTAGATCTTCAATATGCAATAAAACACTTTCATGGTCGTGTTGATACGTTGGTATGTGACGATCTGCAAGGCGTAAAACATACCATTCATCTACGTCTCGCACAAAGGCACTACCAATACGTCCTGCTGCCCCGGTCACTAACACCCTTGTTTGCATCTGCTCCTCCATATACGGTACTTCATGGCATATGTATGGTTATCCAAGACATATGCATATTATATATTCAATCGAACTGGGGCAACAATGCCCTGAGATAGTTGTGACTAATGATCTCAACCCCACTACCATACATTTTATCACTCGCTTTCTTTTGTTCCTACAAATCAGTATAATACGCAGGTTGTCTAACAACACTTGAAAATAATTCGACGATACAGGGAGGGCTCCATTGAACCAACCAACTATCGAATCAGTTCCACCCTGGAAGAAAGCACTCGCATATATGTGGTATGGATGGGGATTGAGTTTGTGCTACTGGGGCATTAGAACGTCGGAGCAATCATTCTATCGTGCAGGCACCAACTCATTTGATCGCGCTCTTCACTACTGGCCACAACTGGCACAGGTCTACTACCGTCGCGGTTTGATACGTGGGCGAGAGTTACACAATCATCGCGCAGGTATCGCCGATATGACCACAGCTATCGAGCTTTCCCCGGATTGGCCCGAACCATACCTACAACGGGGCCTATTTCAGCGGTTTCACGGCGACCCTCAGGCAGCTTTGTCTGATTTGCGCTATTACCTCACCCTCGCAGAAAACTCATCCTGGCGAATCGAAGCGGAGAATCAGATTCGCATGCTCGAAGAAGAACTTCAGATCGTGCATACACCAATAACTGAGGCCGGGTAGAAGAGGTTGACGATGAAGACCATCACAGCATGACACACCACCAAACCACTACAACGACAACGCTCACATTAGGGCAGTTAGCCATTATCACAGCTAGTCGTCTCGTAATCAATACCGCATACCGTATTCTCTATCCACTCCTGCCCTTTTTAGCGGGCTTCCTGAACGTCGATCTACAAACAGTAAGTAGTCTTGTTACCGTTCAAGTCATTACTGCGCTTGCCAGCCCCGTTGGTGGCATTCTTATCGACGCACGCGGTGAACGCAACATAATGGCAGGCGGCTTAATCTTGTTCTGTCTTGGAACAGCTCTCTGTGCTATATCTTCAACTTTTGCACTCTTTTTGATTGGCTACGCGCTGGTCGGTCTTTCGGTGACTCTCTATCAACCAGCAGCCCAAGCCTACCTGAGTAAACGCACGTCGTACGAACGACGTGGCTTTGCGCTGGGGCTTTTTGAGACATCGTGGGCCGGTTCAGCACTTTTTGGTATTGCACCACTCATGCTGTTGGTTGAACGGACACAGGACCCAACTCCCGTCTTTGGCACCCTGTTGGTCACTGGTGTCATCGCCCTGATATGGCTGCTTGTTGGTATTCCCTCAACATCACAAAAATCAGAAACTCAGACATCCCAGATGTCGTCTCGTATTCCCTGGCATAAAACACTACGACTAACCTATGTACTGGCATTTGTAGGATTGTTAGTCCTGGCGCTTGGTGCCGTCGATCTCATCTTCGTTGTATATGGGGTATGGCTTAAAGACAGTTTTCATGCGAGTGAGGCACAACTCGGACAAGTCTTTGGACTTCTTGGCGTCGCTGAACTGATCGGCGCACTGGCTTCAGCATTTCTGGTCGATCGTTTTGGCAAAAAGCGTACAGTCGTAATCGGCTTCTTCGCTACAGCCATCATGCTGGCAGTACTCCCTTTGAGCGATGGCAACTGGTTGGTTTTTCTATGTCTCTTTTTTCTCTTTGGGATCTGCTTTGAGTTTGCCATCGTGTCGAGTTTTCCACTCGGCTCTGGTCTCGTCCCATCAGCGAGGGGCTTTATTCTGGCCCTGGGTGCGGCAGCCATTGGCGGGGGACGTGCGATTGGATCACTGATTGCCGAGCCGCTGTGGCGATCGTATGGTATTACTGGAAATGGGTTAGTTGGAGCCGCCATGACCCTGATAGGTTTGGCTTTGTGTATATGCTTTATTCAAGATACAACTGAGGAAGAGTAGGTATCGCACCCATCAGGAGAAAAAGGCATCCGGGGGGAGTAACACGATATTCTCAGTAACGGCGTGGAGTTTGTTGTCTTCGCGCTGCACTGCTACAATATCTCCCGTAACCAAACGTTCTCCATCTTTCCAACGGACAGTATCGCCCGGTTGAATATCAATCATCTCTGGTCGTGTGTACATATCAGTGAAGTCTATCGAAAATCCTTGCCGATTCACTTCGTCAACAAAGAGGCCAGTGTAACGCCGACCATACCCTGGCCGTTCAATGTCAACAGTTCGAAACGAGGTTTGTGTCGTTTGTGTCATGAAATACACTCTTCATTCTATCAGGCCACATGTGGTATTCACATGTTTTAGGCATACGTGCGAATATCTTACAAATCATAAAATACTTATGTTAACTTAAACTCTGCATACACTCCTACATGATCTGAAGCAAAAAGATGGGGATCAGCCGGTGCAGATCGATCACACACAAGCTGGGCATCGACTACCACAGTATCTGGCGAGGCAAAAATATAGTCCACCGTCCCACGACATGGTGGCTTCCCACGGATAACATTATTACGCACAGCTAGCGGTGTCCCAAAAGTCCAGGCTGGTTCATCACCATGAACTGTGGCATAAGCAGAACACCAGCGCGATCGTAATAGGAGCACCGAAGCACTTTCTGGCGTCGCATTAAAATCGCCAGCTATGATTATTACATGTTTAGAGCTATCTGCAGATGATCGTTGATCAAGCCATTCGTAGAGTGCATACACCTGCTGTTGACGTACCGCATCCTCGTAGGGCATGTGATGCAGATGGGTACAGACAAATGAAACTAACGTCTGATTGAATCATAGATCAGCTACCACCGCAACACGACCACCTAGTTGACACTTTCACTCTTTTGAATTGGCAACCGATAGAGAATTGCGATGCCTTCCCGCTGCGGTTCTGACCCCCATTTTGGTTGCACAATACACGCATAGTGGCCTTGATCATCACCTATGCGCTCATTCAGGCGTACTGCCAACCAATCAGCTTGCTTAATAGGAAACCAGACTTCCTGCAACGCGATCACATGGGGGCGAACACGTGTCAACTCATCAATGATGATAGGAGCGCGTTGCTCCCATTCATTTGCGTTATGGCGTATGTTTAAAGTTACGATACGTAAGTTCATACGATTTCACAAAATATGGCTAAAAACAAGAAGGAGAGCGGTTATAGCTCTCCTCCGACCGACGCAAGAAAACAGAGATCTACTTGGCGATCAAACTCTCGTCCTTGTTTTTCTCACCCTCTTCAAGAAGCATAATAGGAATGCCATCTTCCACAGGATAACGGAAACCATTGCGACGATTAATCAACCACTCTTTGCCTTCACCATCAGTCAGCAACTCAACTGGCCCCTTATCGCCAGGATCAGCAAGGATCGCCAACAACTCGGGACTAATGTTACGTTTGCCACCAGAACCAAAATCTCCTCCTGAACTGGTGGTCGGGCTAAGATCGAAGACGCTATCTTCCCGATATTGCTTAATAATACGAAATAGCACAACTCCTACACCGACCAATGCGAGAATACCGATAAAGCGTACAAAACCTTTCATAATTACTCCTCCATTTCATAATAAAAACAAGACATAGTTGTATAACTCCACATTATGCCATTCCTGAGGCTTGTGTCTCTGGTGTGGCATGCTCAATCTCTTCTGTCTCACTCCACGGCGTTGGTGGCAGTTCACCACCTTGCCACAAGAGTAACCGACCTTCTGGTTCAGCAGGGCCTCCCGGATAGTGTATATCAAGAAAGGGGAAGCGTCGACTGTCGTATTGCATTGTCACAATATCACGTACAATTTTCGTCCATGTTCCGGTATTAATATACGTTTGTCGGTCATTCAAAGGCACAATTTGTGCGCCATGCGTGTGTCCACACACAAACAAACGATTGTGACCATACCTCGGACCAGCGGCAATCCGTGCCATTGAGCGTAAAACTGCACCTTTGAACTCAGTAATCTCACGTTGCATTTGAATCTCTGCTTCACGCTCAATTCGATGCAACACCTGTTCTGGTGGTTCATTATTTCGACCAAAACGACGTGTTATCGTTTGTATTAATGCTGCTGGGACTTTAACCCGTTGTCGAAGTTGTACTTCTGGCTCAATACCACCATAATTCGTCGCGGCTGCCTGACGTAATTCTTCATCAGCTTCATACACAGCCTGTAGTGCCATCTCACGTTGCAGTGTTTCACCTGGCGCACCGAGTAGCTCCTCACGAACTTCTAAAACTGGACGTTTCCGATAGGTAAGCGGTAATGCAACAGAGCGAAACATCAGAAGCAGTGCGCGGATCACAAAACGCCGCACCTCGGGTCTGCGAAGACGTGACATTGACAATACATACCAGTAGAGTACTGATGATGGTTTGACATTATCAATTAACGGTGCAAACTCCAGTGAGTCATCCTCGAGCACATTGATCACATCCTTCATCAGGCGCGTGCCACGAACGACTTCAAATGGCTCACTGATACCCTCAAAATGAACAAAGCGGTTCCAGGGGTCAAACTGATTACCGTGTTCCAGATAAACACCACCACCCTCATACGTGATACCAAAACGAATACGTTCATCATCATCGGACAAACCACAGGCCTGACGGAACGCTGTCTTGGCTGCAGCATAGTGTAGTTCAAAATCGTGGTTGCCAATAAGTATAGTCAGTTGATTATCGGTATGCCCCACAAATTCACGCAATGCCGCGACAGGTTCAGGATGGGCCGACAGCATAATTAATAACCGCCGCCGGGAAGCTTCCTCCGACCATTCGTAATCACCTATGTTCGGAACACGCACCTGTAAAAACTCAAAGATATCACCAGCCAATATAAGTTCGACAGGCTCATCCATTACAGCATAATAGCGAAAAAAAGCTGCAAGCTCAGCATCAGACTCAAAATCATCAAGACGATCACCACCGCCAAGATGCAGATCACTGATCACCACGCGCCGGATACCAGGCTTCACATCAAATGGTGTAATTGGAACCGTTGAATGTCGCGTGGGTAATAACAATACTCGTCGCAACTGTATGATACCCCAACGTATGATATAAGCGACAATACTTATGCGAAGAATCCAGTTGAATGTTGCACGAAATTTATGCATACCTTTATATTAATTCGCTCACCATACGGACTGCTGTAACAAAAGCGCGAATCTTTGCTGTATCTTTAGTTCCATTGCTTTCTACACCGCTGCTGACATCAACACCCCACGGACGGACAGATTGCACTGCGTTACCGACATTAGTCGGTGTCAGCCCACCTGCCAATATAATCTCATGCTGTTGTGCCAATTGTGCTGCTTGTTCCCAATCTGCGACAACACCAGTACCACCATACGAACCCACGACATGGGCATCAACCAAAAATTGCACGGGTCTGTTTGTTGCTAACCAGTGATGTTCCACTGCGGTATCGATCAATCGTATTGCTTTAACGATGGTGTACTGTGGAGGCAAACTATCCAAAATAGAGACATCTTCATCACCACTAAGTTGGATGGCATCAAGACAACACCAATGGGCAATAGTTGCGATACGATCCACGTCCTCATTGACAAAAACGCCAACTAAACGCACCTGTTTTATGGACCCGGCATTGTCTTCATATGCACGAACAGCCTTGGCAAGATCGGCTGCCTGCTCAGGTCGTAACTGACGACGTGATGGTGCAAACATCAGGCCAAGCATATCCGCGCCTGCATCCACAGCCGCAATAGCATGCTCAGGGTGAACCAGTCCACAGATTTTGATAGCAGTATCCAAATACAAACCTTGTTCAAAAGTTTATTGATAGCGGTTGTTAAGCGACGTGTATTATAACATACCCCTATGAAAGCCTCACAATGTCTCCCTGGTTGATCAAGAGTTTATACAACGACATACACACCCTACAAAAGGCACAAGCCGTGCTCTTGCACGACTTGTTATAGCATACACGTACTTTACAGATCCGTAGGTTTACTCTTTCGTCTCTGTTTCCGACGGTTCGGCAGCAACTACGGCACCTGCTTCCTCAATGGTGATCATTTCTTGAACATCTAAAGATGTTGCAGAAACGTGCTTGCGTGTACGGCGCTTTGGCTTGGCCCGAGCCTCAGCAACGGTTTCTTCTGATTCGGCCCCCTCCACAAGAGGTGCAACCTCAACAGTGCTTTCAACCTTCTTGCGACGTGTACGGCGCTTTGGCTTGGCCCGAGCCTCAACCACAGCGACTGTAGCCTCATTATCTGACAGCCCCTCAACGACGCTCTGCGTCGTATCTGGTACTTCAGAAGTATCTTGCTGCTCATCAACATCAAAGGAATCGGCGATAGCATCAGAAATATCAACCGGTGTATCCATAATTATCTCGGGAGTTTCTAATAACGCCCCTGATTGTTCGTCAGCAATGCCAGCCTCAACGAGATGCTCAGGTGATAGCTCTGCAAGTGCAGCAAATTGATCAGTTTTATCACCAGATGATACTAGCTGTTCTTGTCCAGTTTCAGCTACAGGTAGCGTGCCTTCCAGAATCTCTGTTGCATCACCATCTTCTGTAGTGGTTTCTGCAAGTTGATAGGTCACACGGTTGCCCTTGCCAGTACGTGTAAACATACCGTTGTTAATGGCTTGCTTGACTAATGTTCGCAACTCCTCGTTTGTACGTGCGATACCGATTTCATCACTATTACGCACCTCACGCAATGTATCGTGGATTTTCGCAAAAGAAACAGGTCGTGGAAACTGCTGCATGACATCACGAAGCGTTTGCCATTCAGCTTCGGTAAAGGGCAAGTTAATTGTCAAAGAGTCACTTTGCAGATCAGTCTGATCTTGCGTGACTTTTTGGTTTTCTGTTGCTGTTGGGACACCCTCTTTAACATCAAGCAGGTCCAGCGACTCGCGTGCGGCTTTCGCTGCCTTTTCTTGCTCAATACGCTCAAGTAAGTCTTCAAAGACTTGATCCATAGGTGGTGAGTCTGGCGACGGAACAAAGGGTGGCACATCCATTGGTATATAGCCAAATTGTTCAACTGATGCTGGTTCAGTGTATGCTGTCGTTGTCGCTCCTTTAGTAGAAATACTATCTTGAAACACATCATCTGCATCACCGTCAGAGGGTTGGCTCTGTTCATCAAATCCTGGTTCATCACCACGGTTTCGTCGCGGTCGACGGCGCCGTCGAGAACGACCAATTGGTGCGCTACGATTACCTCGGTCAGTCTCGTTTGCTGAGTTTCTATTTATGCCAGCATCTTTGAGATCTTGTGCAAATTGGGAAAGTTCGTAGGGGTCTTCACCAGGGAGGAAAATTTCATTCACGGTACCGTTCGTGAAAACCTGAACTTTTCCACGATGTTCGGCTTCCATGACAAAGTCCTTGAACTTTGTTAATGGTTTTCCATTACTATCCTTATACTGGTCTTCTTTAAATTCTCCCCCCATTAACTCTTTCATCAACAACTTAAGTGAACCAAAAGAACAGACATATCCACGTTCCCGTGCAAGATGAATAGCGCGAACCAACACATCATATACATCAGTTTGGTTATCACTGGTTGGGTGCGATACTGGTTCGGCTGGTTTAGCCACACCATTAGATATGGGCCGCGTTTGTTCCCTTGTGTGTTTCTTCGTAGATGGTTGATCAGGGAGAAGGGGATCGGTTTTTTTGCCAAGCAGTGCTTCGTAGAAAATGAATTCATCAGCACTTTGCGCCAGATGTGCTGATGCAGCACCACCAATACCAATAATAATAACTTCTTTGCCCTGTTGCCGAATGGTATTGACAAGAGGGATAAAGTCCCTATCGCCAGTAGCCAGCACGAACTTTGCGATGTTTGTGTTAGTAAAAAGCGTTTTCATTGCATCAACACAAAGATTCATGTCGACACTGTTTTTGATAGCCCGTCCTGTCCGACCCATTTCACGATCATAATAATATGTTGGAACATACATAGGCTCTACACCATTTGCATAGAGCGCACTCGTAATACGCGGATAGCGATACCAGTCCGCATACGCACGAGCGATCACAACGCGGCCGAGTTCCTCACAACGGTCCATAATCGTTTCAAAATTCGGGTTGGCATCAAACTTATCACGGACACTAACGTAAACATTCTCAAAGTCGATGAATACGGCGACATCGGGGCGATTGCTGTCGTTTGTCATCGGTGATTCAATTCGCTCCTTCGATTAGATTAGGGCAGTAAAATATAGTCATGCACAGCAGAGGGAAGGTCGTAGTACAGCCAGGTCCAACATATTGCCTTCGCAAAGCTTACCTTGCACCAACACTCTCACACTGTAACACTGCCATGCTTTGTATGAACACAACACCTTATAACAGAGCCATACACTATTATGGCACAATGCGCCAGCATTGTTTTTACACTTTCTGTTTCAGACCAGTTCAGACACAACATAAAAAGTGCTACACTATATTTTACTGTCAATGTACAGTTAAATAACTTCGTACAGCTAGTAGTATCACAAAAATAAACTACTAGTGCTATTATCTTATGTGTTAAATATAGCACTGTACGATAAAACTCGCAACTATACTATTCAGATCAAAACAATTTGGCAGATCTTTACACATATAGATGCTCACTCCGCACGAGCACGTTTATACAGCTCTAGTGCACGTTGACGCTGCATTGCGTGATCAACAATCGGCATTGGATAATCACGACCAATATGTATACCAACCTGACGCTGCAGTTCTTGTGACATGTTCCAGGGCGTATGAATATATGATGCTGAAACATGCTGTAGTTCAGGAACATAGTGACGGATATAATCACCCTGCAGATCAAATTTCTCACTCTGGCTGATAGGATTAAATATGCGGAAATATGGTTGGGCATCGGTTCCCGTACCCGCTGCCCACTGCCAACCACCATTGTTTGACGCATGATCACCGTCGACCAGTTGCTGCATAAAGTAGCGTTCGCCCCAACGCCAGTCGATCAGTAAGTCTTTGGTGAGAAACGATGCCACAATCATACGTGCACGATTGTGCATCCAGGCCTCTGCTGTGAGTTGACGCATCGCCGCATCGACAATGGGATAGCCGGTTCGCCCTTCGCACCACGCGGCAAAAAAGACCTCATTGTTGTCCCATTCAATCTTATCATAATCGCTCTTGAAGGACCTCTGTAACACATGGGGAAAATGATATAAAATCTGATAATAAAAATCACGCCACGCTAGTTCACCAACCCATGTTTCAGATCCATGCTGTTGAAACCCAGCCTTATGTGCTGCGCGAAGACATGTTTGTGGAGCGATACACCCAAACCGCAAGTAGGGTGACAGACGTGATGTGCCTGGTTTGGCAGGAAAGTTCCGTTGTTCAGCATACCCATGGATACCAGGCGCGTTTTGTGCATGGACAAAGGTGTTGAGTTGCTCCAAACCAACCTGCTCACCGCCGGATGGCAATAATTGCTGGGTCGCAAAACCCAACTCAGCGGCTAATGGAATTGCAGATGATGAAAGAGTATCTGGCACTGGTTGAAGCCCCGGCAGAACTGCTTCTGCGAGTAACACTGGATTCGCCTCAACACGTGCCCGCCATTGCCGAGCATACGGTGTATACACCGTGTATGGCGTATTGTTTTTGGTCAAAATTTCATCTATCTCCCAGATGACAGCATCTTTGTGTGTGTGCACATCAACACCACGACCACGCAACATCTTTTCGATAATCGTATCACGTTGACGGGCAAACGGGGAGTAATCACGATTCCAGTACACACCTACAGCGTCAGTCTCATCAATTACTTGCGCGATGCACTGCTCAGGGGAGCCGTGTCGTATGATAAGACGACTGCCATGTGCGCGAAGCGATGCATCTAATGCGCGGAGTGATTCCAGCATAAAAACAACCCGAGCAGCACTGGTACGCGAGGATTGTAAAACGTTATCGTCAAGAATAAAGAGAGGAACAACAGCACCTTGACTGACCTGACTTGCGGCGGTGAAGGCAGGATTATCAGCGAGACGCAGATCACGACGAAACCAGTGAATGATATTTGGCATAATTGACATCTAGCACTAGGTGATTATTCGTGTTGAATACGCGAAAAGATACACATCTGGATGTTGTGATGTGGTGTTCAGTCAAATGGAGGAAGTATCTTCTGACAGACGATCTTTACATGCGGCAATACCCGCATCACTCTCGGTAGAGGGAGCAAGCAAATGCGACTGCTGTAACGCATCTGAGGCATCTTGATAGCGGCCCAGTGTGTACAACGCCTTCCCTATATTAAGCCAGTACGTTGCTTTGACCACTGGCAGATCAACCGCAAACTGTAAAGCTTTCCCAAAACACGTCAGGGCACCTTCCATCCGCCCCAAAGCAAGCAAAAGCCTTCCTTTACCATTCCAGAGTCCGGCATTCTTTGGCTCAAACACGAGCGCACGATCATAACTAGCCAGCGCATCCTCAAAACGACCAAGATCAGCAAGTGCCATCGCTCTCCACAGCCAGATATCAGCATATTCGTTGTAGATTTGCAATGCTTGCTCAAAAAGCTCCAACGCCTCAAACGCCTGGTCCTGGCGTAAGAGCATCTGCCCATGATCACATACAGCGCGGCTTTCGGTTAATCGTACATCTACTGTGGGCGGCACTGTCTGTTCGGCATCAAAGAACGTTACTAATCGTTTATCTAGTTGCGCCTTCAATTGTTCCAATGCCTGGGCGTCTGCCGAACTCAAGACAACTGCTTTGCATTGCAGTGCACGCTCACAAACGAGGCACCCTATTCTGAACGACTCATAATCGCTAAGTGTATCAGCCATCTGCGCTACCCACGCTGCAAATGCCCGTAGTGCAGCACAGACGGCTGGAAGCTCCGTAGCGTCGAAACTACCCGCGCGTGAATATGCCGCAATCGTTTTCTCTACATATGCCTGACGTAAACGCTGGCCATCAAACGCAAACCGGGCACAGCTATCACCTAACACAAAATAATCATTTGCATCAGGCTGTGCCCGCATACGAATGATACGGCTCAGTCGACGAATTTCAGCATTCGCGTCATTGGCATATGGGTCCAGAATAGTACTAAAATCACGGAGCACCGACAAAATCTGTGACCACCGCCGGGAAGCATCTTCTGCCTCGTTGAGTGGCACGATAGTGCGCGCAGTCTGTGGAGGTGACAACATAGGAGTCTCAGATGACACAGATACACTAGCCCCATAGCTATGAATAACCAGTCATTCGCTGGTTGATCGTAAGATGTCTCAAGATTATGCAACGAATACGTGTCCTCAAACCAACAACAGCATTGGGTTAGGATATTACTATCCCTTAATACGCTGCATTTTCACCGTCGTTAAATGGTACCGAGCCATTCATAACGAAATTCAGCAAAACGATCTTCTATAATGCTTTGACGCATTTCACGCATCAAGCTAATCAAAAAAGCAACATTATGCAGACTTACGAGTCGAATACCTAGCAATTCTTGTGCCCGAAACAGATAATGAATATAGGCTCGCGAATAATGCTGACACGTATAACAATCGCACAAAGAGTCCAACGGTCCTGTGTCTGCGCGCAAAGGTGCATTGTTCACGTTCAGTTTCCAGCGACGTGTACGATCACGAATGAGTGCAGTTCCATGTCGACCGAGCCTGGTCGGACTGACACAATCGAACATGTCTATACCACTTGCCACATTCACAAGCAAATCGTCAACATCACCAATGCCAAGCAAATGCCTTGGTAAATGATCGGGCAGGTGTGGTGTGGTCATAGCCACCACTTCACGCATCTGGTCCTTGTCTGCGCCCAATGAGCCCCCGATACACATCCCATCAAATGGCAATGATGATAGATACTCAGCACTTTCCTGGCGCAGGTTCTCAAATACGCCGCCATGGACAATGCCAAACAACGCTTGATTGGTGGGGTTTTGTTGGTGGTAAGTGAGACACCGCTGTTCCCAGCGATGCGTTCGGTGCATCGATGTTGCCGTATTATCATAGCCTGCGCTAAAGGGAGGCAGTTCGTCAAAACAGAGAATAATATCAGCACCAATACCTTTTTGTATTTCGATACTGCGTTCAGGCGTGAACACGTGCTGTGAGCCATCGATATACGAACGAAAGATCACGGCATCCTCAGTGATTTTGACCATATGTGGTTTGGCTTCAGGATGGGCTGGTCGCCGACCCTTAATTTCATCGGCAATTCCGCCATAGACCAGGCTAAATACCTGAAAACCACCGCTATCAGTCAGAATGGGACCATCCCATCCCATAAACTGATGCAACCCGCCCATACGAGCAATAAGCTCATGGCCTGGTTGGAGATACAAATGATAGGTGTTACCCAGGATAATATGGACACCATGTGCTTTTAATTCGTCGGGTGTCAACGATTTTACTGTCCCACGTGTACCGACAGGCATAAAGACCGGCGTTTCAATATGACCATGTGGGGTGGTAATACGGCCAACACGGGCACGACTACGGGTATCTTGCGCTAGAATTTCGAAGGTTAATGACATAGTAGTGTTAATGCATGATCCTGAATCGTCGAGTGAGACATTGTAGCATGTTTCATCAAGGAGACAAAGCAGCGAAATGAGCCACCATGTTGCAGTCCCTTGACTATTTCAATAGTATTTGGTATCCTGATAGAAAGGAATGAACATTCACTCTGTTTTTCGCACTACATATATGTCACTTTTTCAAGCCGATACTAAGCGCACTGCCGTATTGAAAGCCACACTGAAACTCATCTCAGAACACGGCTTTCATGGCACATCCATGGCAATGATTGCTGCCGAAGCCAAGGTTGGCGCCGGAACGATCTATCGCTACTTCGCGAGCAAAGACGTGCTTATCAATGAATTATTTATCGAAATCAAGGAGCAATTTACGGCGGCTTTGCTTGAACATGATGACAGCAACATGTCTTTGCAACAGCGTTTGCAAAACATCTGGGTTTCGCTCATCAAGCAATATATTGCGTATCCGGCTGAACTACGGTTTATGGAACAGTACGCCAACTCGCCGTTTTTAAGTCAGGACACACTGAGACGGCAGAGTGAGTTGAGTGCACCGTTCACAGAGTTGCTTGAACAGGGCATAAAAATGGGGCTATTTCGAGAGCTACCGCTAGATATACTGCGTACCTTTATGTACGGTCCTGCCTTACAGTTAGCCAAACAACATATTGCCGATTTTATCGTACTTGATGATGCACTGCTTGTAGATTCCTTTGCGGGATGTTGGGCGGCTATAACGCGTTAAATTTTTTTCACAAAATAGGAGTGAATATTCATTCTTTTTGTATTTTACTTCTTCGTTAGCTGTAGAAAAAGGAGTTTAGACATGAAAACCGTTTTAATCACAGGAAGCTCTACCGGCATCGGACGCGATACAGCCATCCACTTTCAGCAGGAGGGATGGAATGTTGCAGCCACCATGCGTCGTCCTGAAAACGAAACCGAACTCAACCAGCTTGAGAACGTTCAAGTCCTTCGTCTTGATGCGACTGACCGAGAAAGCATTATCTCAGCTATAAACACCACGATCGAAACCTTTGGTAGCTTGGATGTGGTAGTGAACAACGCTGGTTATGGCTTGGCTGGACCACTTGAAGCAGTTACGCCTGACCAACTCACACGCCA
Organism: Chloroflexi bacterium AL-N1; assembly: GCA_013122435.1. GTDB lineage: Bacteria > Chloroflexota > Chloroflexia > Chloroflexales > Roseiflexaceae > AL-N1. Next base: position 488,941 of record WYDT01000004.1, read on the forward strand.
GTATGCCACGAATGTGTTTGGTCCTATCTATGTTATGCAGGCAGCGCTCCCACATTTTCGCGCGCAAAAGAGTGGTTTGTTTATCAACATTTCATCAATAGGCGGACGTCTCACCCTACCCCTTAATTCACTGTATCATGGGACAAAATTTGCTCTGGAGGGTATTTCAGAAGCCCTCAATCATGAGCTAAACCCTCTGGGCATTCGCGTGAAACTCGTTGAGCCAGGTGGTGTCAAAACTGATTTTGCAGGACGTTCTCTTGATTTAATGAGCGATCCGAATATCACAGACTATGACGAAATAGTGCAGAAGGTCTTTGAAGCCTTTCGATCGCCATCAAGAGCAGACGACTACTCAACAGGTGCAGATATTGCTGAAGTCATTTTTACGGCTGCGACAGATGGCACAGGACAGATTCGCTATCTGGCAGGTAATGATGCAAAACAAATGTGGGAACAACGCTCAGCTATAACTGATCAACAGTACGTTGAGCTGATGGCCAAAAATTTTGGTCTTTGATACAGACAATATGGTGAGAAAAAATAGAAGATCTCGCTAATCCTAAGACCGCGTTGACGTAACAAGTAACTGTGCCATTGGGCTTAAACAACGACAATCACGGCGTGGCTGGCGGGTGGGCATTGGGCATTGTCTATGCAGGGGATCAATCGGCTTCTAACAGATCTCCTGCGTATGTCCAGCCAGATGCACACATTACCCTATACAAGGCCGTAGGAAAGCTATACATCAATGGTGAAAGATGGTGTTCCGCGTCCGTTGTCAGTCCCCACACCACCACCATTCTCAATAGCTATTTTGCTTAACAGTTCGCAACAATCGCTTCACGCATGGCTCGTGGCAGGCGGCTGGCGCACAGAGCCTTTTCGAACACAACACGGCTCTGGTCTCAAAATAATACGTGTTTATTGCACCAGGGTGGTGGGTCTACATTGCGGGCACGTCCCACGTGTTCCAACTTACACCACTGGGCAGAGATGCTGAACTTATGCTGAATACCTTCCAGATCCGCTGATCATCCTTCTTCAATTGTGATATCTCTCCTCAGTTGCTGTTCCCAGTATCGCCAGAATACGGTACAATAGAGACATTCTCAAAGAGACACCTGTAAAATCAAAAAAGGTCATCGGTACAACCGAAGGAAGTGCATCGGTGATGCATTTTAAGCATAACAAATACAGCGCGAGTAAACCACAGGTCATCCCTGTAGCAGCCACATATGCAATGCATGATCGAGTGGAATGTACTCTTTTGACACTATGTAGTGTCCGGAACTAGGAGGAAGGCAGTGAAGCACATTATAGTTGTTCATCTCAACGAGGGCGATGAGACGTCAACCGTGACATTTCTTGATCAATCGGTAGAAATACGACGAGTCGGCTGTGGTGGTGACGCAGAACGGGCGCGTATGCTCATCACCGGATTTGATGGACAGGTCGACGCTATTGGGTTAGAGGGCATGCCAGCAGAATTACATTTGGGCCATGCACACCATACCCACGCGGTTGGTGCGACCATACCATCTTCCGTACAACAAACACCAGTCGTCGACGGAAGCGGCATTCGTGGTGGATTGGAACGTTGGGGAGTTATCCTGGCTGATCGGGCCCACCCCGGTATCTTTAGTCAAAAGCGGGTGCTGTTTGTCCCTGGCCTCAACCACGAAGGACTTACCCAAGCCTTGTCCCGCCGCACCGACTACATTCGGTACGCTGATCCACTTATCTTTTTCAACCTCCCTGATGTGCCTGGCGTTGGCAGCAATCAAACGTTGGAGCAGGCTGCTCCAGCCACATTAGAACGCTTGAAGAGCGCTCCATTTCGGCTGCTGAGTGCCCAACCCGGACAGCCGCATGTGCCACGGGCAGAAGCGCCATTCCAATGGGCAGACATTCTGGCCGGTGATATTGGTGCAATCCGACGGTATGCACCGGCCAAACTCAAACATAAAACAGTCGTTGTTGATTCCGCAACAGAAGAAGACATTGACGATTTACGTGCACGAGGTGTGTCGATTGTCGTGACTATGATGCCCGCCATTGATGGCAAAGGCAATCTGGGCCAGTGGTCCGCCGCCACGATTGAAGCGCTCCTTGTGGCAGTGCGCCCACACCCTGAGACACCATTGACCGAAGATACCTACCTCGATCTTATTGCACAGCTCGATTGGACTCCGGCCATTCGTTATCTGCAGCCGGAAGAAGCAGGCATTAATCGTTTTGCCTTCGTGATTCATCCACTGAATGTCAAATTTATATCCAAGAGTCCTATGTTTAGCTGGACACGCTTTTTTCCTGATACCATCGTTGAGAAGGTTGCTGCTTATATGCAACCCATCTATGTTTCGCGTGTCACTGGCGGCCAGTCACCGACCACCGGACAACGTATTGAGGGACACCTCATCACGCTTGGCGCAACACCACGCGAGATGATGAAGCATGGCGAGCGCTTCACCTATGCCCGGTTGAACAAGTCGGCACGAATAGCCGAACGCTATGGGGCGCGTATCATGGGTCTTGGTGCATTCACCAGTGTCGTTGGTGATGCCGGTATTACCGTCGCACACGAGTCTGACATTGCCATTACCAGTGGGAACAGTCTCACTGTCTCAGCGACACTCGAAGCCGCCAAGCAAGCCGTCATCAAAATGGGAGCGACTGATCTTACCAAGGGTAAAGCCATGGTCATTGGGGCCACCGGCTCGATTGGCTCAGTGTGTGCACGTCTGATCGCACAGGCCATTGGTGATATTGTGCTGGTGTCGATTGAACCAGAGCGACTGATCGACCTCAAACGCATAATAGAGAACGAAACTCCTGGTGCACGCGTTGCCATTGCTACCCGCGCCGACGATTACCTGATCGATTGTGATCTGGTTATCACAGCGACATCGGCCTTTGGTCAGCGCATTATCGATATCTCCAAATGTAAGGCAGGTGCAGTCATTTGTGATGTTGCTCGCCCACCTGATATCAATCCAGATGAGGCGGCGCTGCGACCTGATGTACTGGTGATTGAGAGTGGTGAAGTGCTAATTCCCGGCGATATCGATTTTGGCTATGATATTGGCCTACCACCCAAAACCGCCTATGCCTGCCTGGCCGAAACAGCTTTGCTGGCGATGGAGGGACGCTTTGAGGATTACACACTCGGACGCAATATTACGATAGACCGGGTCAAAGAGATCTATCGCCTCTTCAAAAAACACAATTTCCAGATCGCCGGATTACGCTCGTTCGACGAATATGTGACGGATGAATATGTCGCAGAGAAGCGAAAAATGGCTGACATGTTGCGTAACGATCCTGATCTTTTTGAGCGCAGAAGCACCGAGGCTGCCGCAAAACTGGCTACAATTCCCGTAACGTCTAAAGGAGTTTCGTCAAGCAACGGCTCAGGTTGGATGAAATGGGCCGGTGCCGCAGCCGTCGGGGCCAGTACGCTCGGCTGGTTGATCCTCCGTCGCAGAAATGGCACCACAATCAAGAACGTTTGAGATACATCAACCGAATGACTATACTTCGCTCACGTCTTACCAAAGTCATCGCTATCATGTTTGCCACAGGCTGCATCGTACTTGGTGGCCTGTGGCTCACTGCGAAACCAGCTCCAGCGCATCCCTTTTTTGAAGGGTTCACGACAACCCCACTCGTCATTGCCCACCAGGGTGGTGATTGGGTTTGGCCAGGAAATACCCTCTATGCCTTTGAACAGTCCGTCGCATTAGGAGTCGACGTACTGGAGATGGATGCCCACGCGAGCGCCGACGGTGAACTGATCATCATCCACGACGACACGGTTGATCGCACGACGGATGGGAGCGGCGCGATCAAAGACCTGACCATTGCAGAACTCAAAGCACTTGATGCCGCGTACAATTGGTCACGCGACGATGGTGCCACCTATCCCTATCGCGGTGAAGGCTTAACCATCCCTACTCTGGAAGAGATCTTTCAAGCTTTCCCCAGCCAGAAGATGAACATCGAGATCAAACAGACCGAACCGCCAATCACCCAATCCTTATGTCAACTCATCTATGACTACTCGATGGAAACACAGGTTCTGGTGGCTTCATTCCACAATGAGGCTATGGCAGAATTCCGCGCTGCCTGTCCCGAAGTTGCTACCTCTGCCAGCCGCCATGGAGTCACGATGTTTGTGGTCCTCAATACACTACGTTTGGGTGGCACCTACAGCCCAGTCGAAGTGGCACACCAGGTCCCTGAGTACCAATCAGACACTCGGATTGTGAGCCCATCGCTTATTGCTGCAGCGCACCGACGTAATCTACACATCCACATCTGGACTCCTAACGAACGTAAAGAACTTGCCCGCTTTATCGATCTCGGCGTCGACGGCATCATCACTGACCGCCCTGACATCCTGATGGAGCTACTGGACCGCTCATCAGACGTGCAGTAGCTCCATCACACCTACTATCGAACCACTGGTACTAAAAGAAGAGATGAGCAACAGAGTAATGTTGCCCACCTCTCAAACGAAGTCCTACGTGTTACCTACCACAGGCTGTGTTAGCGATAGTAGGTTAACAAGATCGATCATCATCATACATTATTACAGATTACAGTTGGCTATAGGCTGGCTTAATAGGGCACACAATTTCTACTGTGTCCCGTAAAATAAACTCGATTTGTGCCAGAAGCCCAGACCCCCTGTGTAAATTCTGGATTGTAAAGTTCCAAACAGATACGACGTCCTGTGGTGTCTACAAAAGTAGTAGCGTGTAAAATTACACGTAAATCATTGATTCCCGCAGGAATATTGAGCCAGTCTAAAAGTTCCCACAATGATAGCTCATACTTGCCCAAAATACTATAGTGTGCTCGCCGTATACCATTTCCAGGGTTAAAATTAGGAGCACTTCCCCAGTCATCGAATGTTATACCAAAACCGTTGTTAAGATTCATAAATTGCGGATTATTTCCAGACACAATAAGACCAGTACTCCTATCCACACATACTTGATTATGATTTAAACGAATAGTGCTAAGTTTCGAATCTCCTATATTGCCAGGCCAATCTCGGTTGTCCAAAAGAAGATTCCTTGTCACTGAAAGATTAACACAAGTAATACTCTGTTTGGTACACTCAACATTGGGCATAAGCTCTCCCCACAAGAATTGCCCATTGGTATCCTTGGGACCACCAATAATTCTTCTTTTCACATCCATGCTGTAGGTGTACGTATTACCACTCTGACCAAGTCGTACATACCGATAATCGCCATTCCAATGGACGACAGACCCACCACCTGATGAACCACCTTTAAGTTCCTCTGAGTTGCCTGTAATACTCGCAACACCACATTTGCTGGCTGGTTGTAGCGCATAACGCGACCCCCAGGACCCACTGGCTGCTTCTACTCCTGGCACCATCCATGTCGCACAAAGAAACACCACCAATGCTCGGCCACATGTACATGATGCAGGGGCACTACCAGGGCGCCTGTGTACACTTCGAAGAAGGACTAATACTTGCACGCGAGACTGACAGTAACATTGCTAATTGTCTGGAAGAAATTGCCTATCTTCCACTGCGGCTAGGGCATACCGCTAAAGCTATCTACTGGTCGGGGGCAGTGGCCCGACTTCGTAATGAAATGAAGGTTCCGGTCTGTAAGAGAGAACAAGATTATTATGAGCAGACTCTTAGCGAAGCACGCGTCGAGCTTGGATCTGGTATATTCGACAAAGTATGGGCCAAGGGCCGTGCTGCCTCAATCGAGCATATCATTGAAGAAGCACTCGTATTTGTTAACAGTACAAAAAATAGCACTTCTGCAAAGTTTGTCACATCAGATCAATATTGACAACTGTGCTTTGTCTCTGCTGGCAAGACATTTGAGCAGTCTAAACAAAGGAGTGGTAGTGATAAATATCTCTACGGAATAGCAAATTCCCTATCGACCACTACGCCTCCCCGTTTTGCTCAAGCAGAAGGATCTGACTGATGAACAGTCAACCCTAGAGCGAAAATCCATAATCGCCGGCCAGTTGCATCATATCATTAGGTTGCCAATAAATCTGGTACCTGTGCTGATGTAGTAAATTTATAGGCACCATCGTTCATCGCCACAACGAGCCAGCGCAACCTACCTGTGCATGTCTGGACTCCCAACGAACGTGAAGACCTGACACGTTTCGTCGATCTCGGAGTCGACGGTATTATCACTGACCGTCCGGACATCCTGATGGAGATACGGGACCGCTAATTGGACTTGCTGGAACTTCATCACCTTCCTCCAGCAGCTAGGTTTGTATGACCGTTCATGTGGTTCGGCTGAGATTTATTTATTTTTTTCACTATCCCTAACTCCGCTCTTTCACTCCCCCATCCGCTCCAGCAACGGCATCGCCTCACGCTGCTCAGGCCGATTGACCTAGATGACCAGCAAAGTTCCATCAACTTCAGTAAGTACCTAATCATGACCATTTTGCTCTTTGACTTCCCAACCATCGAACAAACGACCATCTATGGTGACCTGGACTGGCCTGCTTTCGACCCAAGATGCATGAGATCGCAGATACGCCCCGAAAGTACCTGCGGCTCCCATATACACCGTAAAATAGTCACGATTGACGATATAGCTTGCTCTCAGCGCAAACCCATCCCAGACAGCACGCCCCGGCACTTTCTCAGATATCATTGGATTACCAATGTTGGCTTCATAACTCACCAGAACAATATCATCACCTTCAGGTAACCCAAACAGCGGCGTTGTCATAAACTGTAGTGCTGACCTCAGATCAAGTGTTACTAATGACTCACCACTAAACTCGGTACTATCAATGGCCAAAGCAGCATCGGGTGGTGTTGCGTCAAAGACATCGTCCGGCACTTGAGCAAGCGGAATAACCTCATCAGTCACAGCTTCCGTTGATGCAAGCAAAACGCTCAGTGCTATCGATCCACCGGCCCGGACTTCCAACCGCTCAGGTTGGTCGTGCTCATCAAGATAAATCAGACTGATCAGATTATCAGGACCCTGATCAGCCAGATACGGAGACTCATGCCAGCGGGTTGTCTCAGAAAAACGTTGTGTACGTTGAGAGGCATATCGCTCAGGGAATGACGGCTCCA
>WYDT01000005.1 GCA_013122435.1 Chloroflexi bacterium AL-N1
GTCCCTTACAGATAGGTTCTTCCTGTGGTGTCATCTGTTAACTGAATGGCATTGCCCGAAACGCACATTATGGTTATAATGTTGTTTTAGACCATTCCAATGCCCCTTTCTGACCTCTCACGACTCCTCATTCAACGACTATTATTTGACACCTCACCCTTGTTTTTACTTATTCCTGGTGTAAAGTGTTTTAACTGAGATGAGAACGATTGACACTTCTACCCCACGAGTCGACCAAAAAACAAAGGTATACGTACCCTGATGAGTCCAGGTGAACCAACTTTGATAAGGTTCATTCCGATGACTGACACCGCAGCAGCAACAGGATTCAAAACAAATGCCGTTGTTGATTTCACCACAATACCAGCACCACTATCAGAAGTGTCGTACTCCCAATATGTTGCACCATCGTAGGTATATGTAACCCGCCAGTAATTAGAGCTATTATTTGGTGAACCAACCACAAGACGATGTGCAGCGGAAGTGAGATACACATCGTAGTCAGTACGAATTGGCGCTATTCGTGCTGTTTGTGTGGTGGATGTGAATGTCAGATCACTAAAATCAGAGATTAGGAAGTAGATCGGAAATTCATACGTAGAAAGCCACAAACTACTATCGTTATTGTAGGCGTACTCAATGCCGCGATCTTTGCGCCAGAACCGATCTCCATCAGCCGGTGAACTGGGGAAGCTGGTACCAGACTCACTACCACCACTACCAGCAATGGGTGTTTCAAGGGTGTTCTGCCGCTCTAGCAGTCGTTCGACCTGTGCCAGGCGTGTACTCAGATCAGTGACCAGTCCAATCAAGTCGTTCATCGTACATTTCCTTTCAGCCAGGTCTCAACTGTTCGCCTTCCGTTTTGAATTTGCACACTCACCGCATCAGCCCGGCAGTCGATAACATCATCATCGACTGTCGCGGTGAGTTCATCGCCCCAGCGCCAATGTAGCCCGTAACGGCTGTTCTCTGTATCGAGCAACTTTCCACGAAACGTTGTGCGTCGCCGTCCGGCTTCGAGCGCGGCGCGGGCCTCTGGTGTGATATCTACACCAGGCTTGTACATGCGTGCATCAACAAACTGTTCACGCCGAGCGTAGGTTGAGCTATTCACCGCGTCGCTATCGACAAGTGTCACAATGTTGCGTGAGTCCTCTTCACCACGTCCACCACAGTAGACCGCGTTGCGTTCGTTCCGAGCATCGATACCAATCTCGATATCGACCAGGTTGCCGAACTCAGGACCAATCTGTACCGGACTCACACCGCCCGGCCAGCGGTGATCAAGGCCACGCCGCTCGGTGTACGTGCGAAAGACAAAGCTTTTATCCTCGTACACCACATCGAAAAACAATGGTGTGCCTTGTTGCTCACTGGTCTGGGCGATCTCTTGAAGGGTATTGAGGACGTTACGCCAGGCGAATGCTTTGCGGTCGGTTGGGGCATTGCCCTGGTCCGCTTCAATAATCAAGTTGGCGATTTCTCGCGTGCTGTCGGTCGTGAGGCTACCGAGGTTTTCACGTATGATGTGCTTCATCATATCGTCGAGCGGTCCATACTTGTCGGCATACTCAGAATCGGCAGCGTAGGCCACAATGGGACCGTCGATTAAAGTGGTAGCACAGTAGGCTTGCACATCGTAAGACCGTGCACCGCGTCCACTGATACGCTTGCGTGGATAGCGAATAATCCATGTCGTATCGGTATCAAGGTAGAAGTTGATACCATCGGTGCTGTACCAGACCTCGATGCGATTGTCTGGTCGCAGGTACGACCAGGGCAATGCGTGACCACCAATCACCATATCGAGTGTGGTGACTGCATTCACGACACGGGTGTAGCTCAGGCTCTCGAAGGTATCAAGCTCTGCAAGTAGGTGGCCGTTTGGGGTGGTAATACGCGTAATCGTATAGTCTGTCATACGTCTACACTCCAATAATTGAGATACCAAGCGACCGATGCGCTGGCGCTGGCGTTGTCGATGTAGGTGGCGACCACGTTCTCACCGGGCAATAGTCGCCAGGTGGCAAAGGTTGAGCCTGGCAAAATCGCGCTGATGATGTTGCCACGAAAATCGCTCACAAATGTCTTTGCACTGAGGTCGAGCGTTGCGGTTTCACCGTCGAGCAGTGCCAGATCAAAGTAGATCGTCTGTCCTGTTGTGACGTTTCGCATGGAGTAAAGTCGACCAGGTCCAGAAAACTCGATGGTGGGTGCAGTCGGAGCCGTACCGTTGTTGGTAATGTAGGTGGCTTCGGCCATTGTTCCGCTACTGCTTCCGTTACATGCTGCGTACAACAATCCATCATTCGTCACCAATATCTGCTTGATTTCGGTGCCTGGCAGATTGGCATCGAGCGGAGCGAACGCGGAACCATTCCAGATCGCCATGCCATCCGGCGTTGGAATACTTCCGGCAGTGCTGAAGTTGCCAGCAATGTACACCAGTCCATCCGGTGCAACCGTCACCTTGTTGGTTGAGCCGGTGAACCCCGCGCCGAGCGTTGCCCAGCGTACCCCGTTCCAGCGTGCTGCTTTGCCCGTGAAGCTTCCCGCTGCATACAGATACCCATCGTTTCCCATTGCCAGGCCGGTTACCAGGCCACCCGGACCACTGCCGAGCGCGGACCAGCTTGCGCCATTCCACCGCTTGACTTTGCCGCTGAAGCTGCCACCGGCGATAACCGAACCATCGAGATCGATGATGAGTTGATGCACTACCACACTTAGCCCACTCATCGCGGACCAGCTTGCGCCATTCCACTGTGCTACACCGCTAGCACTGACACCACCAGCCGTTGAGAAGTTGCCACCGACGTACACCGTTCCATCGTGGCCGACCGCGATAGTCAGGCCGTAGCTGTTGAGGCCACTGCCGAGCGCGGACCAGCTTGCGCCGTCCCATTTGGCAACACAGTTGGCGCTCACGCCGCCAGCAGTGGTAAAGTCGCCGGTGACATAGATATCGCCATTTGCAGCAAAGGTGATGCCTGACACACCACCATTGAGGCCAGTGCCGACTGTTTGCCAGCCGATGCCATTCACATACTTTTGCAAACCTGGACTAAACGCCAGTCCTGCGTACAATCGATTGTCTGGTGCAATCGCCATCACATTGGTCAGTGTGCCTTGTCCTGTGGCACCCCACACTCCCTCATCGCCGCGCACAGCGATATGGCTGAAGCCAAGGTTGTAGTTATAGACATGCAGGGTCTCGGAAGTCGTGCCTAATGAACGCCAGAGCGGATCGGGGCAGACGAATTGCAACATAATGCGCTCGTTGTAGCCAAACAATTCGCCGATCTCTAATCCCGAGTCGTAGTATGCTTCGATTTCCACCGGCGAGGCACCACCTGTATATTTGAGCTTGATAGGTTGTTGGGGAATGCTCCGGTCACGCTGAAGCAGGGCAATCAACTGTTTACGTCGGGTATGCAGTTCGGTGAGTGAGTCGCCAATCGCGGTCATCCTCAGTGTGATAACACGCGGCTGGGCGACCTGGCGCTGATGGTAGGCTCCATCGCGCAACCCATACGGAGTGAGAATATTGTCAACCGCTGGCATTCCTGCACCGTTCATCGCTGCCACGGCGATAGTCGGGCTGTCGAGTGCCAGTGTGTCAGAGCCTGCAATAATGGTCCAAACACCCATAGTGTTACACTCCTGCGTTTGCTAGTGCTTTCATGTTGGTGAAGTTGGTCACGGTCTGGTCAGTCGGTGCTGATGAGTGCACCGTTTGATTAAAGTAGTTATTGGTGGTTTGCTGGTTGCTGGTGCTGTACATCACACCGTTACCACCACTGGCGCCGCTCGATAGCGAGATCGGGTTGGTGAGGTCACCGACGGCTGATGTCAGCAGGTTGCGACCGGCAGCAATACCCTGCGCGATACCAGGGGGGATCGCGTCGCCCATCGGCATGGCGATCTTGTCAGTAATAAGTTTGGATGGTGAGTTGATACCAAGCAGGTTTTGCAGCCAACCGACCAGGCCATTGAACAAGCCGCCGACATCACGCGTTAAGCGGTCCCACTGGTCGCTAATCCCGCGCCATAATCCTTCAGTGATGGCCTTGCCGATATCGAAGATAGGCCAATCTAGCGCTGGCTTGATAACCCATCGCACCAGCCATTCCAGATTACCGCGCAGCCAGTTGGCGTAGTTATCCCAGTTTTCGCGGAACCCGTTCGCCATGCCCTCCACGATAGCACGGCCTACGCTGCCCTGGGCGGCAATGTCATCGGCTTTCTGGCGTAGCCAGTCACCGAGTCGACCAACAAAGGCGCCAATAAAGGCACCGAATACCGAGTCACTCTCGCCGCTCTGCGCCCATCCACCGAGACCCATCACAGCGTTGGCGACCATCTTGACCAGATCGGCACCAAAGGTGCTACCGATGTTGATTAGGCCATCGGCTAGCATTGTGCCGAGGCCAGTAGCAATCTCGGGTCCGTGATCAACTAGGTATTGTTTAATCTTGCCAAGTTGTGTTTGTGCTTCGGTAAGCAGCCAGCCACCTGCGGTTCCCAGTGCTGTGGTGATAGCAGGCCAGTTACTTTCAATCGCCTGTCCACCTGCACTAAGCAGGCGTCCAATCAACTCGCCAAGTGTGGCACTGATAGCAGGCCAGTTGGTCTCAATCGCCTCACCAGCACGCGTCACAATGCCACCAAACGCCGCGCTGACCTCGGCGGCAATGTCACCGGCTTTCTGGCGTAGCCAGTCACCGAGTCGACCAACAAAGGCGCCAATAAAGGCACCGAATACCGAGTCACTCTCGCCGCTCTGCGCCCATCCACCGAGACCCATCACAGCGTTGGCGACCATCTTGACCAGATCGGCACCAAAGGTGCTACCGATGTTGATTAGGCCATCGGCTAGCATTGTGCCGAGGCCAGTAGCAATCTCGGGTCCGTGATCAACTAGGTATTGTTTAATCTTGCCAAGTTGTGTTTGTGCTTCGGTAAGCAGCCAGCCACCTGCGGTTCCCAGTGCTGTGGTGATAGCAGGCCAGTTACTTTCAATCGCCTGTCCACCTGCACTAAGCAGGCGTCCAATCAACTCGCCAAGTGTGGCACTGATAGCAGGCCAGTTGGTCTCAATCGCCTCACCAGCACGCGTCACAATGCCACCAAACGCCGCGCTGACCAGCGGCCATCCCTCTTCTACGCCGGTTGCAATCGCATTTGATACAAACTGAAGCAGTGCAACGGGGCCGCCTTCGTCATAGACACTCTTGGCCTTTGCAGTAAATTCACCGAGCCAGCCAATAAAACCTTTGAACGCCTCAACCGCACCGCGCACGCCATTAATAAGCGGTGACCAGTCACGACCTATTAGGTTGGCGTTGACCCATTCAATGGCGCCCTGTGTCACCTCGCGGAGCAGTGGTATAAACGCGGTGCCAAGCTCAATGCCAGCCGTTTCGAGTGAGCCTTTCAGGTTTTCAATATCACCTGACAGGTTGTCCATACGGATTGCTGCTTGCTCGGCGGCATCAGTCTGAGCAATCGCGGCTGACAGGTCGTTGAATCCTTCAGTTCCTAACTGCGCGATACCGACCGCTGCCCGCATCGCGTCGGTGCCGAATATTGTCTGAAGTGCGTGGTTCTTCTCTTCTTCCGATAGTCCGCTCAGGCTGGTCTGTAGAATGCCAGCAATCTCGGACATGTCCCTGAGTTGCCCATTCGCATCAAAAAACTGGTTCTTTCCATCAGCCGTGATGATGCCGAGTTGCTTCATCATACCGGCAGCTTCTTTACTGCCTGGCACCAGTCGCTGTAACATCACCTTGAACGATGTACCGGCATCGCTACCGCTGGCGAAGAGTGGCGAGATACCCGCGATAGCCGTGGCGAAGTCGTCGAACTCGACGCCGGTGGCCGAGGCTACGCCACCGCCCTGGGCCAAAGCAAGCGCAAAATCGTTGATGTCGAACTTGGAGTTGACCACTACGCCAGAGATACCATTCACAGCAGAGGTCATGTTTCCGGCCTCGATGCCGAACACGCTCATGACATCGGTAGCAATGTCGGCAGAGGTCGAGAGATCGGCGCCGGTCGCTGAAGCCAGGTTGACGGTGGCATCTGCAGCACCGTTGAGTATTTGTGTGGCGTTCAGGCCATTTTTCGCCAGCATCTCAATCGCACCAGCGGCTTCACTGGCACCAAAGATAGTATCTTTCCCAAGTTGTAGGGCTTTTTGAGAGAGAAGATTGAACTCTTGTGAGGTCGGTCCCAGCACGGCCTTGACACCGCTCATGGTGTGTTCAAAGCCTGCGGCCATCTTTATCGACGCGGCTATCGCGCCGGTCACCGCTGCGATACCACCGGCAGCGACCTGCAACCCGACAGCACCAAGGTTGGTCAACGCACCAGCCATGCCTTTGAGCACGCCGCTGGCGTTGTCTTTCCCATTTACGATGATGTCGAGATGATAGGTCGTCACGCGAATGGCTCTCTGGGAGAGACGTGAGGTGAGAGTTTAGAGGCTAGCTATACTAGTCCCTAGTCTCTCGTCTCTAGCCTCTTGTTTCCAGCGGGGCATTCGCGCAGCCGGTGGTGTAGGAGAGGACGGGGCCTCTCCCGTCTTTGGGTCGCTGTGCGGCGCTCGGGGTGACCGAGGGGCGTCTGAAAAGGACAGGGCCTCTCCTGTCCTATGCCTTAATGTTGAGTTGATATCTCTTATTCAGATATCGCACAATCATCAGAAGTGCACGACACACAACGTGTGCAAGTTCGCGCATTTCCTCATGCGAGGACGGGGCCTCTCCCGTCTTATGGAGAGGACGGGGCCTCTGGGAGGGGACGGGGCCTCTCCCGTCTGATTCTTGGTCATTTTTCGGCATTGGTATCACTGCATACGTCGTGATGCAGCGCGGGCCTCAGCTTCAGCGTTAAGGCAAATGATGTGCTGCATATAGCGGATTGGGTCTTGTCGGTCGAACTCATCTGGTGTGCAGTGCCAAACATCACGACAGAACACCAGTTCAGTGTACTCGGGTGGACACGGGCCATCAGTCCACAAGTGACTAATAACCCGTAACGTTAGTTTCCCTCGTTCGCTGCCTCACCCATCTGTGTTTGCACCTCTTGCACCACCGCCCAGAACTCACTTGCCGGTCGGCCTTTCATGCCACCTTCGACAATCCGGTCGAGAATATCAACCGTTTTGTCAATAGCTTCCATAAGCCTCATATTTGCGTCTTCATCGCGGTCGTTCGCCTGAGCGAGAGCAGCGATACGGGCAAACATTTGTACATCGGTGATGGTCATCTCTTCTCGAATAAGCTTGACCGGCCTGCTAAATGTGAATTCTTTTTTCTCTTGTTCCGCTGCGGCTTTTTTGGCGGGAACGGATCGACCTCGGGGCATGGTGGTGTTTCCTTTCTGAAACTAATGTATATATGTTTGGCCAGCAAAACTAGCTAATAGCGGCTTCGGTGATCTGCGGTGTACGCATCGTGAAGCCAACCATTTGCGGCTTGGCCTCTGATGCCATCGGAGTTGGCCAGGTGAATGACTTAAAGACACCTTTGGTAGTGGTGTACTGCTTGTTGCCCGTGGCATTGCCACGCGGGGCCCAGCGTACATAGATTGGATCGCGGTTGAGCCATGCCGCGTGAGCGACAGCATAGGCTTCGCCAGCCGTTTGGGTAAATACAATTTGCACCTTCACATCGACCGGCTCAGTTTTGCCACTGGTGACCAGGGCGTAGTTACCGTCAAGGGTGTACTCATCGCCGGTCTGCCGGTTCTGCTCGACTGGCTCGACCTTGTTGGTACTACCACTAATATCGGTCCACGTCGAGCCATCGGTGCTGATCTCTACCTGTCCATCGGTAACGCCAGCAATATCGGTTGTCTGTGCCATAATTAAGTACCTCGCTTGGTTGGTTTGCGTTTCGGGCGAGAGGACGGGGCCTCTCCCGTTTGTGACGCGTTTGATTGTTCTTCTACAATAAGGGCTATCGCACCGTACTGCAACAAGATTGCAGCGCGGTCATCGTCGAGTTCGATGGTATTACCTGGTTCGATGTAGCGCTGTTCCTCTCGGTCGTAGAGTAATGCGCGTACAAGATAGTTCTTCATAGTTTGAATGCTGCAATCTGCACATCAGTCGGATCGTCAATGTCGATATGGACCGTGCCATCGTCCTGGTTGAAGATATCGCCACGGAATGAACCAAAGATACGATCTTCGCCAGCCAGAACATCACCACCGGCATCGACGAGATCTAAGCCGACAACACTAAATGTTGTTGGAATAGTAATGCTACGGGTTGCACTGCCCGTATTGCGAACATAGATAAAAACACCCCCACTTCCCTCGACCTTATGTCCATCGGCCTCGGCACTGGTCCAAACCGGCTCAGTGCCAATAACACGAATGGTTTGTGTAGCTAGTGTGGTACGTGCCATAGTTCCCCCTTCGGTGAGTGAGCCTGTCGAACTCACACCATTTGTAGTGAAACAGTCACAACCTCATACAGGTAGTTATGACCTTCCGGCATCTGTAGCGGTTGGATATCACTACGATCTGTATAGTTGAGATTGGACCAGACTTGTGTACTGGTATGCTGGTCAATCACAGCCGCGATCTGTTTTTCGAGCAGGTCAAGCGTATCCTCACCATCCTGCTCGGTCCATCCGCTCTCCGCATCGGCGTGCAGTACAAAGACATTAATATCAAAGAAGAACGTTGCCATGCTGCCCTGCATCGTGAAACGCTCTCGTTCGCTTCCTGCGCTCGTCACGGCAATAACCGGCGACTCTCCGTCGAACTTGGCTTTTTGGTAGCTGTACACGGCTTGTGCTGCCGGAACACCTCCACGCAGTAGCGTCGCCAGGGCCTCACGTGCCACTTTGCGATCTGGGCTACTCATGGTAATTCTCGCTTCAGTTGTGCACCAGCCTGCGCCAGAATACGCGGACCAGCTTCACGCGCTGTACGACCATACACGGCATAGCGGCCACCGCGAGTCATCTCCAATGCAGGACCGTACCGACTGGGACGGCCACCACCGCGAGGATTGACGCTATTTGGATCGACGTAGATACGACCACGTGCACCACGCACTTCGGGACGGTGTGAGGCACGCCACGTGCCGGTGGCAACCACCGTTTCAGCCGTTGCAAAGCGATGGGCTGCAAGTGTGGCATAGCGCACCGCTCGACCGAGCCCGTTCTTCGGTTTCACAGCGGCAGCGGCCTTGAGTGCTGCGGCTTGTGCTGCTTGAATGCCTTTGATACTGGTCTTCACTAGTTTTGTTCCTCTTCGAGTAGCAGATGTAGGTAGGCACTGTTTCGCCAGGTCCATCTATTTGCTCGACGAATAGCGTATTCAGTGGACGGGAGGGGCCCTGTCCCCTCAACGACCAGTACATCGCCCTCTCTGATGTCCAGCGACGCATCAACGAATGTTTGCAGGATATCGATAGGGGCATTGGTCTCACGACGGAGACGAAAGGCCAGATCACGCGCTGTTTCACTGTCTGCCGGGTCGAGTGGGCTACAGGCAATATCACTCAGGTGTGCCACTGGTGCACTCCGCTTGCCGCCGCTCATCGGTGGTGGTCGCTTCGTACTGGCCGTCACACTGGCAAGTCGGTGAAAGCTAGAGTTCATAATCATCCACCTGGTAGATTAGTTTGCGCGTCACCACTTTGCGACTTCCCTGACTTGCTGCACCATCGCCACCACCGGCGAGGCTGGCCAGATGTTTGCTGATCTGTGACAGCTTCTCATCACGTGGTCCAATCTTGAGATCAACCACCGTCGCGTAGTGTCGTTGTAAGCGTTTCAACATCTCGCGCTCAATCGCATCGAGCGCAATATCAACCGTTGTGGCATCGAGCCAGCGTACATCTGGCAGATCTGTCTCACTATCAATAGCGCCAGCACTGCGTAGTCCGGCATCAACCGCGTCGGTGTAATCGCCTTCGGTTTGTGCTCCGTTGGCTGTCGTGCTCAGGCTGGCATCGGTCGCCAGCGCTGCAAGTTTACGGTGTATCGTTTGTGCCAGGTCGCTGCGTGTGTTGAGCACTGGCCAGAGCCAGACATCATCAATGTATATCGTTGCACTAGCACTAACATTGGTCAGCGTGATGCGGTAGGAGCTTCCTGGTGCAAGTCCAAGTGTGGTTGTTTGGATACTCCATGCTGGAGCATCGCCAGAAAGATCGATGCTGGCCACGATGTTATTTTGACCATCACGGATCGTCACTGTGGCCTGGCCAGTACTGAGTGTGCCGCTCGTCGTCTTCACCGCCAGGCTCAAGGTGTAGCTTCGTACATGTGGCACCGCAAAGCTCTGTACGATGCTAGCACCGACTGGTAGCACTACAATGCCATACTGCGCGTCACCGGCACCGGCGTGATAGCTTGCGCCACCGCTAGCAGTCCAGCCATCAAGGTTGTGTAAGAAACGACCGTTGACCAGGTGTGAGCGTTCCATCATTAATCCAATTCAACAATCTGCTGTTCCGGGTCCGGTGACCATGGCGTACAGATGGGCTTGTCGTGTAGCTGTCGGCCTTTTTGCCGTGCAAGTTTGGCGATCTCTTGTTTCGTAGCCAATCGCCATCCCGCCTGGCGTAGTCGACTCGCTGCGTGCTCACGGGTCACGACGTGGATCGCGCCACGTGGATTAACAATGTGGTAACTTTTCTCGGCTGGTGGTGTGAGTGTGTCCTCACTGGACTCGGCCTCGGTTGTCTCTGTCTCTACTACCTCATCGGCGCTCGTTGAGTCTGTCGAAACCGAGCTTGTCTGTTTGTTCTTATCGCTCATAGCAATATCCTTTCATCAAAGGAGAGGACGGGGCCTCTCCGTCTTGGCGATGATATCCGGCAGCCATCGCCAGGCGCAGCGATGGCCGCGTCGATATCTAAATCTCTGTGGTGCTTACGATGGTGGCATGGTTGTCGCGGAGTTCAGCGACGCCATAGAGCACGTCAATCGTGACCTGCACAGCCAGGTGATCAGGGTTGTAGCTGATGGTGACACGCAACCCA
Organism: Chloroflexi bacterium AL-N1; assembly: GCA_013122435.1. Classification (GTDB taxonomy): domain Bacteria; phylum Chloroflexota; class Chloroflexia; order Chloroflexales; family Roseiflexaceae; genus AL-N1. The sequence continues at coordinate 11,015 of WYDT01000005.1, forward strand.
ATGCCGTCTTCGTCCATCACGCGCTGAATGACACCTGTACCTTCTGGTGCGATTGGTAACGGTCGTGTTGCTAATACCATTGCTCTGCGATGAAAGAACATGTTCTTTGCCACGGCAGTAGCTACCTGAATCTTCTGGTCCATGAAAATATCGAAGCCCATAAAGCGGCCACTAAAGGCATCGGAAGCTGCGCGACCTAATGCCTCGGTATAGTCGCGGTTGGTGGCCTTCTCAATGCCGAGCAATTCATACTCTGCATCTTCGTGTAGCACGGCATAACGGTCACCAAGTGGTGCTTTGGCGGCGTTGAGTTGGCGCCGAGCTTCGCGGAAATCATCTTCACCCAGTCCGCTGGTCGCGTCGATGGTCTGTGAAAAACCGCTATAGAGTGCTGCAATGTCACTGTCGATCTGCTCAGTAACAACTTTCATCCCGTCTTCGAGATACGCACTCATATAATCGGGTCGAGACAGAGCTTTTGCTACATCTTCCAATCGGAATGTAACTTCTTTGTGCTTGTTGAGCGTGACAGTAATGCCGGAGTCTGATGGGGACTGATGAGTCACACTGGTGTTGGCTGACTTGTCATTCACAGTCAGGCCACCTGTGAAAGGGATTTTCACTGACTGGCCGTGTGTAGCTACTTCGTTATCCCAGTCGCGTGCAACCAGCCGAGCCAGAACGGTGTTGGCCTTGAGGTAGCCCAGTGCATCGGCGGCGATGATGGTAGCGATACTGTTGCTGAGTTCAGCAGTTGTGATATTTGCCATGATAGTTTTTCCTCGTGTTATGAGAGGACGGGGCCTCTCTTGTCCTGATGGTAGATAGCTCCGCAACGCGTTTAACGTGTGCGACACGAGGAGCAGTGAAGTGAAGAGGCTAGAGCCTCTATTGGTTCCAGAGCTTGTGTTTATTCTGCCGGATTTCTTCCGGTGACATAGTCTCGATGTTCAACGCTGGTGCTTTGCCGTCTTTGGTTTTCGGTGGTACGCCAGGCCCACGCGGAGTCTCAGTTTTCGTGTTGATGAATGAGAGTAGTGTGTCAGCGTCCTGTTCGAGTTCCTCGGCAGTGCTGCCACGAAGTCGGTCTATCAGATCGGTAGGAATGCCCTTACGCGCTGCAACTTCAAGCCGCAATGACTTGGCACGCTCGGCGTTGAGTTCCTGTTCTCGCTGCTCGTACAACTCTTTGAATTTATTCTGATCAGCGAGTTCTCTGTCACGCTGTTGTTTCTGTGCGTTTTGGAGCTTTGCTAGTTCTGTCTCAGCGTTCTTTGCTCGGTTGTTTACCTCAGCAAAGCGCTCGTATGGCACTGGTCCAGGTTCCTGCTTTTGTTGACTCTGTGGGGCCTCTCCCGTTCCGGTAGCCTGGTTGTCAGTGCTGGTGTTCTCGGTTTTCTCACTCATAGATCTGTCCTGTTCGTTTTTTACGCGTTACGACGCGGTGCTACTTTCGTCGGTCTCGTTCAGTTTTTGCTGTACGACGTAGTTCTTCAGTGGTTGCTCCAATCATCTCCATCTCTGGCGCATACAGCGCCATCACGGTACGGCACTGGTCATGAAATGCTGGTTGGAGCAGATAATCACCATAGCGCGGTGTGCCGGTGAGGTGAAACATTTCATCAAGCTCACGTATCTGACCGTGCACATTCAGACAACACCGTGTGGTCCTGCCATCAACCGCCGCAATAGCCTGTTTCTGATAACCACGTTGATCAATCTTCTCTAGCTGCTTATAGGAGTGGTGAAGTGCGCCGTTGACCGCGTTCCAGATTGCACCTGTGGCAGCCACCTGTAGTGCAACATTGGCACGCCGCCAGGCACTGACACGACCGTTCGTAATCTCTTGAGCGGTGACGGTCGCGGCAATCGTCGCATTGGTCTGGCCGCTGGCCTGTAATCGCTGCACATCAGTCAGAATGGTGCCATACGCACCGGCACGCCACGCCGGTAGGCCACTGTAGATCGGCGCAAACGCGTGCAGGGTTGCCGGTTCAAGCTCGATAGCTGCCTGTGACGCCGTAAGTCCAAGATAGTTCAGTGTCTCGCGCTGATGGTGTACATAACTCGATACCACATCAACAATCTGGGGAATGTGTTGTTGACCACGTGAGGCAATTGCACGACCAGCCTGCTCCATCACATCAGTGTAGCGTTGGATCGACCACGTTGAGCCACTGAGCGACGCCAGCAACGCCGGACGGGACGATTCCCATACACCAAGTACCCCGGAGAGGTAGCGCCCCTCCAGAGCCCGTACAGCGCGAATAAAAAACAGCGATTGACGGAGATCAGGCATTGCTCACCTCTGGAGAGGACGGGTCCTCTCCCGTCATATGAAGAGGACGGGGCCTCTCCCGTTCCTGGCCAGCATCGCCATCCATAGCGATAACCCCGGAGCCCTCGCCAGGCTGACCAATGCGCCGTTGTTGCTCAACGCTGAGTTCCAGTTGCTCTATCTCAAGCTCAGTAAAACGGTCGAGCGGGAGTACTGGGCGTTCTTTGTCGAACATAAGGCCCTCATCGTCAAGAATGGCGATGTCAGTTAGATTCATGGTTGAAGCCGCCCGTCCCGCGAGTCTGAGTGCGTCGGCCAGACCATGATCATAGTTTGGTCTGGTGCGTTTGACTTTCAGCACCAGTTCCATCAGTTGTAGCTCTAACGTAGCGGTTGCGATCTGGGTCTTTTGTTTGAGTTCGTCGAATGCCAGTTCTGGCAGTGCACCCATCACCTGGTCGCGGATTTCCTGCACAAACGACAAGATACCAGCCACATCGATAGCTGCAACGAAAGCTTTGGCATCGCTGCCTGGTGGCAAAAACCAGATATTGTCACTTGATTTCACCATATCCCCAGCCTCAGCACCAATCACACCCCACTGCGGGTCAGCATGTTTTTTGATGATGTCGGCCAGGTAGCTCGATAGTTCGTTGACTTCATTCAAGAGCGGTATAGCCTGCTGGTAGGTGCATTCACCAAGTTGCTGGCCGTTCTCGATGTGTTTTTGTTCGACAAATGGCACGAACCCCAGTGCATTCGGGTATTCTTCCGGGCGTTCGTCGAAACCCTGCGGTTCTCCATCGGAGAACGTGCGGATAAAGTCAGGTGTGATCACCTCGCCATACTCGTAGCGTTCGCCCTGGTCGTTGAGTCGGTCTTCGACGAAAATGGCAATCTGTGGTATGGGGTTATAAAGCGTGGCACCGGCGAGAAGGTAGCTCGTCGGATCGACCGGCTTGATCACCACGCGCCGAGCGTCGCGCAGGTCGCTGATCTTCAGGCCCGTGATGCCATACTGAGCGCCATAGTGCACATAGAGTACCCCGTCAACGTCCCAGTCTGACCAGGCCATCAGTCGGTCTATTGCTGCCTGGTAGCGCGACTGTTGATCTTCAGGTAGTTTCCAGTCACCCGGAATAATTCCGGCATCGACGTTGACAGCACGATTCAATGGCAAGAACAGCGCTTTTGTACCACGATAGAGCCGTGTGCCAAGTGCAGGCCCTAGATTACCAAGTGCATCTAACCCCTGGCGCACACTCTTGTAGACAGAGCCATCATAATAGGCAGCACGACGACGTAGCTCCTTCTGGCGTTGCTGCCAGAGTGGTGCGTAGCGCTTGAATTCTTCTTTATCAAACAGACTGGTCATCTTACCTCTGTTTTTCGGTGACTGAGCTTGTCGAAGTCGAGCCTGTCGAACTACTGATCTACTGCATCGAGCAGCGCAGCAATCTCTGTGTCGGTTCTGAGAGAGGACGGGGCCTCTCCCGTCCGTGACGGTGTTTTTCCTGTCCTGGCATACAGGTCGATTTTGGCACTCTGCATACGTGGCCTGGTTGCACCCATAACCCCGTAGCGACCGCAATCATAAAAGTCGTCACCGCCAATATCATCTTCATCAACATCGACCTTAAGCACGTCCTCAACGTGTTTGGGATCGTGTTCCAGCATTGGTAGTGTCTCGATGAAGCCAGTACAGCGCTCGGTGACATACAGCGTTGGTGCAATGTTCGCATCGACATCGCCGAGTCTGGATAGCATCTCGGTCGCGCCGTCAACGCGGTCATCTTTGGCTTTTCGCAGTTTGATGCCGTGCTTGCGGTACTCTTTGGCCACCGTGCCACCTGTGTGCTCTCGTCGAAAGACATCACCACCGGCGACGAACGTTGAGAGTCGGGGTAGGTCGATGTGCCAGCGTGCCAGCATTGCCTTGATTGCTTCAGCGTGGCGTGGTACGAGCCACTGCCGAGCCGCGTGCTCATCGAGCAGGTATACATTGCCATCGCCCTCGGTGAGGAGATGACAGACGGTGTAGTGATTGAAACCATAGTCGAGCGAACACCACACGCGCCAATTTGATGGAATGTGTAGCCGTGGAAATGGTTTGATGACGTGGATATCACGGCGCCAGGTGACGAAGTATTGACCTGCGGCAATATCCCAATCGCCATAGCGCCAGGCTCGCAGCATCCAGCCCGTGAGCGTGTCGAGTGTGGCTTTATATTCCGGGTTAACAAAAGCATTGTCATCAACGGTCGCAGGAATATAGCGGGTATCGGTCTCACACTTCTTTCGGTAGGGCTCGATGAAGCGATGCTTATACCAGGCGTGGCCGATACCACCGGGGTTTGTTGTTGAGTAGAGACGTGGCCGCCAGCCTGGTTTACTGGTTCGCAAACAGGTGCGGATCGCCTTGACTTTGGAAGCACTGAGAGTCGTGGCTTCCTCGATGACGATAACATCGTACTCAATGCCCAGATAAGCATCAATATCACTTTCTTTTTGAAAGTGACCCAGTAGTACCCGACTCCCGTTCGGAAAATAGACGGTACTTTCGCTCGGGACAAAGCGATAGTCGATACCAAACGCGACGTTGCGGAGCAGATCGGCAAAGCCTTCCTTGAGTGACTTGCCCACTTTGCGAAGGAACAGAATTTTGAGACCAGGGTAGCGCTGGGCATCGTCGGCAGCCGTCTGTACCACACCCCAATGCGACTTACCGCCCCCGCGTGCTCCTCCGAACCCGATCTGAGTTGGTCCACCAGGCAGATCACAGAGTCGTGCAGCGGCAGACGCCACAAGTTGTTGTGGCTGGAGCACCACACCGGCGCGGAGAAAGTTCTCAATCTGATCACGGGGACAACCCGCTGTATGGGCTTCGCGCAAATAGCGTTCAATGCTCGTCGTCGTCTCCGTACACTTTGTTGACCGAGTCCGTAAATTTCACGATGAGTGCTTCGCCATCAGGACCGCTGACCGTGGTATCAACGTTCGCCGTTGGTTTGCCCAAAATACGGTCGATGAGGTACTGATTAGCTGCTCTATCCGGTGCTGCGTGGGTCACCTTGCGGCTGATCAGTACAAGCTCACTTGGTTCCTTGTCGGGAAATGCAGGCATCTCTGCTTCGCCACTGCCGATAGTGACCATGCTTGCTGGTTTCCACTCTTCTTCAACCTTTTCCCAGCCACCATCAGCCAGCATCAGCATATTCTCGATTATCTGCGGTAGCCGGTCAGTAATGACACGCTCGGCAGCGTTGATCTCGCTCTCGTATTTTTCTGTTTTAGCTTTTCGACCAGCACCCGGTCGTGCACCGCCATGTCCATTTGCCATATCGTTACCGTTATAGAGGACGGGGCCTCTGTGAGAGGACAGGGCCTCTCCTGTCCTGCTAAGAAATCAAGTTTTTCAAGAGACAACCCATGTAGTTGTATTTTCATGTTGAGCCTGTCGAACTGTCGCGTGTCCCTGCACCCCATGCGGCGCGAAATTCAACAATACCACACTGTCGGCACCACACTTTCCATTCACCTTGCTGCCGTAGCCAGCACCCTGATGTACTACCGCAGCGGTAGCAGCGTGGCACCATCACAAACCGCCGTGGCGACAACCCTCTGTGGTTGTCGTTTTGTTTTCTCATCGCACCGATAAAATAGCGTTGGCGGCGTCGGCAATCTTGCCGCCGTAGTTGGTACCAGGCGAAGCCCAGCCCTGGCCGGTTGGGTTGTGTACTCGGCCTAACGGCTTCAACGTCTTTGCACTGCCGCGTAGTTTCGTCGGCAAACTGCGATAACTAAGAGCTTTGGCGATGATTTTGCGCTGTTCTGGCGTTGCTTCGTGGTCTTTCAGGGCGTAGGCCAGGAGTCGACCGACGTGAGCAGGGATAGAATGCGTTTGCCAGTCGGCAAAGCTCAACCCATACTCATAGCGGTGACGTTGGGTGTTGTAGGCCCAACGGGTATCACCGGCTACGCGCCATATCCGGTGACGACCATTGACACCCAGACCCGCAGGGTTGCGCTGTGGCCTGGCTGACCAGAAGCTAGAAAGGTGACCTGTTTCATGAGCCATTTGTGCAATGACGACTAGTGGGTCGAGGCCGACCGAGGTACAGATATCGAAGTACTGCGGCACGATGACGCGCTCGATGTCGAACGATGTGTACTCATCGTGACGACGGTCGATGAGGAACTGAGCACACTGCGCGGCAGTGGCACGCGGCGCATGCAACAGTGTTGTGTTGGCGTCAAGGAGTGGAATACGCTCAGGTACAGCCTGGCCGAGCCACTGCGCGACTTCACTATGTACCCAATCGTGTGTCACAGCCCAGCCGGGACAACTCTTTTGGTTGGTGTAGTCGCGGTGAAAGGTGATTTCTTCCGGTCGAATATTCAGCCGCCGACACAGGCCACCCAGGACCGCTTTGGTTCCCTCCCAAACGGCTCCACTTGGTCGTTTATCATCAAAAAAACCGACCATCTCGATACCGACTGAGTACCAGAATTTCCCGTTGACACGGCCTGAATTGCCCGTGCCAGCATGGATGCCCACGTTATACATCGGGGTAAACAGCCAAATCTTCTGATCAGGACCGACATAGATATGAGGTGCACTACCCCAGCCCTTCCCGGCGTAGAAACGCTGCATACCTCGCATACTGGTCAGGCCACGCCATTGCTTTTCATTCGGGATATAAGTGTGATGGAGCACAAGTTCAGTTGGGGGTAATGGACCAAAATCATAGCGCTCGACATACTCAAGCCACTCGCCAATAGTGAGACCGACACCAATCATGGGAGGGCTGCCGGTCGTAGGGTAATCGACGCGTACCGACATGATCAGTCCTCCATCTCTGGCAGATCACGCTTGAGCCAGCGCAGGCCCCAGGTCACCTGACCGACCAGTGCACCAGCAATAGCTACGTCGATAGCTTCGAGCACATCGGCACCAGTGAGGAGCGCGACCGTTGCGGCAGCGAGGCCACAGATGAGTAAGGCCAGAATAAAGACGTATGCCGGGGTGTACAGCACCCGATAGAACAAACGCAGGAAGAATGAATCTAAGCGCACCAGCGGACGCGGGTAGGCGACACGGAGTCGGTCGATAAGCAGTGAAGCTACCACGCCAGCGCCGCCAGCCGTCGCTAGATACTGTAGCAATGGTAACAAAACATCAGTGGTGTGAGTCATGGTGTCAGCTTTCTTGTTTGATGTCGTAACTGGAGATAACGCTGTTCGCATTCTTCACGCTGTCGGTTGATCTCGGCGATCTGGGTCTGGTGTTTTTCTTGGAGTTGTTTCACGATACGCTCAAGCTCATCATTGCGGAGACTAATCGCTGTGAGCTTTTGATTGAGTCGGTCGATCTGGCTTTGTTTCGCTTCTTTCGCAGCGTAGATCGTGGCTTTTTCCTGAAGTAATACGCCATACTGCTGCGAGAGAGCATCATTGCGCGTGTAAGCTTCCTTCAGGCGCTCCCAGAGTTCTGCGCGAAAGGCAGCCGCATCAGCGATACGCGCCTCATTCAACGTGTACTCAGACTGTTGTTCAGCCTGCTGATCAGCATGTTCCTGATCTTCCTGTTTGCCGCGTCTACTGAGATACGTCGTAATGATTGTGCGCAAGAGTTCACCGATGCCGAGCGCTGTAACCACGGTGAGCAGTAACTCAGGACTCATCACTGCGGCTGTGGTAGGTCAACCGTGCAATATTGACCTGGTTGTCCTTTACCAGAAACTCAACCTGATCACCTGGTTCAAGCGAGAAATCACACACCAGGCGACGACCAAAGTCATTGACCGTCTCACCTTCGCGGCGCTTCACGGTCTGCACGGTTTCAACGTGTTGTAGCTCGTTGTGGTCATCGACCACAAAGAACGCCGAGCCATGACCGGACTGAAAGAGCAGTGCGATGCCACGTTGAAATGACGAAAGAATAGACATAGATCCCCTGTTGTTGTGCCAACAAAAAAAACCGCGACCAGTTGTAATCATCAACTGTCGCGGGTTATTCCCTCTGACGGCACTAGTATAAATGTTTCACATGTGAAATATGTCAACAAAAAGGATACATTTCGCTGCCATTAGAGCGACAAAATCGGCATTACTCTAGTATCCTCGGCCAGCACACGGCTGACTCTCCGCGCTGGCCACCACGGTACGCGGCTTCGTTTCGCAGAATAGTCGCCACACTCGACGCATGCCAGCGTGAGCCGCGAGGTGATGGTGATGGTAGTGCATCAGCGATGGTACGCAGAGAATGCGACTCACGCATCGTGTAAATTCGCTTCACAATCGAGGCCGCAATCGGGTCAACCTGAATACCAAACGATGAGCGCAGGTAACCGAACGGGACGCGCCCACCTTTCTCACCGTCTCGTTTGGCTCGTTCGTTGCGTCCATCGGTGGTTCGAGCAACGATAGTATCGCGCTCAAGCTGGGCCAGCGCAGCAAACATCGTGAGGACAAACTGACCATGCGGTGTTGCGGTGTCTAAGCTCTCTTTGCAACTTACCAGGACTACACCGGAATTGGTCAGTTGTTCCACCAGGTCAAGCACGATCCTGGTCTTACGACCGAGCCGGTCGAGCGACAATACAATCACGGCCTCGATGGTACGAGACCGTACAGCTTCAAGGAGTTGCGCGAGTCCTGGTCTTCCTGTTTCGTCTTTGGTGCCAGAGATACCAGCATCGCAGTATTCAGCGATACAAGCCCACTCTTTGACTTCGGCCATCGCTCGACAGCGGCGCCGTTGTACTTCGAGACCATAACCTTCATCGGCCTGGTCATCGGTGGAAACGCGGAGATAGATAGCGGTTTGCATAGCGGTATTCCCTCTGTACGGCAAGTTTCAACTTACTGCACACTGATGTCTGGATTAGTGGTTACTGGACAGAGGGACACGGCTGCCGGTAGGAAGCAGCCGTGGAAGGAGTATGAAATGGAGCACAAAAAAGAGGTACAACAGGAGTAAAGCAAATGCTACTGATGCTATGACTAACATAGAACATCAGCACAAAGAACACAATGGTTCACAAATACTACGAAGGGATGGGTCATTGTGGGCATAGCGACAGGCTGGGCCTGTCGGCAACGATGCTCAGATGTAGGAGAAAAAGGAGTTGCAGGGGATTGTAGCACAGGGTGTCAACTCCAAAAAAGGAGTGGTTTCCCACTCCCTCGTTTAATTTGAATACTCGCTATAAAACGGGTAGATCAGCAGTGTAGCACAGGGTGTCAATACTGCCTGTCAAACCAAAAAAGCCCATCGGCATGTCCTATCAAAGACATGCCGATGGGCAGGTTTACGTAGTCGCGTGGGCATTCTACCACAGAAGCACATTAATCATATGCAGCCATATAATCATTCATCAATAGAGTTGTGTACTCGATTTTTTCTGTACAGCCTTCCATATACCGGGCAGCTTCCTCGATATCTGCAACGTTTTCGTTGTCGATACCACGTACCAGCGAATGAGTCATTGCATCACAATCACCAGTAGCACCAGTGAGCGAGTTGTGAATGTTTTGCATGTCACCTGGAATGTTGTCCATATCTGAGAGTTCACTATGAGCAGTACGGATAGTCATAATCTGGACGATCATCTCAGTACGCCAGGTATCATCATTGATTGAGGGATTAAGGAGCAGGTACGACATCTCGCCTAATGCCTGGCCGACTGAGTCGACGTAGGGATAAATCGCCAGTGTGTAGGCTTGTACCTCAGACGAGATTGCTGGTTCTGGGGTTGGTGGAATGGGAGTTGGTTCAATAGTTGGGGGAACAGGTGTTGGTTCGGTTGTTGGTGACGGTTCTACAGGTCGCTCTGTCGGTCGTGGTGCAACGGTGGCCAGCGGCGCAGTCGTTGCTACTTCGGTAGGTGCTGGGGTTGCTGTTGGCTCTGTCGTAGACACTTCCGACTGCATAACCTGTACGGTATCTTCATAGTCTTCAACGGGTTGACCGAGGAGATTCAACACCAGGCCGAGCAGACAACAAAACACCACACCACCACCGATACCACCGGCAATAAGAACAAGTATCTTAACCAGACGCGAGGAAGAACGAGACGCGGATGCCATAGCTGGTACTCCTTTGGTGCTTCTCATATGCGAGAATACACCACAACACATATATGAATCACAAGACCCGTCTATGTCTGTGCACATGGACGGGTCTTGTGGCGACTGTAACAGTCGCGTGTTACCAGATCGGCACCAGGTTGTTAGGACTACTTACACTGACTCGCTCTGCTTCTTTTCCCAGAGGACACGCATAACCTCATCATCTTCTGGGGTATTTGGTTGCTCATCAGGGTCATTAGGGAATGGTCCTTCAAACTCGCCTTTCTCATTTATAAAATAGTAGTAGTCACTTTGTTTCACTGGTTCACTTGATTCACGTGATTCACTTGGGCGTTTGAAGCGCTCAGGCATATCGGCTACCACGCTCGGCGGGGTTTGCTTCGGCATTTTCGAGCGTGCAAAGGTGACAAGTTCCTCAATCTTGGTAAGGCGCTCCTCTGGTGTCATATCGCCATAGTTCAGTGCCATGTGAACCTCGTTGCTAAATGCAACGAGTATCCACCAGCAATTGATTAACGTCTTGAGGTCTGATGGGGTTGTAGCTGTTGATTGCTCATCAGTCGGGGTTGCCGCGTCGATCTCTTCATCGAGCATTGTGCGAAGTGCAGCAACATCAACGTCTAAAAAACGTGCTCGTTCGATGGCAGTAATCAAACTCGTTCTGACCTCAAATGCTGCCTCATTCGATGAAACTGGTAAGAGAAGATGAGCTAAAGAAACCGATTGCGTGTGTGGTGCTGTCTGAAGAATAACAACCTCTTGTCCATCGTCAGTTTTTGTGCGACCAACCTCATACCCAAAAGTTCGGTGAGAGCGAAACAGTTGTTTCATTGGATATTCCCTCCCCGACTGGCATGGAGAACGGTTTTTGCATAAGCATACATATCAAAGCTTTTATCTTTGTTGGTGTAGCGACATAATTCATCGTGAGTCACCAGTCGCTGACTATCTAACTGGCGAATTTCTTCAGTGGTGTGCTGGCCGTCGCGCATGGCATCAACCAGACTCACATACTCCTCGCAGAGGGAAACAAGATACGTATCCATTGGTTGTCCTTGTGGAATGGTAGGCGAGGTTGTGGTACTCATAATGCGACTCCTTAATGTATTATTTCATTCAGGGTCTTTCCATGATACAACAATCTCGCTATTGATAATACTAATGTGTGTTTGTTTTCGGGTAATCTGGTGCCAGTCTGACCACTTCACCAGCCAGAGCCGCAGCCGCGTCGATTTCTTCACGTAACTGCTGTGCTTTGCGGTAGGTCAATCTTTCCTGCTCCTCAGTGAGCCATTCATAGAGCGCCAGGGCAGCGCTCAGAGCCTCATCGTAGTTATTGATGGTAATCATGGTGGTGTCTCTCTACCAGAAATTGATATGCTCGCCTTGATGTTCCTCGATGCGTGCCTGCGGGTAGATCTGTGCTAGCTGCTTTTCGGTTAGTTCATGCGAGTGAAACATAACGAGCGCGTGGTGATCAGAAAGCTTACAGGGCCATACACGTTTTTCGGCGACAATAATGGCATCGAGGGGATATAAACCAGGTCCGAGACTGTAGCTTGTTGTTTCGTACAACCCATAGTCTTTGTTCTTGAAAAAGTCTAATGCTGAAATCTCCCCTAATCCCTTGTTTGCTTCAATGACTGTTCTTTTCATAATACTTCCTCGGTATCTGCACCTGTCGAGGCTATCATACTACGCGCCCACTGTTGAATGTCAGGCCATTGCTCAACGGCGGCAGCGTGGAGATCAGACCTGCGCCAGTGTTGTCCAATGTATTCGCGGTCAATCTCTCTGTCGTCGCTCGGGTGATAACTACCGAATGGTATCACGGTTGTGGTTGAACGTTTCCCCCAGTTCTCTTCACCTGCTGCCCCCAGTGGTAGGGCAATCTCGTGCAGTGAGACCAGATCGGGGTGTTTCTCCCGATTGACCAGGCTATCAGCAATCTCGCATATACGCATATGGTCGATGAGTGCACTATAGAGTCGCTCACTCATACGACTGTGCACTGATAGCTGCACCATCGTCAGACATGGCGATCTGTCTGGCAGTTGTACAAAACCACGCACCGCCAGCCGCGAGACTTCACCGACAGGCCAGCGCAGCGCGATGCCAGCCTCAGCACTGCGCTGTTGTGTCACGCGAAATGCACTATTGAATGTGTTAGTGACTGGCCCACTAGTTACCGGATAGAAATACAGGAACGGACCCAGATCCCAATGAGTGACTATTTCAGATGTATGAGGTCGCTGATGGCGAATGTCGATCTGTGGCATATCGAGATCAGTGAGGAAAGCATCAAGCTCGTCACTCTTTCCGACTTCAGTGTGAAAACCAATGTAGGGAGCAAAGGACGGTCCCCGTGCCGTCCCTTTGTTTGAGCGAGAGGACGGGGCCTCTTCCGTTCGGGACCGAGCCATCGTGTTGCCGTTTGCCCATTGTAAGATGGGAGTGAGCGGACGGGGCCGCTCCCGTCCGATGGTGTTGCGGCCTGGTCCGGTGGTGTCTGTGGTGATCGTTGTCATCGTTGTATCCTTTCGTTGTTGGTGAGCGGACGGGGCCGCTCCCGTCCAGGAGGGGCCTCTCCCGTCCTGGACGGGGTCTCTCTCACTCTAGTATCGTGGAGAGGACAGGGCCTCTCCATCACAGGTTATAAGCGGTTTATTGGCGACTCTTGCGTAGCATTCGTTGAAAGGCTTCCTCATCAACTTTGTCAGGATAGTCTTTAGGGTCGTGTTTTTGTATCAATCGGTCAATGACGATCTGTTCTTTCTTCTAATTCCACTCATCTTCAGGCATATCGAGATACTCGTCATCATCGTTGTTTTTTCTTTTCCAAAATGGCATAGGAAAGCACTTCCTACCGGCGTAAGCCAGTACTAGATGTGTGTTGGCGCACACAAGAACATTCATCGGACGGGAGCGGCCCCGTCCTCTCTCGGGTATCGGCTCCTTTCCTCTCTTCTCTCGGTCAATTAGTCACGCGGATCGGGAACGGTGTCAGGAACCTCGGGATAGGGAACATCATCGTCATCTCCATAGCAGCGGATAGCGGTGTTGGTAACGTACTGGGTGTAATTGAACAGGACCATTAGTCATTTCTCCTTACCGAACAGCGATGCTATAATCGCTGTGAGCCGGTGCTAGATGTGTGTTGGCGCACACAAGAACATTCATCGGACGGGAGCGGCCCCGTCCTCTCTCGGGTATCGGCTCCTTTCCTCTCCTCTCAACCTCCTTTACGCGCCCTCCATCTGAGCAATCTGGTCATTCCACCATTGCAACATCTCTAAACCAGTCCATTCTTTACCGTGTCGCTCGTTCACATAACCGGCGAATGCGTAGGCTTGCAGAGTCAACTGTGGGAGGGTAAGATCAGCCAGCTTCAGCAACGCCTCTCGACGATCTGCGCGGAGCAGTTCGTAAAGGTCAGCACAGTCGAGTGTTGGTGTGGAAAGGGCTTGCTGATAGCGATAGCGGAGGTCGTGGGTAAGCTCTGCATCTTGTCGGTTGTGGTAGCGACCGAGGTAGGTCGCGCTGGTTCGTCGTATGGTCATGGTGGTGGTTCCTAGTCGTAACGTGTCATCTATATACATCAAGTTACACTAAGTAATATACACCAAGTTACATCAGGTGTCAAGAGGCAATTTGCTATTCAGTCTATTACTTGTTGACACCTCATATGATCTGATATATATTGTCATGACAGTAAACGGCCAGGAGATGCTTATGGAAGAAAAATATTTCACCATTAATGAAGTATCTGATATGTTCAAAGTCACACGAAAAGCCGTCTATGATTGGATGGAAAAGGGGTGGTTAGAATATGTCATTGTCGGCACACATCGCCGCATTACACAAAGTGCAATCGACGCATTTGTTCAGCGAGGATCGGCAAAAAGTGAAGAGAAAAAAGAGGAAGATCAAAAAAACGAAACGCCCGAACGATTAGTACTTTCAACAGTGGTGTGAGCACTGTTGTAATCGTTCGGGCGTTTTGAAGTTTCTATCCTTAGTTTACCATGGCTTACAAACATGGTAGAGGACCGAGTCCACCATGGTTACAGAAGAACTACTGTACATCACTGAAGTTGCTGATGAGCTTCGAGTCACCCGCAAAACAATCTATGATTGGATGCGAACAGAGCGATTGGATTATGTAAGAGTCGGGGGAAGGCGACGAATACGCCGATCTGAACTTAACCGATTTATTCAAGTAATGAGAAATCAAAGTCCTGAGCATACAAAAGCACCCGAACCACATATATAGTTCGAGTGCTTTCCTGTCTCGGTCTTAGTGTGAGGCCGCCAAACCTAAAAACACTAAGACCCTAAACGGTCGTTTCAGTTCGATTTGATTTGAACCTTAACAACCAGATATATTTTTTATATATTAGGTCCCGTCTCATCCAGGCATTCGATAGCTACATCTTGAAGATGAAGCTGGGTTACCGTTACAAAAGTTTGCCACGCGAGTCGACCCTGGTCTACTTTATCCAATAGATCAGCAATGTCATTGAATCGATGATGCATATTTTTGCAACCACCTAGAAACTCCCGTAGCACACGGCGCTCACTGGCTGGTATTTCGATTAGGTTCCTCATCCTTTTCACGCAGGCAAGTGTCAATCGACGATAGCCAGGAAACCGCTTTTGCCCTTCCTGTACAGTCCAAGCCCCATACTTGGTACCAACAGCTATCAATCCCTCAACGCCATCAAACAGGATACGATCTCGGTCTTCAGTAGACCAATCTGCTTCTCTGCCTTTCGATGCTGCCCATATCTGTGTGAGATATGCTGCAAGTGTTGGAATGGCTGTATTGCTACAATATACTGTGCTCACTCTTTCATCGTTGAGTTCAAAGTACGCAAAAAGCTTTATCACAATGTGTAGCAGTTCTGGTACTTTTTCATCTACCCAATAATCAGCGTGAGGAGCTTCCATGAATGAGCCTATCCACCCAACAACTTAACAGGCGAAAAGCACACGCAGACCTTCACGAATTGATTATTTGGCATCATTGAGGGGAGAATACTAACAGTTGCTGTTGATATACAGCCGATGGACCACCTCAACCTCAATGAACTTACGCAATATGCACAATTAGGAAGGTGGCTCCCCGACTAGGACTCGAACCTAGAACCTACTGATTAACAGTCAGCCGCTCTACCGATTGAGCTATCGGGGATCATTTACTTGTGACTGGGATTATACACACCTCTTGGTTTACTGTCAAATATATATCGTTATGAGCATAAATAAAAAAGGGATGTGCGATAGCCACACATCCCTTTTTCCAGACAATTGATTAAATCTGTGTTCTGCGGCGGCTCGATGCAATCATCGCAGCAGCAATACCCATAATGATAAGTGCTGCAAATCCGAGCAGAAGAGTACTTAATCCAGAGTTGCCACCAGTTTCAGGAAGGGCAGCAGGTGTGTCGTCAGTCGTTGTGTCGTCGGTCGTTTCTGAGGTCGTTTCTTCGACTACTTCCTCAGTAGCCTCTGGGGTCGTTTCTTCGACTACTTCCTCAGTGGCCTCTTCTTCAGCGGTCGGTGTTTCGTCTTGGAACGATGGTGCGAACCCTGAACTTGCACTGGCTCCAGGTACTACCATTAGTACTAGGATCATGATACCAGCAATCAACGTTCCAAGAAATGCGGTCTTTTTCATGAACTCCTCCATGATACAAAAGATTCCTTTAAAGGCTTCTTGGCCTAGCCGAATTATCAGCAAGATATGTGCCAGTACTACAATGAAATACCACTATAACTCACGGATTTCTCATTTTGTGTAATCTCCCGCCTCATATATCGTTTTTTTACCATAAATATTGTTTGTTGGTTGGTTAGTACCGCAAATTGTAGGAATGTCATCGGATTTCTGATTGTTGTCTCACTCAAGAATCAACTATAATGTTCGAGTGATAATGTCTATTTTTACTGTGTGATGTATCGATAATTCTATGCCAATATAGTTATTGCCTACGGGAGTTGTTTATGAACCAAGACGATCTTGTCCAGCGTGTTACCACACTACGTCAGCAACTGCGTGACCATAATTATCGCTACTATGTGCTTGATGATCCGGCGGTAAGTGATGCTGAATACGATATGCTCATGCGTGATTTGCGCTCAATTGAGGCGGCGCATCCTGAGTTTGTGACGCCGGATTCGCCCACGCAACGAGTTGGGGCTGCCCCATCGGATAAGTTTGCCAAAGTGCAACACCCAGTCCCCATGTATTCACTGGGAAATGCCTTCGATGAGCATGATCTGCGGGCATGGCGAGAGCGTGTGCTGCGGCTGCTTGGTGCTGATGCGAAGTTGGCCTTTGTAGCCGAACCCAAGATCGATGGCCTGGCGATTGCCTTAACCTATGAAAATGGTCAGTTTGTACGTGGTGCGACCCGCGGCGATGGTGAGATTGGCGAAGATGTGACTGTCAATTTACGTACGATTGCCAGTATTCCCCTGGTTTTACATGACCCCGGGACGTTTGCTAACCAGAGTACAGAAACTACGAACAATAGCATTCCTGGCACACAGATTTCAACGATACCATCGCGGATCGAGGTACGCGGTGAAGTGTATATGCGAACTGCCGATTTTGCAGCGCTCAACCAGCGGTTAGCGGCGGCTGGTGAGCGTGTGGCCGCCAATCCACGCAATGCGGCTGCCGGTTCGTTGCGCCAAAAAGACCCCAGGGTGACATCAACACGCCCGTTGCGTTTCTTCGCTTATGCGGTTGGGCCTTTTGAAGGCGTACAAATACAGTCTCAGTGGGAGGCACTCGGTCTGTTGCGTGCATTAGGATTTCCCATCAATGCAGACGCAAGACAGTTTGGTGATTTTGAGCAAGCCATTCAGTACTGCCACACATGGATGGCTCGTCGCAACACTTTGTTGTATGAGGCCGATGGAATCGTCATTAAGGTCGACCGCTTTGCACAACAGGCAGAACTTGGTGTGGTGGGGCGCGATCCCCGCTGGGCGATTGCCTTCAAGTTTCCGGCGCAGGAAGTTACCAGCAAGCTGCTTGATATTGTGGTGAACGTCGGGCGCACAGGGGTGGTCACTCCGAACGCGGTGATTGAGCCGATCAATATTGGTGGCGTGGTGGTTCGTAACGCAAGCCTGCACAATGCCGACTATATTGCTGAGCGCGACATTCGTATCGGTGATTATGTGACGGTGAAGCGAGCCGGTGATGTCATTCCATATATTATTGGGCCGATTGTCGCCAAGCGTGATAGTAATGAGCAGCTGTGGAAGATGCCCGAATGCTGCCCGGTCTGTAACACACCGTTGGACCGAATCGAAGGGGAAGTGGCGTACCGCTGCCCGAATTTTGCGATCTGTCCCGCACAGTTGGTGCGCCGCATTGAGCATTTTGTTTCCCGTGGTGCGATGGATATTGTCGGGATTGGTGAGAAACAGGTGCAACTGTTTGTGGATCGCCAGCTCGTGAAGGATGTGTCCGACCTGTATCGATTACGTGCTGCTGATTTTGAGGGAATGGAAGGTTTTGGTGAAAGACGTATTCGTAATTTGTTAACGGCCATTGAAAATTCAAAATCGCAGCCTTTGTCACGCCTCATCACAGGTCTCGGGATTCGTTTTGTTGGTACGGTCGCTGCACAGGCATTTGCAGAGCGCTTTGGTTCGCTTGATGCCCTGGCCACTGCAACTGAAGAACAGATGACCGCAATTGATGGGATTGGCCCGGCGGCGGCTGGGAGTGTGGTGCAGTTCTTCAGTTTAGCGTATAACCGTGTCCTGATTCAAAAACTCAAAGATGTGGGTGTGCAGCCGGTCGCGCAAAGTAGTGCTACCGCGAAAGTCAGTAATGCACTTGATGGAAAAACTTTTGTTATCACGGGTGCGTTGCCTTCGCTGTCACGTGATCAGGCAGGCGACCTCATTGCCGCGCACGGTGGCAAAGTGACAGGAAGTGTCACCAAAAAGACGAGCTATCTACTCATCGGTGCCGACCCAGGTGGTAACAAATACAACAAAGCGGTTGAGTTAGGGATACCCCAGATCGATGAGGCCGGGTTGTTGGCCCTTGTCAACACACCAGCCACACATACTGAGAATAAAGAACCGACACCATCCGCAGAGCATGATGTCGGTCAGTTTAATACAGATAATCAGATGCGTTTGGATCTGTGAGTGAGGATGGCTCTAGAACTATACTCTGCGACACGCAACATGATCGCAGAAGGCATGGATTGCCGCATTAGGTATAAAGCCGTAATAGGAAGGCGTGCCTGCGGTATCGTAGCTCCAATAACCGAATCCTCCTGTATTGAAGATAGATATATTAATCCCACATGAAGAAGCGCTATAACAGACATGTTCCCGCTAATGGAACAAATCACCGTCTGTCTCATGAGATTGGGCTGCCTGTACTCTCAGTATCTCAACAGGACGATTGCATGAAATGGAATGCCATGTGTTAATACCATACATGACGGTGGTTCTTGCCTGACACTCAACCCCGTGCTTGAGAGTCACTGCCTGTATTGGTGTTACAGGCAATACCAATCGACCCCAGCATCACCATCAGAACCCACCACTGACACATAGAACGGTGCATACAAGTTCTCCTTACGTATGATCAGGAAGGCATTAAGGCCGTTCACAGTACACTGGATTACAGAACATCCACACACCATTATTAGGAATATACCCGTAATAATATTGATCACCAGGTATTCCTGCGGTGCCTGCTGTGTCCATCAACCAGCGTCCAAAGGCGGATTTTGTTCTTGTTCCATCCATATAGACGGAACAGAATGATGCGTTATAACACGTGCTTACTTCATAAAAGAAAAGGCTACCATCTGTCTCCTGAGATTGGGCTGCCTGGACACGCAACATTTCGACTGGGCGGTTACAGGTAACTGTGTGATACGTAGCATTACCATACGGAACAGGTCTAACAGTAACCAGAATTGTCTCTGCGTGACAAACAACCCCGTGCTTGAGAGTTGCTGCCTGTGTTGGTGCTGCTTGCAACAGTATAATCGACCCCAACATCACCACCAGAACCAACCACTGACACATAGAACGGTTCATACAGTTCTCCTTGACAAGTACAAGAGTGGACGCATACAGGGCGTTCCACTCAACAGGAACAGGTATCTCCTGAGTCCTAAATGATATATGCAGTAAATCATATAATGATAGTCAGATGCAAGTCGTTAAGTGGGATAAAAGCGGGATAAAAGCGGGGATTTTTTAACCTGACCTTTGATTGTTATGGCGTATCCTCAAGTGCATATGTAACCAGATATTCAAAAGACATCTTTTGAGCCCGCTCTATACTTGCCATTTGTGTGTGCAAATCGAGTTGTGTCAAGCGGATTGTGAGTTTTCCAGGTCGCAGTAAAGGATTAAAGATATCCTGGGAAACCGATACACCTTCATGCAGTTTTTGTGCTGCAGTCTGCAAAATAGTTGCTCTTGCCAGATGACCTTGTCCTGCTGTGGCTTCGGCTAACCCCTCTAAGCTTTTAATGAAGATCAGTGGTGATTCATGGGGGCAGAGTAAATGAATGGATTGCCGGAAGTATGCTATTGACTCGGTAAAGTGATCCTTCATGCAGGCTATCCATCCTAAATCAATCATGGATAACGCGATACTAATCGTATCACCAATATATTCTCTCAGGGCCAGACTTTCCTGATAGAATGCGATAGCCTGGTCATAACTGCCTTCATAAAAAGCAATGTGTCCTAAGTTGCTGAGGGAAATTGCACTATTGAGCTGATCTCCAGTCATACGACTCAGGGCAAGACTCTCCTGATGCAATGTAGTTGCTTGAGTAAGGTTTCTCTGCTGCATAGCAATATGCCCCAGATTACCAAGTGCTGATGCGATGCCGCCAACATTCTGGAGTTCTCGATGGATCGCTAAACTTTCTTCGTGGAGTTGTTGTGCCTGTGACAGGTGTCCCTCATACATCAAAAATGTTCCGGAATTCGTACAGGCCGCCGCCAAAGCAGCTTTATTATTTACAGATCTGTGAATAGTAAGACTCTGTTCAAAAAGCTGACATGCCTGTGAGCCTTGACCACGCGTAGACATAACAATCGCCAGTCCATCAAGTCCTTTTGCAATCATAGCAGGTTCGCCCAACTTCTGTGCAAGGGCCAGACAATGTTCTAGCATGCTTTGAGCCTTTGTATAGTCACCCTGACAATATGCCAGCGAACCAGCCGCATGAAGGGCCCGGATATAGTCAGGGGTTGCAGTAGCGGGTACATGATGGAGCACTGACTCGGTCCACATGCGTCCTTCTGTAAGATAACCTTTTGTGCGCCAGAATGGTGTCAGTGCAATGACCAGACGTAATGAGATATCATGGTTACCAGAATCGAGCGACCATTTTAATGCAACACGCAGATTAGCAATTTCTAAATCAAGTTGTTCAAGAGCATGTGCCTGTTGTGTGCAGAGTGCCTCTTGTAGTTCCTGTTCTACTATGTGGAGATAGTAATGTGCGTGCCGATCGTGTACCGCTGCACTCTGTCCAGATATCTGTAAATGGTTCAATACCCACATGCGGATCGTTTCAAGGAGACGAAAACGATATTCTGTCTCCTGATCTGCGATTCGTTGAATCAGATTATGATGCAGTAACCTGGTCAGAATAGGTACATGACTGTGATGGTATGGTGCTTGAACGCCATGTTCCTGAGCAAGCGTACAGATATGTTCAGCGGCTCTGATCGTCCAGGTTCCAGCAAATATGCCCAGTTGACAGAATAAGTGTTGTTCTGCTGGCGTCAGTAATTGATAGCTCCATGTAAGTGTTGTATGTAGTGATTGCTGATGTGGAAGCAAATCCTGAGAGCCACTTTCTAGGAGATACAGGTTGGCACTACATAAACGTCGTACCATGTCTTGTGGTTTCAGTAGTGGTGTATGTACCGCGATTAATTCAATAGCCAATGGTAATCCATCGAGGTGAGTACAAATACTCGCAACAGCGTGAGCATTTTCAGTAGTTAATTGAAAATCGGGCATATAAGCCTGAGCACGCTGGAGAAACAGATGAATTGCTTCAAAACCTGTCAGTTGTTCAGGGTCAGGCAGATTTGCAGGATCAGGAAGCGTGAGAGGTGGTACTACGACGATATGTTCACCAGATACGTGCAGGCTGCTTCGGCTGGTTACAAGTAGTGTCAGTTGCGGAACAGATGCAAGCAAGGTTGTTAACACAGGTGCTGCTGTACACACATGTTCAAAGTTATCGAGTATCAGCAAAAGCTGCTTCTTGTGGAGAGCAGCAATAATATGCTTTATCAGTGATTGGGTGTGACCTTCGTGGATTCCCACTACCTGAGCAATAGAGGTGGGGACAAGATCAGGTGATTGAATGGCTCCTAAGGATACAAAATGTACTCCATCGCTAAAACGCTCTGCCATATGTTTTGCTACAGCCAGTGCCACTCTTGTTTTGCCGACGCCGGGTGGACCACAAAGGGTTAGCAACCGCATGTTGGCGCACTGTAGGTGAGCACCAACCTCGGCAATGATCTGATGTCGTCCAATTAATGGAGTAGTAGGAACAGGGAGTGATAGTGCATGGGTACCAGTACGTGCAAATTGTATAAAGTGTGCTCTCTCACGAGCAGGAATATTGAGTACTTGAGTAAGACGTTTAGCAATCTGATACGAGGAGCGCATCCGATCAGTTTCAATTTTGCGGATGGTTTCACCAGAACAGCCAACTTGATACCCTAATGCATGTTGGGTTAACCCCTGGCTGGTACGCAATTGTTTCAGCCATTGGCCAAAGGATTGTGTAGTCATATACTTCCTCCTTATGCTTATGTATGTATCAAAATAGATTGCTGATTCCATAAATCGGGAAGTCAAGCTATAAGTAGGATGGGTAAAACTGTATGTCTTCTAGGATCTGCAATATATTTATATTATACCGATTTTATCCCACATGTATACCGCGTGTATACCGCTTTTTAGGCTTACAGTGATCTCCTTAATATGATGTAATGGGAGCTACAACTATTTTCCCTGTTATGTTAAGGAGGACTATTATGTGGTCAGTGCGAATGATGTTTTGTGCCTTTATGTTGTGTACCCTCTTTATTGTTGAGAACATAGGTCATGTGCATGCTGAGTCAGTGCCGGATACTATCCAACCTTCTGGATCTGAGCACATAATGTATGACACATTTCAGAGAATTTCACACGATATAAGCAGTCTGCCCAAAGAAATGCGACAGGAAGCAATTATTAATGGTGATCTGTGTAAGACCTTTACCTATGGCGTGAATGGACGGACATATGCGGGCACATGGCAGTTTACGTTTAGTCAACATGTTGGATGGTGTTATAATGGGTGGCAGGTTACCTATCACAGTGTATGGCATACGTATTCTACTTCATTAGGCTGGAGTTATCAGGGGATTTCGTCACAGAGTAATGCTCCGGGTCCTAATCAGTCATTTTGGCAGGATACCGCAACTGCAAAATTC
Source organism: Chloroflexi bacterium AL-N1 (assembly GCA_013122435.1). Lineage (GTDB taxonomy): Bacteria > Chloroflexota > Chloroflexia > Chloroflexales > Roseiflexaceae > AL-N1. The sequence goes on from WYDT01000005.1 coordinate 33,906, forward strand.
TCTTACTGTGCTGGTCCAGTAGGATGTCTTTTTGATCGGTACCCCTGGGTAAATACCGTGGTGCGAGGTGATGGTTCGTATGGTGGTTCAGGTGGTGGTGGTGATGGTATTCCACTTTCTTTAGGTTCTCAGTAACATAGTGTCAGTAGCTTTGGTCTTTGGTATCAGAAAACGGAAGGTTTTTTTATCAAAAGCACTCTCAACTCCAACAGTTGGGAGTGCTTTGGTCAGTCTCTACTATGGTTTATGGTTGAAAGCTGTGGGCTTTGTTGTATGTACCAGTGGTAAGTAAGTCGTTTTTTCTATAATGATATCTGGCAATGGCTGCACATAGAGCCACGCCTCGAACAGATCATCAAGTTCTTGGGCACTCACCTCTTCGGCGACGGCAATAAAGTCGTCTGTGCTGGCGTTACTGTATTGGTATTGCTCGGTGTAGGCACGCAAAATATTGAAGAATGCCTCATCGCCCACGTGTAGCCGTAATGCGTGTAAGGTCAATGCACCACGCTGGTAGACGTTGGCATTGAAGAGATTATTAGATGGTGGGTTGCCTGGTGGTGGTAGCGTGCTGTGGTTTTCTTCTAGTGAGTCATACGTTCGGCGCACTGTATTCGCCAATGCTTCTGAGTCTTCGGTGTGTTCGAGCCAGAGCCATGAGGCATAGGTTGCAAAACCTTCGTTGAGCCAGATGTCCTGCCACTGTTTGAGACTGACACTGTTGCCAAACCATTGGTGCGCGAGTTCGTGGGCGACGACTGGCTCAACATGCTCAGGATCTGTTGTGGCAGCGTTGCGCCCAAACAGTGAGATGGTCTGGGTCTCCAGCGCAAACGAGAGATCGGTGTCTGCGACAACCACGCCGTATGCCTCGAAGGGGTATGGCCCAAATATTTCGTTGAAAAAGGTTAGCATCTCATTGGTACGTGCAAAGGCATCCTTTGACTCCTCAGCGATCTCACGTGGGAAGTAGTTGCGAATCGGGAGTTCGTTAGGGCCAGTTTCGGTCTGCACGACATAGTCGGTGATGCCAAGCGTCATCAGATAGCTGGCCATAAGATTGCTGGCTTCCCAAACATAGGTGGTGCTGCTGCCATTATCGATAGTGTCCTGCAATTGTCCGTTGGCTGCCACCACATAGGGTTTGGGCACGGTGATACGAAAGGTGTGGGTCGCCTTGTCGAGCGGATGATTGTTGTTGGGGTAAATGGCGGCTGCACCTTCTGGCTCATTCATAACATAGACACCATCATCATAGCGATTCCACCCATTGAGAATGGAAATAGCTTCAGGCATAATGGGCCTTGGTTCGCCATTGTAGACGACCTCAACCGTGAATGCATCACCCTCGTCGAGTGGATTAGCAGGTGTGATGATAAGCTCAGGCTCGTTACGCTGATAGGAGGCTGGTTCGTTATTGACGGTGATATCGGTAATCGTGAAACCTTCGAAGTCGAGGTTAAAGCTGGCCAGATCTGTTGTTGCCTGGGCCTCGATAGTGACATTGCCATCGATGGTGTCATTGGCCATGTCAACGGTGAGGTCGATCAGATAATGGAGGGTATCGTATCCGCCATTGCCGAGCTGTGGATAATAGACATCCCCAATACCATCACTTGCTTGCGTTGATACAGGTGTAGCAGATATCGGCTGAGGTGAGGAATCGTCTTGTTGTGCTGCGATGGGAGGGAAGAGGGTGTTTTGACAGGCCGTGAGCAATATCAGAGGCATTAACAGTATGAGCAGGCGTTTCATTGAGTAGCTCCTTGTGGAAACAGAGATGTGTAGTGTGTGAATCTGGTTTATTGTGGAAGTAGATGTGTCGCCAGTGTATAACGATTCGGTAGTTCGATTATAACATGGGCCGCTTTTAGGGCCGCTTTTATGCTTATATCGCTCAAAATCCACCTGTAGTCGTTAGATCGAACGATAGGCAAGCCTGCTCATTTCAACTACACTCTTTATAAGAACATTACGACCATATCAGCCACTAAGAGATATTGCAGAAATACCATCCTTGTATGGACAGCACTATGATGTAGTCTGATGGTGTACTCTGCTTGGCGATAGGATTTTAACGATGTCTACTTCTTCCACGTCGGAGCATAATGTAGCTCCATGACAGCTTCCTGACCAACCACCTCGATACGCAGCAGGCCTCCTCATTGGTGGTCTGTCGCTCATTGTCATAGCAACGTTCTGGCTCATCATCACGGGACATACGAACATTCGATACTCTGCCGATCACAATGATACGGTGCCGTTATGGACCCGCTGGATTCCTGCATTGGTGGGGGTGGTGCTCATACATCTGAGTCCTCCGTCCAATTATAGTCTTCCTGTGCCAGGCGGTGATGCCCGCACCCTTGATCGTCAAACCATCCTGTTATTGCTACTTGCCTTGCTGTTTCCCGTAGGCCTTGCGTTGTTTGGTCATATCAGTTTTGGGTACGGCTTTATCAAGATTACCCCTGATTATGATGTCGCATGATAAGTCTGTCACTGCGCTGGTTCGGCAACAGCACCGTGTCCAACGGTCTCAACTTGGATACTGGGCCTGGTTCGGCCCGTTGCTGCCGCTGGGTGTCTGGTTCTTCCTTACCTATGCCACCCCGCTGGCTCTTCCACTACCAGAATATGTATGGCCAGATATGTGGACGCTGCTCCTAAAACTTCTGATTGGTTTTCTGATCAACGCGGTCATCGAGACGCTCTTCTATCGTGTCTGGCTCCAGAGCCGTCTTGAGTTGTGGTTTGGACGTTGGCCTGCTATCGTTCTCGCGTCGCTGGTATGGGCTCTGTGGCATGTGGTTATCCAGGGAGGTCGAGGAGTAGACATCGATGTGGCAACGGTCATTGCTAACCATGGTGTTATGGGCTTATTTCTGGGGTATCTCTGGTCACGTTATCGCCAGTTATGGGCAGTGCTTCTGGTCCATGGGGCTATGAATGCGTTTGGCATACTGCTTGCCCTCTTCTAATCTGATGAGATTCCGCTCAGTCTATCCAATGTGCTGTAAGTTGAGTTAATGCTATCAGGAATGCGTTGAATGAGGTGTATGGGTATGATAGAATAGCTGTGTAAGTGCATGCAACTAAGTTTGGTTGATTGCACGGTAGGTCAAGTTGGGCCTCCGTGCTTTTTTGTCTCGTGCGAGTTACTTTAAAGGTTGTCACAATCTACAAATTCATGCGTCTACATGCGTTCACAAACATCCTTCTGTTTTCCTGTGTGGTGCTTAAGGATGTGGGATGATCTCTAACCACTAAACATACAATGAGTGATTAACAAAATACGTACGTTTCATCAGACTACAAGGAGGGGCATATGTTTCGTTCACACTATGATCGTCACATTACGCATGTACGCGAGGCAGTTATGCGGATGGGGCAGTTGGTCGATCAAGCGATTGTTCGTGCCAGTAAGAGTCTGGCGTCGGGTGATACACTGATGGCCAAATGGGTGATAGACGACGATGTACAGATCGATGAGGCTGAACGAGATCTTGAAGAGCGTGTGATGACGCTTTTGGCAACTCAGCAGCCGATTGTGGCCAGAGATCTTCGACTGATGAATGTAACGTTGGCTATTGGGTGGGAATTGGAGCGTATTGGTGACTACGCCAGCGGGGTTGCGCGTTGTACGGGGCGGTTGTCTGGGCAATCATATGAACATCTGCTGGGTGATACGATTAGTGCAATGTCACAACGGAGCCAGCAGATGGTGCAGACGAGTCTCGAATCCTTTATCCAGCTCGACATTGCATTAGCACGTAGCCTGGGGGATGCCGATGATCAGATCGATGAATGGCGCCGTCAGCATACAACAGAACTCATGTCCATTGCACAGACTAATCCTGAGCACGTTGTGGTGGTCATTGAACTGCTGGAAGTACTTCATTTTTTTGAGCGGATGGCTGATCGGGCAACCAACATTGGCGAACGAGTGATCTATCTGGTGACGAACACTACCGAAGCGATCAATGAGTAGGTTGCCCTGTCTATTGTTTAATGACTATTGATCCTGCGATGAAGATCGGGGTCCTCTAAGAGATTACTAACGATTGTCTGCAGGTCGGTGATTTCAAAGGGCTTAGCAATAACACGGTCAAAGCCAAGTGCAAGTAAGTCTTTAGGGTCCCAGGGGTTGTGTATATAGGCAGTGATTGCGACGATGGGTGTATTCGTAAAGATAGGGTCCGTACGCAATTGTTGCATGACCTCAATGCCGTTTGCAAATGGCATCTGAATGTCTAACAAAATAAGGACGGGTGGATTCGTTTGTGCCAAGGTAATGGCGGTCTCGCCATCAGGCGCCAGTGAGAGTTGATATCCGTGACCTATGAAAAAATGCTGTAGCAGAGTCAGAATATCTGGTTCATCTTCGGCGATTAAAATATGTGTCATTGGGTTGCCTCACAATACTTTTTCACATGCCCATTGTAGCGCCTTCTACAAAGTCTCACGAGTCCTTGAATGGCACTAATGCTTTTCCATAGCATGAACCATACCACATGTGGAATACTTGTCTGATGATGTGTACGGGTTGTGGTGGAACAACTTGGTTGCAATATTAGCTCATGTATAATAACGTAAGATAGGACATAATTTCGGTGTCACCATCCATAGACGGTATAATGTAGTAACAACAAAGGTGTTACTCAGGTTATGCTATGATAAGAAAACCATAGAAAATATCATTCTGTGATACAGTATCTTCACGTTACGCCATAACATATGTGTGACAGACTTTGTTGTTAACGAGCGTTTCTAACATAGTGACAGAATTGAGCATATGAGTTTGTATATTAGCCACCATCTGTGTGCAAACATTGTTCCCGTTCTTTTTCGTACATTTGTCCGTGCGTACGTTCGTCCGCATGTTACAGGTACCGATAATCTTCCGGAAGAAGGTGCCTTCATCCTTGCAGCCAATCATAATAGCCATGCAGATACTGCTGTGCTTTTTACGGCGCTTCCAGGTGCTGTTCGTCGGCGTTCATTAGCTGCAGCAGCACAGGATTATTTTTTTGATCGAGGCTTACGACAGACCGTTTCGCGAATTCTCTTCAATGTTATTCCCGTTTCACGTGACAGTGGTGGGGGGCAGAATCCTCTGCGCCATGTGATACGTGCGTTGCGTGAAGGGTATGGTGTCTTGCTCTATCCTGAAGGAACGCGTAGTTTGCATGGAACCGTGGGACCTTTTCGCAAAGGTATTGGACGCTTGATTGCCGAGTTTCCTGATGTTCCGGTGATTCCTGTGTGGATTGAAGGCACCACACGTGTTATGCCAAAGGGTCAAAATATCCCACAACCACGCAAGGTAGAAGTCCATTTTGGTGAGCCACTGTACCCTCATGCTGATCTTCATAATAAGTCCAGTTGGCAGGTAGCGGCTGATAAAGTACGTGATGCAGTTATTCTGACTGGCGAAAAGGCCATGCAGGAGCAAGCTGATGAAGCTTCTGACACGGATGAACCAGAGACACCTGATCAGATAACTCAATCTGATGCTGCTTCTGATGCTGCTGTTGAGTTGCCCGAACCAGATCCACCGACGGAGCCAGCGCAGCTGCGTGATCGCAAAAAGACGGAGTGATCTCCCCACGGGGAGTGCAATCACGCAGCACTGGTGTCAAGCCCAGTGGTATTTTTGGTGTTACCCCAAAGATCTGCTTTGAGTGAACTGACGTAAGCACTATTGAGCATATCCCATTCACACATAATCTGAAGGATGAGTTATGACCAATAAATCTGCTGAAACCTTGTATCCTATCCATGAATTTCTGCGTGAACGCTGGAGTCCACGAGCTTTTGCGGATCGTCCGGTCTCCACCGAGCAACTTATAACTTTGTTAGAAGCCGCACGTTGGTCACCGTCTGCATTCAATGAGCAACCATGGAGCTTTATTGTTGCGATGCGCGAAGATCAAGTGGCCTTTGAGCGTATACTTGGGTGTCTCATGGAGGGTAATATAGTGTGGGCGCAGCACGCACCTGTGCTTATGATTGCCGTGGCAAAGCAGGCATTTGCTCACAATGAGAAGCCAAATCGCCACGCATTCCACGATGTTGGGCAGGCCATTGCACACCTGACATTTCAGGCAGCCGCAGAAGGTCTGGTGTTGCATCAAATGGCTGGATTTTCACCTGATAAAGCGCGTGAAGTATTTGCCATTCCTGAGACACACGCGCCAGCCACTGCGATTGCGATTGGGTATGTTGGCCAGCCTGATGCGCTCCCCGATACCCTGCGCGAACGGGAACTGGCCGACCGCTCACGCAATCCGCTAGCGTCGTTTGTATTTACCGAGGGTTGGGATGTGCCTTCTTCCTATCTCCAGACGAACGATACTAATCAATAATCCTGGGAAGAAATCGATGTGGAAGAACGAACAGCATAGGTTGTTCGTTTTTTCTTTGTCGTCAAGTAGGAAACCAACATCTCCAAACCAGTAACTCACACTAGCGATGCTCCTGTGGCACTGAGTGCTTAAATTCTCATGGTCAAATGCTCAATAGTGTTCACAGTTTGCTTAGTGGGCAATAGAAGCCTCCTGTCTCTAGCAGTATTGAGTGTTGCCAGGATCTTGCCATCACAGTAATGGCAACGCTTTTGACGTGGCGTTAGTTTTACCGCTATAGTGTCAAGTAGAAGCTTTCTGTAATTTATAAAGGAACACTTTATGTTCAGGCATATCTCTGATGAGCAGATACTTACTGCAACATGTGATGTCATTGTTGCACATGGCTATGAAGGATCAACCACCAAACTTATTGCGACAACATCTGATATCAATGAAGTGACGCTCTTTCGCAAGTTTGGAAACAAAGCGAATCTCGTATTGGCATGAGTCAAACAGGAAGCAGAGGAATTTGCACACGAAGGGATAGGTTATTCAGGCAATCTTGAAGCAGATTTGGAGCGAACTGTCCACTTTTTCGCTGGTATTTTCCAACGTCAAGGTCCAGCAGCATGTGCGTATCTTCTTACGTGGTCGTCGTGTTAGCTGATGTACAACAGTTTCCTCAAGTTTGGTGTGGATCAACGATATACCGCATAGATATTACTTATATTACAGTGTGTAGTGGGTACGACTAACTAGTTTCTATCACGACCCGATGCGATCTCCATTCAGATAGAGTTGTGTGGTTGAGGGTGTGGCATTGGCCAGTGCTTGTCCAGCCATGCACGCTTGTTCACACCACTTCACGAAGTCATGCAACTCATCGGCGGGGCAGAGCTTTCGATAAGTACATGCGTCTCCTGCTGTTCACCAGCCCCAAAGATGTCTTTGGGATGTATGCCACCAAAGGTATATGTAGTTGAAAATCTTGTGCGCTGTTCCACCCGCAGATTATCAAGCTTAATGTCCATAAGTTTGGCAGCAGTTTGAATATGATTCAGCAGGCAGAAGGCAATTCATGCTGAGAAATACATTAATGGTGAAGGAGCCGGGTTAAACCCGCCGCCAGTTGTTCCTGTATCACAAATGATGTCCCAGTTAGCCCAGCCTGGCAGGTTGGTTGAGACGTTGCCTTTCTTCAAGAGTGGTCCTTTGTCCATGGGCTCTGCAACCACAAATACATCGAAGCGGGTCTTTTCGTGTGGTTTTGGCTTTTGGAAGGGTGATGACACGAATGGGTCCTGTACACGTGGTTCATCTGCTTTATGCACGATTGATTGATCGGACATATCCCACTGAACGGCTGTCATGGTCATTTCCTTTCTCAATAGATGCAACCAACCCGAAGGCTCAGCAAATTCTGGCAGGGGCCAAGATAGCCTTTCTGGAATTTGGGTATGAGGGTACAAGCGTTGATCTTCTTGCACAACATGCCCATGTCTTGAAACGAACGGTATACATGTACTTTGCAGACAAGGAAACTCTCTGTACTGCTTTTATCAACGCTGAGTGACAGGAACAGATACGACAAATTGACCAAATTGCTGCTAGTGGAGATGCTGCTGAGCCTGCACTGCGTCAAATCGCCCAGCAGTTTGTACAGTTTCTCGTCTCGCCAATTTTGCAGGGGATTTACCGGGTGGCAGTCGCAGAGACACAGCATTTTCCAGAACTTGGTTATGTTTTTTATCACTCTGGTCCCGATTTCGCTGTTCGACAACTCTCTCAATGTCTGGCCAGGGCTGCCGGACGCGGCGACTTAGTTATCGACGATTTGGATCTGGCAGACCAGCAATTTCTTGAGCTGTGTAAAGTAGATCTGTTTCAGAAGCTGTTGTGTGGAGTGCAAAAGCATGTGACTGAGGATGAGATTGAACGTGTGGCAAACGCAGCAGTCAACACCTTCCTTCGCGCCTATCGATCATAAATGAAGACTGATAGAAGAGTTTAGTGGTTTTTACGTCCCTGTTGTGCTACAATAAAAATATGTAATCGTTAATAACCTTATGCATTCAAATTGTTATGTTGGGCAACCATAGCTCTGATGCAGTTCAAATTGATCTGGCACAACATGAACTGTCATCTGCTTCTCCTGCACCAGTCCTATCAAGCCAATCCCTGGGTTGGTATGGTATTGTGGTCGAGAAACGGCATCATCAGGCCAATGAGTTCACATATCCTGGGTTCGATCACCATCTTATCTCTATTCATGTGGGACCGCCAATTGAGTTAGAACAAACTCATGGAAAGCGTACGCACACCGCACAGGTACACAAAGGGTGTATTTCCCTGCTTCCTGCTGGAGACGCCAGCACATGGCAGCATCGGGATGCTGCTCATTTTATCAATCTTCAACTGGAACCGTCTTTTGTCACCTTCATCGCTGAAAGATCTGGTATGCCAGATGGTGATAAGCTTGAGTTAGTTGATATTTTTTCATCTCCAAATCATCAGATTGAACAGCTTGGGTTACTCCTCGTCGATGAATTAACCACTCATGGCGCTACAGGACGATTGTACGCTGAGTCATTAGCGACTGCGTTGGTCACACATCTTATAAGGCACCACGCGGTTTTCCCCGCAGTGTTGCCACCATCTGGCACAAGGCTATCTCAGCAGGAAATACAACATGTGATCGCGTACATCAATGATTGCTTGAGACAAGACATCTCACTTACAGAACTGGCCGATCTTGTCGATCTGAGTCCCAACTATTTTGTGAACCAGTTTCGCCAAGCAATGGGTATTTCTCCGTATCGATATGTTATTAAGCAACGCGTGAATCGTGCGCGAACATTGCTTATGGAGAGCACAAAAACCATTGCCGAGATTGCTACAGAAGTGGGCTTCTTTGACCAGAGCCACCTGACGCGCCATATGCACCGACTGCACGGCATCACGCCTGGAGCGTTGCGCCACCACCAGCGTAGCAATGTACCAAAGAAATTGTAGTTTTGTACAAGACAGTTCATTGATCTCCTCTTATCATTCCCATTTATACCCTGTATGAAAGGCAATCATTAACTGAAGTAATTCCTATGCAGGAATAATGATATGCCTTCCTGAAATGCATGTTATTGCTAACGGAGGATAGTATGATCACTCGCTCACTCGGTGCGACAGGACCACAGGTATCTGCGCTTGGTCTGGGATGTATGGGTATGTCCGATTTGTATGGCCATGCAGATGAGGCCGAAAGTATTGCCACCATCCACGCGGCACTTGATGCGGGCATAACATTGCTCGATACCGGCGACTTCTATGGTATGGGGCACAATGAGCTATTGCTGCGTGAGGCGCTGCAAGGACGTAAGCGTGAGCAATGTGTACTTAGTGTTAAGTTTGGGGCTTTGCGCGATCCTGCCGGTGGTTGGATGGGCTTTGATGGTCGCCCCGCTGCGGTAAAGAGCTTTCTTGCCTATACATTGCGTCGTCTGGGAACGGATTATATCGATATTTATCGTCCTGCGCGTACCGATCCTACGGTGCCGATAGAGGATACCATTGGTGCGATTGCAGACATGGTACAGGCTGGCTATGTGCGGCACATTGGTCTTTCGGAAATGAGTGCCGATACCGTACGCCGTGCAAGTGCTGTCCACGCCATCGCTGATCTACAGATCGAGTATTCACTCATCTCACGTGGCATCGAAGCAGAGATTCTTCCCACCTGTCGTAAACTTGGTGTTGGTATAACGGCCTATGGGGTGCTATCACGTGGCCTGCTCAGCGGTCATTGGTCGAAAGAGCGCGCCGTAGGTTCTGGTGATTTCCGCACCCACTTGCCGCGTTTTAGTGGGGATAACCTTGATCAGAATCTGGCATTGGTCGAGGCATTACGCGCGGTCGCGCAGCAAAAAGGCGCGACAGTTGCTCAGGTTGCTATTGGCTGGGCCTTATCACGTGGTGATGACATTGTGCCGTTGGTGGGAGCACGTCACCGTGACCGATTGACTGAGGCGCTGGGCGCACTTGACTTTGACCTTGGCGCAGATGACCTTGAACAGATTGAGCGTGCCATCCCTCATGGTGCTGCTGCAGGCGACCGTTATGATGCGATGCAGATGGCTCATCTGGATAGTGAGCGTGCTGGTGATACCAGCCGGTAAACGGTGAACTATCTGCCCGTCGATAGTAAAGCCCGCCGCTCAAGCAGCGGGCTCATTCTACCTGGCTTGGGGCTTTAGCCCCAAGCTGGATGTTATTCCGGATATGTTTCCAGCGTGCCGACTTTGTACCGTCGAATGCTGTAGAACGGCGAGTCGACGGTGAGCGATGAGACGGTGTGAAACTCATCGAGATAGTTGATGGTTGCATCGGCAGGGTTGGCGTCCGGAACACTGGTAAGGTCACGTGTGTCATCAATAATGTTGGTGTGCCAGGTGTCGGTGCTGGCATCGTAGTAGCTCACCCGCACATTGAGCGTGGTTGCGCTTTGTTGTTCCCAGCGTACCCGTAGGATGTCGCCCGGCTCCGGCAGATTCCCTGGGCCATCTGTTGCCTGGGGGAGTTGCCAATCCGCGAAGATTACTGGACCGCCACCTGTCCACGCATTGTAGATTAACTCGACGGAACCACGTTCGTCAAAGACGGGTGCTACTTCCAGATTCTCTTCCCGATTGACTTCTTTGCGAAAGGCAATCAGTCCGGCAAACGCCCCCGTCACATCTGTCGAGGGTGTGCCTTGAGGCCAGTCGATTTCAATTTCGGCCCAACCGCTGCGTAGTTCTGGCATACGGTCAATATTCAAGCCTGCCTGGAGCCGACTGCTCGATGAATACAACCCAAAGCGCGCATCAAGTCTCGGTTGGTTGGCCCAGGTCGACCAGTCAAACTGGATTTGTGCACCATTCATATCGCGGAAATCGCGTTCCTGTAGCTCTGCCACAGAACGCAGATCGGGGCCAGATGGTGTTGATTGGCTCGTTGCGACACGCCACTGATCGATGAAGAGTTCAAGTGGCCCGTCGTGCGTGGTTTCGAGAATGCCAAAGGCGGCGCGGTCGTACACCTCATCCTGCAGATGCCCCTGGCGATACCAGCCATAAAACTGGCCATCAATCAGAAAGGCAAAGGCGCGTTTCACCCCTGGTCCGTTCTGTGAATGGAGCCCCAATTGTACTTCGACCCAGCGATCCTGTGGTAAAACACCATAAGTGGAAAATTCTGCCGGTGCGCCATCAGCGGTGTAGCCATACACATACAACTGGCCCTTCTCGCGCACCCGCAACGACCAACCAAATGGTCCACCACTGCTTGGATAGAGGCTGGCCAGCGTCATATAGTTCTCACCCTTGAGTTGGGCTATGGTTGAAGAGGGAATATACATGCTTGTCTGCTGCCAATGCCATGTGCCAGACCGTTCCTCCCATTGATGCTCGACTGCTGCATCGACAAACGAGGTGAAGAGTTGCGCCCGACTACGCTCGTTGGCAACTGCAAGGCGTACGGCGTTGCTGCCCTCTGTTGCCTGCGCGTTTGTTGTTTCGATATTTCCGCCATCGGTGGTTTCGCGCTCGACCTGCCATGCTGTGGGGTTGCCCTCAAAATTTTCGAGTATTGCTGCCGGATCGGTTGGTGGGGCTGGTGGAATGGTGGGTTGTGGGATCGGGACGGTGGTTGGCTGTTCTGGTGCTGCCTCGCTATCACGAACGATGAGTGGGAGCGATACTGTCGTTTCGTCTGTGGGTTCAGCCAGGGCTGTAGCATCTTCAGGTTGCTCACCTGGTGCATATTCAGTCGTCTCGGTTGGGCCATTGGCTTCGGAGACAATCGGAGATTTGACTCCCATGTATTGACAGCTAAAGATCGACAATGCGCCTATGGATACGATGATAATGGCTGCAAGATAGCGTTTTGTCATGTGATTTTCCTATTGTGTGTCAAGGGCTGGTCTGGAAGCATCTACGGGTCTAGTTGATATAAACGATAGGGGCCTTCTCTGGCAAGCAGGTGATGTGAGCGTTGCTCCAGGTCCTCACTAAAGGTCAATGTCTGGTCGGCAAATGGCCCGATAATCAGGTATTCGGCTGCATCCGGAATAGCAGGCTGATCCAGCATGGGTGAGAAGCGCTGGTTGTACACGGCGTCGACCTGGGCCGCAAACAGTCGATAGGGCGGATGGACAAAAGTGCGTTCTGAATAGAATTCCACTTCCCATTCCCAGTTGCCAATCGAGGCTTCCTCTGGCACATACTCATCAACCAGATCGGCGAAACGCACGACACTGGAATTGCTGGTTGTGAGAATGCGTTGGGTGGTCTGTGCAAGACGTGGCCCAGTCAAGATGGCAACTACTGTCAGCAGGATCAATGCAGAGAAGATGGTTGGTAGCTGTCGGTGCTCTCTGAGCGTGGCTAACACACCACCAAGACTCACTGCCACACAGATCGCTGATAATGCCAATACAGGATAGAGGAGGCGCGCCCAAGGTAGGCTGATTAACACAAAGCTCGTCAGCATCAGGCCGATCGTAGCCAATAATGTCAACTGTTTTAATCCAACTTCTGCCCGTTGGCGTGCCTGATAGAGTAGGTAGCTCAGGGCAAGGAACATCGTGATCCACTGACCGCTGTCGTGTAGAAAGGCCAGATTGGACAGCCAGCGTTGTGGGTAAAAATGCCAGAAGAGCGCACGGGTGAGGGCGCTTTGGGTTTCGAGGTAGGTGGTGCGTTCCTCGGGACCAATGATCCAGAGCGAGAGCAGCCCCCAGCTACCATACCCGATGATTATTCCGATGATCGGCGCGAGACGGTGATGCCAGCGCAGTTGTCGGTAGTAGCAATAGTCGCAGAGCGTGATCAGTGCAAATGTTGGGCCAACAACCCACAGAAACTGATTTTTGGTTACCACTGCTGCAGCGATCAGGAAGCTGCTGACAATGGTCCAGTGCCAGCTTGTATGCCAACTTTTGAACCAGACCCAGATGCCTAGTAGCAGAAAGGCCATGGCAGGAACTTCTGCCAGAACTTGCCGTCCCATCCAGAGCGTATCGTAGGCGGGATAGCCTGCGGTGAGGAACAACGCCAAACTGGCGACGGCAGCGGGCCAGCCAGCGAGATGGCGCACCAGGAGATAGGCACCAGTCAGGGCTAACAGAAGATAGCTCGCAGTGATGACTCGCGCAGCAGTAAGCTGATGGTCGCTCACGGCCAGTGCGAGGGCAACCGGTACGACAAGTGTGGGGCCGGTACCACCACTGGGACTCAGCCGTTCAAAGGTGTCGCCGTGGCGGGTGGCGTATTCACCGTGATGGGCCAGATTATGTGCAAATAACAAGTACATGCCCTCATCCCATCCGCTGATTGTGGGGTAGTGGCCCAGTCGTACAAATGATAGCGCGATCGTAAGCGGAACAATACCTAACAGGACCAGAAGTTCGGTACGGAAACCCTGCCATTGTGGCCATCCGAGTGTGTTAGATTGACTCCTTCGTCCAATCTTCGATGTTTGCATTAGGCTAGACCTGCATTCTAGTACAGACTGAGCAAGCAACGATCTTGATTGTGGAACGATGTGTAAGATGTACTGGCATAGATGTTGTGGCTTGCCTGGCGGCAAACGCCAACGTAGAGACAGAAAACGGTTCTGCCTCTACGCAGTCAAACGATTTCAATAGCTTCCGGAAGCGCTGTTTGCTACTAAGCGCTTTGTGGTCGTGCGAGTGTTTCGCTGCCTACTTCACGCCCCAACTCATCTGCTAACACATCATTGCGGTAGAGATCGGCGTTGGCGGCGGCTTCGCGTATGCTCAACTCGGCCAGTAGGCGGGCGAGGCCCCAGGCACTGATCAGCTGAATGCCGGTGAGAACCAGCAGCGCGGAAACCACAGGAGCAAACCATGGTGCTGTGGTTGTGGCAGCAGTCAGGTCCGCAGCGACTGCGGCGACATAACAGGCAAAGCCACTCAGTATCGCAACCAGGCCAAACCACCAGTAGTGCTTCTCGATCTTGCGGCCATTACCACGGCGTCCCAGGAGGCCCTGGCGGATTGGTCGTTTATGGAACAGCGCCACAATATAGCTGAACGATGTGCCGGTGGTGTAGAGCGTGACGCCTGCGACAGCGAGGACCAGCGCTCCAAAGAATTGTGGGAAGGGCCTTGGGTTGGTGGTACTGAGATGGGTGATGCCGGTAATGCCAGCGACTAATACGGCCAGCAACAGCAGTGTAGCGCCCAATCCACCAAAGACGCGGACAGGGTTGTAGGTGAGGGCTGTCCACACAATACTTTTGAAGAAGCGGAGTCCGTCGTGTACCACACTGAGTTTGCTGCGCCCTGAGCGTTCTTTGTAGGGAATGGGTGTTTCAACCATCTTCAGGTTTTCGTGCAGTGCGCGGGTGCTCATTGCTGGGGTGAAGTCAAGTGTATCTGGCAATGGATAGAGCATGGGAAGAGCTTCACGACGGATGATACGTTGGCCACTGGCACTGTCGCTAATGCGGACACCGGCGACTAGCGAGAGCAAGTTGGCAAAGATGGTGTTTCCGATGCGTCGAACGAGGGGCATTTCGCTGCTGGCACCGCTCATTCGGCTGCCGATAACCAGATCCGCACCATCCAGCGCAATTTTACACATTTCTGGAAAATACTCAGGTGGATATGTACTATCTGCATCAAGAAAACCAAGGAGTTCTCCCTCTGCAGCGTGGAAACCTGTTTTTAGGGCACCACCATAGCCTTTGTTCTCTTGACGAATGAGGCGCACACGTGGAGCAAACGCCGCTACAATCTCGGCAGTTCGGTCGTGGGAACCGTCATCCACGACAATGCACTCAAGCGTGTCTACACCAACAGCAGGTAATTGCGGTTCAATCGCAAGTATCCGCTCTACAATCGCTGCGATACCATCTTCCTCATTGTACGCGGGAATGACAACCGAGAGCGTAGTCATCAGTAAGCTCCTTTATGTGTGGGCGTAATCAATAGACGGTTAGTTGTGGCACTGTTTCCTGTGCAAGTGGTTTATCTTTGAGATTTCGAACGATTCGCGCCGGGTTTCCGACAGCGATTGAATAGGCAGGTACATCGCGTGTGACGACTGCACCTGCACCGATGACGGCGTTGCGTCCAATATGTACTCCATCAAGGATGATGGCACCCCCACCGATCCAAGCGCCATCTTCAACGGTAATGCCCTGAGTGGTAATACCTTGATGGCTGATAGGCTGGGCGGTATCGTGGTAGACGTGATTGACGGCGAGCATCTGAACCAGTGGTGCGAGAAACACATCGTTGCCAATCGTGATGCCGCCCTGCCCACGCAGGATACAGCTTTCGCCAATCAGCGAACGCTCGCCGATGGTAATACCTGCGTGTGGGAGCTGGCGAAAATTGTAGACGTGCAGGATGGCATTTTTCATGACATAGCTTTCTGCGCCAATCGTAATGCCTGTCGGACATGCATGCAGATAGGTGCCATGATCGAGATAAACGCTGCGACCGAGCCGTACGTGGTTGGCAAAGCGAATGCGTACCCCATCTTCGATGGCTGCAGCACCATCCATGTGGAGCATGCTGCGATACGCTATGGTGCGTAGACCAATACCAATGACGCTTGGAATCCAGCCAAACAGCCCTTGAATGAGTTGTTCCCATACGTACTGCTGCACCGAGGTTGCCTGACGTGAAATGTAAAGTTGTAGTTGCAACATCGTTTATTCTGCATCCTCATAGTCAATATTGCTACGCAGGCGACGACGGCGGCGTAATGAACTATGTTTTTCTGATGGCGTTCGCGCAGCGGACCGTACCGACGCAACCATTCCTGAAGGGTTGGTATGCTTTCCGTCAAAGTCGACCGGGTATCCATTAGCAGGGCTTTGCACGTGTTCAGGTGGCGGTGTCACGATGACTGATGCTGGATCACGTGGTCCAACAAATCCGCTGGCTCCGACATGGGTACTGCCCGCAGCAGGTAAGGCAGGATATTGTTCAACTCCCAGTTGCTTCCAGAACCCCCGTAGCCCTGATGCTTGCCCTGAAGGTGTGAAGGTAACTGCACCAAGTAAGCGGGCGCCCTTTTGATGGAGTAGCCGTGCTTTGCTACGGTCGACACTATCGCGCATGTTGTGCTTGGGGTCGAGTGCCAGCAAGACACCGTCAACCAGTGGTGACAGGAGGGCTGCATCGGCGCTGTCGAGCGCTGCAGGGCCGTCAAAAAGCACAATATCTGCAGCATTCAATAGTTGTTTAACCAGATCTGGCCAGTGTAACGATGGTACCAGAGCTGGCAGACCATGGTCATCGGCGATCTTGCCCGGTAACAACATGACGTTAGGGATGGCCGTAGGCCGTAGATGGACCCAGATTTCACTTTGTGTATCCTGAGCAAGCTGTGACCAGTCTAAGGGGCCGCTATGTGGCAAAAGTGTTCGCGTTAAAAGGGGATTACTCAGATCGGCATCCACAACCAGCACTTTGTGACCAGAACGCGCAAACAGATAGGCCAGATCAATGGTAAGACAGGCGCGGTCTTCACTCGGATGTGGGCTACTGATAATGAATGAACGCGATCCACCGCCAGCAGCAGCAAGCAGTACATTGGTATGGACATTGCGAATAGCCCGTTCACGATTCTGTGCAAACTCGCTGTCTGCAAGAAGAATTGGTGGTCCGATAGGAACAAAGCCCAGATCATCCAGGCCAAAACGGTCTGTGAGATCTCGCTGGCCCTTCCAGCGATTGTCCAGCCGTTCGAGCACGAAGATCGCCAGTAATGCCAGCATCATGCCAGCTAAGCCTGCTGACCCCAATGCAATGCGCCGTTTGGAAGGCAGTGCCTCAGATGGGGGGATTGCACGCGCAAGAAAGTCGATACTGTTAACGGCTGAGTTATTCAGTAAACTAAGAAGTGTGCGATAGGTACTCTGCTCATCGTTAAAACTGGTTTCAAGCTCGTCAAGTTGTTCACGAAACTCACGTCGGTCGGCAGCTGAGGTGGCTTCATCGACCTTCCGTTGCATCTCTGCGATCTGTACTTCCAGTTCATCACTTTTGGCAAGACTCGCATCAATTTGGCGCTGAATTTCCTGTTGTTGATCTTCGATCTTCTCAGGTGATGTCGGGCTATAGGCCATTAGTTGCTCGCCAATGGCATTGGAAAGCGCAGCAGCACGTTCAGGATTTGTATCTACAATAGCAATCTCGAGCAGACCGGCATTCGGAACAACATTCGTTTGGAGCATACGGTCGCTAATGTATTGCCATGGTGCTTGAATCTGTAGTTGTTCTCGTACAGGTGCTAAAATTGGTTCGCGACGTGCCAGTTCTTGATAGAACTGTCCCAGCGAGGCACTCAGCTCAAGTTGGTTGCGGTCTGGAAGGGTGCTGTCGAACGCATTCCCAATCTGGAGTGTCGCACGTGCATAGTACGAATCCGGTTGGTTCTGCGTGAGGTAAAACGTTGTGCCTGCAGAAATACCCACAGCAATGACCACTACCCACCACCAGCGTAGCACTGTTCGTAAGATATACTGAACATCATCCCAGGTCAGCATCATGACCGTTTCTCCTTACCCTTACGTGGGGAGAGTTACCTTTTGATTAACGATACGTTCTTTACGAGGGATAGTCTGTAAATACGGCGTATATTCTTGATCGACTATCCAGTCAGCAGCATGGAGCAGATCCTGAGCAATATAGTCTGGGCAATGCTGTTGCAGTTCGGGTAATGCAAACTGTTCTGGCCCACGCCCCGTTGTCACCAGAATGGAACGACAGGAAACCGCATGTCCAGCAGCAATGTCTGTCCAGGCATCACCAATCATATAGGCGTGCTCCATATCAACATTCCATTGTGCTGCGAGATGCGACAACATACCCGGTTGGGGCTTTCGACAGCTACAATTGCTCTCAGGTGTATGTGGACAGTAGCGAATATCATGAATGTGTCCACCCTGGTCTGTCACAGTTCTGCATAGTTGTGCATGTATATCATGTAACACCTGTTCTGCAACGATACCACGACCAATCATGGCCTGGTTCGTTACGACAAAGACCTGAAACCCGGCCTGATGAAGGAGACATAAGGCCTCTAGTGCACCAGGGATGAAGTGGAATTCATTCCAGGATTTTACGTGATCTGTTCGGTTTTCATTAATAACGCCATCTCGATCCACAAAAACAGCTCGCATGCGTGTTGTCCCTACCATTCTGTTATTGTTGACATACCTTTACTCTTGCCAATCGTAAGGTGAATTAAGCAGTGATGTATGGAGTAAGACCCGTGTTCCTTCGAATTCAAACGCAAAACCAACTTGTTGTAACCCTAACTGTTCCAGAGACGTACGTACATTCATTTGTTGTTCTTCAGGACAGTACAGGAGTAGGAAGCCACCACCACCTGCCCCAGTGATCTTGCCACCGAGAGCACCGTTTCGCCGGGCTTCGTCGTAGGCAGTATCAATGAACGGGTTGGTGACCCCACTGGCGAGTTGTTTTTTCTGTTGCCAGCTTTCATCTAATAACCTGCCGAAGTCATCGAGATGGCCGGTTTCCAGTGCATCTTTGATTTGCCAACCCAGATCTTTAATGCGATGCAGAGCCTCCACGGTACGGCTTGCGCGATTTTCACTGGCCGACTGCTGCTCGTGGAGAATATCACGTGCGTGACGCGTTTTGCCAGTGTAGAAGAGCATAAGGCGGCGTTCAAAGGCGCGGATGTATGCGGCACTCATCTGTAATGGAGTAACCTTGACACCATCGGCAGTAAATTCAAAGCAATTGAGTCCACCAAAAGCCGTTGCATATTGATCTTGCTTGCCAATGGGCGCTTCCATGCGCTGGGTTTCGATAGCATAAGCAGTCTCGGCGAGTTGGGCTTTGCTCATGCTTTGCCCTGTCAGCGTGCTGAAAATGTTGCACAAGGTGACAGATGTGACACTGGACGAGCCCAATCCGGTGCCTGGCGGAACTTCCGATGCAATAAAGATATTTAAAGGTGCCCGCAGATCAAAATGCTCATAAATAACCTGTGAAAGGCGTAATTCCAGATTGTTGTTTTCATATGCGCTACCATCGGTGGGCATCTTCAGGACGCTGCGGTAATCGGCTGAAATAACCTGAAAGGTCGTATCGAAGTTTTTGGATACAATACCATAGATGTACTTGTTAATCGTGGCGCTCACAACCATCCCACCATGGCGCATGTAGTATGCGGCAAGGTCGGTTCCACCACCACCAAAGCTAATCCGAACTGGAGAGCGGGCAATTAACACGATAAAACCTCATTCTATGTTGTATGCGTCCATGTTGTCTGTGCGAGACCAGGTAGAAGAGTTGGGGATACGGTGTTTACCTGGCATGGTTGTATCACGGCATCGCGTTGCAGTTGTTACTCTAGCATGGCGCTATGAATCGCGGCTGACGAGGGACGGAGAGATGAATGACAGTTTGTTTAACTGGTGACAATACATATGTATAAGAACAACACGTTCTCAATACGAAAGGTAGGTTGAGTTAACTAATATCAATGAAAAGATGGTAATGATATTATTTTGTCGGTATAACTATTGCAGACAAAAATTAAACCAATTGTGCTAATGGTTTTATAGGTTGATGCCAATAAGTAATGAAGCTATATGCGAGATTGGCCACGAAACTAATGTGGCTTCAGTGATGGAGTGCTCGATGTATGTAATATGCTTTAATAATCGACAATGGTTTCTATCATAGCTTGTTTGCATATTACCTAATCAAGTGGTGTCAATGTACCCTTATGTCTTTAAGGAAACATACTTGACAGATTATGGTTTATACAATATTATTGCAGTACATACGTCTTTTACGAAATCATGATATATCTTATAAAAATGTACTATGTTAGTAGATGGCGTCAAAGAGAGGAAAAAACCCTTCACTATGAAAATCCCTAAAACAAAGTCTCAATAGTTTTGGTTTGTTTTCGGCCTTATGGTTATAACTGTACTGATATTAAGACGACTTGGCTATATTTCGCTGTGGTAGATGCATGCGATCTTAATCTTAATACCTGAAAATTCCTATATGTATTGTTTCGAAAAGAGAGGTGCTTATCCGATTTGGGAGGAATATCTGGCTAATAAGTACTTGTTACTGTGAACCTGCGTTTTTGTTGTAATTGTTATGTTGTTTTGGGTTAGCTATGCCCAAAAGCTTATGTAACTGTATGTATGTAATGTATGTAAACATAGTATTACCTGGCTTATAGTATCTATAATTATAGATAACTATTGTATTTGATAAAACATAAATCACAGAGATGTGTTTATATATTACTATATTATATTATGATTTATGTGAAAGCATGATGAATAAAATACCTGGAATTAGGTATGTAAAAGCAGGTTTGATTGTATTAAAATAACCCTAAGTAAACTTTTATGCACACTGGCGGTTATTGTAGGACAATTACTTAGGAGAGTTATTGATTGGGTTATTAGGACTGTTACGGATCCTGCGTTGCGAGAACGAATTATTGAATGGGTAAGGAATAATTGGGGGTGGTTGCAGTGGTTAGCCATTGAGGTGATTCTCGAAACGATTAGAAGAATTTTTGGTTTCTAGAATTATTTTAAAGCCTTAAGATGACAATAATATGCTTGGATATTATTGAGTATACTATTGTTTTCATAATATTTTATAATGATTTATTTTTATGATTTTAGGTGTGTAAATGATTGAAGTACACCGTGTTACAAAAAGATTTGGAGAATACCTTGCGGTCGATATAGGTAGCTTAAAAGTTCCTCATGGTTCAGTTTTTGGCTTCATCGGTCCGAATGGAGCTGGAAAAACAACTAAAATTAAAATGATGGTTGGTTTGCTTCAACCAAATACAGGTGATATTACCATTGATAACAATCATATTACACATCAGTCACTTGAGGCTAAACGCCGATTCGCATATCTTCCTGATAAGCCACAAGTATACGAAAAACTAACAGGCCGTGAGTTTGTGCAATTTATGGCTAATCTTTATCACAAACCATACACCAATGATCAATTGAATAAAAAAATGCAAGATTATTTTGAAATTTTCAAATTAACTGATAAAGCAGATGAATATATTCAGAGTTATTCCCACGGAATGCGTCAAAAAATTGCTATTGTAGGTGCACTTATTCATGACCCCCCCCTTATGATATTAGATGAACCTCTTATTGGATTAGATCCTCCTAGTTCTAAACTACTCAAAGATATTCTGGTCGATAGAGCAAAAAGTGGACATACTGTTTTATTAACAACACATATTCTAGAGGTAGCTGAAAAAATATGCGACATGATCGCTGTTATCAATCAAGGTCGGATTGTTTTTCAGGGCTCCACTAGAGAATTACAAGCTAGTAAAGGGAATAAGTCATTAGAAGATATTTTTCTTGCAATGATCGATGATGATGCTGTACCTGATGAGGCATAGTAGTATGTTAACTCTACTAAAACTAAGATGGATAATTCTTCGTAATAGATATAAATTATTGCCGAGATTAGATAAGATTGCTGCTCCGATAGCAATTTTGATACTTATCGTTTTGGTTTTTGGTGTCTCTATATTGACTATTAATCATTTTGGATTAACGGATGCAGATAGCCGTACAAGCTATTACTTCTTTTTGTGCTGTATTTTATTAGTTACAGCAAGCAATCTAGTGAGAAGAATTCACAAAGAGATATTCAACTCTGAGGTGCATATACTTTTTACAGCCCCCTTGAGAAGCAGGGACATCTTCTTGTTTAAGAATGTTGAAATTACTATTGTTAGTTTCTTGTTTGTTGCGTTATCGTACGTGCCATCTCAAATATATTATGGTTTTGTTAATAGTTCTCCTGCTATTTATTATTTTATTACTATATCCGTGCTTTTTTTGCTTTTGAGTATGATAACTGCTTCAGCGCAGATTTTCGTTGTTCTATTGTTGCGATTTGTTGATTTTGGATACCAAAAGGGCTTTGTTGATTTTGTGTCTATCATCATGGGTTTCCTGAGTTTTGTTTTTATTATGTTTGGATTTAATAGGGATGATTTTACTTACTTTATGGAAAGTGTCACTAAGACAGAGAATGGGTTGTTTCTTATTTTACTTTCTCCCTACAAAGCTATTGAATTAAGTTTGGTGTATGATTTAGCAGGAGCTCTTACTTTCTGGGGGGTGTTTACTGTAGCAGGAATAGGGGTTGTAAGCCTAGCAATAATATTTCTGGATCGTTGTTATTATTCTGGATGGTTTTCCTTTGGAGATGTAAGGAGAAAACCGTTACTCAAAAAGGGTTTTATTATAAACGTTCCTAAACGGTACTCCACCAGCATCACAGCCATCATTTTAAAGGATATCAAAATTTTGTTTCGCGATACAAAAATTTTGGAACTTTTAGTAGTGCCATTGATGTTTTTTTCTTTATATGTTTTTTGGTCTTACCAAGATCAGTCAAACGAAATAGTTGCTGTTCTGTTTGTGCTGTTCTTTTGGTGGTCATCTTTTAGATTTCCAATATATTTTGTGCTCAGTGAGGGTTATAATATAAATATCATAAAAACATCGCCCTTAAGAGTAGAAGATATTTTATTATCGAAAATAGCTGTATCTGTTCTTTTTTGTATGACTTTTATCGGATTAATTGGCTTTGCTACGTTTTATATTTTCTTGATACTGCATTTGTTTTTGCTTTTTTACATTGCCTGCATTCCTATTGTGTTTTTTATTTGTTTCATTAGTGTGATCTATAGTTACCAGCATCTTGAATTTGACTCTGAAAAGAATTTGCTCTCTGTGAATTACAAAGGTGTTATCAAAATAATTGCCTATAATATAGGTTTGTTTTTGTTTGTTTTTTTATTTTTTATGTTTTCTTATGTGTTATTTGATAGCAGTAGAATGACATCTTATTTTGATTTTTTTGTTGGTAATATTTCTGTTTTGGCATTCTACTTGCTTATTCTGTTTTCTGGTGTATATTTTGTTGTGTTTAAGATGCGAAAGTTGTCAAAGAAACTGATTCATGTATAACTATATAACCAGTATCTGCTTGTTTCATATGTTGGTAGATACTTCTGGTATTGAATTATTTCGTACAATGGTGTACAGGGTGTGATTTCGCAATGGGCTATTGTGAAGTGAGTATTACGATGAATATCTTAGGATTTTGGGCCAGGAGTGTTCTCATATTAAATACAAGTGCCGTGACGGTCTACTATTGTGATAAATGTGAATTGGGTGATATTGGGGTGTTTCATATCTAGAAACTGTATCTTTCCTATTACAATTCACTAAGAAATGTATTTGTATTACCAGAATCTACTAATGTATTGTTTGCTTTTCCTAGTTGGCCATAGATATTCATCCATTGCGCTTATTCTCTATAAGATATAGTTAAGTAGTATGTCTTAGGGTTGCTATGAACTGTAAAAAGTATTCATTGAAAAATTTATGTTTTGGTGATTTATTACTTTGAATGTTAGCTAGTAGTATTCCGATGGAGTAGGAGCATGTTACGTAAAAGACGTTGGCTATTCATCAGTGCTAGTGTTTTTTGTATATTATTTATCAGTAGCTGTGTTGCTTTGAGCTTGATAGCACAATCGATGGAACAGCCCATTGACGATGCGGCTACTATTCAGCAAATTGACACGGTAACACGTCAAAATATCGTTGATACTATATCACTTAGTGGGAAATTGGAGCCTGTAGAACGTGCAGAACTTGGGTTCTCGGTCACCAGCCGTGTGATCGAAATTCTTGTACAACCAGGGAGCCGAGTGACAGAAGATCAGTCTTTGGCGCGTCTGGACACCCGTGATTTGGAACTCGCAGTCGAGTCGGCTCGTGCATCTCTGGCTCAGGCTCAGGCAGAATTGGACAGCCTTAGACAAGGTCCCACCGACGAGGAGTTGGCCCAGGCAAGACAGTCACTTACATCAGCCCAGAGCGGTGTTGTTCAGGCACAGCAGAGTATTGCAGGGTCCCAGTTGGACCAAGAACAGACATTGGTAGATATACGCCGTCAACTTGAAGAAGCACAAAATGGGATTGAACAAAAGCGGATTGGTGCACAACAACAACGTGATCAGTTGTCTATCGCCAAGACGACAGCCGAAAAAACGCTTGATCAGAGGACAGAATTACTTGTTCAAGCCCAGGATGCATATTCAACAGCAAAGTGGGAACTCGACTATGTGGAGCGCACTGGTTTGGCACCCGAGTCTGAAGGACAACCACGCGAAAGTCGTATTGAACTGAATTCCTTTCAACGTCAAGAGTTTACTACTCAGTTGACAAGGTCAGAACATGCCCTTCGTGACGCTGAACGGGCTGTTGAACAAGCCCTTGTTGCCTATGAGCAGGCTCAACGCGATGAAGCTACCCAGAGTCAGGTGATTGATTTGCAACTTCAGGCAGATGAAGAGGCATATCAACAGCTAGAGGCCAATCTCGTATTGCAACTTGAGCCGCAGGAACTGGCCCAACTTGATCCTGAGCAGGCTGGCCTTGCAAATGCCCACGCACGAAGTGCACAACTGCAGCAACAGAGTGAACAACAAAACCTGGCAACAGCCAACACATCGCTTGAACTGGCGCAGTCTCAATATGACAGAACGGCTGAGGGAGCCGCTGAGTCAAGTATTGCTGCTGCTCAGGCTCAGCTCTTGCAGGCCGAAGCACAATTAGCTGAAGCAGAAACTCGACTGTCTCAGGCTACGCTGCAAGCTCCGTTTGATGGTATTGTGATTGCGGTTGATAAGCAGACAGGGGAGACTGTTACTGCCGAGGAAAGTATCATTACACTGGTGCGTAGTGACGAATTGTTATTGATTGGCGATGTTGGTGAACTGGATATTCTTGATGTTAAAGCAGGTCAGTCAGCTTCCGTGCATGTAGATGTTCTACCCACAACAAGTATGAGTGGGACATTGACGCATGTCTCTTTAGCGCCAATTGATATTGAAACAGTCCAACCTGGAACGGATACCCTTGATAGCGCGAGCCGCTATGAGGTGCATGTCTCTATTCCAAATCCCGATCCTGAAGTACGTCTAGGTATGGTTGCTACTGCCCAGATTAGGTTAGTAAGAGAAGAGAATGCATTGGTTCTCCCGTTACGGGCCATACATGAGAAAGAGGGGCAGTTTTTTGTTGAGCGTCTCATGGATACTGACTCCAATGCTATTGGTGAAGCATTCGTTACTGAACGTGTAGAAGTAACTGTAGGGTATCGTACTGCGGAGGGGATTGAAATACTGAATGGATTAGAAGAAGGTGAACAGGTTGTTTCGCAGACTCTTCCCTCACCAACTCCCACATCCATAAGAGCCGATCTATGAATATGATAGAGACAATCTATTTAGGTTTCCTCAGTATTTTTGCTCATCCACTGCGTTCCTTCCTTACGGTTTTAGGCATAATTATTGGCATTGCAAGTGTTATTATTTTGATATCAATTGGAGAGAGTTTGCGTGTCTCTGTAATTGAGCAATTTCAAGGAACAAATGCCACCATCATTCGAATTACACCACAGAGTGAACCTCTATTTGAAGTTGAGGATGATGAACCTGTCTTTCAAAGATTATCTCGTACTGATGCTGAAGCGTTATTGCATACCCATACTACTCCTGCTATTGTCGAAGTTGCTGCCCAATTCAATATTGATGCTTCAATTCAGGCTGATGGTCATTCAGTATCGGCTCAGGTTTCTGGTGTAACACCGAACTTCATTGATATTGATCAGTTAACATTAGTCGTAGGTCGTTTTTTTCAGGCTGATGATGAGCTTCAGCTTGCTCGAGTTGCAGTTATTCCTCAGTCGTTGGTGTATGAATTGTTTCCTGGTTTTGATGCATTGGGTCACAGACTTACAATTAATGGATATGACTTTGAAATTATTGGAATAACTCAAAGTGAGGGAACAAGCTTCTTAGGTGAGACGATCTATGTCCCTCTTAGTGTAGTTCAACAACGCTTAGGTGTTGCTCAGACGAGTTCTTTCGTTGATGTCAGTGAGATTATTGTTGTTGCACGCGATGAAGGTCAGGTTGAGCTGGCTACAGAACATGTAACCAGTGTACTACGACAGCGCCATAAAACTGGTTCAGATCAGGAAGACGGTTTTCAGGTAAGTGCGAATCGTGATATTGCCATGACTATCAGTCGGATTGTTGCTGGATTAACGGTCTTTTTAGTATTAGTGGGGGGGATGTCTCTTGTGGTTGGTGGTGTAGGTATCATGAATATCATGCTTGTCAGCGTAACACAAAGAACTCGTGAAATAGGGTTACGTCGTGCGATGGGTGCCCGGCAGCGTGATATTCTGTTCCAATTTCTTATCGAAGCCGTTGTTTTGAGCTTGAGTGGAGGTATCCTAGGGATTTTCATAGGAGCAGCAGGAGTTATCTTTATCGGAAATTTGGTGACTATATTTGCAGAAATTACTATTATTCAGGGTGTTTCGCCAATTGCTATATTTGTTGCCACAAGTTTTTCTATCATTACCGGGGTTGTCTTTGGACTTTATCCAGCAAGACAAGCTGCGCTTATGACACCAATTGATGCTTTGAGACACGAATGATGTTCTCTGAGTTTTTTACTGTATTAGATTGAATAAGTAATACTTAGGAAGTTGTATTTATGTGAATGCAGAAATTAATATGTTTATCGATTACCTATAAGAATATGAAGATATATAGATAGGATTGTTTGAGAAGTTTTACGTTATTGATAATTGCGAAATTTTGATATTCCATATCTATTTTATGGTAGCCATATTATAAGGTATCGTCATTAGGATGACGTTTTGTAGATGAGAGGCGAAAATGAACTTAACAAAAAGAGAGACGGAAATACTTGTTTTTGTCGCTAGAGGTTTTAGTGATAAGTAAATAGCCCAGAGACTTCAAATCAGTATTTGGACAGTACGAACTCACATAAAAAACATTATTAGACGACTCGATGTGAAAAATAGAACAGATGCGGTGGTAAAGTACATGTACATGCATGTACAAGAAGAGGCTAATAATATCCCCAAATAAGAAGTTTTTTATCTTATATCTATATTTTGATAGCGTATAGTATATTAGTGACTTGATTTTTTATCATGATTTGTTATGTGCAGTATTATTAAGTATTAACCGCAATATAATCTAATTTAAGGAAGATGTTATTTCCGAGTATGATAAATTGCGTGTTCAATATACGATTTGTTATCACCCTATAAAATAGCACCAGTGGAAGTGAGAATGTTGCATTACACTATAAATGGCAGAAAGACATTCTCAAAGGCAGAAAAACAGGCAAACGCTACACCGAAGAACAGATTACCCACATTTTGGATGCACTGAAAAATGGCAAAACGGCGGAGGAAGTCTATCGCACTTATGGTGTGACATAGAGCACATTGTATCACTGGAAAAAGCAGTATGATGAGATAGTATAGTGGTGAGTTAAACTGTCTGCGCGAGTTGGAGGAAGACCATTGGCGCTGGAAGCCGATCGTTGCCCAACAAGTAGCTCGGATGATCCAATACATGCTTTGCGACATGAGTAGTGTGGTCTGCTTGTGTTAGTATGTTCTACACTATAGCATTCCTCACTGCTACGCAACCGATGGTGATAATCTTCCACTCATTGATCGTGACTCAAGGAACGCCCGTGCCTGTCGACACAACTGGACAAAGGCTATCAGGTCGCGTGACTGAAACCGCACGATACGCCCATCAAAAATAAGTGCTACGGCATTGTGTTGGGGGCAGGGCCAAACGCCGCGTGCGCTGCTGATACGTGGTAGTGGCGTTCGTGCAGCCACCGCCGCCATGGTATCTTCCATAAGCTGACAGATGAAATAAAACTCCTCTTTGGTAAAGGCCAGCGCAAAGTAGTTGAAATCGATTTGAACGCCATGATCTGATAATGCCAGTATGCACCATTCCTGATTGTTACGCGCAATAATCTTGGGTTGGGTATGATTGGGCATAGTTTGACCTTTGTATTTGCTACATCAACCAGTGAGAATGCAAGTGCATAGAGTAAACCATCATGTTGCCTGATGCTGCAGTTGATACTTGTCGAAACATAGGCAACCAGATGCCGCAGATATCGATGTGTTGGTCAATACGAGCTTCACTTTGTACCAACCGTCCACTGCCTTGCTTGCAAAAGAAGGTAATCGAGTAACGCGGAAGCACTCGGCCATCCGGTATGTGGTGGTGTTCAAGGATCTGGATCGTGGTTGACTCAGGTGCTGTTCCTCGATAGCGTTCAGTAATACTGTCATCACGTACGCGATAGTGTGTTTCCAGGCGCTCACCATGCAGTTTAATACAAACTCCCAGTGGATGAGGTGATCTGTCTAGAATCAATGGATAGGTACCAATACGTTCGGCGACGGGAATATATTGATGCCATATAATGAAGGATTGAATCTCGCGGCGTACCAACTGTTGTATAGCTTTGTCATCAAGTACTACCTCTATGTTGCGTGATGTGTTGGCAACGATATGTCCAGAGCATTGTCGGTCGTTGTTTTGTACAACCACATCGGCTCTAAACCCAGAAAATCGCTGTGGAAACGTATACTGTTGAGCAAATGCCCCTTGTAGTAAAGCACGGGCACGTGCTTCAGCCGTTGACTGCTGGGTAATCGATGCTGGTGTCGTCAGCTGGTGTGCTATTTCTGTAGAGGTATAATCCATCGTTGTACATCCATCTCTATCTGCATTACTTTTAGCATTTTAGTTTTTGTGTTTGGTTTATCTAATTGATATAGTTAGTATATGCTAATATTATCTGTTTGTCAATATTTTGTCGGGGATATCATATATAGTGAATAGTATGAATGGTTCTTTGAGGTGATGTATTAATTGATGGATAAAAGGATTATTGCCATCAATCGACACAGGTGGACAATAGTTACGATACCGAATAATAAAGAATGGCAGTTCCACAGAGCAGTTCATTCACAAGCTATATGAAGAGGTACATCCAGCCAGTTTGAAAGTTAGTTGATCAATGGTAATCATCAAAAACCTGTATGGGCGAACTGCGCGGTATAAATGGCGAACAAACGTCCCTTTTGGCTATAGGCATGGTATCATACACATACCATACAACATCAAGGAGGCACATATGGACTTACCATTTCCGGGAATGGATCCCTATCTCGAAGACGCAAGTTTATGGCCAGATGTGCATAATAGTCTTATCAATACAATACGTGATCAAATTCAAGTAGCGATTGTGCCGCGATATCGTGCAGTAATCACGCCTTATGTAACTTTTGAGAGTATCGAAGTCGCGTCGGTACGTATGGTTGTTCCAGATGTGGCCGTTGTCGAAAAAAATCCTTTGGTTGAGTCCAGTAGTACCGCTGTTACCATTGCACCACCACCACTTACACTCCCTACAGTTATGGAAGTCCCTACTGAATATGCACGGATTGAAATTCGTACCCTGCGTGATCAGGTGTTAGTAACAGTTATTGAGCTTCTTTCGCCAGCGAATAAACGCCCTGGTGTTGATGGTGCTGAGGCATATCATAAGAAGCGACAGGAACTTCTTCACAGTACGGCTAATATTCTGGAAATTGATCTCTTGCGAGGAGGTAAGCGACCCCAGGTAGCACGCACCTTACCAGATGCTCCTTATTTTATTTTTCTGAGCCGTGCCCAGCGTCGCTCCTTCGTAGATATCTGGCCTCTGTCATTACGTGAGGCAATGGTGCCTGTGCCTGTACCGTTATTACCTCCTGATCCTGATGTACCATTAGATCTTGGTCAGGCAATTCACGATGTGTATCGACGTGCGCGTTATGATCTTGAGATAGATTACCGTCAAACACCACCTCTACCTGCGTTATTCGACGATGATGCTGTGTGGTTAGATACCCATTTACGTGAATGCGGACTGCGTCCTGTAGATAATTTACCGAATGCTTAAGGCGCCGAGTGCACGTTATTGTGTTGTTTTGCATCGTTTCCCCATCTGTAGATATTCCATCCAATTTTGTATGGTTACCTCAGCAATAGGTTACAGTGTGCCAATAACTCAGTTGAAGCTGTCACATTGTCATAGCCGATAAGCCTCACTACCAGATGCAGATTGAGTCATTTTTACTACCGCTATTGATTGGGCACCCATGGATCAGGTTTCTGGATTTCTTCTTCATTCATAACCACAATGATGCTAAATGATACCTCTGCACTTTTCACATCCTACGCAGTGCGAGTACGATCTGCGAGCATCTCCATGCGACTTACAAAGATTTGTAGAAAAGACTCTGAGTCGAAAGCGGTGACTAACTGCACATTGTGCGGGTGACCGGATTCATTACGAAAATCTCCAATCGTTTTTCCCATCGTCACTTCGCTGGTAGTCTCAATGTCAACGAACAGTGGTGTGATTGTTGCGAGGTCGGGTCTGAATACAAGGGCAAGAGCCGCCGGATCATTGATAGAACAACCAGCAAACCCAAAATGGGTCAGGTGAAAGTCAATATAGAAGCGCGCTGCATCAGCGATAAAGGTGCTTACTGGGGATGAGATCTGTAGGAGTTGGTCAATCGCCTCCTGTGTGAGCAGAATGTCCTTGGTAATATCCCACGGAAGCAAGGTGATAGGCATCCCGCTGTGCAGCACAATCGACGCAGCATGGGGGTCAACATAAAAGTTGAATTCTGCGAGTGGGGTAGTGTTTCCATCGACCCGTAGTGCGCCCCCCATAATGATGACGTGTCGCACAGCTTCGACAATGCGTGGTTCTTTGCGTATGGCCAGCGCAACATTGGTCAACGGTGCGACGGCAACCAGCGTAATCTCACCAGGATGCGCCGTAATCTCACGGATGATCATATCGACTCCATGTTCATCTGCAGGAGGTACTTCAGAGGTAGGAAGATGTGCGTGTCCCAATCCTGCATCGCCGTGAGTCTCTGGTGCCGTGAGGGGAGGTCTCAATAATGGTAAGGCCACACCACTGTAGACTGGAAGCTCGGGTTGACCTGCCAGCGCAACGACATTTAAGGCGTTATGAACACCATTATCCAAAGGGCAATTACCACCTGTTACGCTGACTCCTGCGAGTTCAATCTCTGGGGAAGCCAGTGCCAAAAGGATCGCCAGCGAGTCGTCAATCCCTGGATCGGTGTCAAGCACTACACGATGGGCCATGTGTCATCTCCTTATATGTGGATCATCGGCCTGTGATTATAGCATGGTTGACATAATGATTTGGCTTGACCGCCCTGTCTCGGTGTGCAATAATGATTGAGTGAATACGCCAGATGATGTGGGAGCATATGCGTGCGTGCATACTTAGATATCGAGACGGCTTTTGATGGTTCAATCACCGTGATCGGGATCTATCGAACCGATCTTGGCACGGTACAGCTTGTCGGTGGTGGTATAACCGATCTTGCATTATACGAAGCACTTGATGGTAGTCGCACATTGGTGACGTTCAATGGAACTGGGTTTGATCTGCCCATCATTCGCAAACGCATGTATGTTGACTTGAAACTCGATTTTGAGCATTGTGATCTCTTACATGTCTGTCGTAAACGTGGGTTACGTGGTGGACTTAAAAAAGTGGAAATCGCAATGGGCATAGAGCGGGATACGGCTGGGATGAGTGGTTGGGATGCACCGCGTCTGTGGAATCTCTATGAGACGAATGATGATCAGGCAGCACTTCAGACCCTGCTTGACTACAACCGAGAGGATGTGGTCAATCTGGCGACACTTGAGATGCATCTTGGTCTTATCTCACACACACCAACGTGCACTGCTGTGCGTCATATTTTTGTATAAGGTAATTCTCAGCTTGCGAATGGAACATTTTCTACTCATGGACTCGTTATATAATTTAGAGATGGATGTAGACCGTTTGTTAATACGGCTTACACTGGAATATATTAACTATCGCATTATGTAACTTCAATGCAGCAACATATTCTCAACAATCGTTATCAACTGGAGCAAAAACTTGGCGAAGGTGGCATGGCACGGGTTTATCTCGGACGCGATCTACGTCTTAATCGTCGTGTTGCCGTCAAGGTACTGCATAGTCACTATGCTTCAGATCCGAATTTTTTGAGCCGTTTTCATCACGAGGCACAGGCTGCCGCCAATTTACGTCACCCTGGCATTGTCGATGTCTACGATGTTGGTCAAGACGGTGACATGCAATATATCGTGATGGAGTATGTCGAAGGTAGCGATCTCAAAAGCGCCATCTTACAACAAAATATGCTCCCGATTGACCGGGCTGTTGCCATCGCTGAGGCGGTCGCGGAAGGTTTGGATGCAGCACATCAGGCTGGTCTGGTGCATCGTGATATTAAACCGCAGAATATCATGATTGGTCCGTCAGATCGCGTAAAAATTACCGATTTTGGTATTGCCAAGAGTCAACTCTCGACAGCGATGACAGAAACAGGCATTACCTTTGGTACCGCCGACTATATTTCACCGGAACAGGCACGGGGACAATCGGCAACGTATAGTTCTGATCTCTATTCGCTTGGTGTCACACTCTACGAAATGTTGACAGGACGCCTGCCTTTCAATGGTGAGAGTTCTGTCTCGGTGGCTATGCAGCATGTGAGTACAGAGCCACCACCGCTGCGTATGTACAACCCGCGTGTCCCGCCACAACTTGAGGCGTTGGTGTTACGTTCGCTCGACAAAAACCCATCACAACGCCCTGAGAGCGCTCGAGAATTTGCCCATATGCTGCGGAATTATCGTAATGTTGGTGTTCAGGCGACAACCATTCGACCTGTCGCATCAACCCCGCTTCAGCAGCCGCAACCAGTACAGCGTGTTCCACAGCCGGTACAACGGTCACCGCAACCAGTGCAGCGTGCCGCCCAACCGTCCCAACGAGCACCACAACCGCGTTATATGACAGAGTCACAGCCATTGCCACCACCACCACGACGGACTTCCTCCATGCGCCCGCCACCTGAGCCGCATGGTATAAGTTTGGGGACCTTTGTATTGGGTATCTTTCTCCTTGCGGGGGTACTTGGTTTAGGCTATCTTTTTTTGGGTACTGGTCTTCTTGATGATATATTGGGTAGTTTTTCCATCAATGCTGCTCGTCAGGATGATAGTGCTCCGCCGATTGCGGGGGACGCAGTCGCTGATACAACACCCACTCCTACGCCCACACCCACGCCCACTGCTGAGGCTAGTGTGTCCGTACCCAACATCGTTGGCATGGAGGAAGAAGATGCTCGTGATGCCTTACAGGATGAGGATTTGCGCCCTCGTCGTGGGACACTTGAGTTTAGTAGCACTATCGCTGAAGGCCGTGTTATTAGCCAGCAACCTGCGGCCACGACGCTTATCTCAGAAACAGAAACAGTAACCTATACTTTAAGCCGTGGTCCTGATCTTGTTGAAGTTCGTGATTTTACCAATCAACGTGCTGATACCGCTCAAACTCGCTTGGAGCAACAGGGGTTTAGTGTACAGATTCAACAAGAGGCTAGTACTTCTGTGACAGAGGGGTTTGTGATTCGGCAGAGTCCATTTGCGGGGGCACGCCTCGAACGTGGTGATACCATAAGTCTCGTTGTGAGTATTGGTAATCGAACAACGATGCCTGATGTGACGGGTCTGAGCGAAGACGAGGCTCGTCGTCTGATTACTGAAGCAGGTCTCTTTGTATCCTTTGTTGATTCTCAGGGGCCTGATGATCTGGGTGATCAGTTTGATCAGGTAGCGCCCGGCACTGTGGTGAGTTCGATACCCAGGGGTGGGGATTTGGTTGAACGGAATTCTCCGGTCACACTAGGGGTACGCGCCTCAGAGTGATGTGTGGACGCAAGAACTTGTTTCTCGCGTCCCCGTTCCGATTATTGATCAATCCTCTGTAAAAAGCCTGCGACGCTGCGAATAGCTGCATAATAATTCGGAATGTAAAATTTCTCGTTCGGTGCATGGACATTGTCATCGGGAAGACTGAACCCCATCATCACCACAGGCAGTTTCAACACCGAGTCAAACAAGGCCACGATTGGAATAGAGCCACCTTCACGGAGGAGTGTTACGGGCTTGCCGAACTCATCCTCAAGCGCTGCTGCGGCTGCTTTGAAGGCTGGTGAGTCAGGTGATAATACAATGGCATCGCCGTTGTGAATACCCTGAACTTCAAACGTAATACCAGGTGCGGTCAGCTTTTGGATTTGCTGTTCGACCAGGCGCATCACTTCAGCAGGTTTCTGGTCGGGTACGAGGCGTAGACTGACTTTGGCGGTCGCCGTTGCAGGAATAACGGTTTTTGCTCCTTCTGCAGTGAATCCGCCACGAATACCATGCACCTCAAACGTAGGGCGGGCAGTGGCGCGCTCTGCGATACTGTAGTTGGCCTCGCCTGGAAGTTCCTGTAAGCCTCCTGCATCCATAAGCCGTTGGCCCACTTCTGTTGATAGCTGCGTTAACTGATCGCGCTCATCTTCGCTGAGTGGTTGCATCATCTCATACAGTCCGGGGACATTGATATGCCCATCACGCCCCTTCAAATCGGCCAGGAGCCAGGCCAGGGCTTGAATCGGATTAGGAGCAATTCCACCGTAGACTCCAGAGTGCAGATCCCGACCTGCACCATTTGCTACAATCTCAAAGTAGACGATTCCACGCAATCCATAGCTCATGGTGGGGATGCCCTGTGCGACCATTCCCGTATCGAGTACCAGTGCACAATCAGCCTGTAGTCGATCTGGATGCTTCATTACGTATTCTGCGATGGCTTCCCCTCCCATCTCCTCTTCCCCTTCAATCAACACCTTGATATTGACGGGAAGTCCGCCATGCTGCATCAGTGTCTCCAGTGCCTTGATCGTTGCAAACATGGGCCCTTTATCATCAACAGCGCCACGTACATAGAGGTTGTCGCCCTTGACGGTTGGTTCAAAGGGTGGTGTATCCCACAATTCAACTGGATCGACCGGCTGCACATCGTAGTGACCATAGATTAACACAGTGGGTTTGCCTGCTTCTTGGGTGGATTCACCATAGACGAGGGGATGGCCATTCGTTTCGATCAACTCAGCTTTGGGCAACCCTACCTGGGTACGCAATTGTGACACGAGGAATTCTGCTGCGCGATGGACATCAGCACGGTGTTCGGAAAGTGCGCTTACACTGGGAATAGCCGTCAATGCTTTTAATTCATCTAAAAAACGTGTTGCATTGGCCTCGACATATGTGGATACTTTGGGATCGGCCATAGGGATACTCCATTCAATTTGATTTAACCACGGTACTCGTCATTATGCCGCAGGACCTCTGAAACGGCAAGCAATTTCTTTCCAAAAAGAGAAAACGTGTAGATGTAGGCACACCCACACGCGTCACTTTCTAATGATGGTTAGGATTACTCGATAGTCACCTGTGTGACCTCGACCTCTTGACTGTCTGGCAGGAGGCTTCGTTCATCGGTGGCGTAACTGTAGGGCAAACCTACGTTGTACCAGCCGACATGCCACGTATACTCTCCTGGCGCAGTGTCTGGTGGTATTTGGATATCGAACGTCTCTTCTACGATCTGGTTCTGGGGCCATTCCCACGAGGGCAAGAGCGAATAGCCCGGCACATGCACGATCCGATCGTGTGCAATACCTTCCAGTCGGCTAACTGCGACAAACTCACCCACTGTGTTAAAATTACTAACACGTCGCCACATGAATCTGGCTCGTAGACGGTCTGGTTCGATTTGTTCAACAGAGGCATCAATCAACTCGATGTGTGTGCCAAAGGTGTGTTGAGCATTGGCACCGTCATCGGGTTGTAGTTCTAGTGTGTTCATCAGCACACGTTCACCAGTGGCTCCACGTTCAAACATTAAGAGGCCATCACGTTCGGTGACTAACCCAAATGCTGGATCACGTAAGAGCAACCCAATGGCTTCCCGATCTCCAGATAGTCCACCACCATAGCCACCATCCAGTGGGACATAAAAATCAAACAACGCATCGGCAATCGCATAATCGACACGTTCCAGCGTTTGTGGTAGGAGTAACGGTCCCTCTGATTCTGTGGGATAGCGTATGAGGTAGAGCGTATCGCGGTTCGTCAAATGCGGGGCAAGTTGGTTTGAGACAGCAAGCGCTGCATCGGGTGGCACGTGTTCGTCTAAGAAGCGATCTTTAACATCGTCACGTGGAATAACGCCATAGACCGATGAACTCAAGCCATACCCTGGTCCGCCAATCCAGAATAATGGATTGAAGGGTGTATCGACCAATAGAAAGCTAACGATCATGACAATACCACAGGTCAGGCCAACATCACCACGCCAGTTGCGTCGTCGTTTACGCCCAGCTTGTTCGTCCTCTCGCATGCGACGCGCACCATCGATAGCTGCCATGATGATAAAGGGAACCACGATTGCATAATGGTGATAGCGGTAGTCATATGAGCCACCGGGTCCAGTAGAAAGCAGTGCGGCGGCCGCAACGGGGAGGCCGGGTAGGAGCCAGCGCCATCCACGCCATGCGATAAACATGACCGGTCCAAAGATAATCAGTGCGCTCAGGATACGATCTGTGAGTGTATTCTGGTATTCGGCAATTTGCCCAAAGTAGAAAATAATGTAGTTAAACCCGCGATGAACCTCAGAAGTTTGGTCGGTGGTGAACAAGGGTCGGACCACCAGAAAGGTAACTACTCCATATACAAGGCCAATTGTGGCAGTCCATATGGCTATTTTTCGTTCACCGTACTGCCACCAGATAATGCCCCCTAACAACAGGACTGGGAGTGCAACATAGAATTTACAACTTAATGCCAGTGCAATGAAAATAAAATATCTCCGCCAGGCCCGTACATCAAGCGCCTGAAGCGCAAACAACAGAAAGGGCATCGCAAGGGTGTCACCGTGCAAATCAAACAACACACTCGTCTGTACGGTGGGGTAGAGGAGATAGACAAGGGCCAGGCAACGAGCGGCGAAGCGACTATCCAGATTACGGTAGGCCAGTGCATAGATGGGTATGGCTCCAATAGCGTAGAGTAGTGCCTGCATCGCTAGCAAGAGGCGTGGATCAGGCCAGACTATATAGGGTAAGGCCAGAATGTAGTAGAAAAACTCCACATGAAAAGCCAGCCGACTGGTGGGACCATCAATATAGGTAAAAACGAGTGGCTGGCCTCGTTGTACGCTGGCAATCGCTTGGGCCATATTGCCGATGTCGTACATGCCAGAGTTGTATCCGGTGTAGGTAGCTACGCTGAGGAATGTAAGTAGCGCCCCCCAGATACACACAAATGCCCACAATACGCGATCGCTGGTATTATGGGCAAAGAAGAGCGATTTTGGTGCAGTTTGCTGAGATTGGGTTGCATTCATAAGTGTTCAGCTCCCTACAAAATGCAAAAAGGTATCTATTTGTGTCGTTGGCTAATCACAGGACCATTGTGTAGTCGTCTATGTGTGTTTATGCTGTTACTTCACGCACCTTCGGTGCTTGATTAATTTCTTCTCGGACTGCATAAATTGGTTGTGAGCGCGACTCATAGTAGACACGCACGACCAACTCACCGATCAGACCAAGCGAAATAAATTGTACACCAATTACAATGAGTAAAACCGCTAGCAATAGTAACGGTCGATCACCAATTGAAACACTATAATCGATCAGTTTGATAGCTGTAAGATAGATTGCTGGTATCAGACCTCCCAGCATTGATAACAATCCCAGCAAGCCAAAAATCTGCATAGGGCGGGTACTATAACTCAGGAGAAATCTTACAGTGATCAGATCGAGCAGTACACGCACGATGCGGCCCATACCATATTTGGACTGACCAAACTTCCGTGCTTCATGATGCACTGGTATCTCTGCCACCTCTACGCCCTGCCAACTTGCAACGGCAGGGATAAAGCGATGTAGTTCGCCATAGAGCCGAATTTCTTGGACGACCTCAGCACGATAGGCTTTTAAGGAACATCCATAGTCGTGAAGTGCCACCCCTGTGATACGCGAGATAAGGCCATTGGCAATGATTGAGGGTAAGCGTCGGCTGAAGAAGGGGTCCTGACGACGTGCGCGCCATCCACTGACCACATCATAGCCCTCATCCATCTTTGCAAGTAATCGACCAATATCGGCAGGATCGTTTTGTAAATCAGCATCAATCGTGATGATGACTTCACCACGCGCGCGATCAAACCCGGCGGAAAAGGCTGCTGTTTGGCCAAAGTTGCGGCGGAAACGTACTACGCGCAGGCGTGGGTCCTGTTGTGCTTGCTCACGGAGAATGGCAAAACTACGATCACGACTACCATCATCGACTGCAATAATTTCGTAGCTGCACCCTAGCTCTTCTAGCGCAGTTGTCAGACGTGTGTAGAGGGTCGAGATACTCTCTTCTTCGTTATAGATCGGAATAACGACGGAGAGATATGGCGTAGAGATGACATCGGGCGAAAGATGCAGCGAACTCGCAGTTCTTGGGACCGATTCACGAGTCGCAGTGATACTCATATATTACCTTCCAAAAGTTTTTCTTTCACATCATGTTCCATTTAAGTTATTCTAACCGATTTTGGGAATGAGGAAAACAGGTATCTCAAAGGTGGCTGCTATTTTGAGTTTGCCGAACCGACCATACGGCACTAAGCAGCAGTGGGGTGAAATAGAAGATACTGGTAAGTAGCCATAGCGGTTCTCGGTCTGCCAGGACAACCATCATCCATGAGCACGCAACAGCAAGCCAGGCAAAGCGATGTGTACGCTGATCGACATAGCCGAGCAACACCGGCAGAAGCATGTATCCAAAAATGGTTGGAAATAACCCAACCTGAAAAAGGGCAAGTGCACCCCAAAACTGGCGCAATACCACCATAACTAGTGCGATAGCAAGCCACCACGGCATCCAGTTTGGTGAAATATACAAACGGAAGCGTTCGACTGCGGCCAGCCACTCGAAGATCCACATTGGTTCAAAGAGTAGGGTTAATCCCTGAACGACGACATTGCAAATAATCACTGGTCGCCAACCTCCATCACGGAATGAGAGTATTGCTAACGCTGACGCCGTAAGCAAGGTGACCTGTGGTTTTGCACCGATGGTAAGCGCGATAAGTATTCCGAGCAACCACCAACGACGCTCACGCTGGGCCCATATAGCAATGAGGAGTAGGCCAATCAGTAAAGCAGTGCTTTGTTGAATATAGGTAGCTAAGAGTATTGGGGCAAAGAAGATGAGTTGGAGGGGCATACGTAATAATTTGATACCTACAAGAATTAATCCGATATTGAGAATGCTCCACACAGCTTGTTCTAATACGTCAGGTAGCAATAATGCTGGTATAGCAAGCCACATTGATGGAAGCGGATAGGCAAACCCAGCATTTGAGAGTGGTGGGGGGAACGTTTGATTAAAGCGTTCCTGCATTTCTGGACCATATGCTGAACCACCAGATAGCTCAATTTGTAAAGCCCATTTGAGTAAGCCACATTCATATCCAGGGGTCGCAATTCCTATTACTCCAAGTACACAGATGGTCATAAAAACGATCAGAATACGATCACGATGATGAACAAACAATTGGGTTTGAGACTGTACGAAGTGTTGCATTGTTCATTCCTGAATAGGTGTTGGTCCCGATGCTTGCAAGGGTTGTTTTATAAGCGGCTTGGTACGGTATACTGCAATGAGTATGAGCGGTATGATGGCCAGAATGAGCACGCGAAACCAGGCCGGTAATGCTATCACATTAATGAGGTAGTAGGCAGGCAAAATCAGTGTGACACTCAGCACAGCATGGTGCAACCAGGATTGTACGACCACAGCGAGGACTATCAACCATACTCCATACCAGGGCATGAGCCAGCTACTAATGACGAAAACATAACCAAGGAGTACGATTAACATTGCCTCGGGGAGGGCTGCACCATGCCACACGCGCCACGTTTGCCATAATACCAGGACTATCAACAACATGGGCATAATAAGCTGTGCAATGGTGTGGCCAACGAATGCTGGTCCATATTCTTGCACCAGTGCTCCAATCGATGGATTGATTTTTGTGGCATGGCCTATCAGTCCAGCAAAGATAGTCGTACCATTCCCCCACATGATAGGCAAAAAAGCGATGGCCATGACCAGGATACTGCCACAAATGCTTTTTATAACAGTCCACCATATGTCTTGAGATGACAATCTTTGTTGGCGCACAATCGCAGCGCATACTAAGGATACGATAATCAAGGGGACATATTTCGTTGCAACAGCAGCCATTAACAGACAAACTGCAAATACATAACGGTTACGTTGAAATGCTAATAACGCGAGAAGTATCCATACCAACATCGCAATGTCATTGTGTCCGGTCCAAATCACCTCTAACCAGACCAATGGATTCCAGAATAAAGCCAGCACCGCTCCACGTCGTTGTGGGATCGATCGCTCACTTAACAAGTGATAGATAATGACGCCACATGTTATCAATAGGAGCAGATTGACACCTTTTAGTACTATCAGCGCAATGGGTAGTGATGACCCAGCCATGGTGACAGGTGGGATGCTCAGGTAGAACCAAAGTGGACCGTAAGCCGAGGAAAGTGATTGTAATGGGCCAAGAAGTATGTGCCACGAGTCGTTGGTGAGTAGCTCACGTGACTCTGATAAATATGGATTTACCTGATATATCCAGGCTAACCGTCCGTGAACGAGGTATGCAATAGCATCATCACTCAGCAAAGGATATGCAAAGAGCAGCCCAAACCATACACATAGAAGCAAACCCCAATGAATACGGCTATGCCATAGGGCTTCTGTGAGTGCTCCTGTCTGATTGATAGAGTGCAGAAAATGCCAGTAGAAGAGCGCCAACAATAGATACACGAAACTGGCAATTACCATATAGGTCAGTCCCTGTGTGCCTTGTGTTGAAAGAAGGGCATATAACGGTGCAAACCCACTTGCATGTTCGACAAGCAGTTGTCCTTGTGGAGCGGAACTATCAGCGTATTGCGTAGTGGGGATGAGCAGGCTCAGTAGCACAGCACATGCAGCAGCTAAGATGAGAAATTGGAAATGAGAAGCAGCAAAATAAGGGATAAGGTTGTTATTTTTTTGCATGGTTTTCTACATGGTGTGAACAGCGGGCCATAATGACGGCATCACGGTCACGATACTGTTCACACCATTCTGCTGACTGCTCCAACGTATTCCATAACGCATTCTGGTTTTTTTGCCGCAATAACAGATGACTAATCTCCCAGGTGTCCAGAATTGCCAAACTTTGTTGATTGCCTCTGGCAATGTCAAAGTAATCATCCCAGATGGCTTCAGGGAATAGCTCTACACGCAGATCTGCAAATACCTGCTTTTCAGACAATTCCCAAATGGTATAACTGCTATAACTGAGATCGGTCCAGAAACGACCTTCAATGGGGTTGTCTTTCAACCAATCAGCGGCGGCAACCGGTGTTGTGCTGCTAAGTAACCAGCGATGTGGGCCCGTGGTAGTGAAAAGTCGGTCGGATTGAAAGTAATAGCCCGGTGAGAACCAGGGTAATACCGCCACTGCGGTGATACCAAACAGGGCGAAAACACTCCATGTGAATATCGGGGAACACTTGATAACTTTGCGTTTGGTGAATATTACAGCAAGTTGTTCCGCCACAAGTGGCATGAGTAATAATCCAAACCATACTGCATACCGTTTACCACCAATGCCAAGCCAGGCCAGACCCATATACCAGAGCACATCACTATCAGCAGGTCGCTTACCAGTAATCGCCATCAGGACAGCTAGCAGAAGCAACACAACGAAGAACCAGAAACCTGTACTCAGGATATCAACATCATTTTGTGGTGGTTGCCACTCAACAAATCGAGTTTGGAGTGAGGTATTGGTCAACATGTCTTGAACATAGCTAAAGATGCCAACTCCTAGCGGATGTAGCGTAGCTGCCATAATTATCCCAATCAGGGCATAGGTTAACTTCACAAAGCGTTGACGTGCTGTCTCATCAGAGATTTGATCTGTGCGTAGCAGTGTGATAGCCATACCAAGCCAGGCGAGGCCCAGAAGTGCAATGCCAAGTACAAAGGAACCATGAAGATTAACCCAGAGCACCATCACTATTGGCAGCGCAATAAGCCATCGTGATGAGACACGGTTCAGGACATATTCGCTAAGAATGACGGCAAAAATGCTGCCAGGAAGCAATGCAAGTGTTTGTGGACGGAGAGTCCAGTTATTCCATCCCATCAATACGGCTAGCAAGACTGCCAGCGCAATAGCTTTGCTAGGGCCTACGCGTCTCCAGGTGTGCCACGCCACGAGTGCATAGCTGGCTGTTATGACAAAAGTCCGTAGAAACATCAGAAGCGGTACATCACCAATGCGCCATGTCAGGTATAAAATAATCTCACTCAACCAACTCTGGTAAATGTACGGTGTTTCATAGGGAATTGTGTATGCCCAGCGATTGGTGGTGAGCAACTGGCCTTCCTCGATCATCATGCGACCGGCTTCCATGTGCCAC
Organism: Chloroflexi bacterium AL-N1; assembly: GCA_013122435.1. Classification (GTDB taxonomy): domain Bacteria; phylum Chloroflexota; class Chloroflexia; order Chloroflexales; family Roseiflexaceae; genus AL-N1. The sequence continues at coordinate 76,785 of WYDT01000005.1, forward strand.
CATAGGTCATTGGGTGGTAGGGGCAATATGCTGATGAAGATCCAGATTGCCGCAATCATACCGATGATCCAGAGGTGGTCGAATGTGATTGATGGTGTCACAAGTGACATAGTGACTGTGCGGGTTTGTGGTTGAGATGATTCCATATAATTACGGGGAATAATAAAGCTTGTAGGTATATATCGCCCGATTATATGAGCATTATCTGCAATACAGCTATAGCTCCATTGTCCTTATGTCCATAGACATATGAACCATGATGGTTTTGGCTCAAAGAAGCACATGACGTCATTAGTGTTTGGTATATAGCACGTTGTCGTAGAGTTGTGCTATGTCGTGTGCTAACATGTCCCAATGAAAATGCAGGACACGTTTATGCGCACCAGTGCCTAATTGTGTACGTAAAGAGGGATCATCAAGCAATTGCAATATGGCATAGGCCATGTGTGCAGGATCGTCTGGTTCAACGAGTAGCCCACTCACATTGTGCTCAATATACTCTGCGGCTTGACCAACACGCCCTGCAATGACAGGCAGACCTGCGGCCATGAGTTCGAGTAATTTTGCTGAACACTTCGCACGCGTGATAAGTTGATCCTTAAGGGGGAAAAGGGCTATATCAGCCATAGCAAAATGATCAGGAATATGTTCAGGTTCTACCCAACCAAAGTAATGCACTATGTATGACAGTCCAGCGCGATCAATGAGACGTAATAGTTCTTGTTCCTCACCACGTTCTCCTTTTCCAACAATATGTAATTTTATGTCAGAACGATGAGTGGAAAGTGCAATCAGTACTAGCACAATATAGCGTACATCGAACTCCCAGAAGCGTGTGTACAGTAACAAGGTATGGTGTGGTTGTCCTGTTGATCGTGGCTCTAAGATACGGTCTGCAATGATACCATTTGGGACATATAGCACACGGTCTGATTGAACCCCAAATCCCCACACTTGTGTTTGCAGTGTACGACTGGCAACGGTCACAGCAGCAGCACGTCGGGGAAGATCATACTCTTGCCATGCGAATAACCACTTTGCCGCAACAGGGTAGGGTAATAAATCGTTCCAACCGCCCCTCCCCTCCCAGTCGTCGGTATCGACTATCAGCGGGATATTTGGATGCCATAAGGATGTGGCCAATGCTGCCAGACCACTATATCCTTTAGGCTTGAAGAGATGGATGATATCGGGTTTTTCTGCCAGTACTGATTGCATAAGTAGGCGTATTTGTTGGAAGACACCAGTTGCGCTGGGTAGAGATGGTGAGGATGTATGAAGCACTAGCACTTGATCATACATAACCTGTGTCCCAGCGTCCTCTGGATTGTGGACTGGTGGTGCGACGATACAGACATGGTGGCCTTGGCGAACAAGTGCCTGTGCCAGAGGAAGCATGCGTAGAGCGAGGGTTGACTTGGGTCGAATACCAAAAGGTGCCAACATAACAATCCGTAACGGTCTCACGATGCTTGTCCTTCTACTGCAATACGGCGCGATCTCCACGAGTCAAATGAGTAAAATGCTGAACAGATTATCAGTGGTGCGATGACAGAAGCGCCTAAGACTATAATATTATTGGGGAGATTAGCAATAACCCCTAACCATGAGATACTGCTGCCGATAATAGCCAGTGGACCACCAATAGCAACCCACACTAAGAGAAGGGGTAAGCCGCCATAGACATCTGGCAGCGGAAATAAGACCACCTGTGCAGCGCCGAGTTGTGCATACCAGGGCAGCCGCCAGGTTGCAGCAAGCAGGATCAGCCCCCAGGGAAGCAGGCTTGCCGTGTAAACAACGTCGTCGTATCTTTGGAGGCTTATCAGCCATTCTTGAATCCAGTTTGGTTGGAATAAAAAGCTACCTCCCCAGATGAGCGCACCCCATCCACAGATCCATGGAATGGTATTCCGATGCTCGCGTATGGCCCAGATACCTCCCGCCAGTGCAAACAAAAGACCGACTTGTGGTTTGGCGGGCAGCAGGACAATGCATAACCCGACTAACCACGCACGCTGACCACGCATGGCGAAGAGCAATATAATAACGAGCGCAAACCAGACTAATGTTGCCTGTTTCATCATAATAGCGCGGTGTAGTGGCATAAAACAAAGTGGCAGAAAGATTAACGTCTGCCAGTCGTCACGTAGCCGAATAGCGGCAAACGAACCAGCCGTACCAAATGCAATCCATAGTATAGCTGCAATAGGCAATGGGAGCAGCAAAAGTGGCAATACACCGACCACTGCAGGAAGTGGATAAGCAATACCGGCGTCGGCAAACGCTACATCCCAGTCCCGTATCAATTCTGCCGTTACCTCTGCTCCATAGGGATTCTCTCCATGGAAGAGTGCTTGTCCACCGCGATAGATAGCATAAAAATCTGCCCATAACCCATCATCAGGTTGTTGTGTAGAGATAAGTATAATCCAAACACCACAAATTGCTATAAACAGTATTGTGAGACCATATAACTTGAATGATTGCATGAGTGTTGCTGATCCTTCTAATTACTGTGTATACAACCCCCAGCTTCATAACGAAACTGGGGGTTGTATAGGGGAGTGGTTATGTGAAAAACAGTGTTTCTGCAGCGTGTCGTATTATCTACGAACAATGGGTAAGAAAACTGTTCTCGCTATTATAACCTCAACCGCGGTGTAAGTGGTATTAAAATTCGTTGGGCTAATCATGTTAACCCTGTTGATGTGGCTACTTCCTATTGACCCATTGACGCGTGTCTTGAACTTGATGTGAACTGACCCGGCAATACCTTCATTGGCTGCTGGAACAGTGACATTCCATCGAAGTGTATTCCCATTCTGCTCTGGTGCCGGACCTTCAAGGATCTCAACATATGTGAGACCTGCTGGCATAGGATCTTCGAACGTCGCTGAAATGGGTGCATTGGTTGGATTTGCCAGTGAGATGAGATAGAACACCTCTTCTCCTGCTCGGACAAACCGCCCACTTACCTCCTTGGCAATTGCTGGTGTGTCTGGGCATACCCGCACAATTGGTTCTTCAACGCCTTCTTTACGAGGAATAGCACCATCTGGGCTCGAAGTTTGCACAATTGTATCGAGATCTCCCCATACTTGACCAACTTGAAGCTCAATCTCAAGGATGACTTGTGTTGCGAAGGCATTACGTGGTTTTTCTGCTATGGTCATGCCACTCCATACAAATTGACGAACTCCATTGCTATCAACGATAACGGAAGGAGATGGTGTATCTCCAATTGGTCGTGAAAGGTTAAGCCCAATTGGTGCATTGATTGCGACGCGAGTATTGGTATATGCATTGTCGTCAGTATTCAAAATGGCAAGACGATAGGTTCGCTTGTCACCAATTGTCGCACACGATGTGTCGTTGATGGTTGGTTCTATGGTAATCAATGGTGCAACTGTGACAGACTTACTGCTGTATGTTGTACCATCTTCGCCTGATACACAACCCCCAACACATTTTCCGATATCAGGTACGGTTACGAGGTTGTCATGCTGGCCAACCACGTCGCCAGAACGCGCAACATAGCGAACATTCACTCTATTGCTTGCTGCTACTGATGGTACGGTCCATGTGAGTTCAATGCGGCCATCTTCACGTGTACGTTGTGTTGGTTCAGTAGCGAAATCACCATCACTCATACTCTCGTATGTGAAACCTTGTGGCAGGATATCGATGACTTTTACATTGCGTGCGTCGTTATCATCTTTGTTGTGCAGTTGAATCTCATAGGTCACGCGGGCCCGTAAGCTTACGTCATCACCACCCACGGTATTCTTGCGATATTCCAAGAGACCACATTGGACAATGGCACTGACTGGAGGAATAGGGGTGATGATATTTTCATCCGCGTTGTGGAAAAGGCCATCATTCACATAACGTCCACTACAATTATCGGGAACCCGTGCTACAAATGTTACTTCAATCCTTTGACCGGGATTGACTGTCACCAGATCCCATTTAAGATTATTACGATCTTGTTCTGGTGATAAATCATAACCACTCTCCGTGCGGACATATGTCAGTTCTCGTGGCAACTCATCGTATAATCCTGCTTGGTAGGGCGTCGGTTCATTGTTGGTTAACGATACCTGGAAGCGCACTTCTTGTCCTGGATCAGCATTGATCTCTGGCTGACCGTTCACTGTTTTGGTGATGACGATATCAGGGTTGATTTTGACACAGACCCTATCAGGATCGTAATTAATTTCCTCTTGTCCAATCGTTGCCTCGACTTCATTACAATACGAGCGATAGTCTTCACCTGAGACTTGCACACGGTACCTGATGGTGACTGTTCTATTCACGCCAACATCGATGCTATTCCAGACAATCTGCCCACCTTTGCCGTTCGTGAACGTGTTAGGCGGAATAGTAGCACTTCCATTGATATAAGTGAAGTTTGCCCCTGTTGCATCAGGCAGTGTATCTACAACCTTGACACCATTTGCATCAGCTATACCGTTATTGGTGATGCTGATGCTATATTCAACTTGAGCATCTCGCTCAACAATATAGTCCCGTCCAAATTGTTCTTCTACATTGGTGGTTTTGCTAACAGTTAAGCGTGGCTCAAGCCTTACCTCGCCCCGTACAGCTTCGATACAGGCAGATGGCACACTTGAGGGTACTACAAGTTGTGCGGTTCCTGTACCTGACTTGCTGTATCCACCACGCACAGTAAGCTTGAACTCTTGTACAGTCGGGGTGGTATGACTGCCTGCTCCAATGTTAAATGTCCAGGTGATACGACCACCAGGAGTGTTTGGATTGGGAGTTGTTGATGGATTAGGGGAAGGTGCTGGATTGGATGTATAAAATCCATTTGATTGAATATCGTAATGTAACTGAACTCCACTCAGTGGTTGTGACCAGTAATTTTCAACACTGATCGTTATTTCCGCTGTATTGCCATAGATGACATTGCGAGGTTCAGCTCGTACAGAGGCTATTTCAAGTGGTGTTGTGACATCGATTCGTTCACCTCGACCAGAAACCTCATAACGTTCTGAGCCATTGCGTATAGGGTATTCATTACTTGTAGCACGATATGTCCTATTGTTGAGAACGCCACACTCGTTATCGTTATCAAGTTTTCGGAAGGTTATACGCACCTCTTGTTGCTGCCCAGGAGCAAGCGACGCAAAAGTCCATTGTAATGCTGGTTGTCCACCTATTGTTTTTACTTGGGGATTATTGGTTCCACTCACGAACTCTGCACCCTGCGGAATAAAATCGGTCAACACCACGTTGTTCGCGGTTCTGGCATCGGCGCGAATCTGGCCACCTGCCTGATCTTCTGGGTCGGTTGCGTTCCCGATGGTGATCTTGAATTCAGCTGTCTCTAAAGGATAAATATTTTGTGAAGGACTCACAACTTCTTTGGTGAGAACCAGCACTGGTCCGACAATCAATGTATTAGCAGTATCCTCACTGGTAGGTGTACTGGATGAGCCGATAAAGAGTCGCCCTGAACTCGCCGGTCGTTTGGGTTGTTTACCTGTTTCTGGGAAGAGATCGGATTTCGTTCCCATTCTTACGGTAAAACGCCCAACCTGACCGGCTCCTAATGAACTCACTTCATAGCAAATTTCATTATCTCTGCGAGTACTGATATTACTGGGACAAAAACTAAGTCTGGTGACGGTTGGACCTATGCGATTGAGCGGATCACAGTTTGCCCCAGTACCAGTGTCAAGACAATCCTGCCAATTACCATCGTTGTTATAGTTGGTCCAGATGGCTTGAACAATAAAACTCGTGGCAGAGCCAGTGTTGTTGTACTCATAAGTGTAATCGATGCTGTCCCCAGAACGGATGGTCTCTGGTGCAATGACATCCAATCTTACGACACCCTGGGTCGCTTGTGGTGACAGTGATTCATCAGGAGTTGAACTCGAATCATCTGAAGCCGTGCCAACTGAGAGCGCCGGTGCGACATAGTCGTCGCTTAGTCCTTCTTCTTGCTTGTTTGTCGTATCTCCTTCCTCCTCTAGTAGGGCCTCTGATAATACTTCCGCGTGTGGAAGTGCTTCAATTGCTGGCTCTTTGGGAAAAAATGGTGGTGTAGGATCTTGTGCAAGTGCTGCGATGGGAAGAAAAGGCACAAACAAACACACCAACGTAACCATCATGAGTCGCCGATACGATCTAAAACGCTGTGATTGCATGAGATAGCTCCTCTCCAGAACTGAGAATTGGCAGCACGCGAGGTTCGGGTTATAGTCATAGTGCCGCGTCTGCTAGATTACCAAACAACCTTTCCTGTCGTTACTACAACCCTCCATACGTATAAACGCGTTTCGAGGATGAAACGATACGAGTAGAAAGAGGACATATGTAGTGCAATTCGATGGCAAAAATCGGACAATAAGATTTGGGACTATCAGGCTATAAGTACTTATGTAACGATAAAGAACCCTGATCTTTTGAACACCGTTCCTGAAGTATTACATTAATGGGACTATACTATGCTTTGATTATCTCCTTTCCACGATTGGCATATGTAAAAGAACGTTCTCTAATGCTAATTGTGGATTAACGTTTTCACGCAATTGTTGTGCAGCACTCGTGAGACGTGCAATAAATGCATGGATATCGACCAGATGATATTGTGACACGGCTTGGCTGAGTTCTGGGCGACGATCAACATGTACAATTTGCGTGGTACATCCGGTGCTCATGAGCAGAATGTCGCGCCACCAACTCTGCCATAGTTCTAACATTTCAAAAACAGCTAGTTGTTCACCTCCACGATAGGCCTTCGCATACCCTTCTGCCCAGCCAAAAGTCGTACTTCGCGGCTGGGTTGCCAAGGAAAGGAGTTCGTCAAGCTTTGTCTGACGTGTTTCAAGTTCGTCGGGATTGTTAAGCATACGTAATGCCCAACCGATCCGGCCATTACTCCACGCTGCTAAAAGTTCCGCATCCTCTGCTGCAACATTGAGTTGTTCACTGAGGGCAGACGTAATTTGTGCGCGAGGAACCAGCCGTAGTTTGAGTGGCTGACAGCGCGAGACAATCGTAGGGAGCAGATCTCCGCTGGTATTTGCTACTAGAATTAATGTGGCGTAGGGTGGAGGCTCTTCAAGTGTCTTCAATATCGCATTGGACGCGGACTCGTTAAGTCGTTCTGCATCGTGTAGGATAAATATGCGTTGTTGCCCCTCGTATGGTCGGAGATTAATATCGCGTTGCCAATCGCGTACTGTATCGATTTTGAGGTCGCGCTGACGAGCGGCCTCCTCTGGTTTCATGCCGTGTGTCTGAGTTGCCATACCTGCAATACGTACATCTGGATGATTGCCACGCTCGATACGTTTACAGGTACGGCATTCCAAACATGGTGAAATCCCACCAGATTCACAATTCAGAACCTGTGCTAATCGTAATGCTACAAGTGCTTTGCCAACCCCTGCAGGTCCGCTAATGAGATAGGCATGGGCCATCCGTTTATTGGCCATCGAACGTTGGAAAAAGTCAATTGCCCACTCATGGCCGATGATATTCCAGTTTGTCATGTGGTTTTGTGTCTACACTATATCTGACTACACCATTTGTAGCGTGCTACTATATCACACAAAGAACACTCAAGTGTTTTATTTTTTATTTGCTCTTTTTACAAATAAACAACGATACTCTTGTTGAAAATAGTGAAAATGACCGTAACTTTCGTAGCGTTGTAAGCATTCTATCATGTATATAGTGATGCATCGAGGTTGCAAGAACATGCTACAACTAACTATTCTTATTGTTGACGATACTTGCGAACATCGAGATATACTGCGACGTTTATTGCAGTCAGAAGGATACCGGGTTGTTGAAGCTCAGCCAGGATTGGATGCTCTGCAAAAATCACGATCTATGCGTCCTGATCTTATTCTGGCATCATTATCACTTCCGGGGCATCCTGCATGGGACACAATCCAGCAACTTCGCGCACAACCTACCCTATCACAAACACCTATTCTTGGCACAACCGTCTATGAAACGCTCCTGAGCCGGGCTCGTATCAGATCAGTTGGTTGCGTCGATTGTGTCGAAAAACCGTTTGATTTTGATTATTTACTTTCCTCTATTGATCATCTGTTGCTTACCTCATCATCACTGCCCCCGGTAGCATGAGCGTTCTGCTTAGCTCAACCCATGGCTATCTGATGGATGAATTTTGAAAAATTAAAACCCCGTTGATACCACCAAAACCGAATGAGTTAGACATCACAATTTGTAAGTTTGCTGAACGTGCACGATTAGGGACATAATCGAGGTCACAATTAGGATCAGGGTACTCGTAATTAATTGTTGGTGGAATGACGCCATATTTCAATGCAAGAATAGATGCGATAGCTTCCACAGCCCCTGCTGCACTTGTCAGATGGCCCATCATGGATTTAGTGGAGCTGATGGGAATATTGTAGGCATGTTCATTAAACGCCCGTTTAATGGCACGTGTCTCGACATCATCACCCGTTGGTGTGCTCGTTGCGTGGGCATTGATATAATCGATCTGTTGGGGTCTGATACGGGCGCGGGTAAGGGCGCGGGTCATAGCACGAGCGGCACCAGCACCATCAACATCTGGTGCCGTGACGTGATACGCATCACAAGTTGAGGCATAGCCAATAATTTCAGCATAGATGTGTGCACCCCGACGATGTGCATGTGATAATTGTTCTAATACGAGCACCCCGGCACCTTCAGCTAACACAAAACCATCACGTTTAGCATCAAAGGGGCGAGATGCCCGCATGGGCTCATTGTTTTGTGTAGATAAGGCACGTACTGCACTAAAACTTGCCAGTGACAGTTGACAGATGGGTGCTTCAGTACCGCCTGCCAGCATGACTTTTGCATCACCGCGACGAATAACTTCAACCGCCTCACCAATGGCCTGAGAACCGGCAGCGCAGGCGGTAGCGGTTACCGTGTTGTACCCCATCAACCCCATTTGAATAGCCACCTGACATGATGGCATGTTTGGCAATGCACTGGTGATATAAAACGGACTCAGCCGCGAAAACCCGCGCTCGATCAATGTGTGGGCCGCTGTTTCAGTATCTGGGGGTGATGTACTCCCATTTCCAATCAGGGCGCCAACCTCAAAGCGATTATGATCGTCCACTTTCAATTGTGCATCATCCATGGCCATTTGAGCCGCTGCAACCGCTAGCTGGCTTGCTCGTGAGATTCGCCGAGCCTCTTTCGCATCCAAGTAGTCTTGGGGATGAAAATCCCGCACCTCACCAGCAATACGGCTGGGTGAGTTTCCTGGATCGCACAGTGTAATCTTATCGACACCGCTACGCCCTTCGACAAGACCATTCCAGAACATATCAATCCCAATTCCCAAAGGAGTTAATACGCCCATCCCGGTTACGACGACCCGTTGATCCTCACTCCATGGATTGAGTGGATTGAACGAAGGATTTGTTTCCAAAGCCCCGCCTTCAATATCATCCAGTAATGAGTCAATACGTTGCTCAAGCAGTGATGAATCTTCCGAGCTACCAGCCATGGTGATTTCTAATAGGCGTCGGCGCAGCATATCACGACGTGACGATAGGTCTCTGGTCGTATACGACATTGCAACTCTCCCCGTACAAAACAGTAGAATAAACCAATCATGTGTGGTTGTTTGCAAAAGTGGCCATTCTATGTCTGTACTTCTTAAGATGTTCAGCAGTTAGGGTTTGCTAAGGACTGTTATAGTGGGGAACATTTATACTCCACCACGTACAACAACAATAACAACAATAACGAGTGCTAATAAAATGCGATAAATGGCAAAAATGCCAAAGCCTGCCTGTTTAATGTAGCCAAGCAGAAAATGTATTGCGAGTGCTCCCACCAGGGCTGAAACACCGATGCCAGCAAAGAGTGCAGGAAGATCAGCAACCCGAAATTGCAATATATCATCAAATTTAACAGCTACAGCCGCTAGCATGATGGGAGTACTCATTAAAAAGGAATATCGTGTGGCTGCATCACGACTGAGGTGCAGAAAGCGCCCCATAGTAATAGTAGCCCCTGAGCGAGACACGCCTGGTATCAGAGCACAGGCTTGTGCCAACCCGATCAGTAGTGCATGGCGCCATGATACCTGATCAAGCGACCATTGTTGATTTGTCCAGCGATCGGCTGCAAAGAGTAGTATGCCGACGAAGGCCAACATAAAAGCTGTAAGTAAGGGGGTACGTAAATATAGTTCGATAATTGACTCGAGAGAAAGGCCAATAATCGCTGCAGGAATAGTGGCAATCCCAAGCGATACGAGTCGATATTCTACTACATTCAATGTTTTACGATTACCGCGCAAGGTGTGTGTGAACTTCGCAAACATTCCGGGGATTGCACGCAGCAGATCGAGCCAATCACGCCAGAAGTACGCTACAATTGCTATCAGGGTGCCTAAGTGGAGTGCTACATCAAAAGTTAATGTGCCGATCACACTATCCTGCCAACCGAAAAACCATGGCACTAAAAGCAGATGCGCTGATGAAGAGATTGGCAAAAACTCCCCTAACCCCTGTACAACTCCCAACACCACCGATTGGCTGTACCCCAGCCATGCTAAGAAAAGACAAACAGTAATAGTAACCCCAAGACAAAAGATCATCATTAAACGTGTGCGTGTAACGAAAGAAGCAAATGTAACACGTGTCGAAGTATCTTGCATAGTGAAAATCTCTCTTTAGGGAGAAAGCCTTCTTTGTATGAAACCCTGACAGACTCAAATTCCTTATTCATATTATAGCAGAGCATCTCAGAATAGTACCAGAAGGCACATAACAATTCAAACTCAAATGATAGAGTGGTACATGCTTAGTATTGTTGCTCTTTGGTATGGCATCACTCATAAATACAAGTGTTAGCTTCACTTAGTCATAAAACGTGTGGATAAAATGATAACGAGATGAGAATGACACAGCTCTTTAAGAGAATAGCGACAATAGTGTTTCTCACTTGCCTTTTATAACAATATACGGTAATATACATCTATAATGTCACACTTAAGTAAATATTAAGGGAAGTTAGATGCCAAATATAAGAAAACTTACTTCTGAGGAAATTCGCGTTATTGAAAGACGTATCAAAGGCCAGCGCAAACTAATTGAAGAAGAGTACGATGCGCTTTTAGGAGATTATAGTGACGGAGATTATGGTGAAGCAGAGTTAAGTGAAGGTGAGAATCGCATTACCGTGCGTAATCGATTAAAGGCCGCTGCAAATCGTCGTAACCTGTCGCTTGACTTCAAACGCACAAAAGGTAACATACTTCGTTTTAGAGTTATATCAAAATCAAATGGAGAAGCTCGGGATTTACAAGAGGTAGATACCCCTACTCCTGCTCCTCGAAGCGGTAGACCGAAGAAAAAAGTGTAAAATTCTCTGTTAGTGATTTACCGTTTAGCGGATATAGTTATAATTATTTTGAATGTATAGATACATAGCATTTTTCTTACCTATATCCGCTGCAAATTGCTGAATAGATATGTGTTTCGAGCTACTTACATACAATTGTGGAACATAGTTGCCTTAATTGCATCGTAAGGGAGTTTTTGCCTGTTCGTACACGCGCTCAAATTCATCAATATATGCCTGGGCTAATGTTGGATCAATGAGCGTTATCAGATTCTCATCATTACTATTTTCAGCACTCGCACTAAAGTTGTACGATCCGGTGAGTACGATACGCTCATCAATGATAATGACTTTATGGTGCATAACATAACAATTTCCATCTACCAAAACATATTCCCCGTCACCACGTAATCGTTCAAATTCTGAGCCTGTTCCCGAGGCATTGCGCTTCTCGAAGACACCCTGAACAGTGACCCCTGATTGCATTTTCTCAAGCATGACATCAGCAATTGAGTCTAAGGTGTATGAGAATGCCATAAACCGAATGCTCGATTGGGCCTGTTGGAGTTGTTCTATGATGTGCTTCTCTGTCTCATCCGTTGGTGAAAAATGCATCTGGACTTGTGTTTCACCAATTTGAACGCTAGGATAAGATGCGACACTGGTTTTGTGGACGCCATATGCGCCATCAAACATCTGTTGAAATTCGTCAGTATAGGTCGTGGCGATCTCATTATTGTTAAACCGTACCATATTGTTATTATTACGATATGTACCATTCGTAGTGAGATTCCATGACCCAGCCCAGGTGATAGACTCATCAATGATAAGGAACTTATGATGCATGAATGGCTCTCGCTCATCAAACCCTAGCCCTGCACCGGCCGCCTCGAGTTGCCCAGTCTGTTCCGAAACCTCGGGAGTGTCAAGATTTTCGCTATCGAGGACGACACGAACACGCACACCTCGCTGTTGGGCCGCCACGAGTGCTTCCGTTACTTCGATAATGTCCAAATCAAACACGGCAACATCGATACTACTTTGGGCAGCTTCAATATCCTCTATAAGTGATGTAAGTACTGGTGGTGGACGACGCTGATTCTCCCGATCAGGATAAATAAGATGTGGAGTGGTAAAAAAAGCCTGGATCTCGCCATCACCAACCACAACGGGGCCTTCAGCAGGTGTATCTGCTGGCGATAACGTAATGGATACGCCCCATTGATCAAGCAAGTCTTGCAATATGCCTGATTGGTAGAGATACAAGCCGAATAAAATGAGCAGGGTCACGATGACGGATTGGGTACTGACCTTACGACGTTTGGTTGATCGTGTGCGTTTGCGACGTCGTGTCATCTAGACATCCTTTCTGCGTGATCGAAAGCGCGCTTTCCAACGCCTCCACCACGTTTGTGAACGTTTATCTATCGTTTTATCAACATTATGCTCGACAGGTTGTACGGCCTGTGCTTTCTGTGCCGACAGGGATGGTATCACAGATGGGCTATCAACGGGTGGTGTATGAACACTAGTGGAAGCTTGCGTAGAGCGTACTTCTAACAAGAAAGTTTCCGCGTGGTCTACAATATTTTTTGAGGTTACATCAGCAACACGGGTAGCCATCCGGGCTGCTTTGCGAATGGCTTGTACTTGTGCCTCTACGATGGCATCAGGTTGAGCAGGGTCATTTGTCGCATCTGTCACCTGTGCGGTAGCCCACTCGATTAAGACTGTAGCAGTTGTATCGGTTAGATTTTCATGAAGACGCTCATCCTCATAGATTCGCTCAATCATGCGCTGCTGACGTTCATTGTAGCTCATGTTGTACCTCACTTAATGCGAACACATGGTACCTGAACATGCACAATGTTCAAAGCACGTAGGTTATACAAGCAGCATTGGTATGCTTTATCTGGACTCGATTTGTTATATTACCGTATCATACTTGTATACAGCATTTCCAGTTTGGGAATAATGACCGACCAATCATAGTGGGAGCGTACCAATGTACGCCCCGCTGCTCCTACCTGTTGTCCTAATGTGCTATCTTCGAGAACATGTAAGACGGTCTGAGCAAACTGTGGCGGTTCATCAGCCAGCCAACAATGCTCACCATGGTGAAGACCAGTGACGCCCTCTGCGCCCATGTGCGTACTCACAACGGGAGTTTCCAGTGACAATGCTTCGAGCAACTTGAGCCGCACGCCTCCACCAATACGCATCGGCACGATGTAGATGGCGGCACCTGCGATGTATGGTCGGGTATCAGACACGGATCCGACCAGGTGGATTGCGCTGTCTGTGGCGAGTTGCTGTACCACAGGTGCGGGACGTTTGCCGACGATCAGTAACTGAATATGGGGGATGGTTTTACGAATATGAGGCAATACCTCACGAGTAAACCACACCAACGCATCTATATTTGGGCGAAAATCAAGCGTTCCACTAAAAACAAGCGTCGGTGGTCCTAACGAAAACCAACCAGCATGCTCCTGTAGCAATGCCTGTCGATGAAAATGACTGGTATCAACGCCATTTGGTACCACCTGTATGGTAGCTTGGGGCCAGAGCTTTTGTAATGTATGGCGATCTTCATCAGAAACTGCCATAACAGCATCACACTGTTGTAGTAACTGACGCTCGTATTGCCACAGTTTATGCCATTGCACGAAAGAGTACCCTGCAGCATGCCACCGATGAGCTTGCTTGATATCTGTGAGAAAGGCCCGCTGTTGCAACATAAATTCTGCGTTGAACTGATCGAGTATCAATCGTGACCGTTCTGTTTTCTTTGAACCAGCATGATGTTTTTGGCTCGTCTGGTTTGCTACAAATAGATAATCGGCCATCTCAATGCTCTCGGCTTGCACAATATCAAAATGCCTTGTGGTCAACAAATTGCGTAGGGTATGGGCATATGCTGTGGAAGCGTTACGCAAGGCCATGTCAGGCTGCTTCGAAGTGCAGGTTGTCCAGGCTCGCTGCAACAGGGTACGAGGTGGTGGGCCAGTGACACCGATAACCCGACAAATATCATGTAATGGTTGAAGTGCATGTTCAGCCTGTTTGTCAGGGACAAAGGTTAAACAGGTGACATCGTGATGTGCAGTTAGCCCGCGCAAAAGTTGATAGATTCGCATGGTCCCACCACCGTATGGTGGGTAGGGAGGATATGGTGAAAGGATTAGAATATTCACCGTTGCAGCCACCACAATAAAAGTGTGAACAGATGGGGCAAAAAGATAATAACACCCACCACAACGGAAGCTATTGCAGCGAGTAAGACTGTACCAGCCGCAACATCTTTGGCGACCTTGGCAAGGGGATGGTACTCTGGCGATGCGAGGTCAACAATGGCTTCGATGGCAGTATTTACACCTTCCATGGTCAAAACCAGAGCAATGGTTAAGATTAAGACAACCCATTCAACCCGGTTGATAGGTAATACCATACCAAGAATGACTGCAATCATTCCTATGGCGCAGTGTATTTTGGCGTTGCGCTGTGTCCATAAAAGATAGCGAATGCCCATAAAGGCGTAGCGAAATGATGAGAAGAGCGTCAGCGCGCGTGTTACGGCGCGTTTCGAATCGTCGATATCGGGTTCATCTGTCTCTGGTGGATGTGGAGTGGCTATCATGAAATAGGTATCCATTATCATAACATAGTGTCACAGGCTGGTCCTACGCAGGTACCGACGTAAACATGCTTCCTTCTTTACGCATTCTACACTAAGTTTGGTGGTTACAAAACACCTTATGATTCACGCTGAAGATCCAGGTCTTTCATAGCAGCCTCTTCGCGCGTACGCATGTGGATTGTCTCCTCTTCACCGCGTTCATGATCATACCCTAACAGATGTAAGACACCATGTACTGTTAGATATGCCAGTTCGCGTTCACGTGAATGGTGGTACTCGGTCGCTTGTGCTACAACGCGATCATACGAGATGGCAATATCACCTAAATAACGTGTTGTTTGCGTGGGATTGACTAAGGCTGATACCGCATGTGAGCGTGAATCGTCTTCACTTGCGAAAGAAAGAACATCAGTTGGTGCGTCAATATTGCGATAATGCAGGTTGAGTCTTTGTAATGTCGCATCATCGGTGATCAGCACACTTATTGTGACCGGATGAGCCACATGCTCATTGTTGAGCACCGTGACAATGGCCCGCGTGAGTAATATTGTATCAACAGGTTGCTTCACACGTGGATTGATCTGAATCTCGATCTTATGCATAGGTACACGTTATACTTGTCTGACAATTTGAGGAGCATAGTCCGTTCGTGGATGATAGATCCCTTGAAGCGAATTGACAAATGCCTGACGAATCTGCGCGATATCATGAAGTGTAATGGGGCTTTCATCTAACTGCCCGCTCCGGACACGTTCATCGATGATCGAACGCACTAATTCTTCGAGTGTTTGCCCACCATTACGGGCACTGCCATTCCCGTTGGTTTCTGTATGCCGTGAGGAAATAAGCTTCCCACTTTGCGATTTAGAGCGAACTGTGGCCTCAACTGAGTCTGCCAACATGAGAATCGCTTGCTCACGCGTTTGTGGTTTTGGACCGGGGTAGCGAAAGTCGTTGATATCAACACTATCTTCCTGTTGTAGTGCAAGTTGATAAAAGTGGCTGATAGTCGTGGTTCCATGATGGGTAATAATAAAATCAATAATTTGTTTAGGTAATTTGGCCGCTCGCGCCATGTTTGCACCTTCCCGTACGTGCTCGACAATAATCTCTGCACTCGTACGTGGATCAAGATCATTATGAACGTTTTCACGCTCACTCTGATTATCAGTGAAAAAGTAAGGGCGAATGGTTTTGCCAATATCGTGATAGTATGCAGCAACACGCAGTAAGAGAGCATCCGCATTGATAGCTTCGGCAGCTCGTTCTGCAAGATTACCAACGGCAATACTATGATAGTAAGAACCTGGGGCCTCGAGCATAAGTTTCCGTAATAGTGGTTGTGAGGGATGCGACAATTCCATCAATTGCAGCGGTGTGGTGATACCTCCTAGATTTCCAACGACATTGTAGAGGCCAAGGCTTAATAAAGCTGAGAGTAGCCCATTGATGAGACCAGCAATAACGATGATTTGGAAATCTTCAAAAAGCAGATCGCCCGGTGTGATCAACCAGAATGTCAGCCTGGTGATGATGACAACCAAGCCAACAGCTAACCCGGCAAGCAAAAAGGTAATCGAGCGGTCTCCCCGCTTAACAATAAAAACACCGGCCATGCTACTAAGCAACAATGCCACACCCAATTCAAATTCACCATCACTCACAAAAACGATTAATACGCTGAGGAGTGCAGCTGTGACTAAGGCAAGTGAGAGATTAAAGAGTGGCATCAAAATCAGAATAGTAGCAGCAAGTGGAAAGATGTACCACCATTCAGGAGTGGCCGAGATCTCAAACAGCAGCCGATCTGCAAACACATTTAACGCGAATAGACTCAATATGGTGATTAATGCGCGTGTGTTAAGCCACACCGAGCGTTGGGCGAAACCAATGTATGAACCAAAGGCAAATGCCACGAGAATACATAGTAGTCCTGTTCCTCCAAGCCCGCGCCAATTGGTCTCTCGCTCAGTGAGGTTGAAGATATCCAGTTGCTCCTTGGTCTTCTCCGTAATGATGTCGCCCTTACGAACAATCGTTTGACCATTTTGGATCGTGGTTTGAACTGGTTCAACGGCGTTTCTGGCTTCTAGTTGGCGTTGACGTGTTGTTTCTGCATCAAAAAATCGGTTGGCGCGCACATATCCACCACTAAACTCGACAATAAGCGCACGCTGATCTTCAGAGGTGCCCAGGTTCGCTAACGGGAGAAATGTATCACGTATCCAACGTACATCATCTTCACGCAGTTGATAATTGCGTGCTTGTACGGCTTCATTGTAAAGAGATAGGGATCTGGCCTGCACTTCGTTCCAGGTGTCCTCATCCAACTGTACAATCTCAGCGGCTAGTTCAGATGAGGCATTGGGTAGAAGATCTGCCATCAAACCTTCCAACTCGTTGGTCTTGTCAACACGGCTTAACGAGTCATTTTCACGTATACTCGTAACCGTATCGAAGAAAAGCTGAAGTGCGTTACGTTGTTCGGGAATAATGGTTTCGTCATTGCTATACTGGACCAGCTCTGGATTAGCGGCGGCCTGGTCCCTCGCATTGTTGGTCTCAAATTCACTCTCAAATGTTTTTGTTTGATGGGCTATGATCTCACGAGGACTTGGCATCCCTACTTCAACATCAAGTGGTGGCTCAAAAGCAAAGTCTATGCCCAGAATGCCCCACAAAAATGCAGCCAGTAGTGCGGTAGCCAATGTTAAGTGCACGCGTTGCCGACGCTCTTGTGCGGCACCAGTCAGTGGTGCACGAGCCCTGCGCTGGCTACGGGGATGTCGTGTATGGAATATTTTTCGTATACGCTGAAACAATAGTCTATATCTCACTTATGTATATGAATACAGATATGCATTCAAGTCTATTGTGATGAGCATAAACGATACGGACCATGTGGGCAATAGGATCTTATGTGTATTATTTGGTAGACGTATAGTCGTGTCACAAAGTTCCCTCTATCATGATTGTTGGCTCAACACTTCACGAGCAATCTGGCTAATCAAACGCCCATCTGCCCGTTCTTTATACTCTTGCATCAGTACTGGCATCACCTTGCCCATATCTGCCATACCACTGACCCCGAGTTCACCAATTGTGGCTTGAATAAGTGGTCGTAATTCATCAGCACTCAGCTTCTGAGGCAGATACTCTTCGAGAATAACCGCCTCGGATGCTTCTTGTTTTGCTAAGTCCTCACGATTGGCCTGACGATACGCATCTTCTGCGTCACGTCGCCGTTTTACCTCGCGGGCAACAGCTTCTTGCATGGCTTCTTCGCTGAGCGAAGCTGGTGATGCTGAAGCAACAGTCTGTTGTTGATCATCTGCTGTTGCATCGTATGCATCTTTTGCCATCTGGATCTGTGCGTTTTTAAGTGATGCTAGCGCCATGCGTAACACACTAATGCGTGCTTTATCTCCGCTACGCATAGCATTTTTTACATCTTGTTGAATACGTTCCTGCAGATTCATCATAACTCCCTATATTATGTAACAACGCTTGCATCCATTATTTTAACAGACACCACTAATTTCTTCAGGATCTGAATCATTACTTGGCCAGTAAGCAAGCCCATGTTTCGTTACAATTCAACACGTCTGGACCAAACACGTTGTTTTTCTGCAACAATGATAGCACGTATTTGCCCTACGGCATCATCAAGCCGATCTTCGTGATTGATTACAACATAATCAAAGTTCGCGACCTGCTCCATCTCTTGTTGTGCCACATTTAATCGTTGTACTACCTCATTGTCTGACTCAGTGCGCCGTAGTTGTAAACGGTTATGGAGCTCTTCAAATGAGCCTGGCATCACAAAGATAAATACGGCGTTGGTGCCAAGTTGTCGGATCGTTTCAGCCCCCTGTGTATCAATACGCAAGATAACATCTCTACCACTGTCGAGTGCTCGACGCACTTCAAATTTGGGGATGCCTTTGTAATGACCGTAGACTTCTGCCCATTCCAATAACTCTTCGTGTGCTATCATCTCCTCGAATCGTTCCTGATCAACAAAGTGATAGTCGTATCCAGTGCGCTCACCAGGTCGAATAGGGCGGCTGGTTGCAGTTACGACAAAATGGAAGGGAAATCCTAACTCACGCATACGCATCAATAACGTATCTTTTCCTACTCCCGATGGTCCTGAGATAACCACCAACAGTGGGTTGGGGGTTGAACCTTCCAAAATAGGATTACGTTCTTTAGCACTCATGATGTTCCTTTTTCATCGTGGTATAATCTCACTCACATAATATCGAACTAAAATCATGTTTTGTGTAAGGCAATGTACCATATCATATGTATTTTGATACCTTAACTTTCAATGCTATTGTTGATGAGTTACGGCAAACAATCCTTGGTGGACGTATCCAACGGGTTGTATTACCAAGTGAACACAGTATTGCTTTAGAAATATATGCTCATGGACAGCGTCGTCATGTACTCCTCTCAGCACATCCCCGGTTTGCACGTGTTCATCTTAATACAACACGACCTTCGCGTGGTGTTGCTGTAGAATCATCGCTGTTGCTCTTACTACGCAAATATATTTTTGGTGGTCGCGTCATTGCGCTTGAACAACCAGATCTTGAGCGAGTTATGCTCTTAAGTATAGCCAAAGGTTCCTTATCACGCAATATGACCGATGATGACGAGATAATCACAGATGAAGAAGAGCATTTCGAGGAAACAATTGATCAGGATTTGCCCCACTCTGATGACATATTACGCAGTGAACTCATTATCGAAGTGGTAGAGCGTCGTAGTAATATTATCTTAGTGAACGATGACAATATTATTTTAGAATGTGCTCGACACATTACACCAGCTATGAGTCGTCGTCCACTACAGCCGCGCGAACCGTACGAACTTCCCCCACGTCAACAAAAACGCGATCCACGTTATGCCACTGCAGAAGGATTGATAGAGGCACAGGAGCAGACGCAACAGCAGGATCTTGCCCGGATGATGGTGCAGACGTATCTGGGCTTATCGCCCCAACTTGCACGTGAAGTCGTTTATCGTTGTTTGAACCAGACACAGGTGTCCGTCACACCAGACTTACCCTGGGAACAGTTAGCAGCAACGCTTCAGACCATCTGGAATGCTCCTGCCGATCCCTGTGTTGCATTTGATGAGAGTGGTCCGGTTGCTTTTGCTCCGTATTTGCTTACGCAATATGATCAGGTGGAACGGCACTCTAGTATCAGTATTGCTGTGGAGCAATATTATGCATCCCATGAACAATTGTCTGATCATCAGCAACGTCGGGCCGCCCTTCAGGAAACGCTTAATGAGAAACGCAAACGCCTACAACGCCAGCAAAATCAACTACAGGGTGAGCTGGAACGAGCCAAAGAATTGGAACATCTTCGTTGGGAAGGTGAGATGATTTTTGCATTTTTGCACACCATACAGCCACAACAAACCACGTTGGAAGTAGATGGAACCATTATTGCGCTTAATCCTGACAAAACACCTGTTGAGGAGGCCCAGTCGCGCTTCAAATCTTATGATAAAGCCAAGGGAGCGCTGGAAAATGTACCAGAACGTGTGCAAGTGAATGAGGCTGCATTGGCGGGACTTGATGAAATACAAGCTTTATTATCGGTCGCAGAAAGTTTTGAACAGATCGAAGATATTGCACGAGAAGCTATTGAACTAGGGTATGTACAAGCTCTCAAAGGTAAGAGCAAAACACCCAAAGTGCGCCGCCAGAAACCGCTACGACTAGTCTCAGATGATGGTTATACGATCTATGCTGGTCGCAGTGTGCACCAAAACGAACAGGTGACCTTCAAACTCGCCAATCCAGACGATCTGTGGCTCCATGTGCAGGGCATACCCGGTGCCCATGTCATCATCAAAAGCAATGGACAAGCTGTACCTGAGCGTACTTTGCAAGAAGCTGCCGCGCTTGCTGCCTACTTTAGTCAGGCACGTACCAATGCGTCTGTTGATGTGGATGTATCACATCGACGCCTCGTGCGGCGTGTTCGTGGTGGTCCGCCTGGACTGGTGACGTATCGTGCTGAACAAACTCTACGTGTCGCTCCTCGAGGTCCCTAAAAGCACCTGTACAGCGTGTTGGCACACTGCATAGCAAAACGACGCCAAATTCTGGCGCCGCTTGCATGGAATAACAATTGCAAAAGTCTACACTATAATTATGGAAGCTTTAGAATAATTCTTTGATACCAGACTTCACTGATGGTCTCACCGGTTGTACCAATAATGACAACACAAACGACCATAATCAGTACCAAAATAAGGCCATATTCCGTAAGACCCTGTCCTGGCTGAGTCAGGTACATAGTTTGTTTGCCCCACAGCCTCAAGCGATATGTGAGACTAACCAACACTGAGTACAGTATACAGGCGTAGTGAGTCGCTTGCTGTGCTATACTATCGAGGATATGTGTGCAAAAATGAAATAGACGCTGCATAGTGATTTCACCTCCTTTCCGTTATGTAGTAGCAACGAGGAAATGTCATACCACAGCGCTTGTAATGAAGTGATATGTTGACCCTGTGGGCTCGTTGTAGTGGGTAATGATGGGTCACATAGATGGAAGTGATAAGTTGTGTTTGTATTATAGCAATACATCCAATAGTCCAACGGTCATGGATTGGAATAGTGCTTTGAGAGAAAAACAATTTAATACATTGAGTAATTGTTATATTGCCATATGTATGGATATATACGGAGTTACCCATGAGAAACGTGCTCTCGCGTGTGTTACCTGAGTCGCTCTTGTCACGCAGGCTACCTGAACCGCCTGAAGAACCAGCAACTACCCAATCAGTCATTGAGAAAATACTTGATATTCAGGTATTGGCTCCTGCCCGCCTGTTTTGGGATAATCTCAGTGCCTTACGTCCGTGGTGGCTAGTACTTATCCCGTGGCTGCTATGGGAGGGATGGAAGACCTATCAACGTGAGCGTCAGTTGTTTTTGGAAGTAACAGCGGCTCAAGCTGATGAGGAAGCGCATCCGGCTACCTGAATTATCATTGAAGAGATTCCTCTGATGGATTCGACAACTCTCGAAATGGCAGGGCACCAATTTGTGTGGGGCCAACGCACCTATATTATGGGCATCATCAATGTGACGCCTGATTCGTTCAGCTCAGACGGACTGATGCAGGATGATGGGGATGTGGTTAAGCAGGCTGTAGCACAAGCACGACGTTTTGTGGATGAGGGTGCGGATATTCTTGATGTTGGTGGTGAGTCGACGCGTCCTGGAGCGAAACCTGTGACTGTTGAAGAAGAATTACAGCGGGTTGTCCCTGTCACTGCTGCTATGGCTTGCGAGGTTGATCGACCTATCTCCGTTGATACATATCATGCTCAAGTAGCCGCAGCTGCGCTCGATGCAGGTGCACATCTAGTCAATGACATCTGGGGATTGCATACTCCTGACGGCGCGTGGAATCAGCCGCTTGCGAAGCTAGTTGCCGACCGACATGTCCCGATCATCCTGATGCACAATCGGCGTGCTCAAGCAACTGCAGGTGCCCTGGGGAGCCACTACACAGCTATTGAATATCAAGATCTGCTGAACCACATTGTGACAGGGTTGCGTGAAAGTATTGATTTTGCCCAGTCATGTGGTATACCTCGTCGGGCTATGATTGTCGATCCAGGAATTGGTTTTGGGAAGACACCAGAGCAGAACATCTCCATTATGCGTCAGTTGCACAAACTACGTAGCCTGAAACACCCGATTTTGTTAGGTGCATCGCGCAAATCTTTTATTGGCCTCACACTTAACTTGCCAACACACGAACGTGATGAAGGAACTGTGGCCACAACTGTGCTTGCTGTTCAAGCTGGGGTGGATATCGTACGTGTGCATAACGTCCAGATGAATGTTCGTGCTGCTCGAATGGCTGATGTGATTGTACGTCCCTTGTAATGATATTGCTGCATATCGTTCTTCCATCATTTGCAACAAGTCATACTCTATGTTACTCTTGTCTGTTGGGAGCTAGCGGGTAATGCCCTTAGCTTGCGCGAAGGTATTTACAGCTCAAATGGAGTACAAGGTATGTCACAAGAATTTGAACTAAAACTCGAACCCCGTACTATTACAGGTAAAAAAGTCAACCGTCTACGAAAAGAGGGTATTCTCCCTGCAACTGTGTATGGAAAAGGTGTTGGCCCCTACGTAGTACAGATGAATGCACGTGAATTTACAGATTTATTGAAGCAGGCTGGTCGAACTTCGCTGATTAAGCTGTCTATTCCTGGAGAAAAACCACAAGCGGCTTTTGTGCATGTATTGCAACGTCATCCAGTGAAACAGGATATTTTGCACGTTGATTTTCATGTGGTCGACTTGCTCATAGAAATGACCGTAGAAGTGCCAATTCTGCTGGTTGGAGAGTCCGACTTAGTTAAGAAAAACCAGGCGGCGCTCAACCAGATTTTGAATACTATCGAAATCCAAACACTCCCTTCAAATGTTCCCTCACATATTGATGTTGATATTAGCGTGCTTGATAGTTTTGAAAAGACTATTCATATAAGAGATATTACGCCACCTGACAAGGTGACCATTACAACACCAGAAGATGAATTGGTTGTTAATCTTGCTCAGGTACGAGCCGAAGAAGAGCCAACTACCGAGGAAGAAGCTGTTGAGCCACAACGTGTTGGTGAAGAGACCAAATCTGACGAATGAGGCTTGTAATAAAAACGTTCCCTGTATAACCAAGAGTTTCCCTATCAACTTCTTT
This sequence comes from Chloroflexi bacterium AL-N1, assembly GCA_013122435.1. GTDB lineage: Bacteria > Chloroflexota > Chloroflexia > Chloroflexales > Roseiflexaceae > AL-N1. The sequence continues at coordinate 100,551 of WYDT01000005.1, forward strand.
TGATAGGGAAACTTTTTTGTTTGAAGGTATACAAACAAAAGCTCCTGTCATATGACAGGAGCTTTTTCATAAAACGGGTATCACCGTAGTTTAGTTTTCACACTAAACCCTCGGCGATACCCATACTCTGACTACTACTCATGGGCATCACCTCCTTTGTGCCTAACTGGCATGTAATTAGATGTCCATGAGCATTATACCTAAATCCAGACAACTGTCAAGATGAAAAGATCAGTCTTTTGGACGATGCGCTTACACAACTACGGCGTTGTTAGTGTAGGGTTGGGCGCTTGTTGCTCATTCGTAAGTCTCGGTGTAAGGCTTACTGTGTCATCCACCTCTTCTTCAGTGGTTATTTGGAGGGTATCACTGATCAGTGAAGGGATAAGGAGTGCTTGTCCAGACTGAAGTGAATCAGGATCGGTGGTACCGTTAGCTGCTAGAATCTCCTCGATGGTAGTACCAAATGCTTCCGCAAGACTGCCAATCGTGTCACCAGGTTGTACGATATACAGACCTGCAGGTGTTGGTGTAGGAATCAGTTGGCTCGCATAAACAGTGGCGGTTGCGTCGATATCCTGTGTTGGCGCAGCGGTGATTGCAAGTACAGCAGCCGCAGTTGGTCGAGGTGTATCTGGTTCTGGCGGTGCACAAGCCATTATGCTGAAAACGATGAATAATAAAGCTATACACCAACGCCACAAAATACTGACACAACGATACACCATATCATAGTTCCTATTCTCTTTGAAACAACACGTTTCGCCTATGTGAAATACACGATTGACAATCGAACAAGTCAGGCGACGCGGATTGTAGCAGCCGCCATAACACCTGTCAATTGGTATAGTACGGCATGTTAAAGTTTGTGAGTCATATTGTAATACAAACATATCGTTTATAACATAAAATACTCCAGGGTTTTGTACGAGTATCTATTGACGCATGGGCTCTGGCCTCTTATAATGCACCAAATCTCAACACACGGGGCGACCTGAAATGAAATTATTGGTATTTGTTGTTTCGGATCAAGTTGCAGATGCAACCATAGATGTGTTAGTTGAGCAGGGGTTCGGTGTAACTCGTCTTGCCTCAACGGGCGGTTTTTTACGCAAGGGCAATACGACCTTGTTTGTTGGTGTGAAAGAAACAGCAATTGAACAGGCAAATAATGCTGTCCAAAAGACTGCGCCTGGTGCCTTAGCTATTACCCTTGATCTAGAGCGTTACGAGCGATTGTGAATATTCTCTATATTGCAAGTGGCATTCCCATTCCTGGCACGCTTGGTGGATCAACCCACACGCTGGAAGTTGCTCGTGGATTAGCTGCTCGTTGCCATACTGTGCACGTTGTCGCCGTTCCACAGCAGCAGCAGTTTGCTCTTTCGTCACTCGTCAGACCTGTATCAACAATTCACGATACTTTCTACTTACACTATCTTGATCTGCCCAAAGCAGCTTCGCTTATCTCCACCCCTATTGTGACACGGCTCGCACGTGCCATTCAGTCCGATGTCATTATGGAACGGTACTACAACTTCGCTGGCAGTGGAGTTCTTGCAGCTCGAGATTTACATATTCCACTCTTACTTGAAGTTAATGCACTGATTGTTGATCCACCATCAGTTTTCAAACGACGGCTTGATGATCATCTCGGTAGTCCAATGCGCCGCTGGGCTACCAAACAGTGCAAAATTGCCCAGCGAATCGTTACGCCACTCCATACGACGGTACCAGAGGAGATATCTCGTGACAAAATCATCGAACTGCCCTGGGGTGCCAATGTAGAGCGGTTTGCGAAACTCCACAATACGGTTGTTCCAGAATCATTGCAACTTGACCGACTTTTTCCCACCCATACACGTAACACACCTATCATTGTTTTTCTGGGCTCGTTTCGTGCGTGGCATGGTACCCTTGAACTGATACAGGCAGGAATACATCTTTTGGAGAAAGGTATTCGTACTCGTTTCCTCCTGATTGGCGACGGACCAGAACGTATCGTGGCAGAACAGATGGTGGCAGAGTGGGCAGACTATTTTCTCTTTACAGGAGCGGTTGCCTACGAACATGTGCCCCAGTTGCTATCACAGGCTACGATGGGTGTTGCACCCTTCAACACTCATCATCATCCCGCTCTTCGTGCCGCTGGTTTCTTCTGGTCGCCATTAAAAGTGTATGAATATATGGCTGCAGGGCTTCCCACAGTTACTACAAATATTTATCCGCTCAATCAGGTGGTCCGAGATGGTCAGGAAGGCGTGCTGTTTCAAGAGGGAAATATAGCAAGTCTGGTGGAGACCATAGCGCAGCTTATCCATCAGCCAGAACGTGCACCAATAATGGGAGAGCAGGCCCAGAAACGCGTTGCTGACCATTATTCGTGGCAGCATCACTGTGCTGAACTCGAGCGAATTATGTCTGAGATGGTAGTTCAACATAGATCAAAAAAACGCTATTGATAGAAAATCTGTAGAAATAATTCAGGTTATCCGTAATATGTAAACAGCCGCCTCTGACGTAACAGGTAGAGAGATATGCTACAATAGCTGTGAAAGCCAAGATTAAAACAGAGATTTTTGTATCCTCAGAGATCCAGAACGAGTGTGTGTCTGATGCTTGAACTGGTGGTCAAGGAATATAAGCATGCCCAGTCGGCTTATTGAATTACTGACAACACATAAAGAGCAAATTGCTGATAGGCTCATGGAAACGCCATCTGGTACCCAGGCAGCGGGTCAGACGGCTGAAGAAAAACGCACCAGTGTCCTTGCGAACATCGATAGCATCATCGGTATGGTACAACAGGGCCCTGATTTGCTTGAGCAGACGCTTGAAGAATTGGCACGTAGTCAATTGGAGGAAGCTGACAGCGGAGATATTCTGGTTGCTCTGGATGCCGAACGTACTGTCATCTCTCAAGTGATCAAGAGTACAAATCCTGAGGCTCTTAACGCATTGGAAATGCTGGAAGTGCTCGAAAGGTTGCACGAACAACGTCTGCGTACCATGCTCTCGCTGGCGTATCAGCATATGGTGGAGCAATTCCAAAAGGCCGCTGGCGACCGGATGGTACTCCGTGCGGCGGTTCAAGAGCTTTCAACGCCCATCATACCGGTCTACAGTGGCGTGTTGGTATTGCCATTGATTGGTCAGATGGATAGTAGGCGTGCACAGAGTGTCACCGAGTCGCTCTTAGAGGCGATTGCAGAAGAGCAGGCTGAGTTAGTCATTATTGATATTACGGGTATTATAGCGATTGATACAAGCGTCGCTAATCATCTGATGAAAACGGCCCGTGCCGCCAGCTTGCTGGGCTCACAGGTTATTTTGGTGGGTATTAGCGCAGAAGTTGCCCAAACACTTATTTTTCTTGGCGTTGATCTCGAAAATATCGTAACACTCGGGGATTTGCAGAGTGGAATTGAGTATGCACTTGAGCGTCAGGGTCTTGCCATTATGCCCAAGTCATAACGCTAGCCATGCAGATTTTGCTTCCCAGTGATGTGTTTCCGCCAAATTGTGGTGGTGCAGGCTGGAGCACCCACGCACTCGCACGCGCACTCATCGACCAGAGCCATACCGTTTCAGTGATCGTACCTACACCAGACGAAACTGGTGTGCAGCATGGGGAAATCTTCGGTGTTCCCTGTGTTCGCTATGGATACTACACACTCCCCTTCCCGTTTGTTAAAAACTATATGCGACATGAACGACTCTGGCCACAGCTTGCCAAAGTGATAGCGGAAGAAGGCAATCAATTACATGACAGTCTGGTGGAATCAGAGCCAACCCAGACACGTTCTACCACCAATACGCAATCTCTGATTATTCACGCACAACACGTGCAAACGGCTCCCCCAGCGATTCTTGCTGCGCGGAAATTGGGTGTTCCCACTGTTGTGACAGTGCGTGACCACTGGCCCTGGGATTATTTTGCCACTGGACTGCATGGCAATGCCGTGCCTTACGAACACCAGAGCTGGAGTTCACTGGCTACTGATCTGGTTGCGCGCCTTGGGCCGATTCCTGGAACCATAGCCATGTCGGTGATTCCTTATATGCTGGGGCATATCCGACGGCGTCAATCGTTCCTGCAACAGGCCAATGCAGTTATTGCGGTGAGTAATTACATTGGCAAGCGCTTGGCGGATATTGTTGACCCAGCACGCATTCATGTTATTCCCAATATGGTAAACATGCCGGAAATTACCAGCGTTATTGCCGCACCACCTCAGCGTGTGCCTCGAGATATACCCTATTTGCTCTTCGTGGGTAAACTGGAACACAACAAAGGCGCCCATCTCTTGATTGATATTTTTCAGTCCTTTCGTGAACATAATCCCTGTAATTTCAATCTGGTGATTGCAGGCAATGGACCATTGCAACCAACGCTTGAGACTGTCTTTGCCGAGATGGGTATTCGTACCTACTTCCTGAACTGGATCGATCATGAAGAGGTGCTGCGGCTTATGGCTCATTGTGCGTTGTTGCTCTTCCCTTCGGTGTGGGGGGAACCACTCAGCCGTGTGTTGCTTGAAGCCGCTGTGTGTGGCGCTCCCATCTTGGCCATGCCGACCGGTGGGACGTCAGATATCATTACTGACGATCTGAATGGGGCGCTGGAACCGACGACAGCATGTTTTGCACAAAGAATACAAACTCTGCTAACATATCCGGAACACCGTCGAATGCTGGGCCAGGCAGCCCGACAAACAGCATATCAACGGTTTAGCACTGAACGAGTGCTTCCTCAGATCGAGTGCCTCTATAAAGATCTTCTGGCACAATAACGAATTGTTTAGCTAGGTATGCAAATTTGTCACCAGCATGACGTTTAGCTTCATGCTATACTTTGCAACTAATCGCGTCAGCACTGTCAGTTCGCTCGCGCCATTTGGTTTGTCAGGAGCACCCTTTTGATTAGTGATACGACTCAAACTCCCGTATACAAGGGCCAACCATTTCGCAGCTTCATGACATCATTTGGTGTGGTGGTGGCTGCCGGATTATTATGGATTGCCAGTGGGCTGCTCATACCCGCATCGCTTTTGGGGTTGAGTGGTCAACTACAGGGATTGGTGACGATCTTCCTGGGTATTTTTATCGAAGCGTTGCCATTTCTATTAGCTGGTGTGCTGGCGGCATCTGCTATCCATCTGTTTGTTTCACCAGAACAAGTGCAGCGCCTTTGCCCTCGTGCGCCTATACCAGCTGCTTTTACGGGGGCGTTACTGGGACTGGTGTTTCCGGTGTGCGAATGTGGCTCGATCCCTACAGCCCGGCGTTTGATTGCGAAGGGCGCGCCACTTCCAATGGGCATTGCATTTGTGCTGGCGGCGCCGGTGGTGAATCCGGTGGTTATTGCGAGCACATGGGTAGCCTTTAGTATACGACCCGAGATTGTGTTGGCACGTGTCGGCCTTACGATCCTGATTGCGTGTGCTGTTGGTATTATTCTGGGAATGCATCGCCGTCCACAAGAACTGCTTTCGTCGCATTTTGATGACCAACACGCGTATACGGATCACGATCACGACCAGTGTGCACATGATCATCATCATGACCACGATCACCAAGAGCAGGGTACGTTTCGACGCTTGTTAGCACACGCGAGCAGTGAATTTTTTGAAATGGGGCGGTATCTTGTCATTGGCGCACTGATTGCTGCGACGCTGCAAACGCTAATCCCACGTGAGACCCTATTGGGTTTGGGCGAGGGGCCAATCATTTCGGTGCTGGTGTTGATGGCGTTGGCTGTCATCCTGTCGATCTGTTCGACCGTTGATGCCTTTGTGGCGCTGGCATTTGTAAATAGTTTCTCAATAGGATCGGTCCTGGCATTTCTGGTCTTTGGTCCAATGATTGATATCAAAAGTGTGTTGATGTTACGCTCAACATTTAGCCGTCGAGCGGTCATTGCGATAGTGTTGTTGACGTTTCAGATGTCATTCCTGGTAGCTATTTTGATTAATTTGTATCTCTGATGAATATTGTGCTTTTTGCGGATGTCTATGGTCGATTGCTGTTGTGTTTTAAGCTCTGCGCCCGTTGGTAACGCGAAACGGATGAGCATATCGTTTTCATACTCCAGGCAGGCGATCTGGGAGCTTTTCCTGACATGACTCGCCTTGACCGTGCGACTATTACATATGCACAGAAAGATTCGACCAAATTCAATCAGGATTTTACGCTGGAATGGTCCCGACGATCAACCCTTTGAGCCAGTCACACCGTCTTGGTTTGGTGAATATACAGCACGTACTTGGAAACATCTTTGATGTGTCGAGAGGATGTAAAGACTACTTATGACAACACACGCGGTTGAGCGCCCGATCAACTGGGCGGCACTCATTGAGACATTCCTGCTAGGTGGTGCGGGAGCCATGTTGCTTACAAAAGCGCTGCGTGGTGTGCTTGTTTTCTACATCCACCCACGGTATACCATTCTCGTCGTTGCGTGTGGTTTAATCCTGCTCTTGATTGCTGGCGTACGTATGCGCGGTATCTTTGGGCGTTCGCCCGAGTCGATCCGTCATCACTACGGTCGGTATATGCTCCTGGCGATTCCGATTTTGTTGGGTACAGTGGTCCCAGCGCAGCCGCTAGGCGCCAACGTATTATCGAGTACGACGTTAGGGCTAAATATCGCCCCAAGTATTGATCTGCTTAATGACAATAATACGCATGAGTGGAATTTGCTGCAGTGGAGCATGGCCTTGAGTGTCCGTGGTGATCAATTAGATGGTCGATCTGCAGACGTGGTTGGCTTTGTGTTACAGGATGATCAACTGGAACGTGGAGAATTTTTTGTGGCACGCCATGTTATCTCCTGTTGTACTGCCGACAGTAACGGCGTAGGGTTGCCGGTGGTGTGGAGCGATGATACTGCATTACCAGATAATACGTGGATACGTGTTCAGGGTCAGATCCGCGAAACGACGATCAATGGAGAAGTACGCCCCGCCATCCTTGCCACATCTGTTGAAGTAGTCGAACAACCAACGAATCCATATATCTATCCATAACTAGAGTATATGTTTGCTTATCTTGACAATTTTTATCTTCGCATTGGGATTGTTTCGGTGTCCCTCGCTATTGCCACGATGAGTGCGATTCTCTTTGCCCCACGTATTGAAGAGATTTCTGTCATTGCGTTTGAGCCAGACGTTGCGGATGTCCCCCTGGAGAGCATCCTTGCCATTACTTTCTCGCGCCCGGTCGAACATGTTTCTGCTGAGCAGGCGTTTGTGCTTTATCCTACAGTGAAGGGACGCTTTGAGTGGGAGGATACGACGCTGCTCTTTGTTCCCGCCGAGTCGATGCAGACTCAGCAAAATTACCGCATTACAATTCGTCCTGGGATTACCGACACACATGGCTATACGAACCGCACTGAAACAAGCTGGACCTTTCGTACACGCTAATGCAATGTATGTTAAGGAAGTATAACAAATGCCTCTTGCATGGGTGCCAACGACATAGTACAATAGACAGTATCAAAGTAATGAATGTGTTACGATAAGGCTTGTTGAAACTACTTAGTGTTGTTACGCAAGGCCAGAAAGGAGCGAACGCACATGGTTAATGACGTTTGCAACTATGGTGGTAAGAGTGTGCGTCAACAGCCTGTGATGTATTAATAGTTGTTCGAGAGTCCTCAGCCATCTTGGGTATGGTTGAGGGCTTTGTGTCTATTGGATGTAGCGATGATGCTATATACGTTAGTAGCTGGCCTATGGCTAGCCAGGAGGACAGACGATGGAACTTATCGTCAAAACTCGCAATACGAAGGTATCAGATCGACAACGGGAGTACATTGAAGCGAAACTGGCCAAACTTGAACGGTACTTCGACCAATTAAACAAGGTTACTGTTGAGGTATCAGAAGAACAACGTCGTAATGAAGGCAATGTCCATCGTGTTCAGGTGACTTTGATCGGAGAACGAGGGTTGTTGCTGCGTTCCGAACAACGTGCTGGTGATATGAGAACCGCTACCGATCTCGTTGCAGATACCCTGCAAAGACAAGTCCAACGCTACAAGGACAAGCATTGGAGACGTGGTAAATTACGTCGCCAGGGTGGCAAAATTGTCGATGTGATCGCGAATGGTAATCCTGCACCAGCAGAAACTGATGACATGCCCAGCATTATGCGAACCAAGGAAATTCAGATCAAGCCAATGTTCAGCGACGAGGCGGTCGAACAGATGGAGTTGCTTGGTCACGATTTCTTTGTATTCCGCGACGCTGACACTGATCAGATTAATGTGGTGTATCGACGGCGAGATGGTCATTATGGTTTGCTGGTGCCGGACGAGACGTACGTCACCTAGAACTAACTGTCGTAACGCTTGTCATGATCTAAATATAATATCTATAATGGAGGTTGGCTTTATGCTGACCTCCTGATTTTTTTAGCTCTTTTTTCCATAACTGAGTGTACGATGCTATAATACTATTTACCGTTAAAAAAATGATCTGAGATGTATGGATCTTGCAGACAAACTCGATATTTTAGCGCCAGCAGCGCGCTTTGATGCATGTGACAGTTATAGCCAGGGTGACCGTCGATACACTCCACGAAAGGCTGTCTGGGATGATAACCGTGTGGCCGTTGAGAGCGGTCCGGATGGGCGGCGCTTGTCGACCTTTCGGGTGCTGATGAGCAGCAAGTGTGAGTGGAACTGTCCTTACTGCCCATTGCGTGCTGGCAATGATACCCCGCGTGCTACCTTGACCCCTGAGGAACTCGTACGAGCATTTATCCCACGGTATGAGGATGGTGCAGTGCAAGGGCTTTTCTTGTCTACAGGTGTTGATACTGATATCAACAAAGCGACCGAGCGGATGCTTGATAGTGTGGAATTTCTCCGCAAACGTCATCAGTACACGGGTTATGTGCATCTTAAACTCCTGCCTGGTATGACGTATGGTGCCTTAGAACAGGCAGCAAAGCTGGCGGATCGAGTCAGTCTCAACCTGGAGGCGCCCTCGGCTGAACGTCTGGCGCATATTTCACCCAGGCGTGATTGGTCACAGGACGTAATCTTGCGGTTATTGTGGGCACGCAACTTGCAACGTAGTGGATTACTCAGCGGTGGTTTGGCAACACAATTTGTGGTTGGTGCGTCGGAAGAGAGCGATCAAGAGTTGTTGACCACCACGATGTGGTTGTATCGAGATTTGGATTTACGACGGGTTTATTTTGGAGCTTTTCGCCCGGTGTTAGGGACGCCATTAGAGCATCAACTCCCAACGCCTTTTGTGCGTGAACAACGCCTGAAAGAGGCCGATTGGCTCTTGCGTCATTATGGATTTACGACTGATGAGATGCCCTACAACATACAGGGAAATCTTCCGCTCCATATTGACCCGAAGCTTGCGTGGGCCCTTCAACAGGCAGACCGCTTCCCCATCGAGCTTAATACGGCTGATGAGACACAGCTTTTGCGGGTGCCGGGCTTGGGCCCTGTCAGTATTCGGCGTATTCTGCGTTTGCGACGTGAGTATCGTTTCCGCGATCCGGTACAACTCAAAGGTCTGGGGGGAGCACTCAATCGTGTACGCGACTTTATTACACTTGATGGCAAATTCTTTGGCCGTGATGCGGATGCACGCTTGCGCCACTACGGTAAACCCAAGCCCATTGTTGAGCAACTCACACTTTGGTAATGCAATACAATAGAAGGCGAGGAGCAGACCTTGCACACGTCACAATCTGTTGCTCCACAGCAAACCTCTTTGTCGCGGCAGCTAGATTATCCTTTCTTTACGTTCGTTTTGATCGGATCTGCGTTTTTACTGATCTACATTGCTGCATGGTCTCGATTTCCCTTGCTGGGCTTTTACACACATCCCATTCAAAATCTTGATAAGATCACCGACTCAGACATAGCAACCGGATTCATGATTACTGGCAGCCTTACGTTGTTGTTTGCAGGATATGCCCTGGGTGCAATGGTGCTGTATTCATTACCACGTCGAAATATTTTTGTGTGCTGCACGATTCTGGTGTTGCCATGTGCTTTTGTCGGTGTCTTATTATTCGTGCACCCATCCACCTCCATCGATGTCTACGATTATCTCTTTCGTGGACGGATGCTGGCAAGTTATGAGGCAAATACGTTTGTGCAGGTGCCACGCGATTTTGAGGAAGATCCACTGTTCAAATACGTGGCCTGGCGGGGTGCCGTGACAGCGTATGGCCCGTTGTGGGAGCGTATGAGTTGGGTTACGGCCCGCCTGGCTGGTGAAGCGCCTACCAATAGCGCCTCTGCGACCGCATTATTGCCTTTATTATTTGCCTATAAAATCTTAGCGGCTCTCGGCTTTCTGCTGTGCGGTGTGGCCATATGGGGCGCTTTAGGACTCATTTCGCCCTCACAACGGTGGTTCGGTATCTATCTCTGGCTGTGGAACCCGCTGGTGTTGTGGGAGTCGGTCGCTGCGGCGCACAACGATGCCTGGATGGCCTTGGCGATCATCGTTGCGGTGTGGACACTGGCACCACGGCATAAATCCAGTACATACGACCGCGTTTCCCCTTCGATACCCGCCGCAGGGTTGTTATCATTGCAGGCCCTTACGCTGGGGGGACTGATCAAATACCTGACCTGGTTTCTTGGCCCATTGGCCCTGGCTGCGTCACTACGGCGCTTACCGACGTGGCGCCTGCGCTGGCGATTGGTACTGTTGGGGGGGGTGATCTGTTCTGCGTTTGTGGTTGTCGCGTATGCACAGTTCTGGTCCGGTTGGGACACCTTCCGCAACATTGGTGCCCGTGGTAATCTCTTCACCGCTTCATGGCTGGCCTCATTTCAGACCTATCTCGAAACACGCATCGATGAGGATTACTCCAAACAGCTTGCATCGCTTATCGGTGCTGCATTGTTGGCGCTCGGGATGTTATGGGCGACGTGGCGATCCTGGCAAGCACCGATGAAGATTGCCGAGCATATGCTGTGGCTGCTGCTCTGGTTTCTGTTTGTCTGTAATCCCTGGTTCCAACCGTGGTATCTTATCTGGCTTGTCGCACTGGTCGCCTTGCAACCCTGGCGCACACAAATGCTGTGGGGTGTGGGGACGTTCTGTCTTACGGCGATGCTGAGTTATAGTGCTGTTGCTTTTCTCCTACCGATCCTCGACTGGGAGCGCAGTGGTTGGGTGTGGAATGGTCTTATTTCGCTGATTATCTATTTACCACCATTGTTTGTGTTGAGTTGGGGATTTTGGAACAAGGGCGTGTCTCAACCTCAACCAAGCCCTCGCCCCCCACATATTGTTGTGCCGCGATGATAATGCAAGCCATGCGCTCAAAAGAGGGTTTAGTTTGTATCAGCTTCGATAGTATCAATAAAACGCAGCATGGTTTGATTGACCCGCTCAGAAAATTCGCCATTGATTGCATGCGAGGCTTCGGGCCAGAGTTCTATCTGGCCCTTCTTAAGAAGTTTTTCCGCACGAGCTTGTGCCTGCCTTGGGTGGTGGATAATGCTCTTTCCAGCGATGAGGGTAAGTATGGGAATATCAATGCTTTGCAGTTGTTTATCGCTCGGATAGGTTGGTGCCGGAATATTATTGATATAATCGCGCATACCAGCAGCAATCAGCTTTGCCGTCGGAATACTTTCATCTGTTTCAGCACCGCCTGAAATCCAACTCAAGAGTTTCATGCGGATGGTTTGTGGCATGAATGGTAATACCGAACCCAAAGAGACAATTATCACTTTCCAGGTAATGCGACCAAACACTGAGGCAGGATCGAGCAATGTCAGAGAAGCGATATGTTCGGGTGCATAGATAGCGAAATTGACGGCACTCCAACCACCGATAGATACCCCAACGAGATGGAACGATTGAAGCCCAAGGCCATCCAGTGCTTCACGCAACCATATGGCTTGATCCGTATTGTTGGCAAAGGGGCGAGTCTGAATGCTCATACCCGGCTCACCAATAAGATCAACCGTATAGACGGTTCTATGTAGCATAAGTGTCACAAGGTTTGGTTCCCACATTGGTGTTGAGGCCGCCCGCCCAGGCAGAAGTACGAAAGGGGTAGCTTCACTGTTCCCAAACTTATAGATACGAGCTATACCAAAACTAGTTGGGAGATCGTAGCTGTCTGTTGGATAAGGCAGTTCGCGCATCGCTTCATCGTATGCCTGATAGAAAGCTTGTGCTGCGTCAGGGCTACGAAAGTGTCCGACATTTTTCTGCTGAACGTTGGTTTGTGGCTGGCTCTGTGGCATATTACTGACCTTGATATATGTGTACAACCAGCATACTGTACTGATGGCCCTCTTGCAAATCTTGTTGATGTATACACCAACGTTGGTATCAAGAGGTGCTGCGTCAAATCAGACCCCGTGAATATTATAGGGTTGCCATATGAGCCGTATCGTCTAAAACAGATTGGTCGTGCTTACCCGATAAATGTGTCAAGTGAATCTTTTGAAAAGACAAGTTTGCTTGACATGTTGAGGAAATTGCTGTATACTATCTTTGTAAAGCTTCATTGACATATGGACAAAGGAACTCTTCATGAATCAGACAGAAAAAACCTATTTGCGTGAGTTTGGTATAGCGATGGTTGCATATACAGTAGTCCTTGTAGGTGTGCTAACCTTATTGCCATTCCTGGCAGCGTCACCATGGCGTTTTCTCTTGGTTTTGGTTCCAATCATTCCGATTGGTTATGGGATACGCTCATTCGTACGCTATCTTGATGGTTTGGATGAACTGCAACGACGCATCCAACTCGCTGGTGTCACCTTTGCAGCCGCGATAACGGGTCTTCTGACATTCTCCTATGGACTTTTAGAAATTGTTGGTCTCCCATCACTTTCCTGGGTCTGGGTCTTACCGATCCTGATTCTTTCTTGGGGGCTTGGTGTTGCTCTGGCAAGGCAGAAATATCAATGAAAAACCGATTACGGGTGCTTCGTGCAGAACATCGCTGGTCACAGGCAGATCTTGCGGAACGTTTGCATGTGTCACGGCAGACGGTCAATGCTATCGAGACTGGCAAGTATGATCCAAGTTTACCGCTGGCGTTTAAGATCGCCCATTTATTTCAACAACCAATCGAGCAGATTTTTCAACCTGAACAAGAAGGTACGACAGGCACATCGTCAACAGACGATCACACTTTGATGCGTGAGTGTTAAAAAGCATGCTTGTTGAGAGCACGCTATGGATTCACATAGCCCCTACCCCAGTTTGTACTTATAACTGGATGCAGGGGCTTTTGGCGTTGTGTCTTGTTTACAAATGCAGCACTACTTCTGCTTTTGTCCGCGTAGTTCTTCGACTCGTGCCGCAAGTTGGGCGATCTTGGAACTCAATTCATCAATTTCACGTTTCGATGGAATGTTGAGACGATTGAGAACTTGCTCTACGCCACCCTCAAAGCGTTCTTCTGCTTTCTCCATTTGCAAACCAACTTGAGGACGTCCCTGTGAGGCACGGGTGCGTAATTCTTGTAGTAAAGTTTCGCCGTCTTTTTGTGCAATTTCGCCCCGGTCGACAAGCTTGTTGACAAAGGTTTCCATTTCATCGAATGTGAGTGCAACCGCGCCAACACTGGCGAGCATTAACCGACGTACGCCCTCAAAAAGGGGATTTGGTGTAGTTGCGGGTGTTTCAACTTCTTTAATAGTGACATCAACTTCTTCAGTCATCGAAAGGCCTCCTGGATTTCATTATTTTGATATGATCTATTGCATAACATGACGCGCTGCGTTATACTAAAAGTATAGCACTCCACATACAAAAAGTCAATTGCATGAACTGATAGGGGTTGGTATCCTCTATTGACGTATGTGTCTGCTTCACCGTATAATCCCGTATCCCCTCATGGGACAGAAAATTAGTTAAGGAGGACTAAGATTATGTCCGTTTTCAAAGATTACGATGAGTTGTATGCGTGTCTAAGTGGTCTGTACAACGAGGCTAAGCGTGACTCACGAGTTGCACCCAAGATCAAAGATTCAAATCTGATTATCCAATTTCGCTACGATGAACCAAAAGCTATTGCAACTATCAATGCTGCTTCACCACCAACGCAGGAGGGTGCCTATTTTGATGTTGTCTGGGGAGACGATACCGGGCTTAAGCCAGATGTTGAGATGAATATGAAGGCCGATATAGCCCACCAGTTCTGGCATGGCAAAGTCAATTTAATGGCAGCGCTGGCCCGTCGACAAATCATTGCCAAAGGTCCTATCCCTAAAATCCTGAAGTTGCTTCCGGCTGTCGAACCAATGTATGAGATGTATCCACGGATTTTACAAGAAATGGGACGAGAAGATCTCGTACTCAAATAGCTGATTCTTGTACACTACCGATCTGAGCATGGTAGCACATGCAGGCATAGAGTAATATGGTATTGAGATCATGTTCCTGGATATGAGGAAGGTCATACATGGATATCGATGATATGTACCGACGCGGAATATCAGACGCTGAACACGGTGAGCCACATCCATTCTACTATCAACATTATTACCACTACCGCCGAGGCTATGATCGCGCAAGTCGACGGCTTCGCAGACCAGCGCCATGGAAGCGCCGCCAGCCCCAACGACTGTTTGTACTCATCGGCATTGCTACTTTGCTGGTCCTTGGCATTGGGGCATTGATTACGTTGCGTGATGACATACGGATAGCCCTTCAATCCCAGCCGACTGCTGATCCGGCGCTCACCAGTAGTCCAACGCCAACTCGCCAACCGATTTTTCCAACCGCTACACTTGTTGCGACGGCGACTCCGGTTGCATTACGTACAGGTGGTAACGCGTTGGTCGTTATTGCAGGATCGAACTTGCGTGCACGACAAGAGCCAGGCCTGACAGCGCCATTAACGACGTCCTTTGCATCTGGCGAAGAAGTACGTATTCTTGATGGGCCCATAGAGGCTGATGGTTATGTGTGGTGGCAACTCGAAGGCCCCAGCGGTACTGGTTGGAGTGCTGAGGCTGCTCCTAATGGTGATCCATGGATTGAGCCTCAATAATGCTGTATGAATGCTTTCTGTTGAGGTGTGTCTGAACACATGCACCTCAACAGGAAGTCGTTTTAGCTGGCACGCAACTCACGTGGTATTTTGACTTTGGAGTCGATAAATTGGGTACGCGACATATTCAGACTATCCGAAATACGTCGAATCTCCTCAATCTCATCATTGGTCACATAATTGTCCGCTGCTGCCACATCAAACAGGGCATCCAGAAGATGTAAACGTTCTGCCTCACCTGTGCTTGCGAAGAACTCGCGGGTCATACGAAAGTAGTCCATATCCAGACTCACGGCTGACACTGCGACCTGTCCCACAAATGTTGCAGACTCATGACTCAACTCCCAATGCTCTTCCAATGCCTTGATGATTTTGTCGCATTCGCCTTCGGTGATTTTGCGATCCACATGGGCAATGCGGGCCATCAAGCCACCGGACAGACTCAGTTTGCGAAGATCTGCATCAGGGATGTTGAGTTCGGTTGTCCCCATGTTAAGACGTTGCTGAACAGCATAGTACACGCGATTCTTGATAAAGTCATCGAAGTGTTCCTCGCGGTTTGGTGCGTCAATCGTAGCTGCTGAACGGCGTTGTATGGGGCCACTTACAAGGCGGCCCAGTTGCCCAAAAATGCTTACATCAACCGTATCGATAGCAACTTTGATCTCATTGACCACGCGCAGCTCTTCTTCGGAGGGCGCATCATCGGCGTTGATAAGTTCTTCCAGTGCCATCATTGCCAGTTCTTTATCGGCAGGGCGTCGCAGGAGTTGTTGTAATTGCTCGACCAGGCGTGCACGTTCGGCAGCATCGACCGGCGAGGCAATGTACATTTCGAGTGTGGCCCATTCACGGTCGGTGATCTGCAAGCCACGCGCCGGACCCGCATGCGGCAGTCGATAGAGCAGGTCCTTCAAACTGTTGATTTCATCATTGGTGATCTCGCAATCGGCCCAGGCTGCGGCGACAATGACTTTGCCTAACGTTAAAATTAGCTCTCGATCAGACATGGAGCGCTCTCCTACGACACAAGGATTACATATACAAACAATGTGCCATTGATCAATACATATGCCCTGGATTGCAACCAGTCACTCCTGATTCAGTCCCTCGGCATTCAACAGGGCAGCCAGTTCATCAACAAGAAGATGAGCTTGATCAATGATACGCTCATGATACACAATTGACTGCACAAACAGATGCATTTGCTCTTCCATTGCATGGGGGACTTTGGCACAATGTTTGACTATGATCGGCAGTAAGCGCTTCTCTCCAGGGTGTGGGAGGCGGTTGATGGCGAACAGTACGTCAAAATAGCTGGACAGGAAGGCGGTGGCGCGGTGGTTGATGCTCACGATGTCGTGGCGGGCCACCGCAAGTTGCATCTGGTGCACATAGGAGGAAAGGGTGTTTCGCAGAAGCGGATAATTCCTGGCAATAATGGCTCGTTGTAATGCTTTAGGATAAGGTTGATTGGCTTTTTGCTGGAGTTGGGCAAACCATACAGTGCGATCAAAGAGCATCTGTGAGGTCAGGACATTGTGCCACAGACAGGTCGAGTAGCCGACCGACGCCTGGTGGTGCTGTAGGATTCGGTCGAGTTGTTCCTCGATCCATATACACGAGCGAAACATCACGTCAACATGTATGCCAGTGTCGTGGTCGATCCACTCATCGCCAGGCTCCCAGAACTGATTGTCTATTTCCATACGTTGTGACCGCTCAGATGCGATATCAGCACGGACATCGCGTGGTATGTCGTCGCGTGTGTACACGTAGAGGTCCAGATCTGAGTCAGAGTCATCTGTGTGTGCCGAGAGCGAGCCGCCGAGCGCAACTGCCTCGACCTGTGGGATTGCGCTGTAGCGTTGTGCAATATGTCGCGCCAGTTGGTGATACGCTAAGTTTGATGGTTGTTCTGGCTGTGTCTTGGATTCAGACATAGCGTATGCTCCGATCCATCAGTGAAATGTGTTTGGTCTTATGTGCGTGGATTGTACCATGTGGGGGGATATGTTGCTCATATACTTGCTAAAAGTTACTTGATAGGTATGATTACAGTTATATATGTGATTTGAAAGCGTCCATATATTTTGATGTTTGATTCAGTACAGAAATGTCTTTGATGGTGACATTTTTGAACAACGAGCATAACAGGCGGATGGTTTGGCGAACTCAACCTTGCTGCCTGAGCTTGTCGAAGGCAGCGGGGTATAGGTCGCAGCGCCCACAACTAACCACTTCTCGAACCATACATCTGTAGAAAGGACAACATGATGTCTGTAGATATCACCATTCACCTCTCCGATGAACTCGAGGAAAAGCTCGACGTGATTGCCAGAGCCACAGGACAATCCCGATCCGAAGTACTCCATAAAGCTATACGTTCCTACATCGAAAGCGAGAGCAGATTCGTTGCTGCAGTGATGCGTGGGCGAACCGAGATCGCAGCGGGACGCTACATCGAGTGGGAGGATTTTGAGCGAGAATTGGATGTGCTTGTTGGGGGTGATGGGGTAGAGTGAGGTGTGTTGGTGTGATTAGGTTGCAAAAATTAAAGAACTATAGATTTTCCAGTATCTTAATAATAGAGAGAAATTCCTTTTTGTATTTTAATATCGTTTGTCGAAGGTCAAGGCTAACTTCACTATTAAAGGAAAATTGTTTTCCTTGATAGTTAAAAAGGTATCCCTCATCTCCAAGAGATTCAGGTTTTCCATGTGCAAGAAAGTTTCGTGGAGCTAGTATATCTTCAACATAATTTCCTATATTATCACCACTTAAATGATTATGAATCTTTTTTAGACGTCTAAAATTTTCCCAGCGTTTATTACTATCACAGAGTTCAATCATGCTATCGGTATCTGGATTTTTAATAAATGTCGCTAATTTGTTAGCCTGAAATTGGATTTGCTCATTTGTCTTTTTGTGAAATGCTTTAAATATTGAAGAGCGTTGCTCCTCCGGTAAACTTTTAATTCCCAATATGATTATGGTATCAAGAAGCATATCCAACACGCCAACTTCAGCCATTACGATTCCGCGCATATTTTCAAGATCAAGAACTTTACGAACTGCTTGTTTTCCTACCGATTCAATTTTTGTTAATACATCTTGTCGAGATGAAACAAATATGCCCTCTAATTGATTTGTGTGGATTAGTTCCCACAAAGTGCTAGTTTCACCGGCAGTGTAGAAAATTACTTCTGTATATACTGAATGTCCCCTTATATCAGCAATGAATTCTTGACCATCTTTATAACCTTCTAAGTTTTGATCTACAACAATTAAGTCATGATTTACAAAGGGCGAATGTTTCATAAAATCCTCGGATACTGTAACTTGTACAATTTTAGGATGAAAGCCCCATGATCTAATTTCATTTTTCAATGGTTCTATATCTAGAGAGTCGAAGTAATCTTCATTGTCATCAAACCAAAGTACAGAGAAAGTAAGTTTCACTTTGTTACCTCCACTCGAATTTCCATACCTCTAGGCTTTGCATGAAATGCAAGAATCTTTCCATCAATCTTCTCAACAATACTCTTAGCATGATAAAGACCTAGACCTGAACCGGAAGTGGTAGTTATGCCCATTTCAAATATTGAATCAATATTTGAGATTTCTTTAGATAAACCTTTTCCATCATCAATAAAAGAGATTCTTATAGTATTTAATGACATTTTGGTAATGGTTACTGTGATATTTTTTGCTTGTGCTTTCTTAGCATTACTTATAATATTATCGATTAAAATCGAAAGTTCAATACGACTTGCTTTTATCTCGAATAATTCTTTTACACTGTTATCGACAACTAGCTTAAGTCCAGTTGCCACAAAATCTTTTGCTACTCGAAGAAGATATTGCTCAAAGAAAGCTGGTATATCAGTAGGTTCTTTTTTTGTTCCGGAACGAAAGTTAGCTTTAGTGGCGTACTTAGCAACTGCTGCCATCCGATCATTTGCTAATGCTGCTTTTTGCAAGCTATCTAATATAGCTCGAGTATTTGGAATATTACGGATTTCTTTTATTGCTCTAGTAATGTAGTTGCTAACGATTTCAGAGTCAAGATTTATCTGGTGATGGTATGTCATTAACTGTTTTATATCAAGCGATGTCACTTGTTGAAGGAATAATGTTTGAGCACGATAAGCTTCTCTCTCTCCTTCAAGTTGAGTTATCTTTTCATCTTGTTTGGCTATTTCTACACGCAAATCGGATGCTGATGCTTTTGCTGATCTAGCTTCTTCTTCTTTTTCTGCAATTAATTCTCTGATTCTTGAAATACTCTTTGTTAAACTGATATCAATTTTATCGGGTTCAAAAACCTCAATATCTTCTAAAAGACTCTTTACCTCTTCTTGCCTACTTTCATAAACTCCCTCTAGAAGTGCTGGATTAAACCAGAAGCTAATAATTCGATCTGGAGATGATCCGATAAGTGTCATAATGGATAGCGCAATTCGTTGTTTTTTTCGTTCCCATGATTCTGAATATCGTTCTGAAGTATTGTCCCAGTCGAGGCCATCGGTTTGTCGTAACTCTTTACGTATTGACTCTGGAACACTATCCCATTGTAATGCTTCAACAACAAACCTCTCTAGTTTTCGCAGCACACTAAGAAAGAAATTCTCTCGAAGTTGGTTAAAAGCAGGAGTTTTTTTCAATCCTTCGCGGCTTGATATAGGTTTAAAATCTTCCTCGCTACCATTGATCTCAATTCGTCCTACAACATCACGGCTACTTAAGTATCGTGAAGTTCCCTGAGTTTTTCTAATATCTAGACCTAACCAATCATCACCTCGATCTCCATAGGGGGCAATACGAAACCCATTCAAAAAAAGAAAGATAGAACCAAAATCAACAGATCGAATACCGGTTTGTCGCTTAAAGTAGGCTTTCTTATATGGATTGAGATAGTAAATCACAACGTGAGTACCTGCCAGTAGTGGGTACAAATCATTGCGTTCTACAAGATCAAATACTTTATCTTCTTCATGGTGCAAAGTAGTGGAGATAGTTTGATTATCACTAGAAATTTTTGCCTCAATATAGGAAGTTTTAAATTTAAGTTTATTGAAAATTTGATTTTGAATTTCTCCATTAATACGATCTGGATAATTTTTACCTTTATCTTGTTTTTCAAGATCAGGAACGGAAAGGATGATCTTAAACTGATCGCGTAAAAACAGCTGATTTGGATTTAGAAACTTTTCTAGAGAAGTTTTAAGTTCCTTTAGCCGATCACGACTCCAGATGCTTCTTAGCTTTGAAATAACTAAAACTGTTCCCTGTTCAGGAAATTGCTCAATGCCTGCTAGTGTAACAGCTTGGGCATTCTCGATTGTGCGAATATTTAAAGGTATTCCCTGAATCGTCAGATCTTTCTCCCCTTCAATCTCGAAATCGGACCAGTTGATGTGAAGGTGAAGCAGGTTTCCATTAACCTTACGTGTAAGAAGATCGAGTTGCCCACCTAATCTATCACAAGAAAATCTTCCAATACCTTTATTCCCTGCTAAATAAGCACCATTCTCTTGTTCTGACAACTTCTTTTCAGAGTAAGCAATATTGAGCCATTTATCTTCGATATCTTTTATGTCCATCCCAGAACCTTCATCCAGAATGATTATTTGGGAATCTTGTGTTGATTCTCCAGTAGCTGAAAGGTTTGTAACTCTAACTAAAACCTTTTCTGATCTCGCATCGTAACTGTTTTTTACTAACTCAACAATGGCTATGTTATCATCATTGATTAGGTCCTTCCCGACAAGATTTTTTAGAAGTGTATTGGTTTTAAAGTAGAGGGTTTTTTCCATTAGATTATATTTACCTCCTCACTAGGAGGCTAATTCTTTTAGGGTTAGACCGATGGCTTCTGCAAGCAATGGTGGTACAGCGTTACCTACCTGTGTATAACGAGGACATTCACTTTTTCTTTTATTCCCTCCTGTTGTGTAGTTTCCGGTGAAACTGTACCAATCTGGAAATGTTTGTAACCGTGCATTTTCTCGCACAGTTAAAATTCTGGGTTCTGAGTAGTGAATAATGTCATCTGGAAGTGTAGTAACTGTTGTTGATGGAAGATTTGAATTTAGAGGTGTTATAGCTCGTTTTTTTATCCCTAGACGTTTTCTGTCCTCTTTACTTATTGGTCTTCCTGAAGAACAAGTTTCCATAATACGCTGAAACTTCTGGATTGTTGACAAAGAATGGTTAGATAATCTCAGACTGTTGGGAGCATCGTTAAAACCTTTACGCATTAATACAATAAAAGGAGAACTGAAACTGTCAGAGTTATATGTAATCTGTTTGAAGCCTTTAACAGGTGAGTCTGTACAATTAGCTAATTCTTTCTCGCTTACCTCTAAATCACCTATTGCTTCTTTAACTGATATTGCAATATCAAAATCGAGCCCTTTTGATGCTAATATGCTTGCTCTGTTTGCTTCCAAAAGACTAAACGGAGTTTCACTACCTAGTTTTGTAAAAGCAGGATCATCTTTTCTTATTGCGATGAGGATAAAGCGCTTTCTTGTTTGTGGTACACCGTAATTACTTAAATCGATAATCTTTGAGAATACGCCGTAACCCAGCAATTTTAGCTGATCAATTATTTGTGAGGAATAAGGATTTTGTTTATCTTTTTCTGATCCTTTACGATGTTTTTTAAATGGCAATGTAAAGCCTTGTACATTTTCAATCAATAGAAATCTTGGTTCTAACTTTTGAACTATCTTGATATACTCTTCTGTAAGAGTGTTACGTGGATCAGCATGTGTTCTTCTGCCAGCCATTGAGAATCCTTGACAAGGTGGGCCTCCAGCTAAGAGAGTTAATTGTCCCTTCAGTTGACTTACCTGATCTCCATAATCTGTTAAGAACGAAACCACTTCTGTTGGCATAACTGGGAACCAACTGGGCCAGACAAATCCCCCTCGCTGACTTGAAATCAGATTTGTTTTCAGTGTCTCAAAGGCATCAGTATTTTTTTCAATTGCAAAGAGACCTTGCCATCCTGCATTGATTAGTCCTAGAGATAACCCCCCACAACCGGCAAATACGTCAGCAAAGGTTAAATCTATTTTTACTGAGTTTTGTAAATAGCTACTCATTTACAAATCGATATCCAAAACATATCCACAGTATTTCCACAAAGCGATGACTTATTATAAAGCAGAAAGTAGACCTAAACAAGCATTGTCACGAAGTAATCAATACATCGTTATTTAATAACACTTGTTAGTCTGTAGCTTAAGATGTTGTACAGAGAATGGAGGAATTAATAGAAGACTTATAACAGATACTAACAAAATCTCAGAGAAATACCACAAAGAAGAAGAACAATGCCGGAGACGGGAGTCGAACCCGTACGGGGTTGCCCCCAACGGTTTTTAAGACCGTAGCGTCTGCCATTCCGCCACTCCGGCACGAAGCCCCCCAATAATAGCACGATGTGCCATGTTGATCAAATACAGTTAAATCAGCTGAATCAGTGCGAGCAGAATCACTGCTGCGGCAAGCCATGGCCCCTGGATGCCCAGAATAGACAAGACCGCCAGGAAGATCGCTACGACAGCCAGTGTCTGTCGGCTGATCGGCTGAATGCCTTTGCGTCGCTTCATACTGCACTATCCTCCTTGCACCCTATTGTGAGTCGCGGTCGACAATGGCAAACACCAGTTCCCCCTCACACGCGAGTTCGCCATCAACCGTAGCGGTGCCGCGCCCACGGCCTATGTTGCGGCGTAACTTCTCTAATTGCACCTCCAGCCGTAAGGTTTCACCGGGGCGTACGGGTCGCTTAAAGCGCACTTTATCAACACCAGCAAACAGTGCCAGCTTGTCTTTGTACCCCTCAAGGCTCAGTGCTGCCACACACCCGGTCTGAGCCAGTGCCTCGACAATCAGGACACCGGGCATGATCGGGTAGCCGGGGAAGTGGCCCTGGAACACTGGCTCACCCATAGTTACCGCTTTTTCGCCCACCGCACGAACACCCGGCTCCAGTTCGAGAATACGATCTACCAGTAAAAATGGATAACGGTGTGGAATGATTTCCATGATTTCTTCAGTTGTTAGCACAAACCCTCCTAATTGTTGCGAGAAAAGTCTTTAACAAGGTCATTATTTCTTAACGCATAACCACGAAATATACACATACCACATGCTAATACTTGTGTATAATAGCCTCGCTTCGGCTATCTTCTGCTCATTCACCATTCGTCCTTCGTTCGGCGAACGCATAGTAGCACCGGATAGACAGCTTGGCAACTAGATAGATGGCCATGCGAGCCAACAGCGGTCCACGATGAATGTGCGACACGCTTTTTCGTGTTTTGGAGCAGATGCTGATGCACACTGTTGTCATCCATACTATTGTAATGATACACGCCTAGAGGAAAACTCATGACTCCCGACATGCTACTCGTTTTCGGTATATTGGCGGTAACGATTATTTTATTTGTAAGTGATCGTCTGCGTCTTGATCTGATTGCTATCCTGGCCTTACTAGCTTTACTATTAACAGAGGTACTCACACTGGATGAAGCTTTGGCGGGCTTCTCTGATCCGATTGTGTTGATTATTGCTGGATTGTTTATTGTTGGGGGTGGTTTGTTTCAAACAGGTGTGGCCAATAAGCTTGGAAGCTGGCTTGCCCGTGTGGCCGGTGAGAATGAAATAACCATGATTGTGTTGATTATGATCATTGTGGCCATCCTATCGGCCTTTATTAGTTCAACAGGAACCGTGGCCGTATTTTTGCCCATCGTTGTGAGTCTGGCCTTAAACGCCAAAATAAGTCCCTCGCGCCTCCTTATGCCACTCTCGTTTGCGTCATTACTTGGTGGTATGCTTACGCTTATTGGTACGCCACCCAACATTGTCGTGAGTGATCAGTTGAGAGACCAGGGTTTGGCACCATTTGACTTCTTTGCTTTTACGCCTATTGGCTTGGTCATGTTTGCCATTGGTGTCGTGTTTATGGTGTTTGCTGGTCGTTATCTGATACCAGAGCGTGCATCAACCCAGTCTACAGGCGCCGAAGAAGAACATACAGCCCAAACACCTCTTAACGATATTGCTACTACCTATCAGTTGCCTGGCAACATGTTCCGTTTGCGCTTACGGCGATCTTCTCCTCTGACAGGTCTGACGCTGGCACAGGCCGATTTACGCAATCGTTATTATGTGAATGTGCTCGAAAAACAGGCATGGCCAGATCGGTATGCTGATCCTTTGCCTGCCCATCCAGTGACACCGGAAACTGTTTTGGAAACATATGACATTCTTCACGTGCAGGGTACTCCTGAGCAAATAGCGCGGTTGGCACGCGAGCAGGCGCTAGGTGTGCTCCCGACCAATGGTGATGAAGATCGAATCATGTCAAGAGAATTGGGCCTTGTAGAGGTGTTACTTACGCCAAACTCACGCCTAATAGGACAAACCTTGAAAGATGTCCATTTTCGCCGCACCTATGGAGCAACGGTGCTTTCAGTCTTGCGGATGGGGAAACCTTTGGAGACAGATCTGGCCGAAACACCTTTTCAATTTGGGGATACGCTGCTGGTCGAGGGGACGTGGGTAAGCATTGATAGATTGTTACGCAGACGCCAGGACTTTGTGGTCGTTGGACAACCACGTGAGATGGCTGAGGCACCACAGCGCACCGAACGAGCCTCTATTGCGATAGCTATTATGTTGGGTATGTTATTGTTACTCACCTTTCAGATCATCCCGACTGCTGTAGCGGTGTTACTGGCTGCCGCCGCGATGGTTTTGTTCAGGTGTTTGTCAATGGAAGAAGCCTATCAATCAATGAATTGGGAAAGTATTGTATTGATTGCCGGGATGTTACCAATCGCGACCGCCCTTCAGAAAACGGGAGGTATCGATTTTATTGCGAATGGACTGACCAACTCTTTTGGTACATTCGGGCCATTGGCGCTCATGCTCGGTTTGTTTCTGTTGACGTCAGCTTTTAGCCAGTTTATTTCCAACACGGCTACGACCGTGCTAGTGGCTCCGATTGCCTATCAAGCGGCGCTAAGCCTCGATGTGTCTGCGTATCCGTTGCTGATGACCGTTGCTATTGCGGCGTCGACTGCATTCGCGACGCCCATCGCATCACCCGTCAATACATTGATACTTGGCCCCGGTGGCTACCGTTTTGGCGACTTTGCAAAAGTAGGTGTTCCGCTCCAGGTATTGATTATGCTTGCAACACTGGTGGTGGTACCGTTCTTTTTCCCTTTGTAGGCAACATATTGAGGTGATTACTGGCCATTTGCAATCTCGCAGTATCATGGTGACGTCGAAAACATATGCAGATAGAGATAAACATATGCGAATCGTTCTCAGTGGATCATTTTGGTGTCAACCTATTGTGGGAAGTGGCCAGTATCTCCATGGTCTCTTACGTTATTTACCACGGGTAGCACCACAACACGAATATATCTTGTTGCTTCCTGTTATGGTGGGGGCAGTTCCTCCACTTCCGCCGGTGGTTGCTGTACGGTATGTGGCTACACCATTTGATGGTAAAAACAGACATTCTGCCAAGCTCTGGTATGAACAGATCGGTGTTCCACAGGCTGCGGCACAACTTAGAGCTGATGTATTACACATCCCATATGCCGCTCCTCCGCTTCAATCCAGTGTTCCGGTGGTCGCTACTGTCCACGACATTATCTGGTTGTTGCTGCCAGAATATCGTGGCAAAGCTACATTTCGTGCATACACAAAGCTCATTCCACCAGCCGCTCGCCGTGCTGCACACATCCTCGCCGATTCTGAGCACTCACGCCGCGATATTGTGCAACATCTGGGCTGCGAGCCATCGCGTGTGACAACTGTACTATTAGCCGCCGGCGATCAATTTCATCCACAGCCATCGGATCAGGCAGCGGCGTATGTCCAGCAAAAATATGGTCTCAAACAGCCTTTTGTTTACTATGTCGGTGGCCTGGATGCGCGTAAAAATGTTTCAACACTGATCCGTGCCTTTAGTTGGATGCGGAGTGCCGGTGGCCCAGATGCTACGCTTGCGATTGCAGGTCGCGCCCCTCACGCCGATCCGCAGATCTTTCCAAATATAGATGTGCTGATTGGCGGGCTGAGGCGACAGTCTGAAATACGACGTATTGACGTTCCCTACGCAGATAGCGCGCAATTGTATGCGGCGGCAACTATTTTTGCTTTTCCATCTCGCTATGAAGGCTTTGGTTTGCCGCCGCTCGAAGCTATGGCCTGTGGTACGCCAACGATTGCAGCGAATACCAGCAGTCTCGCCGAGGTGGTCGGTGAGGCAGCACTATGTGTACCACCAGATGACATTGTTGGTTGGGTAACCGCACTGTGGAGGCTATTGGTTGACACAAATACACGCAGTGATCTGCGTCAACATGGGTTAGAGAGGTCACGGATGTTTAGTTACCAACGTGTTGCTCAGGAAACACTGGCTATTTATGACGAAGTCTATCGGCAACATAGATATTGATGTGTTGTACAAAAGTAGAGATATTGTCAGCAATCTATCGGTTTCATGAATCATATAGTAATGTATGCTATTAGCATATGTTCCAGGCACCCAGGAAAATAGACTTGTCTCTATATTGCAAATAATTATGTTGTTAGATGTTATGGACAGGATACTATTTCAGTGAGAATATATCATTGTAAGTAATGTCCCATTGATGAGATTGCCTAAGCCGAATCGGACGCATTCAGATTAAACCTGTACCACATTAACAAAGGATTGGCCACTCTAACACCCCATACCATGTGCAATCCATGCAATGAACATCTAGTCTCATATCAAACCATAGTTCTCCTAAACAGTTCTATACTTATTTCAGGAAAAAATACCATGAATTATTAATGAAACTTCGTTCTTATGTATGCGTACATTATGCAGGTAACGATTTCTGATAAAACAATCTCATGTTGTTAGCAGCCGATTGGTAAGAACGCCCTTTGGGAACAATCTACTAGAACTGATATTATCCGATTTATTTTGACTGTGAAGGAATGATACATGACACTACCCCCAACTCAACCAACTCAACCACGTCGTTCATTTCCAGGCTGGCTGATCATAGTTTTGATTGTTGGCGGCCTACTGGGTGTTAGCGCTTGTGCCATTATTGGAGTTGGTGCATATTTCTTTGTCAATTCGTCTGAAGATACCATAGCTGGAATCCCCACGATCGATGCAGAGGACCCCTTTCCGACCGCAGAGCCAGTTGCTGAAGCAGACCCAACACCAGATGCATCCGTTGAGGAAGACCTAACATCGGAACCGATCATTGAGGAAGATCCTATTCCTACAGAAGAAAATGTTTCTACAGAAAATGGTGACACAAAAACAGTGGTCGCTACTGATGGGCAGAGTCAAATTAATGTGCCCCGAGTCTGGCAAGAACGAGCAGATCTGAATGACGAGGCCGAAATCCAGGCCGCGAATCCGTTACGCGAACAATATGTCATTGTATTGACGGAAAGTAAAGCCGATTTTGAAGGTTTCGATGTTGATCTCCCAGCATATGCAGAAATCATTCGTGATAATTTTGTTGATAGTGTAGGCGAGATCTCGGTTACCAATGAGCAAACTTTGTCGATTAATGGCAATGATGCCATCCAGTATGAACTACGTGGTACTGTTGATGATCTCGATGTGGTGTACTGGATGACGGGTATTGAGAGTGATGAGAATTACTATCAGGTCTTGAGTTGGACGCTCACAGAATACGCTGCTCGTAATGAGCCAGTTTTACAGGATGTCGTCCAGAGTTTTCAACCGCTCCAGACCGAGGGGAGTGCTCCGGTTGAAGAAAGCACCCCGGTTGAGGATAGTGATCCTGTCGAGGAAAATGGTGACACCAAAACGATAGTGTCTACTGATGGACAAAGTCAGGTTGATGTACCATTGCTTTGGGAGGAGCAGACGGATCTCAATGATGAGGCCGAGCTTCAGGTTGCCAGTCCGTTATTTGAGCAATACATGATTGTGTTGACCGAGAGTAAAAGCGATTTCGAAGGGTTCGATATTAATCTGCAGTCATATGCCGAAATCGTACGTGACAACTTTCTTGATAGTGTTGGGGAGGTTTCTGTAACTGATGAACAAACCCTCTCGATTAATGGTAACGATGCCATCCAGTATGAACTACGTGGTGTCGTTGATGATCTCGATGTGGTGTATTGGATGACGTGTGTTGAAGGGAACGATAACTACTACCAAATCTTGAGTTGGACTCTTCTCGAATATGTCGATATCAGTCAACCAGAGTTACAACAGGTGGTCGAAAGCTTCCAGGAAACATAGTAACAATATAGATAGCTCTTGTGGCATGGACTCATTACAAGCCATGCGATGAGAGCCACCTGAGACACCTTTGGAAATTGTAAAGTATTTTAGCTATGGTCACACTGAATCTCCCAGTGTGACCATTCTCTATTACCCGTCTATTATCGTAACCAGTCTTCAAATTCTAACTCTTCTTCAGGATCAATATTGGTAAGATCTGGTACTTCTTCCTCTTCATACATTTGCGTAAAAATCATCACCATCCTCCTGTGATCTCATTTACATATGGAGTTATTTATTTCAATCAGGTCAAACCTTGTACAATATTAGACGTTTGTAGCTACCGGTTTTGTTTCTGGATAAACTGATCAAATGCTGATATACTGATGACACATATGCAATGGGAAATAGTTGTTCCGCACATCTCTGAATTCCTCTGTGTATACTTCAGGTTACGACACAGGCACACGATTTCTACCTGCCATATGTGCGAACTTGATGAAGCAATATAGACCACGGCAGGTTTCTGTCATTATTCGTGTATAATGCGATGCATATGGTATATTCTCAATTATAGATGTTCTGGTATGCGTGTATTACTCATTTCGCATTCTCTTGTCACCCGTTCAAATCACCGTCTTCCCGAGGAGTTAGCCTGCTATCCTGATCTTCAACTTGATGTGCTGACCCCAGAATGGTGGAACGAAGAGAGTCGTATCGTCTATCAAGAAAAAACTGAAGATTCATCCTATCGTATTCATTGCGATCAAGTTATCTACTATCGCCAGCCGAAGCCTAACCTGTTTCTCTTTCGCAGTACGTTGGCCCATCTACTTCATACCGTAAAACCCGACATTATTGATGCTCAAGAAGAACCTTTTAGCCTGGCTATGGGACAAATCCTGGCGCTCAGGAAGCTGTATGCTCCGCAGGCTAAACTCCTCTTCTATTCTTTTCAAAATCTCTATAAAAGGTATCCGTTACCGTTTAGTGGATTTGAACAATGGGCTTTTCGTGTGGCCAGTCACGCCTGTGTGTCCGCATCTGAAATAAGCGATGTGTTACGGCGCAAAGGATACTGTGGACAGGTTGTACTAAATCCTCCAGGGGTAGATCCTGCTATTTTTTATCCATCCCCTGAAGCGCGTGCCAGCATACGCGCAACATTTAGTATCGCGCTTGATCAACCAGTGTTGGGCTATCTGGGACGATTAAGTCCAGAAAAAGGCATTCAGGATATTATTTATGCGTTGTCATCCCTTCCCATGAATACACGTCTCCTCATTGTTGGTGGTGGAGTATCAAGTGAGATTAAGCATTTAGCGCAACAATTTGGCGTCGCCGACCGCCTTATCTTGACCGGGGCTATCAACCGCGTTGATGTTCCACGCTACTTAAATGCTATGGATATATTGATTGTTCCGTCACGTACAACCCCTCGTTGGAAAGAGCAGTTTGGCCGAGTTATTGCAGAGGCAAGTATGTGTGGTGTGCCAGTCATCGGCAGTTCCAGCGGTGCCATTCCGGAAGTTGTAGGGGAGAACGGACTTATTTTTCCAGAGGGGAACATACGCATGTTAGCCGTGGCTGTCCATCTTCTGCTTGATCAGCCACATTTACGACATGAGTTAGGTACCCGTGCACATCGCCATGCTCGTCAACATTTTACGTGGGAACAAGTGGCGAAAGATCGCTATACGTTGTATCAAGAGATGTTCCATGGCTAAAATAGCAAACACCACAAACTCCTTGGTATCCCATCATTTGACAGCGTGCTTTGTTCGTATATATAATGTGGCAGTTCTACGCGCTATGTCATAATTCTCTTGCGCTAGTTCCCAGTATTAAAGCAGGCTCTGTTAGTATCACATAAATGTGAGCATGCCTGTATTGTTTTGGAATATATTGGAGGACAGGAAAAGTACATCATGCCTAAACGAACTTGGCAACCCAAACGCATTCCACGCCGACGCAAACATGGGTTTTTGCATCGTATGTCAGATAAAGATGGGCGTGCAGTAATCAAACGGCGGCGGCTGCGTGGTCGTCATCGATTAACAGTAAGCGACGATCGACGTGCCGTACGTCGAGGTCATCGGTAAGTTATCAGTTTTATGATTGTGTGGTATGTTCCATACATCCCCCGGCAATCCAATGAAGCGTGTCTACCGTCTCCGGCGACCAGACCAATTTCAAAGGGTACGACGCGGTGGTCGCGGTTGGGAGCACCCTTTGTTTGTGCTTCGAGTTGCGCCCACGCGGCGCCATACTACGCGATGTGGTTTTGTGGTTGGTAAACGGCTAGGTTCTGCTGTTGTACGTAATCGAGCCAAGCGCCGTGTGCGTGAAGCTGTGCGACTGGTGTATCATCATATTAAACCAGGATGGGATGTTGTTTTTGTGATTCGATCACCTGCGACTGCTACAATTGCATTTATCAACATTCAAGATGCAGTTGAAAATGTGTTGCAACAGGCAGGGCTCTGGCACAACATTCCTGAATCTACAAAGTGATTAAGGTAGTCTTTTATGGGTGGTATCTGGAGTGCATTTGTTGATCTTTTAGAGAATTTTCTTTTAATACTGTATAATTTTAGTGGCAATGCTGGTGTAGCTATTATTTTGTTCACCATTGTTGCTCGCCTTGTCATCTTGCCATTGACGTTCAAATCGCTCCAGTCAACGCGCAGGATGCAGGAATTACAACCACTTCTCAAAGAGCTACAGCGCAAACACGGGAAAGATGCACGCAAACTTCAAGAAGAGACGATGAAATTGTATCGGGACAACAAAGTGAATCCGGTCGGTGGTTGTCTGCCGATGCTTTTGCAACTTCCCATCTTTATTGGTGTCTATCAGGCTATCTTGCATCTCACCGAGGCTTCGGTCCCATCAGCTGTTGTGCGATCCATGCTTGATGTGGTTCAGAACACCAGCAATACTGTGGATGTGTCAGCTCTCGCAGCTACGGTGGAAGGTTCAAGACTGTCGGGTGGGTTCTTGTGGCTCGAAAATTTAGGTGAACCCGATCCATACTACATCTTACCAATACTGTCGGTTATCTTCCAACTATTGGTACAATTGATGGCAATGCCACGGGTGCAAGATCCACAGCAAAAAGCCATGACCCAATCCATGCTATTCTTACCACTTGTATTTGGTTATATTGGATTTATCTTTCCCAGTGGTGCTGTGATTTACTGGGTTGCCGGTAGTATTCTTTCAGTTATTCAACAATATGTTATATCTGGTTGGGGTTCACTCGCGAACTATCTCAAGTTTCTACCTACTGATGCTGGTCTTTTCCCACCCAAATTGCCACAGACAGCCACCGCAACGGCGGGGACTTCTGCATTAGTTGACACGTCTGTGGAAGACACGCCGAAACGTGACTTTTGGGGTGTTCTTGGCCCATTAGCTGAACGAGATACATCGATTGAAGAAGAACCTGATACTGAAGTTGACTCACAACAATCAAAAACATCAAATCGTACTGTAGTAGGCCCGAGCAATTCGCGTCGGCGTCGAGCACGCCGACGATAACATCTAAGAAGATGAACATACGCAGTGAAGCTGCTCTGCGAGGATTATATGAAGAGCATAGAGATCAGCGCGCGCACAGTCGCAGAAGCGATCCAACTGGCGCTGGACCAACTTGGCAAAGATCGGGACGAGGTAGCCATTGAAGTGCTGGAAGCGGGTAGTGAAGATGAGGAAGCGCTCGTGCGCGTGACCGCTATTGAAGATGAGGAGCCAAACACACAGCAACAACGCCCGGCTGCTGATTGGTCTGAACTTGACCAGATCTCACGGCGTGTGCTGGAAGATCTGCTTGAAGCCATGGATACCCATGGCTATGTAACGGCCGTACGCTCGAGTGTTCCAGGGCAGCATGGCGATACCGAAGAGACTCTCACACTCCATGTAGAGGGTGCTGATGAAGAAGCAATGGGCTTGCTCATCGGTCGGCGTGGTGAAACATTGCGTTCCCTCCAATTTATGGTCAATTTGCTTGTGAGCCGTAAAGTACAAAAATGGCCTCAAATTGTTGTTGATGTTGGGAACTATCGTCAGCGCCGACAGGAGTCGTTGGAGGGTTTGGCACGACGTATGGCAGAGCGTGTGCGTCAGGGTGGGCGTTCCATTGCTCTTGAGCCAATGGGGGCTTACGAACGGCGTATTGTGCACCTGGCACTGCGAAGTGATAATTCTGTCTATACCCAAAGTGCTGGTGAGGGTGATACGCGTAAAGTCATTATTTATCCTGCTAAATCATAGGAGCGTTGATAGTATCAGAACTTTATGAAACAACCTCCTGATTATCTCCTACTTGGGCATTTCACCAGAGACGTGCTACCCGATGGAAACTTTATTCCTGGTGGCACGTCTTTGTATGCTGCCCTGACAGCGCACCGTTTGGGTAAATCTGTTGCCGTCGTTTCGGCTTCTGCGAAGTTACCATCAGACTGGCCCACAGGGATTGAGGTTGTGTTCCATCCTGCCCCCACACCACTAACATTTGAGAATCGTTATACCATGTACGGTCGACAACAGATGCTCCATGCTGTCGCTGGTCCTATAGCAATGGCAGACATCCCTCATACGTGGTGTGACGCTCCAATTGTTCATCTTGGACCTATGCTGCAAGAGTTACCAGAAGATCTTATTTTTGCATTTCCCAACGCGCTACTTGGTGTTACCCCGCAAGGTTGGATGCGTGCATGGGACTCACAGATCCCAACCCCTGTTCAGTACAGACCATGGTTGCCAGTACCAGAATTACTTTCACGTATTGATGTACTTGTTGTCAGTATTGAAGATGTTCAGGGCGATGAGGATCTTGTGGCACACTATGCACATACATGCAAACTGGTGGCCTTAACACGTGGCTCTCGTGGGTCGACCCTGTTTTTGGAAGGAGTCCCCCATCACATTTCTGCAGTTACCGCCCATGAGATCGATCCAACGGGTGCAGGAGATGTATTTGCAGCAGCACTAGTAGTCTTTTTACACGAGGGCCATAATCCACTGAGTGCTGCTCGTATAGCTTCCTGTGTTGCTGCGGCTAGCGTTGAAGGGATTGGGGTAAGCCATGTTCCCACACGGGATGAAGTCGAAAAGCGGATGAACAAGGCGGTATAAAATACCCATTAAGCATCTGGTGTGGATAGTGCTCAATGGGTATTTAGTGGCTGCTTTGTGGTCGGTTTGACCTATAGCTCGTTGTTACGATCCGTTTCGTGGTTGCGGCGAGGTGTAATACGGGGGCCGCGTGTTCCTATATGCGAGGCTGTATTTTCAAACGTATTTCCTCGATCTGTTGCTAACCCGACGCTTGGTTGTTGTGGTCCATCACTATTTGGACGACCAACCTCACTTGCGCGTAGCTCTTCTGCTTGTTGAAGGAGCTCTGGAACAGGTTCGTAGAAGAATTCAAGTGCTGAGTCAAATGAGTCGATGCCTGTGTATGTGACAATGATTCGGCTGCCCTCGGGAATACCACCAGATGCCATGAAGTCAGCAAGCGGAGCTTCAACTAATTTCAGCAACTGTTGTCGTAGTGGCCGTGCCCCAAATCGTGGTTCAAATCCCTTTTGGAGAATGTATTCTTTGGCTTCATCTGAAAGTTCAACTTTAATACCATGGCGCAGATATTGTCTGTTGGCCTCATTAAGCATACGCTCAAGCACTGCCCGCAGTGTATCGCTCGAGAGTGGGCGAAAAGCTACGATTTCATCAATACGATTGATCCACTCTGGTTGAAAGACACGTTGGAGTGCCTCAAACCCGATCTGATAAATTTGCTGGCCCGTAGACTCAACATCCTGGTTTGGGGTACGGAATCCGATGGTACGGTTATCAAGAAAATCAACCATCTCTTTGGCGCCAATGTTCGTGGTTAAGATGACAATGCTATTCTGAAAGGATACGCGACGACCACCGTTGAGTAATAGAACTTCTCCATCCTCCATAATTTGGAGCAGAATATTCCATAACTCTGGTTGGCCTTTCTCAATCTCGTCAAATAGTACGATACTATTTTCTTGCTCGATGATATCTGGATTGAGTAGTGGTTTCTGATCACGACCTACGTATGATGGGGGTGCTCCTACTAACGCTGAGACCTCGTGTCCTTGACTAAACAGTGAACAATCTATTTTCAGAAATGCTTCACCATCTGGTCGTTGCAAATGGGCAAGCTGTCGAGCGGTTTCTGTTTTCCCGACCCCGGTTGGGCCGAGAAACAGCAGAGTTGCTCGTGGACGGCGGATGTTTCCAGCACAAAAACCATAACGAGCACGATTTAATAGACGAACGACTGCTTCAATTGCCCGCTCCTGCCCAAAAATGGTTGCGCGAATCTTGTGTTCCACTTCATCTAAAGGATTTTGTGTGCCGCGTACCGCTCGTATCATATCAATAGGAGGTTGGTACATAATTGGTCCTCTCTGGCTAGATATATTACCTGTTTGGGATTATGATTGTCAGCTAATATCGGGAGGAAATGCGCGTTAGGATGCTTTATTTATTACTGTCGGTATTATACCGATCGGCAGATCGCTACGTCAAGATACAGGTTAATCGATAAACCAACGAGATGGTATCTTTTTTGTAAAGACCTTTATGATAGGATGTAGGAGCCGATTTTAACGGCCAGATAACATAAACTTAATATCTTTCGACTACAGTATTATTCGGCAATAGACATAGAAATTACAATACACAATCCAAACAATCTATATGACGACTATTCTTGTTATCGAGGATGATCAGGTTCTTGTCGAAACCCTACAATACAACCTGGAGCAAGCAGGATTCCAGGTTGAGTCTGCGCTTGATGGGATCACTGGTCTCGATAGAGCGCGCAATCTTCAACCAGATCTGATTCTTTTGGATCTGATGCTCCCAGGGCTTGATGGATTCTCAATCTGCCGCATTTTGTCCAAGGAAATAGCTACGCCTATCATCATTCTGACCGCACTGAGTGATGAGTCTCATGTTATTACTGGCCTTGAATTGGGTGCGAATGATTATATCGTTAAGCCATTTAGTTTGGGTGAATTGTTGGCTCGCATACGGGCAACGCTACGTTGGAGTACTCGACAACGGCAACCGCCATCAGATGTTCTCCGTACTGGACCACTTCGGCTTGATCGCAGCAGTCGCAGAGTGTGGTTCAAAAACAGGGAGGTTGCATTGTCCCACAAAGAATTTGATTTATTAGCTTGCTTAATGGACAATATCGGAATGGCTTTATCACGTGAAGTGTTGCTTGAACAGGTTTGGGGAGAAGGTTTTATTGGCTCTCATCGCACAATTGATGTACACATTCGTTGGTTGCGAGAAAAGATCGAAACGGACCCGTCTAACCCACTTCTCATTCATACGGTACGGGGAATAGGTTATCGTCTTGAGGAACTGAGTGTAAACGTGGACGCAACCTATGCCAATCAAGATAATGCTTAAATCTTACAGTCATGCTGTTGCTGATTAACTCCGATTACGATCCTTTATTGCGCGATCCATATCGCGTTGTGCCTCTCGACGAGCAATAGTATCACGTTTATCATACAACTTCTTCCCACGGGCAAGCCCTAGTTCAAGTTTTGCTCGACGCCCCTTAAAGTAGAGTCGTAAAGGTACTAATGTGTATCCCTGACGCTCTATTAACCCGACAATTCGACTGATCTCGCGACTACGTAGCAACAATTTGCGTGGACGTGTTGGTTCATGATTAAAGTGAGTTCCAGATTGTTCGTAGGGAGAAATATGGACTTCATAGAGCCACACCTCATCATTTACAACACGTGCGTATCCTCCGCGTAAATTGATACGCCGATCACGGATCGATTTGATCTCACTTCCAGTAAGCACTAAACCTGCCTCATAACTATCTTCTATAAAATAGTCATGGCGTGCTTTACGGTTATCAGCAATTGTCTGATTACCAGATGTACTTTTGGCCATATCATTATCCTTGATCTCGATGAAAGAGAACACCTCCGCAAACATACAGCGGAGGCGTACTAGATATTCATCATACACTATTTTAATTATAGCATATTCCGACTTTAGGCCGATTTTCCGCATCTATAGCCGTGTTGTTACACGATAGGATGAGTTACCAACTGTTCAATCGAGTCGAGTGAGTGATCACGAAGTGACTGAATTTGTGCAAGAAAATGAGGATCTTACTCTTTGAGTGTGTTAAGGTGGTTGATCCAGGGCCAAATCTCATTCCATGAACCATCGATCCAGTCTATGTTCATTGTCTTCTGCAGTCCTCGTTGTTCCAGCAGTTGTCGTAGATCACTCCGAAAGCGGAGGTAGGCAGCGGCTACGGCTGCTTCTGTGGCTGATTGTTGGACAGGGGTACGGTCAGCCGCATAAATACCATAGGCAAGTATTTGTTTGATGCGTAAATTGATACGGTGAATAGTAAGCTGTTCGATGTCAGCTAATTCTGGTACTCCTATGACTAGAAAACCGTCAATAAAGTCTGTACGAGCACCTGCTATTTGTCCGCGACCATCCATTGTGTCAAGTACACCACCACCGCGCATGATGAAAGAGCGTTGGTCGTCTTGCATGTTCCCTGGTCGTTCTTGCATAATGAGTGGTGTAGCTGCAAGATGGAGTAAACTCAACATATGTGAGTCTTGCCCAAGATCGCCTTGAATAGTGAGGTGATGTGGTAAAACGCTTCCTTCAGGCAGCAAACGAAGAGCAGTAAGTGCATCCATCAAACGTGCTGCTATGTGATATGAATAGGCTGGGAGTCATCGGATGAGTCAGGTTCCAAGGGAAGCTGAGTACCCGCCGTCCATGCCAAAACAACGTACTGTGTCTCGTAAGAGTGCTGGGAGGACACCTCCGGTGGAGATGGGTAAGTAGATCTTACCACCTACAGGAGGTGATAATCGATGGCGAAGTTCGTACGGGAACATCAGTTGTGCAAACTCATGAAGGATTTTGGTAAGTTCCTGATCCGTGATATCTGGATTCTCGTGTAATAAAAGATATGCTTCTATACGTAATAAAGCCTGGGCGGCTGGTGAAAGAGTGATAGGAGGAAACGGTAAACGGAATATTCGCTCGGCACTTGTTGAGTCAAGTAAGCCTACCTGGCGTATGATCTTTTTTTGAGGCCTTTGCACGTGTTTGACAGCGAAATCACTGACATGACGTTGATAGACACTTGCTTGCTCAAGTTTATCCAGTACAGACACAATCGCAATTAATTGTTCCCAGATAGTCCATAGAATGACTAATCCTAGTAGAATGACGAGGAGGCGTTGCCAGACCGCAACATCTGCGAGAATAACAGGTGATGCTATGGTCATACTTAGCACAAGTATTATAGCAGAGGGAATAAGTAATGGGATGACGGGGGCGAAAGATCGTCGTCTGTATGTAGTTGTTACACCAAGATAATACTGAATGTCACGAATGTTGGTGCGTCCTCGTGTAAGTAGTGGCCGCGAGAGTAATGCGATGTGGGCTAGCAATACGGCGAGCGTGAGTCCCCCAATAAGCAATCCCTGCCAGTCGCGCACAACCTGCGCTGATACAAAACCCATTGGCAAAATGAGGAGCGGAAAAACATAACGCGATAATCGGCGTAACAATTGGCGCTCCTGTGCAACGTGCATACGCATTTCACTGGCAAGGATGTCAAGATACATAGATTCTGCGCCGCTATTCTGATTTGACTCCGACGAGTGCGTCGTTTATGGCATTGCGAAAGTATAGCGCCTTATTACGTGCTACCTCAGCAAAGTTATCTTCTGCAGAAGCATACAAAATACTACGTGATACATTGATCACGGCATGTTGATGATGTGAAGTCACCGCTGCTTGTACTGTAGCCGTGAGATTCCCTCCCTGCATTCCTACACCAGGAATGAGGAAGGGCAAATCAGGACAGACATCGCGTACTTCTTGAATAATGGCAGGGTAGGTTGCGCCGACGACCAAACCAACATTGTTGTACGTATTCCACGTATCGCGGGCCTGACGTGCAACTTCTAAATAGAGAGGACGACCATCTTCCAACCGCTTGTCCTGTATGTCTGCGCTGCCAGGATTAGACGTTTTACATAACAATATACAACCGCGATCCTGGTATTGTAGGAATGGCTCGAGTGCATCACTGCCAAGGTAGGGATTAAGGGTTACAGCATGCACTCCTAAAATATCGAAGATAGCATGGGCATATGCCTTTGCAGTTGAGTCAATATCTCCACGTTTTGCATCGAGAATAACAGGAATATGATTGGGTATGGTTTGGATAACGCGTTGGAGTGTTTCAAAACCTGTTGTCCCTAATGCCTCGAAAAAAGCAATATTGGGCTTAAAAGCGCAAACAAGATCCGCTGTCGCCTCGATAATGCGGGTACAGAATGCATAGACTGGGTCTGTATCAGCGCGCACTGTAGACGGAAGCTGTGTCAGATCTGGATCAAGGCCGACACATAACAAGCTGTGATGACTCTGACTGGTATGTGCCAGTCGTTGTAAGAAGGTTTTTTGCATAACTATAGTCCTTATACTAAAATCGTATGTGGATGATACATCATTGTCAAGTGATTTTTTCAAAAAGCTGTTTTCTGATCCATGTCAAAAAGAATGTGGATTTTGTTGAAAACATTTGTTCTATATCTTTGCAATCCTGTACTGCACATGTGGATAAAGTGGATAACATGTCGAAGAATTGGTGGACAAAGGGGGTTGACTTTGATATAGTACTAATGGTATATTGATTCAATATCTAGCGGGGTGCCGCGCTCGCGTCCCTTTACAGTCAAAAATCGTTCGGGGCTTTGAGTAAGCCTACTCTCAGCCCCATCTTGTTGGCAAAAAAAAGGCGAGCTCGGTGATGTATTTCACAAACACGACATTATTACACAAAACTCTTGACACATCGTGTAATATGTCTAACAAGAGCAACAAATATGGTCATCTCATCAAGTAAATTTTTGCTACAGGAGAGGGCGCAGATGCTCGAGCAATTGCTTGAGGTAGCGCGTACTCAGGGCTACCTTACTTATAGTGACATACTTGAGGCGCTTCCTCAGCCCGAGTTGCATATAGTTGACATTGATCAGCTTTACGCAGCTCTTCAAGCGGAAGGCATTCGAGTAGTTGAACATCCTGACGAGGTTGATTCAACGGATGGATCTCATTCGCTCGATGATGACATTTTTTCCGAGATCCATGAACTTGCCGACATCGCGCTTGATGATCCTGTTCGTATGTATCTTCAAGAAATTGGTCAAGTATCGCTGCTCTCAGCAGAACAAGAAGTGACACTTGCCAAGCAGATGGAATCAGGTGATATTGCACAACATCGCCTTGATTGCGCCGATTTTTCCTCTTGGGGTGAGCGGCGTGAACTTGAACGTCAAGTCAATGGTCGGGATGATGCACGCCAGCATTTGATCCAGGCAAACTTACGCCTTGTGGTGTCAATTGCGAAGAAGTACACCTCTTACGGCTTGACAATGATGGATCTGGTGCAAGAGGGTAATATTGGTTTGATGCGGGCGGTTGAGAAGTTTGATTACACAAAGGGTCATAAATTCTCGACCTATGCCACATGGTGGATTCGCCAGGCGATCACACGTGCCATTGCAGATCAGAGCCGCACTATTCGTCTCCCTGTCCATATGGGTGAGGCTATTAGTCATGTCAAACGTACGTCACACAAATTGCAACAAGCTATGCAGCGTGAGCCATCTCCTGAAGAGATCGCTGACGCTATGGGTATTAGTCCTACGAAAGTGCGTAGAACACTCGAAGCATCCATGCATCCTCTCTCGCTCGAAATGCCTGTTGGTCAGGAGGGCGAAGGGCGTATGGGAGATTTTATTGAAGACGACCGCATTGGGGCACCGGCTGATGCCGCAGCTGCCACTATGCTTCGTGAACAAATCGAAGAAGTACTTAAAAAGCTGCCTGAGCGTGAACGTAAGATTATTCAATTGCGTTATGGCTTAAAAGATGGTCGTTATCGTACATTAGAGGAAGTCGGTGTCGAGTTTGGCATCACACGTGAACGCATTCGCCAGATTGAGGCTGTTGCACTACGAAAATTGCGCCATCCTTATTTAGGTAAAAAGCTTCGTGGATATCTAGACTAATCGCAGTCATATACTGTCCCATGTGGCACGTGAAGAACAGCATTTTGCTGTTTGTTACGTGCCATCTGTTTTTTGTATAGGAGATGAGTCCTTATGGCAGAAAAATTAAGCGATACAGTGATTCAAGAACAAGTCGATCAACTAGGTAGTTGGCGCCTTCAGGGAAACATGATTAGCAAAATCTTTCAGTTTAGTTCTTTCCCGGCAGCGGTTGCCTTTGTCACACATGTGGCATTTCTTGCAGAAGCGGCAGGCCATCATCCTGATGTAGATATTCGTTATAACAAAGTGATGTTGGTGTTAACAACCCACGATGCAGGTGGGTTAACACAAAAAGACTTCAGTTTAGCGGCACAGGTCGATGAAATTCTGGGTTAGGTACACTACTCGACCTATGCACAACGTACGTTAGCTAACAGAGTTCAGGCAGTTATGGGCAGGTTTTATCGCCTCTATCAACTTTTTCGGGCCACCACAGGGCGTATAACACAGCAAGAGCAGAATCTGGTTGAACAACACCTTACTGATTGTGAATTGTTGTTGTTCAAGAGAATGGCGTATTTTGATCAACGTCATTGCATTGATGTGTATACTACATTAGTTCGTAACGGATACCACGACTCCACGTTGCTTCGTGCGGCCCTCCTTCACGATTGTGGTAAAGTTGACAATAATGGCCGAACTATCCCGTTAGTGTACTACGGTATTTTTGTGATACTAGAGCGTTTTATGCCTGAACTCTATACGCTGGCAGTGTCCAAAGGGCGTGGAATATGTTCACCCTTTGTAATTCATCACACCCATGAATTACGTAGTGTGCAGCTTGTTCAGGCGGCAGGTGGCTCATCTGATATCGTCTCCCTCTTACGTGATTACGCCGATCACAGACAAACACCTTATACCCAAGCGTTACAATGGGCCGATAATCAAAACTAAAGAGTCTGTTTGATGTGGTAAACTCTTATAGCAGTTTCTATGCTAGCCATCTCTGAAACAATATGTTTATTGACGAACTCAACTACACCGTCCAAATTCCAACTTTTGAAGGACCCCTTGAACTTTTGTTACGTCTGATAGAACGTGAAGAGTTGGATATCACGACGATTGCATTAGCGCAGGTGACCGACCAGTATGTGGTGCACGTGCGTAACTGGAGTGCCCCTGATCCAGCGGCATTATCCGCGTTTCTGGTGTTGGCAGCACGATTGTTGTTGATTAAATCACGGGCATTATTGCCGCGACCAAATGCAGCCAATGCTTCAGCGGACACGGTTGATGATAGTGAGCGACTGATCCAACAGCTACGTGAATATCAGTGTTACAAACAGGTGGCAACATTACTGCAAACCTGGCAGGAACATGGGTATCGTTCATATACACGACAAGATGCTCCACCTCTTCCCGAAGCCAGATCGGCTGACAAACTTGATGTGACCGTAGGCGAACTTCTCGCGGCAATTCAACAACGTCTGCAACTGACTCTTCCACTTGAGTTGCCAACGGTTCCCTTGCCCACCCCCAAAATAATGACGGTTCCCGAAATGGCATCACGTATTCAAGATCGGCTGATCCAACAGGAATGGATCTGTTTTGATGATGTGCTTTCACTTCAAACTTATCGTATTGAGATTATTGTGGCGCTGTGGTCGCTTCTGGAACTGCTTAAGCGTCAGGCTGTGGTCGTTGAGCAAGAAGAACTCTTCGGTCTCATTCGTATTGGTCGTGGGCCTCATCTGGAAACTGTCCGTCAACAGGGTTTAACAGAGACGTAAATTGCGGTTCTGCCTCATGTGTCAGGGTGATATAACATCATGTGCTACCAACACTATTAGAAGCTTTCAGCCCTCTCTCATCATGTTCTCATCGCAAGACCATAACTAATAATAGCTGTTTGTTGTTGGAATATATAAGGGCTGTTTTAAATGTGAAAAATTAGAGAATGGAAAGGTATGGTTATGGGGGGAGCTACATGTCGTGTGTTAGTTATTGATGATGACGACAATATTCGAACGTTAGTCAAGCTTATGTGTGATCATCAGGGCATAGAAGTAATGCAGGCTCCTGATGGTGAAGTAGGCTTATCTGTCGCGGTTGCTCACCGTCCCACCATTATTTTGCTTGATGTGAACATGCCTAATCGTCAAGGTATGGATGTGTATCTTGATCTCCGAAACCACTCTTCTACTGCTGATATTCCGGTTATGATTCTCTCTGCTGCTTTGACACAACGTGATGTGCAGATGTGGCAAGGGTTACCAAATGTCGTAGGTGTGATGACTAAACCATTTGATATGTATACACTTGTCGCTCGTATCAATGATATTCTTGCAACACGTACTACATTGTTGGCTTAATACATGTACGTATATGTACCTCTTCATTACTACCTACACCTTGCCATTTCTGCACTATCGTTTGCGTTGTTTTATTGCGGGTTATTGGAGTTCAAATGTGACCTGCACATTAACGGTAAAGGTTTGTTGTCCAGGTTCGATTGGAACAGCGTCAGCCCCTTGCATAGCCTCTGAATCTAGACGTGCAAACTCTATTTGTGGTTCGCTTCCAATATTCTCTGTGATAACGAGCACTTCACCGACTGAGGCATTACCAGCCGAGGCAAACTCTGTAGCACGAGTCTGTGCATCCTGCATCGCTCGTGTACGCGCCTGACTGTACAGCTCTTGTGGATCGTCTACCTGGAAAGTAATCCCGTACACGTTATTTGCTCCCGCTTGTACCACTTGATCTAGGAGTGTGCCAGCCTCATCAAGTGAGCGAATGGTCACCATAACACTATTGTTGACGGTATAACCGGTAATCTGTTCACCATTGGAATTATAGTTAGGATAAATGTTGAAATTGCTTGTCTGTATGTCTTCTTCAGCAATCCCAAGTTCAATCATTCGAGCCTGAATGGCCTGGGCCTGTTCGTTGTTCTGTGCAAGTGCTTCTTGAGAACTTGGGGCATCTGTGACAACACCAATTTGTATAGTGGCAGTATCTGGTTTACCCTTGATTTCTCCATTCCCCACGACGGTCACCTGGCGCATTCCTGTGACCCCTACCTCAGCCTGAGCGGTTGCCGGTCGAACATTCAAGACATTTACAAGCATAACCAACGCAGCTATCAACAAAACAATTGTTGAAACACTTGTGATTATGGTGAGACGTTGTGACATTTTGGATGCCTCCTTGGCAGTATTGTAGTATTTATGCGATATTTCCTGTAGGTACAATTTATTACCTGTATCAAGGACGGAGCAGTAGCTTAAAAAGTTCCATCTAGTTATACAAACAAAAAGCACAGAACAATGCCACTTGCTCTGTGCCTATTTATTACGATGATTTTCTGCATTTTATAATAGAGATATCAGGTTATATGCCCTTATTTTGCGGTTTTGTTTACAGTATATAGAGTTTTTCGTATTTAGATCGTAAATAATTCATATATGGCTCAATTGATAAAGGCTGGCCAGTGGCCTGTGCGACGATTTCATCTGCGGTGAATTTGCGCCCATGAGCGTAAATATGCATTCTAAGCCAGTTGTGAAGTGTATCAAATTCTCCCTGTGCTATCTCGGAGGTAATAGTGGGATGTGCTTTCTGGGCCGCCTCAAAAAATTGAGCGCTTAATATATTTCCAATAGTATAGCCCTGAAAAGCCCCACCGATATATCCCATATACCAGTGTATATCCTGAAGTACCCCCATACGATCATCAGAGGGGACAATCCCTAGATCAGTTTGGTAGCGTGCATTCCAGGCTTCTGGAAGATCACATATGTGTAGTGTACCTTCAAGTAATGCTAACTCTAAATCAAAGCGGAGCATAGCATGGAGGTTATAGGTCACTTCATCTGCATCCGTACGAATGAGCGAACATGCTACTTTGTTGATAGCTCGATAGAAGGTTGTGATGGGAACATGGGCTAACTGTTGCGGGAAGGCCGCCTGTAATCTGGGATAAAAATAATGCCAGAAAGGTTCACTCCGACCAACCATATTCTCCCACAACCGCGATTGGCTTTCATGGACTCCGGACGATGTCCCTACTGCGAGTGGCGTCCTCTCAAAGGCCCTATTGATACCCTGCTCATACAGGGCATGGCCTGCTTCGTGAATGGTGCTGAATAATGCTTCGTTGAGAT
Organism: Chloroflexi bacterium AL-N1; assembly: GCA_013122435.1. GTDB lineage: Bacteria > Chloroflexota > Chloroflexia > Chloroflexales > Roseiflexaceae > AL-N1. The sequence continues at coordinate 145,168 of WYDT01000005.1, forward strand.
AGTTTTCATCAATACGGGTGGTGATACGTACATCGCCAAGCGAAAACTTTGTCATAAAAGGATGGACCGTTTTATCCTGTCGCCCACGCTCGAAGTCGTAGCCCAACCGCTGAATAACCTCATTGCCAAAAGCCAACTGCTGGTCTTCAGGGAAGTATTGGTGCAGACACGAATCGTCGATGGCAGGTTGTTCACTGATAGCATGGACGATAGGTACCAGGTGTTGTCGTAACTCGGTGAATAGTGAGCGGATGGTAGCAGCGCTCATACCATAATCGCTCAGGTTGATGAGTGGATCGATACTATGATCGTGACCAGGAAAAAACGTGCTATATTGGCGACTCAACTCCAGTGTCTTCTCAACATATGGCTGAACGACAGTAAAGTTATTGGCTTCTCTGGCGGCAAGCCACGCAGTATATGACTCAGAAAGATGGTTCGAAAATTCTGCTATAAATGCTGATGGTACACGTATCCACTGCTCATAATCACGTCGTGCAACGCGGATCAGGCTCGCCTCATCTGACTCATAAGGGAGTTGCTCTTCATACGTGTGAAGCTTTTCGAGGAGGCGTCCAATGGCTGGATCAGTGTGTTTCGTGTGCACAAGAGTGCTGAGTGTTGCCATCTGCCGTCCACGGGCCGTTGCCCCCTGTGGAGGCATGTAGGTTATTTGATCCCACTCAAGCAGTGCATTGATTGACTCGAGATCATTAATCTCACCGAGATGTGTAGTAAGTTCTTCTAAGATGGTTTCCAAAATTATAACTCTTTCACATACTTCAAACGGATAATAAAACTATGGATCATTAGTGTAATGAAAATGGGCGGAATACGCCCATCTTCATCATCGCAAACAGTGGGTTTTACCGATGCTTTTACACCTTTTCAGCAATACTCTTTGCTTGCAGGAAGAGCAAAAGATAATCTGGTCCACCGGCCTTTGAGTCGGTTCCAGACATGTTAAACCCGCCGAAAGGATGGGCTCCAACCATTGCACCCGTGATCTTGCGATTGAAGTACAAGTTTCCGACGTGGAACTCGTTACGCGCGCGATCCATGCGATCCGTATCACGGGTAAAGACCCCTCCTGTCAGACCATATTCCGTATTGTTCGCAATGTCTAAAGCGTCATCATAATTACTTGCTTTCATAAATGCGAGTACCGGTCCAAATATCTCTTCTTGTGACAACTTAGCCTCTGGCGCAATATTGGAGAAAATGGTTGGAGAAACGAAATACCCCTCACCATGGGTTTCTCCACCAAGGACAAGTTGTCCCTCTTTTTTGCCGATATCGATATAACTGCGTATCTTGTCAAATGCTTTCTCATCAATTACGGCACCCATAAAGGTATCTGGCTGTGATGGATCACTGACCGTAATCTTTTGGGTTCGCTCAACCACTTTGGCCAGCAGATCATCGTAGACCTGCTCAACTGCCACGACTCGTGAACAGGCAGAACACTTTTGCCCCTGAAAGCCAAAGGCTGAGGAGACCACTCCATCGGCAGCTACATCGAGATCGGCTGTTTCATCCACCACGATGGTATCTTTCCCGCCCATTTCCAGCACTGTGCGCTTGAGCCATTTCTGGCCAGGTTGATGACGAGCAGCACGCTCGAAAATACGCAGGCCAACTTCTTTTGATCCGGTGAAGGCAATAAAGCGGGTTTGGGGATGGTCTACCAGTGCATCACCAACGCTGCTGCCTGGTCCTGGGAGATAGTTGACAACCCCTGGCGGGAGACCCACCTGCTCTAAAATCTCGACGAACTTCGCCGCGATAATTGGTGCGGTCGAGGCAGGTTTCAGCACGACCGTGTTTCCTGCCACAATTGGTGCGACGGTGATCCCCACCATAATCGCGCATGCGAAATTCCAGGGTGGAATAGATACCCCTGCACCAAGCGGAATGTAGTGTAATTCGTCCCGCTCACCAGGCAATTGGTACACAGGCTGTGGTCCGGCGAGGCGCAACATTTCACGGGCGTAAAACTCACAGAAATCGATGGCCTCTGCAACATCACCATCTGCCTCAGCCCAGCTTTTGCTGACCTCATAAACCAGCCAGGCTGCCATCTCGAACTTGCGTCGTCGTAATTCAGCAGCAGCTTTGAAGATATACTGAGCACGTTCTTCTGGTGCTACCTGCCGCCATGTCGCGAAACTTTCGGTAGCAGCGGCAATGGCACGGTTGGCCAATTCAACCGTTGCACTGGCCGTTCTCCCTACCACCTCATCTGGTTTTGCCGGATTACGTGATGCAATGGTTTGCTCGGTAGTAATGCGTTCGCCGCCAATCAACAATGGGTATGTTTTGTCGAACTCTGCGCGTACGCTCTCCAGCGCGTGACGCATCGCTTCCGCATTTTCTGGTTGAGAAAAATCAGTGAATGGCTCATTGCGAAAATCGGGGATTGCCACAGCATGCTCCTTTCCTATATAGAGGTGCTGCAAAAAGCAAAAATACAGTTATTTTTGATATTGATGCTCTATTATAGCACGGTCTTTCGACATAGCAGAATGGGCTTTGTGCAGCAATAAAAGGAATGAGCAGATATATCTGAGTGTAGTTATTATTCCTGAAGGTCGTGTTCAACTGCCCATAACATGGTTGGTAGTGCACTATGGATAAAAAAATGATTTCCGGCAATTAAGCGTAATGAGAAGGTGTTACACGTTTGCTCACGCCACGTATCAACGACTGCTTTTGGTGCAATGGTGTCGCGTGTTCCAGCAAAAGCTGAAATAGGACAGTCAAGTGGTGGTGCATCAAGATAGGTATAGGTTCCACAGAGCGTAAAATCAGCGCGGAGAGTTGGTAGCCGTAGTGCCATGAGTTCAGTATTGTTCAACACATCGCGAGGCGTACCTTTCATGCGACGCAGTTTGTCGATGAATGTTTCATCAGACAGGTTATGTGTTACCGGATCAGGATGCAGCAGTTGGGGGCCACGATGTGCTGCAACGAACAACATTTCAGGCGCAAGTTCATGATACTCACGCAAGTAACGTGCGACCTCAAAACTAATGAGAGCCCCCATACTGTAGCCAAAAAACGCAAAAGGTCTATTTAGTATCGGTCGTAGTGCATCAACAAGATCTGTTACCAACATGTCCATGCCTGTGTATGGAGTTTCGGAGAGACGATTTTCACGACCAGGTAGTTGTACTGCACACACTGCAACATCTGATGGCAGATGGCGGTGCCAGTTGCGGAACAATGATGCACCTCCACCAGCATAGGGAAAGCAAAACAATCGCATCCGTGTGTTTAGGTTTGTCTCTGACAGTATCACCCATGGTGTCGTATATGATGTATGTGCTACTTCCATAGATCTGCTCTCATATCTGGGCGAATAAAAGCTGTATGTGAAATACTACATCGATTTGCTGTTTCTAAGGAAATGAACATACATGATTCGTCATCAACAGCACCTGAAATTTTGTTATTCACGATTTACCACTGGATTAGTTAGTTTTCCTTACACAGTATGCAAATCGATAGTATGGTAGTAACCAGCTACACATGTTTGTATTTACTTACAAGCATATGATGCTATAGGTGCCATCTGCTCTATGCTCTTTTTAAAATCGGTATACCTTTATGGTCAACAGCCTCAACTCTATACCGAACTATCTACAATGTATATTTGATTAACAGTCTAGTCCGATAATAATATACATGAAAATAAGATGCTTATCCTCGTTGTTGCAATATATTCACCGACGTAGATTTTAATGTATTTTAACATATGGGCCTTTCCTTAAAAGTAGACACAATATGATTATGGTCCGATGAAATATTTTAACATTAATTTGGGATAATCTTAGGACTCTGTGTGTATTAAACTACGCTAAGTCAAAAGTGTGAATTTTAATCTTGTTATATGTTACTAACATGATATAACTGAGTCAACATGATTTTATAGTGATTAGTTGATAAGTAAAGTTTGTTTTTTTGCTTCATGCTGTTGTACACAACAAGTATCCCGATTGTGGTGTCTAATTCTGCTGGATTTTAGTTGCGGAGTATTTACGAATAATGAAATATTATTAACACAGATAGTTCAAAACATTGCTATGCTTGTTGTGGCTAAAAAATATACGTCCGCAAATAACTTAGCCAATTCAGTATACCATTGCCTCTTCACTTACGTGGTTACAAACATGCGTAAAACAGGATTTTCTATTGATCTGTTTTTTGTGCTGTCATTCTTTAACACAACCAAAAATGACACACACTATTAAACGTGTCTATAAATGATATTAAGACAAATTTAACGATTGAGGTATTCCTGATTAAATCTAACATACTGAAGTGAGATATTTCAATTTTACGAGTTAGGAATAAGATAGATACATATAGCAGAGATAAAGTAAATATCAGTAGATGTTTTGATATTGATATCCTAGTTTGGCGCTCATATAACATATAGACATCAACATACTATGGAAAGACGGTGCTGTAAAGAGGATGGTGCATGAACACGCAACAAAGTCTATTTGAGCAACAATCGACCAGCGATGTAACAAAAGTATATCCGCGTGAGCCGATTGCAATTATTGGTATTGGTTGCCGCTTTCCCGGCAATGTAGACAGCCCAGAAACCTTTTGGCAGATCCTTCGTGATGGATATGATGCGATTATTCCTGTTCCTTCCAATCGATGGGACATCCGCACATTCTACGATCCTGATACGCGCATTCCAGGCAAACTCACCACACCAAATGGTGGTTTTCTCAAGGAAATCGATCAATTCGATCCATCATTCTTTGGCATTGCACCACGTGAAGCAGATTTTATCGATCCTCAGCAGCGTTTACTGCTCGAAATTTGTTGGGAAGCATTCGAAGATGCCGGTATTGTCGCTCCTGCTATTGCTGGTACTGCTGTAGGTGTTTTTGTCGGTGGTTTCACCCTCGACTATCAGGTGTTGCAATTCAAAGATCGTGAATTGGTTGACACGCATACAGCGGTTGGCAGTATGATGACCATCCTGTCAGCGCGTCTTGCCTACATTTTCGACCTACGTGGTCCATGTTTATCTGTTGACACGGCATGTTCTTCTTCGCTTGTCGCCGTTCATCTGGCGTGTCAGAGTCTCTGGAATGGCGAATGTAGTATGGCGCTTGCTGGTGGTGTCAATGTCATGATTACACCAGAATATATGATCGCCGAGTCGAAGGGTGGCTTTCTCTCACCTGATGGTCATAGCAAAGCGTTTGATGCCAGTGCAAACGGCTATGCCCGTGGTGAAGGTGCCGGTATCGTGGTGTTAAAGCCGGTGTCGCAGGCCCTTGCCGATGGTGATCCCATCTACGCCGTCATTCGTGGTACGGGCATCAACCAGGATGGCCCACCAACGGTATCACAGTGCCACGCCGGGAAGCACAGGAAGCGCTGCTACGCAATGTGTACCGACGCGCCAACATAACCCCAGGGCAAATCCAGTATGTCGAGGCGCACGGCACCGGCACCCCCGTTGGTGATCCGCTGGAAGCGAATGCGCTGGCAACCGTTCTTGCGATGGGTCGTCCTGCTGACGAGACCTGTGTTATTGGCTCATGCAAAACAAACATCGGTCATCTGGAAGCCGCTGCCGGTGTGGCAGGCCTAATCAAAGTGGCCCTGTCGCTCAAACACCAGCAAATCCCACCACACCTCCATTTCCGCACGCCCAACGCAAACATTCCCTTTGATCAGTTGTGCATTCGTGTACCAACCACACTGGAGCCCTGGCCAGCCTGCGATGGTCCGCGCTTGGCGGGTGTGAATTCGTTTGGCTTTGGGGGAACCAACGCGCATGTGGTAGTAGAGGAAGCCCCCTCTACCAAAAAAATCAACAATGATAGTGATGTGGTAGAAAATCATTCAGTGCCTGTGCTCCTGCCGTTGTCTGCTCGACATCCCGATGCACTGCGAGACCTCGCACAGAACTATCGAGAGCGGTTGGCTAGCACTTCAGAGGCCGAGTGGCGCTTACGGGACGTGTTGTACACGGCCAGTGTGCGCCGTAGCCATCACGAATACCGACTGGCGCTTGCTGCCAACTCCCGTGAGCACCTTATAGAACAACTCGATACATTTGTGAGTGGTAGCGAAAGTGTTGGTATCGCCACTGGTCACCCCATTCCAGGCAACCAACCCAAACTTGCCTTTGTGTTCACAGGCATGGGACCTCAATGGTGGGCGATGGGCCGTGAGCTTTTTGCACAAGAACCTGTGTTTCGTGACACGATTGAAGAATGTGATCGTCTATTCCAGCAGCACGCTGGCTGGTCATTGCTGAATGAGTGGTTTAAGGACGAAGCCGAATCGCGCATGGCCGAAACCGAAATTGCTCAACCAGCCAACGCTATGCTGCAGATTGCACTGGTTACGCTCTGGCAATCGTGGGGTATCACACCTGATGTCGTGGTCGGTCACAGTGTCGGTGAAGTCGGCGCTGCCTACGCCTCTGGCATTCTCGATCTGAACGACGCCATGTGCGTTGCCTGTCACCGTAGCCGTCTGCAACAACGCACGGCAGGCACTGGCACGATGATGGCTGTGGGCTTACCGGTTGATCAGGCCAAGTCCTTCCTGAATGGCTATGAGGATCGCATCTCCATCGGTGCCATCAACAGTCCTTCGGCAGTTACACTCTCCGGTGATCGGCAGGCACTCGCAGAACTTGGGCACAAACTCGAAGCTCAGCAGATTTTCAATCGCTTTTTGAAAGTCAACATTCCCTATCATAGTTACAAACTTGACCCAATCAAAGAAGAATTGCTTGAATCACTCAGGGACCTCAAACCGCGCCAGCCGACCATCCCAGCCTATTCGACGGTGACCACACTCGAATGCGATGAGCAGACCTTCGCAACCAACTACTGGTGGGGTAATGCACGTGATCCGGTGCGGTTTGCCGAAACGATGGCACATATGATCCAGGACGGGTACACCCTGTTCCTCGAAGTTGGCCCACATCCTGTTCTCGCCACATCGATTGCTGAGTGTCTTACGCAGGAGGGGCAGGAGGGGATCGTGCTCCCATCGCTGCGACGCAAGGATGCCGAACGATTGACCATGCTGAGTTCAATGGGTGCACTGTACAGCCTGGGGTATCCAATCGATTGGCGGAACCTCTATCCCACAGGCACCACCATCAGACTTCCGGCATACCCATGGCAGCGTGACCGCTACTGGGTCGAGGCCGAAACATGGCATAACACCCGCCTTGGTAACCCCGACAACCATCCACTGCTGGGCCAGCGCCTTGCTGCACCACAAACTCTGTGGGAGAACGAGATCAATCGGCACTATCTGCCCTACCTCAATGACCACGCCATTCAGGGTGCTGTGCTCTATCCCGGTGCAGGCTACGTCGAGATGGTGCTTGCTGCTGCCCAGGACGCCTATGACACCACAGCATGTGTGTTGGAAGATCTGGAGTTCCGCAAGGCTTTCTTCCTACACGACCACGATGCCCCCAAAGTGCAGGTGCAAATCAACGATGATGCCTCGTTTGATATTTACTCACGTTCGCTTGGCGCACAGCAAACGTGGAGCTTACATGCACACGGCAAACTCCGCCAGGCTACCGACGCAGGCAGCATCAAGCGTGTGTCGCTCACGGCTCTTCGTGAACGTTGTACCGACGAATGCACTGCTGAAGAATGCTATCGCAGCCTGAGTGAAAAAGGCTTTCAGTATGGCGAGTGCTTCCAGGGCATTGCACACCTCTGGCGCGGACGTTACGATGCTGTCTCACAGATCGAGCTGCCAGTGGCATTGCAAGATCAGTTTGACCTGTATCAACTGCATCCAAGCATGCTCGACGCGTCCTTCCAGGCGTTGCTCATGATCGACCCGTTTGCACAGGAAGACCGTACTCAGCGCGAAGTCTTTATGCCTATCGGTATTGACCGCATTCAGGTGTATGGCAAGGTCGGTCCTTCCGTGTGGAGCCACGCGCATATCGTCGAACAGAACGACCGTATCATTTGTGGCAACATTCAGCTTTTCGATGCAGAAGGGGTACTGTTGGTCGACATTCAGGGCTTTCGAGCACAGTCTGTGGCAAAGTCACGCAACCTGACTGGTGCACAACTCGATGAATGGCTTTACGAGATGGAGTGGCAACGCAAAGAGCGCGAAACCGTGGTGGACGAAACGGAAGGTCAGACAGAGTCCGCCTGCTGGATTATCTTCACCGACTCCAATGGCACTGGTGCTGCTCTTGCCAAACAACTCGAGGCACGCGGCGATACACCTATTCTCGTTTCTCCAAGTAAAGCCGCTTACCCGAATGAGGGAGCAGCGTTTGAGGTGCGCCCAGCCTGCTGTGAAGATATCGAAACACTTCTCGAGACTATACTGGTCGACCAAGAAATGCCCTGCAAGGGCATTCTTCATCTCTGGGGATTGGACACACCACCTGTTCAAACCATGTCAACGGCTGCGTTGACTGATGCTCAGTCTATGGGCGTGCTCACTGTACTTGCAATAACGCAGGCACTTGCACAGTTTGACACCGATGCCCAGTTTTGGGTGGTGACGCGTGGTGCACAACCTGTTGCTGATGCCGCCGTGCTTGAAGTTGCTCAGGCGCCGCTGTGGGGGCTTGGGCGGGTGATTGGCCACCAGGAACATGTGGCGCTGTGGGGCGGCCTGATCGATCTGGACCCCAATGAGTCGCCGGACACAGTCACTCAACTGGTTGAAGAGGTATTGCACAGCGATAGTGATGATCAGATTGCATTTCGTGATCAGGAACGCTATGTGGTGCGACTTATGGCTGGTACAGGTCACACAACCACTTTACCACCGCAGCTCCGTGCTGATGCAACGTATCTCATCACGGGTGGCTTTGGTGCGCTTGGGTTGCTCGTGGCACGCTGGCTGGTGACGCAGGGCGCAACACGGCTGATTTTGCTGGCACGTACACCGTTGCCAGAACGCTCCACCTGGGCCAGCATCGCTGCTGCTGATCCACGGGCCGAGCGTATTGTGGCGGTGCGTGCGCTTGAAGCTCTGGGTGCCACCGTTCATCTCGCATCGGTTGATGTGACTGATGCGGCGGCGCTGACGGACTTTGTACAGCACTACGAAGCCGAGGGCTGGCCACCGATTCGTGGTGTCATCCACGCAGCGGGGATTGTGCACGACCAATTGCTTACACAGATGGATGTGGATACGTTCAACACGGTACTACGTCCCAAAGTCCTGGGTGGGTGGGCTTTACACCAGACCTTTGCCGAGCAGCCACTCGACTTTTTCATCCTTTTCTCGTCTGTTTCATCACTGGTTGCTCAAACAGGGCAAGGGAATTATGCGGCTGGCAACGCATTCCTGGATGCCTTGTCGCACACTCGACGTGGCCTGGGATTACCGGCCCTGAGTATCAACTGGGGTCCGTGGGATGTTGGGATGATTGCCGATCTTAATCTGGTGGCCCACTACGAGCGACGTGGCATGAAGTCTATCGGTGAGACAGCCGGGTTGCACGTGCTCCAACGCATCTTTGGCTACAACCGCCCACACGTGAGTGTGTTGGAAGCAGACTGGCCAACTGTGCTGGAATATTATCCACGCATTCCACAGCAGGTCGCTCATCTCGGTATGCAGGAAGATACCGATGTCAATACTGATACAAACACTACCCACGAAACCTTAACACAACAGTTGGTGCGTGCTGATGAAGCAGAATGGCCATTGATTGTGCAGGCCCATCTGCTCGAGATGCTGGCGAAAGTGCTGCATATGGATCGGACGCGCCTTGATCCCGCAGTTCCACTGAACGCGATGGGAATCGACTCGCTGATGGCGACCGAGTTCCGCAACCGGGTCGATCTGCAATGTGGCATCTCCTTCTCAGTTGTTGAACTGTTGCAGGGTCCCACACTTACCCAATTGGGAGCGCGTGCACTCGAGCAACTACAACCCCGCATCGAACAGGAAGCCAGAGTAACCGAACTTCTGAGCAAGGATACGCCCCTATCCGCCGAAGTATTGCAGGAACTGGCAGAAGGAGTTGACAGCGAAGTCGTGACTCAACTGCTGGCAGAGATGGAAAACTTGTCGGAAGAGGATGTTGAAGCACTGCTGGCAGAAACAAAATCAACAGTATAAGTATCAGCTTTTGGACATAACGTCCACAACTTGTAAGACAAACACAGGGAGACAATGACCATGCAGGAGTCAAAAGTACGTGAGTGGTGGCAAGACGGAGCAGGATTTTTCGGGCGTCGGTATATGGAAGGTGATGACTCGGTCGAAGGCTATCGCAAAGAACGTCAGACCCTCGAAGAGCGCACAGAGACAGAAGTCAGTGGGGTAATGAAGCTGCTGGATCTTACCCCTGGTCAGTGGTTGATGGATTGCCCGTGCGGATACGGACGGCATTCGATTGGTCTGGCCAAACGTGGCGTGAACGTGGTGGGGGTCGATATCAACACTGAGGAGTTGCAAATTGCTAAGGACCATGCACAAAGCCTCGACACCATTGAGTTTGTGCACCTGGATATGCGTGAAATTGCCTATGAGGGCAAATTTGATGCAATTGTCAACATGTTCTATTCCTTTGGCTTCTTCGAGGAAGATGAAGAAAATCTCCAGGTCATTAAGCATTTCTATCGTGCGCTCAAGCCGGGTGGCAAGTTCCTCATGCATACCGATGTCAACATCTCGCGTGTAGTGAGCGGCGATTACACTTTCTCGGAAGTGCGCCATCTCCGCAGTGGACGCCGGGTGCAGCAAGTCGAAAGCTATGATCGTGAGCGCAAACGCATTATTGGCACATGGACACTCCTCAATGAGGACAACTCGATCGATGCATTGCCACCCTACTCGATGCGTGTTTATACCTATGAAGAGTTTTCCGACATATGCCGCTCCGTGGGCTTCCAGAAAATCACTGGCTATGCTTATTGGGACGGCGCTGCCTTAGCCGACGAGTCGGAAGACATGATCATTATTGCAGAAAAGTAACTCGCTGAATGCCTGATTGATACGCTCATCCGATAGGGTCAATCAGGCATCCTGTACAGCGCTAGAGGAAGTGGTATACAGCAGAGGTAACGCATGACAGCGCGTGAACAAACGCAAGACTGGACTGGGTTAGAGATTGCCATTGTTGGCATGAGTGGTCGTTTTCCAGGAGCACCAGACATCGACGCCTACTGGCAATTGCTTCAGAATGGGATTGAAGCAATCACGCGGTTTTCAGATGGTGAGATGGTGGCCGATGGTGTTGATCCGTACCTTATGAGCTTGCCCAATTATGTGAAAGCTGCAGCAGTACTTGACCAGATTGAGCACTTTGATGCGGAGTTTTTCGCCTATAATCCGAAAGAAGCGGCTCTTCTTGATCCTCAACAGCGCATCTTCCTTGAAACAGCGTGGCAGGCCCTCGAAACGGCAGGCTACAACCCTGACACCTACAAGGGTGCTATCGGTGTCTACGGCGGTGTCGGGCCAAGCACCTATCTGCTGCACGCCTTTGCTGATGCCAATCTCTCGCAGTTCATGGCGCTGATTGCCAACGACAAAGATTTTCTTACGACACGTGTTTCCTACAAACTCAACTTACGCGGACCAAGTATTGATGTTCAGACGGCGTGTTCAACGTCACTTGTCGCCGTCCATCTTGCCTGTCAAGGACTCCTGAGTGGTGAGTGTGATATGGCGTTGGCTGGTGGTGTCGCGATCAAGGTGCCACACAAAGCCGGGTATCTCTATCAGGAAGGCCATATTCTTTCTCCTGATGGCCATTGTCGGCCTTTTGATGCACAGGCACACGGCACCATCGTGGGAAATGGTGTTGGCATTGTGGTTTTGAAACGTCTGGAAGATGCCCTGGCGGATGGTGACACGATCGATGCTATCATCAAAGGGACAGCCATCAACAATGATGGCTCCGAAAAAGTTGGGTACACTGCACCAAGTGTCAATGGTCAGGCGGCGGTTATTCGGGCGGCGCAGATGGTCGCGGAGGTCGAGCCAGAGTCGATTGGGTACATCGAAGCGCATGGCACCGGCACCGTCCTTGGTGATCCGATTGAGCTTGCCGCACTGAATCAGGTCTTTCGGGCGCACACAGAGGAGCGGCATTTCTGCGGTATTGGCTCGGTGAAAAGCAATTTTGGCCATCTCGATACGGCGGCTGGTATCGCTGGTTTGATCAAAACAGCGCTGACGCTCAAGCATGCAGCTATTCCGCCAAGTCTGCACTTTGAGGCGCCCAACCCCCAAATCGATTTTGCCCATAGCCCGTTCTATGTCAACGCTAACCTGACACCCTGGCCAGTGCAGGAGACCAAGCGACGTGCTGCGGTGAGCTCCTTTGGGATTGGTGGAACGAATGCTCATGCTATTCTGGAGGAAGCCCCCGCCACAGAGCCATCAGGCCCTTCGCGTCCATGGCAACTGCTGACGTTCTCAGCCCGCACAATGACGGCCCTGGAAACGACGACAGCGAACGTTACTGAAGTTCTACAACAGCAACCGGACTTGAATCTGGCAGATGTGGCTTACACACTCCAGCAGGGGCGCAAAGCCTTTGCCTATCGTTGTGCCGTAGTGTGTCGAGACCAGCAGGATGCGGTGGCGGCTCTGGCTCCTGTTGACTATCAGCGGGTGTTGACCAGCACCCAGCCTGCTATATCACGCTCGGTAGTGTTTATGTTCCCCGGTCAGGGCGCGCAATATGTGCAGATGGGGTGTGGGTTATATGCGACCGAAGCTGTCTTTCGCGAGTATGTAGACACCTGTGCCGAGACTCTACAGCCTCATATTGGCCTCGATTTGCGTAACATGCTGTTTGCCGATGACGAAGCCACCGCTACGACACGCTTGACACAAACGGCGCTGACACAACCGGCCCTGTTTACTATCGAATATGCGCTGGCCCAACTCTGGATCTCGTGGGGCATCCGCCCCCAGGCGATGATCGGCCACAGCATTGGTGAATATGTGGCGGCGTGTCTGGCCGGCGTGATTGCTTTAGATGATGCTCTGATGTTGGTGGCAGCCCGTGGTCGTCTGATGCAGGAGTTGCCGGGCGGCGCGATGATCTCGGTGTCGCTGCCGGAGTCGCAAGTCTTGCCATTCCTAAGCGAATCATTGACGATTGCGGCGGTCAATGCGCCTGACTTTTGTGTGATTGCCGGGCCAACTGAGGCTATCGAGTGTTGCACACAGGTGTTGTCAGAGCAGAATATTAAATATCAGACGTTGCATACGTCACACGCGTTCCATTCGTCAATGATGGATGCCATTATTGAACCATATACGCAACTCGTCAGGCAGTTGCACTTGCATCCGCCACAGATACCCTATCTCTCAAATGTGACTGGTACCTGGATCACTGCTATTGAAGCGACTGATCCGATCTATTGGGCGTACCACCTCCGCCAGACGGTGCGTTTCTCGGAGGGGATCAACACCCTGCTGCAGGAGTCTGGGCGTGTGTTTCTCGAGGTTGGGCCGGGTCGCACACTAGGCACCTTGGTGCGGCAGGCTGCGGCACAGACAGATGGGGTAGTGCTCTCCTCGCTCCGTCACCCACGCGACATTATCGATGATGAAGCGTTTCTTCTCGAAACCCTGGGGCGACTCTGGATTGCTGGAGTGCAGCCCGATTGGACAGCCTTCTCGGCTGATGAGGAGCGCAGACGTGTCCGGCTTCCCTCCTACCCGTTTGAGCGGCAACGGTATTGGATCGATCAGCCGGAGCAGCTTTTTGCAACACACCAGACACCAATATCAACGCATGAGAAACGCCCACTCAAAGACTGGTTGTATACTACACAATGGGAGCGCACAACCGCTCCTGCGAACACACAACCGGATCAGGCCCCACAGCGCTGGCTGGTCTTTGGCTTTGAGCATCCATTGATTGCAGCAGTTACCACGCAGCTTCGAGAGACGGTCCACGATCTGCTGTTGGTAGTGCCTGGCGCACACTTCACTATGCAAGAGGATGGCTCATACACGATTGATCCAACTTGTCCTGATGATTATGCAATGCTGGTTGAACAGTTGACAACGCGTGGGTGGTATGTAGATCGTGTTGTGCATCTGTGGTCTCTTTTTCCAAAAGAAACTGATGCTCTTGTTGATTATGGTATCAACAGTGTGATTGCGCTGATGCGAGCACTCGAACTGCATAGCCCAAACCATACGGCGACTATTGAGGTAGTGACTTCTCAGGCGCAGGATGTGACGGGCAGTGAGGTGCTGGTGCCGGAAAAAGCCTTGCTTGATGGGCTCTGCAACGTGATCCCACAGGAGTATCCACATATCACTTGCCGCAGTATCGATGTTCCACAGGTAGTAGCCGCCACCTGGCAAACTGTTGTATTGGCAGCACACCTTGTCGACGAGTTGACCACCCAGACTCCGACGAATACGGCGGTAGCGTATCGCGGAACCCAGCGCTGGGAACGAACGGTTGCGCCACTATGTCTGAGTGACTCATCCCATGCACGGCTATTTCTCCACGAAGATAGTGTGTATCTCATTGCCAACGGTTTTAGTGGCTTTGGCCAGGCGTTAACCAGCACACTTGCCCAGACTATCCGTGCGACATTTGTACTCACCACACCATCCGCCTTTCCTGACCGAAGCAACTGGAATGACTGGCTTGCGGCGCATCATCATGATGACACCACGAGCCAGTATATTCGTTTCTTACGCGAGGTGGAGCAGTCTGATACACACGTTGCGGTGGTCGAGACAACGCTCATCGATGAAGCGGTTTTCTCGCAGATTGCCAGCAGGTTTGGCGCAGTCAGGGGTGTCTTTTATACCCTTGCCGAAACCAACGAATCAGCTTTCCGGTCGATTGGCGAGCTGAACGATGGTGCTACCAAACAATTCGAGAACTACCGTGATGGATTGCAAGCCCTTCTGCACAACCTACCGCAGACGGGAGTGGATTTTTGCATTCTGCAATCGTCACTTGCGGCGGTGCTCGGTGGAGTTGGCCTGGCACACCATGCTGCGCTGGCGACTTTTACCAACGCGTGGGTGCAGGAGTGCAACCGCTCCAGTCATGTTCCATGGATTGCGGTCGGGTGGGATCAGTGGCGTGTTGAGGCTGATCAGCATGGTGTGTTGGGGCAAACCGATGTGGCGATTACACCATCTGAGGGCGTGCGGATCATCGAGCACATACTGGCACAGGGCGTCGCTGGCCCCGTACTTATTTCAACAGCAGACCTACTGGCGCGGCTGAATGAGCGTCGCCAGAACGAGCAGGCAACAACAAGAGGGGCCATGCCGACACCCCACGAGCGTCCGCATCTCCTGACGCCCTATGTCGCACCACGCAACGAGATTGAACAGATTATTGCCGATATCTGGCAGACGCTATTGGGTATTGATCAGGTCGGTGTGTACGACAACTTCTTTGAACTGGGTGGCCATTCGCTCTTGATTACGCAGGTTGTCTCGCACATACGTGAGGCGCTGGTCATCGATCTGCCGCTGCGCCGCCTTTTTGACACACAGACTATCGCAGAACTGGCTGTGGTATTGGTCCAGGAACTGGCCGAACTAGAGGACAGCGAGTCGTTGTCCGCCATTCTTTCTGAAATTGAACAATTGTCTACCGACGATACGGTAGCCGAACTATCAGGGCATTCCTGAGCAGCATAATGAGGAGGTTCCAGTGAGCACTCGTGCCGAACAAATTAACGCGTTAACCCCAGGCAAACGCGAACTGCTTGCACGGCTATTGCTCAAGCGCGGGAATCAAGGTGCCGATACACGCAGAATTCCGCGTCGAGGCGCGGATGATCCATTCCTACTGTCGTTTGTCCAGGAGCGCATCTGGTTTATGGAGCAATTGATTCCTGGTACGGCTGCCTACAATATGGCGGGTGCCACCTATATCACTGGACCGCTCAATGAAGCGGCCGTGTTCCACACACTGAATGAGATTATCCGTCGCCACGATGCGCTACGGACTGCTTTCCAGATGGTCGATGGCCAGTCTGTGATGGAGCTTTCTGCCGAACTGACCTTGCCGCCACGGATCGAAGACCTGCGAGCGCTACCAGAAGCGGAACGTGAAGCAGCGGCGCAGCAACTTGTTACACAGGATGTACAGCGACCATTCGATCTGTCGCAACCACCACTGCTGCGTTTTCTCCTTATTCGTCTTGATGATGAGAAATATATTGGGTGTCTCACGTCACACCACATTGTTTCTGATGGTGTTTCGACCAGGGTGATCTTTCAGGAATTTGCTGCGATGTATCCAGCATTTGCGGCAGGCCAGCCAGCGCCACTTCCTGAATTGCCGATCCAGTATGCTGATTATGCGCTCTGGCAGCGGAACTGGTTGCAGGGCGACGTGCTTGAAGCACAACTGGCATTCTGGCGCAAACAATTCAGCGACGATATTCCGGTCCTCGATCTACCGATTGATCACCCACGCCCTGCGACACCGACCTTCCATGGTGGGCGCTTGCCGCTGGCGATTGCACCAGCTACCGCCCAGGCAGTCGGTGCCTTCAGCCAACAGGAGCGCGTGACGCATTTTATGGTCTTGCTGACGGCCTTTAAGACCTTGCTCTACCGTTACTCAGGTCAGGCCGATCTAGTGGTTGGTATCCCCGTCGCGGGACGTAATCAGCCGGAACTCGAAGTACTCATCGGTTGTTTTCTCAACATGTTGCCGTTACGCACCATCCTCTCGGACAACCCGACGTTTCGTGACTGTGTGAGCCGTGTGCAGTCGGTGGCGCTCAGTGCCTATGACCATCAGGATTTGCCGTTTGAGAAGCTGGTCAATGAGCTGCAACCCGACCGGACGATGAGCCATGCGCCATTGACACAGGTTGCTTTCAGTTTTGAAGACAATCCTACCAGCGCACTCCACATTCAGGATCTCTTGATTACCTTTGATGAAGTGTCAACAGAGGCCGCCAAACTCGACCTGGCGCTCGAACTCAACGAGACCCATGCAAATGGCGCTATCGAGTTAACCGGATGGTTTGATTACAACGCCGAAGTCTTCGAAGCAGTGACGATGGAACATATGGCGATCCATCTACAGCGTATTCTCGAAAGTGTACTGGAGCATCCTGAGCGACACATTGCCGATATTTCGCTCTTAACCGAAGCTGAACAGCAGCAAATTCTGGTCGATTGGAATGGGCTTACGGCAGACTACCCGCTTGATCAGTGCGTCCATCACGCCTTTGAGCAGCAGGTAGTACAAACGCCTAACAACATCGCGGTCTGGTTTGAAGATCAGACACTGACATACCAAGAACTCAATCGGCGAGCAAACCAAGTGGCGCACTACCTCCAGAAGCGCGGGATTGGCCCGGAAGAACTGGTGGGGCTATGTCTGGAACGCTCACCAGAGATGATTATTAGCGTGCTGGGGGTACTCAAAGCAGGTGGTGCATATGTCCCGCTCGACCCATCGCATCCCGAAGATCGGCTGGCGTTTATCGTCAACAATGCTCAGGGAAGCGTATTGATTACACAAGAGCGTTTTGTCAGTCGCTTCCCACAAGATACCGCGTTACACATCGTCTGTGTTGATCGTGATGCATCATTGCTGGCCAGCGAAAGCGCAGCGAATCCCCCCAGTGCAGTGTGTGCCGACAATCTCGCCTATGTGCTCTACACCTCTGGTTCAACCGGCAAACCCAAGGGCGTTACCGTCCAACATCGTGATCTCCTGCATCACACAAAGGTGTTCATCGATGTGCAGCATATGACGACCAGCGACCGTATGCTGATGTTTGTCTCGCTCATTTTTGATGCGGCGGCGGCGGCATTGTATCCACCACTCCTGTGCGGCGCGAGTATTGCACTGCCTGCCGTCGCCAGTTCAGAGATGTCGGGTGGTGAGTTTACGGCCATCTGTGAGCAGTATGGTGTGACGATTATCCACCTGCCCGCCGCGTTCTGGCACCAGTGGGTCGATGCGCTGGAGGCGAGCAATGCCTCAGTCGGTTTCCCCCTACGTGTCATGATGACCGGCGGTGAGGTGCCCAGCCTCGAAAAACTGGCCACGTTTACCCGCCTGCTTGATCGGCCACTCAAATTCTTTAATGCCTATGGCCCGACCGAAGCCGTGATCACGATTACTTTGTATGAGATCGATTGTCATAAAGAAGCGCTTGAACAGCTTGTGCGAATGCCATCTGGTCGGCCCATTGCGAATAAGCATATGTATCTGCTTGACGCGCACCTCAATCCGGTGCCGATTGGCGTCCATGGGCAGGTGTATATTGGCGGTATTGGCCAGGCCCGCGATTACCTGAACGATCCGCACCTCACCGCTACCAAGTTTATCCCGGACCCATTCAGCACGCTGGCTGGCAAACGTCTCTATGCCACGGGTGATCTGGCGCGCTATTTACCCGACGGCAACATCGAATTTATCAGTCGTATCGACCAGCAGGTCAAGATTCGCGGTCTGCGGATTGAGCTGGGCGAGGTCGAGACGACGTTGTCGCATCATCACGATGTGCTTGAAAATGTGGTCATCACTCGCAAGGACCTGTCTGGCAACAAGCGTATCGTAGCCTACATCGAGCCACGATCCGACACCGCACTCACGTCGAGTGATTTACGCGCTTTTCTTGAGAGCCACCTGCCAGAATATATGATCCCGAGTGCCTTTGTCTTTCTCGACCATATTCCGTTGACCACGTTAGGGAAAGTGAATCAGCGTGCGCTCCCTGAACCGGATTGGGATCGCTTTACCATTACGAACGCCTACGTGGCACCACGCACGCCGGTCGAGCGTTCACTGACGCAACTGTGGCGACAGGTCATTGGGGTGGAGCAGGTTGGTGTTGATGATAACTTCTTCCAACTGGGTGGACATTCACTCCTGGCCGCACAACTGATTGCGCGTGTCCGCGAAGCCTTTCAGATTGATCTGCCCATGCGGAGCCTCTTTGAAACGCCCACAGTTGCCGGTTTAGCGATGACGATTGGCCAGCTAAAAGCCGAACATGGTCATACATCTCACGTTGTTGCGACAGTCCCGACGATTGAACCAGCCATTGATCAGCGGTCCGAGCCCTTCCCTCTCAACGATGTTCAGCAAGCCTACTGGATCGGGCGAAGCGATATGCTGGATCTCGGCAATGTCTCATGTCACGGTTATGTCGAAGTCGATTGTGTCAATCTGGATCTGCCGCGTCTCAATCGAGCCTGGCAACGTCTGATCGAGCGCCACGATATGTTGCGAGCCTTTATACGCTCGGATGGGCAACAACAGATACTCGCAGAGGTACCTTTCTATGAGATGGACGTGATCGATCTTCGCACAGACGATCCGCAAAGCACTGAAAATCGGTTAGCCGACATCCGCGATCATATGTCGCATCAGGTGATCGATTGTTATCAATGGCCGCTTTTTGAAATCAAGGCAGCACGGCTGGATGAACACCGATATCGGTTGTTTGCGAGTGTGGATCTGCTCATTGCCGATGCGTGGAGCTTCTCCATACTCTTGCAAGAATTAGAGCAGTTTTTCCAGCACGCTGATGCCGAATTACCGCAACTGGATCTCTCATTCCGCGATTATGTGCTGGGCGAAAAGGCACTCGTCGAAACCGAACTCTATCGACGCTCGATGACCTACTGGCAAAATCGCCTGGATACCCTGCCGCCCGGCCCAGACCTGCCGCTGGCCAAACCACCTCAGTCGGTAGTGCAACCCCAGTTTGTACGGCGTAGCTCACGGTTGGACGCAGACGCCTGGGCTGCCCTGAAGGACAAAGCCTCGCAGCTTGGTTTGACGCCATCGGGTGTCTTGCTGGCGGCCTATGCGGAAGTCCTCACGGCGTGGAGCAAGAGCCCCCACATGACCATCAACCTGACGCTGTTTAATCGGCTTCCGCTGCATCCACAGGTCAATGAGGTATTTGGTGATTTCACCTCGATTACGCTGCTGGAAGTGAATAACACCCTTTCCGAGGAATTCCATGTGCGAGCGCGTCACATCCAGGAGCAACTCTGGGAAGATCTTGATCATCGCTATGTCAGTGGTGTGGCCGTTCAGCGGGAACTGATGCGTCATCGTGGTGGGGCCGCTGCATCAGCAATGCCCGTTGTCTTCACCAGCACACTCACGTCCGGTGGCCAGGACGCACGTTCGTCGCTCGCGTGGCTGGGTGAAATGGTCTACGCGATTGGGCAGACGCCCCAGGTCTGGCTGGACCATGTGGTGGCTGAAGCAGCAGGTGCGTTAGTCTTCAACTGGGATACGGTCGAGGAACTCTTTCCTGCTGGCATGATCGACGATATGTTTGAGAGCTATTGCACATTGCTCCAGCAACTGGTCGAAGATGATACGATCTGGAATGCGACGGTACTGAACCTTACACCACCGACCCAATGTGCTCAACAGGCGCATATCAACGCGACTGAAGCGCCTATTCCCACCGGGTTGTTGCACACACCCTTTGTAACGCAGGCACAGCAACACCCACAACAACCCGCAATCATAACACCAGATCATGTGTTGAGTTATGACCAAGTGTACCGACATGCCAATCAGATTGGTCGTTACCTGCGCGAGCGGGGTGTTCAACCCAACACACTCGTTGCGATTGTGATGGAGAAAGGGTGGGAGCAAATTGTCGCCGCGCTTGGCATTCTCAATGCGGGGGCTGCCTACTTACCCATTGATGCGTCAGTGCCACCAGAGCGGCTGCACTATTTGCTGGAGCATGGCCAGGTATCGCTGGTGCTCACCCAGTCCTGGGTAGCCCCACACCTCGTCTGGCCCAACACCGTTGAGCACTTTGTTGTTGATAGCGAAGTCTTCACCACATTAAGTGATCAGCTGCTTGTGCCAATCCAGCAACCAGATGATTTAGCCTATGTCATCTACACCTCTGGCTCGACCGGACTGCCCAAGGGTGTGGTTATCGATCATCGGGGGGCACTCAATACGATTGTCGATATCAATGAACGATTTGCAGTTGGCCCCAACGACCGGGTGCTGGCACTCTCCTCGCTCAACTTCGATCTCTCGGTCTACGACATCTTCGGCCTGCTGGCGGTCGGTGGCGCGGTGGTGATGCCCAGTGCCGAAGCTCAGCGTGAGCCATCTCACTGGAGTGAACTGCTCGAAAGCACACAGGTGACGATCTGGAATACCGTTCCTGCGCTGATGGGGATGCAGGTTGAATACACCAGTGGTCGTAATGAACCACTCCCATCAAGCTTACGATTGGTGATGATGAGTGGTGACTGGATACCGCTGACTCTGCCTGATGCGATCCGTCGACTGCAACCAGATATCGAAATCTACAGTCTTGGTGGCGCAACGGAAGCCTCGATCTGGTCCATTCTCTATCCCATCGAAGCAGTTGATCCGGTCTGGCCCAGTATTCCCTACGGTCGGCCCATGCTCAACCAGACCTTTCATGTCCTCGACCATCAACTCGAGTCACGCCCGACGTGGGTTCCTGGTGATCTGTACATCGGTGGCATTGGTCTGGCCAAAGGCTATTGGTGCGATGATGAGAAGACGGCATCCAGTTTTATCACGCATCCACGCACCGGCGCCCGGCTGTATCGCACCGGCGACATGGGGCGCTACCTGCCTGCTGGCGATATCGAATTCCTGGGCCGTCAGGACTTCCAGGTCAAGGTGCAGGGGTATCGCATTGAGCTTGGTGAAATTGAGTCCGTACTAAGTCAGCATCCAGCCATTCAGTCCAGTGTTGTGACGGCCCTTGGTGAGCGCCACGGCAACAAACGCCTCGTCGGGTATGTCGTAGCACAGGAGCAGGTTGACATCGATGACATGCGGGCCTTCCTGAAAGACAAACTCCCGGAGTATATGGTTCCGTCTGCCTTTGTGGTGTTGGAGCGCTTGCCACTGACCGCGAATGGCAAAGTGGATCGGCGTGCGCTGCCTTCGCCCGAGGATGGCGGTGTCGAGGTGGAACGGCCGTACGTCGCGCCACGCACTATGGCAGAGCAAACGCTTGCCGAGATCTGCACACGTGTGTTGGGGGTTACGCAGGTCGGTATTCACGACAATTTCTTTGAACTTGGTGGTAATTCGATCCAGGCCACACAACTCGTCTCATTACTACGCGAGTCGTTCCAGATTGAATTACCCCTACGCAGTATCTTTGAAGTTCCATCTGTTATCGCACTGGCAGAGCGCATCGAGGCCATTCAGTGGTCGCAACAACCAGCCAAAGTGCTCGTCGTTGACGGTGATGATCGTGAGGAGGGTGAACTGTGACAATTGCAGAACTATTAACCGAACTTCGTGCCAAAGGGATCGATCTATGGGTCGAGGGTGATCGCTTGCGCTACAGTGCACCACGTGGAGCCCTTTCGCCAGATATGCGTGCCGCATTGCTTGAACGGAAGAGTGAAATTCTTGCTTTTCTCCATCAGGCCCAGGCCGCTGCGCAACCTGCTGCTCCGCCGATCAATCCCATTGTGCGAGATGGTGCTCTGCCATTGTCGTTTGCCCAGCAACGTCTGTGGTTTCTCTATCAGTTCGAGCCCGAGAACACTGCGTACAACTTACCAATGGCGGTACGACTGGATGGTCGGCTTGATCTTACAGCACTGGCCCAAAGCTTTTCGCAGATCATCCAGCGCCATGAGAGTCTCCGAACGACCTTTACCCACAACGGAACAAAGCAGCCGCAACAGGTCATTCATCCTGCGATAGAGGTGTATTTCACATCGGTGATCTGGCCGGACCTGCCGAGCGGTCACAACCATGTGTTGATCGATCTGCGGCCCGTTTCTGAGCAGGAATGCGACCACGTAGTACCACAATTGATGCGTGAAGAAATTGCACGTCCATTTAATCTGGCCACAGGTCCACTGATGCGAACGATGGTATTGCAACTGGCCGACGAGTCGCATATCGTGCTGCTTACGACACATCATATTGTCTCTGATGGCTGGTCGATGGGTGTGCTGATCAATGAGGCGTTGTCGTTCTATGTGACTTTTGCTACCGGCCAGCCAGTCACGCTCCCGACCCCGCCGGTGCAGTATGCCGACTATGCCCAGTGGCAACGCGATTGGTTGCGTGGCGAAGTGCTCCAAAAGCAGGTGGATTACTGGAAACAACAACTCGCTGGCCATAGCGGTATCCTGGATTTTCCTATTGACTACCCGCGCAAAGCTATTCAGACCTTCCCCGGTGCCAGCCTGGATGCCCAACTTCCGACAGCCGTACTGGATGATGTAAACGCCTTGAGCCGTCAGGAAAATGTTACGCCATTTATGGTCTTGCTGGCTGTATTTGCGACCCTGCTGTATCGCTACACTGGCCAGACGGATATCACGGTTGGGTCGCCGATTGCCAATCGGACGCGCCCTGAACTAGAAGGCTTGATTGGCCTGTTTGTCAACACCCTGGTGCTGCGAACGGATCTGAGTGAGGCACCATCATTCCGCGACCTGCTGCAGCGGGTGCGCCAGACTGCGCTAGGGGCCTATGCTCATCAGGATTTACCGTTTGAACATCTGGTGGAAGCACTCCGCCCGCAACGTGATCTGAGCCGCTCACCGTTGTTTCAACTCTTGTTTGCGGTACATAACGAGCCTATGCCAGATCTGCATCTGCCGGGCCTCCAAATGAGTTTGATTGAAATAAATAGTGATGCTGCCCCCTACGAGATTTCACTTCACATTCACGAGCGTTCGGGGCATTTAACCTGCTCATTCGGGTACAACACGGATTTGTTCGCACCAGAGACCATTGCACGGCTGGCAGGACATTATGAGACGCTGCTGACCCACGCGCTGGTGGACCCGACGGCAGCGGTCGCCCACCTGCCGCTGCTGACCCTCCCCGAACAGCAGGCGCTGCTCACCGACCTCAACCAGACCGCGACATCCTACCCAGCCACTACGGCGCTGCACGACCTGCTCGCAGCCCAGGCGCAGCGCACGCCCCACGCGCCAGCCGTCCGCCTCGACACGCGGGAGGACGACCCACCAACGCTCACCTATGCTGAGCTGGATGCCCAGGCGACGCAGCTTGCTCAGGCCCTGGCGCAACACGGCATTGGTCCCGGCGACCTCGTCGCGCTGCTGCTCGACCGCACGCTCGATCTGCCCGTGGCACTGCTGGCAGTGCTCAAGACCGGGGCAGCCTACCTGCCGCTTGACCCGGCCTTCCCACCGGAGCGGCTGGCACTCACGCTGGATGATGCCCAGGTTGCCCTGGTGCTCACCCATAGCGACCTGCTCCCGCTGCTGCCCGCCGCCCTGCCGACCTGGCGGGTCGACCAGCACGACGTATCAACCTATCCGACCACGCCCCTGGTGGTGGCCACGCATCCCGACGCGCTGGCCTATGTGATCTACACCTCGGGCTCGACCGGACGGCCCAAAGGGGTGCAGATTACGCATCGAGCGGTGGTCAATTTCCTGTGGTCCATCCAGCAGACGCCGGGGCTGACTGCGGACGACACGCTGGTAGCGGTAACCACGTTGTCGTTTGATATCGCGGTGCTGGAGCTGTTGGTGCCGTGGCTGGTGGGGGCACAGGTGGTACTGGCCAGTCGGGCGACGGCAAGTGATGGGCGGCGGCTGGCGGTGGTGCTGGCACAGACTGCGGCGACGGTAATGCAGGCGACACCGGCGACGTGGCAACTGTTGCTGGCAGCGGGCTGGACGGGGCAGGACGGGTTGCGGATCTTGTGTGGCGGGGAGGCATTCCCGGCGGGGTTGGCGGCGCAGTTGCAGGCGTGTGGGAGCGCGGTGTGGAACATGTATGGGCCGACGGAGACGACGATCTGGTCGAGTGTGCGGCAGGTGGTGCTGGACGAAGCGCCGGTGCGGGTGGGGGGACCGCTGGCGAATACGCAGTTGTATGTGCTGGACGGGGCGTGGGCGGTGGTGCCGGTAGGGGTGGCCGGGGAGCTATACATCGGGGGGGTCGGCGTGGCACGGGGGTATGTGGGCCGCCCCGACCTGACGGCGCAGTTGTTTGTGCCGGACGGGGTGAGTGGACGAGCGGGGCAGCGTTTGTATCGGACGGGGGATGTGGTGCGCTGGGTGTGCGTAGGGGCACTGGCGTTTCTGGGCCGCCGGGACCAGCAGGTGAAGGTGCGGGGGTATCGGATTGAGTTGGGGGACATCGCGGCGGCGTTGGAGGGGCACGCAGAGGTGCGGCGGGCAGTGGTGGTGGTATGGGAGGCGGGGACGGGGCGTGCACGCTTGGTGGCGTATGTGGAGCCGGAGGCTGGTGCGCTGGTGGCGGGGGCGGCACTCCGACGGTGGGTGGAGCAGGTCGTGCCGGGGTATATGGTGCCGACGCAGGTGGTGGTGGTGGACGCACTCCCGTTGACCCCCAATGGCAAGGTCGACCGCAACGCCTTGCCTGAGCCTGAACAGCCTCATACTACCAACGATGTTGTATATGTTGCGCCGCGCACAGCAACCGAACGCACGCTGGCTGATATCTGGTGCGACATTCTGGGGGTTGAACAGGTCGGTGTCTATGAAAGTTTTTTCAATCTGGGAGGTCATTCACTCCTGGCCACACAACTCATGTTTCGTATTCACGAGACGGCGCAGGTGAATATCCCGATTATGGCCTTCTTTGCCAACCCAACGATTGCTCACTTGGCGCAAACTATCGATACTCTACGCATCAATCCAGAAGCAGTTCAAACCGCTGCTGGTCCGACGCCAGACGAAATGGCACAAACGCTTCGTGCAGATGCTGTGCTTGATGCTGCCATCAATCCACAAGGAGTCAGATCTGTAGCCACCGATGACGTGCCAAGCAGGGTGCTGTTGACGGGCGCAACAGGTTTTATCGGCGCATTCATCCTGGATGAGTTGCTCCGCCAGACCAGCACAGAGGTCTATTGTCTGGTACGGGCCAACACACCTGATGGTGCAATGCAGCGGATTGTCGACACGCTACAGACTTATCAGCTCTGGGATGCGGTCTATCGCTCGCGGATTGTCCCTGTACCTGGGGACCTTGCCCAACCGCGCCTGGGGCTTTCCGATGAGCAATTCTCTCAGTTTGCAGTAACTATCGAAAGCATTTATCACAGTGGTGCGACGACCAACTTTATTTATCCGTATCACGAAATTAGAGCTGCCAATGTGCTCGGCACACAGGAAATTCTGCGCCTTGCTACCCACACAACACTTAAGCCAGTTCACTATCTGTCGACTTTGTATGTGTTTTCACCGCTGGATGTAGCAGGTTCCCCAACAATTAGTGAGCAGGCTGTTCCAGAGTGTTGTGAAGGGCTTGGGATTGGCTATGCCCAGAGCAAGTGGGTCGGAGAGCGCCTGATGTTGGCCGCACGGTCGCGGGGTGTACCCACAGCGATCTATCGTTTGGGTCGCGTCTCGGGCCACAGCAGAACAGGTGCGTGTCGCGCCGATGATTTTGTGTGGCAACTGATCAAAGCGTGTCTGGAAAGTGGTGCTATTCCTGATATCGATAGTGCAATAGACATGCTCCCCGTCGATCAGGTGAGCGCCTCCATTGTGCAGCTTTCTCGACAAACAACATCATTAGATACGACCTTCCATGTGTTTAATACCAACCCGCCGACGATGCGAGACATTGCGGGTTGGGCTAGCGCGTTTGGCTACGATCTGGAACAACTCCCGTTTGAGCAGTGGCGTATGCGACTGATAGAGCATGCCAGCCAAACACCTGCTGGTGCGGCTTCAGGGCTGCTGCCGCTGCTTGCATCGGGCGATACTGATCTCCAAATGAGTAATATGCATTTTTCCAATCAGAACACACAGGCTGGCCTGGCAGGCAGTTCGATTGCTTGGTCACCGATTGATCAAACGATGTTCGAAGCCTATCTCACTTTTTTTGTAGACCGTGGCGTTTTTAGTGCGCCATTGCATTTGTAACGAGGAGAGTGTCATGACACAGAGCCCTCAAAACCATAGTATGAAGGCGTTTACGACCATTTGGTTGGGCGAACTACTCTCTATTATCGGCAGCGGTATCACCACTTTCGGTTTAGGGGTGTGGATCTATCAACTAACCAATTCCGCTACCCTTTTTGCGTTGATTACCCTTGCCGCTACATTACCTGCCATTGTGATATCGCCCGTCATTGGTGCGCTGGTGGACCGTTGGGATGCTCGTCGTGTGATGCTCTTCAGCGATATTGGTGCCGCGCTCGCCACGCTTGCTATTGCCATCCTGATCTGGACGGATCAGCTGGCGATCTGGCATATTTATGTGGCGATGGGAGCGGCATCCATCTGTAATGCGTTTCAACAGCCAGCCTATCAGGTTGCTGCCACGATGCTGGTACCCAAGAAGTTTTATGCCAGTGCCAGCGGCATGATGCAGTCTGGTATGGGTGCACAATATATTATCTCGCCGGTGTTGGCCGGTTCGTTAATTGGTTTGATCGGGATTCACGGCATTATTCTGATCGATTTTATTACCTTCTTTTTTGCTCTTTTCGCGCTGTACATCGTACGAATACCGCGACCAGAAGCGACCGCTGAGGGGCAGAAAGGCCGAGGCTCGCTGTGGCAGGAGGTGGCCCAATCGTGGTATTACCTGCGTGATCGCCCTGGTCTGTCACGCCTGATGGTCATTATCGCCAGCGGGAATTTTATGATCGGGTTCCTGGCAGTGCTGGCTGGTCCGATGATGCTGTCACTCTTTGGTTCACCAACTATTCTCGGCATCACCATGTCGGTGGCGGGAAGTGGCATGCTCATCGGCAGTATTGCGCTGGCGGCGACCGGTGGCCCCAAGAAACTCGTACAAGGTTTGTTTATCTCGATGATCATTGGTGGTCTGGGGATTTTCGCTATGGGCTTACGGCCCAATGTTGTGCTGATTACGGCGTCGTGTTTTACCTTCTTCCTGATGATGCCGATAGGCCGTGGTTGTTTTGAGACCTTACTCCGTCTCAAGGTGGTGCCGGATATGCAAGGCCGCATGTTTTCCTTTACGCGTATGATTGCAATGTTTTCCACGACGCTGGCCTATGTGGCTGCCGGACCACTGACCGATCAGGTGTTTGAGCCACTGATGCGGGCCGATGGACCACTGGCAAGTAGTATTGGACAGATTATTGGTGTGGGACCGGGTCGTGGCATTGGCCTGTTGCTCATCATTTCAGGTGCGTTGATCGTTGTGATTACAGCGGCGGGATATAGCAGTACGCGAGTACGGCGTATTGAAGAAGAATTACCTGATGTTGTGGCTGATGATCTGACACTTACTGAACCACAATTATCGTTTTAAGAAACATATCGTGTGACTTCTCTTACAAGGAGGGATGTTGTGTTCGAGAACAATAAAAGTACATACTGGTGGAGTGGGTTAGCATCGATTTTAATGAGTGTATGTTTTGTCTGGATCGGTATCGCACTGATGCTTGATCCGGTGGAGCGCTATCGAGGTGAGGCATTCTGGGAAACGGCGGCACGGGAACCAACAATCCAGCTCAGTTGGCGGGTGGCGTTCTTTATCGTTGGGATTATGGCACTGGCAGTGGTGCCGGTTGTATCTCGCCACATCCGTTCTTCGCAGGGCGAGGGCGATGGTCTGTTGCATTGGACCATTCTTTTGGCATATATCGGCTCTGCATCGCTGGCTATCGACAGTATGCGTGGTATTTATCTTACGTTAGGCCATCTCATTCCAGCCTACGAATCAGGTGATCGTTCGTATCAACTGGCTGTTCAGCTTGCATTGTCAGGCGGCACCGACTCGCAGGGCTTTTTCCAGTACGGTGGTGTAGGGCTATGGTATATGATAACGGGCTTTGTTGCACTACGGACAGAAAAACTTCCCAAACTGCTGTCGACTTTCTTTATACTTGGTGGGATTGGCTACTTTTTCACGCTTATCTTTGGCCTTACCGACACCTTTATTCCAGGGACTGAGATCGCGGCACAGGCACTTGCCGCACTGTTTGCAGGGGCTATCATCGGACCAGCGATGCATATCTGGTTGGGTATTATCTTGCTCCGGCTGGCCCGCGAGGATGGTGTGAGAACGCTCAAACCAGTCAAGGCCGGACGATAGTTGGACTCACAGTAAATGATGTGGTGAAACAAGATGTTTGAATTGACAACTGTATTACAGATGTTTTTAGAAGCAGGAGTAATCTAATGAGTGAGCAGAGTGAGGCAATTGTTATCGGTGCTGGCCTTGGTGGGTTGTCTGCCGCTGCTCGTTTGGCGAAAGCTGGACGTAAGGTGCTGGTGTTAGAGCAAAGCTCTGGGCCGGGTGGCTATGCCCATGGCCGTTATCATGATGATTACTACTTCGATTTTAGTTTGCATAGCATGGATGGAGTGGCACCGGGCGGGTGGGCCTATCTGACGTTGAAGCAGTTAGGCGTCCTTGATCGAGTGCGTTTCGAGCGACTCGACCCGTATTATCATGCCTACTACCCTGACCATAAGATCGTGGCACATGCCAATCCCTTCGCATACGAATCTGAACTCATCCGCCTGTTTCCCGACGATGCCAATGGGTTACGTTCGCTCTTCGACGAGATGATGGCTATCTATCGTGATGCCCATCGTGGGCGGGTTGACCATGCCCTTGAGCGCTACCCTACGCCTGAAGAAATGCTGGAATTGCATCCGGCCATCATTCGTGGCGTGCGTGAGTCCTGGGCTGATATGATGGCGCGCCATATCCGTAACTCACAGCTCAAGGCGATTGTGAGTGCACAGTGGATCTATGGTGGTTTGGCTCCCTCGCGTATGAATGCGGCTGCCGTAGCCCTGTTGTGGTCGAGTGCTCACTACTTTGGAGGATTCTATCCACACGGCGGGTCGATGGCGATCAATCGTGCGTTGGAGAACATCATTCGTGAAGGTGGTGGTGATATCCTGTATGGCCATCGTGTGACTCGCGTCCATGTCAAAGATGGGCTGGCCACGGGTGTGAGCACCAACCAGGGCCTCGAGGCCACCGCAAAAGTCTTTGTTTCTAATGCCAATGCACCAGATACCTTGCTGAAGCTGGTCGGCACAGAACAACTTCCATCGGGCTATACGAATCGGGTCAAAGTGACACCGCTCTCCCTTTCATCCTTTAACGTTTATCTCGGTCTGGACCGTGATCTGACGACTGAGTACGATCTGCCACACGATGTACTGATCGCTGATGATTATGATCCCGAGAAACAGTATGAGGCAATCCAGAATGGTGACTGGGACAAGGTTCCCTATATGATGGTGCATACCAAACGGACGAATCCTGAGAGCGCGCCGGAGGGTAAGGCGGCGGTTACCATTATGTGTCTTGCGCCGTGGAGCTATTGCAACACGTGGGGGACTGATGGCAATCTTGAGAACTATTCGGAAAATGCTGCCTATCAGGACCTGAAAGAAACAGTAGCCGCTTTGTTAATTGATCGCGCGGAACAACATGTGCCTGGTCTGCGTGATGCCATTTGCATCAAAGATATTGCGACACCGCTCACCAATGCCCGATATACCCTCAATCGTGGCGGATCTATCTATGGGTTCGAGCAGTCGTCAGAGCATATGTATCTTGGTCGTCTCAACGAGGAAACGCCGGTTGATAACCTGTTCCTGGCAGGTGCATGGACGCTACCGGGGGGGCCAATCAGCCGCGTTGCTCTCGGGATACGATGGAGGTGGTCATTGCCTCCTGTATCTGGACAACAAACCACGTGAGGTAGCTTTCTTTGCCTCAACTGACCAGGCTGTGCCTGCGAAGTCTGCGGTTGAGTCTGTTCCGTCAACAACGGCGTTCTTCCCGATTGGCGAGCCTTCACCAAACTTCCATCTTACGGCTATTCGTACGGGGCGTGAAGTCAGTCTGAAGGCGTGTGCAGATCGACCACTGGTGCTTATTTTCGTGTCACAAACCACTACGGGTGCCATTGGTGATGTTAATGAGGCCGTACGATCACAATTCCCGCTGGCCTCGCAGGCCGTGGTTGCCAGTGTGATTGGTCTGAATACCGTTCCGGGGCTGTTCCATCAGTTGATCAAGCTTGTGCTCGGGTGGTCATACAAACAGGCGGCAGCGGGAGTCCCAGGTGATCTCGATCCGGCTGATTTTGTACTCATTGTGCCTGATTGGGATGGCAAGATGTACGAAAAGTTCCATGTGCCTGATACGAGTAAGGCAGCCGCCGTAGTGATCATCGACCGCACGGGGATGGTACAGGGTGCGTTCCAGGGTGCCGATATCGCTGAGCAGACTGTGCAGACGCTACGCTGGTTGTAATGAATTGTATACGAGCTTCTTGTGGGGTATACAACACACCCCACAAGAAGCATACTGTTGTCAATGATTGATGTCTTTTGTGTTAGAGCCATACATATCCTTCAAGGCTGACAAAAGCTCCTTGATGAAAAATGAATCGGTCGATGGGAGGTTCATACAGCCTTTCTTCGATTAAAATTGGATAAATATACATCTTTTCTTCTTGGTCTAAGAGAGTTTTATAAAAGGATAAATTGGAGTTGATGATATCAATACTATTGTTGTGGAATATTATCTCTCATACAATACTACCTTGATTATACTGATGATAGAACACACACATAATGCAAGGGGGATGTCGTGTTCAAACGTTGGTTTGTCCATAACAATGCCAAGAACACATCTACAACAGCCTATCACCATGGGAATGACCACCTGATTGAACTACGGCAGGTTGTTAAGACGTATCACAACGCGGCTGGTGGGTTTACTGCCCTCAACGATGTAAGCGTCTCCATCGACACTGGGGAGTTTGTGGCGATTATTGGCAAATCTGGGAGTGGCAAATCAACGCTGATCAATATGGTCACCGGTATTGACCGCCCAACCTCTGGTGATGTGCTGGTGGGCGATACCGCCGTCCATTTGCTGAATGAGGGACAGATTGCCTCGTGGCGGGGACGTACCATCGGTGTCGTGTTTCAGTTTTTCCAGCTTTTGCCCGTGTTAACCGTGTTGGAGAATGTGATCCTGCCGATGCATCTCTGCCATCGCTACACGCCGCAACAACGGCAGGAACGGGCGATGCATCTGCTAGAGCAGATGGAGATGACTGAGCATGCACACAAGTTGCCTGCCGCCCTCTCTGGAGGACAACAGCAACGGGTCGCAATTGCCCGCTCGCTATCCAACGATCCGCCGATCATTGTGGCAGATGAGCCCACCGGCAATCTGGACTCCAAGACGGCTGACTCAATCTTTGACCTGTTTACCAATCTGGTGAGTAACGGTAAGACGATTGTGATGGTGACGCACGATCAGGATCTTGCCCAGCGGGTCACACGAGCAATTGTGGTAGCCGATGGTGAGATCGTCGATGATACGAGTGATCAATCGGCTGATACGACGGGCGACATTGCCTCATCTGCATTGGAGGTTGCGCGTGCCTAATCCGATCAGGAGCAAGGTCCTGCGCGATGTGGGGGGCAGTAAAGTACGGACGCTGTTAGTGGTGTTGTCCATCGCCGTCGGTGTTGCTGCCGTGGGTATGATGGCTGCCTCGCAAGACATTCTTTCGAGCAACATGCGTGATGGGTTTCTCGCTGTCAATCCCGCCAGTGCGTGGTTAATAGCCGAGCCGTTTGATGAAGATCTCGTGCGGGCCATTGAAAATATGCGCGAAGTCGGTGAAGCAGAAGGGCGCTATCGGCTTAATGCACGGGCGAAATCGACAGAGGGCGAATGGCGTACCCTCCAACTCTATTTTATCGATGACTATGATGCTGTGCGTATCAATCGGCTGGCACCCGAAAGCGGTGCGTGGCCACCACATGATCGCAGTGTCCTGATCGAGCGTGCGGCCATGGGCTTGCTCAACGCGCAGGAGGGCGATACGCTGCTGATCGAGACGCCAAGCCAGAAACAGCGCGAGATGCCCATCGCGGGGACGCTCTACGATGCCTTTCAATGGCCCGCGAACTTTGGCGTCATTGCGTATGGCTACACCACTGTTGATACGCTTGAATGGCTCGGCGAGGAACGAGCCTACAACGAACTGTATTTTGTGGCAGCAGAAAACCCGTACGATAAAGCCCATGTGCAATATGTTGCCGGATTAGTTCGTGACAAAATTGAAAAAACGGGTCATACCGTCTCACTGGTAACCGTGCGCGATCCTGGCCAACATAACGCCTATTCGTTAGTGCAATCCCTGGTGTTGATGCTGGGGGTGATTGGTGGGCTTTCCCTGCTGCTCAGCAGTTTTCTGGTGATTAATACCATTTCAGCACTGTTAGCGCAGCAAATGCGCCAGATCGGTATCTTAAAATCGGTTGGTGCGCGTACGCCTCAGGTGATGCAGATCTACTGTAGTATTGTGCTGTTGTATGGTGTCTTATCCATTGGTGTGGCGCTGCCGCTGGGGGTGCTGGGTGCACGGAGTTTTACAGAAATTATTCTCAACCTCTTCAATTTTGACCTGATCAATGCGACGTTTCCACCACAGGCCCTGATCTACCAAATCGTGGTGGGGTTGGTTGTACCACTTGTGGCTGCGCTCTATCCTATTATCGCCGGTACACGTATTACGGTCCGTGAGGCCATCAGTGGGCCAGGAATGCTTAAGGCACCACGGACTAATCGTTTTGGGCTACGTCTGCCACGTGCGGTGATGTTTTGGATTCCCCAACCGGTGATGCTCTCGTTGCGGAATACATTTCGTCGGAAAGGGCGCCTTATGCTGACCCTTACCACCCTGGTGCTTGGTGGTGCCACCTTTATCGCGGTGTTAAATGTACGTACATCACTCTTCAGTACACTTGATGAAGTGATGAATTACTGGAAGTTTGATCTGGAAGTCAATTTTGATCAAAACTACCATTTTGATCTGATTGAACAGGAACTGCAACACGTCCCGGGGATTGTCAAGATCGAGGGATGGAGTGGCACACCGGCTTTTCGTGTGCGTCCAGACGGGACGGAAAACGAGCTGTTGTCGGTCTTTGCTCCACCACCAGACACCACGTTGATCGAGCCCATTATCGCTGAGGGGCGCTGGTTGCTTCCCGCCGATGAAAACGCCATTGTTGTGAATCCGGCCTTCCTGCGTGAGGAACCTGATGTCGCGGTTGGCGATACCGTGATGCTCACCATCGAAGGGCGTGAGACCACCTGGACCGTGGTGGGGATGGTGACGGGGCAGATCGCGGGCATGGGGCCGATGGCGTACGCCAATAGGCCCTATGTAGCTGAGGTCGTGCGTGATGTCAACAGCGTAAGACGGGTACTGGTAGCAACAGAACAGCACACCCCGGCCTTTCAATCGCAGGTGCGTCAACAGTTGATTGAACACCTGCAAGGGACACATTTGCGTGTGGGTACGGTCAATTCAAATGCTGATATCCGCATAGGCATTGAGGGTATTTTTAATATTTTTGTGATTGTTACGATGATTATGGCGTTCCTCCTGGCAGTGGTGGGCGGATTGGGCTTGACGGGTCTGATGAGCCTGAATGTCCTCGAGCGACGGCGTGAAATAGGCGTGCTGCGTGCCGTTGGCGCATCGAATAATGCGGTTTTGTCGATTGTGATGGTTGAGGGTGTTTTTATTGGCTTTATCAGTTGGGTGCTGGCTAGCCTGGTTGCGTTGCCGTTAAGCGCCGTTTTTAGTTATTTTGTTGGGGTTGGTTTCCTGGATATGCCCCTGACCAATACCGTCTCGTTGCATGGCTTTGGGTTCTGGTTTGTGATTGCGGTGGTCATTGCCGCTATCGCCAGTTTCCTGCCAGCGTGGCATGCGTCATCGTTGACCGTGCGCGATGTGCTGGCATATGAGTAATCAAGTGCTGTTTGATACCAATAACGTAGGATTGCTACAAAGCAATCTACTGGGGGAGATCATGAAGAAACTCGCGAGTTGCATCATTGTCGTCGTTGTGTTTATCAGCGCCTGCGGGTCTCCTGAGAACCAAGGCAATAACGCTGAAGAACCGACCCTTGCGGCAGTACGGGCAGATAGTGCGGTCATTGCAGAGGCTCAGGTTGTGCCGATCCAAAGTGCGGCGTTGAGTCTGCCAATAGGTGGGATAGTCAAAGAAGTACTGGTCACAGAGGGGGATCGTGTGACTGCCGAACAGGTACTGGTTCGTCTTGAAGATGCCCATCAACAGGCCAATGTTGAGTCGGCAGAGGCTCGTTTGGAGCAGGCCGAGGCGAGTTATCAACGGTTGCTTGCAGGCGCACGACCAGAAGAGCTTGCTGCTGCTGAGGCCCAACTCAAACAGGCGCAGGCGCAACTTCGACAAACCACAGCGAATGTCACCATCAGCGATCTTGAGGCGGCTGAAGCCCAATTAGAAGAGGCGCAGACGTTGATCAATCGGTTACAGGCTGGTCCGGATGCCGATGATCTGCAAGCCGCCGAGTCCCAACTCGATCAGTCCCAGACCAATCTGACCACCCAGCGCGATCAATTGTCGTCTGCCAAAACCAACGCAGAAATTGCTTTACAACAGGCCACCAACGACCTCATGAATGCTCAGACAGCCTTTTCGGCAGCCAGGTGGAATCTGGAACATGTCGAGTCGTATGGAACGGATCCGGTCAATCCGAGTACCAGCAACCAGGATGGCAGCACACAGAAAAACAAGTTGAATGATACACAGAAGCAACAATACCGCGATGCTTTTACGCAGGCCGAATTGAATCTGCGAAATGCCGAAGATGCGGTGCATCAGGCGCAAGTGGCGCTTGACGCGGCACGACAGGCGGAAATCACCGGCATCCGGTCGGCTGAACAACAGATCGTGGCGAATCAGGCGCAACTCAACAACGTGCAACAGGGCGCTGAAGCTGATCAACTGGCATCTGCACGGTCCCAACTTGCCAATGCCCGTGCTAACTATACCCGCATGACGGGTGACCAGCGAGTTGCTGCTATCGACGGCGTACAGGCAGCCGTAGAATCGGCCCAGGCCAATCTGGCCTTGTTGCGGGCAGGGTCTCCCGAAAGCGAATTAATCGTGGCGAAGGCCCAGGTCCAAACTGCTGAGGCTGATCTGAACCAGGCTAAGCTAGATCTGGCGGAAACCGTTCTGAGCACACCGTTTGATGGGATGATTGCAGCGGTCGATGTGAACGAGAATGAACAGATTGCGGCTGGTGTTCCGGTTATGCAGCTTGCCGATACCTCGGTCTGGCAGATCGAAAGCACCGATCTGACGGAATTAGACATTATCAATGTACAAGAAGGTGCTTCTGCTACGGTGACGTTTGATGCCCTACCGGATCTGGAGTTGTCGGGTACGGTCACCCGCATTCGTAGTTTCGGCGAAGACCGCCAGGGCGATGTGATTTACACGGTGGTCGTGACACCCGATCAACATCATGATCGATTGCGCTGGAATATGACAGCAACTATCCGCATTGATCCGACTACACCAAGTAATTAAAAGATAAAGTTATCAGGTGTTGAGGGCGGGTTGTCTGCGTAATCATAGGAATGAGTTTTTCTTCGATCCTGTCCATTGGGAAAATGCAAATATCACATGACCCACGATGGTCAATAGTAAGGTGTCTTGTAAGATACCTTAGCTCATCGTTGTCTGCTACAGGCACATAGCTAGAATGTATCTAAGGAATTTATAAATCATGGGAAAACAACACATTGTTGCACATCAGGCAGCAACAAAAAGCGTTGATAAGATACCTGTCACCCGAGAAGGTTTTATAACTGGGATGGGCATAGCAGCCGCTACACTTGGCGCGGCGGTAGGGCTTGGTAATATCTGGAAATTCCCTTTTCTCACTGGTGCAAACGGAGGTGCAGCATTTCTGATTATCTATCTTATGAGCACTATCCTGATTGGTCTGCCCATTATGATCTCGGAAATTTTGCTGGGACAGCGTGCGAAGGGCGATGTTGTCACGACCCTCATAAAAATGGCTCCCAAGGGTCAACCCTGGTGGCTTATCGGCATTGCTGGTATCCTCTCGTCTTTTTTGATACTGGCATTCTATACGGAAGTTGTCGCGTGGGTGTTTGCTTACGTCTTTAAGGCGGTATCTGGAGTACTTCTCTCGACCGATCCTGACACCAATATGGCCGTGTTCAATCAATTAATTACCGATCCAGTCCAATCATTAGTGTGGCAGTGGGTTGTGCTATTTGCTATTGGATGTATTGTATTGTTAGGTGTCGCCAAGGGCATCGAGCAAACCACAAAATGGCTTATGCCCATTCTTTTTGTGCTCTTGGTCGTGGTCAGTATTCGAGGTTTGACGCTTCCTGGTGCAGGAGAGGGGCTGTCGTTTCTTTTTCAGCCAGATTTCTCCAAGGTAACGAGTCCCATGATTCTGACTGCGATGGGATTAGCTTTCTTCAAGCTGTCCATTGGCATGGGCGCGATGATGACCTATGGAAGCTATTATCGCAACGATCAACATATCCCGTTGACTGCTACTGGCATGATGGTCGGTGATCTGGTTGTGTCACTTCTCGCTGGTATTGCCATCTTCCCGGCGGTGTTTGCCTTTGGTTTTGAGCCAGATGCTGGCCCAGGTTTGCTCTTTGTGACCATTCCAGCGGTGTTTGCCTCTATGCCATTGGGCTCTGTGTTTGTCGTTTTGTTCTTTGTCTTGGCGGCTGTGGCTCCCATTGGTGCGATGATCTCAATGCTCGAGGTTCCTGTTGCATTTTTGCGTGGTCGTATGGGGTTAACACGTCTGCACGCAACGCTTATTACCATTGCGCTTTTAGCGATAGTCGGTTCAACGGTAGCTCTTTCCAACAGCACGCTTGCTCATTTCCAGCCATTTGATATGACCACATTCGACTTTTATGACTTCCTCACATCCAATATCTTATTACCACTAGCTGGTCTCTTCATCTGCTTATTTGTTGGTTGGAGCTGGGGCTTTAGCGAAATGCAACAAACGCTATCTCTGTCTGACACACGCTGGAATAGATATCTTACCATTGTGTTATATGGCATTATCAAGTTTGTGACGCCGACACTCGTCATGATTATCTTGCTTAGTGGTCTGAACCTCTTATAGATACACCGATAGTGCGAACAAATTCCCCATTACAGCACCCACATGAAAAAGACTACGTTGGTGCTGTGGTGTATTCCCAAAAAGGTGTCTTGTAGTGCAGGTGTGTAAGAAGTGAGATATAGAATCAAAAAAATATAATACGTTTCTAACATACCTTATGCTATACTACTGATACACCATTAAATAACGATGTGGTGTAGCGCGCCCTAGGGGGATAATATTATATGCGACTAGAACGATTTACTGAAAAAGCCCAGGAAGCTTTCCAGGAAGCACAAGAAATTATGCAGGAGCAACACCACACACAATTAGATGTGGAGCATATTTTCCTGGCGATGCTACGACAAAGTGATGGCTTGACCGCGCGCGCGTTGGAGCGGCTTACCATTGATCCAGATATGGTCGTTCAACGTGTAGAGCGTGAATTAGAAAAATCACCTAAAGTATATGGTCAATATGGTGGATTTGGTGGTCAGGTGTATATCACTCCACGCACACAGCGTTTGGTGAAAAAGGCCGAAGATGAAGCCACCAGGCTCAATGATCAGTATGTTGGTACCGAACACTTGCTTATTGCTATCAGTGGCGAGCGAGAAGGTGCTTCATCTCGTATTCTCAATATTTTTGGCGTTGATCAAGAACGTATTTATCAGGCATTAATGGATATTCGTGGTAATCAGCGCGCCGATGATCCTGATGCGGAAAGCCGATATGAGATTCTTGATAAATATAGTACAGATTTAACTAATCTGGCGCGTGAAGGGCATCTTGACCCGGTGATTGGACGTGACTCAGAGATTACCCGTGTGATGCGGATTCTCTGCCGTCGTACCAAGAACAATCCAGTTTTGGTTGGTGAAACAGGCGTTGGCAAGACGGCTGTTGCCGAGGGTATCGCACAACGTATTGCGGCGGGCGAGGTCCCGGAACTGCTGCGAGATCGCAAATTGTTGTCGCTTGATCTCGCAAGCATGGTGGCCGGGTCTAAGTTTCGCGGCGAATTTGAAGAACGCTTAAAAGCCGTGATCGACGAGATACGTGCTGCACGTGGTCGTGTCATCCTCTTTATGGATGAACTGCATACCGTGGTTGGTGCTGGTGCGGCGACTGGGGCTATTGATGCTTCAAACATGCTCAAACCGGCCCTCTCGCGTGGCGAGGTGCAAGTGGTTGGTGCCACGACGATTGAAGAGTATCGCAAACATATTGAGAAGGATGCCGCTCTCGAACGTCGGTTTAGCCCTGTATTTGTCGAAGAACCAGACGTTGAAACCACAGTCCAAATGCTGCTGGGCCTTCGCAGGCGCTATGAAGAGCATCACACGTTGACTATTTCAGATGAAGCTGTCGATGCGGCAGCCCGTTTGTCGAGTCGCTATATCACGGATCGATTTATGCCTGATAAAGCAATCGACCTTATTGATGAGGCCTCTGCTAAATTGCGTATTGATATTTATTCAATGCCGGTTGAACTGCGAGAACAAGAGCAGGAACTAGAGCGCTTACGACAGGAAGAAGAAGAAGCTGGTGCACAGCGCGATTATGAACAGGCTGCCAGTCTTCGTGCGCAGTACCTTACCTTTGAAAAAGAATTTGAACAGGCGCGTAGTGAATGGCTAAAGAATTCTAATTTGGATGAAGTGGTTGACGAAGAAGATGTTGCAGAGATTGTCTCAAGTTGGACTGGTGTTCCTGTGCAACGCATGTTGGAAACGGAACGCGAAAAACTGGTGGATATGGAAACGCGTCTCCACGATCGAGTTATTGGCCAGCATGATGCAATTGTAGCCCTGTCTGACGCCATTCGACGTGCACGTAGTGGCCTGAAAGATCCACGACGTCCGATTGGGTCTTTTATTTTTGTTGGTCCAACCGGGGTAGGCAAAACGGAGCTAGCAAAAGCGTTGGCCGAGTTCATGTTCGATAGTGAAGAAGCGATGACCCGTATCGACATGACCGAATTTCAGGAGCGTCACACGGTTTCACGGTTGATCGGTGCACCACCAGGCTATGTTGGCTATGAAGATGCCGGTCAGTTGACCGAGAGCGTACGGCGACGACCATACCAGGTGCTGCTCTTCGATGAGATTGAGAAAGCACACCCGGATGTATTTAACACGCTCTTGCAGTTGCTTGATGATGGGCGTCTGACCGATGGCCAGGGACATACGGTTGATTTCCGTAACACGGTAATCATTATGACCTCGAACGTTGGTACAGAACATGTCCGACAACAACGTATCGGCTTGGTACGAACGCACGATCAACAGGTTGAGGATCAGACACGTGAGCGTGTCCATGAGGCATTACGAGACGCGTTTCGCCCCGAGTTTCTCAATCGTATCGATGAAGTCGTGGTCTTTAATGCCTTGACCGAGCCGGAATTAACCCAGATTATCGATTTGCTGGTCGACGAAGTGGCTGAGCGACTCAAAGAACAAGGTATGGTGCTCAAACTGACGCGAGCTGCCAAGGATCTCTTAGTTCGCGAGGGTTATCATCCCGCATATGGCGCACGACCGCTCCGCCGTACTGTGCAGCGCATGGTTGAAACACCTCTTTCTCGAGCATTGCTGAAAGGCGATTTCCAAACAGGTGACACGATCCTGATCGATGTCGAAGGACATGCATTGACCTTCAGTAAAGCTGAAACACTAGAGTTGAACGAGCGCAAAACCGCAGAGCCGGTTGGTGAATAAAGAACAAACGGCTAGTTCAAACAAGAACAGCGTAAGCACTGCTTACGCTGTTCTTGTTTCCTGATATTGTATCAGTATAGATACGAAGGGAATGTTGTGTACCCTTCGCAGTTTAATCGGTCAGAGCTTCTGAGTCTTCTGGATTGCCTAAAATTTTGTCGGTTAGGTAGAGTGCCAGACGTGTTGCTAATGTACTGAGTATTAGACTCAAAATACCGTAGACCAATCTGCGCTTCATTTCATCATCCATGCGGCCTTCCTTCAAGGCTAATTACGTTGGGTACCGCTTAACACCATCACCCAATAGAGCAATTGTAACACAGCTTGGGCGGCTCCTGCGACGTATGTTAATGCAGCGGCATTCAACATGGCATTGACGCCTTTTGCCTCCTCTGCGGTGACAAGACCATTACGCATAAGCATGTCGCGTGCTCGTGAACTAGCGTTGAATTCAACAGGCAGTGTAATTAACGAAAATGCGACGGCCGCCCCCATAAGAACGACACCAGCCCAAGCAAGGGTCCAGCCAAAACTACCGACTTGCATGGCACCCATTATCAAACCAATAAAGATTAAAATCCATCCGAAGTTTGAGCCGAAACCAGCGACACCAACAATGCTGCCGCGGAGTTGGAGCCAGAGGTAGCCCTGTTTGTCTTGAACTGCGTGTCCAAGTTCGTGTGCAACAATCGCCATGGAAGCAACCGATGGTCGTTCTGATGAGCCGGCAGATAATCGCATAACCTTAGCACGTGGATCATAGTGATCAGTCAAGTCGCCAGGTATCTGCTCAACCCCTATGTCTATCCCTTCATTACGCATGAGCACCCGTGCTGTTTCTAACCCGGTCATGCTCCGCATATTGGCGACCTGTGAGTATTTTCGATATGTCGATGATACCTTCCACTGTGCGTAAAGTGCAAACAGTATGCCAGGTATCATAAAGAATAACCATAACAACATAACAATCCTCCGTTATCAAACATCCCTTTACAACGGTATAAACTATATATTCTTTCAAAATTATAGCATTCAATACGCTTTTTAGCTATTAGAGATGCGTTAGAACATAGCAAAAATTCTTATTAGACTACTTTTGGTAGTGTGAGACCATCTTACGCTGTGGTATGGGCGTTTGTCTGAACTCTGATAATAGTATCGTTTGCAATATGCTGTGCACGCTGAACGACATCCTCTGCGGGATTTTTTAATTCCACACCACGCTCAACAATGTATTCTTGTGCTTCTGGCGTATTCCGTATGGACATAAGTGCTGCTACACATCCTCCGAGGAGCGTGCCGATTACAACCCCCGTATAAAAACTGCGATTGCTCTGTTGTGCTTCCATACCATCTCCCACCTAATCAGGGTTATATGATATATCATGTGTGTTGTCTGTTTATGAAAGTGATCGCAATATACCACATGGTGCCATGCTCCTGCAACTACCATGGCAAGAATGCAGGTCTTCTCAAATATACGGTATAATGCATCTATGTCTACCATCATTTCTCAAACGAACACAAGTGATGACGAGATTGCTGCAGCACTTGCAGCAGTACGTTGTTACATTCAGGAAACCACCGAGGGCTCTTATGTGGAGGGTTCGTCAGAGCACGCATGGCGTGCCGCTGCCAAACTTGAAGCACAGGGTCACTCGATTATTCGCAATGGAGCACATTCCAGTTGGGCAACCGCCGAACGAACCTGGCGCTTACGCAATTGGAGCAGAGGGATTGTTGGATCATAACGTTGACGAATGACAACGCTGTTCTTCGTCCTGTACCTTCTGTCATTCGTCCTGATGTAACTATGGGCAAAAATGATGTTCGATACTGTTTTAGTTGCCAATCGAGGTGAGATCGCACTACGCGTGATGCGTGCGTGCAAAGAATTGGGGCTACGTACAGTTGCGGTGTACAGTGAAGCTGATCGTGACGCCCCTCATGTAGCGTATGCTGATGATGCGTTTCTCATCGGACCGCCAGCCCCCGGACAAAGCTACCTCAACATAGAGCGTATTATTGAAGTGGCACAAAAAGCAGGGGTGGGCGCAATTCACCCCGGGTATGGATTTCTCTCCGAGAATGCCTCATTTGCACGAGCATGCGAGGAAGCAGGCATTACCTTTGTCGGGCCATTAGGCAGAACCATGGAGCGTATGGGGGCCAAGGATGCGGCCCGGCGTGAAGCGACCAACGCGGGTGTGCCGATTGTTCCGGGTACACTAGAGGCTGTCAATACCCCAGAACAGGTGCGTAAACTGGCCGAGGAGTATGGCTACCCTGTCGCTATTAAGGCTATTGGTGGTGGCGGGGGGCGTGGTTTGCGTGTGGTGTACACCCCCGATGAAGTGAAAGATGGGTTTGATAGTGCCCGGCGTGAGTCGGAAGCTGCTTTCAAAAATCCAGAATTGTACGTAGAAAAATACCTGACGAACCCACGACACATCGAAATTCAGATCCTTGCCGATACGCATGGAAATGTCGTCTATCTGGGTGAACGTGACTGTTCGATCCAGCGTCGTCATCAAAAACTGATCGAAGAAAGCCCCTCACCCGCTATTACCCCAGAAATACGCACTCGCATGGGTGAATCCGCAGTTTCGCTTGCTAAATCAGTAGATTATCGAGGTGCTGGAACACTGGAGTTTCTGTTTCAGGATGGCGAGTTCTATTTCCTGGAAATGAATACCCGTATCCAGGTTGAGCATACCGTGACGGAAATGGTCACAAATGTTGATCTGGTCCAGGGACAATTGCGTGTGGCGCAGGGTGAGACATTATGGCTTACGCAGGATCAAATTGTCCCTAAAGGACACGCGATTGAATGTCGGATCAATGCTGAAGATCCTGCTGTCGGTTTTCGTCCCGCTTTGGGAACAATTGACGAGTATATTGAGCCAGTCGGTTTTGGGGTACGTGTTGATAGCGGTGTACGACCGAATTATGCGATCCCACAGTACTACGACTCACTGATCGCCAAATTAGTTGTGTGGGCAGACACGCGTGAAGCCGCCATAGCACGGACACTGCGGGCTTTAGAAGACTATCGTATCACTGGTGTTATTACAACCATTCCTTTCCATCAAATGGCACTCGCCCATAAAGCGTTTGCCGATGGCGAGGCAACGGTCAACTTTATTCCACGCTATCTGGCCGAAGATCTGCCTCGCTTGCAAGTGTCTGACAATCATCTCTTAGCGACGAACCATCAGGTACCTCCAGATGTGCGTCTCTTTGCTGTCGAGGTGAATGGACGACGCTTTGATGTTCGTGTGGCTAGCACAGACACGGATATGAAAAAGAATGGTGATGATCGACCAAAGCGTAGTCGTAGTTCACGCCTTATTGCCCCCACAGACGGGGTTGTCTGTCCAATTCAGGGAACCGTGATTGCGGTACGAGTTGA
Organism: Chloroflexi bacterium AL-N1; assembly: GCA_013122435.1. GTDB lineage: Bacteria > Chloroflexota > Chloroflexia > Chloroflexales > Roseiflexaceae > AL-N1. Next base: position 189,236 of record WYDT01000005.1, read on the forward strand.
GCGAGGCCAGGCGGTCGAGGCGGGACAGGTACTCTTTTTGATCGAGGCCATGAAGATGGAGAATGAAATTACGGCACCACATGCAGGAGTCATAAGCGAAATAGCTACTGAAAAGGGGCAAGTGGTTGAAGCGGGGGCGTTGTTAGCGCGCTATCAAACTGAGTAGTATGGTAGAGATGTAATATGCTTGCTTTATTTACGGCCCTGCTCACACCATTTACCTCCGGCGGCGAGGTCGATCTGTCGGCCATACCGCCGCATGTACGCTGGCTTGAAGAACATGGTGTCCACGGTATTGTCCCGTGTGGTACTACCGGAGAAGGGCCGTCGCTCAGTTTCGCCGAGCGGCAAGCAGTTATTGATACGGTGCTCCAGCATCGTGGAAAGCTGCGGGTTATTGCTGGAACCGGATGTGTTGCATTACCCGAAACCATTGCACTCACTCGCTATGCTTTAGAAAATGGTGCTGAGGCAGCCCTGGTTATCCCACCATTTTTCTTTAAGAATCTGTCTGATGCAGGCTTATTAGCAAGTTACCGTCAGCTTTGTGAGACATTACCACAGAGTGGTCAGCTTGTGTTGTACCATATCCCCCCTATCAGCCAGATCTCCATTAGCACTGGAGTAATCGATGGTTTATTAGAAAGTCATCCGCAACATATCTATGGCATTAAAGATAGTAGTGGTGATGCAACCCATACGGCAATGCTGATTCAACGGTATCCACAACTACACATCTTTGATGGTGCTGCCTCAGTCTTTGCACAAACCCTTCAGGATGGTGCTGCCGGCGGGATTTTTGCGCTCGCCAACATTTTTCCGGAGGCCATGGCCGATATCATCAGTGCTCACGCAAACGGTATATCGACGGATGCGGTGCAGATGCGTGTGGTGGCAATTGAACGTGCATTTCAACCATATGTGCCGATTGAAGCGCTGAAAGCTCTGTTCCCGCGTATCACGGACCTCCCCAGCATGTCCGTTCGTACACCGCTGGTGAATCTGACAGAATACGAGAGCGCCGCCTTGTGGGAGCGCGTACGTTCCATAGTGGGTACACCCTGAAGTCATTATTTTTGAGATATGTCAAAAACGCCTACATGTTTCGTATTGAAATGTGTAGGCGTTTCTTTTGGTTGTTAGCGATAATCGGACTTGTATCACGCTGTGTATGGGGCAAACAGGTGAGCAAACATACGCTCAAAGTGTGGTGAGTCATTATCGATTTGATCGTACAACTCTATGACACGGGCTGCCTGATTCCGACGTTGCCATATCGCAATAGCAAAGGCATCATCGGTAATATAGTTTTGTGTCTTCAGAAAGGCATAGAATTGCTTGATAGATATACACATTTCCCGTGCCTCGCGTTCGGAGCGATTCAGTACTTTACGCGGGTAGTAGAAAAACAAACACTCATCCAACGTTGCATAATCGCCTTCATCCAGTGAGTGTGCGTAGTACCGACCAAGAAAGTCTGCATAGATCCAAAGATCACGGGTACGATTTAATGAAGTTGTCTCGCTTCTTCCCAGCGATTTTTGATATTCGTAGAACTGCTCCATTAATTCATTACTGCGTTTAAGGGCCTCTTCTCTGGCTGTTTGTTCTTCATTCTCTTCGCCCCCATCCCAGAATTCTTCACTCAACAAGGCATCAGCCTCTTCCCAGTCGTCCTCCTCATCGAGCGATGGTGAATCTTCTTCTGGGTGATGCCCATTCCCATTTGTATGAGCATGACCATTGGTGTTAATGTTGGTCAACGAAGGTGTGTCCAGCGGCACAAACAATGATGGATGGGTCCGTAGCAGATCAGCCAGTCGTCCCGATAGGACACGCTGTATATCCTCGAGTGTTTGAGCATCGTGTAATTGTTCTAATTCCTCGGGAGACAATGAGGCCATCATCTGGCGTGTAGCTTCACCAAGCACTGGATTTTGATCGAGAAACGTTTGTATATCGCCAATATCATCGATATCGTCCAATTCATCATCTTCAAATGCGCCATCCTCAAACTCGCTATCAAAGAGAGGGTCATCATCAAAATCAAGCATGTCATCTATGTCGTCAGTCTCAATCCACTGTTCCTGCTGAAATTCACCACTGGTAATACGCTCTTCAATATCGGCCAGATAATCTTCCAGGGCATTAACAGAACCGGGATAAATTGTTTCGGCAGTTCCCTCATACAGATTGAAGATGGTGCGTGATGTTGAAATGCGTGGTGCGATCCCATCCCAGAGGCTCTGTTCCGCATCAGTACGGCGACTGGTCAAAAGATCGTTCTGGAATTGATCGATTTGTTCAAGAATAGCAGCATCTTTAGTAGCCCAATCAATATTGCTGCGATCACCACCAAAGATAAAGTCAAATGGACGACGGAAAGAGTTATCAGCGATGAGTTCGCCATCCAGCAGTTGTAAGCGTGGATCTTCTTCTACAAGCTGACGCCAGGGTCGGCCGGGATACTGTGTGCGCCACGAAGCGCGTGCATAAATAGCCAGGACACTATCTTCGCAGAAAAGTGCCGTACGATTTCCACGGGTCACTCGTTTTACAAGTGACTCGACTAATTCCTGATCCTGTTCAGCAATGTCTGCTGAACGTAGTGCAGCGGCGGGTTCTCTTTCCAGTCGCAGGGTGAGTGGTTCTGTTTTTTGAATTCTAACCAGAATACTATCACCGGGTACAAAGGCTTCTCGGGTAAACCATGTATGAATATGCCTGGCTGGTGTGGGGCTGAGAAAGGTTGTGTCCGTATCAAATTGTAAGGAAATGTCTCGTTGCGGAATGCGCTGTCCGTTGGTATGTACAAACTGTACGTCTGTTGAGCCGTAGGGAACAAAAGGACGCAAATGCATCGTGGAAAGAGCACCAGCAGCAACTTCTGCTTCAGATGGGATGAGACGAAACTGCAATCCCTGAAGAGCCGTTTGCAGGGGCATGAGCTGTCCTTCACCCAGCCAAACCCAGCCGATTCGTGGTGCACCAAAACGCAATTGGTCACGAATACTTGCATACGGGTCTTTTGCCTGGCTAGGACGATGTTGCAATACCTTATCGTAGACAGCTTGTGCTGCAACAATACCACTAAATTGAGTAGCCAACTCTTCAAGAATAGACGCGATCGTCGGCCCCTTGTGTGACACAATACCACCTCAAGATATTGGTGCTGATGTTGATTGAGTTGCGCGTGAGTGGAAAGGAAGCCACGCCCCCTGCGGCCCCCAACCAGCAAACAGCGTAGGATGAATTAATTCAGCAAGTAATTCCAGGCTCTCCACAATACGTGGGCCAGGACGGCTAAAGTAAGAATTGCCATCTACCACATAGACACGCCCTGCACGCACGGCTGGTAGGGCATGCCACCCTGCCCGGTATGGTAACACACGTGATGCTTCTTCGAGCGTTTGGTCTAAGTTCATGCCACATGGTGTTACCACAATAATCTCTGGAGCGAATGCAATGACATCGCTCCATGCAACACGACGCGAATCTTGATGTTCGCTGCCCAAGCCGGATATACCACCAGCAATGTGTACTAGCTCTGGCAACCAGTGGCCTGGGCCATAGAGTGGATCTACCCACTCAAAACAGGCAACCCGCGGTGTATAGGTTGCTTGGGCTACATGGGTACGGACATTCTCAATCCGCGTATGTAACTGCTGTACAACAGCAGATGCCTGCTCATCCCGTTCTGTCGCTGCACCTGTCATCACAATGGTATCCAGAATATCTTCTAAACTGTTTGGTGCGAATGACAGGACACGTGGTGCTATGTCACGCAACGCAGGCATCAGATGTGATACAGTTTGTTCAACGAGACTGTATGAAACAGCACATACATCACAGAGCGCTTGTGTCACGATAAGATCTGGCTTAAGTTCTACGAGAAGCGCTTCATCTAACCCATACAGACTTAACCCTGACTGTACGGTGGAACGTACTGCATGATCGATTTCTTCAGAAACTATATTGTTCTGATCAATGGTGCTGTACGTAACCGCAGGTTTTGTTTGTGCATCAATGGGATAATCGCATTCGTGGGTCACCCCAACGACATGGTCGCCTAAACCAAGCGCATAGATAATCTCTGTCGCACTGGGAAGTAGAGAGACTATCCGCATTGGTGACCTTCCTTTACACGTCTGGAACAGTTCCTTAGTTGATACAGGGTAGCATTCTGCAATGTGGCTGTCAAGAGACATAGTGAACAAAAATGAAAGCCTTCAATGTCTCGGTATTTTCCGAAAACAAATAATATAGATCTTATCATATTGTACCTGATTTTACCACGATGAATCACACATGTGCAGAGGAATATTTGTTACAACCATCAATCATTGTAGTTGAGCGGCCACGGAGTATCGTAAGGTGTGAAAAGCATAGCAGGAAAACAGGTGATACAAACCACGGTGCTATGGCTATACATAAAGATCCCGCGCCCCATTTGGACACAGGATCTGACCTTTCACGGGGGTATTGTAGGCATGTTGCTGTTGCTACGATGAACGGATTCTGATGGGGTTTACGCCGGGCGGCGTTGCCAGCCAAGGTATAAACCGGCACCAATCAACAACAGTGGCAACCACATCAATCCGCCAAAGAAGATCGAGGGAAGATTCGCGATCGCAACAATAAGACCGGCACCAAAAAGGGGAATGGCGGGAAACATTGGCCAGGGGCTATTCACTTGAAACCACGCTCGTCCAACATAGAGAATGCTGAGAAACCCCAGAGCTAATCCCCACAATACTGAAACCCCACTTGTTACCTCGGCAAACGTGATACCAAGGCTAAGCCCTGCCAGAATAGATCCCGGTATCAGGAGGCCGTAAATGCGTTGCCAGAAGGCGAAAAATAAAAAACAGCTTCCAATCGTCAGCAAAATAAAGCCTGGTACGAGTAACAAATTACCAGCCAAAAATTGAATAAGGAGTCCCACCACCCCAGCGATAATCAGGGCCAGGGCTAACACATTAGTACCTTTGTTTGCTGGCACCTGAGGTGCTACTTGGGTAGGCGTGCTATGCGACGAGACGGATGTAAGTCGCTGTGTGTCCATCCCCGCTGATGATCCCTCCAATTGTCGTACACGTTCCGTATCTTGCTCTGTATAACTAGGCATGATGTCCCTCTTTTTTCTAACCACATATACTGTGTTGCAAAACATTGGACGATTAATAGTTTATAAGAGTTGCAATATTATCTTACTATTTACACTATCAAAATACCAAAGTGTTTTGTGATTATGCTATAATCGTATCTTGAAGGGGTCATATGTCTTACAATAGCCAGGGGGTAGTTATGGTTTCGCGCCGCACAAGTGTAGCCTCTTTTTTGATAGTTGTGTTGATTGTATGGTGTTTCCTCGTTCCCACAACCCATGCCCAGTCCACGTCACTCTACTTTCCTGCTACAGGCCATCATCTTACAGATAACGCTGGGTTCGTCAGTTTCTGGCAAGTACACAATGGTGCACAACTGTTGGGTTTTCCCATTACCGAGCAATTGTTTGTTGATGGATTGGCCATACAGTATTTTGAGTATGGGCGATTGGAACAATATATCGACGCAGAAACTGGTGCAACCGATATTCAGACAGGTGCAGTTGGTGTGGAATACGCCGAAGCCATGCAACGCATCTTCGCAGCACCACCACCACGCTCCACCAAAACGACAGCACATGTTGCAGACAACGGCTATATGGTACGTGTCCCCTTCCTGTCTTTTTGGGAGAAGGCTGGTGGTCTCGCCTTTTTTGGTCAGCCTATTAGCGAAGCCATCTGGGAAACTACCGAACACGGACAGCGCAGAGTTCAATACTTTGAACGTGGTCGCTTAGAGTATGTCCCCGAAATGGCTGGTACGGCTGATGAAATTGCAGTTGGTAGTCTTGGCAAGACTCTCGCACTCCTGCGTGGGATAGATATTGCACCGGTAGCCAACTGGCGCGCGACAGTCTACGGACCACCTGCCTCCTCTGCACCAGACATCGCCTCACTTGATGCAACCCCAACACCGACGCCCGTGCCACCGACACCAGTGTCCACGGCGGAACCAACAGTAGCACCTGCACCGACAAACCTGGTGGTGCAACCAACCGCAGCTCCAGCGTCAGCACACCCTACCGTAGCCCCCGTCGCCGCGACAAACACCTCAAACAAGCTGATTGTCATCAACCTCTCGCAGCAGTGGCTCTATGCCTATGAAGGTGATACCATGGTCTTTGATGCACCTGTTGCTACTGGTCGTGATGGGATGAACACGCCCACTGGCAACTACACTATCTACTCTAAAATAAAGAGCCAGACCATGCGAGGAACCGACAACGGTGTACCCTGGGTCGTACCAGACGTACCCGATGTGATGTATTTTAATGGTGGCGTTGCGCTGCATGGCACCTACTGGCATAACCTGTTCGGGACCGGTGTGCGTCCTTCTCACGGATGTGTGAATCTCCCGCTCGACTCAGCCATTTGGTTGTACGACTGGGCCAGTATTGGTGTTTCCGTCAGTGTATCGTATTAGGGTGAAAAAATATATTCGTGTTGTTCAAAGAGGGTTGGCGTTAGAAACATGCCGATCTTCCTTGATGATTGATAGTGAATCCACCAGAGAGTGGTGGTATATCTGTTTGGTTGTGTGCTGTAGGGGCAAGGTGGAGTTGTATATCGTGAGTGGTTGTCGCACACTGTACGTCTTATGCTTCACAAGTAGGAGTAGTTTAGAACCGCTCATCTGAGAAATTGTGTTTTATTCTGAAGAGTTTGCCTGCCTGTCGGATGTGTTCCGCCACTCTTTGATGACATACCAAACAGCCCAAATGCCAAGTGGGACAAGTGCAACTAGCCAGACAGTGCTCCACCAGCCTGGGAAACTCAATTCAGTCGTGATAGATCGCAACACCAAAAAGATCATAAGCGTAGTGATAAGGTAGTCAAATTGCTCCAGCCGATCACCAAACAGAGTCCATCCTAACCAGAGTATCACTATAATGATACCTGCGAGCAGTATTGAGAATGTCCACGTAGGGGCAGCAAAGAAGCTCAAGGCGAAATCGAGCAACGCAATAATGATGAGAGATGGAAACAAGTAGCGTTTATTGGCAAAAGGTTTGCTCTGTATACTAGACATGACAACGTCTCCTCACTGAATTCTAATCGTATTGCTATTCGGTGGCGTTGGTCTGCTTATTTGCTGTGTTACGCCTCTCCCTAATGGCATACCAGATGCCCCAAGGAAACAACAATACAAGTGCTACGACTAGAATATTGAGCCACCAGTCTGGGAAATGCAGATGATTAGATGTGTTTTGTGCAGAGAACAATAACATGAGTGTACCAAATAGATAGGCAAATTCTGTCTGACGGTCCGCCATTAGGGTCCAGATGAGCCATAATACCCATAAAACAGTCAGACCCAGTAGAACCATATAGGCCCAGGCTGGGGTGGCAAAGTACCCGAATATCGTTTCGAGAAGGGCGATAATAATGATGGTTGCAAGGAAGTATCGTTTGCCGAAGGACTTTTTTGTAATTGATGTTGTCATTAATATTCTTTCTCGTACTTGAATTTACTTCAATGAAATTTAGTAAGTTTATCAACAAAGACCTACAAAATAGATTGAAGTAGGTCTTTGCCATATGATTTAAATCCTAGATAATGCGTACAGAGACTTTTCTCCTAATATTAGTACATACTATTACTATAATGATGTATATTGAAATTTGTTGAGCCAAATCCGATGATTAGTTGGTATGTCGACAGCCTGTCTTGTATATGATTTCATCATTGAATGGTTATCTGATGGGAAACAATTGTTAATTACGTCATTTAACAAAAGAAACTCAGCAATGAATGTGAAAATGTCATCTTGACTAAATCCAGCCTGTCTCCCCACCTGTTGAAGAGCTGCTCGAATAGCGTCATTTCGGCTCAAACCTAGTCGGCGAGCAAGAAAAAACTCATCCGAAAGAACTCGAACAAATCTAGTAACACCACCCAGTGCTCTGATCGCTGCTCGAACTCGGTTAATACCCACAAGATTTGCAAGGAGTGCAGCAGCTATAGCTGCTGCACAGTTACGTATACTAACGTCATCAGGTTGCACCCCACTTGAGAGTGCCGCCAGAAATTCAGAATCGCTGCGTTGAAGTTCTTGGATGAGCGCATTGATAAACTCAATGTCTTCGCTCGTCAGTTCTACCTCTGTTCCGTCGGGTAGCAGATATACCTGGGTAGGTTGTGCAGTGTCTAAGGGTACATCATTGGTTTGTGCAAATGTCGCCTGTACGTCTACGCTTGCCAGTACACACATGAATGCCATTACGCCTGCTAGCCGAGCTAACCATTTCGTCCTTCGCTTCATCACAAGACCTCTTTCATATAACTAAGGAACTTGTGGATAGCATACGCTTTGCTGCATTACTTGTGTAGGTAACCGACGTACCCTTATATTACGTAAAAGCTCGCCAAAATGATTTCTTTTTATGCACAAAATAGTACTTGCGTACCTTGACATACTTCAATCAAATACCATTTGGATAGGCAATCTTCTCTGGTGCAACTTCCCGCACCGCACTCCATATGCCCCAATAGTAGTAATAGGCTTCCATACGATTGCTGAGACCGAGTTTGAAATAAATGCTTGATACTACATTTTTAATTGTTTGTACTGAGTGATAAGGTTATATCTGCTATGGCTTGATTGCTGTAATTAAGAACTAATAACCGAAAGATTTGTCGCTCAATTGGTGAAAGTGGTGTTGGTGGTAAAGTAGGTTGCTCCAGTTGTGTACCAGAGAGTAACTTAAAGAGGGTATTTGGTAAGTCTCGCTCTAAATCTCCTTGAAAGATCAATATATCTGGTGTGTAATCCAGAAGGTCGTGCAGATATTCTGGACGCTGACAACCAGTAGCTATCAGAAGATGTGCTGGTCGATGCAAAAACGTTGAAAGGGTGGTAAGTGCAAAACCTCTTGGAGAGTCAAATACAACGAAAACTTCGGCATTATCTTGGTGGACAAAATCAAAGGTTTGGAGGTACCGAATTAAACGTAAAGCTAGGGTGTTACTTCCACACTGCATTGTAAATGTAAGTGGGGCAATACTAGTTAGCTCATCATAGGGTTGATACATTCAGATACTCTCTTCTAGTAGTCAAAAGACCTGTAAAGATTGTGGAGAGATGAAGAGTGGTTATGTAATGCGAGGTGTCTAACAATACCTGTAGCTCTGAATCTACAGGTTTTGGTTAGAAGGTCTATCAATCTCTTTCACATCTCTGTAGATGCCGTGTAGATGTTGATTTTTTCACTCTTTAATAGAAGTATCTATTTACAAACCTTAAAATACATATACGTATTATATGGTACCTTACATGAAATGGCAAGAATGAAAAATGACATTAGTATTTCTCGTCTGAAAAGGATGTTTTATATCGAGATTTTGGAAATTATAAAAATAAAAACCTATCATATACAAAAAAGTGTAAAAAGAAAATTCTTATGCGAAACATTCTTCAAATACACCATGCGGTACAGAATAATCATAATTCAACCGATAGTTCTGCACATAAACTAATCAGTTTGAGTCTCTGCTCAGAAACACATACAATACGAAGTAACCAACTACATAGTTTGTGCAGATGAATATAGACAATGGAGTTTCCATGCAAGACATTGATCAACTCGTTGAAGCGATGACGTTGGAAGAGAAAGCCACGTTGTGTACGGGGAGTGCATTCTGGGTCACTGCTGCCATCGAGCGGCTGGACATTTCGGCTATTGTATTGTCCGATGGACCCCATGGTGTGCGCCGTAGCACTGATGTGAACGAAATGATGGCGGAACATTTCCCCGCAACCTGTTTTCCAACCGCTTCCGCGCTGGCAGCCACCTGGAATACCGCGCTCTTGCACGAAATCGGACAGACGTTAGGCGAAGAGGCGATTGCCCTCAATGTGGACGTGTTGTTGGGACCGGGTGTCAACATGAAGCGCTCTCCACGCTGCGGACGCAATTTTGAATATTTTGCTGAGGACCCGTTCATCGCAGGTGAGATGGGAGCAGCGCTTGCTGAGGGTGTGCAGAGCAAAGGTGTTGGTACCTCGCTCAAACATTTTGCCGCCAACAACCAGGAAACACGTCGCTTTACCATCAACGCCATTGTCGATGAGCGCACGCTGCACGAGATCTACCTGCCTGCCTTTGAGACCGTTGTGAAACGTGCCAAGCCCTGGACGGTGATGTGTGCCTACAATCGGCTCAATGGACCCTACTGTTCGGAACACCACGAACTGTTGGTTGATATCCTCAAGCAAGCGTGGGGCTTCGAGGGTGTGGTGGTCTCGGATTGGGGTGCAGTCCATGATCGGGTGGCAGCGCTGCGTGGTGGACTCGATCTGGAAATGCCCGGTCCCAAGGCGCGTCGCGTCCAGTCGGTTATCGAGGCGGTGCAGCGTAACGAACTTGACGAGGCCGTTCTGGACGAGTCGGTGCGGCGTATTCTGCGTATAGTCAAGCAAGCTACGGCAACACCCAAGGGTGGCACCTTCGATGTCGCAAAACATCACGCGTTGGCCCGTCGTGCTGCAGGCGAAGCTATTGTATTGCTCAAAAACGATGGTGTCTTGCCATTACAACAGCCATCCAAGATTGCCGTGATTGGCCGCTCTGCCAAACAGCCACAGTATCAGGGTGGTGGTAGTTCTCATATTACCGCAACGCGTGTCGACATTCCGTTTGATGAATTGCAGAAGCAGGCAGGCGACGCAACTCTCTCCTACAGCGAGGGCTACCCGGCAGGGGCCGAGTTTGATCAAAAGCTGATCGACGAAGCTGTAGCTGCAGCGCAAGCTGTCGACGTTGCGCTGCTCTACGTCGCCCTACCCGGCAACATCGAGTCGGAAGGGTATGATCGCAATGACATTGCCCTAACAGAGCAGCAAATAGCTTTGATTAAAGCTGTGTGTACCGCACAACCACAGACAGTTGTTATTCTCAACAGTGGGTCTGTTATGGCTATGAGTGCGTGGATCGATGGTGCGGGCGCGGTGCTCCAGGCATGGTTTATGGGGCAAGCGGGTGGCGGTGCGATTGCCGATGTGCTTTTCGGTGCGGTAAACCCTTCTGGCAAATTGACCGAGACCTTTCCGCTACGGCTGGCCGACACACCATCTCATATTAATTTTCCTGGCAATCCGCGTGAGGTGCACTACGGCGAGGGGATTTTTATCGGATATCGCTACTACGAGACAAAAGACATTCCTGTTCTCTTCCCGTTTGGTCATGGCCTGAGCTACACTACCTTTGACTACAGTAATCTGCAAACGTCGGCTACATTGTTTGATGATGTAGATGGACTGACCATCAGCGTCGATGTCACCAACACCGGCACGGTAGCAGGTCAGGAAATTGTCCAGTGCTATGTCCGTGATGTGGAATCAGGGCTGATGCGCCCAGATAAGGAGTTGAAGGGCTTTGCCAAAGTTGCGCTTGATCCTGGCGAAACAAAAACCGTCACGATGAAGCTTGATTTTCGTGCCTTTGCCTATTACCATCCCCTTTACAAGCAATGGATTACTGAAGACGGCGAGTTTGAAATCCTGGTCGGGGCATCCTCTGCTGATATTCGCTTGCAGACAACCGTGTCTTTGCGTTCTACAGTGATGTTGCCCTCGTTGCTCAATCGTGAGTCGACCGGTGGTGATTGGCTGAGCGATCCGCGTGGTCAAGCAGTTGTTGCGCCACTGTTGGAGCAGATGCTTGGTGCATTTAACGGGGAAGAACATGAGAATGGTGGACTTAACATGGATACAAGGCAGATGTTCTTACAAGTGTCATTGCTTGGCATGCTTGAATTCCAGGAAGGTGCCTTACCCGCATCGCCAGACGAAATCGTGGATGGCTTATTAGCACAGGTGCATGAGAACCAGACAAATACATGACACATGAGTTTGCAGGACAGGTTGTGATTGTGACAGGTGCGGGTGAGGGCATTGGCTACCAAATTGCCGCTGACCTGGTGCGTGCTGGTGCAAACGTGCTACTGAACGAGGTAGACACAATCAAGGCGCAGCAGGCACCGGATGCGATTGGCTGCGTTGGTGTGGGTGCTGATGTGGGCGATGTAGCGGTGGTGCGCGGGCTTGTTGAGCAGGCAGTGAACGCCTTTGGCCGAGTTGATATCGCCGTCGCTAACGCTGGTATTACCCTTTGGAACAACTTTCTCGACTACCAACCGGACGATTTCCAGTGCGTCCTTAATATCAATCTCGGCGGCTCTTTCTTTCTCGCACAAGCTGCTGCACGCCAAATGAGAGCACAAGGAGTCGGCGGACGTATCCTGTTCATGTCTTCTGTGACGGCTGTTCAGGCCATTGAGTACCTCTCTGCCTATGCGATGACCAAAGCAGCGTTGTCGATGTTGGCACGGCAGCTTGTCACAGAACTGGGGCCATATGGTATCACCACCAACGCCATCGCCCCTGGTGCAACCGTTACGCCGCGCAATGTGCAGGATGACGCGAACTATGAGGCAGTGTGGGGCAACATCACCCCCACACGCCGTCCTGCATCAGTTGCCGATATCGCCAATGCGGCTCTGTTCCTGCTCTCACCGCGGGCTGCTCAGATCAACGGACAGACATTGATCGTTGACGGCGGCTGGACGGCCACCAGTCCGGTGCCATCGCTTGAGTTTGTGACACGAAAGGAAACGGAATCATGACCGCGCCGACACTTGAAGATATTCTTGGTGACAAGCAACCTGTTGATGAGGTGCGCCTCGTGGGTGATGCACCTGATGGTGTGTTGCCTCTCTCAGAAGAACAACTTCTCAACGAGTCCAGTGGTAACCTTTTTGCGATGACCCAAAACGCTGCTATGGGTTGGCGGCCCGAAGATGTCGGACGACCACAATACCTGATTGTGTCGACACAGGGTGGTTTGCGCGCGCCTGATGGCACACCCATCGCTCTGGGCTACCACACCGGTCATTGGGAGATTGGCTTGCTTGTTCAGGAAGCGGCCCAAACGCTGCGTGAGGCCAACATGATCCCGTTCTCTGCCACAGTCTGTGCCCCCTGCGATGGGCGTTCGCAAGGTACGACGGGCATGTTCGACAGCCTGCCGTATCGCAACGACGCCGCGATCACCATGCGCCGCCTCATCCGTTCGCTGCCTACACGTGCAGGTGTGATGGGTGTAGCAGCGTGTGATAAAGGGCTGCCCGCCACGATGCTGGCACTGGCTGGCATGTCCGAGTTGCCGGGTATCATCGTCCCTGGTGGGGTGGCGCTGCCCGCGCCAGATGCTGAGGATGCTGGTACGGTGCAGACTATTGGTGCACGTTTTGCCCACAACCTGATCTCACTCGATTATGCCGCCGCGATGGGTTGTCGTGCTTGTGGTTCGGCGGGTGGTGGCTGCCAATTTTTTGGCACAGCGGCAACGGCGCAAGTAGTCGCCGAAGCATTTGGGATGACGCTGCCACACAGCGCATTAGCATCATCAGGTGAACCGATCTGGCTCGACATGGCGCGGCGATCAGCACTGGCTTTGGTGCGGCTGTCGGGATCACTCACTACGCCCAGAATCACGCTTGGTGACATTCTTACTCAAAAGTCGCTGGAAAATGCGATGTTGTTGCATGTCGCGTTTGGCGGCTCGACCAATTTACTGCTACATATTCCTGCTATTGCCCAGGCTGCTGGATTGCCGCAACCAACCATCGCCGATTGGAACCGCGTCAATCGCACCACGCCCCGGCTGGTGGACGCTTTGCCAAATGGTCCACGCAACCATCCCACTGTACAGGTTTTCATGGCAGGTGGCGTACCAGAGGTGATGTTGCATTTGCGGCGAATGAGATTGTTGCATACGGATGTCCTGACCGTCAGCGGCGAGATACTCGACACGGTGCTGGACTGGTGGCAGGACAGCACACGACGTGCAGCGGTGCGAAAGCGTTTAGCCAGCGCAGGCGAGATGGATCCCGATCACGTGATTATGGATGCAGACCGCGCACGACATGCAGGTCTATCCAGCACCGTCGTCTTCCCAACCGGCAACATCGCACCACAGGGAGCGGTGATCAAAGCAACCGCTATCGACCCAAGAGTCGTTGATGTGGACAACGTGTACCGTCATCGTGGACCGGCGCGGGTATTTACCTCGGAGAAGGCAGCAGTGGCAGCCATCAAGGGCCTGTCTGAGCCAGCAGTCAAGCCGCATGATGTTCTGGTGTTGATCGGGGTCGGCCCACTTGTCACAGGCATGGAAGAGACCTATCAGGTAATGGCGGCCCTAAAATACATCCACTGGGGCAAGACGGTTTCGGTGCTGACCGATGCACGTTTCTCGGGTGTTTCGACCGGGGCATGCATTGGGCATGTCGGACCGGAGGCACTGGCGGGAGGGGCAATCGGACGTGTACGAGATGGTGATACGATTGCCATCACCATCGACCGCAATACCCTTAGTGGCACTATTGACCTTGTCGAAACCGCTGATGGTGAGAATTGGGAAATGTGCCCCATCCACCCTGAGGTGCGTCGCCACCCCAACTTCCGGACGATACCCGTTTATGGGCCGCCCTGCAACGCGCAAGTGGTGGTGTCTGGGCAGGCACCGTGTACGATGTCGATAAGATCGTCCAGGTTATCGAGTGTGGTTTGGAAGCGATAGCAACTGATGCACAGGAACAAGTCGGTTAAATTGAAATACAGGTTTGTCTCCAGACTTGGATAGATTTGAGGAAATAGTATGACCTATCTCATCACCGGCGGTATGGGATGTATTGGTGCATGGGTATTAAAACATCTGCTTGAACGCAACGCAAGGGTGGTTAACTTCGACTTGAGTGAAGACCGCCATCGACTTGATTGGCTCATGAGCCGCGATAAACAGGTTGCGATTACGTTTGTGCAGGGCGATCTGACGGATTTTGAGCAGGTGAAGGTCGCCTTGCAACATCACGATATCACCCATGTTATTCATCTTGCTGCGCTGCAAGTGCCGATGTGTAAGGCTAATCCGGTGCTTGGCGCACAGGTGAATGTTACCGGGACAACCAATATCTTTGAAGCGGCACGGCAAACTGGTATCTCACATGTCGTCTATGCGTCTTCGATAGCGGTCTATGGTACAGCAGAAGACTATCCGCCTGGCTTGCTGGCAGAAGATGCGCTAATGTTGCCACAGACGCTGTATGGTGTTTATAAAGTCGCCAACGAAGGCACCGCCCGAATCTACTGGCAGGACCACGGCATCTCTAGCACCGTGTTGCGTCCATACACCGTGTATGGTGTGGGCCGTGATCAGGGGCTGACCAGTGAGCCAACGAAAGTGATGGCAGCGGCGGCACAGGGCCAGGATTATGCGATTACCTTTGGTGGGCGCATGCAGTTTCATTTTGCGTCGGATGTGGCGCGTCAGTTTATCCACGCCGCTGACCACCCGCTGGCTGGCGCACGAGGCTTCAATCTCGGCACACCAGCCGTTGCGGTCCAAACCGTTGCCGATCTGCTTATGCAACTACGCCCCGGTGTGACGATTACCGTCGCTGACAAGCCACTGCCTTTTCCTGAAGCGGCTGATCCTGCGCCGCTTCATAATGCATTTGATAGCATCTATGAGACGCCCTTAGTCGACGGTATTACGGAGACCTTAGCACACTTTGAAAGCTTAAATGGTTAAAACAACGCACTAACACCTGTAGGTATTACAAAGGAGATCTTTCAAACACTATGACATTTGCAATGATGCCGCCTCGGGACCAGTTGGTCACGATCATGAAGCGTATCTACGACAACGGAATGACGACACTGAGTGGTGGCAATCTATCCATTAAAGACCCCAACGGCGATATCTGGATCACGCCAGCCGGTGTCGATAAAGGCGCACTAACCCCCGAAGATATCATCTGCACACGTGCGGATGGTACGACCGTTGGGCCGCACCGACCATCGAGTGAGTTGCCATTCCATCGGGCCATCTATGTGCGTCGCCCGGACATTAACGCGGTGGTGCATGCTCACCCACCAGCCCTTGTGTCGTTCAGCATCGTGCGCGAAGTGCCAGATACACGCATCATTCCGCAGGTGAATCGTGTCTGTGGGCGGGTGGGCTATGCGCCCTATGCACTCACTGGAAGTGAACAACTGGGTGCGAGTATTGCTGCAACGTTTGCCAAAGGGCACGATGCCATCATTCTGGAGAATCATGGTGTGGCGACGGTTGGCAATGACCTGCTCGATGCCTTTCAGCGGCTGGAAACGCTGGAGTTCTGTGCACGTATGTTGATAGCTGCACGCAAATTGGGTGACGTTCAGATGCTCGAGGATGTAGAACTCGACACATTTAATCGTCGTCAGGTGGAACTGGACGAGTTTGTGCCAGATCATCATAGCAGCCACGAGCGCGAACTACGCCAGCAAATGACCAAAACCCTGCATCGCGCGGTGCAGCGCCACCTGATGATGAGTACTGCCGGAGTTATCTCGGTGCGTCTTGATGCGGAGAGCTTTCTGATCACGCCGACAGGTGTTGATCGTGGAACGGTTGTCAACGATGATATGGTCTTGATTCGTGAGGGCCAGCGTGAGCAGGGCAAACACCCCAGTCGTTCGGTGCTGTTGCACCAAGCCATTTATGCACACCACCCGGAGATTCACTGCATTATGACCGCGCAGTGCCCTGCGGTAACAGCATATGCCATTGCCGATGTCCATTTCAACTCACACACGATTCCCGAAAGCTACATTCTGCTACGCAACGTTCCCAAAATGCCATTCGACAGGTTTTACAACGATCTGGAAGCAGTGGCTAAAGGTGTTGCCATGCATACACCCGTAACCATTGTGGAGAACGATTGTGTATTGGTGGTAGGAACTGATCTTCTCAATGCGTTTGACCGACTCGAAGTAGCCGAATACAGTGCCCGGTCACTGATCGATGCGTCGAGTCTGGGGCCGGTTATTTCGATTGCCGATGAGGAAATCAGGGAGCTTGACGTGGCGTTCAATCTCTCCGCTGCGTCACAGTAGACCAAGAGTTGAGGGAAATAATGGGTGCACCAGACGTTGTAATCGGAACTACTTTGGTCTGGTGCATGTTCTCTTTGCTTTTCTAGTACTCACTGATCTCATCGTTTATGGGGTTGACGTGTAAATGAGAAAAAAGCTTTACAGATGAGTAATTTCTCTGAAATACGTATAACTATTAATTTCATTATTCAATCTTTAATATGTCACACTCTTGTTTCAACAGAGAATACTTAGTAACGTCATTGTAAAACGTATCCCATATGCCTTGTTCAACACGTCTTTGAGAATAATAGCAACTCATCTTCACAAAACAAGCAAGTGAGTCACATAAACCCTTTATTAGTTTAGCTATTCCTTCTTCCATGTTCTGTCCATATGATAAAAAAATAGCATCTCTATAGTTGGCTTTACCACGAAACCTGAAAGCTTGATGGAGAAAAGCTGTTCCTTTGCCAGATAATCTTTGATCACGATATTCTCTTGCGACTTTGCTCCGAAAATCTTTTACGCCTAACCCCCGAAAATCTTTTTCGGATTTTATTTTATTCTCAAGTAGCTCACGTTCTCTACTCGCCGTTCCTTGTAGATAAGAACAGCACGCACCAAAAGCCTCCTCACTTGTAGAAGGGCATGGATTTAGGTGATATGTGTTTCCATTCCTAAGAACCTTAATTTCCTGCTCATATTCATTTTTAACTAGCGTGGACAAGCAGTAGTTAAATGGTGGTAATATCAAACCTCAGCTATTGAGTAAATGATGCCAAACTCTGGCTGTAGAAGTATGCGTTTCTTGTATGGTTCCATCTGTGGCAGAAATCATAGCACTTGCAGAATAGTAGATTCCATAATACCAAGCAATGATTGCTGATCTTACCAGAGGATAGTAATTATTTGGGTTATCTGCGATTCTTGAAAGAGAGACATAATGATGAAATGCCATAAGGATATGTTCAAATGTGGCATTATCTCCTTTTATATCCAGTTTTCGGCGTAGAACTGAATCGTAAAATCGTTTTAGTTCTACTTTTTCAAATTGTCCTTCTGCACATATGATAGCTAAGGCTACCGCCCAATTTATGGTTGAGTGAAGCGAAAAAGTGGGATTGATATCTGGCGATTCATCTTTTAGTCTTCTATAGAGCCACTGTGTCATAAGATGTTAATATGTAAAACTATATAAAAGTTGATTTTATATATCCGATAAGTGTTATTTATGCAATTTTTCAAAAATATTTAATTTATGTTGTTGTAAAACCTGCAATTTTTCTTCTACTGACTTATTGATTTTTTCTAAATAATTGTCACCCCTTTGAATATTGTATCTTCTTTGATGGTAAAAAAAAGCGCCACCCAGAAGGAGGGATGCTAGCAGATATACTGTGAAAGAGATTACCCATATATTATTTGTAATAACTGAATGTAAGAAAATATAAGGATAAAAAGAACATATGAGTAATATAACTATTAGAAGTGACAAATTAAAGAATTGTAGTATTCTAACAGAGGTTTGCCTACTGATAGGTGTGAAATCATGAGAAGATTTTTCCCTAGTAGCTGTAACTAAAATGATATACATTGAAGCCCATTTGTCTATGTCAACAAAGCTTCTTCTTATCATACTTGCCTGAGTAGCTAGTAATGCAGCAGTCCCCGTTAGGTTGACAATGCGTCTCGATAGTCGAAATCCGGCAATAAAAAGAACTAACGAAAATATTTGTGCTACTGCCAAAACAGTTATTGTTTCACTTGATAACTGGGCGATTATTCCTGCAGCAGTTATAGATAAACCTAGAAAACCAAAATAATATTGTGCTTCTTTGTCTAGTCGATCATAAACATGCTGTAATTGACTGATCGATTGCTGGTACTCGACTAGTAAAAATTCTGTCACTTTGTTGTTATTTAGAGAGTACTGATGTTGAAGGGATATCATTATCCAAAACTCCTCAAGATGAACAATACTATTTACTACAGTAAAAATAAAGAAAAGTATGTGTATTACTATTAATTTGATAGATATGGATAATTACACTTGTCAGATAGTTGTCATCTTGTTTTTCTGCTTGATTCTAAATAGCTTTCATAAACCATATAGTTGCTCTGAAAATTAGAATATATAATTATGACGGATGAAAAACTTTACATCTCAACTCTATCCCATTCTAATAAAGGAATCAATAACAAGTGTGTCATATTACTATTTTTTGGTTGTCAGTATTGTCACAGCTACTTTGAGATATATAAATGTCATTCATGTGCAGTAGGAGTGGTTATATGATGAACGTATTTTATATTGGTTAATCACAAAAAGCCGATCCCATGATGGCATCGACTTTCATCTGATGAGGATATTATGAACCCTTA
Source organism: Chloroflexi bacterium AL-N1 (assembly GCA_013122435.1). Classification (GTDB taxonomy): domain Bacteria; phylum Chloroflexota; class Chloroflexia; order Chloroflexales; family Roseiflexaceae; genus AL-N1. The sequence continues at coordinate 208,650 of WYDT01000005.1, forward strand.
CAGTATAAATGAGAGATTTGTCATTACAATCAACAAACTATTTGTGATGAAAATCAGAATACATCTGATTGTTCCCTACGCCAGCGCCCCTACCGCCTGTGATCGCTCGAGTGGCAGGTCCTGGCCAATGAAGAACGTTGCACTCCGCGCCGCTTCGAGGATGGTCATCAGCCCACTGCCCGGGTGGACTGCGCCGCCAATCCAGTACAGGCCACGCGTGCTGTCTGATCTGATGTGTGGACGTAGTGGCCCCAATTGATTCCAGTTGTGTCCGAGATTAAAGACAGAACCGAGATGGACGGCAAAATCATCACGCCATGTTTCGGCAGTGTAGCACGTTTCGGTTTGGATATGCTTCTCGACATCATCAAATCCGAGCAGTGGCATGCGGCTGATGATGAGATCGCGGAACGATTGCTGTTTGGCGGCCCAGTCGACGTTGTAGGATGTGTTTGGAATAGGAACCAACACATAGAGTGTGCTATGTCCCTCCGGTGCGTTGCTGGAGTCTACAATGGTCGGGTTGCACACATAGAATGCGGGGTCCTGCTCATCAAGTGCCGAGTCGTCGATCCATGGTCGTTCGCGGCGACGCATATTATTCGAGAGGTACAGTTGATGGTGTGGCAAATCTTCATAGCGACGATCCACGCCTAGATACAGCATAAACGTCGAACACGAGAACTGCATGCGACTCAACTTGCGATCGGTGTAGCGCCCCCGTGCCGATTCAGGCAATAGCGTTCGCACGCCATGGCCAAAGTCGGCATTCACCACCACACTGTCCGCAGTGACTCGCTCACCGCTCATAAGCTCGATGCCCCGTGTCTGACCATGCTCGATCCAGACCTGACGCACCGGTGTATTGAGGTGAATAGGGACTCCCAGATCCCGAGCGGCGCGACCAAAAGCCTGCGCGAGTGCACGGAATCCTCCTTCGGGATGCCATACCCCGTCGGCAAATTCAAGGAAGGGTACCAGACTAAAAACACTGGAGCAGGCCGACGGATGCATCCCCAGGTACTTCGATGGGTAGCTCATTGCGTAGACCAGCCGCTCATCTTTGAAGTAGCGCCAGAAGTGATCGTAGAGGCTCTCCCAAGGACGGAATGGGAGTGCTGCTGCAATCTCCTTTGGTTGAAGGTAGCCCAGTGCCGAACGAACTGGCGTTCCCAGATATGGCCCATACCCGATCACATTTTTGCGAATATGTTCGATATACCAGCGCTCAAAGGCCTGTGGTAAATCGGCGCGGATCGTGGCGAGTTGGGCTTTGAATGCCTCGATATCTGAGGTAAGATCGATGTAGCTATCGTCCCAGAAACGCAGCCGTGTGTTTGGGTCTAAGCGAGTGAAGCGAATGTAGTCGCTGAAGCGTAAACCTGATTCGGCAAACAACTCCTCATATACCCGTGGCAATTGCAGAATCGTGGGGCCGCTGTCGAACTGGTATGGCCCATCGGTAAATCCACGCATGCGCCCGCCGACGCGGTCTTCCGCCTCATAGATTTCGACCGAATATCCTTTACTGGCCAGCCGCATAGCTGTTGCGAGGCCCCCCGGCCCCGCACCAATAACAATAATATGTTTTGACACAACGCTTGTCCTGTTCTAGCTCCGTAAAGATGGTATCTATAAAAATGTTTCGATGCTCCCTGTACGTGAGGAAATAATGCTAGCATTCCTAACCAATCAAACCAGTTATTAAAGCGATGAGAGCAACCCCAATACAAAGCACGATTGCTGCAAGTACAACCACTATAGCGATCAGCCATTTCGTGCTGATACCTCGCTGAGATGGACTCTCTTCCAAGATCGTTGTGTTGGCTGGTTCAGCCTCTACAATAGACGCGGCATTCTTTGTATCCATCTCTTCTGCCTGCCCTGGTAACATCGGTGCTTCCATAATCGTGGTCGACATTGATGGGATTTTTGGTTTCTCGGGAGGCTGAGATACTGTCTCGGAAGAAGTAGATGATGTTGTTGGAAGAGATGCTGACTTCTCGTTTTCAGGTTGTGCTATTGAAACAGATGCTGGTTGCTTGGTTTCCGTTGGTACGGATTCCTCAGGTGGTAATATGAGGGTCGCCGCAGGTGATAGCGTCCCGTCTTGTTTGGTTAGCGTAGGATCATGAGCTGGTAGCACTTCCTCACTATGATCAGTAATACGACCTGACATAACCTGAATGGTTTCCAACGCCAGACGGAGTTCTCGGGCATTTTGATAGCGGTTCACCGGGCGTTGTTGAAGCCCCCGCAGAATGGCTTGTTCGATTAACTCTGATAGTTGTGCGTTAAGTGCGCGTGGTTTGTGCAGTATTGCCCCTGTTTGCTGTTGTTCTACTGTCGTGGGGGCCTGGCCGCTCAGCGCATGATAGAGCATGGCACTCACCGCGTAGGTGTCGGTGGCTGGGTTGGGCTCCGCATCGTCGGGTGTGAGTTCTGGTGCGCGGTACGGCGATGCGAGATGTACAAACGGGCGTGCCAGCGTATGCGGCATGAGACGCCACGACTCATCGTCGGCAACCCATACATCGCTCAGCCATAACTCACCGACGAAGAAAGGTGGATGTTGTTGATGCAGCACTTCGAGTATGTACAACAGTTGACCAAGGTGCGGCAGAATGTCAGTCTCAGCGAAGGGAGCACCACGTACGCGCAAAAGGTGTTCGAGATCCCTGCCACCAGGATCATCCACTACCATGTAAAAAGATGACCCGTCGACGAAGTGATCGAGCAGTGGTAACAGTACCTGGTGCTGTATCGTGGCGAGTTGGCGTGCCATGAGCGTTATCTCTTCCTGGGCCTCATCGTCAACCAGTGGCAAAACACACAGCAGGATCGGTTGTTCCTTGTGGGTATCTTGCGCCCGATACACTTGTCCCCCTGGCCGTTCGTCAACGGGATACAAAAGCTGATAGCGATTTTGTAGGATCGTGTCTGGTGACAGCATCAACAACCTCATCTTCGTTGAAGTATATGCAAGAACTGTACTGCCTACAATTATACCTCAGCAGCTATTTCCTGCACTTCAACTCCAACGCGATCAATCCGTTCAATGGTGCGTTTGGCGCTACGTATGGCGCCCTCGATGGAAGCCATAAACTCTTGTTGAGTATAGTCACCCGTCAGGAAGAAATTAGGCACCGGCGACGCCTGATCCGGGCGATATTTATCCACACCTGGTCGTGCCTGATAGACCGAGTTCGGAATACGCACGAGGGTGTATTTCGTAAGTTTGGCCTCACGCGCTTCTGGATGCAAGCGGTAGAAGTCACCCAAAATCTGTTCCAACACGGTTTCATCATCCTGGTTGATCAGTTTTTCAGCCGGAGCAACGACCAACTCGATCACTGAACCAGGGTATTTCGTATAATCTGGTGAAATCCGTGGTAGGTCGGCGTAGACACTGATATGGCTATGTGCGCTGAAAATGAGATTGTCAACGTGTGTCACCATCCGATCAAAGTAGAGTTGTGCCGTAATAACCGGCTGCCCTTTCAGGTGTTTGAGATTGTCGAAATAGGGCTGGGCCTTGAGCGCCGCCGGAATAGTCTTACGAAGGCTGTGTACAGGCATGGCTGAAATGTAAATGTCGCCCGTAATTGTGCTTCCGTCATCAAGCAAGAACCCAGTGATACGATTGTTCATCTCATCATAGAGGATCTCGGTCACTTTGTGGTTGAGCAATACCTGCACACCACGAGCCTCGAGTTTGTCGATCAATGGTACCCATAATCGCTCGTGAGGTGAACCTTTGATGGCTCCCATCTTGGCGGCACCTGGTTGTTGGGCGAAATGAAGCATCGCCGTTAATGGCAATTTAGCCGACACATTGTTGGTGTCCTGGAAGTTCAGTGCCAGCGCCATGGTGTCCATCACCCCACGAAGTGAATGCTCGCCCATGCCGTGGCGTAGGTGCCATGCTGCATAGGTCTGTTCATCCTGGGCATCGATGTACGCTTGATTGCCAAAGATCGGTCGTGTCAGGCCCAGCGCCATACGCGCTTTGTCTGGCAATCCAATTAATTTGGTTGTTGCAACACCGGCTAATCCGTTGATGGGTGGTGGCAACCACGGCACAAAACGAATCGATGTTTGGCCATGCTCTGGCGAAGCAAAGACCATTTCGGATGGCTTCCAATCAAAGCAGTCCTGTAGTTCACATTCATCAAGAAATGACAAAAGGTTTCGGTAGGCGCCAAAGAAGACGTGGAGGCCGCTTTCGACCCAGTCGCCATCTTCGTCGCGCCAGGCTGATACTTTGCCGCCGGGAACATCACGCTTTTCGAGCAGTACAACTTCATACCCGCGATCGGTAAGCCATTTTGCACAGGCAAAGCCAGCCGGCCCTGCACCAGCAATAATTGCACGCATGGGTTATCTCCACACTAGTTTCGCGTAGAAAATATATTTGATTAATACAGATGTGTTAATGATACAATGTTGATATGTATTCATTGAAGACCACATATGTTATAAGAGAGCGCCGTGCTCTACAAAGCATCGGCGCATGGACTGATACGTACGAATCTCATCGATTGGATGGCTCTACACACAGTATGTTGATATGCGAAAACCTGTCCATCGAATGCCATAGATGACACCTTCCCCAGCATATGATGTACGTTAGAGTAACATATGCTGCGTTTTGTAGCACTATCTTTTCTACTTCCTGACCATTCTGGTACACATTTTTTCTTCTAATAAGCAATTCTATTTATTAAACATCTTTACAAGCTAAAAGATATGATAAATGTTTTTTATTAAAATTTAATACATGTTTAACTTCGTTTTATCCATAACAATGCATAAAAGTTTTATTATAGAATGCCCACAAAGCACGTAAAGTCAAACAGACTACGCTATGAAAACGTTAATACGAACTTTCTATGTATAGAACGCTTTTGTTACAAACGGCAGTAGTAGCATAGCACAAACGAGAGGGACATTCACTATGTCACAATTTGACCGACGCCGATTTATTCGCAACTCGGTACTAGCCGGTGGCTTTGCCCTAGGTCTGGAAGGACTTGTCACACGTGGTGTTATGGCACATCCTCGTTATGGTGAAGGGTTTGCTGGCAAAGGTTTTGGTGGCTACGGACCCATTACACCTGTCGCATCGGTAAATACAGGCGAAGTCCTGTTATCACTTCCTGAAGGATTTGCGTATACGGTCTTTGGGCGTGTCTGGACTCCCATGTCCGATGGTCGACTCACCCCTCCCGCACATGATGGCATGGCAGCCTTTGATGTAAATGGTGAGGTTCGGCTCATTCGCAACCACGAGTTGCGATTGCCCCCCTTTGCGTCGATTGGTGACCCGGAGACATCCTATGACCCACTGGCGAGTGGTGGTACGACTACACTGATTGTCGACCCCAACACTCGCGAACTGGTGCGCGATTTTGTGAGCCTGAGCGGTACGCTGGTCAACTGTGCCGGTGGGCCAACGCCCTGGAATACCTGGATCAGCTGTGAAGAGACCACTGTTGGTAAGAGCATTGGCTTTGAGCAGGACCACGGCTATTGTTTCGAGGTTGCTGCACAGGAAGAAGGCACCGTGATGCCCGTGCCGCTCAAAGCGATGGGGCGGTTCGTTCACGAGGCTGTCGCCGTTGATCCCGAGACGGGTATTGTGTATCTCACCGAAGATCGTGGCACGGCGGGCCTCTACCGCTACATTCCTGATCAGCCAGGCTTCCTGGCAGCAGGTGGGCGTCTCCAGATGCTGGCGATCAGCAATCGGCCCAACTACGACACACGTACCGGACAAACGCCACTCCAAAACCTGCCTGTCTCGTGGGTCGATATTCCCGATCCCGATCCGGTCAACGCAGAAGAAGACTCACTGGCTGTCTATCAACAGGGCATCGCTGGTGGTGGTGCCACCTTTGCGCGGCTTGAGGGCTGCTGGTTTGGCAATCGAAGTGTATATATAAACTCGACCAGCGGTGGTGATATTGGTCGCGGCCAGGTCTGGCAGTATGTTCCACGTAATGACTCGGAGGGTGTGTTAATTCTCCTGTTTGAGTCGCCCAGTGCCGATGTTCTGGATGCGCCAGATAATCTCTGTGTCAGCCCACGGTTGGGACTCGTGCTGTGTGAGGATGGTGGTGGTGAACAGTATCTGCGTGGCCTGACACCGCGTGGTCAGATTTTTGATTTTGCACAAAACCTCATTACCAACGGAGATGGAAGTGCCAACGAATTCGCTGGTGCGACCTTTAGCCCCGATGGCCAGACCCTCTTCGTGAATGTGCAGACTCCCGGTACGACATTTGCTATCTGGGGTCCGTGGGAGCTTGGTGCACTCTAAGTTTCTGAGCTTTGTTCAGCCAGATACCTGGCCTCCACGGTGATATGAGTGGAGGCCAGTAGCTATCACTCTTCTTCTTCAGAAGTCCAGGGCGTATATACTTTGTGGAATGTGCGTTGTGCCGGGTTATAACGAATCGTGGCTGTTCCATCCTCAATACCGACTGCGTCATAATCCTTCCAGACTTCGGCATCGGTATAACTATGTCGGTGGGCATCGACAAAGAAATACTCACTGTCTTCCACCTCTCGGCCAAATATTTGTATATCAGGGCGTAAGAGGCCATCAAGACTGAGAAATGGTACCGGATCGGTTGAGTCGGCTAATCGCTGCACTTCGCCCTCATATGGTGTGAACTGAATGTAGGGCGAACCAAAAGCAACTGTGTTACGAATGTCATACTCTTCTTTGAGGGTTGGGGACCCGGCAAGCGATTGGGCCACCATCCCACCCAGGCTATGACCCGCCAGAATGATAGTCGATCCGGGAGGAATATGCTCGCGAATGACATCACGGACTTCCCAAGCATAGAAGTTGGTATCGACAGTTCCAATCATAAGATCATTAACAATACCAGTTGGTTGCCCCTCTACAAATTCTGTGCCAGACAACGTGACAATGTACACATCCTCAGCAGGCGAACCATCACCTGGATCGAGGGTGCCTGGAATAATCGAAACAGGGCCGCGTTCACCTTCATTGTAGCCATCATAGACCAGTGATGCGAGCTGCGAAGAGCGTTCAATAGTAACTTCCCCTGTCACATCCGCTGCCGGGTAATCGCGCCCCTCCTCCTCAACGGGTGTTTCTACGACTGGTGTGAGTTCTGCCGAGGCATACTGAGGGTCGCTTTCATACACCTGGGTTTGTACGCGATACGTGGACTTGCCAATCTGTACCTGATCATTGTGAGGCATGTCCCACGAACGATTGCCGGCATGCAGTGTGAGTTGCTCTATTGGTGTGGTTGGGAGTGGCGCCCCCGATGGATTATGCAGTGTAAAAAACATGTTGCCGTTATGCAGCACTTGACCAGCCACAATCTCTAATTCGTAGGGGTGGCCATCGATATGAGCCGTTTGGATACCCTGAAAAGGTGTCACGGGTACTGCATTGGTTGGGGTTGTTATGAGTGTGTCTGTGTCATGCGTTGGGAGGGTGGCAACCAGTTGTTGGAGTGGTGTTCGCGTAGGACGGTTTGGTCGATTCGTCTCTGTCTGTTCTGCTGTAGATGTTAGTGTAACGTTTGAACGCCTCCCCGTGCGCGCTACAATATCGGTGGCAGCCAACAACGTGAGCAATGCCAGTGCAGCCGGAACAACTGGTGCAGAGGAAGCTGTGTTAGCCATGCCAAGTGTTGAGTGTGCAGGAAAGGCAAGGTTGCTGCTGTCGGTGGCATTTGCTGAGGCTGCTGTTTGTGGCGAAGTATGTGCGTGGCTGGCAGCAGGTGCTTCGGTATCTGGTGTATCGATATTTTGTGCCAATACCGGTGCGGCGAAGAGCCATAGCAGGAGCGCAATACCACTGCATAGCAAACGCACCTTAGAAAAGAGAGAAACGTTTTGTGTGTTTATGCACATTTGTAGTCGCCGCACATGTGTATCCTTTCAACTCAGGACAAAATCAGCGCTATCGTCTTTACATGCGCTTAAAGTATATAATTTCGTACTATAAAATGCTTTAGCATATTGTAAAGAAAGTGTAACAAAATAAACAGGAGAACTTTACGTATGGCAGTGTATCAGCCTAAACCGTGCTATAATGCCACGCATATTATAATTTGTGCTTACCTTCACAGATTTCGCTATGTTGCGACTGCTATGTACCCACATCCCGTCCTGGCAGTGTTTGCCCCACCGCTGGCTGCGCCATTCGACGGTCTATTTATTGGTTTACATAACTGTGCTGACGATCTCTGTGTTGGGTCCGTTGGCGTGCATTATTCACTGCCATCTCTTACCTCATTTTTTTTCAACATCAAACACTTCAAGTGCGAGTACCATGTATTTCTGTCAGCTACTCGCAATATCTGACTCTGAGTCCACTCCACCGCCATTGCCACTGCTTCCCAGTAGTGTGTATCCACTTACGCTGGTGGGGCTGAGTGGTATAAGCTTGCTAAAACTACGATCCACACTTTATCAGTATGTGTTGCACTGTCGACCTTCACAAACGACATATCTCCCTCCTACACCACCGCCTCGATGTGTTGTGTTGCCGTATTCCTAAATGCCATAATGATCTGAATGTCAGGTGAATGTGTATTGTGTGTCTCAGTAGCACTGGTGTGCACTATTTTCCTCATTGAACAGATCTTTCAACCTGTATAACAAACAAGAAGCATCATTTCAGAACTAGAAAGCAATTATTGAAATGAAGAGGGCCTATCTTTTATTTGTCTTCCTCTTTGCGTTGGCAGCCTGTGGTGGAGCACCCGCAAGCCCTGTTGGCATTGCTGATGAAGGGGAATCGACCGAAACAGAAGCGCCAGCCGCTGAGGGTGAAGTGGGTGAGTCAGATGCTGAGGTGGCAACAGAAACAGAAGCAATGGATGAGGGGGCCATGTCTACTGAGACGGGTAGTGTCGAGCCAAGTATTGCTGCCGATCTGCCACCAGTTGAACCAGATCTTTCGGCGTTTCCGGCGACTATCGAGAACTGTGAACGCACCCTGACGTTTGAGCAGCCACCAGAACGGGTGATTGGTTTGTGGCAGCCACCCAATGAGATGCTGCTTGCATTGGGCCTGGAGGATCGCATCGTGGCGCTGGCAGGTAACTACACCGATCTCCCCAGCGATCTGGCGGCTGCATCGAGCGATATTCCCACTATTGGTACATCAATGGCGTGGCCTTCGCGAGAGGTTCTGCTGAGTGAGATGCCTGATCTGGTTGTTGGAGAGGGTTTGGAAGGGTTTGCCTTCGATACGGCACAAGGCTATGCGTCGGTAGAGCAGATCGAGGAAACGGGCGCGCAGGTTCTTTCAACTGGAGGCAGTTGTAACCCGCTTGAGGGATTCAACCGCGAGATTGATGTCGTCTACAATGATCTCCGTACCCTTGGGATGATCTTTGGTGTTTCAGAGCGTGCCGATGCATTGATCGAGGCATTACAACAGCAGCAGGATGAGATCACTGGCCGTGTAGCTGACATGGAACCAGTTCCTACGGTTTTCTACAATGGTGGTGAAGGACCTCTCAATGTGCTTTCGGGTGGGGTATGGGGCGACGCCATTACCCAGGCTGGTGGTACGGTTGTGTTTGAAGAAGACGTGTTTCAGGTGAGCGCGGAGGAATTTGCGTCTGCACCGACCGAGGTGATTTTAGTGGGCTATTTCCCCGGTCAGGACCCGGATGAACTGATTGCCTACCTCAGAGAGACCTTTCCCAATCTTCCTGCGGTCCAGAATGATCGTCTGTATCCGGTAGCAACAATTGATACCGAAGCGAGTGTGCGTATTATGAATGGATTAGAAACCATTGCTCGTGCAATTCACCCGGAAGCGTTCGAGTAGCACGAAGGTTACTGAAGATCTGCAAGGTTGCCAAAATCCTGCGGATCTCAGCACACCTGGTTCTTCAGGAACAATATTATGGATACTGCTACACAACAAACAGTCTCTCGGGACACCCTCTTACAATCCCTTAAACGGGTAACGTTCTTCTGGTTGTTAGTGCTTGGTCTGGTGCTTGGGTTAGCTATTGCTGTTGTCACAGCAGTAGCGGTAGGTTCGGTCACTATTTCATTTGCAACCGTTGTCCGCATCATGATCGAGCAATTGCACCCTGGGAGTATTATCCCAACGTGGACGCCAACTGAGGCGCAGATTGTGTGGGACTTTCGACTACCACGTGCGTTGCTAGGTGTGATCGTTGGTGCAGCGCTAGCGGTAAGTGGTGCGACGTTGCAGGCAATGGTCCGTAACCCGCTGGCTGATCCTTACATCTTTGGTGTTTCCTCGGGCGCCTCGGTAGGTGCGGTCGCCGTGTTGACCCTTGGCACGGCCTTCGTTGGTGGTCTGTCTCTTTCGCTGGCGGCTTTTGTGGGGGCGCTCATCGCCATGGCGATTGTCTACCTGATGGCGCAACAGCAGGGCCGCACAACACCGATGCGTCTTGTGCTCGCAGGAGTCGCGCTCAACTATGTGCTTTCGGCAGTCACAAGTTATCTGGTGCTCCGTGCCAGTGGACCAAATCAAGGTGTGACAGCAGTACTCACCTGGCTGGCGGGAAGTCTTGGCAGTGCTGAATGGGCCAATCTCGGGCTCCCTGGCTTTGTCGTTTTCACGGTGACTGGTGTACTCTTGCTGCAAGCACGTGCCCTCAACGCGCTATTAGCAGGTGAGGAAACCGCGACTGGACTCGGCATTGATGTCGAGCGGTTTCGTATCTGGCTTTTTATGCTCACATCGCTGCTTGTTGGAGTGGTGGTCGCGATCAGTGGTGCCATCGGCTTTGTTGGTCTGATGATTCCTCACATTGTACGAATGATCGTTGGGGCAGATCATCGGCGAGTGTTGCCCATTGCCGCATTGCTGGGAAGCATCTATCTGGTACTTGTCGATCTGATTGCCCGTACCATTATTGCGCCTCAGGAGTTGCCAGTCGGGATGGTAACAGCTATATTTGGGGGGCCATTCTTCTTATGGTTGTTACGACATCGTATGGGCAATACCCGCTAGGAATACATATGCAACTCACAACACAAGCCGTCGCTGTTGATATTGTGGGGCAGCGCATTGTAGAGGATGTGAGTCTTCACATTGAAAATGGTGAGATGGTTGGTCTTATTGGTCCCAATGGCAGTGGTAAGTCGACCTTGTTACGCACAGTTTATCGGTTGTTGCGGCCTGTGGCTGGCTATGTGCGGGTGGGCGGGGATGATGTGTGGCAAATGAGCGCCCGTGAGTCAGCCCAGCGCACTGGCGTTGTTGTACAAGAGGCCCCAAGCGACTTCGAGTTTACCGTACGTGAAATCGTGGAGATGGGTCGTACTCCGCACAAGGGTCGGTTTTCTCACGACACGCGAGATGATATGGCCATTGTGGAGCAAGCGCTGCAACGTGTACAGATGAACGCCTTCGCTAACCGGCAGTATCACACGCTCTCGGGTGGCGAAAAACAACGTATGCTGGTGGCTCGTGCATTGGCCCAGCAGCCCAAGGTGTTGGTCCTCGATGAACCGACAAATCATCTCGATATTCACTATCAACTGGAGATACTTGATCTGGTACGCGCACTCGGTCTTACGACGCTCGTTACGCTGCACGATCTCAATCTTGCGGCTGCCTACTGCCAACGGTTGTACCTCCTCAAGCAGGGACACATTGTTGCTGCCGGGCCACCAGAGGCTGTGCTCACACCTGCGCTGATACGTGAAGTCTTCAATGTTGATGCGGTGGTTGGGCAGCATCCCATCACCGGAGCGCCCCATTTATCATTCGTTGCATTGGACACAGTTGCCTTGGAAACTCGCTGATAGATGTGAGAGTGTTCCCGTTTTATCGAACAGTGCTCCATGAAACTGTACCGCACGGTTCTTTTTTACATATATAATGTTTCTTTTAATAAAAAAACATTTACTTGACAGGTGCCATATTTATTTTTAGAATCAAACCTATCAGTACGTTTTGAAAGGGTATGTTATGGCAACCGATGCACGCACGACACGCAAACAGCTGAAACGCGATCAGATTCGGGCTGGAGCGCGTCGTCTGTTTCTAGAGCAGGGTTTTGCTGGTGCCAGTACTGATGCGATTGCAGCGGCGGCTTCTGTGTCCAAACAAACATTGTATGCGTACTATCCCACTAAAGAGGATCTCCTCACAGATGTGTTGCAGCAACTGGTTGATGGTTTACCCCATGGCTCCTTTGTTACGGCATTGAGTGACCATCCTATCGATGCTCCTGAGACCTTGCGTATGCTGCTCGTGGATCTGGCTCAGCGCATCAGTAATAGCATTATGCAGCCGGACTATATCGCCTTGATGCGGGTACTGATTGCTGAGGCACCACGTCTTCCGCAGTTAAGCCATCTGTTTACCTCGACTGCGCCAGAGCGGGCTTTTCGGAGTATTGCGATACTGCTTCGTGAAGCACATCGGAGCGGAGTCGTTAACATTCCTGATGTTGATGCAGCCACCCGTCTCTTCATTGGCCCACTCCTGACCTATGCCATTCTCGATGGCCTATTTGTTCCTGATGGGCCACCGCGCCCACCCGCACCTGAGCGTATTACAGCGGTGATCGATCTCTTCATGCAATCAATTACTGTATCCACCTAGCCTGGCTTTGCTCCATCTGCCACACCTGAAAGTGTGCTATACTCTCGTTTCATCCAAAACAATCTGTCTTTATGACACGTGTTAGCTGTTTGCAGCAGGAGTTGCTATGCAAGATGCACAATCGCAGTGGAGTTTGTTAACACGCCTGGTCCACGAGGGCGAACGCAAACCTGTGTCTGATGTTGTTCCCACGACAACACCGATCTACACAAGCGCAACGTACTTACATCCCAGTGGTGCGGCCCTTGATATAGCCTTTGAGGGTGCCGCAGCCTATGTCTATGGTCGCTATGGCAATCCCACGTTGACTGCACTTGAACAGGCCATAACTGTTGCCGAGGGTGGTGTGAGCGCTGTTGCATTTGGCTCCGGGATGGCGGCACTACACGTTGCTATTTTGGCCGCAGGAACGCCGCGTGGTCAGACTCATCCACAGCTTCGCAGCATTCTGGCTGCCCGCGATCTCTATGGCGCGACTACGACACTGCTGCAAGAATTCTTTGCCTCACAGGGCGTGCAGGTGACCTATTGCGACATGTGTGATGTGGCAGCAGTCAACGCAGCCATCGACGCTAACAACCCTGATGTGGTCTTGGTCGAGTCAATGTCGAATCCGCTCCTCAAGATCGTTGATATTGCGGAACTGGTACAACTTACGCGTGCTGCCGGGGCGCGCCTGATCGTCGACGCCACTATGACCACGCCGATACTCCATCGACCGTTGACGCTGGGGGCGGATGTGGTGGTGCACAGTGCGACTAAATACCTGGGGGGACATGCCGATGCGACGGGTGGGATTGCGGCTGCTCGCACTGGGCTGGTTGGCGACACCATGCGGCGTTACTCGAAACTGCTAGGCGCGATTCTGGGACCATTCGAAGCGCAACTCATTACACGCGGGATCAAAACGCTGGCCTTACGAATGCGCCAACAGTGTGCCAATGCCGCTATCATTGCTGCGTGGCTCGAAGAGCAGCCCGAAGTTGCACATGTCTACTACCCCGGTCTCACATTGCACCCACAACACGATCTGGCAACTCAGAGCTTTGATGGTCTGTTTGGGGCCATGGTCGCCTTTGAGCTGCACAATGGTGGAAAAGAGGCGCTCTTCCGCTTTGTCGATGCGCTCCAACTTATTCTGCCTGCGACCAGCCTGGGCGATATCTACTCGTTGGTGAGTCTCCCCATTATCTCATCGCACCGCGACCTGACTCCAGAACAACGTGCTGAACGGGCCATCAGCGACCGCTTGGTGCGGCTATCCATCGGAATTGAGGATGTGAACGACATTCTGGCGGACTTACGGCGGGGATTAGAGGTTAAGGGTTAGGGAACGATGGGACGATGGATGAGTTGCCAGAGCCTGTCGAAGGCACCCTGAAGCGATTGAACGTTGAGTGGGATGCCAGAGCCTGTCGAAGGCAATGTGGAGTGATGGATGAGTTGCCAGAGCCTGTCGAAGGCAATGTGGAGCGATGGGGTATTGTCAGAACTCCTAACTAGCCGCTAGCCTCAAGTCTCAAGCCTCTTTCTCTTACTCCTTATCCTCTAACATTGATGGTGAGTCGCATGTCTGTGGACTCTCCATCAGATGGGTGTGGCATCAGCTGAAAGGCAGCAATATGTGCACCAGCAGTTTCAGACATAGTGATACGCATTCTCTCAGACGATCCAACGATACCAAAACCATTTTGATAAGGAAAGACGGTACCGTTACTACTTGTTAACTGATCACGCTGTTTATAGCGCTGCCCATCAGTACTTGTCGTTGTGTAGCGAAGGAGCACCCGCTGTGCGTCAGCAAATAACCAGTGCACAGTGACCGTCACATCATGTTGAGTTTTGTCTATATTGAGTGTGTGGCCTTGCTTTCGTGAGTCAAGACGGTATGATTTCGCCAAGCGCCAGATGATATCGGCTGGGGAGGTGTGGGTTTTTGCCGAGAATATGTTCATGGTGCACCCTAGTTAAGGGTTAGTTGACCATCGACTTCTTACATTTACAACACAAAGACACGGGGATGCAAAGGAATGATAGAGTTGTGAATATATCCCTAGTTCAGCTGAATAAAACCAGCAGAAAATTCGTGATATAGATCAATTAGGTTTTCTTTTAATTCCTCTTCTGATATGCCTTGGGTCCAATAATCAGGATACTCTTCAAGATATCCTAGCCACATATCCTCATCCTGCCAGTAGATATATTTGGGTTTCATACCTTACTCACTGTTTCATCACTACATGTTGATCTTTACTTTTGTTTTTGTATTCTATGACGATTCGAACGATTGGAAAGACTAACTATGTGAACATTCTTCAAATTCATTATAATGATTTCTGCACTTTGTGGCGAATCGAGCGCTTTCTGGTTTTTACACTGTTGTGCTGGTATGGCATCAGTATGAGAATAATCAATATGTCAAGACACCAGAAATTGATGTAGAAATACCTCTTTCGGATGGTGTACGGGTACACTGCCTTCTGTATACTTATTGTACCGGAGTCGACGAAGCGATAGTAAACCCCTTATTTGTCTGGAGTTCATATGCTTGATAAACCAATCCTTCATGGATCAACGATTACTCTGCGCCCCATCACGAAGGATGATGCTTCTGCTATGTTTGCCACACTTGCAGACGAAGAGTCGATGCGTCTCACGGGCACCCAGCAAACCTGCACCTTTGAGCAAGTCGAACAGCATTGTGCACGTCTGTTAGCAGCCGATGATAGGGTTGATTATGCGATTACATTAAAAGACGATCCGACCTGTATAGGCGAGACTGTTCTGCATGACATTGATTGGCTAAACCGCACTGCGAGTTATCGTATTGCTCTGGCCGGGCCTGCGACCTTTGGCAAGGGATATGGCACCGAAGCGACTCGTTTGGTGATCGATTATGGCTTTCGTCAACTCAACTTGTATCGTATCGAGCTAGAGGTCTATGATTTCAATCCACGTGCCCAACGTGTATATGAGAAAGTTGGCTTTGTGTGAGAGGGTGTCCGGCACGATGTGTTATTATGGGAGGATCAATACTATAGTGCAATCACAATGAGCATTTTAGCGCATGAGTATGAGAGAATAGGTTCGTCCTGAAACCTTGCCACGTGTTCAATGGAGCAGCTATGCAAGCACAATGTGCCCATGAAATTCTGGAACTGCATCATTTTATCGAGAGTTGGCTGCTTGGGGCAGTCGAACAAACACGAGAGCAATTTGTACGCTTCGAAGGTGCCATGGCCGAGGATTTTGAGATTATTCATCCCAATGGCAACGTACAGCCTAAAGCGGCGATATGTAACAGCTTCTGGGGCGCGTATGGCGTTCAAAATCCGCCGTTTACTGTTCGCATCAAAAACATTCAATGCCGTGTTGTCTCTAAGCCGTACTGTCTGTTGACCTACGAAGAGTGGCAAACTGGTGAGCGCGAAACTGCCCGTTTGAGCACGGTGCTTTTTCGACAGGTGCCAAATCAGGATCGTGTTGAGTGGGTGCATTTGCACGAAACATGGCTTCCAATTGACTCGTAGCGTTGTTATCACGTTGCCCACAACAGCATACTTCTTTCCTCATCAGTAGAAGAGAGACCCTTGATTCTGCTCTATTGTATGATCTGCATCGCTGGAGTCTTGTCCAGGCTAAGGCTATGTTACAATGTAGGTTGTGCAGTAATTCACAAAGGAGATACGAGACCTGTGCAAAAGCAGTATATGGACCCGATGATTTCTTCGCTGGATAGCAACGAATACTTTAATGCTATCAGCCATCTTATTGGTGCTATTCTTTCGATCTCGGTGCTGGTCACCCTGATTACCCTATCGGCACTTGACCAGAAGTGGTTACATGTCGTAGGATTTTCAATTTATGGAACAACCCTGCTATTGGCCTTCATTGCGAGCTGTTTACTCCATTTCTTTCTCCTCTTTGGTCAATACAAGCGTATTTTGGGTGTGCTTGATCATTGTGCCATTTATCTCTTAATTGCTGGCACTTATACCCCGTTCTGCCTCACGATTTTTAATGGTGCAAATGGATGGCTCTTGTTTGGTATTATCTGGAGTCTCACCATCTTCTTTATCACGATAAAATCAATTTTCTTTACCAACATGCCAATCGTGTTCTCATATGCGAGTTATATTGTCATGGGTTGGTTGGTTATCTTCTTCTTTTCTCCCATCTACACCAATCTTGGCATAACCGCAATTGTATTGATGGGTATAGCTGGATTAACATACACCGTGGGAGCCATCATTTTCGCACGGGGAAAACCTAATCCATTTCCACCACATTTCGGCAATCATGAAATATGGCATCTCGCAGTGTTTGTGGGCAATGCTCTGTTTTTCCTGGTGATGTTCTTCTTTGTGCTGCCCTACGGTTAAGACCTGGACCTTTAGGGTTGTGCGCTACACCGTTCCGATGACCAATAAGGTATGTGATGAACGCGAAAAGGGCGGTTTTGCGGCAACCTTTAGGGTATAACTCCACGCGCTTCGATCTCACATACATGTGGTGTTATTCCGAGAACCTTTAGGGTTGTGCGCTACTCCGTCCTGATGGCCAATACCAGGTGTAGCGAGCCAAAAAAGTGCTTGTTTTGCGGCAACCCTTAGGGTTTGGCATCCTCACACTACAATCGTGGTATCATATGCCTACAACATACGTAGTACAAATCATTTATAACCCAGGTTCTGGTAAGCCAAACTGGATAGGCTTCGTTTCGATATTCGCATGCAACATGCAAGGAGAAGACCATGACATATACGAACATTCTCTTCGAGCGCGATGGTGCCATCGCAACGATTACGATCAACCGTGAGCGTGTACGCAATGCCCTCAACCAGGCCACTATTGGTGAAATCCTTACAGCGCTTCGTGAAGTCGAAGAAGATGATGCGCTGCGTGTTGCAGTGATCACAGGTGCTGGTGACAAAGCCTTTATTGCCGGTGCCGATATCAGTGAGGTTCGTGAACTTTCGAGTGCCACGGATGCACGAGTGATGGGTGAGCGGGGCCATCAGGTCGGTCTCTACATCGCCCAGATGCACAAAATCGTGATGGCCTCCATCAATGGGTTTGCTCTTGGAGGCGGCCTTGAACTGGCGATGGGCTGCGACATCAGAATCGCTGCTGACACCGCGAAGTTTGGCCAGCCCGAAATCAATCTGGGCATTATTCCTGGATGGGGTGGTACTCAACGTCTAACACGGTTGGTTGGCTCTGGTATGTCCAAGCTGCTTAATCTGACCGGCGATATGATTTCGGCTGATGAGGCACTACGAATCGGTCTTGTGGAGCAAACATACCCCGTCGAAGAACTGAGCAATGCCACGCGTGAACTGGCCCAGAAGATCGCCAGCAAAGCGCCAGTCGCTGTCACAGCTATTAAACAGGCGATCAATCGTGGTATGGACATGAGCCTTGTCGATGGTTGTATGCACGAAGCGGCCCTGTTTGGCAATGTCGTTATGACCGAGGATGCCAAGGAAGGCACCAGCGCATTTCTCGAAAAACGTGCACCAAACTGGACCGGACGTTAAGTTTGCGACGATAGCGTTCCGCTCACATATCCATGCAATTACACACCAACATATCAGTTTGTGTCCCTCTCGGTTCGGGTGGCCCCCTCTTTGAAGCCACCTTTGTGGCGCGCCCGAACCGTTTTCTCGTTGAAGCATTACTTGATGGATCAACTGTAGTTGCACATTTAGCGGACCGCGGACGGCTCACTGAAACCCTGATTCCTGGTGTGACATTGCTCCTCTCCCAACACGACCGCCCTGAACGCAAAACCAAATTTCAAGCAGTGGCAGCATATCGTGGTGATACTCTGGCTTCACTTGATACCCACCTCCCCAACCGACTGATCAAAGCAGCCTTAGAAGCACAGGCATTTTCTCAATTTAGCCGCTACCCTAACATCCGCCGCGAGGTCAAAATTGGTGCTAGCCGTTTTGATTTTCAGGTCTCGGATGGCGAACGCATTTGCATCATTGAGGTAAAATCAGCGGGTCTGATCATCGATGATCGTGCGCTTTTCCCCGATGCACCGACTGAGCGAGGACGGCGACATGTGCAGGAACTTGCAGCATTAGCTCACGAAGGACTTCGCACTGCAGTTATTTTCGTGGCTCAAGGTGGCGCTGCACAGGCCGTTGTGATGAACACAGACATCGATCCAACCTTCGCGGCAACGCTGCAAAAAGCTGTTGCAGCAGGCGTTGAAGTATATGGCTATGCATGTCATCTCACAAATGCAGGGTTAGCGCTGGGACATGCCATTCCAATTAATTTTAGCTAAGAAGCCTCCTTTCTTCCAAATGCTTCTTTTATGTGTAAAATAAAAATTGACCTGTCCGGATAACGCACTACACCAGGAGCAACACATTACTCATGATTACACCACAATCGACATCACCTGAGTCGCAGGCACCACCCATCGATAATCGGCGCGAACAGGTTGGGTGGTATTTTTATGATTGGGCCAACTCGGCTTTCTCGACTACCGTTGTGACAGTCTTTCTGGGGCCATACCTCACCAGTATCGCCCAAAACGCTGCTGACGCCAACAGATTTGTCTACCCACTTGGCATTCCTATCTTTGCCGACTCGTTTTTTGCATACATGATCTCGTTATCGGTCTTTCTGCAAATCTTCTTTCTCCCCATTTTGGGAGCCATTGCCGATTTTTCCCATCTTAAAAAGCAATTGATGGGGGTGTGTGCATATATTGGGGCTTTCGCAACCATGGGAATGTACTTTCTTCAGGGCGATAACTATCTTCTCGGTGGCGTGCTTTTTCTGATTGCTAACCTTGGTTTTGGTGCTTCAATAGTGTTCTACAACGGGTTTCTGCCCGAAATCGCCAGCCCCGAACGTCGCGACGCCGTATCGTCACAAGGCTGGGCGCTGGGTTATCTGGGTGGTGGTATCCTTTTGGCACTTAATCTGGTGCTGTTTTCCAATGCTGACGCGTTTGGTCTGACAGGAAACCAAGCCGTGCGTATCAGTTTGACTTCGGCGGGGATGTGGTGGGCCATCTTCACGATTATTCCGATGCTGGCCATTCGTCCCCGTAAAGGTATTCGCAAACTCCCGCCGGGCGAACGCTACCTGACCATCGGGTTTAAGCAACTCGTACACACGTTACGCAGCGCAAGGCGCTACCCCCAAACGTTGCTATTCTTGCTGGCCTATCTGTTGTACAACGATGGCATCCAAACAGTGATAGCGCTCTCCTCTCAATTCGGTGCCGAAGAACTTGATCTGCCACTTACAACACTAACCACCGCCATCCTAATGGTCCAATTCGTAGCTTTTTTTGGTGCGCTGCTTTTTGGTTTCATAGCTAAATTTATTGGTGCCAAACGTGCTATTCTAGCTAGCCTGGTCATCTGGACGGTTGTCGTGGCGTGTGGATATCTCATCCAGGTTGGTAGCGCGATTCAGTTCTATATCCTTGCTACGGCCATTGCGGTGGTCCTTGGCGGAAGTCAGGCGTTGAGTCGTTCAGCCTTCTCTCAGATGATTCCCCCTGGACAAGAAGCGGAATATTTTAGTTTGTACGAGATCAGCGAACGCGGAACGAGCTGGCTGGGTCCACTCTTTTTTGGTCTGGCACTCCAGTTTACTGAAAGCTATCGGACCGCGTTGGTGTCACTCATCATCTTCTTCGTGGCTGGCATGATTCTTCTTACCCGAGTCGATCTGCAGCGGGCGGCGAAGGAGGCACAACAGGGAGACCCAAGCTATGTTGCAGGATGATCTATCGCAATCGTGCGACAGTCCTCTACCTGTAAAACAATCATGTTCAGCATGACAGTTGCTGGATATTGATAACGGATGCTTATTTCTACCGATCATCAAACATGATTTTCGTAGAATGTATTAGAATGATACATGTTGCTTATCTGTGAAATAATTTATAAACTCGTAGTATTGTGTCACAGCAATTCTTGCCAACGTACATCTATTACAAAGGAGTATCTCCAATGAATTTTACCGAAAGCTATGACATGTTTCTTAACGAAGAGCATGAAATGCTGCGTAAAACAGTACGCAACTTTGCCGAAAAAGAAGTTGCACCCTATATTCACGAGTGGGACCGCAGCGGTGCCAAAGCTGATGAAGGGCCGGAGACTCGTTCCCACATCCGCCCCATTCTTGATCGTATGGGTGAACTGGGTTTCCTTGGGATCTGTTTCCCGACACAATATGGTGGTGCAGGCATGGATTATCTTGCTCTCGCTGTTGTGTGCGAGGAACTTGAGCGTGTCGACTCATCGCTGCGTGTGGTTATGAGCGTACACACGGGCCTCAACTCGCTTTCATTGCTTCAATGGGGTAATGAAGATCAACAACAGCGCTATCTGGTGCCACAGGCACAGGGCAAAAAACTCGCCGCGTATTGTCTGACCGAACCAAATAGTGGCACTGATGCCGCAGCGATGCATGCTACTGCTCGACGTGAAGGCGATTATTACGCTCTCAATGGTGAAAAGACGTGGATTAGTCTTGCCGATGTTGCCGATAACTTCCTGGTTTTTGCCAAAACTGATCCGTCGGAAAAACATCGCGGCATCAGTTGCTTTATTGTCGAACGTCAATGGGATGGTGTGCAAAGTCACCCACTGCATGGCAAACTCGGTGTCCGCGCAGGGAACACTGGCTCAGTGGTATTCCAAGATGTGCGGGTGCCGGTTGCTAATCGTTTGGGTGAAGAGGGCGAGGGTTTCAAAATCGCTATGGCCGCTCTCGACAATGGCCGTTATACGGTTGCTGCTGGTGCAACGGGCCTTATTCAGGCCAGCCTTGAAGCCAGCATTCGTTATGCCAAAGAGCGTGAGACTTTTGGTGTCCCTATCTCTGATCATCAGTTGGTCAAACGGATGATGAGCCATATGGTTCGTAAACTCGACACCAGTCGTTTGTTGGTGTATCGCGCTGGCTGGATGAAGAACAAAGGGCAACGCAACACGCGCGAGACAACACTGGCAAAATGGCATGCGACCAGTAGTAGCTTTGAGGTTGCCGATGACGCGATTCAGATTCACGGGGCCTATGGGTATAGCGACGAATATCCGGTCGAACGCTATCTGCGTAATGCCCGTGGTGCCATTATTTATGAAGGCACCAGGGAATTGCAAGAACTTCTTCAGGCCGATTTTGCGCTTGGATTACGTGAAAATCGGCCACTGCGGCGCGAATTACCACCATATCAACCTGAATAAACATATGTGACAACATGGTATAATGCAATGTGTCATTCGAGCATCAATCTATATTAATTGCTAACGAATCGCCTTAGATTATACTAAAGGAGGCATGATGCACATCGTTGTGTGTTTAAAACAGGTACCTCGTGATAACTCAGTCAAGATTAATTCTGATCTGAGCATCAACGCTGAGGGCATTGAGCAAATCATGAACCTCTTCGATGAATATGCTGTCGAAGAGGCCTTAAAGTGGAACGAAGAACTTGGTGGTAAAGTCACGGTTGTATCGCTTGGTCCAGACGAGTGGAAAGATCAGATTCGTCGTGCGCTTGCTATGGGAGCAACCGACTCGCTTTTGCTGAGCGATCCATCATTTGCCCATCTTGATACGCTGAGCGCAGCACGTGTTATTACCGCTGCCATCAAAAAACTTGGCGATGTCGACCTGGTGTTGTGTGGACGAAACTCAACTGATGATGAAAGTGGTGCATTTGCGCCATCGCTGGCTCGGTTGCTTGGATGGCCACAACTTACCTACGTTGGCAAAGTCAACGAAGTAAGCGATGGTGACAAGGTGGTTGCGGAACGGCATCTTGAAGAACATGTTGAAACCGTTGAAGCCAAACTTCCTGCGGTTCTTTCAGTAGTCAAAGACATCAACGAACCACGTTATCCATCCTTGCTGCGCATTAAGCGGGTCGCCAAAGTCGAAATCCCAACCTGGAGTGCTGCAGATCTCGGCATTACAGCCGACGCCTTGACGCCAGCCATCAGTGTCTCAAACCGCGTACCACCCCCACCACGACCCAGTGGTGAAATGGTCGATGGCGCAGATACTAACGAGAAAGTACGGGCATTGGTCGACAAACTGATGAGCGCCCAGGTTATTTAATTGTATTGGCGACTCAATTTTTAACTATCAAGTGACTTTCCTCAATGAACGGAGAAAGACAACTTGTAACAGGAGGACATGGATGTCAAATGAAATCTGGGTATATATAGAACCAGCAAAGCAAGCAGGTGCTATCGCTCCTGTTTCACGTGAACTGCTCAATAAAGGACGTGAGTTGGCCGATGCCAACGGCACCAAGCTCGCAGCATTGATCATGGGCTCAGGCGTTGCCGCACTTGCCGATCAGTCTTTTGCTTATGGTGCAGACAAAGCCTATGTGGTAGATGATGACACCCTCGCACAGTATACGACTGATGCGTATGTCGGAACAGCCGCCGCCATCATCAAGAAATATGAGCCAGCCCTACTGCTTACCGGCGCAACTTTCCAACTGCGCGATTTCAGTGCTGCTCTCGGCGCCGAATTAGGGGTTGGTGTATCGATTGACTCGACTGATGCACAGATGTCAGGAGATACCATTAATGCGACACGATCGTCCCATGGTGGTAATGTCATTAACACCATCGATTTTAGTCCTGCACGGCCTGCCATTATTGCTGTACGCAAGCAAAGCTTTGCTGAAGCCACAGAACAAAGCGGGCGCAGTGGTGAAGTTGTCAACGAATCGGTAGCAGCTATCGATCAACGTATGAAAGTTGTCGGTGTCAACGCGAAAGAAGGCGCCGTCAACCTCACCGATGCAGCGATCATCGTGTCAGGTGGTCGTGGCCTCGGTGACCCTGATAATTATTTCAAACTCATTCCACCATTGGCTGAGGCTGTTGGAGGTGCGTATGGTGCATCACGTGCTATTGTCGATGCTGGATGGGTTCCCTATGAGCATCAGGTTGGTCAGACTGGTAAAACAGTCAGTCCAAAATTGTATATGGCGGTCGGTATTTCTGGTGCTATCCAACATCTTGCTGGTATGCGTACCTCTCGTACCATTGTAGCTATCAACAAAGATCCGGAAGCACCCATTTTTCGCGTAGCTACCTATGGCCTCGTCGGTGATGCGAGTGAAGTCGTGCCCTTGCTGACCGAGGAAATTAAAAAGCGCACAGGTGGTTGATCTTACATGCAACAAGATACAACGGAGGTCAGGGCGACTTGGCCTCCGTCACTTTTTTGGTACAATAGAATAAGTATCCAACCATTTGAATGTTGTAAAGAAAGACAAAGATGTCGGTTGATTATCAACTTCCTGCGCTTCCTTTTGGTAGTTCTGAGATAACAATTTTGCGCTGGTTCCCACAAACCGGTACCTCGTGTACTATAGGCGCCCCCTTCCTGATTGTGGTGAATGATCAGGTCGAAGTGGCCCTTCCAGCCCCAACAAACTGTACACTTGAGCATATTCTTATCAACGAAGGTGAGACTACTACGGCAGGGACGATTATTGCTCACCTGGTTCCTGCTCAAGCAGGGACGATCACACCACCACAGGTGATCTCGGTTGATCTATCGCAATCCATCCATGACACACGATTTCTGATCACTCCTGCTGCACAACGTGTAGCTGATGAATTGCGCGTTGATCTGCAGCAGGTCACCGGGACCGGACCGAGTGGTCGTATTATGAAGCGTGATGTATTAGCGGTTAACGGCCATGTACCTGAAGTACCTCAGGCAGATGAACGCCCACAACTGCATGTGAGTACACCGATTGCGGTTACTACGATAGCTCCTGCTGTGTTGGCTACAATTTCATCCCCGGTTCCCTATGCATTAACGACCATGAAGATCGATCTAAGTAGTGTTGCCGCCTATCTGGCTACCCATACTGAAACGTTTTCACGCCGCGGATTGGCGCTATCCTACACATCCTGCATCGGACAGGCCCTTGTTCTAGCATTGCTGCAATATCCATTACTCAACAGCACCTGGAATGATTCGTACATTATGATGCGTAAACGGATTCATCTTGCTATCGGAATACAAATTTCAAATGGCTCGTTTGCAATGCCAGTGATACACGATGCACAAGATTTGAATCTAAAGGGCCTGACTCGGGCATTCACACAACTTACTGGAAATACGTATACCGATGTACTGCCATCCAACAATCTTGATGATCATACATTTACCTTACTCTCTTCATACAACTCTGCTACATGGTTCAGTACAGCCCTCCCTCATCAACAACATGGCAATCGACTGCACATAGGCAGAGTGCAAACAAAGCCTCATGTGATGAACCACACAGGTGACGACCGGATTGTTATGATTCCAACAACGTTGCTCACACTTATCTACGACGTACGCACGATCAATCAACATGAGAGCGATCATTTTCTCAATTGTGTGCAATATCAAGTAGAACACTTTGCTGAGTAAGCTGATCTATTGGTATCTCTGAAATATATACCCTCTGAGAGATAATTCTCTATATATCTCGTTGCTTTTCACGCACACAAGCTGATGTATAATAGAGCGCGAAAGCTGTGTGGCTAACGAGGGATAATATTATCTCCTAAACGTTGACCCAGCGTCGCGTCAACACATAACTCGCAATCAAACACAACGTTGGAGGATACAATGGGAAAAACACCGATAAGACGCATCGGTGTCTTAACAAGTGGTGGCGATGCTCAGGGGTTAAATGCTGTTATTCGTGCTGTGGTCAAAACAGCCAGTGGGTTGGGCTATGAAGTTCTGGGTATCGAAGATGGGTTTGAAGGACTCATCGGTGAACCGCATTATCGTGTGATGACAAGTGCCGATGTACGTGGTTTGCTACCACTTGGGGGAACGATTCTGGGGACGACAAATAAGGGTCATTTTGGTGGTCCACGAGTTCCTGATGCTGAATTTGATCCGTACTCCGAAGCAGTACAAAATATTGAACGACTTGGTCTTAAAGGATTGATTACGATTGGTGGAGAAGGCACCCAATCTATTACTCTTGAGTTTTCACGTATGGGTGCACCTGTTATTGGTGTCCCGAAGACTATCGACAATGATCTCGCAGGAACTGACCGTACCTTTGGTTTTGATACGGCACTTCGCGTTGCCACTGATGCCATTGATCGTCTGCATACCACCGCCGCAAGCCACGACCGTGTTATGGTTCTGGAAGTGATGGGGCGGCATGCCGGATGGATTGCTCTGCATTCGGGGATTGCTGGCGGTGCCGATGCTATTCTTATTCCTGAGATACCATTTGACGTGAATAAAGTTGCTGCATACGTTTTGGAACGTGACCGTACTGGTAGTAACTTTAGTATTATTGTTTGTGCCGAAGGTGCTTTTCCCAAAGGTGGGCAACCACTGTATGTCACCGGAAATCGGTTGGGAGGTGTAGGAAACTTCGTCAGTGAACAGATTGAGCAAATCACAGGCAAAGAAAGCCGTTGTGTGGTGCTTGGTCACCTGCAGCGTGGTGGTCCACCAACCCCGGCAGACCGCATTTTAGCAACGCGGTTTGGGGCCGCCGCCGTGAATGCCATTCATAATGATATTGCTGGAGAACTCATTGCTCTGCGTGCACAAGACATTATTACTGTCCCACTCGAAGAAGCATGTGGGTATGTCAAGGTCGTGCGACCACACAATGACCTGATTCGTACCGCACGCGGAATGGGTGTGAATTTTGGTATATAACAGCGACAAACCGGAATATATGAACGCAACGGTTGGGTTTGCAGCATACTGGCAATGCATACAAGGATAATGGATACTCTTTGGCTTGGATACAATGGCCTCTCCATACCATGTGATGATATTGCAGCGATATTATTCTATCGCCCAGTGCTCAATGTTCGTATTATCAAAACTTATGGATCACTACCTACAAATGTACAGTCCATTGTTGTAACGAATGAAGGCAGTTTTTTACCATCGTGTTGGAGTGTAGAGCAGTTACGTTATCGGTTAGCCAATTGGCGTAACTGCAATGAATAGCAGGAAATCATGTGCTGACATCAGTGTATTACGTTTACTACAGCCTGTTCATATCAAGCAAGATTATACTGAAAGTGCAATCATCCTGCTATTCGATTAACTCCAGTGTTGGACTATAATGATATACTAAGGAACGTTGATCTAGTACTACATTTTCGATCAATAGTTGTTGTCAAAAGGACAAAGGCCATTGAACGAAGACACTTATATTCAAATACAAACAATTGTATGCCCTATATCGCATGAGGCAGATGTGTATGTTGCTATTGGTCGTGGGCGTGAACTATCATTCTCCATTGGTTTTAATGAGATAGATCGTGCGCGGATTGAGATTGCTATCTCGGAACTAACGCGCAATATTTTAGTACACGCGAATCATGGAGAAATACAACTGACCACTATCTTCAAAGATGAACACTACGGTCTGGTACTGGAAGCACGCGATCATGGCCCGGGGATACCAGACATTTCTCTGGCAATGCGTGATGGATACAGTACGACACATACTTTGGGTGCGGGTTTACCAAGTGTCCAACGGCTTATGGACGAGTTCTTTATCGAATCAACCGTTGGCGTTGGTACCATCGTGAGGGCTCTTAAATGGCTGCCCGCGTAACCCCCATCTGATGAAGGGATACTATTGTGGCGTTTACATGGGGAGCTGCTTGTCGTCCAAAACAAGGGCAAACGGTTTCAGGCGATGTGTATGTTGTGCTTGAGCAGCAAAATCAGATCTTAGCTACGGTTATTGATGGATTGGGTGGTGGAAGTGAAGCAGCTCACGCAGCGCTGAAAGCAGAAGAGGTGATACGACAATATTCGGACCGACCGTTAAAGGATATCATTCATATGGCACATACGGCATTACATCATACACGGGGAGCCGTTATAGGTGTAATGCGACTGGAGCAAGAAAATCGCCAGGCAACATACATAGGTGTTGGTAATATTGGTGTACAAGTGTACAGTCAATGGTCTATCAAACCGATTTCAAAGAATGGTATTTTAGGATTTCGCTTACCAACATTGCTTGAACTCACATATACCTATGATCTGAACGACACATTTATTTTATTCAGCGACGGCATATCCAGTCGTTTTGCTCAGGATAGGCAACTCGACCTAAAACCCTCGCCGCAACAAATAGCCAATATCATTATGCAAGGCTATGGCAAAGCTATCGATGATGCAACCGTTGTAGTTATGCGTACCTGACACATCAATGAACACATCACTGACAGAATGGCTCGACAATCATCGACATACATTACTTCCCCGCTGGAAAGCACTGCTTGAGGAAACATCATATGTTGTCATGCATACCAACGGTAATGGCACGCTTTCCCATGCAGACGAACATGACCATGTGTTATCTGCGATTTATGATGGTCTTATTCACGCATCTCAAGGGAACTACACCGCTCTGGATGACTATCTCCAACAAGTACGTGCCATACGCACATACACGGAGGAGGATCAACTCAACCGAGAATTAGCTTTTACCTTCCAGCTACGTCAGGCAACCTGGGATCTTGTGTTAGAGCAAAACACCCCACCAGAACAAGCCTACAAGATCCTTCAGTCGTTAGAAAAATTACTTGAATATATAGTTATTACACTTACTCGTAATTGGACAGTTTCGGCAAATGCTGTCGCCCAACAACTACAACAGGTTGAGATGCTGGCAACAAGCCTGGCAGAGACTACCGAACAAGCCGATCACATTGCACTGCAAATGTCTAACTTGAACACGATTGCAGCGGCATTGGCTTCAAGTTTGGACTACGACTACCTTATCAAAGTCGTAGGAGACAAACTTATGGAAACGCTTGAAGTTACGAGTCTTACTATCTGGATGCCTGATGAACAGAGCCAGTTGTATCTTGCCCAGTGTTGGGGAACCCCTATAGCATCACGTCACGAAGATTTACATGATATGACAACAGATACCCTTCTCCAAGCATATCATACTGGAGAAAGCCTTCTAAAACATGTAGCAGAGAGTAATGCCCAAGAATATTGGCGGCTGGATGGTTGTGCAGCAATGGCAGTTCCCTTAATAACGTATGATAAACCTACTGGTGTGTTACTCCTCCAAACCCCTCATCCAGAGTCGCATTTCGGACCACAACAAGCAAGCTTTGTCCATTCAGTAGCTAGTCAGTTAGGCACGGCTCTCGAAAATGCCCGGCTCTACAGTGAAGTGCGAAACTTCAATGCTGTTCTCGAACAGCGTATTGCTGAGAGAACCGAGGAGCTTCGAAATGAGCATGCGATGCTTGAAACCCTCAATCAAATTGCTTTAGAGGTTAGTAGTACTCTGGATCTCGATCTATTGCTCCACAATTGTCTGACAACACTGGCAGAATTAGTGCACGTTCAACGTGGTTCGATCATGCTTATTGAGCCTGATACAGGTCATTTAGTTGATCGTGCGGTACTTGGAGATTCCGAGGAAGTTGGTTATACACGATTCCCTGTCGGACAAGGAATTGCTGGTTGGGTTGCACAAAGTCGCAAACCAGCCCTGATTGCCGATATCACACAGGATGGTCACTGGGTTGAACCGCCACACGACGAAAGTATTCACAAAACAACGGGTTCGATGATCGCTGTGCCGCTTATTGTGCAAAATGAAGTTTTTGGGGTGATGCTTTTATCACATCCTGAAGTGCATTATTTTAATAACTATCATCTCCGTTTACTCAATGCATCGGCGGGTGAGATTGCGCTGGGTTTGCACAACGCAATGCTCTACGAAGAGATCCAACAGCAATTGCTCCGACAAGGTGAGCGGCTGCGAAATGAACGTCGAGCAACAACACAGAGCACGGCCATTTTACAAAGCCTTTCTGATGGGGTTATCGTTTGCGATACCGAAGGTGCGGTGTTAACGGCAAATCCAGCAGCCGAACGCATCCTTGATCGATCGGTTGAAGAGCTATTGACCTGGCACCTCCCCGATCTCTTGACCCGCATTTTTGGTGCTGAAAGTCAACATGTCCCGATTGACAATCTACTTACTGAGTCTCAAGATATCAACGAGGAGCCCATAAGTTATTCAAGCGATTTTCCATTCCGCAAGCGAACATTACGACTAACACTCGACCAGGTCATTACTAGCAAACACGAGTTGCTTGGCTTAGTAGCGGTATTTCGAGATATTACACGTGAGGTTGAGTCAGATCGGTTAAAAGATGAATTTATTGGATCTGTTTCGCATGAGCTCCGTACACCGATGACATCTATCAAAGGCTTTACACAACTCTTAGTTATGGGAAGCCTGGGACCTGTGAATGAATCACAACAGGAATTCCTCAACATTATCCACACAAACGCAGAGCGTATGGTTGCGATAATTAATGATTTATTGGATATTACAAAGATAGAGGCTGGGAGTATCGAGCTTGATCTCCGACCGATTCATCTTGCTGAGGCACTGAGTAATGTGGTATTAGATCTTCAGGATCGCATTCAGGAGCACCAACATACCTTAGCTATCAACATACCACCTGGGTTGTCATTGGTTTCGGTAGACACCAAAAGATTTGATCAAATCCTGGAAAATATACTTTCTAACGCAATCAAGTTTACCCCTGCTGGAGGTCGTATTAGCATTAATGCGTGTGAGATGTCATCAGACAGTGCTACCATACCCAATCATCATAGCCTTAGACCAGGACGTTATATCCAAATTAGCATCAGTGATACAGGGGTTGGTATTGCACCTGACGAACACGAATTGGTTTTTCAACGCTTCTACCGGACTGAAAATCCACTCAAGGTCTCTGCGGGTGGAACAGGATTAGGTCTCTCCCTTGTTCAGTCGTTGATTAAACTTTTTGGTGGGAGGATTTGGATTGAGAGTGATACTGACCAGGGAACACAGATACATTTGATCGTGCCTGCCGCATAATTCTCCCTTTTTAATCCACCTGAAAATTTTCTATCCTATGCTATAATGCCATGACAAAGTGAGCGTATTCGCGCGCTGGTTTGATGTTGACCGGCGCGTTTTCATAGAAAGGCTTATCCATCATGGCTGCACCATCAGCACAGGTAATTCAGCTTACCTGTCCAGGGTGTCAAACGCAGTTACAGGCGCGTGTGTTTATGATAGTTGATGTTGGGCAACAACCAGACCTCAAGAATCGTCTTTTATCGGGACAACTCAATATGGTGGTCTGTGAACAATGTGGGAATGTTAGTATGATAGCAGCCCCGCTACTTTACCACGATCCAGACAAACGACTTTTTCTTGTTCATTTCCCCCAGCAACTCAACACTCAGCCGGAAGATCAGGAAAAGCTTATTGGTGATGCTACCTCATTGCTTATACGAAATTTTCCAGAGGATCAACCCAAAGCTCATCTGCTTGCTCCTAAACGATTCCTTACCATGAATTCACTCATTGAGGCGGTTTTAGAGGCCGATGGAGTCTCACGCGAAATGATTGAAGCGCAGCGCAAACGGGTTGATCTGATTGGAGAACTCGCTACGGCTTATGAAGAAAGTGACGAAGCCCTTACACAGCTGGCCAATCAGCATCACAGTGAGCTTAACGCAGAATTCTTCGCTACAATTACTGCATTTGCTCAGGCGAGCCAACAGAACGGCCAAAGCGAATCGGCCCAGGTGCTTTTACAATTACGCGATAAACTGATTGAGATAACTGAATTTGA
Source organism: Chloroflexi bacterium AL-N1 (assembly GCA_013122435.1). GTDB lineage: Bacteria > Chloroflexota > Chloroflexia > Chloroflexales > Roseiflexaceae > AL-N1. The sequence goes on from WYDT01000005.1 coordinate 239,946, forward strand.
ATTTGACGGCGCGTTTGCTGAAGATGGCGAGTCAGATCTTCCCCTTAATGAATTGCTTAAAATGTTAATTGAGACGCCTGACTCAGAGCTCAGTCAGGTTATTGCTGAACATCGGCCAGCCATCGATTATAGCTTTTTTCAGGCACTTACTGAGCGTATTGATGCTGCAAAACAGGCAGGCAATTCAAACACTGCCGATCAACTGACAGTGCGCCGTCAATTGATACTTGAGACCGTTGAACAGATTGACAAACAAGCTCAGGAAATGTTTGACAAAAGCCTCACGACACTACGTGAAGTTATGGAAGCAGATGATACGGCAGCAGCGCTTCGAGAAAGACAGGATTTTATCGACGAAGCATTTCTTCTCATTGTGGAAGCCAATCAAGCTGCCGCCGAGCGATCTGGTAACAATGAAGCCGCAGCTCTGTTGTCGCAAATCCGTAAAATGGCTGTAGATGTGATGCGTGAGTCGTTCTCCCCCGAGGATCGTTTAATTAATGACCTTTTGGAAACTGAGACGGCACAAGAGGCGACGCAATTACTACGACAGAATAGTGCGGTTGTAAACGCGGGTTTTGTCAAACGAATCAATGAGCTTGCCGATCAAGTTGCCAGTGATGGACAACAGCCTGTAGGCGATCGTTTGCGACAACTTGGCCGAGAAGCTGCAGCTATGTTATTTAACTAGATTGTATGTATTTCTGCGTGAGCAAGATGCAACTAAACGTTGCATATAGTACTCCTGTACAAGAAAGTGCAACGTTTAATTATTCGGTGGATTATTCCTCTTTGTCTATTTGAGATCGCGCCTGCTTCATCAATTGCTCAAGGCGGGCATTGATAATCTCTTGCCACTCACTTGCCTCATGATCTTCTAAGGCTCCTCCACCGTATTTGAGTTCCATGGCCATGTCCCACCCTTTTTTGAGTGCAAAATGTTCTAATTCATGTTGGCGTTCTAACGGCCAATGCGTGATAAAGCGCTGGAATGCACGACTAAGGATATTCGACCCATCAGGATTAAGAGATGGTAGTGAAACCCAATCAAGTTCATCAAAGGGATGTGGATCGTTGGCTGATGTAAAATAGATCTGTTGCTCTGTACGACAATAGCGGTATTCACCAGCACCTTTGTACGCAGCAGGATTGCCAGCGATTGCTCCAATAAGCATACGGTCAGTGATGGTCATAGGCGGCCTTAACTGTTCTAGTTCTTATCTTCCATGTAGCATATCATAGAGTATATAACTTGTACATAGTCACATATATTCAGACTCTAGCCTAACGTGTTATAATAGCGTTGCAAGTAGTTTTTTGCTACTTTTGGACGTATTAAAACGTGACATAATGACAATGTACTACGTATACTCTGAGTAACGAAGGAAAGATGTCCATGAATTTATGGCACGAGCTTGATCCTGGTCCAAGTATACCAAATGTTATTCATGTGGTTGTTGAGATCCCTAAGGGTTCACGCAATAAATATGAGTACCATAAGCCGACTGGGGCATTCAAGCTTGACCGTGTTTTGTATTCACCTGTCCATTATCCCGGAGATTATGGTTTTATTCCACAAACATTTTATGATGATAATGATCCGCTTGATGTCTTAGTGATGACGAATCTTCCGACATTTACTGGATGTATTGTTGAGGCACGTCCGATCGGTCTCTTCCGCATGACCGACAAGGGAGAACCGGATGATAAAGTTCTCACTGTGCTGCATTACGACCCATTTTTTTCTGATATTGGTGAATACACAGACTTACCATCACATTTTCTCAAAGAAGTAGAGCATTTCTTTACTGTGTACAAGGATTTAGAGGGAGGAAGGGTTGAACCAATTGGATGGGAGAAAGAGTCTGTTGCGAAAGAGCGTATTCGCTATGCAATTGACCATTACTGGGATATGCGTGCTGGTCGCTTAGACAAAAAAGTTTAATCGCCCATATTCATTGTACTCCATTGTCGCCTTTGATTGTGGCGACCTCTCAGATTGCCTATCCCCTGTGTCGTTGCGCTATATACTAGTAACATTTTACATATGCCGACACACGATCATTCCGCACGCAACACTCGACGTATCGCTTACTCTGCTGGAGGGGTTATCTACCGCGCTGGCAGGGTAGGTTTTGAAGTTGCGCTGATTGCAACACATCAGGGAAGTCGCTGGGGGCTTCCCAAGGGACATGTACGGTGGGGGGAAAGCGCGGAAGATGCAGCGGTACGTGAGATAGAAGAAGAAACTGGTTTAATTGGCACGATTGAACGGCATCTCGCAACGATCGATTACTGGTTTCGCATTAAGAATGTACGTGTCCACAAATACGTTGATTTTTTCCTCGTGCGCTATACGGATGGTACATTGACACCACAACCGAGTGAAGTTGACGATGTCCGCTGGATAGTATTGGAAGATGCCTGTGATCTGGTGAGTTTTGCACGTGAACGAGATATTCTGGCTCAGGTACATCAACTAAGCGACACCCAACAACTTGGTGATGAATGATGTGGTTATTGTCGTTCCATGCCACTTGTGGTTTTACCATGATACTGTACCACACCTGATAATTACTACTTCCAGTGCAGCCAGTATCGCGCACTTGTCGACATTCAATGATATGAAATCGTTGAGTAACACGACGAAACATCTGCTCCGTGAACAGTCGTACATGGGGTAATGCTGCGTCAGGCTCACCAGCTAATGTGGCAAGCACACATACTCCTGAGGGCTGTAGAACACGTGCTATTCCTTCCATGATCAACAGTGTATCGCGTTCGGCTGTGGTGCTCGTAAACTCGTGCAACAAACCGAAACAGCAGACACCATCGAAAGATTCATTCTCAAAGGGAAGTGAGCGTGCATCGGCACACACCAGCGGAATGGTAGCAAGCGTTGATCGTGTTCTGGCCATATGCAAATCACTCATCGCGGCGTCGGCACCCACACCTCGCAAATCAGCCGCTTCAAAGAGCACTGTATCGCGCCCAACACCACACCCAAGATCTAGGATGTTCGTTTTCTGAAAGCGCGTAAAAGAGCAGACCGCCTGTTGACCACAATATGAGGCAGGTGCTGTCATTACCCGTTGATCCTCTTGGTACAATTGTTCCCAGCGAGTGATAGTCATTTCAATATATAGGTGTGATACAGTATCTGAGCTACTTTCGCATATAGTAACACAATCATTTCATCTGTTGTCTTTCAATGGGCGTATCCAGTGGTATACTATACATATCCCGTACCATTCAGGGCAACCATATACTTCGTGTTAGGAGCATGAGCAGTGAAGCGCATTGTTAGCATCAGTTTAGGGTCGTCCCAACGTGATTTCCAATTTACCACATCATTACTTGGTCAGCACATTGAAGTGCGACGTGTCGGCACCAATGGTGATGTCGCCCAGGCCGCTGCACTTGTGCGTGAATACGACGGCCAGGTTGACGCCATTGGATTAGGAGGACTTATCCCTGTCTTTCGTGTTGGCGCAGCGCATTACCCGCATAATGAGGCATTACGCATTGCTACCAGCGCTCAACGCACACCTGTAGTCGATGGAAGTGGCTTTCAGGCCACTCTGGAACGTTGGGCGGTGCAGCAGGCAAACCGTGTGCAACCAGGTATGTTCCGCTTCCGTCGCATTCTCTTGACAAGTGGCGTTGAACGCTATGCCTTAGCCCAAGCCTTAGCGCAGTACGATGGTGAGTTACGCTTTGCCGATCCGCTGGTGCACATTGGATTGCCCTTTCTGCCTGTGCCAAAATCCATTAAGCAGCTTGAACTGTATGCTGCTACCGCGCTGCCCATCCTGGCGCTCTTGCCCTACAAAGTCCTGCATCCTGTGGGGCTGGGTCGTGAGGGTCAGGACACACGAGCAGAGGCGCTCTTTCGCTGGGCCGATATAATTGTCGGTGATTTTGCCTACATTCGTCGTTTTGCACCTCCTAATCTTCAGGGAAAAACGATTATTACTGATGATCCGTCGCTCATAGAGATTGATGATCTGCGTGAGCGTGGTGCTCAAACCTTGATTACTATGACGCCCGCATTGAGTGAATCGCATCCGTTTGTCGCAACCGATCTGTTAGAAGCCATCGCAGTGGCACTCATGGAAAGCGGCTCACACCCCACGGAAGCCGATCTCCTCGCATTCATTGATAATGTGAAATGGCAGCCAACGGTGAAACATCTGGCACAGGAAGAGGAAAAAGCACGCTTCGCTTTTGTCATTCACCCACTCTCAACCCGTTTTATCGCCAAACATCCGGCGCTCCGCTGGACTCAATATCTACCACAAGGTATGGTGGAACGAGTTGCTGCCCAGATGCCGCCCCTCTATGTGTCACGGATACGAGGAGTGCGTTCAAAAGCGACAGGAAAAGAAATTGAAGGGTTATTATTTTCATTGGGAGCTACTCCACGCGCATTGATGAAGAATCCTCCTTCGTTCGCATATCGACGGTTGATTCGGGCAGCACGTATGGCCGAACGAATGGGCGCAAAGTTGATGGGGCTAGGGGCGTTTACCTCTGTGGTTGGTGATGCCGGGATTACGGTTGCACAAAAGAGTGATATTGGCATCACCTCAGGCAACTCATTGACCGTCGCTGCAACCCTCGAAGCTGCCAAGCGTGCTGTACGACTCATGGGTGGCCCCATTGATAAAGGTCGTGCGGTGGTCATTGGTGCCACTGGCTCGATTGGTTCGGTGTGCGCGCGCCTCATTGCACAGGCGGTTGGTGATATTGTGTTGGTTGCGCCACGCCCAGAACGATTGTTAGCACTCAAACAACAGATTGAGCAAGAAACCCCCAACGCACGCGTGGTGGCGACAACTCGCGCTGATGCGTATCTGGGCGATGCTGATCTGATCATCACCACCACATCTGCCTTAACTGGCAAAGTCATTAATGTTGACAAACTCAAGCCTGGGGCTGTCGTATGTGATGTCGCACGGCCTCCTGATGTAAAAGAGGAAGATGCCCAGCGACGCCCCGATATTCTGGTGATTGAGTCAGGTGAGATTCTGCTACCTGGTGAACCAGATTTTGGCTTTGATATAGGGCTGCCGCCGGGAACTGCCTACGCGTGTCTGGCGGAAACAGCGTTACTTGCAATGGCTGGCAAATTTGAGGACTATACGCTTGGCCGCAACATTGAAATGGATCGTGTGAAGGAGATGTATCGTTTGATGAATGAACATGGGCTCGAACTGGCCGGTCTTCGTTCATTTGATCGCTACATTACCGAAGCCGACATTGCAGAAAAACGGCGGTTGGCAGATGAACGACGGCTAGCGTTGGGGTTACCCGTTTCGACATCTGTCGAAACGATGTAAGACAAAACTGAACACATATACTTTGTAGCAGTACCCCGTTGTACACTGGGAGATGTTATGTTACGCGGCACATTACTCTATCTATCAGACCAACCAAAGTTGAAAACGATCCTTGGTGGACCCATCGCACGTCCCATCGTTCAGCGTTTTGTGGCCGGAGAATCGTTGCAGGATGCCATTGAGTCTGGCAAGCAGATCAACGCAAACGGCATGCAGATTGCATTAGATCTGCTGGGGGAGTCGGTTCATAATGCACAGGATGCCAACGCTGCTGCGGTGCAATATATTGCATTGTTACATGCAATGGATCGTGCGGGCCTTGAGGCCTATGCATCCTTAAAGCTTACGCAAATGGGGCTTGATATTGATCCGGCTCTGTGTCTTCGCAATGTGGAGCGTATTGTGGCACAGGCGGCTGAGTTTGGCTTTTTTGTACGTGTTGATATGGAAGGATCATCGCACACACAAGCAACGCTGGATCTATTCAAGACTTTATTCTCTCGTCATCGCAATGTTGGAATTGTGATTCAGTCTTATTTGTATCGTAGTGAAGGGGATATTCGTGAGCTCAATGTACTTGGTGCACAGGTTCGCTTATGCAAAGGCGCGTATAACGAACCCGCAACGGTTGCCTATCCCCAAAAGGCTGACACCGACCACAACTATATACGGTTGATGCGGTTACTGCTCACCGAAGGAAACTACCCAGCTATTGCAACGCACGACGAGCAGATTGTGAAAGAGACTACCCGTTTCGCGGCACAACAAGGTATTGGTCACGATCAATTCGAGTTTCAGATGCTCTATGGCATTCGGCGTGATCTGCAGGAACAGTTGATACGTAATGGATACCGTATGCGGGTGTATATGCCATATGGCAGCGAGTGGTATCCTTACCTGATGCGCCGCATGGCCGAACGACCAGCCAACATGATGTTTATCTTAGGGGGCATGCTAAAAGAGCGACGAAGATAGCAACAGCGGTGTTCGTGCGAACACCGCTGTTATACGAAATAAGGTATTGATAGCACATCATCTGGTCACCATAACGATTACTGATGCTTTGCTAACTCACCGTTGAGACACCGTACGGCGGCAGCACACAGAATAGCTACGCCCTGTGACAGACAGGCTTCGTCGATGTCGAAATGGGGATTGTGATGGGGAAAGTTTAGCTGACGGGCATCATTTCGTCCACCCAGAAAGAAGAAGTTTCCCGGCACACGGAGCAAAATGGCTGAAAAATCCTCGCCGCCGGTGGTCCGAAATGTTGTATCAATATGTTCAGTGCCTAACACTTCTGCGGCTGCCTCATAGATCACTGCTGTGGGGGCTGGTGCGTTGACGGTCGGGTCAACACCGATGTGAATGTCTACATCTGCGGTAGCGCCAAAAGCTGCCGCAACCCCGATGGCAACCTCGCGGATTCGGCGATGCAACAGTTCGCGTATCTCTTGCTCAAAGCTACGAATACTACACCGTAATGTGGCTGTTTCTGCAATCACATTGTTGGCCTGGCCTGCCTGAATGCTGCCAACCGTAATCACGCCGACTTCTTCAGGATGGAGATTTCTGGATATGATGGTTTGCAGTGCCACGACAATATGCGATCCGATCAGAACGGCATCTGTCGCCTGTTCAGGATGCGCTGCATGACCACCCCGACCATGAACAACAATCGTCGCCTCGTCTGCGGCAGCCATCATCGCGCCACTGCGTACGACTGCTTTGCCAAGTGGCAGCAGCGATGTGACATGCAATCCCAGGGCTACATCAACATCAGGCTCTTTAAGCACCCCATCATCGATCATGGCGATGGCGCCACCGAGCCCTTCTTCGGCTGGCTGAAACATGAGTTTAATGGTACCAGGAAAGGAAGCACGATGCTTTGCTAAGATATTCGCCACGCCGAGACCAACCGCAACGTGGGCATCGTGGCCACAGGCATGCATAACACCTGGTGTTTGTGAGCGGTACGGGACGTCGTTTGCTTCTTCGATGGGCAGTGCATCCATGTCAAAGCGCAAAAGAACGGTTTGATCTCCTGGCTGCCCACCGTTCAACAAACCGACAACCCCTGTTTTGCCTACTCCGGTAACGACCTCGTAGCCGAGTGTGCTAAGTTCCTCAGCTACCACACGGGCCGTGCGTATCTCCTGAAACCCCAACTCTGGGTGAGCATGCAAGTCGCGGCGAATAGTTACTAATTTCTCGTGCAACTCATTTGCATCTGACAAAAAGGGTGCGGTCATAGTATGGCTCCTTAAAGTTAGCAGAGTTTCATTTCAATGTCGTATTAAGATAACCAGTATACTCGATAAATAGAGAGCTGGCTTGTATTATGATACAAAAAGCGGACGATCAACTGATCGCCCGCTACGGTCAATTTCTTTGTGCTGTCATCACGACGATGGGAGGAGTGTATGAGCTATCTGTTGCACACAGTCGATTTCCTCCTGATTGATGATATGTGCCATACCAGGATAGATGCGTTCGGTCACTGTACCGCCTAGACCACGCAATATTTCAGTGCTCTCTTGCACACGCGTCAGAGGAATGTGTGGGTCGATATCGCTACATCCTAAAAAGACGGGTGTGCCATCAAGTGAACCCGGATAGTCGCGTGGTGTTCCTTCTGGGCCGATCAACCCACCACTCAGCCCGATCACAGCACCATACCGTTGGGCATTGCGTGCTGCAAACTCTAGTGAGAGACAGGCTCCTTGCGAAAAACCGAGCAGTATGGTTCGTTCAGGTGGAATCCCCGCAGCAGCAACCTGCTCCATGATGGTTGCAATAACTGCCAGACCAGACGACAACCCCGGCTCATTGCGCTCGATTGGGGCCAGAAAACTATAGGGATACCAGCTATTCCCCGCAGCTTGAGGGGCAAGGTATGCGATATCTGGCTGCTTCAATTCAAACGCGAGCGTCAAAATATTTTCGGCGGTGGCCCCACGCCCATGCACCATCACCATCGCAACTGGAGCGCTCTCAATCGATGCTCCAGTTGCCACAACGGTTTGATTTTGATGTGGCCCTTTTCCAGCATGCATCATTCTTTTATCTCCCTATGCAAGTGTCAATGGACGAAGTGAACTTTCAATACGCGTACGATGTTGTTCTAGCCACGGTGGCAACTGCAGGCGCTGTCCTAATGTCTCGGGTGTTTCGTCGAACGTAAAGCCCGGCCCGGCGGTGGCTAGTTCTACAATATGGCCATCGGGATCGTTGGTATAAATACTCTTGAAATAAATACGATCCATGACTGGCGATACACGATAGCCTGCTGCGAGCAGCTTTTCACGGTAGGTGAGTTGCGTCTCCTCATCAGGAACACTCAATGCGTAGTGGTGAGTTTGCCCTGCGCCCATTCGAGCACGTCGTTCCCGCTTTGGATCACGCTCAAAGTAAGTGATAATCGTGCCAGGTCGTCCATTGTCAACCCCCCAATACCAGTGAGCTGAGTCGGGATCATCAAAGTTGGAGGTCATTTTGACGCGTTGTATGTCGAGCACATCGCTAAAGAACGCATCGGTTTGATTAATAGCGCTTCCTATAGCGGTGATATGATGCATTCCCTGTGACAGGGCCATGTCCGCTGTAATTTCTGGTACTGGTTCGGACCACGTGGTCGATTGGATGCGCTCAACATCACGATTCGCAGCTAGCATCTCCGATGGTGGCGCAAGCAAGGTTGTACCGAGTGCATCAGCAGGTTCATCGACAGTCCAGCCAGGGCCACGAGTCGCAATCTCGATAATGACGCCATCAGGGTCGCGGAAGTAAATGGAACGAAAATAGTGACGATCCAACGGGCCATCAACCGCAACACCGTGATCAGTCAGGCGACGTTTCCATTTGAGCAAGCCAGCGTAATCGGCGACATGCAGCGCAAAGTGGTGTGTGCCACCAATGCCTGGATAGCCCTTTGGTGCAGTTGGCCATTCGAAGAAGGTAATGGCCGAACCAGGGCGTCCCAATGCATCACCAAAATACAGATGGTAGCTACCGGGATCATCAAAATTCACGGTTTGTTTGACCAGTCGCTGACCTAGAAGCTTGGTATAAAAGTCAAGGGTGCGTTGTGCGTTGGCGCTAACGAGCGTAATATGGTGCAATCCTTGAATAGTCATCATCGGTCTCCTTTTTATTTAGCTACGGTTTTCAGCCATTACTCGATCCATAGTCAACGCCGTGGATCTGATTCAGATTTGTCCACGGCGTTCATACAATCGTTTATCTTTTATTTTTTATCAACATAAATAGCAACTACATCTGAGTCGCTGATTTATGATCGACCTGCCAGCAACTGGGCAGCGATTTCCGCCACCCGGCGACCCTGGAACTGGGCAGAAGCTTTTGCGGCATCGTCTGGCGTCAATTCACCGTTATTGCTTACAAACGACGTGCCGTATGGTGTACCAGTCTGGAACTGTACTGGATCGTTGTATCCCGGTGGAACGATAATGGCACCCCAGTGGTAGAACGTATTGTTCAGTGCAATCAGTGTGCTCTCGTGTCCACCGTGCGTTGTCGCAGCGCTGGTGAATGATGAGGCAACTTTGTTGGCCAGTTTCCCCTGGAACCATAATCCACCGGCAGAGTCGATGTATTGTTTGAGCTGGGCTGCAGGCAGACCAAAACGTGTTGGTGTCCCAAAGATGACGGCATCAGCCCACTCAAGATCGTCAAGTTGTGCTTCCGGGACACTCTGCGTGGCTTGCAGATGAGCGGCCCACTTTGGATTTGATGCAACCCCCTGCTCAGGAACGGTTTCACGAACCTTGAGCAGACGCACCTCCGCACCACCAGCTTTCGCACCGGCTTCTACCGCCTTTGCAAGTTCATATACGGTTCCAGTTGAGCTATAGTAAATTACTGCGAGTTTGACTGCCATTCTAGTGCTCCTCGATATCTGTTTTTTTGTTCAAGAATGATTACCTGGTATCATTATACTGGCTGAGCGTAAACACCAGCGTAAACACCAGCGTAAACACCAGCGGTGAGACAGGGACATGTGGTGGAAGAAGGTCATGGCTGCTTTACTGATGCAGGATTCCGTGGAGCAATATACTAACAACATGTTGTTTCAAGCGCTCGATAAAGGCTGGGTCGTCAGGATCAAGACCTAATGGATTGAGGAGGGTGTTCCGATGGGTTAGTGGCATCCAACAGAGCGCTACCACACTCAGCATTAACAGATCCGGATCAACATGGTGGATATCGGCGCGCTCTAGTTCCTGCCGGAGTAACACACGTCCGGCTTGGATAACCTCTAAGGAGGTTGTTGATTGTTGTAGTGCGAAGTTACTCAGCGCCTCGCGTGTCAGTAGCTGGATAAATGTTGGTCGTGCAACCAGGAAGTCGATGTGGCTCCGAATAACTTCGGTGATGACATCGACAGGCGCTGCGCCAGATGATACCAGCCGTGCATGCACCTGTTCGGCGGCAGCATGTTCTGCTTGTAGTATACGATCCAATATTGCTTGATACAGTTGTTCTTTTGACCCGAAGAAATATCCTGGTGTGCCGCGTGAGACACCCGCCAACATGCCAATTTCCTGCAAGCTCGTAGATTCATAACCCTTTTGTGCAAAGAGTTGCTCCGCCGCCTGCAGAATCGCCTCACGCGACCGTTCGGGATCACGTAAGCGGCTATCGCTCCGTTTTTCGCTCATGGTTGCCTCAAATGACAGTAGCTGTTCAGTCAAAGAGTGTACCCTGAAATGAAAAGAAACTCAAGCAAAGCTCAACCGCTTGGTGAGGGCAAAACAATCATTACACAATGCCAACTGCGCCGCCGTCGACGCGCATGTTCGTTCCACTGATAAAATCTGCACAGGGACTGGCCAGAAACGCGACCATGCAGGCGATATCCTGTGCTTGCCCCAGTCGTCCGACAGGTGTTGGTGCGACATGTTCGACAATAAATGCCTCAATCTGTGCCCAATCGTCAGGTATCCCCTGTCTTACAGCAAGCTCACGAAACATGGTCTCTGTACCGGGGGTGCGGATGGGGCCAGGGCTAATAGCGTTGGAGGTCACCCCCAAACCGCTTAACTCCTTCGATAAGTTGATGGCCATATTCAACAATGCGGCCTTCGAAGCGGCATAGGAGGCCACAAATGGTATTGGTGTAGTGGCAACGCCATTGGCAATAGTAATGACTCGCCCCCAGTGTTGTTCTTTCATCTGTGGTGCAAGATCGTGGATCAAGCGGATCGCTGATCCAACATTGCTATTGTAGAGACCAAGCCACTCCGTATCGGGCGTATCAAACCATGGCTTGTGTGGATAGAGACCAACGTTGTTCACCAGAATGTCAACCCCACTAAATGACGCTAACGCTTTTTGGGAAACCATTTTGGCAATGTGTGCATCTGACAGATCGTCTATAACAACTGTTGCTGTTCCGCCTGTTTGAGATATCTCTTCCGCTATTCGTACAGCCTCAGCCTCTCGCCGACCATGAACGATAACAGCAGCGCCCTCAGCCGCCAGTAGCCGTGCGGTTGCCTCACCAATTCCGCTGGTGCTACCGCTAATGAAGGCACGTTTTTCTGTTAGTTGTAAATCCATAAGTTGTTTCTCCAAGATGATAAGTATACTAATACTTGCTAGCTGTTCAACAAGCAAATAACATAGAAGTATCTAATACGTTTTGATTATATTCCACACATCCTATGTGTGTTCGGCCTGACGTATGCCGAGGAGGAGGACCAAAGCAAAACCAGCAACACAGATCGCCAACAGGCCAAGAATCCACATTCCTGCTGATGTCAATGGGAGCCACCCGCTCAGGAAAATAATGATGGTCCCGACGACCCAGACGCAATTGCCATAGAGCGGAACACGGGCCAGAGCCAGGCGAATGGTTTGTTGATGTGCTATGAAAGATAGCCATGCAGCCCATACCACAACAACAGCACCAATACTGGCAAAGATAAGTGGTGAACCAAAACCTAATAGTGCAGGAAGGGCATTTGCGGCGACCATACAGCCCAGTGCCAAAACGGCACAGAAGAACGAGTCACTATAGAGTGCGTAGCGCAGTGCACCTGACGGACCTGTTGCAAGTGAATGTTGTGTTCTTTGCATCGTCGATTGCTCCTTTGATTCGTAATCCATATAACTTACTTGTTGTATAGCAAGCATAATGGTATTTTATAATTCGGTCAAGCGGTGTTGGTTGAATCAAGCAATGAGCATCAATATGCTTCCAAAAGTTGTGTGCGCGATATACGAACTAGCCGTCATTGGAGTTAGGAAGGGTGGGAATCAACAAACGCTGGCCTTCTCAACCAGCGCTTGTCAGATGCGAGCTATTTTTTATTTTATCTCAAACCTGAAAGTGCTATTTATTGAGCAACCATTGGGAGATAGGTGCGTTGGATACCTTCTGAGAGAATGATAAAGCTTTCCATACGCTCAGACGTGTTACCTTCCCCATCGTATGCAATGGCTTTCAGTGTATACTTGCCATCGGCCAGGTCAAGGTTGTTCAGGGCAAACAGTGTTTCACCATCATCACCAATAAGTGCGTATGGGGCGCTACTTTCGGTGTTTGTGTACACATATCCATCTGGTCCGAGCAACTCAAACTCAACCCGGTCTACATTGTCACCGTTGACAATGGCCTCGATGTAGAGTTGTCGGTCAACCAATTCACCATCGGTAATACCGGCCAAATCTATCAGACCAAACACGGTGGGATCGGGCTCAGGAGTTGGTTCAGGACTTGGGTCGGGCTCAGGAGTTGGATCTGGATCTGTCGGTGGATTGATAACGATACCACCACCTTGCGCTGCGTGCGTAAGTGAAACTAAGCCCATGGTGCGTCGCTCGTAGAGTGGTCGTCCCCACTCTTCGATGGTAGCGAGATAAGCTTGATCACCAAAGTAGCTGTAGGCCATCTCATAGTGTGCCACGTCCTTCTCTTCAATTGGCGCAATTTGTTGTCGCCCCCAGGAAGACTGGTCAATGGCATACGGTGAGTGGAAATCCAGTGCCTGCTTTAGGCTATTCCCATCACTTGTATAATCATACAAGTTTCTACCATTGTGGCGCGCAATCTCAGCTATCTGGGTCATTGCGTTCAGGGAATAGAGTGAGTACATCAACGACTTGGTGCGACCCAATTCTTTGATCATTTGTCCATCTTCACCGATGTGCTCTGGCAGCACTTTCTCATAGCGATCAAACGCGTAGTTGAGTATTTCAGCATCATCAAGGAACGCGCCACCAGCCGATATGGTCACGAGTCGCCACCATTCAAAGTTGTTTGATCCAGTCCAGGAACGAGCACTCGACATAAAATCACGAACCCATTGTTCAAAAGCTTGCTGTTCACCATCTGACCAGGAGGACGATGTGCTAATCAAATCAGCACCATAGAACAGTCCTGGCATCGTGATCGACAACTCAATATTAGATTGACCATCGGTATACCTTGGTTCCATACGAGTGTTAGAGTCGATGGCCCAGACACGAATGAGATAGGCAGCACGTTCAGCGTAGCGTTCATCATCGGTGAGTGCATAGGCTAACCCCAGATCACGTACTTTCGCACTAACGTCAATAGCGTATTGATAGTCCTGACGATCCGCTTGTGGATTAATCTTGCCATCCCGACAATCCGGGTCTTTTCCGTCAACCCGTTTCCAGCCACAATATGGTTGTTCAGTACGATAGTTATGACCGCCATTTGGTCCACCATTTGTCGTCACACTGTATGGACCGTTGTTCAAGGCATCGTCCGCATCCTTCTTCAGACGATCAAATCCGCTTTTCCATGGCTGATTGCCAGCTTGAACCTGTGCTTTAATCGCAGCAATTTCGCTAGTGTTCAGGAAGACGTTTGGTTCGTCTGCCGCGCGAGTGTTGGGGGCTACCCATATAATACTACTGGTGATAATAATACTAATAACAATTGCAATAAATATATGTAATGCTCGCATTTAAAGCCTCTCAAATACTCAGTGTAGCCATAACCTGTTAATTATTAACCCTACCGTATCCTTCGTACCTCGTTTGTTCTTCTCACCTGCCGCCCACGCCACACCGAACTACAGACCTTTTTTCTTCATATCTACTTTGCACCATCGTGAGTGTCGTTTCCGAGACATAGATTAGCATAGTCAAGGTGTAGGAGGAAGATTGTATTGCTCAAGGAATGGTCAAATCAACGAAAATGCGAATATCTGTAGAAAGATAAAACTGTAGATCGCGTAGGCATAATCTTTAAGACCTTTGCACGAGATGTCACAAACTTGTTACAAGTAGAATTGTATATCGGAAAAGGGAATGAAACGTGCCATTTTATTGCCGCACTGTGCCATCTTAGTGCCGCTTTGATATCAGTTATTCATCTTTGGTAAACATAAATATAGTTTGGTAGGGATGGGAAAGTGAACAATATGTAAGATATCAAAGCCGTTTTTGAGAGTAGTGATCTCTATAGCACATCTATCATCAGACTGGATTGCTCACAAAGTCTCAGGACACATTAGGGAGATACTACTCATTAACTCCTTACTCATAGGTGCTTTCGTGATGTTCGACTTGATTTGGAAGCATCTCCAGATGGGGATTGTATTGAATCGCTTAATGAGGCCATTGTCTTCGGAGGGCTTATCAGCCTCCCTGATGTAGCCAATCGCATATGTGGTGCAATGATGTTTATCGAATAGGTGTCACTATAGCTCAGTGGCATCACATATTTTTCTGACCATGCAACCACTTGATTGTTTGGATATGCCACCCTTGTTTGAGACGTGTTCGACATGTGCTGCAACTGTACTTGAGACAACTCAAAAGATTACATATACTGCTTTGCACATATAGAAACCTGGAGCCTGAGCAGATCAACATCTGGCAATGAAAAACGAGGATACGCAACTGAGTATCCTCGCCAATAACAGTGGTAGGTATGTTTAGGAAGACTTTAATTCAAGCCAGTTGAGGTCGAAGCTATGGCCACTGACGACCTGAATGGTGAGTGTGCGGGCACCTTCTGGCAAGGAGACGGTCTTCTCATTGTTCTGGAAGGTCGCCGTGTCACCAGTGTTCGCCAGAGCGATACGGGACACTTCGTTACCATCGACTAGCACAGCGAGTTTGACATCATCACGGGCGGTAGCCCCGCGTACGACCATGGTGTAGTCGCCTCCGGTTGCTATTTGGACATCATAACTGAGAGATTCGCCATAGTCCCACCAGCCGGCACAGATGCCACCTTCATTGCCGGTACAATGGCGGAGGTCGACATCATCATTACGGTAGGTGGAGTCACCATTGTTGCCAGGGCTCTTATCGCGATAGTCGGCGTAATCCTCGACCTCAAACTGTCCTGGCACTGCAATCTTATCCGACGGCACCGGAGTTGCCGTGGGTAAAGGCTCTGCGGTAGGATCTGGTTGCTGTGGCGTTGCAGTCGGTTGTGGTTCGCTGTTGCCACCTTTCAGCTCAAGCCAGTTGAGGTCGAAGCTATGGCCACTGACGACCTGAATGGTGAGTGTGCGGGCACCTTCTGGCAAGGAGACGGTCTTCTCATTGTTCTGGAAGGTCGCCGTGTCACCAGTGTTCGCCAGAGCGATACGGGACACTTCGTTACCATCGACTAGCACAGCGAGTTTGACATCATCACGGGCGGTAGCCCCGCGTACGACCATGGTGTAGTCGCCTCCGGTTGCTATTTGGACATCATAACTGAGAGATTCGCCATAGTCCCACCAGCCGGCACAGATGCCACCTTCATTGCCGGTACAATGGCGGAGGTCGACATCATCATTACGGTAGGTGGAGTCACCATTGTTGCCAGGGCTCTTATCGGTATAAGCGGTATAATCTTCTACCTCAAACTGTCCTGGTACTGCGATACGATCATTACCGCCACCATCGTTGCCATTCTGCACCACAAATTGTTCTACGCGCTCTGCATTACCATTTGGCGAGAATGCTGTCGCTGTCAAAGTGTATGCACCATTTGGCATAGTAGTTGTATCAAGAGATTTCAATGTTTGCCCGTTGTTTTCATCACCAGCCAGTGAATAGGGTGCATGTTTTTCCATCTTTTCATATACATAGCCATCAGGACCACTGAGCTTAAATTCAACACGTTCCACACCAGAACCGCTTACCTGTGCCTCAGATGTCAGATTCCCCTGAATAGATGCATTATTACTCACACCAGTTAAATCCGTGATCTCGATGTCTGATGATGGAGGTGGTGTGTTGGTTGGTGGTGGTGTAGGTGCTGGTGGCGTTGGGCTTGGGACAGTTGGTCCACCTTCCAAACGTCCATGGGTCAGTGTAACCCACCCCATGGTGCGTCGTTCGTAAACTGGTCGACCCCACTCCTGCAACACACTCAGATAACGCCCTTCGCCAAAGTAGTTGTAGGCCATCTCATAGTAGGCAATATCTTGCGACTCAATCGGCGCAATTTGCTGCCTCGACCACGAAGACTGATCTGTAGAAAAGGGAGCATGGAAATCAAGGGCTGTCTTCAAACCGACACCGCTAGTTGTATAGTCATACAGATTTACGCCATTGTGACGAGCGATCTCAGCAATTTGTGTTAATGCATTGACAGAGTAGAGCGAATACGTAAGTGATTTTGTGCGACCCAGCTCTTGCAGCATCTGACCTTGTTGACCGATATGATTTGGCAGTATCTGCTTGTAACGATCAAACGCATAGTTTAATTCACCTTGATCATTCAAGAACGCGCCACCCGACGAAATAGTTACCAACCGCCACAGATCAAAGTTGTTGGTTGCTGTCCAGCGTGAGGTACCGAGAAAATCGTCTACCCAATTCTCAAAAGCCGCTTGTTCGTTTTGTGGCCATGAAGATGATCCACGAATGAGATCGGCACCATAGAATACACCAGGCATGGTGATTGATAACTCAATCCGTGACTGATTATCAGTGTACTTTGGTGTCATACGGGTGCTGGAGTCAACGGCCCAAACACGAATGAGATACGCAGCCCGCTGTGCATAGCGCTCATCGTTGGTAAATGCATAGGCTAACCCCAGATCGCGTACTGCAGCGCCAAAACTGATGGCGGCCTCATAGTCCTTGCGATCCGCCTGTGGGTTAATCTGCCCATCACGACAGTCTGGATCTTTCCCATCAACGCGTTTCCAACCACAGTAGGGTAATTCTGTACGATAGTCATGACCGCTGTTCGGACCACCATTCCTGGTTACATTGTAGGGGCCCTTGTTGAGCGCCGCATTGGCGTCACTCAGGATGCGATTATAGCTTGATTTCCACGGCTCATTACCAGCTTGGACCTGTGCTTTGACAGCGGCAATTTCACTCGTGCTGATAAAAACGTTTGGTTCGTTCGCCGCGTTCGTTTGGGGTGCAACAATAATAATACTAGCAATAATTATAGTGCTTATGATAAGTGCAACAAATGCATGCAATGAGCGCATGATCTAATTCTCCTTGATAATCGATTCAGAGCTATAGATGCACAGGGCAGAAACGAACGCAATACTTCCTCATCTTCAAAACAAACTGTTCTGAAACCTGGTGCATAAACAAACATAGTGTCTACTGTGACTTAGTTGTGTTAGGGAAACTTTGGAAACTACACTTGTGCTGTACAATAGCACGCTCATATGCAAAGGGGAAGGGCTTACTGCTCAAAGAATGTTCAAAACAAGAGGACTGTGTTTGAAGAAGGGTTACCAAATGTCCGTTTTTACAGATTCTACACATACGTAAGAGATACGGGCCTTGCTCGTAGCTTATGAGAAAACTACGTTTTAACCACAGATAGTATGCCATCAACTTTCCGCATGTGCCAAGAACCTTCCGCTTGTGCACAATGATTACTATCACCCGTCAAATTTTGAAACATAACATCTTTGTTTATGAGCATAAGGTACAGTGGCTTTATAGTGCATAGAAGAGATGTCCATCTATACTTGCATTGTTCCCCCATTCATCGTACACTGCGGGCGCGAAATGGAACCGTCCGAAAGTGAGAGCCTATGCCAACGGTTGGTGTGTTTGCTGCGATCTTCGATGAACATCGTCGGTTGCTCTGTGTGAAGCAAAACTATGGTGCTTGCCAGTGGACCACTCCGGGTGGCGCTATCGAAGCAGGTGAGTCGCCCGCTGTGGCGCTGGAGCGTGAAGTCCGTGAAGAAAGTGGCTATCTGGTGCAGACTGGTCATCTGATTGGTGTGTATGCGAAGCCGTTCAATGATGATATCGTGTTGTTCTTTACTGCACATGTTCTTGGGCAAGAAGCATGGCAGCCAGATGACGAAATTAGCGAACTGGGCTTTTTCGCACACGATCAATTGCCGACGCCTATGAGTTTGCCTGGACGTACGCGCATACAAGATGCCTTTGATGGCCGAACCAGCATATATCGCGTATTTTAGGAGTAAAGGAAAGCATGTGCGACGAACTGACGTAAAGGCGTTTCATTAACCGCCGAAGGCGCGAAAACCGTAAAGGCGTTTCACTAAACGCCCATGTACTGGAACACCTGTGATGAAAGTAAGGGTTCTCGGTGTATGAACATGCAAGATAATATCTGGGTAATAAGCATACGCCATGAAATCATCAAGGGTAAAACAAATGTCTTACGAACCAGACAAACACCACCGCCGAACCATTCGCCTTGAGGGATACGATTACTCACAAAGTAGGGCATATTTTATTACGATGATTACACACAAGCGTGTACCATTCTTTGAAAAGACCACCATTCGACGTATCGTTGAAAACTGTTGGTTGGCAATTCCGAGTCACTTTGCGACGGTTTCACTAGATGAGTGGATTATTATGCCTGATCATTTTCACGGAATTATAATTATCGCTGGTGACGTTCATTTGGATGCTCCTGCCGAGGACGCACGTGATCCACATAATCGCTTCTCCACCATATCACCCAAACGTAACACGTTATCGGTCATTGTACGAACATGTAAGTCCGCAGTTACAACACAATGCCGTCGCATGGGTCAGGTAGAGTTCAAATGGCAACGTAATTATTATGAACGGATCATTCGTGACGAGTACCATATGCACTGTACACGCCAATACATCATAAACAATCAATCCAATGAGCCAGTTTGAGCGTACAACCCATCCTAAACGTACCACGGCGTCTCGTACACCAGGTGCTCCAATTATTGAGCGACTCCGCCTCGTGTTGGACCTCCCCTTGCTTTTGGTACTACTGGTTGGTCTGGTCATACGGGTGCTGTTGTGGGACAGCCTGCCACGTACTGGCTTTATTTCTGACGAGGGCGAATACCTTTCTGCGGCACATTGGCTGGCACAGGGTCGTGGGTTCACCTGGTATCTGGGGTATCTCTGGACCCGCGCACCAGTCTACCCGCTTTTTATCGCGGTGCATCTACGCATCTTTGGCGACACGCTCACACCGATCTATGCTACTCAGACACTGTTGAGCCTGATCAACGTCGCGCTTGTTTACTACCTGGCGCGTCAACTTTCCCAGCAACGTGCTGTCCCGACCATTGCGGCACTCTTGATGGCATGTTACCTGCCCTTCGCCACCTACCCGCAGATATTGCTCTCTGAGACACTCTATATCACCCTGCTGCTAAGTGGTTTTCTGGCACTCGCATTCGCACAGAAAGATGAGACAAATCATACCAGTGGCACACGTTATGATTGGCGCTTTCTGATTATTGCAGGTGGCATTTTCGGTCTTGCTACGCTGACTCGCAGTTTGACATTGCTCTTCTTGCCGTTGGTGGCTGCATGGCTGTGTTGGCCACATAAAACCACGTGGCGCACCTGGTCCTTCCTACGGCCTGCGTTGGCTTTTCTCATCAGTGCGGTGTGTATCATCACACCGTGGACGCTCTACAATAGTCGTGTGTACGGTGGCCTTGTGCTCGTCGATACCACTGGTGCATTCAACCTGTTGCTCGGAGCCAAAACCGCCGCCGAGGGCGGTCGCAACGATGCCTCAACCCGGAACTATGTGCTCAACCTCATTTCGGAGCAAGCCCCACCGTTTGCAACAGATACCTGCCTTGGGCAAACAGATATTGATCCGTTACCAACACAGGCCGCACGTCAGGGTGCTATGATGAGCGAGGGGCTTTGTCTGATTATGGACAATCCCATTGCATTTACCACCAAATCGTTTGGCGAACTGGTCGATCTGTTTCAGATTAACTACACTGGTTCAGAGCGTTTCACTGGTGGTTTCACCACCGGACGACTCCCGATCTGGTATGCGTCGAGTTTGTTTCTACTCGACGATACGCTTTATGTGCTGACACTGCCTCTCGCCGTGATCGGTTGGGCGCTGGCATGGCGCACACTCACTGGACCGCCACGTGCCCTTGTCGCGTTGATCGGCTTATGGTGGCTCTACAACATTGTCGTTGCACCTATGCTCTTTGCGATCAACCGTTTTCGGTTGCCACTCCTCCCCTTTGCGTTTATCATTGCGGCTTTTGCGATGGTCGCACTGGCGCGAGGCATCCGCTGGGAGCGCCGACTGCTGCCCTGGGTGGCCATGGCCATAACACTCTGTGTGATCGCCACGGCACCATATGCCTATCTCTGGCCCAGAAACGAGGCATTGACTTCGTACTTTGGCTTCCATCCGTCAAGCCTCAACTCAACCTGGCTGGCGCTCACATCACGTCCAATCCAGCACAACACCGAAGCATTTCGGCAGGCACTGCACGCCGATGATCGCACCACGGCGCAGGCGTTGCTTGATGATGGGTTGCTCACCAACCAGACCCGTCAACTTGGACCGGCATTGCTCAACGCCCACAATGATCTGCCAAACGAGGGTTTAGACGCACTGGCACAGACCTTTAATCAAACAACATCCCGACTGCCCGAAACATTTGCTGTTACCAAGAATGTGGCAGCAGCCGTACTCTATGGCGATCTCCAGCGGAGTCTGGGCAACGTAGACGAGGCGCGCTTTACACTAGGCGAGACCTTTATCGATGACGCTAATCCGGTGCAGTGGGCCTGGGATTGGCTCGATCCTGTGCCGACGCGATCTATCGATCTGGCGGGTGATCTCGATCTGGGCTATATTGCGGGCTGCTATCTGGGTGAGGGTGACACCAGCATCGAGCCGCCTGTAACCTTCCGCTGGTGCACAGACGGTGCCCAGTTACGCTTCCCCGCCGCCGGGAGCGGCACGACACAAGTACTGGAACTGCATGTTGATGGTCGTGGGTGGCGTGCGTATGCCTCAGAGGCGCCAGCAACGCAGGTGTTGCTCGACGACGAACTGGTTGGAACATTCTCTGCCAATGGAGTGGAAACAGTGATGGTCACGCTGCCGCCAACCCCAGCCGGTGAAGATGTGGTGGTGACCCTGCGTACGCCTACGTTCATCCCCGAGGCCGCCGACTATCTTAACCAACAGGGCGCGCTGGCTGAACAACCACGTCAGCTGGGTGTGCGAATTGACCGGGCTGAACTGCGTGAGGTATCACCATGAGCATTACCATCGAATACCGTCAGAAAAACCAGCCTTCCCGTGCGACGAGTGCACGCGGTGTACGGACCACCACACCAATCTCTACGTATATCATTGTGATCGGTTTGTGTCTACTCGCACTCGGGTTACGGCTGCTGGTCTGGCGCTGGCACGAGCAATACCCACTCGGTGGCGATGAACAGGAGTATCTCAACACCGCATTGACATTGTTACGTGAACGGCGCTACGTAGAACTTGATCTGATGCGTCCACCGCTCTACACCTTCTTTCTGGCCGCTTGCATCTATATCTTTGATTCACTGGTGCAGCAGTTGCGTCTCGTCCAGGTGATTATCAGCGCGTTGACGGTGATTCCGATATATGCGCTGACCTACCACCTGTTTCGCAATCGCGCCGCAGCCACTATTGCCGGTCTGCTGATCGCTATCAACTACACACTCGCAGCCAACGCAACCGAACTGCTCACCGAGACGCTCTTTCTTTTTGGATTGGCGATTTTCTGCTGGTTGACGCTCCAGATGCGCGACCGGAGATCTGTGTTCTGGCCCATTCTCGCGGGACTCACGCTGGGGTTGTTGGCATTACTCCGTTCGGTGGCGCTGCCATTGTTGCCGTTGGTCACGCTATGGTTATTGGTGCAACCACCTACGATGATCAGTGCATCCATGTACACGCTGAGACGTCGTATCGGTGCGCTACTACGACGGCACACAACACGCGCTGCCATTATTCTCGCATTCAGTACGATGTTGGTGATCCTGCCCTGGACTGCCCGTAATTATCTGGCATACGATGCTTTTATCTTGATTGATACCACCGGCGCGGAAAACCTGTGGCTCGACAACGATCCGGCAGGGCGCGAGGCGGTCAAGCAACAACTCTACGTGCTTGGTGAGGACCGCGCCGCCCGACAGCAGTTGGCGACCATGCGTGGCATCGAGGCTATTACTGACGATCCGGGGCACTTTATCACCAAAGCCTGGGGCGAGACCCAACGTTTCTTTGCGCTGCAATACTTCGACGATATGAGCGTCCGACCTGAGATTTGGGTGCCGCCACTCCAGGTCTGGTTACGGTTGCTCCTCGGCGATGGGCTATGGCTGCTGTTGCTTTTTGGTGGTGCCATCGGGCTGTGGTGGGCCCAGCCGCCTCCCAGTACCAGAGTATATCTCTTACACCTGAACGACATGCGCTGGGTCTTTGTGCCGTGGACGCTTTACATACTGCTCACCGGCGTGCTGTTTCACGTCGAATTGCGCTACCGACTGCCGCTCTATCCGGTGCTGCTGCCCTTCGCCGCGTGGCTGCTGGTTCGGCGAGGCAACCGAACTCCGCGATTTGCCATCATACGTATGCTGGCCGCCACCGGAACCTGTGTGATATTGCTGGGGCTGACGTTGTTGCACCAACCTTATATCAACGAGGCGTGGCGTTTGGTCTGGAAGCATGCTTCTTTATGGCAAACTGAACGCGCATTTGCACAAGATGAGCATGCAATGGCCCGCACACATGCCCGAAACGCCCTCGTCCGCGATCCGAACTCGGCACTTGCATATGTGGCGCTGGCCAGAGCCGATCTGTATGATGGCAATACACAATCTGCACTCGAATATCTGCGAACGGCCCGTAGCATTATGCCCGATCACCCATATGCACAGTTGTTGTATGGTGCGATTCTGCGTGAGCAAGGGCAAGCCAACGACGCGCGCACTGCGTTAGCCTATGAGCGCAACTCACTCCAGAATTTGCAGGCGTGGTCACAACAGATTTTTGAACCTGTTCAGACCCGACCAGACTCGCTTGACATTGGTGGGGGGCTTGATCTGGGCTATATCAACGGATTTATGTTACCTGAAACAGATGGTTTTCGCTGGACCACAGATCTTTCAGAAATAGATTTGAATGCACCATCTGACACTACCACACTCAATCTGGTACTTGCATCTGGTCGGCCTGCGAATGCCCCAGCGTCTACCGTCGTGGTGTTGGCAAATGGCCAGAATCTGGGAGCCATCGAGTTAACTGGTGGTTGGGAAACTTACCGATTCCCAGTGGATGCCTCAGGGCGACTGCGGGTGACCATTCAGAGCGATACCTTCCGTCCACGCAACTACGACCCGGCGAGCCCTGATGGTCGAACACTCGGTGTGATGGTAGATGCGGTTTTTCTGGAAGAAGCGGAACAGCCATGAAACGACTTGTCGGTATTGTTAGTTGGCTAAGGCGCCGCCCCCTGCTAGTGATTTTACTCTTTGCACTAGGATTGCGCCTGCTGTTGTGGAGTCAACCACTGCACCAACCGGCCAATGACGAGGTCGAATACATCGCAGTGGCGCAGGATCTGCTGGCGGGTCGTGGGTGGGTCTTCTACGAGAGTTACCACTGGCTGCGTGCACCGTTGTACCCGCTCTTTCTCGCCGGATCGTTGTGGCTCACGGGCGGCGACCTGCATCGTGCGGCGCTGCCCAACCTGCTCTTGAGTGTTGCTACAGTATATGTGAGCTACCGATTGACTTTTGCATTGTTTGGTCGCCGCGCTGGTCTTGTGGCAGCTTCAATTCTGGCGATATTGTGGACCCATGCGACATTTGCCAGCCTCTACATGGCCGAAACGCTGTTTGTTTTTTTGCTGACGGGTGGCTTTCTCTGTTTGACGCTGGCACACCAGCAGCGCATGGCCTCTGATACATCCCGATCAAACTGGCGCTGGCTCGCCACAGCCGGAGTATTGTTGGGCTGTGCTATCCTCACTCGTTCGGTTGCGTGGCTGTTTTTGCCGGTCATCGTGTTGTGGTTAGTGTTCCAACTTCCGAACCGTCAGTCTACGGCATTGCCGGATCGTCAAACACTGCTGAGAAATGCCGTACTGTCCGTTGTCTTTGTCGTCAGCGCGGTGTTGATCATCGCGCCATGGACGACACGCAACTACCTGGCCTATGGCGATTTTATTCTGGTCGAGACCGGGCTGTCGTACAATTTGTGGGCTTTTAGCGAACCACGCGAAGACTCAGCCACGATCTTTCGTACTTTGGAGAGTATTGCAAATCCAGCAGAACGGAGCGATTTTGCGACTGCCAAAGGGATGGAGCGTTTGCAGGAAGATCCGGCGATTATGGTGCGAAAACTCTGGCCCAACTGGGTGTATCTCTGGCGGGTCAAGCCTATTCAGGATCGCTTTCTGCAGGAATTCTACTACGCAGATATTGAGTTGCCGCTCTTTGTTGCGGCGCTGATATTCGATGATCTGCTCTATCTCTTGATCACGCTGGCAGCCTTCGCCGGGTTGGTGTTATATCGACCGCGCGTACAAAATCCCTTTGCCCATTCGAGACCACCACCGCGTGTGCATCGAGTTGTTGCACAACTTCAGCATCCCAAATGGCTCTGCGTCGGATGGATGCTTTATGTGATTGCGATCATTCTCCTCACACACGGTGAGGCGCGGTATCGCCACATCCTTTTTCCGGTGCTGATCCCCTTTGCAGCCTGGACGCTGACTTCACATCGGGAAATTCTGGTCCGTTATGCTCCGGCTAGAATTTATACGGCCTGGATTGCACCACTACTTATTCTGGCGATCTGGACGCCCTATTTGTGGACGACTTTTCCATCTTATCCGTGGGAATGGGCCCGGCAAAATCTAGTGCGTGGTTGGCACATACAAGTTGGTGATCTTGCCCAGTCGACTGGCAACTACCCCGCCGCGAT
Source organism: Chloroflexi bacterium AL-N1 (assembly GCA_013122435.1). Lineage (GTDB taxonomy): Bacteria > Chloroflexota > Chloroflexia > Chloroflexales > Roseiflexaceae > AL-N1. The sequence goes on from WYDT01000005.1 coordinate 265,485, forward strand.
GAATGCCTACCAACGGGCGGTTGAAGCCGAACCAACGCCGGATGGCTGGCTCCGCATCGGCGATCTGGCACGCTCACTCGGCGAAACCCAACGTGCTGTCGATGCCTATGAAGAAGCGATTGCTCTGGAGCCGCTCTATATTGCATCAACTACTCGGCTGGGCGACTTGCTACGAGCGAATGGCGACGAAGATGGTGCGCGCGAGGCTTTCGCGGGGTTTTACGCCGATGCTCAACAGATTACCAATTGGGCATGGCGCGAATTGGATACGCCACCACCAGCGTTTGTCGATGTAGGCGATGGTCTTGATTTTGGCTATGTGCACGGCGTCTACCCGGCTGAAAAACTACAGGGTACTATGGCCCGCTGGACAAATGGCGACGCTTTGATTCGTGTAGAGAATGATCTTGATAGCACTTTTGCACGAGTCCAGCTACGGCTTGCGGCACCTCGCCCTGATGAACAACCTGTGCCTACCGACATTTGCCTGGCCAACACTTGCTACACGATCACACTGACCGCAACCTGGCGCATCTACGCACTCCTGTTTGAAATACCAGCAGGTGCAGCAACAACCATCGCTATCGAGAGTGCGACCTTCGATGCCGCCGATGGGCGGCAGCTCGGTATCCTGGTTGATTGGGTGACTAGAGGATAAAAGCGTTATTTTGCCTCTAGTAATGACAGCAAACTCATTACAGAATATTATAGCTGTACATAGGGTCTAAAAGATTAATAATATATTTTTGTTTTGAAAAAGCTGTCAGGTAGCCTGTCAATTATCTTGAAAAACCTGAAATAATGTTTTATTTTTGACATAAACCAGTGAAAGTACGCTTAGGTTAAATCATGAATTAATGACATAATCTTAATCTATTGCTTATTGAATAAGAGTATACTTGATTATATTACCTCCACGAAGCAGGCTATTCTCCGTAAAAAACAAGATTGCATTAGATGCTATATCTGTTTTCAGTGTTTGGATTATTAAGTAAATTAATAGGAAGTGAATGTTTTTAGTGCGTAGTAATATTGGGAGGTTGAAAATGAGCCAATTATTGCCGGAGATACACAAAGGGTTGCAGAGTAATAAGGAATATTCTGAGGAAGTACAATTCTTGTCTTTTGCCAAAGAATATATTGGACTTCTTGCAACAGTAGCAGCAATACCATTATTATCATCGCTTTTTGAAATAATTTCACCACCTGCATCTCAAGCAAATGAAAAGCTGGCAGCTTTAAGTTCTTTTATGTGTATTATTGTATTTGTGTTATGTTTCCTGTTACGCTCTTTTTTAAGAGTATCTAAAAGATGGTATATCTGGATTACTGTAGGAAGTATGGCGTTGTCCATTGGGTGTATTGCATTTTATTTGGAATTCGACGCAATTTTTTTATTTCTTCCTTCTTCCCAGTTTCCTCTCTCTTTTTTGGAACTTATTCTCTACTTATCTATTTATCCCTTATTGACTTTTAGTTTAGGGATTGTGCTGGTGAAAGTATTTACCCAAAGGAAATCAAGAGCGATACAGACCATTGTTGATAGCTATCTGATAGAATCGACAGACGAAATCATTGAAATTATCGAAGATTATATCAAGATGGAAGAAATAAACAAAAAACATCCTATTCTGAATGAGTTATCTAATGAGATTTTTAAACCTTCACGTAATTATCTGCGTGATCTTAGCCGTGGAAGCCTTGAAATTAACCGTAATACATTGATACAGGTTTCTAACTCATTGGAAGAGCATGCAGTAAGCTTTGATGCAGTAAGTGATCGCGATCTCGATTTCTGGGTAAATGTTGGTAAGGATCAGATTGCACGTGATTATTTTGAGTTAAATGTGAATATGGTCAAGAGACCAGACACAAGGGTAACACGAATATTTGTCTTGTCTAAAACAGATCTAAAGAGAAAAGAGGAACTTATGCAAGTTCTCCAAAGACATCAGAGTGCTCATATTGGCTGGGCAGTTGTTTTGTACGAAACGATTGAGTACTTAAATTTCAGTGATATGGGTGTGCCACTTGATTTTTCGTTTATCAGCACACAAGAGAAAGTTGAGAGTAATCAAAGAAACACTGTTCTGACGTATTTTAGAGATTATCGCAACTCAAGTCGCCGATTTAGGGTTGTTTTTGAGATACCAAATAACGTGCAGGAATTTGAAAGACAGCGAAATAATTATCGTAAGATTCTTTCGTATTGTTGGTTGGCTAATGAGGAGTTTAAGCAAGTCTTTGATGACGAGATACTTTTTCCACGAAATATAAGGGATCGACTTATTGATCAAATTAGGCAATCAAATCAACATACATATATCCAGTTTAATAATGCTTGTCAAGGATCTACTTCACCTCATCGGAAGCTAGATGAGCAACAAATGTTTATGTATGAAGTATCACATTTGAATGATGTGAAAGAGGCAGTCGAACATATGGTTCAATTGAGTAAGCTTCACGAAAATTGGTACACTATTATACCCGCAAACTCAGTTGGTTTGCCTAATTCAGAAGCATCATCAGCTACAAAAGTCAACAGAAAATAAGATAAAAGGCAGTATTCTGCGCTCTCATGTTATCTATAATATTCAATGATATGGTATAGTGTTCTAATTTCCTCCAGAGCATTGTACCTTTTTATCCTTATCATCTTTTTGCTTAATGTTTTCTCATAAATGTATTTGCTTTTTTGACACTTTCATTAAAAATGTACATAAAACTTAAGTAGTCAAGCCTTCATCATGTCGGTTAGTCACCAAAGACTAATCCCTGTTCATCGGCAACCTCAAATGGCACGTTTGGCATTTTTCTTAACCATGTCGAAACCGGGGAGGTTATTTGGTCCTTTCCCATCGCATTTCTTAACCTGACTATGTTGGCACCTTTGCAAAAAAGATGACCATATTCTGACCATACACGAGTAGTTTTTTGAGTGATCTCCGTTATACTGAAGCATAAAGTGTAGAACATTTGCAATTCTCTTCAATGTAAAAAGCATCGTTTGCTACACTGACATTAGTTAAGGAGATCCTATGCATCGCTTGCATCGTGGCGCACGCCACCACCTTTACCACCATATGCTATGGTTTTGTCTGATTGCCCTTGTTGCGACGACTACTTTTGTACAACTTCCACCTGTCACAGCAGCAGAGACGCAGACGATTACCTATGCTACAAGCGATACCATCTTTCCCAATCCTGAACGGGGGTGGTACTTCATCCAGATGCCCTATGGTTCGGTCACGCGGCCACTACATGATGTCGATTTTGATGGGCTACGACAACAAAACATCACCATGATTCGACAAGTCTATCTGCTTGACAAATGGCGCAATCAAGCATTACCGCAATCGTTGCTAGATACTATGCAAGCTGATTTTGACCTGGTACGTGAAAATGGTTTCAAAATAATTCTCAAATTCTCATACAACTGGGTGCATAGCGAAACAGGTAATCAGGATGCCTCTGTATTGCGTATCGACCAGCATCTCGATCAAATGCAACCATTGTTAGAAGAGAACGAAGATGTGATAGCTTTTCTCGAAGAAAGTTTTGTCGGTTATTGGGGGGAGTGGCACGACTCAACATCAGGTCACGTCATTCCCATGACACTGACTCTAACAGATGAAGGTCGGCAGGCATTCAATCGTGTGGCGGACTATCTACCCTCGCGGATGTGGTCCTCGCGCTATGGCCAGCAATTGATGCAAATATACGAAACACCTCTTGCAGATGAGGATGTCTTCACGACTGCGCGACAGGCGCGGGTGGGTCTGTTCAATGCTGGCTTCCGTAGCGATCCGTCAGACTTTGGTTCCTGGAGTACCTACGATCCTGAGTTGGAAGCCCAGGAAAAAGCCTTTGCGGAACAGTCAACAGCCTACACTATTCAGAGCGGTGAGCCCGGTGGCATTCAGGACCCTGCCAATGCTGCATATGCCAAAAGTCGTGATGGCGCTATTGCCGATTGGTCACGCTTCCACTACAGCGCTCTTGCTGTTAATCAGTCTGATGCAGAAGCCACTGGTCAGTATGATGCTTGGAAACAGAATGGCGCCTATGATGTTGGTGATCGTCGGTTTGGCTATCGCTTCCGCCTGATTGAAGCAACCCTTCCAAAGACTGCTACCGCCAATGAGCAACTTTCCGTGTCGGTGCAGATGGCCAACGATGGCTGGGCGCGCCCCTACAACCCACGGGATCTGGAAGTGGTCCTGCGCCACACCGAGACTGATGCGGTGGTCCGGCTTCAAGTCGAAACCGATCAAGATATGCGTCTGTTTTTACCGGGGCCTGGCGAAACCAAAGACCTCAGTCTTGCGGTTGCCTTACCTGAAGATATAGCAAGTGGCGACTATAAGGTGCTGCTCAATCTGCCCGACCCTGCCGCGACGCTGAACGACCGTCCTGAGTATAGTATTCGTCTGGCGAACCACAATGTGTGGGAAGCCTCAACAGGCTATAACAAGCTGAATGCAACGCTTCAAGTCGAGAGTGGCGCATTGGATGTGCCCAGTGTTACCTCATTAATATTGATCAATGCTGACACCGATCAAGCTCTACAGGAATTACAGGATGGAGAGATCCTGGATCTGTCCACACTCAACGCCGCTAACCTGAGTATCCGTGCCAACACTGAGCCTACAACTGTCGGGAGTGTACAGTTTGTGCTTGATGATCAGCTCATTAAGACTGAGAACTATGTCCCCTACACCATTGCTGGTGATGCTAATCAAGGAAAAGATTATCTCCCGTGGCAATTCCCTGCTTCTGGCGAGCACACACTTACTGCTATTCCATACAGTAGCGTGAATGGTGAGGGCCTCCCCGGACAGGATCTCACTATAAAGCTTTCATCAATTCAGACTACAGAAACACGCGACCCCTGGTTGTGGCCTTTCGCGCAGGACAGCATCTGGAATACGCCGATTGGTTCTGATGCTGTATATGCGCCAGCCAATTTTGAGCCGAATGCCACGCTTGGTGGCGACAATGTCTATCTTTTGAAACTTGATCGTGCCCATCCGGCTCGCCCGGTCTACGGCCACAATTCCTGGGGACCAGGACGTTGTACGGGCAGTAACCTCGGTTTTGATTGGCATATCCCCAACGATTTTATTATTCCTGATGCAGGGGAGGGTAACCCGGATGGTCTTACACCAAACAACCCGTTTGCATTCTTGTTACCCGATGGCAATACCGTGTTCGAGGCCCAGGTGCTGGCGCGTTGTGAGCCGGATGGCCCGGTCTATGTCCCGTCATGGCTGGCAGTTGGTGACAATCCAGAGACAGCCAGACGGGATATCTATGGTGATGGGATTGATGGACAAAGTACAAGGTATGGTGGTTTTGGACATGGTGCATCCGGTATGTCAGCGCTGGGTGGTACAATTCGCAAAGGTGAGTTAACCAGTGACACACCCATCCGTCATCCTATCAAACTGACGATGTGGGCCAAGAAGTATCTGTATTATGATGAGAACGACACGACTCCCGGCTATCGCTGGCCTGCTACTGGTGCTGATAATTATGCAGGCGATCCCAATAATCCCAGTCGATATCAAGGCAGTAACCCTGATATTGAAATGGGTACCTTGTTAGCCATTCCGCCTGATGTAAGTGCTGAGAGTCTGGGCCTACAGACTGATTCTGCCAAAAAGCTGTTCGCAGCAATGCAGGATTACGGTGTCTACATCGTGGAAGACTCCGCGTGGGACAATGCCCTACTGGTGTGGGAAAAGGGTGTTGAAGCTGAACTCAATGCCATAGGTATCAATCCCAGTTCAAAAGACGATTCGTTCTTTCAAGATGTCAATACGCTCTTTCAGTCGCTCCATGCTGTCACCAATAACGGCCCTGACACTATTGGTGGTGGTGGCACACCGCGCGTTCCACTGGCTCCGCCCTTTGCGAATCAGTAATTGTACAGCCTGATAGGTCATTATATCCAGACGTGACTCAGGAGCATTCGTGTTTCAGAGTCACGTCTATAGGTCTATAATCACCGTCTCTCTTTTGTACATCACTGCACAAATGCTACTAACTGTCGTGAGCGCTACCCCATAACCCAGTGAAACTCCAACAATCCTGTCACCATAGCCCAAATACAATCTCTTACCATATACATATATCTCTGTTTGAGGAATAAACCTTCTTTCAACTTTGTTTGGACACTTGACAAACTTTCAGTGGCGTGCTATAATTTTCATTATACTAAACCGTTTTAAGAAGCTCCGTAATGCGCTCCGTTGAATGTGGCGCCTGGTGGGAAATGCAACGTGGCAAAAGCACAGACAGCTGATCTCGCATTGATGCGCGAACTGAATGAACGTACCATCCTCGACCATATCCGTACCGATGGTCCGATCTCGCGTGCTGAACTGGCGCGCCGGAGTCGCCTCAGTCGTTCAACGGTCTCCAGCATCATTACCGACTTACTCGCACATAATCTGGTGTGTGAAACAGGGGTGGGCCATTCGATGGGTGGGCGTCGTCCTATTATGGTTGAGTTCAATTATCAGTCAAGCTATGTTATTGGTGTTGATCTGGCTGCCACCGCCCTCACAGTATTACTCACTGATCTCCAGGCTAACGTTCTGCAACGTATCCATCGCTCTCTTCGTTCTGCTACTAATATTGAATCATATGTGCAACAGGTCGTAGCAGCGATTCACCATGTGTTGGACACAGGCAACATACCGGCTAGTCAGATTAGTGGTGTCGGTGTCGGTGTGCCAGGTCCACTGAGTAATGGATCTGTTCAATCAGCCTATGTCGTAGATCTTCCCAACTACCCCCGTGTACCGCTGCAAAGCTTACTCGAACAGGTGCTTGGGCTCCGCGTCTACCTTGAAAACGATGCCAATCTGGGTGCTTTAGCCGAGCATCGTTGGGGGAGCGCGCAAGGCTGGGAGAACGTTGCGTACATCTATCTTGGTGTCGCTGGCATCGGTGCCGGGCTCATTCTTGATGGTCAACTCTACCGTGGCGATATAGGCGTGGCTGGTGAGATTGGCCATCTTGTCGTAGAATACCATCAGCCTGCCATGACCAATGGTATGCATGGAGATCTGCAACGCTTTGCCAGCACTAGTGCATTACTTGAGCAGGCTCATAACCATGGATTACCGTGTACTAGTATTGAAGAGGTGATTGAACAAGCGTACCAAAACGATGAAAACGCTATCGCTATTATTGGCGAGGCGGGTGAACGGCTTGGTATGGCTATTGCCAGCGTGCTCAACTTGCTTAACCCAGGACGCATCGTCCTCGGTGGTAATTTGTCGGCAGCCGGACCACTCTTATTTGATCCACTCTACCAGACATTGAGACAACACAGTTTGCCGCTGGTGGCTAATCATGTCAATATTCTCCCAGGGATGTTAGGCGAAGATGTTGTTGCTATTGGTGCCGTGTCACTTGTCGTTCAGCATGTGTTTGACACACCATCATTGCTACACACCACAAGTGCAGCACACCACAAGTGCAGCACAGGTTTTACCAGTAGACTCGGGATAAAGTATTGATAGCTGGCAAACAGCACTCACTGACCAAATATACTTATCGTTGTGATATGAAGAGGAACTATAAAAGTTCAAAATGTTGCGTTCAGAAAGGAGCCCCATAAGGTATATAACAACACATTTTTCCTTATTAGACTACGCTTTACACATGTTTATTTACAGATACTCCATTTTTATCAAGCAAAGGAGCCATTCACATGCAACGCTTGCTTAAACTCATTGGCGTCATCGCCATTCTGACGCTTTTCCTGGCCGCATGTGGTCAGACTGGAACAACAACCGAAGAAGAGGCCCCCGCTGGTGATACCGCTGCTGAAGGTGAAGCCACCGAGGGTGAGGCAGCCGAGGGTGAAGCTACTGAGGGCGAGGACACCACTGCTACCGAGGGGGCTGTCTCAGGTGATATTACGCTTTGGCACGCCTATGGTTCTGGTGGTGCGGAAGAAAAGGTGCTTGGTCAACTGATCGAAAACGCACAGGCTGAATTTCCAGATGCCAACATTACGGTCTTAGCCATTCCTTTCGACCAATTGTTTAATAAATTTGAGACCGAAGCTGCCACCGGTGGTGGACCAGATGTGTTTGTCGCCCCCAACGATAGCCTGGTGCGCCAGGTCGAAGCTGGTCTGCTTATGCCTCTTGACGACATGCTGGCAGGCCAACTCGACAGTGCGTCCCCTGTTGCTATCGAAGGCAGTACCGTTAATGGTGAACTCTACGCAGTTCCTCAGTCACTCAAAGCAGTTGGTTTGTTCTATAACAAAGAAGCTGTCGAAACACCACCTACCACAACCGACGAGTTGTTGGAAGCGGTACAAAATGGCGCAACCCTCGGTCTTAATCAGAATGCCTACCACAGCTTTGGTTTCTTTGTCGGCTTTGGTGGCGAATTGATGAACGAAGAAGGTGTGTGTATTGCAGACCAGGGTGGTTTTACTGAAGCGATGGAGTACCTGGTAGAACTCAAGGAGGCTGGTGCACAGTTCTTCACCGATGGTGGTGCTGCCGCAAATGCCTTCCAGACCGGCGACCTTGATATGCTGGTTGATGGCCCCTGGAACACAGGTAACTTCGCAGAAACACTCAGTGACAATCTGGGTGTGGCTCCTGTGCCGGCTGGCCCGGCTGGCCCGGCTGGCCCACTCACCGGTGTTGATGGTTTCTATATCAATGTGAGTGCACAAAATCCTGAAGGTGCTGTTGCACTGGCTCAGTTCTTAACCAACCCTGACTCCATGCAACTCTATATTGATGAGGCCGGACATGTGCCAACCGACTCAACTCTGGAAATCAGCGACGAAGTCACACAGGGCTTTGCCGACTCGGCATTGAATGGCTACCCGCGACCACAAAAGATTGAGTTGGATAACTTCTGGACCGCATTCGACAACATGGTAAGCCAGGTTATGGAAGGCCAGGCAACACCTGCCGATGCAGTTGCAGAAGCCTGCTCCACCATGAACCAAGCCAACGGCAAGTAATAAGTGTATTGCTGAACGGAGGTGCACACTACCTCCGTTCAGTTCCTGCTTTTGAAGGTGTTGTTGAGCGAAACACATGCCAATACATAACCCTGGCATTTTCTCGACACACGACCGATATTGCTCTTTGGCGACACTGTCGTCTTTCATACATATTTATATTACCAGGCCATCGTACTAAACAAGATCCTTACGACATTGGCCAGTCGTGACCAGGGAGCACTGTATGGCAACCGTAAATCCAAATACGTCAAACACTGTAGCGCCAAAACTAACGGCCTGGCAGCGCGGTGCAAATACACGTTCAGCCTATTTCTATCTGCTGCCAGCAATCATCGTCATGGGCATCATCACTTTTTACCCATTGGCGTTTCAAGTGTGGATGTCTTTTACTGATTATGGTATTCGTAATCTTCGTATTGGTGCACCAGCACCAGAATTTGTTGGGCTTGATAACTACATTCGTATTTTTCTTAATCAGCTAGCGATGCCTAATTTTAATTTCTTTGGCACGCTGCTTTTCAACTTATGGTGGGCATTCTCCAATGTTACCATTCACCTGATACTTGGCGTATTGATTGCCGTATTGCTCAATACTGAGGGTTTATGGGGCAAGCAATTTTATCGTGCAATTTATATTCTTCCTGTCATTATTCCACAAATTATTGTTGCAGTGGTCTTTCGGAATATGTTTGATTCCCAGTATGGAGCTATAAATCAGGTATTGGCTCAGATTGGTGGTGTCTTTGGTATAGCACCGGAGACATTCCAGATCCGCTGGATCGAACAGGTAGATAACCCGATTCCGTTTATCCCGCTACCACTATCATACTTTGTTATGCTTTTTGCCAACACCTGGTTAGGCTGGCCACTCAATGCAGTTGTTGCGACTGGGGCACTCCAAAGCATTCCCAAAGAATTGTATGAAGCTGCCGACATTGATGGTGCCACGGGCCGTCAGAAGTTTTTCCGTATCACACTACCACTGTTGCGCCCAGCCATGATCCCGTATGCCATCTATGGCTTCATCATCACCTTTAACCTCTTCAATCTGTCTTACTTTATCAGTGCTGGTGGGCCATTCGGACGTACGGAATTGTTGGTGACACAGGTCTATCGTCTGGTCAATGAGCAACGGCTCTATGGTGTTGCAGCCGCCTTTGCTGTGATTATGTTCTTCATTCTGCTCGCATTGACGATTATCACCAACCGTATGGCACGTGCAACCGCTAGTTATGCAGATTAAAGGAGACGCACAATGACAACTGTATCAAATACCAGGCAATCAGCATCCCGGCGATTTGCACGGATTTTTGGCGGTGGTTCAGGTGGGAAACTGCCACTCGGACGTCAACTCTTGTTGCAGGCACTCTGTCTCTTCATTGCCTTTACAGTCTTGTTTCCCGTCATGTGGATCTTTAGTTTATCCATCGATCCACGGAATATTTCGCGGCCAACCGAATTAACACTGATACCGCCAGGAGCTTCATTTGATGCCTATCAAGATGTGTTACGACAACCAACCTCTAATCCGGTGTCTTTCTGGCGGCTGGCTCTCAACAGCTTGCTACTGGCAACCGGTGTTGGTTTTGTTTCGGTCATGGTTGGTGTGAGTGCGGCGTATGCATTCTCTCGACTCCGCTTCGTGGGACGTGAAACGCTCATGCTGGGTGTATTGGGTGTGCTTATGCTACCGGCAATCGCAGCGCTTCCGGCGCTCTTTGTGCTGCTCAATCAGGTGCAATTTGCCGGGTTTAATCTGCGGAATTCGCTTATTGGTGTAGGAATGGCGCTTGTCTCTGGTGCATTGCCTTTTGCCATCTGGAATCTCAAAGGATACCTCGATACAATCCCCAAGGATTTGGAGGAGTCGGCTACTATTGATGGTGCATCACGCAATCAGGCTTTCTTCCTCGTCATCTTACCTTTGGCAACCCCCGCGCTAGCTGTGACGGGCTTTCTGGGCTTTATCGCAGGATGGACCGAGTTCGCCACTTCATGGCAATTCTTGACTGATCCACAGGACTTCACCTTGATCATGGCACTCTACAACATGATTGGACAATTTGCGGGACAGACACCCTGGTCGCGTCTTTCCGCCATGGCCCTGTTGATTGCTCTGCCTGTCTCAGTGGTGTATCTTTTCCTGCAACGCTACATCACCAGTGGCCTGACGATTGGTGGTGTGAAGGGGTAACTTTACACAATCAGCTGCATACTGCATACGACACACCCTGCGGAACACTATTGACACGATTCTGTGGGGTGTGTGTCTATGAGGTTTCTGCTTCGATTACAGCATCTTGTGTATTCCACTGTTGCCGATGCATACACGCCCATTGCCCCATCTGCTCCAAAACCGGCCCCAGACTGCGACCTGAGGCGGTGAGCGAGTACTCTACCTTAGGGGGAACCTGAGCGTATACTTCCCGATGGATAATGCCATCCTGCTCCAGTTCGCGCAATTGGCGGGTCAACATTTGTTGTGTGGCACCCGGTATGGCACGTCGCAACTGATTAAAGCGCATTGTTCCAGGCAGCAAATAGTAGATAATCAACGACTTCCACTTCCCACCAACCATATCGAGCGCGATCTCAACCGGACATTGCTCTTCGTGCTGATAAGGTAATACTTGATTGACCATCTTAAGTGTCCCCACATAAATTAAAGTATGATTTTTGATAGTATATCACATTTTTTTGCGTACTTGTTTTTTTTGTAATACACTCTATACTAGCTCTACTTACTATTCTATCAAAAGTCTTTACAGGAGTATAATCGAGATGAACGGTTCAATAAAACGCAAAGTATTAGTGTATGGTGGAACCGGATCACAGGCCCGTCCCACAGTATTAAAATTATTAGAAAAAGGACATGAACCCTATGTTCTCACTCGTCGTGCGGAGAAAGCAGCCGACTTGCGAGATGCTGGAGCCAAAATCGCCATAGGTGATTTGAGGGATCCGGCAAGTCTGCGGGCAGCCAGCCATGGTATGGATGGTGTGGCTTTACTCATCCCTGCCTTTCTGGAAAACCCTCTTGAAGCCGGTACCTATGCACGTAGTGCCATCGATGCAGCTAGGGAAGCTGGTGTGGATCTCATCGTTTGGAATACCAGTGCAATCTTGCCAGAAACACGCACTGGCAACCCGCTCAGTGATCTCTCTCTCGATTTGGTAGAGTATCTGGCGGCCAGTGATGTCCCGTCAATCATCTTTGAGCCAACGGTGTATATGGAAAACTGGCTCGGACCATGGACAGCCTCGGCGATAGTTCGTCACAACCAGGTTGCCTATCCAATTCTCGAAGATACAAAGGTGGGGTGGCTTGCGTCTGATGATATAGGTGCACTGGTCGCCGCAGCGTTCGAACGTCCCGATCTGGCAGGAAGTCGCTTCAAGGTTAGTGGTGTGGAAGCACCGACGGGGCCAGAACTTGCCACGCTGTTCTCCGAAGCACTGGGTTGCCCAATGAGCTATTATGCCATGTCGCCCGAGGAGATGGGTGCGGCTGTCGAACAGCTATTTGGACCTGAAGCAGGCGCCGGAATCGCTGAGCGGTATCGCAAAGACCAGACAAACCCAAACCCACCCCCGATGTACTATGCAATGGAGCCGATCCTGAAGGAACTCCCCGTACAGATGACCACCATCAAGGAGTGGGTCACGAGGCATGCACAGGTGTTTAGTCCCGCCTCATAGATTTGTGTATTGTAGGGAAACGTATGGCTTTGTAGGTGTTGTGTTGGTAGCCCGCTGCTTGAGCGGCGGGCGTCAGGTATCTAGTTTACGAATTCATCGCTGCAAACACCTGCCGTGGTTCGTGAAGAATCACTTGTCCATCACGGAGTTGGTAGAGGTCGGTCGCAAAATCGGCTGCTGCTGGGTCGTGCGTGGCCATCAGGAGTGTGACACCTTCGTGGTCGGTGAGCGCGCGCAGCAAACCCAGAATTTGCTCGCCAGTTTTACTATCAAGGTCGCCAGTCGGCTCGTCGGCGAGAATAATCTGGGGTCGAATGGCCAATGCGCGCGCAATTGCTACCCGTTGCTGCTGACCACCGCTCATCTCATAGGGGCGATGGTCGCGCCACGTCATCAGGCCCACTGCTCCCAGACAGCGACGGATGCGGGCATCCCACTCCTTGCGTGGTACATCACCAGCAATACGCAGACCTAGCTCCACATTCTCATACGCCGACGCCGTAGGCATCAGTGCAAAACTTTGAAAGATAAAACCAATCCGTCGGCGTATCGATGCCAGTTCTTGCCCTCCCATTTTGCTCAACGGTTGCCCGGACACGCCTATCTGTCCCGCTGTTGGCTGATCTAAACCACCCACAAGGTTGAGCAATGTGGTTTTACCACTACCACTGGGGCCCATAAGCACCACAAACGACCCACGGCGAATTTGCATGGTGATGCCGCCGAGTGCGTGAATGTGGCGTCCATTCAGTTCAAAAACCCGCTCAACACTATCAATATTAATAACCACATTACCATCGTTCATAGCTCATCCTCATCGACAATCAGGAGTTGCGTTTTAAGCGCAGGAAACGCCAACGACTCTGTTTCTTCTGTTTGACACTCTGTTCCTGATCGGGTGGTGGCTCATTGCTGTACAAACTCCGGTAGGCTGTGTCAGCACCATTGTCCGAAGTTTGTTCAGTGATCTCAATCGCATCATCTTCACTTGGCCGTATCAAAATTCCACCATCAACTAACTCAACCTTTGCGCGCCGTCCAATTCGTGCCAACGCCCGTTGATCGCCAGGAATTTGTAGTCGGCCAGCACTATCCAGCACTATCATTTCCTCGGCGTGAAGCTGTGCCACACCATCACCATTGTTCGACGCTTCAGCCCCCACTGCGATACTGCCATCCTGTTCGACGCGCACCGTCTCTGTACTGGTTTGTCCATCACGGATGGCGATCACACGATCTGTTTGCTCCGCTACACGTGGATCGTGTGTAACCATGACAATTGTTAAGCCATAGCGTTCACGGAGATCCCTCAGAAGCCCCAGAATGAGTTGTGCTGTAGGCCAATCAACCTCACCAGTTGGTTCGTCGCCAAGCAATATAGTGGGTTTGTTAGCCAGCGCACAGGCAATGGCGATTCGTTGCTGTTGCCCACCCGAGAGTTGGGTTGGTTTTTGATTGGCGTACTCGGTCATACCCACGGCATCCAGCAACTCATCAACCCACTGCTTTGTTTCCCGTGGGCCGAGACCCGAGAGTTTCATTAATAGCTCGATATTGGCACGGGCAGACAGATATGGCAATAGATTACGTGCTGTTTGTTGCCAGACAAACCCGACCTTGGTCCGTCGATAGTGTGTAAGTTCTTGCTGAGTGAGTTTAAGTAGATTTTGTCCATCAACAGATAACCGACCAGCCGAAGGGCGATCCAGGCCACCAAGCGCATTGAGCAAGGTTGACTTGCCTGAACCAGAAGGGCCTACCAGTGCGAGCATTTCACCGCGGGAAGCCTCTAAATCGAGCCCCTGTAACGCAACTACCTCAAGGTCAGCCACGCGAAAGATTTTCACCAGACCTGCAGCAGAGATAAAATGTTCGTCGTTGTGTTCAGTCATACTATCAACACCTCTCCAGCTTCACTCAAACATGGAATGAGCACATAGTTGTTAGTTGGTATCACCGAGTTTGACTGCTTGAAAGAGCCGCATACGTCCGAGAATCCACGCAAGTGCGAGTAATGTCAGCAACAGCGCAATACCAAAGATAATATAGATAATCTGGACCTGACTCCAGGCAATTTCTGGTGGGTAAGCTGGCACACCCGGATGTGGTCCCACTCCAACCTGAAGATACGGAATAACTAATTGTGCTGCTGCGAGACCAATACCTGTTCCTGCACCAATACCGGCGAGCACAAGAATAACCTGTTCAGCTACCAGTGCAACGCCCATCTGACGCCCACTGAGGCCCAGTGCACGTAACACGCCTAACTCAATCGCACGGCGCCTTGATGAGATCAGCGAGCCTAGCAGGAATCCCAGCAATGTCAATAGACCTGAGGCAATAAAGCCGACTGACAGCAGACCAAACAACCCTTGACGTTGTGGGCGGGCCTGTTCTTCACGGATAGTCGTTTCGGTATCAATCGCATCAATAACGGTAATACCACGTTGTCGTACACCAGCGACCAGATCACTGACTTCAGCATTCGCATCACGCGCAATCCATACGTCGTACGGGTAACGACCGCTCATCTGGTCAAAAATGTAATCCAGATTAGCAACCATAATTGGGCCGTCTTGCGGATAGTATCCCGGCCATAGATCGACTGCTGCAATGATCTGAAATTGTACTTCGCGCCGATCACCCGCAATGGTGACGACCGCAGGCAAGACATCCCCAACACTTAAACCACGCTCCAAGGCATTCCGACTGACAATGACGCCCTCGGGATTTAATGCCATCATATTCATAAGCTCACCGAGCGAGCGTCCATCAGCCCAGGCACGATCAAAACGATTGATCACCTTTGGAAAATCCACCCGGTCAATACCAACCAACTGAGCAGCCTGGTTGACGCCACCCAATTGAATGTTGGCGCTGTATGTTCCCACACGTGTGGCCTCGTTGATGCCTTCTACCTCAAGGTGATCGCTCACAGGCACAAACAGGAAGCGTGCTTCTTCTTCGATATTACGGCGCTCTGGCTGTTGCGGTTGTTGTCCTCCGCCCGGTTGTTGGCCACCCTGTTGTTGTTCGGTGCTTTGCCCGGTCTCGAGCAATTGCATTTGTGCACCGACCTGATAGGCGATAGCCGTGTCCAATGCGCCATCCATTGTGCGGGCCATTGACGCACTAAACGCTGCCAGCGACAGGGTGAGGATCAGAAGCAAGAGCGGACCACGATACGCCCCTGGTTGTCGGGCCAGGGCCCGCAATGCTACGAGTGGGGCTACCCACGATGGGCGCTTGGCTAACCGTGCGAGTACCTCAAAAATAAGTGGAATAAACCGGATTGCAATAAGTCCCAGTGAAAAACAAAGCAGTACCGGCACCAACACCAACAACGGATTGCTAAATGGGTCGGCACCAGACTCACCTAGTTGAAGCCCTCCTCCTCGTTGTAGCTGATACAAGCCATACGCTGGTGGAATAAGCAACAAAAAGTCGAGATAGAAACGCTGCCAGAATGGTGGACGTGAGACCCGCGCTGCCTGTTGCTGCTCATCAACGAGCGTACGCCGAGTGGCAACTGCTGCAGGAATGAGTGATGCAATGAGCGCCAGTATGACCGCCGCAACCCCAAATTGCAGACTACTCCAGGTTAGCACCAACTGGAGTTCCGGCAGATCAGGAGAGAGTTGTAAAAACGACTCCGTACGTCCCATAATGGTGGCAAATCCGAGCCCCAGTGTAGGACCGACCACGAGGGCAAGCGCACCCAGCAGCATCCATTCCAGGATGTAGATACCCAGAATTTGTGTGTCGCGCACACCACGTGTTTTGAGCAAGGCGATCTCGCTGCGCTGTCGATTTACTAATAAATTGGCTACCAGCGCGGCGAAGTAGAGCACCAGCGAAAGGATAGGCACACTAAAGACAAACAGAGTCGTGGTCAATCGAGCAACTTCGGTGCGATATTGACCGAGTGATTCAGCCGGGCTTTGCTCTAATGCCAAACCTGGAACAATACCGGCGGCTTGAGCACGCACACTCTCGACACGGGCCAACAGCGGTGTGGCTTGTGTGGCGGTGAGGCGATCACCGTTGAGGCGTGCGAACCACAGGATAAGATCGACCTCATTGGCAAGAACTTCTGCGATAGGACCGATAAACGTCTTTTCGGGCACCAGGATGACGTCTTCTAACGCATCAGGTGCATAGAACCACGCTGGATCACTAGAGTTCAGGGGCTGCCAGAGCCCTGCAATCGTGATTGGGATCGAGACGACGCGCCCACCAGAGTTAGTGACCAGATTGAATTCATCACCAACATTAATCCCAATAGTATCGGCAAAATTGCGAGCCACCATAACTTCGATGGGTGCTGATGAGCCATCTGGGGCAATGGAGGCATCGACTGGTTGTGGGGCTGTGCCATCGTAGATGCGAATGTATGGCTCCATCCCACTAATAAATCCCACAGATGCGTTCGTCAAGAAGGGGTTCTCTGCCCCTGCCGACTGGGGGAGAAACAGCCGGAGTTGTGCAGTGCGCGCATGACGTGCCAGCCCATCCAGCGGCAAATCGAGCCGCTCCAAACCGGGACCACGAATAAAGTCATCGGCGGCTTGCACCCGTTCCCACTCAAGCGGGTCATTCTGGCTCCCAATGTAGCGAAAGAGAAGAGCAAATGCCGAGCGATTGGTTTGCTGTTCCTGCCGTTCCAATTGACTGTTCAGCAGGCGCAGACTGGCGGCTTCTGCATACACCGGAATACACACCGAGAGTGCTACTGCGGCGAGGAGCGCAATAAAACCACACAAAGCCAATGTGAGATTAGCGTGTAATCTTTTGAATGCGGTCGTCAATACCGCAGAAACGGTTAATAAAGTCTTTGCCATCAACACACACTCTTGACTCGTTTATGGAGGGAAGTGTTTGATACGATCAACGTCCCACCACGATATCACCTTCCTCGATCCCTTCAGTTGTTGTTTCGCTATCCTCTAAAATCTCATACGAGGTCTCAGTTTCAATGCCGATCTGTACGGGAACACGGCGTTCTCGTTCACCATCGCGTACAATGACAAAACGATTGCCTTCAAACGATAGGACAGCTTCTTTGGGCAACACCAGGACATCTTCCTTGCTTTCGAGTACCACCCGAATTTGTGCGACTGCTCCCGGCGCTAACTCCTGGCCTTTCAGATCGGTTATCTCAAAACGTGTTGTTTGATCTTCTTCTTGCACAGCACCACTCCCACCAGAACCATATGGGGCTGGCAGACGACGGATAATGGCGGGCATAATGACATCAGGGCGGGACAACAGGCTGATCTCGACAGGGGCCCCCTCTTCAATCACACGCATATCCTGTGCGCTGAGTTCTGCTGCAATCTCCAGGTTGGTGGGGTCGGCGATCTCGATAACCGACTCAAAGGCGGTGATTTCGTCCCCTTCGTTGATAGCAATAGACAGAATTTTACCATCCTGAGGCGCGATAATCTGACCATCTTCGACTGCTTTGCGAGCCTTCTCGACATCAGCCTGTGCGTTTTCGATAGACGTTAGTTGTTCATCGAGACTACCAATCTGCGCTTCTTCCAGCGCAAGCCGGGCCTCTTCAACCGTATTCTGTGCCGTGATAAGCTCATCGTTGCCTTCACCAGTCAGCAATTCATCGAGTGTGCGGCGGGCCTCAATCACGTTTTCATCCTCAACCTCGACCTGTTCGATTTCTCCCTCACGTAGTTGATCAATATTGCGTTTTGACAATTCAATCTGTCGTTCAGCATCGCGCAACCCACGTTCTGCGGTTTTCAACGCCTCTTGATATTGCTCTTTTTCCTCATCGGTAAGCTTGTTCGGGCGTTTGACACCCTCGGCATCCTCGGTAAACGGCTGATCAGGATTGGTGCCATATTTTTCAACATGTTCGTTATCCCACCGGGCATCGCTGAAGGCTTTCTGGGCATCTTGTAATGCCTCGGTATCTTTTACGAGCTGAAATTCTGCCTCGGTTTTTGCTTCTGACGCAGTTACCTTGTTATCATCCGCCGTCCGTTCAGCCTCTTCTAACGCTTTTTGTGCTACACGGATAGGATCGTCAGGACCACCTGGTAACAGGCGAGAAAGTGCTTTTTCAGCGTTTTCTAAACCCAGTTGAGCTTGTTGAATGCTTTTTTCTCGTTCTCTTTGGGCATCTGCAAGACTGCGTTGAGCCTGAACCAGCGCATTTTCACTCTGGCGCAGCTCATCACGTGCTTCGTCCTGTTGTAATTCAGCCAGCACCTGCCCCGCCGCTACTTGATCGCCACGCTCGATACTTAATGTCTCGACCCGGCCATCACGTCGGAACTGCAAGCGATTCAGATCAACTGGTGTGACCCGGCCATTGCGCTCTAGTGTCTCTGCAATGACACCACGTTCTACTTCGTAGGTTGGGCGTTCAAGTTCTGGTGCAGGTGGGAGTGGTGTTGGTGTTGCAACCTCTTCCTGCGCTGTTGCGGGTGCACCACATGCCGTTAGCAATGCGAGTGCTAAGAGTGGCGTTACGGACAATATACGCAGCAGGTTCTCGTGCTTTTTCATATAATCCCCCACATATCAGTTTGTTTCTTCTCGTCTATGATGCATATCACGTTTTATTATACGTATTAACTAGAAATATACAAACACATTAAGGCTGGAAGACTCTATTGAGTCGCTGCCATATCATCCCTGTGGTTCCACCGGAAATGGTGCGCCACGCTCAACGCTATAGCCTTCATAATCTGGATCGATCTCTGTAGCACAGGTGCCTGGTTGTGCATCCTCTGACTCGTCCAGGCATTCCAGGAACGCCAGGGTTGTTTCCTGCGCTTCCACCAGACCACGGTCAAGATCCATTTCATTATTGATCGCATCATCGATGGCTTTATACAGCCAGTATGTATCAATATTGCCAAAGGATGTCGACTGATCACTCACCTGGCTTGTCTGTTGGAGGGCTTCAGCGTAAACCTCGACAATTTCAGCGGCTTCTGGCGAGGTTTGTTGGATATACTCTTCTGATCGGGCTATCGAAAGACGTGCAGGAGTACCGCCCTGAAGATTGTTGATATCGCTTGAAAGGAATTTAAGCCAGTCCCAGCAAGCCTGAGAGTGTTCTGTCTGAGCAGAAATATGGAAACCACGCGTCGAGATATCATCGCCACCCAATCCACCATTTCCAACGGGCAGTGGTGCCGAACCAACCTCGAAGGCATCACCCTCGCCTTCTATCCCCGGCTCTATGAAACCAAATGAGCCCTGATCCCAATCAAACCACATCCCAACCTGACCATTCTGAATCAATTGATATGGGTCTAACGTTTCAGTGGGTGTTTCGTTTTGTCGATAATACAGTTCAATCTCTGGCATGACCTCGTGCACTTTGGCAAGATCAATATACCACTGGATCGTTTGCACAACTCCAGGATCGTCATAGTTTGGACGGATATTCTCTCCACTGCCCGTAGTGAGTGGGGCACCAAACTGATTCCCAAAAAAGAGTATATCTGACAAGGGACCACTCATGGCGACATAACCATATTGCTTATTGTCACCCTCACCCTGCGTAAGCGACTGGGCCGCTGCTAAAAAGTCATCTGGTGTCCATTGATAGGTTGGTGTAGCAATGCTGGCTTCTTCAAAGATAGTACGATTGTAAGCCAGCGTACGCACATTGTAGGAATAGGGCAGACCGGTCAAACGGCCATCGTGCTCGTACATAGAGAGCAGCGCTGCTGGATAGTCATCACGTTCAAAACTGCTGTCTGCATCGATAAGTGGTTGGAGATCCAGCAATGCGCTGAGATCATCGTCGGTACTTGGTTGACTCCACCACGAAAAACAGTCAGCTGTACGGGCCATCTCACCGAATTCTAGTGGCCCGGTAAATGTATCTGTTGCTGCAATCTCGACGAAAACATCTGGGCGTTGCTCCTGGAATGTACGGGACAGTTGTCGTAGGGTGGATGGGTTGTAGCCATTGTTCATAAATGTGATGGTGGTGGCACCCTCTGGGGCCTCCTGTGGTTCAGGTGTGGCCACAAACACCGGGCTCATATCTGGCTCAGCCGTTG
Source organism: Chloroflexi bacterium AL-N1 (assembly GCA_013122435.1). GTDB lineage: Bacteria > Chloroflexota > Chloroflexia > Chloroflexales > Roseiflexaceae > AL-N1. The sequence goes on from WYDT01000005.1 coordinate 286,242, forward strand.
GTGTTGTTTCAACCTGTGCAAGCTGCTCATCGAGTTGCCCCTGGGCCTCGGTCAGGGCCTGTTGCACATCCGCATTGGGGTCACTCATCACCTGTGACATTGTTTCGGCCAGTATCCCAATGGCTCGATAATCAAAGTTGGTGGGGATCGGATTTTGTCCAGTATTTTCGAGAGCCCAACGATATGCTTCTGCCGTGGCTTCATCAACTGATTCCCTGAAACCTAGCTCATCAGCCAGCGATTGACGCGCAGGAATACGACCAGGAAACGAACTGCCTCCCTCAAAAGTATTCTGCTCAATATCTTGCTGCGAGAGAAATTCAATCCATTTCCATGACTCGTTCGGATGGGCTGTACCGCCACTAATAACATAGCCATCACTACCACCAAAATCAAACAAGCCCTCTCCTGTAGGATAGGGAATAACACCTGTTTCAAAATCTAGTTCTGTGTTTTGCTCTTCACCTTCAAAGAAGGCATAGGCTAACATTTCACTGGGCCAGATACCAATACGTCCATCCCTCACAAGTTGTGATGGATCGACAGGTTCGGTGTCGTCGCCTAGGCCCATGGGTGAGATATTAAACAGGGCACCGCTATCACTCAGTTCACGAATACGTTCTACAGAGCTCACAAAGGCTGGTTCATTCAATACCAGATCCTGGCTGGGTATCTCAAAGATATTAACGCCCTGAGACACTAGTTCGGAATAGAGTGGTAACGTTCCACCAGTAGAGTCTAAAAATCCATATGTTTCAATGGTGCGTCCATTCTTCTGTGCGATTTGTTCAGATATACCAAGCAGATCATTCCAACTCCAGCCCGGTGTAGGTTCTGACACGTTGGCCAACTCGAAAAGGGTTTTGTTATACGCTAAAAGCTGAACATAAAAGTAACGTGGTAATACCCATACACCGCCATCAGATTCATAACGCTCAAGTGCACCTGCAAAGAAATCATCACGTTGGAAGTTCGGATCTGCCTCCATAAGCGGTTGCAAATTCATCAGCAAGTTGGTGTTGTAGGCTTCAGGCGAAACAAAAAAAGCAGGGGCTGTATCGGCACCAGAAACCACACGGCGCAACATGGCCATCTGCGAGTCCGAATCGCCCTGCCCACTATTATTCATCAGATCGTCTAGTGGAACAATAGCGACCTGGATATTGGGATTAGCCGCTGTAAATTGTTGTGCAAGTGCCTCAAACCTGGGGCGATCTGACTCCCAACTAGCATATGAAATAGTCACTTGCTCGCCATTGGATGTGTTGGGATCTGATTCTGCTCCGGGCAAGGCAAACGGCAAACTACATCCAGCTAAAATGAGGCACACTAGCAGCACACTAACTATGCGTTGCATATCTTCCATCCTTACAGATGTTGTCTCTTCCATTACCAGCATATATAGTAAAGAAGATGGCAAAACTTTTTCAGGTTACTCTTAATAGGAGCACAACATTAGTTCCTTTTTTAGGACGTAGCAGCGACGTCAAAAGTTCCCAGAATAGATACTTTTCTTTGTTCTATAACTCAAGACGAATAATTGAACTGAATCGTAACAGATGAAATCTTATCTGTCACTGATAAAAGACTGATAACTTTAATTAAACTCTTATAATGGTACTAAGTTTTGCGCTGCTCATCAATCTGTTGGATCAGGGTTGTAACGGCTGCATCAAGTTGCGTATCATTGTTTATTGTAGTCGCGCCTATCGGTAATGCTACATCGATATCAACAGCACGACCAGTTCCTTCAAGATCATCCCCTTCTGGTGTAGCAACTTTGATACGGGGCAGACGAAAACGCGTTCCGTCCAGTAACTGGTGCTCAAAAGTCCAGATAACGGCACCGGCACTGGGTCGACCGACAACTACCCCTAGCCCCAAACGACGATAGCCCTCTGCAAACATCTCGGTATTCGATCCAGAACTCTCATTGATTACTAATATGGTCGGTTTATTTAATACACGATTACCTGCAACATGGTCCGCATAGGCGGTTTGTTGATCACGGAAAGTGCTTTGCAACACACTTCGGCGTGTTAAAACATCAAGGATAAATGTCGCTGTGTGACCACCACCATTAAAACGGGCATCAATAACCACACCTTCTTTGCCATAGATTTCCACGTCCAGATCGGCCAGAAACTGTTGATAGGCGGGATAGCTCATCGCACGAATATGCACATATCCAAGCCGTCCCTCACTCACACGATGGACATAAGCTTCGTTAGCATGCACCCACGCCCGGTAGCGGAGCGCATCGTAGGCTCCTACCGCAACTGGTCGCACGGCAAACTCGGTGGCCTCTGTGCTTGTCCTGGGATCAGTCCCAATGCGTAATTGCACCCGCCGATCAATCATCCGCTGTAACAACGCATCAAGATTGACACCAGGGCCGAGTGTAACGCCATCCACAGCCAGGAGATAGTGTCCAAGCTGTATAGCATTGCCATCACCGTCACGAGACAGCGCCGCTGGACTTTCGGGAATAATGTCACTGATGCGGAAGTGGCCACTCGTCGCTAATTCACGGCGATCAAATTCCAGCCCAACATACCCATGTTCAATTGATGTCAGACCTGTGGGATATGCACCCATATGCGACGCTCGTAATTCACCAACCATCAGATTCAGGATAGCCAGAAAATCACCATGGGTCTGGGCTCCTGCCACCAGTGGGGCAAATTGTTCACGCGCCGCACTCCAATCGAGACCACGAAACGTTGGATCATAAAAGTAGTCACGTAAAAGACGCCATCCCTCTTCGAACATCTGCATCTTCTCTTGATGAAAATCAATGACAACTTCGCTGCTCACCTGTACATGTGTCCGATCACCGCGAGGAAACTTCATATTCATAATTTGCCCGCCATCAAGGTAATAAAAACTTTTGCCGTCAGGGGCAAATTGGGCCGCCCATTTCCCAGTGCTACTCCCGGTCAGGCGACGCGGAGATTGGCCTTCGCGCGGTTCATCGAGTGGTAGTGTCCACAGATTAGCCTCACCGGCAACAACCGCACTCAAAATGAGATCACGGCTATCTGGGCTCACACAGTAGGCTGACGCATCCATCTGGATCGGTGTCAATAAACGCAATCGTCGCTCAATTCCTTCAAATACAATCGTGATATCAGGCGGCGATTTTGGCGTTTCTCCAGGTTCTTTACCATTGGTCTGTTCATCTGAGGTTTGGGTTTTGTCGTCATTAGTATTGGGGGTGTTTTTCTTTTCTTCATCCGACACAAATAATTGCTCAAAGTCGTGTTCACGAAACACGGGTTGGTGTGGTTGCAGATCGACTCGACCAATCTGTGCCTCAGCGCGATATTGCCCTGTGGTAAAAACAATAAACTGTCCATTGCATGACCAGATGGGCCTTGATGTATGCAGATTGCCCATGAACGTAATTTGGTGGCACTGCTCCTCGTCAATATGCTGTACAAACAAATTACTCAAGAAATTCTGGTCCTGTGCACTATAGACCACCCAATGGCTATCAGGGGACCAGGCAAATGTCGCACCATAGAAAAAATCAGCCTGTACAAAAGCGCGGTCATCATGGGTTTCAATATTGATAAGGCGAATTTCGTTCAGACCACACGCATAGGCAACCCATGCCCCGTCTGGTGAAAATCGCGGTGACGATTTAGCACTATCACGTTCAGTCAAGCGCGTTTCAGTGCGCGTCGTGAAATCGTAGAGATAAATCTCCTCGTCGCCGTGTCGATCCGAGATATACACCAGTTTGCGGCTATCGGGAGACCAGTCGATATCATGCTCACGAAATGTGGTATTGGTGATACGAATAGATGGTCCCTGTCGACGCTCTTTTTCAGTTTCTTTGTCAGCAAAATCTGCAAAGATTTCGCCTCTGACCACAAAAGCAATTTTGTTGCCATCAGGAGCAAGGGCCAACTCACTCAATTGGCGGGTGTAGGTTTGCGTTCGTACGGGAGTAATCTTAGTATCCTGACGCACTTGAATATCAATCGGGGCCGACTCTCCCGAGGCGAGATCGAGTTGCCAGATGTGAAAATCCCGCTCGAAGACAATCACCTTGCGATCATCAGCTAGCTTTAGCCAGAGCAAGCGCCCTTCCGTAAATGTGGTTATCTCGTGTGCCAGACCATCTTCAAATGAGCGAAACCAGATATTTTCGACCCCATCACGGTCGGAGACAAAGTACAACCCGTTTCCATCTGCAGCCCAGAGCGGCCAGCGATTGAGCCCGATATAATCTTCACTCTCTTTGCAAAAGTCTGTTGCATCGATGTCGCTGCCGACCGTCCATATTTCGGTACCACCATAGGGATTAGGACCGCGACGCCACCAGCTTGCCCGCGCCAGGTTGAACGCGAGACGTGTGCCATCGGGTGAAACAGAGAGGCTATTGAGTTGCTCATACGGCTGATCGATCCATTTGATCGGTGTTCCCCCGTCTGCCGATACCCGAAAGAGCGCACTGCCCTGCTGATCGCGCATCGAACTAAAATAGATCGCTGTACCATCAACAGACCATGCCTCCACGTTGCTGGCGGCATCGTGAAAGGTAATGCGGCGTACATCTCCACCATACAATGGCAACACATACAGATCCCCCTGCCCTGTTCGGTTCGAGGTAAACGCTAACGACTGGCCATCCGGTGACCAACGTGGTGAAGAGTGTGCTGCTGGATGCGCGGTGAGACGCTCGGCATTGCCACCCCCTATATCAACCAACCAGATATCGGCTGCATACACAAACGCGATACGGTGGCCATCTGGTGAGATCGCTGGAGTACGAAAATAGGGACGGGTTGATAATTGCGAATGATTCATCGGATTCCTCATATCTTCAAACATTGCTAGGGAGTTTCATGGCTACCACACCTACAGCACTAGTCTATTTATTCTCTATCAGGATACAATGAGCTATTTATCGAATCTTACCTTATGATATCATGTTTGCACGCAACCTCAGTATGAAAAGGTACATACGCGTAGTCTGATTTAGCATATCCATAGGACAAGTGCATTAGAGACATGGTTCAATATGACATCACAGTCTAAACAGCAAGCAACCACTATCCGCACATGGAGCTTTTCACAGTCTCTTGTGTTGTGGGGCAGTATGACGATCATTGGTTTTGTGGCGTTGTTGCCACGTGTGTTTGGGCTGGACGACTTCTACACCATCGATGAGGGCTACCACTGGCCTGGTCGGGTAGAGCGCTTTGCCGAGGCGCTGGCAACGCAGGACTGGGCTGTGACCAACCAGACTGGTCATCCTGGTGTGACGACCATGTGGCTTGGGTCGCTGGGCCGCTGGCTTGGTGAGTCAGTTGGCGTGTACGATCCTGGTTGGGCAGGTGGTGGCGCAACCTATCTCGGCTTTCTCCGTCTTCCGCTGGCCATAGTCAACGCGCTGGCCGTTGTGATCGGCTATGTGCTGCTACGCCGCTTGTTTCGTGCTGACATCGCGCTACTTGCTGGAATAATGTGGGCCACTTCGCCCTTTATGATCGCACACAGCCGCGTCTTACACCTCGACGCATTGCTCACATCGTTTATTGCTCTGAGTGTGCTGGCTCTCCTCGTTGCGATGCGCGATGATGATCACAAATCTGTACCGTGGGTAATAGCCTCAGGCGTTTGTGCGGGCCTGGCGTTATTGACTAAAGCACCATCGTTTATCCTCCCACCGTTGGTGGGCCTCCTGATGCTTTTGTTTAGCCCTACAGCGGGGTGGTGGCAGCGCATACTCTGGGCCCTGCGGCACTACCCTATCTGGCTTGGCTGTGCTGTACTCATGGTGTTTATTGGCTGGCCTGCGATGTGGGTCAATCCTATAGAAGCAATTGGTAGTATCGTGAACGAAATCATCCGCAATGGTGGGGTGCCCCATCACTCCGGTAATTATTTCCTCGGCACACCAGTTGCTGATCCGGGCGTGCTCTTTTACCCTGCGGTGGTGCTCTGGCGCACCACCCCACTCACACTTATTGGCCTGGTGATGCTGCTCATCAGTCTGGGTGTTGCTCTTCGCAAGCGTTTGGCCGGAAATTCCGCAGCATTGTCGCTGCAGGACCGCGAACTACGCGTTGTGCTTGCGCTTGGTCTTTTTGTCATGTTGTTCATACTCATGCTGAGTTTGCAACCCAAAAAATTCGACCGCTACCTGCTACCGATCTGGCCGACACTAACGATCCTGGCCTCAGTTGGATTCTTGCGTGTCTTTACCTATTTCTGGAACCGCTGGCAACATCATACGCACTGGTTCCTGGGGGCTGGTGCTGTGATTTTACTACTCAATCTGAGCTGGTTTCATCCCTACTATCTGGCCTATTTCAATCCACTCGTAGGTGGTGGTGCGACAGCCCAACAAGTCATGTTGACCGGCTGGGGCGAGGGCATGGAGGAAGTTGGTGCATGGCTGAACCGCCAACCCGATCTCAACCGGGGTCCGGTACTGTCGTGGATACCGCCTACGTTAGCGCCATTTATCCCGGCGGAAAACCTGGTGCTCGATCTGCGCGAGGAAAATCTGGAGCGGGCGACCAGCTATGCGGTGCTCTATTCACGCAGTGTCCAGCGTGGAGAGTCCATCGTTGCCGAGGAGTATGTACGGCAGAATCCGCCCCTCTTTACGGTGCAAAAACATGGCATCGACTACGCAACAGTGCATCAGCTACCACGACCCTTTGATGAGCCAATCGATGCTGTTTTTGGTGATGGGTTGTATCTCCGTGGCTTTAGCCATGAACTGGTTGACAACACACTGGTGATTACGCCCTCCTGGAGTATTCAAACAGAGCAACCCGGCAATGTCTTTAGTTTTGTGCATATCCTCAATGACAACGGCGATGTGGTGGCACAGGTCGATGCGCCACTCGACCAGGGGATGTTTGCAACGTGGAAGGCCGGGCGACATTTTGACAGCCCCCTGCCGGTACCGCTTCCCGCCGAGCTTCCGGAAGCTGACTACCAGATTGTCATGGGCTTGTACCATCCCGCAGATGGTGTACGACTCCCGCTTCAGCAAGGTCAAGCATTGCCGGAAGAGCTCGACGGACCCGGCGTGATAGTACTCACAACCCTGCGACTATCCAGATAAATCAGGAGGAAGCATGAACAGTCTACCTGAGTATCTCACTTTTAAGTAGAGCCGTTTGCATCTACCACACCGCCATAATACGAGATGGACCACCTGAACCGCTGGCAACTTTGGGCGCCCCCACAAACAGAGTCGCACCACTGGGCGGAATCTGGTTGAGATTCGCCAGGTTTTCGAGGCCCCAGCGATTGGTTGACAACAGCGTAAAGTGTGTGGCAAAATCGGTCGAGGGGCCATGATCGAGACTAAGCGTGTCGACACCGACCCCTGCAAGCGAGCGTTCGGTCAGCAGAAAATCGATAGAGTCCTTGCCAAAACCGGGGAAGTGTATCACCCCACTACTATCGGTGTGGCGGAACGCCTCGACTGAACCAACCCGCTCCTGCCAGTTGGTAAACATCAGGATGGCGGCATTGTCTGGCACCCGCCCATAGCGCTGTTCCCACGCCAGAATGTCATCTGCGGGAACGACCAGCGACTCGGGTGGTATCTGATCAACATACAAGACCGTCAGCAACAAAATGTATCGGTGCATCCATATGTGTCCCAGAATGCTCTACGATCGTGATCTGATTCGCGTAAAACCCATCCTCCTGGTGTGCTGCCAACATCTCACTTCTAAACCCTGGGAAGCCAGGAAAGAGCGGGAAATTGGGGCCAGCAAATGCGTGAGGTCCATCACATTTGAGAAGCTGGTTGGGCGAAGCGGCGCTGCTCGGACGTATTCAACTGAGAGGGCGGCAGCGGTTGCAACAGCCTCTAATCCAAACTTGAGAAAACTCCGATGACAGACTGAACGATCCTGCATAGCGGCAATGGTTTTTGGTGGACACATATACCCTCCGTTGCATCATGTCGAACAACATCGACCTATTGAGGAGAAACGGACACCAAGACGTTACACTATTGCAAACTGCGCCTTCGAAAATATAGTTTCTTGTTGATGTTGAAAAATTAATAAAAATAGTACCACACGATGCATAGTGGCAAGGTATTCATAAAAACACGATTCATTCAGGTCTCACCCCCGCCGCAGTGTTCGTCGTGTGACGGGTGAGGACAGGACCAGCGATGTTGTTACCTCACCATACGGCACGAAGCGGTCGATCAGTGCTTCGAGATGCTCAATCGATGCCGCAACAACCTTTAACACAAAGCTATCGCTTCCCGTCAGTCGATGGCATTCAAGCACCTCAGGCGTCTCACTGACCTTCTCCTGAAACGACGCTACCAGATCGCCCACACCACTCAATCGCATAAACGCAGTGATCGACAAACCAACACGTACCGGATCGACAGCCGCGTGGTACCCCGTAATGATGCCAGCCTCCTCCATACGTCGTACGCGTTCGGCCACTGCTGGAGCCGACAAACCAACCTCGCGGCCAAGCTGTCGCAACGAACACCGTGCATCATCCTGCAACCGAAGTAAGATTTTCCATCCAAGAGTATCGAGCAGACTTTCCATTTGTAAACTCATTTCGTGTAACACGGCTATATTGTACATTTTAGCATGCACATTCTTTTGTAATTATACTGTCAAACATACTCATTCTTTGTTATACTTCACACAATATTCAAACTCCAGTACATGTTACTAACCCACCGTACTATCAAGGGTTTACACCACATCGTGTGGTTGTAATGTTATTCGGCAAACCTCGTTCACAGGCAGGTATGGCATTACTCAAGGAGGAGCTTATGTCTCGCGATCCATTCGATTTACAAGGTATCGACTATGTAGAGTTCTACGTGTCGAATGCGCGTCAGGCCGCCCACTTCTACCGTACTACCCTGGGTCTCAAACCAGTTGCTTACGCCGGGTTGGAAACAGGTTCACGTGATCGGGCCTCATGGGTTCTCGCACAACGCAACGTTCGCTTTGTCGTCAGTGCGCCCCTCGCACCCAACTCCAAACATCCGATTGCAGCCCATGTTGCACGGCATGGTGATGGTGTTAAAGATGTTGCGCTGCGGGTCAGCGATGCTGCGGCTGCCTACCACGAAGCGCTCAAGCGTGGGGCACGGGGCGTACAAGAGCCCACCACACTCGAGGATGACAAGGGGCAGGTCGTTAAGGCCAGTATTGCCACATATGGCGATACGATCCACAGCTTTATGCAGCGCGATGGCTATGAAGGCCCCTTTATACCTGGTTATCAACTGATCGAGCAGGACTTTCCTACACCAGAGACCGGCATCGCCGCCATCGACCATATCGTGGGCAATGTTGAGTTGGGCAAAATGAATGAATGGGTCAACTTCTACGCCGATATTCTTGGCTTCAAACAGTTGATCCATTTTGATGACCAGGATGTGAGCACCGAGTTTTCAGCGTTGATGAGTAAGGTGATGCAGAATGGTACGGGCCGGATCAAGTTTCCGATCAATGAGCCAGCCGATGGGTTGCGAAAGAGCCAGATTGAGGAGTACCTTGAGTATTATGGTGGACCCGGTGTTCAGCATATTGCGCTGGCTACCGGCGACATTATGGCTTCGGTTGATGCGCTTCGCAACGCGGGTATTCCCTTCCTGCGTGTCCCACAAAGTTATTACGATGAGTTGCCAGAGCGTGTAGGCACCATCTCTGAGGATATCCGCGACCTGGCGCAACGGGGCATTCTTGTGGACCGCGACGACGAGGGGTATTTGCTCCAGATTTTTAGCCAGCCGCTCCAGGACCGCCCAACGTTGTTTATCGAGATTATTCAGCGGCGGGGCAGTCGTGGCTTTGGGAAAGGCAATTTCAAAGCGTTGTTTGAAGCCATTGAACGCGAGCAATCCCGTCGAGGGAATCTCTAGTAGATCTTTTAATGCAGAGACACAGAGTGACAGAGACACAGAGAATAAAAATAAGGTGTGGGTTTTGTGGGAGGGATATGGTTTAGGCCACATTTTGCGGTGCAGGGCTTGCCCCTGTATCCTACCATGATCCCTGCGCCATTTTAACACTGAGACGCAAAGTGACAGAGGCGCAGAAGATTGGAAGGGTTAGGGGGGAAAAGTATCAAGCGCAATCTATCTACAACTGACACATGCACCGTCCTACCATTCCATAACAGACCCAAGGCATATACCACCATCATTGCAAGCGTCGCCGTTATCATATGCGGGTCGCAGGGGTGTGCCAACGCCCCTGCGACCGCCGTATTGACGAAAACAAGTCAATCGTATAATCCATTTCATACATATCCACAACGATAAAATAACGCCAAACATAACAAAGGAGGAAAGTAGTGCCAAGTTATCATTTGATGGGCAAGGTTCCACGTAAACGACACATGGTGTTCCGTGATAACGAAGATCGCTTGTTGTATGAAGAAATCTTTGGCACCGAAGGGTTCAGCGGTGTCTACTCGATTCTCTATCATCATCAGCTGCCCGCTGCCAGTCGCGATAACCAGATCCTCGGGTCGGTCGCGCCGGAGATCGCGCCACTCTCACCCCATCGTCATCGTCACATCAAAGCCAAAGCACTTGAGCAAGGTGGCGACCCCGTCACAGGCCGACGCATCCTGATGGTCAATCGAGATGTTCAACTGGCAGTAGCTGCTCCAACCGCACCAATGGTGCTCGAAAACGGGGATGCTTATTTCTACAAAAACGGTAGTCATGACGAACTAGTGTTTATCCACGAAGGGCAAGGGACTCTGGAGACGATGCTGGGTGATATCGATTTTGTCGAGGGTGATTATCTCTATGTTCCACGTGGTGTCATCTATCAACTGAAGTTTCGCGAGGACATCGGGCGCATGTTCATCATCGAGGCCAGTGGACCGATCAACGTCCCCAAGAAGTATCGCAACCCCTTTGGTCAATTGTTAGAGCACGCGCCGTACTGGGAACGCGATTTTCGCCGCCCCGCGCGGCTGCAAACCCACGACCAGCGCGGCACCTTCTACCTGCACCTCAAACTCAATGACATGGTCTATCAACGCACACTGGACTATCACCCGTTCGATGTCATCGGGTGGGATGGTCATCTCTATCCGTGGGCGTTTAGCATTCACGACTACGAACCACACGCCGGGCGCTTCCATGTGCCACCGACTACTCATCAGACGTTTGAAGGGCCTAACTTTGTGGTTTGCTCATTTGTGCCGCGCCAGATCGACTGGGACCCGCAGGCGGTACCGATTCCATATTTTCATTCCAACCTGGATTCGGAAGAGGTGATGTACTATGCCGCCGGAAACTACGCTGCACGTCGCGGCATCGAGATTGGCAGCATCACCCTGCATCCGCGTGGCATCGCCCACGGTCCGCAGGCTGGTGCCATGGAAGCCTCGCTCAATGCACCACGAGTGACCAACGAACTCGCCGTGATGGTCGACACCTTTAACCCCTTAGAACTGACTACCTTGATGGATACTATCGACGATCCCAATTACACGAATTCGTGGACACAAGAGGAACGCTAAAAACGTTTTGCTGGGTCTTGTGCTCATACGACCCAGCAATTTTTTTGGTTGGAAACATAATATTGAGTATTAGTGCAGGCTCTGCCGATAATATAACCATCGGGGTGGCGATGTATGGCAGCACAGTCCATCGACGCAGGCTGGTCAGATCTCGACATACACGAGGCCATCCTCCTGAATAATGGTGTATGTTGTCAACGGCGCAGGTTGGCGGCCTAACTGCAGCAATTGCTGTGACCATTTGGGAGTAGGTTGCCCCATGAAGCCGGTCACCCAATCGAGGTTTTTTCCGCTACACAGCTCAAAGCGAGAATTATGCCATGGACATTGGATGACGCCATCAGCAAAGTGACATGCGCCGGGCCCTTCGGTGAATGCGAGCCCCATGTGTGGGCAGCGGTCCCGTGCGGCACACACGTGGTCTCCAATACGCGACACAATCATTGTGACATCGGCCACTTTGACCTGCATCAGTTTGCCACGCGGAAAGTCGTCGAGCTTGCCAATCTTGATCCGTCTGGTCATTATTGCTCCAATCTATGTGACGCACTGCATTGTTTTATTGGGTACGTTCTGTATTGTAACAGGAAAGCGGGGAGTAAGGCGTAGGGGTGAACTAAGGGTCGGTGCAGGGGACAACCCTGCACCGACTGGCCCCTGCCCCTTAATTCAAATCAGTCTGAATCCCTCGTTGGCGCAGAAACTGTGTCAGATAGCCAATCAACGCTGTGTGTGCCTCGGTTTTGAATGTCTCGACAGAAACCGCAGCAGGTGGGTGCGCCAATGACAGCATCCCCTTGATGATAGCGACACCAGAGAGTGCACATAGCTGTCGTTGTGTTTCATCCAATGCAGGAAATTGCTCCCCAAGCATTCCTTCCACCCATGCGACGATTTGATCGTGCAGAGCGTAAATAGACTCTTGATAGCTTGTGTTGCCGGTCATCGTCAGCATCCAATCCAGGCCAGCCTGCTTTTCCTGAAAGGCCATAATATTATCTAACATCTTCGTAAGCAGATCAGGAATGCGATGTGGTGGCGCAACATCCTGTGGAAAGACCGCCGTGAGTCGCTCTCGATAACGGTCTACCAGCGCTTGCAAAATGGCCTCTTTGTTGGGAAAGAAATGATAGAGCGAACCAATGGTTACGTCTGCTGCTTCTGCGATATGGTTGGTTGTAACGTTGTCATACCCCTCTTGTGCAAACAATTGATTAGCATGGTCAAGGATGCGATGGAAGCGTTCACGACTCCGCAGCTGGCGGGGTGTGTTGCGGAGATATGGGTGTTCATCAGTCAAGATCAAACCTCCTGATGTTGGGCTTGAAAAGTTGTGTAATTGCTGTTATTATAAAAACAGAGTAATTGCTCGGTTTATTGTTTCATATGGAAAGCAGGACTATTACATGAACACATATAACACATCCCAGTCACCTACGCGAGTCAAAGATCGCAGTCGTCGTGGGTTTTTGAAGCTGTTTACTGGTGGTGTAGCTGCTAGTGTCTTTGGTGGCGGCGTGGTTGGTGGCGCATTGACGTATTGGTCGGGTAGTCAGAATGCCGCACCGCATCCGTTGGTAAATGCCACATCGCTACTACCTCTGACAGTGACTACGTCAGGGGGTATGCATATCCACCACATCCAGACTGGCTATGTCGCGGTGAAGCGTGCACATCGGAGTTACGAAGGACGTGATGGCACTGGTATTGCGGCCATTATCACCGACCGAGGTTGGACCCAATGGATGCCTATCTCTGCCTGGGTGATCGAGCATCCCGAAGGTGTTATTGTTATCGATACTGGTGAAACAAGCCGTGTGATTAGTGATATCGACTACTTCAACTGTGATCCTGGCACCAACTTTGTCTACACGTCTTTTTTGCGGTTTGCGCTCCAACCAGACGACGAAATTTTGCCTCAGATGCAGCAACTTGGCATCAAATCAGCCGAGGTACGTTGGGTTGTGCAGACCCACCTGCATTCTGATCATATGGGTGGGTTACCGGGGTTCAAAGACTCAGAAATCATCGTTTCTGAACTGGATTATTCCGCATCAACCGGTCCGTTGCCTTGTCGTTATCCCGAGTGGCTATCACCAACGTTCAGCCGTTTTGATGATGGCTCATTCCCCGGCTTTGAGCATGTGATGCAACTGACCAGGGCCGCAGATGTGTTTATCGTTCCTACGCCGGGACACTCCCCAGGCCATCAGTCAGTGATGCTTGTTGAAGAGGATGTGACCTACTTTTTTGCTGGCGATGCCTCTTTTGATGAGTGCCAGATGCTATCGGGAGGAACTGCTGGTATTGCAAGTCAGCCTGCGGTGATGCGCCAGAGCCTGTCTGCCATCCGAACGTATGCCCAATCGACCCCTACAATTCATCTGCCGTCACACGATCATGAGTCGCGAGATCGTTTACAGAACCGTAGTACCGTGCAAATATAAGGAGAGCTATTTTCATGCGTCATTTCAAACATCAACAAACAACTCATGCTTCCAAAGCCACCATATGGGATATCTGGCGTGACGTTGTTCACTGGCCGGAATGGGATATCGAGCTTGAGCAGGCAACTCTGCCGGGGGATTTCGTACTGGGCGCATTTGGTACACTCAAGGCCAAAAACTCGCCTGAGGGTCGTTTTGAAATCACTGAACTGACGGAAGGTGAAAGCTTTACCTTTATCGTCAGATTGCCACTGTCTCGTTTGGAAATTGCACACTACTTTGTTGATAGCGAACAAACTATTTTTGTACACGATGTTGCTTTTCGCGGGACCTTAGGCTGGTTATTTGGGATGTTGTTAGGTCAAAAGTACGCCACAGCTCTGCCGCATGCAATGGAACTCATTCAACATAAAGCAGAACGTTGGTTCATAAAGCCAGCGTGAGTGGCGGATCGGTGCAAGAGGTAACCCTGCACCTGCGAAATGTATCATAACTGCCCCTATCTCTGTGTCTCTGTGTCTCTGTGTTAAAAAGGGTATGTCACATCCGAGGAACATTTAGCATCCCTCAATCGTCCTAAGATTTACAACACGGACACCATGGTAGAGAAAAAAGGTTATTTATGAGTTTCTTGCATTATGCTACCAGCTTCTTCATCTGTTCCAAAATCATTGCTGTGATGCTCCTCACGAATGGGCCACCCAGACCACGCCGCCCCAGACGCCGCCGACCTCGTCTGCAGGCAACTGACACCGATATTACCACCATACGTCAGCGCCTTCAGGACGAATTGAGTATTACCGACCGTGCTATCCTTGAAGCACAGATCCGCGATGTACAAGGCTGGCGGGAACAACTCGCGGAAGATGGCTCGTGGTCTGACGTGGATTATCAAGATCAAACACCAGGTTCCTGGACAACGCCCGTCCATCTCCGTCGCATCGTCGCCATGGTTCAGGTATATATTGCTCCCGACCATGAATTGACTGGCGATCCGGCACTGCGGATGGACGTTCACCGGACACTCGATTTCTGGCTGGTCAATGACTTTCAAAACCCCAACTGGTGGCATAACCTGATTGGTGTGCCGCGTGACATTGGCAGCATCATGGTCTTAATGCAGCAGGAACTCACGGAAGGTCAATATCAACAGGGGATCGAGATTCTACGACGGAGCATCATTGGCGATTCTAGTGGAGCCAACCTGACATGGTTAGCCACCAATCAACTGATGCGTGGATGCCTCGAACCAGATCCAGACGCGATAGCTGAGGCATTTGCAGCCGTATTTGCTGAGATAAAAGTGGCTGAAGTCGGCGAGGAGGGTATCCAGGCCGATTACAGTTTTCATCAACACCAGGCGGTGCTCTACTCCGGTGGCTACGGCCTCTGGTTTAGCTACGATGTTGCACGCATCATTACCTATGCCCACGAAACCCGTTTTGCCATTGAACCGGAGCGCTTTACGATACTCAATACCTATGTGCTCGATGGGCAACAATGGTTTATTCGCGGCATCATGTTTGACTACAGCACCATCGGTCGTGGCATCACACTAGCTGACAAGGATGCCCTTCCGTTGATCTCCGCCATCCATCAACTCGCCGTCTTGCCTGGCCCTCGTCAGACTGAAATGACCGACTTTGCAGCACGACTGCAGGGCGATCCTAATGTGTTTCCCATTGCGGGCAATCGCGATTTCTGGCGCTCCGATACTATGAGCCACCATCGATCTGGTTACGCTACCTCCGTGCGAATGCATTCCACACGCACCTACAACACCGACGCCTACACCAACGATGAGGGACGTAATACCAATCATACCGCTGATGGCGCAACCTATTTTTATCGCACAGGCGAAGAGTACCGCGATATTTTCCCCGTGTGGAACTGGCGGCGTGTCCCTGGCATTACCTGTGAGCAGCGGGATGAACCGCTTGATCTGGCAGGACTGAATGTACTCGGCACCACGAGTTTTGTTGGCGGCGTTTCCGATGGTATGTATGGCGCAGCAGCGATGGATCTACAACAGGGCGAGTTGATGGCCAGAAAGTCCTGGTTCTACTTTGATCGTGAGGTGGTCTGTCTCGGTGCAGGTATTAATAATCCGACCGAGTACCCCGTCGTTACCGCAGTCAACCAGTGCCTGCTCAAAGGCCCGGTAATCATTCAGGAGCCACGCTTGCAACGTGTAGCAGTTCAGTCTGGCGATCATACGTTGGAAGACGGTGGCTCGGTACACCACGACAATATTGGGTACTACTTTCCGGCTGGCACCCCCGTCCAGACTGAGTGGGGTCCAAGGGAAGGTCGTTGGTCGGATATTGGCCCTGGGTCATCGGAATTGCTTACCATTGACGTATTTGATCTCTGGATCGATCATGGTGTGATGGTTGAAAATGGAACCTATTTCTATATTGTTCTGCCTGACTTTGAGAGCAGCGACCTTGCCAGTTATGATGCCGATACGGCAATCGAGGTTTTGCAGAATACCCCTACACTGCAAGCGGTACGACAACAGGAAATCGGTGTGTGTGGTGCCATCTTCCATGAGGCCGGAACACTCGACGGTGGGGCTGGCTGGACCATCACCGTTGATCAGCCGTGTTTGTTGCTTTTGCGCGAGATCGAAGATGGGGTGCAATTGACGCTTGCCAATCCTGAGAATATGCCCCTACTTGTCGTGGTAGAAGTAGATCGTGCGCTGGTGGGACCAGGCAGCACCCCTATCGACGCGACTCGTACGCGTATCGAAGTGGTACTGCCGGAAGGGATTATGGCAGGGCAGAGTGCGATAATCCCGTTCCAGTATCGCTAATGATCCGGCAGTGTGATCAGCAGTTGTTACGAGTTACTGTGCAAGGTAGGGTAGCCAGATACGTTCTTGTTCAGGATCTACGCCACCCGGACCCTGCACTGGAACACTGATCGGCGCCCCTTTGCGCGGTAACTCGACTCCATTTGCAATACCATATGTCTCGTTCACAATGGCTGTTCCCGCAGATACCCCCTCATCAACACGTACCACCAATTCGCGGTCTACCGGCTCGCCAGGCAACAACGACTCAATATTCCACGTTACAACCGACCCTTCCAGTTGACCGCCCTCCGATGCGCTTACAAAGGTGGTGTTTAATGGCAAACTGTCGGTCAGCACCACTGGCTCTGTTGTTGTAATGTTGGTTTGGGCGGTTAATGTATAACTGATGAGTTCGCCAGGAAGCACATTTGTTGATGGATTGGCAGTCTTGGCCACATTCAGTCGCCCGGTATCGTCGAGTGGCCCAGCGACCACCAGCGCATAGGGCTGGCTTTCAATGGGTACATTGTGGCCCCACACGCTTACGCTGTACTGGCCAACGGGCGGATCATTGATAACCACGCCTTCCACATTGTTGGCTCGGTCGCCATCAGTCGCCCCATTGCCGTAATACTCAGTGCCATCGGGGCCTGTCACCACCAGATCGAGATCATTGACCAACTGTTTCGCAGCCGACAGCGACGCAGGTGGGTCGGTCCAAACCAGCATGACCCGCAGTGGTTGATCGCTACTAATCACTTCCAACGGGTGTTCAGCCGAATGTTCATATGTCACGGTCTGTTCCGTCTCTACCTCCTCTGTGCGATCATCGATCCAGAGTCGATAGGGTGGTGGTGCGCTCATAAAAGTCATGTCGGCGCGGCCCCAGCCAGCCACATTATTGGGCCATTCAGAGGGGATTTCTTGTTGCTCTCCACTGCCGTATTGTCCAGGTGCAATATCGTAGGTTGTATTGAGCAACAATGCCTTGACCGCAGCAGCACTGGGGTTTGCATGCCCCTGTGTGGTCAGCCATTGACGGGCCAGTGCACCAGTGCCAGCCACAAGTGGTGTGGCCATCGACGTTCCGCCAGAATAGACATAATGTTCGTTCGATTCGTGCACGCCCCACAGAGTGCTGGCAGTTTCCTGATGGGAGCGATTTGAGACAATATTCGTACCGGGGGCCACAATATCGGGTTTGATCCGCCCATCGTCGGTTGGGCCACGCGAAGAGAAGGTGGCCATACCATCAGGATTGTTTGAGGTAAGATCAGTGGAAATCGGTGCAACCGAAAAACATAGATTAATGGCAAACCACGGGAACGTACTAAAACCACCACTGTCACGTTGATTTTCCGTTGCTCCTACTGTAATAACATTTTTGGCGGTACCAGGTGATAGCAACGAGTCAGGATCAACAACGCCATCGCCACCAGTACAGAGCAACCCCAGAACACTTTCACCATCCTGTGCCGAATTGCCAGCCCCAAAGAAAATGGCCATGTCCTGGTGATTCCACACAAACTCATCGGTACGTTGTGCACTGTACGGATAGCCACCATACTGAGCATCAGGATCGGTATCTGGCCCGGTAATATCACCCCAACTGTTGGTGTGGAGTCGTGCACCATCAGCATACGCCTGGTCAAATAGTTTGTAATGATCTTCATCGAGACCGATTACTCTGCCTTCTGGAGAAGCCTCAAATGCCTGTACTACCAGTTCGGCTTCAGGCGCGACGCCCGCAAACGACCCAGTGAACTTACGTTGCTCAGGGTTGGCCCCCGATTGCATACCGTTACTGGCAATTGAACCGGCGACATGGGTGCCATGGCCAAAGTCGTCGGCCAGATCGCCGCCCTCTGAGAGGACGTGGGTTGCCACAATACGATCTTTGAAATCAGGGCTCAGCGTCTCCATGTCGCCGGTATCCAGCCCTGAGTCGGAAAATCCGACGATCTGGCCACGGCCATACAATCCGGAGCGTTGCCACGCCGAATTATCAACGTTCATGATGTCACGGGCGACATCGTTAAAGAGTTGGGGTTGCGTGTCAGGTTCGATCCAGCGAATGGATGGCATCTGTGCGATCTGCAGCAATGTGTTGCGGCTTAGTGGCATTGATGTATCAATCGCTGCGGTGTGCAACTCGTGCTGCGCGACGTTGCTTTGGCCATCCCATCCTGAGACGCGAATCTGCCCAAGGTCGGTGTCGCCACGCTCAAGGGCACGCAGCAGCGTTGGTGCAAGTTTGTCGGCAGCCGTAAACGGCACATGTGCATAGACCTGTGGCAGTTGTTCTGCTGTTGCAAGTTGGGCTGAGGTGCCCGCTACAAGATAGGCATAATCCGGCAGATATTCGAGGATTTGCACACCAGTCTGTTCAAGCGCCTCACGATCAGCGGTCGTGATGGGGCCACTAAATTGGATGATGGCATGAGGCGTAGCAGCGGCTGCCAGTTCAGGTGTTGCTGCAGCAAGTTGAGGCGTTCTGGCATCAAATGTGGCTCGGTGGAGATATAGTTGTGGTGCGTCGTTTGAATAATCAGTTGGTTGGGTAGTGTTAATGGTTGCAAATGAGGAAGCCCACAAAACTATGAGCAGAAACAGTGCTGATACGCGCATATCACCCTCCAGACTGGCGTAAACGGCAGATATTTATTCATTTGTTCAATGAAGATATGTTGCTAATGATAGGCAATCAGGTATACAAATTATATAGCCCATCCTTCCTACTTTTGCCGAGAAACATCTGTGCGATATATCTGCTGATTAATCATGATTAGGTCTGTATGCTCCTGTATCATGCTTATGCACGTGTCCAACGAATCTCCATCTCCGCACGTTTACCAATCAACTGCCGCAATTTTGCCAGTAGCTCGGAGTCTGCCCCCTGTTTTTGGAACATCTTCAATGTGGCTCGATTGATATAGTAGTCACGGTCTTCCGGCGACTCTTTTTCTAACTGGTCGATCAGGAATTGGAGTTGGTTTTCTGTGAGTGTACCAGCCGTAACGCCCGTTTCTGCATCGTAGAGCATGATCATTATATTCCTCATGTATATCTGCAAATCAGGATGTACGATAGCTATCGTTGCGATGATGTGGTTTTCTGCACCTGTTGTTGGGCGTTGTCAGGTCCCTGAGGAGGTGGTCCAGATGGAGCAACACGATCACAAAAGAACAACGTGCCAGCAACCACACATAAAGGTATGGACAGAAGATTGATAAAGGGGGTACTGATCAGGCCAAAGCAGATTAACCCGAAACCAGCACTGGCCGGGAAATGTTGACGTACAAACCCCAGTTTCTGCCGAAAACGCCAACGTCGTCGTTCCAGAGGGCCATCAAAAAAGTCGAGACACGCGATGGTAGCACCAATTGAAATGCTTCCAACGGTGATGATGAGTTGACCGATAAGTGGAACAATATTGAAGAACAAGAGTGGAATGATCAGGGCCAAAATACCGAGTTTTTTTAGTTCAAACAGGAGTGCTCGGCCAATGTCTCGGGTGATACCGCGTGCGGTAAGTGGTTCGGCTGGTGGTGCCATTCCCGTCAGGGTATGCTCGATCTTTTCGGACATCTGGCCGTACCACGGAGAACCAAGCACCACACCAAAACGCACTAACACAAATGCAATCACAAAGAGGAGCAGCAGCACCAACAAGATCTGTAGTAGCAATCGCAGTGGCTCTGCCCATCCGGAGAGACCTGCCAACAGTGTATCAATGCCACGTAGCCCGGTAAACAACAGGCCGATGTAGAGCAGTGTTCCCACTACCATATTGACAAAAAAAGGAATGACGATATATTCCCAGATACGTGGTGTATGTCGAATCAGGGTCAGTGCACGCCACGGGAAGGTGGCACCTTCAACAAATTGTTTCACAGAACCTACCTCTCATACTCAAATACTCATTGATTATCTGTTTGTCAGATCTCATAAGTCTGTTTATTGTGTGTGCATATATCGTAACACAACTATTCACCGTCAGATCATTGTAGTTGTACTGGCGGCGAATACAGTATGTTTGTGTGAGCTAGTGCGGTATTGGCGGTATTGTGTGATTGTTATGCACTCATTCAGTGACTTCAAATGAGACGGTCAGTGCCATACCAACAGCTCCCTGCGCCTGTGCCTCAGTGTATGGTGTAACAACCAGGGTATGACTACCTACTGTCGGCGTCCACGCATTGTAGTTCTCACCACCTTGCGAGTCGCCAGCGATGGCGTAGGGAACATGGTTTTCAAGTTGATAGTTAGTGTCGCCATCATATGTGAAGCGAACACTGCCCACCTCTGCCGGATCGGGATTGGCACGGATGCTCAGATGGTTGGTTGGTAGTGTAGAAAGATCGATGGTTGCACCATTTTCGAGTGGATCAAACTCGGAAATAGGCATGTCGCTATCAGCATTGATCAGCGTGATATTGGAGATAAGTGGCAAAAAGACCGAAGGCGTGGGAGTCGGGCCAGTCGGTGGTGTGTAGGTTACCTTGTAGATTGTGCCACTCGTGTCATCCGAGACAAACATGTTGCCCTCTGAATCGACGGCTACATCAACCGGGCGCCCCCAGACTTCCTGGGTTTCATCATTGAGCCAGCCAGTCACCAGGTCGATCTGGTCGCCAGGTGTTTGTGTAGCGCTGTCCCAGGGAAAGTAGGCCACTTTGTACCCGGTCTTGACGGTGCGATTCCACGAACCACGATAGCCGATAGTCACGCCCTGACGATATGGCTCGGGGAAATTCGTGTCCTGGAGAAAGGTGAGGCCGAGTGGTGCTGAGTGCGCCTGAATACCTTGGTTGATGCGATCCATTGCATTACAGTCAACCTCCCCATCAGGATTGATCTGTACATCAAGATCATAGGGCATATCGTTGTAGCCACTGGCGCTGTTCGGGTTAGGATTGCAGAATGGCCATCCGTAGTTGCCTCCATCACGCACCTTGGTGAACTCGTCAGGTGGATGATTGTCGACATATGATGGAATGATCTTGCCATAATCGTTCGAGCCATCACCATCCCAGTCATCATTGAATGGATAGCCAATATTGTCACGGTTGTTGACGGTGACCCATAGCTCGTTGGTGCCAGGAATAAAATCTAACCCTGTGGCATTGCGAAGTCCTTGAGCAAACAGACGTTGATTTGAACCATCGGCGTCATACTGATAGATAGCACTGCGTATTGGGTCGCTGATCGTATCCTCGATACAGGCGTTACAGGTTGAAGCAATCGAAACATAGAGCTTGTTGTTGCCATCGAGCGCGATGTTTTTCAATTCGTGACCATAAGCCCCACGCAGTTCTGGTGTGCTGCTGTCCGGTAGACCAGTGATCAATACCTCACGGTTTTGCCCGATTGTATCACCATTAGTGTACGTGTAACGATTAATCTGATGGGTTTCGGCAATATAGACATAGGTGGTGCCATCTATCGTATGGAACACAATATCGTGGGGTCTTCGCAAGTCGGCCACAAAATCGGAGATAATGGGATCGCCATCCTTATTGGGTTGCACCAGTAGCACTTTTCCAGTAGCTGGTTGCGAAACGAGCAGATCGCCGTTGGGGGCAATTGCCATAAAACGTGCCTTGGGGATGCGGGCATAGACTGCTGCGGAAAAGTTCGGTGGCACATTCAGGAAGCGATCAACGTCAAATGGTGCCGTTTGCATACTCTCTGGTACTGTCACTTTCACGCGTGTTGAAGCTCCCGGTGGTGCAGCAACCTCTGCCGCTGACGTGTATACCAATCCAAAAAAGATACTACTTAGCACAACAAGTGTCAGAATGGCAGCAAAAAAGTATTTTGCTCTCGCAGCGACGTAGTGATTGGAATGAACGAACATGCAAAGACCTCCTTAGTCGTACCTGAAGTTACGTTTGATATGTAATACATGGGCTATCGTTTGGATTCAGCGTGCCGAAATAATCAATGGCAGCGTAAGTGTATACACCGATCCCTGTTGCGGCTGTGTGGGTTTAAGCGCAATAATAATTGGATGATCAGGTACTGATAGCGTCAATTCGTCAGGCTCCGTGTATTGCTTAATGGATTCTGCTGATGTGAGTGGAGTATACAGTTGAGCGGTTGCGATTGGCGCCCCAAGGGTCAATGTGAACTCTTGTGGTGGTACAGTTATTTCTTTATGTTCGTGGCGATCCCAACTGGGCTTTTCCTGCCACAGGACAAGATAAAATGTGCCGTTGGATTTTTGCAGTAATGAACGATGGATACTATCGTCACCGCCCGTGATGGTTACATCAAACTTGCCGGGAGCAAAAGCATTATCAGTGTCATCCAGAATCGTGATCATATTCTTTATGGCCTTGTACGCTGGCTTCTCTGACTCATCATGGCGTAACAGACCGAACGATGCTTCATGATTCGTCGTACTATCCGAAAACGTATTGATGAATTCGTAAATATAGATGCGGGGAATATCGCGATTGAAATGCTCGAAAAACATACGCCGATAATAGAAATGATCGCGATGATGACCATCACTTGTGTAGGTGCCATCGCGCACATGACGTATACCTGACGCAAGCAATTTAGGTTTGATAATTTCGTCAAATGATTGACTATACACAGTATCTGAGTAATGTAGATGAATATTGACGCCAATCGTATTGATAAAACGATCAGCAGTGCGGGCTTGTATAAGCGTGCTTTCTACAAAGCTAGATGGGGCGGCCTGTGCCTGGAACCCGACTAGCACAAAGATGATCAGAAAACAGACGACCAACATAATACACATGTAGAGATGATATCGTCGATTTCGCATTGTAGTGCCTTCTCTATCTGGTTTGGACACGTGTATGTGCTGTCTGGTCATGCAGCGTAACAGAAGGACCTTCGACAGAGCTAGATGGGGCGGCCTGTGCCTGGAACCCAACCAGGACAAAGATAATTAGAAAGCAGACGACCAACATGATGCACATGTAGAGATGATGCTGTTGATTGTGCATAACGATACCTTTCGCTCCAATAGAGGTTCATAAAGTATGAACAGATCTCTACAATGATAGAAATTACATCTTTCACTACTCCTCTCTTCATCTGATATCACTGTACTTGATGTCTATAGGGATCGTCTATGTGTTGATGTTCAAAAAATAGTCAAAAGTATACAGGTGATTAAAACAAGACATAACATAGACATTGTTCGGAAACGTGCCAAATATGATTCCGCTTTATGCACATAGATGGTTTGTAAGAAAGGATAATGACCATTGTTCGTGCTATGGGAGACCCATGAGATTGTCAGCAATGATGTTTTTATTAAAGGTGATCATGGTTTGTTCATCATTCGACCGAGGTTTTATGTATTTATAATGGAGTTATTAAAATGAGCAAATAGTCATAGAGCAGGTATGTTCTACGCATGCCTGAACAAGACGGATCAAGCAGGATAGGGTAATAGCACAGCATATTATACACTAATTGATTTCCATCCACCGTTATTCCTAATACCATGAAGAGGAAAGAAGTTGGGACATACTCCGTCTTAAAAATGGTACAGGTCTCGTGTAAAAGTAGGATAATGATTATGAATCAAGGAAGAACCCGTATTTCAAGGACCAGGTGGTGGCAATCCCTCCGTCAGTTGTGTACAGACCAGCAATCTTTCCGCATGTTACTCATTGTGTTCTTCAGTATGACTGTGATACAGCCACTGACAGCAGCAGTCTTGCTTCCCATTAGTGACGAAATTCTGGTTAACGAAACTGCCGCTGGTTATCAGGGGACACCCAGTGTTGCTACTGATGCTGAGGGGAACTTCGTCGTAGCATGGATTAGCTTCAATCAGGATGGGGATAGCTTCGGGATCTATGCACGGCGCTTCACATCCGACGGGTTGCCCGCCAGTGGTGAATTTCAAGTCAATACCACGACGGTTGAACGACAAGTCCTGCCTACGGTGTCAATGAATGCAGAGGGATCTTTTGTTATCACGTGGCAAAGTAGAGGGCAGGATGGCGATGGTGAGGCGGTGTATGTGCGGGCCTACGCTGACGATGGCCTAGCGGTGACAGGGGAGGTAGCAGTCAACACTACGACCATGGGTGACCAGTCACGTCCCACCGCTGGGATTGATGGCACAGGCAATTTTGTGGTGGCATGGCAGAGCGATGGTCAGGATGGTGATGGTTTTGGGATCTATGCACGCCGCTTCCTGGCAACAGGTGCTCCTGTGGACGGCGAGTTTCCGGTGAGTATCACTACCACGGGTGACCAGGAGTTTCCCGAGCTGGGTATGGCACCGGATGGTCGTTTCGTGGTGGCATGGCAAAGTGATGGTCAGGATGGGAGTAGTGACGGGATCTATATGCGGCGCTTCACTGCTGATGGTATGGCGAATGGTGGGGAGGTTGCCGTGAATACTTTTACGAATAACCGCCAGTTCAATCCGGCGATCTCAGTGAACGTGAACGGCGATTTTGCGATGACCTGGGAGAGCGCTGGACAGGATGGCGATGATACAGGGATCTATGCACGACGCTTCACCGCAGATGGCATGCCTGCAACTGAAGAGGTGGCTGTGAACACTACTACAGTAGACTCGCAACGTGCCCCAGGTATTGTGTTAAATGGTGATGGTAGTTTTGTCGTGGCCTGGACCAGTGTCGGTCAGGATGGTGATGGTTCTGGGGTTTATATGCGACGTTTTGCCGCCGATGGTACGCCAACGACTGATGAATTGCAGATCAATATCACCACAGTTGACTTTCAGGAGCTTCCCGAACTGATCACGGATACAGACAGTAATCCCATAGTAGTTTGGCAAAGTCGAACACAAGGGAGCATTGCACAAGAGGTGTATTTCCGGCGCTATGAGCAGGATGATCCACCGACCATCAGTAGCGTATCAGACGTGTCTGTAGAGGTGGGCACCACACCAGTGCTCGTTGATTTTACGGTCAATGATGCGGAAACTGCCCTGACAGACCTGACGCTCACAGCTACCTCAAGCAATCAGACACTTGTTCCTAATGTTGATCTCCTTCTGAGCGGCACCGATACCGACCGCACGCTGGCGATCAGCCCTGTGCCAGGAGAGACTGGCGTAACTACGATTACCCTTGGTGTTGATGATGGTTTCAATGATGTGGTGACAACAACATTTACGCTGACCGTCTTGGAGGACTATTCTGTGTATCTTCCCTTGATACAGCGCTGAGGTGTTATAGTGGCGTGGTCGAGCAGCCCTGCACCTGACCACGCCTGCATTGGGCCATTATTCTTCGGCTGGTGCGTTTTGTCGTATGCCGTCAAGTTCCTGAGCAATCTGAGACATTATGTCTTGAAAGGCATACGTCTGGCTGACATCAAGGTCGGTGAAGTGAAAATTCTGTATGTCAGAAAGACGCGTTACATTGGCATGTCCTTCATATTCGGTGAACGTAAAGGTGATGTAGAGTGAGGGAATTCGTAATAACTTCACAGTGTTTATCTCACCCGCATCTTCATGTTTAGCTTGAAAATCCACCACACTTTGTGCTAACAGCGGGTTACCAGAAAACCCAACAAACTGTAGTGTTCCCTCCTCTAGAGCAAGGTTGTCCATCCCTTTGGCTTGTCCATCAAGCAGCACCGGAAATTCCCAACGCTCTGCAGGTGTGAGCAATTGATCGGCATTTATGTCTGACGTAAAATGTCCCATATTTTGGTCATGGATGTAGTGTAGTTGGTAGGGGCGCCCCAACGTGATCTCAGTGACTTCTTCCTCATCCACAAAACCAAAATCCTGTGCCGTAAACTGAATGCGTTCAATGAGGTGCGGTAGATCCTTTTGATCTGCGACTTCGGGTGGTTCAGAGGCGGTGGCTGGTGGCGTGATTGATGATCTGCCTTGTACGGCTGCTACAATCAGCACAATCCCGATAATAGCTGCTGATACGGTTAATACTGGTTTCATCATGGTGCTTCTCCCCAAATGTCTACATCATCATAAAATGAAAAACTAAAGGACTCCTGAGGTATGTGGAATAAGAAAGCGAATGATTTGACTTCTCGTATATATCTTATAAGACGCGAAACCACACAGACATGTCTTTTGCCAATGTATTGTGGAGAAATCTTGACAAAAAAACGCCGCTGACCTGAGTGTGGTTTACTCAACAGCGACGCTCATGCAACACGTCAATAGTTTGGCTACGAAAGCTTCAATTCCTTGAACGCACGTGCCTGCCCTTCAATCGCCGGTTCAACGGACAGCCGCTCGATACTCGATGCACCAAAGAACCCAGCGATGCCTTCGGTGTGCTCAAAGATGTACTGGGCATCTTCGGGTGTGGCAATCGGCCCACCGTGACACAACACCAGGATATCACTACGTACCGCTGTAGCGGCATCACGCATCGCCTGAACACGTTTCGCCGCATCGTCAAGCGTAAGCGCGGTCTGAGCACCAATCGATCCAGTGGTGGTCAACCCAACATGTGGCACCAGGACATCGGCCCCTGCGGATGCCATCGCGTATGCCGAGTCAGGGTCAAACACGTAGGGGCAGGTCAACATGCCCAGCTGATGCGCCTCACCAATCATATCAACTTCAAGACTATAACTCATGCCAGTTTCTTCCAGATTGGCCCGAAAGACTCCATCAATCAAACCAACGGTGGGAAAATTCTGCACGCCATCAAAGCCCATAGCCTGCAACTCACGCAGGAACATCGGCATCAGTCGGAACGGATCGGTACCGCACACCCCTGCTAACACCGGCGTGTCGCGCACCGCAGGCAGCACCTCGCGCGCCATCTCAACCACAATCGCATTCGCATCGCCATACGACAGCAAACCGGCGAGTGAACCACGCCCGGCCATGCGATAGCGCCCCGAATTGTAAATAATAATCAGGTCGACACCGCCACGTTCAGAAAACTTGGCTGAGATCCCGGTCCCCGCACCAGCACCAATGATCGGTTTGCCTGAAGCGACGGTCGCACGCAACCGTTGCAGGGCTTTATCTCGTGTAATAAAAGGCATAACAAACTTCCAATCTTATCTGAAAAAAGATTTTACAACTAAATCCGTGTAATACGAATTATTGATGTGTGGTCTGTAACGTCTCTAACAATAGCGTTGTTGCACGATCTGCAAACGCTGGATCATTGATATTTACGTCCAGTTCTTCGACCGGAATGTCAGCGCGCAGATCAGCTTTGAGCGCCTGAATAAACGCGTGATCCGCTTCCGGCTCCCAGAAACGCTCACCAGGGCTGTCGAGGATGGAGAAACCTTTGAGTGGAATAAGCACGTGGACAGGTGCCGTAGCACGGTTCAGCTTTTCGGCAAAAATGTGACCCATTTCCGCATTTTCGGCAGGCGTCGTACGCATCAGTGTTACCGTTGGATTCCATACATACAGGTTCCGTTCTGCATAGCGTTCTGGTACCGTCTCACGGCTGCCAAAGTTGGTCATATCGATACATCCCGGCACGATAATCTGTGGAATACCTTGCATGGCCGCCGCATCGAGACGGGTTGGCCCGGCGCTGAACACGCCACCGCAAAGCTCATCGGCCCACTCTGTCGTGGTAATGTCGAGCACGCCCGCAATGTAGCCATCGGTGATCAGACTTTCCATGGTCTCTCCACCGGTACCCGTCGCGTGGAACACCAGCACCTCGTAGCCCTGTGCTTCCATCGTTGCCCGTGCGCGATCAACAGCCTCTGTGGTATTGCCAAACATGCTCGCAGCAATGAGGGGTCGATCCTGTGTGTCAGTATCGACTGTTGTACCCAACATCCCCGCAATGGCACCGGCAGCGTTGGCAAAAATACGGCGGCTAATGCGATTGATGCCAGCTACATCGACCACCGACGGCATTAGTGTGATATCGCGTGTGCCAACATACGGTCGGGTATCACCAGCCGCAACGGTTGAGACCAGCAGTTTGGGTATGCCAATCGGCAATGCACGCAAGCCTGAGGCAATAACCGATGAACCGCCGGTGCCGCCCATTCCGATGGCTCCGTCGATCTTGCCCTCGTCATACAAGCGACGTGCAATGACCGCGACACCTTGTGCCATGGCCACCATGGCGGCACCACGGTCGTTCGCAGCACGCAATGCGGTTAGATCGGCACCTCCCGCAGCAGCTACCTCAGCCGCACTAATATCTGGGGTAAAGGCTGGTTCTCCTAGTACACCAAAATCGACCACCACCGGTGCCACACCAGACTGTTGCAGGTGTGTGCGGAGATAGGCATACTCTGCCCCCTTCGAGTCAAGTGCCCCTAAAACAAGCACGTTTTTTGCCATGCGATACCTCCTTGTATTGCGTTTGACTTTTGTGAACAGCCTTGATTGTAACTCGGAAATCAGCGAAAAGCCAGAGAAAGAAATGTTAACGTTTAGTGTGTTCAGGAGAGATTAAAAGGCATTATGTTTCTGCAAAGATGTGCTGACAAAACGCAAAAGCCTCGATCATGCGTGGGCCGTACCAGGTCAGGAGTTTGCCGTCGCAGAGGTGCACACGCGACGATTGCACAGCAGGAACTGTGGTGAAGGGAGCAAAGGCTGCTAGATCGGATGCAGTAAACACATAGGGTTCATCAGGTAGGAAGATCACATCTGGATCGTAAGCCAGAAAGGCATCGAGCGGGGCCCGTGGATAACGCCCCTCGAAG
Organism: Chloroflexi bacterium AL-N1; assembly: GCA_013122435.1. GTDB lineage: Bacteria > Chloroflexota > Chloroflexia > Chloroflexales > Roseiflexaceae > AL-N1. The sequence goes on from WYDT01000005.1 coordinate 315,654, forward strand.
TGGAGCGCGAGATTTTCACCACCGCAGCGCGTCAGCAGATCGTGCACATAGGTATCGCCACCAACGACCATCCACGGGTCACGCCAGATAAATGCGAGAAACCGTCGTTTGGGACGGTCGAGTAGCTCCTGTTGCAGTGCTGTAAGGTGTTGCTGGATAGTGTTCAGTAATGGTGTGGCCTGTTGTTCTGCTTCGACCAACCCGGCCACCTGTGCCAGTTGTGATATCGCATCGTCGACTCGACAGATGTCAGTCACAAACACGGGGAGGTTGGCCTGTTCAAACCACTGCACGTCCTGCTTGCGATTCTCTTCCTTCGCTGCGAGTATCAGGTCGGGGTGTAGCTCACGGATCTGCTCTCGCTGCGGGTTTTTGGTGCCACCCACTTTAGGTATATGAGCAACCACCTCGGCGGGCTCGGTACAAAAATCTGTGACACCCACAAGCCGATCCCCAACGCCAATACTGCAGAGATATTCTGTCAAACTTGGTACCAATGAAACAATTCGCTGTGGAGGTGTCGTAACGGTGATCTCGCGTCCCAGTATATCAGTAATCATGACTGTATCCTTTAATAAACAAACATTTTTATTTTATAAACAATACATCTTGACGATTGTTGCGCCCTGATGTACACTGAACCATATCCAAAGCATTAACAAGCCATATATACGGTTGGTGAACGCCACATCGACCAATGGCGCTCATGAACGACAAGGTAGTCGGACAGTGCATGGACGATTATTCCACATTGTTAATTCTACAAGTGAACCGCGCGTCGCCGCACGGCTGAACGTGCGCTTTTGTGTTGCTCAATGAAAGGTACACCTGTGATAAAACCCCGCATTCAACATGTTAGCATACCACGCCCACCGGAAAGCCACGACCAAACGCGTGCTTTTTATGGTGATGTGCTGGGGTTGCAAGAGGTCCCCATTCCCACATCACTCCAACACGAGGACTTAATCTGGTATCGCTTGGGAGATGGTGAGTTGCATCTGTTTGCAGAAGAGCCATGCGACGATCCATCGGAGCGGCACCTGTGTATCGAGGTCGACGATGTTGCGGCACTACGTGAACACCTGAACAACGCCGGATACCTGACCTACGATACTATATCAATCCCGGGACGCCCGCGCTTCTTCTGCTGTGATCCGTTTGGCAATCGTATTGAATTCACGACCATTACTGGTGATTATCGTGCATAACAGAACTCATTTGCTACCTACAATGAATGTGGGTAGCACGGAGGCAACCAATGACAAATACCATGAATGTTGGACTTGTTGGCTACAAATTTATGGGGCGCTCACACTCAAATGCCTATCGTCAGGTACAGGCGTTTTTCCCAGATGTTGCCCTACAACCCGTTTTGAGAACAGTGTGTGGACGTGATACGGAAGCGGTACAAACCTTTGCCGATCAGTTTGGATGGGAGAGCGTCGAAACCGATTGGCGTAAGCTCGTAGTTCGTGATGACATCGGTCTGATCGATGTCTCCACACCGGGCGACACACATGCAGCCATCTCGATTGCCGCTGCTCAACATGGCAAACACATCTTCTGTGAAAAGCCACTGGCGAACACCCTTGATGAAGCGAAACAGATGTTGGCTGCGGTGCAAAAAGCTGGTGTCGTTGGCATGGTCAATTTTAACTACCGACGCGTTCCTGCTGTCCAACTGGCGAAAAAACTTATCGAGGAAGGGCGGATTGGGAAGGTGTATCACTGGCGCGCGGTCTATCTGCAAGACTGGATTATGGATCCAAACTTCCCGCTGGTGTGGCGGCTGCAAAAAAATGTGGCAGGCTCCGGCACCCTTGGTGATCTTGGCGCACATATTGTCGATCTGGCGCGGATGCTGGTCGGCGAGATTGCTAGCGTAACGGGGCTGACCAATACCTTTATCAAGCAACGTCCGGTACTGGCGGAAACAAGTGGTGGTTTAGCTGCGGCAGGTGGTCAGCAGATGGGCGAAGTCACCGTCGACGACGCGGCACTGTTTCTCGCACGCTTTGCCAACGATGCCATCGGGACATTTGAGGTAACCCGCTTTGCCAATGGCCGCGCCAACTACAACTCGTTTGAAATCAATGGGAGCAAAGGCAGTATCGTCTTTAATCTGGAGCGGATGAACGAACTCAATGTGCTGTTCAGCGATGATCCGCCCGAGGTGCGTGGCTTCCGCAACATACTCACGACCGATGGCACCCACAAATATCTGAGCGCGTGGTGGCCTCCTGGCCACATCATCGGTTGGGAGCATACCTTCACCCATGGTGTGTACGATCTCTTGAATGGTATTGCGAAGGGTATCACACCAGACGCGACCTTCGAGGATGGCTTACGCTGTCAGGCGGTGCTCGATGCGGTCGAAAAGTCGGCAGGGAGCGGCGCCTGGGTTGAACCAACCTATTAGCTTTGTAGAGGAGGCATTTTTATGCAACAATCAGGTTGGATTGTCTATGGGGACGATGTTGAAACCATTGTCTTTGACTGGGGCAAGGCCCAATTCTTGAGCGAGCCAGCGGTAACAGGTGCTGCACATTTTAGTTTTGGCGAAGTCATTTTGGAGCCAGGCCAAGGACATGAGCGACACAATCATCCTGGTGCCGATGAGATTATCTATGTCATTGCTGGTGAGGGAGCACAAATGATTGATGACCAGCCGCCCATCAATGTACGTGCTGGTGCCAGCATCTACATTCCCGCAGATATGTACCATTCGACGCTGAACACGGGAGTTGAGCCTTTGCGTTTGATTGTTGTATACGCGCCAGCCGGCCCTGAACGAGTGCTACGTGACATTCCAGGGGCGCGTGTCGTGCCGCCCACAGCAGCAACGTAGCATCTGTTATGTATTTTCAGGCAAAACATTGTTTGATACGTACAAGGAGCAATATATGACACGACCTGTGACATTATTTACTGGCCAGTGGGCTGATCTACCACTGGAAACACTCGCTACAAAGGTCAAAGGGTGGGGATTCGATGGGTTAGAACTCGCCTGCTGGGGTGATCACTTTGAGGTTACCAAAGCATTAGAGAGCGATGGTTATGTACGCCAGAAACGCGAATTTCTCGAACGCCATGGCCTTCAATGCTTTGCGATCAGTAATCATCTGGTTGGCCAGGCTGTGTGTGATGCGGTAATTGATGAGCGCCACAAGGGCATTCTTCCTCCCCACGTCTGGGGCGATGGTGATCCTGAGGGTGTACGGCAACGAGCCGCTGAGGAGATAAAAAACACTGCACGGGCCGCCGCAGCGTTTGGTGTGAAGATAGTCAATGGTTTTACCGGATCGAAGATCTGGCATGTCCTCGCTATGTTTCCCCCAGTTCCCCCCCAAATGATTGAAGATGGCTATCAGGATTTTGCCAACCGTTGGAATCCTATTCTTGACGTATTCGATGAGGTAGGAGTCAAATTTGCGCTGGAGGTGCACCCCTCTGAAATCGCCTATGATTATTGGACGACCCAGCGCACGTTGGAAGCTATCAATCATCGTGAGGCTTTTGGCATCAACTTCGATCCCAGCCACCTGTACTGGCAGATGGTTGATCCGGTTGAGTTCGTCTATGGCTTCAAGGATCGTATCTATCATATGCATGTCAAAGAGTCGATCCGTGTCCTCAACGGACGTAACGGTATTCTTGGCTCACATCTGCTCTTTGGCGACCAGCGACGTGGTTGGGATTTTGTCTCGCCTGGACGTGGAGGTGTTCCCTTTGAGCGCGTGTTCCGTGCCTTGAACGATATCGGGTATGAAGGACCATACTCGATTGAGTGGGAAGACAACGGCATGAGCCGCGATCAGGGCGCACCAGAAGCGCTGCAAACCGTACGTAATCTTGAGATTGTGCCATCGAACGTTGCGTTTGATGCAGCATTCCAGCAGAAGTAGTACTCTTGCCAATGGCTGGTATGTATGTGCCCTGGATATGCTTGTTCAGGGCATTTTTTCCTTCCCATCTCTCTGTGGTGACACAGCCCTGTGGTGTCTTATGCCCCTGTGAACGTGATATAATAAGCAGCAATTTCACAAACCACACACATTAAACATAACTAATTGTGCACTGAATGCAAAGGAACAATCATGCCATACCTCCTTGGTCTTGATATTGGCACTTCAGGAGCGAAAGCGTTGCTCTGTAACGAAGATGGTCGTGTGCTCGCAACTGCTACGTCCGAGTATGGACTGTCTGCACCTCACCCCCTTTGGAGCGAACAAGACCCGTTGGATTGGTGGCGTGGTGCACAGGAAGCTCTGCGCGATGTGTTCAAAGAGGCGAGTGTCGATACTGCCCAGATCGTTGGATTGGGATTGACCGGCCAGATGCATGGTGCGACTTTTTTGGGAAACGATGGAGACATTATTCGCCCCGCGCTCCTGTGGAACGACCAGCGCACTGCGGCTGAGTGCGATGAAATGACCTTGCGTGTTGGTGCTCCACGGTTGATCGAGATTGCGGGCAACCCGGCGCTGACGGGCTTTCAGGCGCCCAAAATCCTGTGGCTACGTAACCATGAACCGGATAACTTTGCGCGTGTCACACAAGTATTGCTTCCCAAAGACTATATTCGCCTTAAACTGACGGGTGTGAGTGCGACAGATGCCGCAGATGCCGCAGGTACCTTATTGCTGGATCTGCACAAACGTGATTGGAGCAACGAAATCCTCACCGCACTCGATATCCCGCACGACTGGCTGCCCAAAGTGTATGAAGGGCCACAGGTGACGGGTTCTTTGTTAGAAGATGTTGCCGATGTACTTGGCCTGCCATCGGGCACTCCCGTGATCGCGGGGGGCGGCGACAATGCTACAGCGGCTATCGGCACGGGTATTGTTAAGCCTGGAGTGTTGAGTAGTAGCATTGGCACCAGTGGGGTGCTGTTTGCCCACGCCGACAACGCTGCATTCGATCCACAGGGGCGCTTGCACTCCTTCTGCCACTCGGTGCCAAACCAATATCACCTGATGGCCGTAACACTGGCTGCTGGCGGATCACTACGCTGGATGCGCGATATCCTGCGTGAGTCCGACTCGGGAACCCACGAATTGTCTTACAACGAAATGGCGGTTGCGGCTGAAATGGTGCCACCGGGCAGTGAAGGTCTGCTGTTTTTACCCTACCTGACTGGCGAACGCACGCCCCACCTCGATCCACTGGCACGCGGTGCGTTTGTGGGACTCACGACACGGCATGGTGCCGCCCATATGATTCGTGCGGTGATGGAAGGTGTGGTTTTCTCACTGCGTGATGGTCTGACCATCATGCGTGAATTGGGCATCGCCGCCGATGAGATTTGTGCAACGGGTGGCGGTGCACGTAGCCCGCTCTGGCGGCAAATGCAGGCTGACATCTACGGCACATCGGTGGTGACGCTTGTGGCCGAAGAAGGTCCGGCCTATGGGGCTGCATTGCTGGCTGGCATAGGCGCAGGTCTGTTTGCTGATGTACCTGATGCTGTGAACAAGTGTGTGCAGGTTGCTCAGGTGACTGAGCCGAATCCTGAAGCACAGGAAAAATACAACTATAACTACGCTGTCTATCGCGATATGTATAGCAATTTGCGCGATGGCATGCATCGGCTTTCCAACGCAACGAAAACGAAACTGGTCTAGCCACCAAACAGAAGATCCAGTACATCGGTTGCGTGGCTGCGTGATTCGAGAATGTCGGGGTTATATATCTCGGTGTATCCACACGAACTACACGAGGTAGCAATAAAGACATTGTGCTGGATATCGAGTAATTTGGATAATCCGGTGCCGATTGCCGAAAAACGCTTTACATAAGCACCTTGCTGATTACACTTGCAACAGACAAAACGCTCGGCCAGTTGTTCATCGATACTCATATCATCCTCACGGCATTATATGTTTTGGTATCATCATGTATGGTTCAGGAGGTATGAGGTTACAGGTGAGATATCTTCCGTCTTACTGCAACTGTTCGCTCAATTCTCCATGGGCGTCTGCCAGCCAGGGATGCACGACCAGTAGCGTATCACGGCGTTGCCACAGGTAATCGACATAACAGAACACCGCATGGTCCAGCGATTGCTCCATAGCCGCAAGCAGTTCTGTCAGATAGGGTGGATCCCCTGCTTGATCCCACTTAATCTTGTCGGCGATAAAAACGATTTTGTCGAATGCGGTGGCATGCTGTTTGAGCGTGGTGTGGCACCCCATCGCGCTGAGAATGGCAGGGTTATCAATGCCAAAAATGACCTGTGCAATGACTGCTGAGAGCTTTTGATGAATAATCATTAGTACCGCCCGCTCTTCGGGCAAAATCTCAAGGTTTAGCTGTTCGGCAAGGGTAATGCGCTGGTCTGGTGGGACAATTGCACTGATGTCGTGCAACCATCCCTCAATTTCGGCGTCATCACCATGTGCGTTCCAACGTTGTGCTAAACGCTTGGCTTCAGCCGCCACACGCATGTGGTGTCCGACGGTTTTGGATTGGCCATGCTGGGTCAACAAAGTGGTCATGTCTGTTTTGATATCACCCGTTAAAGCGATATCCTGGGTAAAAACAGTCAATGCTGGATGCATAATCTGTGTTTTCCTCTACGCCTCTTTATGTTGATCGTCCCTGCTGCCGATCGATCACTGTCACCAGCACAAAGCCAACTATGGCCAGGCCCAGAGCCAACCAGAATGCACCTGCTGCCATATTCGGCAAAATGTTGCGCTCAATCAATGGCACAATCTCACCGTGTCGATCGATACGTGTCTCAAGCACTTCTTTCCAGGGCCAGATTTCCCACAGTGAGCCGATCATAAATCCCACAAGTGTGGCAACTGTGGCCTGTTCATAGTTTCGCAAAAGCCAGCTCAATACACGTGAGAAACCCATAATGCCTACAATAGCGCCAAGTCCGACCGGAATAATGGCAAGTAAATTAAATGATGCCACTGATTCTAGTACGAAGTCATATTGCCCGAGAATTAACAACAGAAATGAGCCGGAGATACCAGGGAGAATCATCGCCATAATAGCAATCATCCCACTGAAAAAGAGCGTAATCGGGTCGTTTGGCATATCTTGAGGAATTAAATTCACAATGATAAAGGCCACAACGGCCCCGACCAACAACATAATACCAGTGATAACTGACCACCGTATCTTTGCCCCAACCGCAATAATCGAGGCCACGATTAGCCCAAAGAAAAAGGAAAACAGCAGTTCTCTCTCATTGTTAAGCATCCATTCGATGCCATTGGCAAGGGTAATAATAGCTATACCAACGCCGGTAAAGAGGACCATCAAAAATTGCCAGGGAATATGGTCAAAAACGGCTTTAATCCTGCCCTGGAAGAGAAGTTGTGCGAACTTGATGTTAAATGATTTGATGGCATTGATCAGTTCCTCGTAAATGCCCATTATAAACGCCATGGTCCCGCCAGAAACACCAGGGACAATATCCGCAGCACCCATTGCTAACCCCGTCCCAAAGAGATGCGCATATTCTTTTGGTGTACGAGAACGCTTGCTAGATTCGGTCATTACCTTTGTTCCACCTATCTGTAGTTCTATAAAAGGGTCGTATAACTTCTATGGTAATAGTCTTTTGTCTGGGAGTTACCTGCAACAGTACCCTCACCACAAAAAACCGCGCCTATCATGCCTGAAGAACCGTCTTTCGTCAATTCAACCATAACGCTCCACCATATACAACGTACTTTGGTTGGTACTCGTTGCATGTTTGACAGAATTGCAATAGAGAGACCTGTCACTTTTACTTATTCTGCTTTATCTTAACTATCCTGCCAGCGACCAATTGACATGTGCTTGTTGCGAATGCTACAATCACGCCAATAGATATCCAAATGACATTGACGGGGAACAGTACGTGTGTGGTTGGACAGCCAGCGAGTCAGGGATGGTGCAAGCCTGACCAGCAAACCAACACCGAACCCACCCTTGAGTTGTGGTCGAACCGTTGACAAGAGACTTGAGACTGGAAGCTAGAGGCTAGTAGTGGTCATAAGATCACTCGCCGCACAATTACTAGTCCCTCGTCTCTAGCCTCTCAACGATAAGATCTACCGGCCAGTCCTCCGTGATCGGGATGCGCTATCGCCTATCGGGCTGTAGCGGCAGAGTGGGAGCCATCTGGCTCCAAACAAGGTGGTACCGCGGTTTTTCCGTCCTTGAGCAATAGCTGCTCAGGGGCGTTTTTATGTGTCATAAAATGGAGGTTGCTCATGCGTTTTTCAGTCCTTTTCGGGCGCACTTTGCGTGAAGCGCCGAGTGATGCCGACAGTCAGGCCCATCAGTTGGTGTTGCGTGCCGGGTTAGCTCGCCCACTGCTTGCGGGTGGGTTTGCGCTTTTGCCACTGGGCATGCGTGTGTTGCGGAACATCGAAGCGATCATACATGATGAGATGGCACACATCGAGGCACAGGAGTTTCGTACGCCCGTCGTCCAGTCTGCGGAAGCCTGGCAACAGACCGGGCGTTACCACGATTACGGCCCACTCATGTTGCGCCTGACCGACCGTAGCGAGCGCTCGCTGATCTTTGCGCCAACCCACGAGGAAGCCATTGCCGAACTGGCACGGCGCGAGATCACCTCATATCGGCAGCTATCGGCAGTAGTCTACCAGATCCACACCAAGTACCGCGACGAGATGCGCCCCCGCAATGGTCTGGTACGGACGCGTGAGTTTACCATGCTCGATGCCTACTCACTCGATGCCACCCATGCGGGACTCGACGCTGCGTATGAGCAGCTTGCCCAGGCATTTGAGTCTATCTTCGAGCGTTGTGGAGTCCAGTTTGTCAAGGTCTCCGCTGCTACAGGCGAAATGGGTGGACGTGAGGCGTGCGAATACATGACACTTTCAGCATCAGGTGAAGATACACTAGCTATCTGTAAGAACTGTAACTATGCCGCTAACGTTGAAATTGCCGTTGCACAATACGATAACACCACCATAAGCGAACACATGATGGAAGAAGTCGCCACACCGAACTGTACTACGATTACCGAAGTTGCCACATTCCTTGATGTGCCGGAAGCGGCGACGGCCAAGGCTGTGTTCTTCGACACGCCGGAACACGGCTGTATCTTTGTCGTCATTCGTGGCGATCTGGAAGTCAACGAAATTAAGGTGCGCTCACTTTTGGGTGTCTCAGCACTCACACCTGCTACCGCCGAGCAGATTGCAGCAAGTGGTGCGGTGGCGGGCTATGCTTCTCCGGTCGGGCTATCCATTCGCACCGATCTGGCGGCAGAAGATGAGGATAAAACAATCATCGTTGTGGCTGACCAATCCATCGTCGCCGGAGGAGGTCTGGTGAGCGGTGCGAACCGCGAGGGATACCACCTACAGCATGTGGTGTATGCCCGCGACTGGCAGGCGACTCTCACAGGTGATGTGGCAACGGTGCGTGCTGGTGACATATGTGTGCAGTGTGGTGCACCTCTCATATTGGAGCGCGGGGTCGAGATTGGACATATCTTCAAACTGGGCACCCGCTACACCGAGGCACTCGGCGCCACCTACCTCGATCAGAATGGTGTGGCCCAACCAGTCGTAATGGGATCGTACGGCATTGGGCTGGAGCGCCTGCTACAGATCATTGTTGAGCAGCATCACGACGACGCGGGGATTGTCTGGCCCAGCGCACTCGCGCCCTTTGATATTCATCTGGTGCTGCTGGGGAAAAAAGGTGAAGTCCGCGCAGCAGGTGACGAACTCTATGACGATTTGCGCCATGCAGGCTTGCGAACACTCTACGACGACCGGCAGGAGACACCGGGTGTCAAATTCAACGACGCCGATCTGATTGGCCTGCCACTCCGCGTAGTGATCAGCGAACGGCTGTTATCAGCCCAGCAGATCGAAGTGAAACCACGCAACGGTGAGGTTATCAAGATCGCACGTGATCAGGTGATTGAAACTATTCGCACTTTCAAATGATGGACACAAGCTATGGCAACACAGATCAGGCTCGCAACCACACACGATGCAGCGTCGATCCTGGCGATCTATGCACCAATTGTCAGTACAACATCGATCTCGTTTGAACTGCACCCGCCAACGGTGGACGAAATGCAGCAGCGTATCGCCACCACGCTCACCCGTCTTCCCTGGCTGGTCTGCTTACAGAACGATCAGGTTATCGGTTATGCCTATGCGAACCCTCATCGGACGCGCATGTCCTACCAGTGGTCGGTCGAAGTATCGGTGTATGTAGCGCACAATGCACAACGCGCTAGTGTTGGTCGTGCGCTTTACACAGGGCTGTTTAATGTCTTACGGTTACAGGGGTTTTACAACGCCTATGCAGTCATTACGCTCCCCAACCCATCCAGTGTACATGCTCACGAAGTGCTGGGCTTTCGGCATATCGGCGTTCATCGTGAGGCAGGGTATAAACTTGGCCAGTGGCACGATGTTGGCTGGTGGCAGCTTTCGCTCCAACCGCATCCACCTCATCCTCAACCTCCGGTATCAATACAAGAAGTTGCGGATAACGAAGAATTTGCAGCAGTTTTGAAGGGTGCCTGTTCACATCTGCGGATATAGCAGATGCTCAGGATTGTACTGGACGTATGCGATTCCTGTTGTATGCTATAGGAAAGGACACCCGATAACACAGAAGGAATGTAGAGGATGAACACAACCACAATTTCATCAGCACTTATTGATGCACTTCGCACCGCGCAGCATGTCGTGGTGCTGACCGGCGCAGGCATATCCGCAGAGAGTGGCATTCCCACCTTCCGCGATGCTCAGACCGGTCTGTGGGCGCAGTATCGCCCGGAGGAACTTGCCACGCCCGAAGCCTTTATGAGTAACCCACGTTTGGTTTGGGAATGGTATGCATGGCGTCGTGAACTGGTTTCGCATGCGGCGCCCAACCCGGGCCACTTTGCGCTGGCAACCTTGCAGCAACATATCCCGCAGGTTACGGTGATAACGCAAAATGTGGATGGCTTTCACCAGCAGGCGGGGAGCCAGACCGTCATTGAACTACACGGCAACATCACGCGCACCAAGTGTTTCGATGATAACACCATTGTCGATCAATGGGACGAAACCGACGAGGTACCACCCCGCTGCCCTAGCTGCAATGGCTTGCTGCGTCCCGATGTTGTGTGGTTTGGTGAGACATTGCCGCTTACCGCGCTCGACGCTGCTTATGCCGCGACGACAGGCTGCGATCTGTTCCTCTCGATTGGTACCTCGGCGCTGGTGCATCCCGCAGCCTCACTGCCATACGAAGCCTTGCAGCGTGGCACAACAGTTGTGGAGATTAACCCCGATGCGACACCATTGACCGGCGATGTGCACTACTCGTTGCGTGGTCCGGCAGGTGTAGTGTTGCCCGCACTGCTCGCAACGACGTGGCCGGAAGGGGGGTAGTCGTGTATATAGTCAGGTTGTAAGGGTAGCAGCGGCTGCTGACCGCTGAACAGTCGTGTGGTACTGCACACGGCGGTTGTAAACCGCCGCTACTGCTCACTATAAAACCATTTTCTTACTCAGTCTCTTATTGCTATGCCGTTCAGAATCGGCGCCAGCTGAACGGTGCTCGCAATCCGCCGCAACAAGAGATTATTGTTTTCAGGGAACTGTAGCAGCGGCTTTGAGCCGCTGAACGGTGGTTGCAATCTGTTGCTACTGGCTATAAACCTGTGCTCTTGCTCAATGCTTGGTTGCAATCCCGTTCAGAATCATCGCGAGACTCTGCTGCGCTTTCTTGAGCGCGTCTTCCCGATTGTCGCTGGCGGCGATCCACAGCGCAGCATCCATCATCGCACCATTGAGCATCCAGGCCAGCGCTTCCGGGTCTGTCTCGCTGATTCGCCCCTGTCCCATAAGGACACGCAGTTCCTCAGTGATATAGGCAATCGAAGCTTGTGCATCGATGTCACGTAACCGCTGCCCCAGGACGGCAGGTGCATCTTGCAGCACAATGCGCTGGACTTCAGGGTCGAGTGTAAGGCTGAGATACGTTTGACAGCTTAATTGAAACCCCTCCCAGCGATCATCGGTCGAGTACCACACGGCATCCATCTTCGCACCCATCTCCTGGTCAATCTGTTTGACCACTGCCTCCAGAAGCCCTTCTTTGCCGCCAAAGTGGTGATAGAGCGCACCACGTGTGAGACCAACCTCTGCACAAAGCTCATCCATCGATGTCACAGCATATCCGACCTGTGCAAAAGAACGGCGGGCTGCAGCAATCAGCTTGGTGGTCGTCTCGGCAATCATCTCTGTGCGTGATCGGCGTACTTTAGTTTCAGACATAAACGCACCTCGCACTTGACATACGCTGCGTATGTTAATACAATACATGGCATTCACATACGTATTGTATGTTATTTCATAAGGAGTTGCAAGATGCAAACAGTTGCGACCGAAAGTAACAGATATGGCATTACGGTGCGCCGCGCAACGCTAGCAGATGCCGCCTTCCTGGCACGCATTGACCAGATTGCTGCGAGTGTACCGTTTGAGCGATCTCTTTGGGATGACTTGCTTGAACCGTTGGGTGTGTCACCACACACGTTTGTCGAGGCGATGTTCACACTAAATGCTTCGAACTGGGGGCGCACCGAGGAGTTTATCGTATTGGAAAAAGATGGTCAACCTGTGGCTGCCTGTGTGGTCTTTGAGCCACCTCAAGTGCAAGAGGATCGTCGACCATTACGTTTGGAGAAGCTTACCGACATTGCCACACATCTGTCGTGGAGTGACTCAATGACGGAGGAGTTTCAGCAACATTATGAGGTGTTTTGGGGTAGTCGCAACACTCCTTTCCTTGCGCCACAGGCCCCCGTGCTTATCGAGTCAGTGGGGGTAGTGCCAGAAGCGCGAGGACTTGGCTTGGGTAAGCGCCTAATGCAAGAGGCCTTCGCTGAGGCACGTCAACGCGGTCACGACACCATCGGGATTATGGTTATCCACGGCAACGATATCGCACGCAGCCTCTATGAAAGTTCAGGCTTTAAACCATACATTACATATCATGCCAACTATTTTGATTATGGCTTTCCTGGTGTGACGAAATATCGTGCGTCGCTGAAGAGTTAATGAATAGCAGGGAGCAACAACAAATGCACGACATCATTATTGTTGGTGGGGGTTTTGCGGGGGTTACTGCAGCCCGAGAGTTACGTGCTGCGGGGTTGAGTTCCCTCATCATTGAAGGGCGGGATCGCATTGGTGGGCGTACCTGGCGCGATACACATAATGGCCACCCGTTTGAAGTAGGTGGTGCGTATGTCCACTGGTCGCAACCGCATATCTGGTCAGAGATTACACGCTACGGGTTAAAGGTGGGATGGGGTAGTGAGGATGATATCGACGAAATCCGCGTGTTGTCCCAAGGAAAGCTCCACACGCTTGATGCGGAAAAAGGGTACGTACTACTTGAAGAGGCATATGCTGCACTGTACAATGCCAAGCCACAAACTGATGACCTGTTTCCATTTCCTTATGACCCGCTGACCCACCGGGAATGGATGCCATATGCAAACGTTCCCCTGTCCAAGCGATTCAAACGGCTTGACCTACCACCACTCCAACGCGATCTCTTGTATGCGATGTTAACCTCAGATCTGAGTTCGCCGCTAGACGAAAGCGGACAGACTGAATTATTGCGTCTACAGGCCCTGCTGGGAACGGACGACTTTGCAAAACTTTCCGATGTAAATGGTACCTATGTCATCAAGAAAGGGACATCAGTACTGATCGAGCGGATGCTAGAGGACAGCGGTGCAGGAGTGTGCATCGGACAAGTGGTTACCCAGATCGATCAGACTTCAGAGGGGGTAGTAGTACGAACGGATCAGGGCCATCAGTACACGGCGCGGGCGGTGGTCGTTGCGATACCTTTGAATACCTGGGCCAACATTACCTTCACCCCTGCACTCAACGAGGCCAAGCAACGGGTTGCCCAACAACGTCATGCCGGATTAGGAGTAAAGGTTTTTGTGCGTGTCAAAGGAAAGTTTCCAGGGTTACTAGCCCTCGCACCAGAGGAACACCTTTTTTCATTGTTGATGGCAAGTCATGTTGAGAAAGGTAATCCATGGTCGAAAGGCAGTACATGGTTGATTGGGTTTGGTTCAACAGCACCTGAAGTGTTTACGTTGGAGTGGGCCAGAGATGCACTGGCGCCGCTGCTGCCAGGTGTGGAGGTATGGACATAACTGGACCGCAGACCCACTGGCACAAGGGACCTGGGCCAATCTTCGCCCAGGACAGGCCGCACTCCTCCCTGACCTGATTCAAGTCGAGGGGCAGGTGTTCTTTGCGGGTGCCGACATTGCCCTTGGTTGGCGTGGCTATATCGACGGGGCGATTGAGTCGGGTATACGCGCCGCCCGTCAAGTCAGAAAGATATTCAAATAATAATAGTACGTGAATTGGTCGGAGCGACAGCGGTTGCAAACCGCCGCAACGAGATGATGTTACACAGGTAGGTATGGGGTGATGCTGAACGGCGGTTGCAAACCGCCGCAACGAGATGATGTTGCACAGGTAGGTATGGGGTGATGCTGAACGGCGGTTGCAAACCGCCGCAACGAGATGATGTTGCACAGGTAGGTATGGGGTGATGCTGAACGGCGGTTGCAAACCGCCGCAACGAGATGATGTTGCACAGGTAGAGGCGGCTTGGAGCCGCCTGCAAACCATCATTACTTGGAGCCACCTTCTCACGCTCACTTGTATGATGGAGGATGCAGGGTGAGGGTCCATTGCTCAAGCAGTGTGGTGATCTCGGTCGTGATAGTTATCAGATGAACCACCGACATCGCATCACAATCAGGTCTGACACTCTCTCCAGGCCAGAGGTCAAGCGACGCCTCAGCGATGACCACAATGGGTTGGGTAGAACACGGAAGTGCCACCCAGATAAGCTCATAGCCCTCCTCGTTTTCCACCAGCCAGGCGCGTTGAATCCTGTCACCGAACTCCCGCACCTTGTCCGCTGATGCAGGATCTGCTGTGACCGATTCATGGCCAAGGTATGCCCAGGCGGTGATAGCACTATCATTACTAATAACAGCGGGGCCTTGTAGCGGTGCTGATGTTGCCTCATTTGTTTGAGCAGGTACTGGTGTGCGCTGCTGGAGAGGATCGGTTGTGGAAGTCGGGTTAGGTGTTTGTGCAGTGGTGTTGGTGCAGGCTGTAAGCAATAATCCAACAGTGGTCACAATGATGATCGAATTGTGTAATTGCATCATATATTTCTCTCCCTCAACCATGCGGTGCCATAGACCTGGAACACGTCGATTCCATAGTCGTCCTGAAGTAGTGTCCGCAGTGAGAGGGGAAGTGGCTCTGCAGTCACAATCGCTTTTCTGAGCGTTTTCCAGCAGGGCTTTGAGGTAGCTGGGTAAACCAACATATGCCGTCACTCCCAAGGTCACGATGGTTTCAATCTGTTGGCCCTGATTGCCGATACCGCCGGGCACCACCGTACAGCCTACTTCGCGTGCCCCTTCCTCGAACATTGCCCCGGCGGGTGTTAAATGATAACCAAAAGCGTTCAGCACAATGTCCCCCTGACCAAAACCGGCTGCATGCAGCGCCGGTGCCCAACGCCATGAGCCGGGTTCGTCTGGTTTGGGGTCGTGAATGGGGCCAGGTGATTGGAAAATACGGCGGAGGCTGTGAATCGGAACAGTCAGCATGCCGCCAAGGTCGGGACTCTCTCTGCAACGTAACCAGATCTTCTTTAGGCAGTACCGACAGGCGACTCAGATCGACGACGGTTTGTATATCGGCAGGGGTGAGTTGGACCGCTTCCATCCGCTGTCGGAACGCAAGAGAGTGCTTGTAGCCGTAGGCCACAATATCACGAACACGCGTGTCAAATGAGGCATAAAATGTTTCGATAGTGTTCATGTTTTTAATATATGGCAACAAAGAAAGAGCTTATGAGAGCAATTAAATTCAATGGCCCCATAATTACTTTTTCTTTCTTACTTGGCGACACTAAATTGACAAATGATCCAAAAATGAAAAATGCTACCACAATCCAAATACCAATGTTTGCAATACCATAATGCGAACCAAAAGCAATACCTGCTTTGGAAATAACAAAATATGCAAAAAGCACTAAAATTAATATTTGTATAAATGCAGCTATTCTCATTTTAACTGGAAGTTTTCCAGGATACTTGCCTCCCATAGTTAATTCACCCAGAGGTGCACCTAGCACCAGAGAAAGCTGAAATAGTGCAACAAAAATTGTAAGTATAATGAAAATATACGCAAAAATATCCATAGGTATATAAAATGAGATGCTTCCTGCGGTGATAAATGAAGCATCTCGATAGATTACGTTTGCGAGTTACCTACGTGTAACTGTCGTCCAGATGGAAAGATTACGCGTTTTCCGTTGCCTCTTCGCTGGTTCCATCCTTATCGGTGTATGATTTGCCATTCAGCCATGTGAGAAGGAGTGGGCCACCAACAAGTAAGAATGGTGCTAAAACCAATAACAACATAATCAGAACGGGTAAATTGCTGACATCATAAAACATAGCACTTTCCCTCTAGCTACAAATATGGACTGTTCTATATACTTTGTGCTTACATTATTGATACGAACACAATTGTGAAAAGGATGCCTCGCATATTAAGAGAGCCAGCATTTACGGCGTTTGTAATGTTTGACTTCACGATAGCTCTTGGGCTTGCCCACTTCGTTGAGCCCCAGGTAGCATTCACGCACATCCGCATTGTTCTGTAAGTCCTTTGGCGAACCATCCAGCACGATCCGGCCACTCTCCATAATATACACATAATCAGCCACATCTAACGCGAGACGGGCATTTTGTTCTACGCGTAAGATCGTTGTACCTTGTTCCTGATTGATACGCTTAATGATACGGAAAATTTCTTCAACGAGCAAGGGTGCAAGACCAAGTGATGGCTCGTCGAGCAGCATCAGGCGGGGATGCGCCATCAACGCCCGCCCGATCGCCAGCATCTGTTGTCCGTCGCCGCTGAGGAAGCCAGCCGTCTGGGTACGACGCTCGCGCAGACGTGGGAAATACTCGTACACCAGATCGACGTCCTGTGCGGCATTGCCACGCCGTGTATACGCACCGGCCCGAAGATTCTCCTCGACGGTGAGATGCTCAAACACACGTCGCCCTTCCATCACCAGGAAGACGCCCTCCCGCACAATGTCTGCTGCGTCACGCTGGATCAACGATTTCCCGAGGAAGGTGATGTTCCCATCGGATACCTCACCGTTCTCCGGCTGGAGTAACCCACTAATCGCTTTGAGAGCGGTGCTTTTACCGGCGCCGTTGCTCCCCAACAGCGCCACAATCTGCCCTTCCTGCGCCTGCAACGACAAGCCTTTGAGCACCAGAACGACATCGTTGTACATGACTTCGATATTGTTCAATACCAACATACTGTTACTCTGCACTCATAAAATCTGTCACAGGTTCCCACACACCCTCTGTGACTGATACATGCGGAGGGTCTTGTTGCCACGGTGATCATCGGCGGTAAAGGTAATCGGTGCGGTGACATCATCCGTGCTAAAGTTTTCGAGCGACTCCACCGAAGCTTTGATGTTTTCACTGGTCAACTCATTCCCATGCATCACTGTGCGCTCGATGCCTTCAACAAGAATGGCCATGGCCCACCAGCCCTGTACGTACGGGATGTCTTTCCCGGTCAGGTCGATGCCGTTTTCCTCCGCATAATCCAGAACCACCTGTGCGCCCTCGGCACCAGTTGATAGTGGGGCAAACGGAATCGCACCAGCGACACCTTCGGCATCCTCACCCCCCAGCGTGACCAGTAGTTCGTTGGCCCACCAGTTCAGGCAAACAAACTGCCCATCCAATCCCAGAGTGCTGGCGTTCCGCATCGTGAGTGACGCTGGACTGGAGACGTTTTGTAGAAACACATTGCGCCATACTCACTGATCTGGGTCAACTGGGGTGTGAGATCAGTGGCACCACGCGGCGATGGGACTTCCAGCGGTGTTTCCAGGCCGTTTTTCTCTGCGTGTGCAACCCCGGCAGGTAAGGGCGATGTACCAAAGGGGCTATCGTTTACAAGGTACGCGAATCTCGGTACATCGGTATTGTCCTGGGCCGCCCAATCTTCGAGTGCCCACGTTTGGGCAATGATGAGTTGATCGCTATAGGTCGTCCCAACCAGGAAGTTGTAGGGGGTTTCGGCAGGGTCGGCCAGATTCTTGGAGTAAGAGGCGGAGATGAAAGGAATCTGATCTGCGGAAATGGTTTCTTTAAGAGCTTCTGTATCGCCGGTTCCCCATCCGGCAAAAGCCACCACCTCATCCTGAGTCACATACTGCGAGTAGCGTTCTTCGGCCCGTGGTACCTCATAGGCGTAGTCGTCGTGAATGAGTTCGAGTGGACGGCCATCAATACCACCCTGGTCATTTTTCCAATCAATGTAAGTTAACAGCCCTTCAGAGTAGGGTGCACCAACATCTGCCGTTGCGCCGGTCAGGTCGAAGGTAGCACCGATCTTGATCGGTTCGCCTGATGCTGCTTCGCCCTCAATCGTAGCGCGCGATGCGAGGAGCCCTGCCGTATATGCGCCCACCGTGACCGATGCTGATTTGACCAGTGTAACCAACAAGAATGTTCAGACCAATGGCGGCGATGGATGCAATCAAAATGGTATTGGCCAGTGTGAGCCAGTAGCCATCGGCGAAAAAGGGAAATGCTAGTGCCGCGATCATAACGAGTGCAATCCGTACCTGCATAATGCGGGTTGGTCGGAGTGATACATCGTCAGTGTAGGTGGTGTGAAAGACGCCGCTTCGCATAGTTTATCCTCGTCTGCTACACATGTTCAATAATGCATTGCCCAAAGAGTCCATACGGTCGAAGGAGCAGAATAAATACCAGGGCGATGAAGGGTGCCACCTCGCCCAACCCCAGTTCGGGTGGCAGATATCCGCCAGCGTACGCACGCAATAAACCGATGACGAGGCCGCCAACGATGGCCCCAGGGATGCTGTCGAGTCCTCCCATGATAACCACCGGAAAGACGATCAGTCCTACGGTTGCGATATTCGCACCAACTCCACCAAAGATACTCGCCCGCAAAATGCTACCGACGGTGGCGGTGATGGCCCATGAAACGGCCCAGATGTGTTTGACACTGATACCCATCGAGAGGGCGGCCTGCTGATCATCGGCGACGGCACGCATCGCGATACCCTCGCTGGTGCGCCGGAAACAGATCGTCAGGGCTGCCAACATCACAATCGATAGCCCGATGGCCCACAGCCGATTGGCGCCAACTGATGCACCAAAGAGAATGATCGGATCATCGGGAATGAAGGATGGTGCAGGCAGCGGGGAAGTGCCCCAGATAGCACCAATAATGACACGCAACACCGACGAAAGCCCAATGGTGATCATAACCACGGAAATGACTGGCTCACCAATCATGCATGGGTCGCAAGACCAACTGCTCGATCAGCACGCCAATCCCTGCTGCTGCCGCCACTGCCACGCCACCGCCGATAGGTCAGGCCAACCCGATTTGCGTAATCGTTGCATAGGTCAAATAGCTCCCAATCATCAGGAGCTCACCTTGGGCGAAATTGATAACGTCACTACTTTTATAAATCAATACAAAGCCAAGTGCGACCAGTGACAGGATGGCGCCGTCGGCAACTCCAGAAAGTGTGAGTTGGATAAAAGTGTCCATGTGTGTTTTCGCTCATACTGTACTAACTGAATGTCCGTTGGTTGCGCTGTTATGAGCCCATGAGTGTGCACTCAAAACTGATGCCGTTATGCCCTTGAAGATCAAAGCCTTGTGATTCTAAACGTGCGGGTTTCTGACGGACATACATCTTGAACCCGGTTGCTCTGAGTGAGCTCTCTCCTTCCTGTCATGCAAATCGGTAGGTGTGTTCGACATATTGCCCATTAGGTGTCGTCTGAGGATGCTCCATATGTAGTTCGGCTATTTCAATAGTCCCCTGTGGAGATTCAATGGCTATGCTGATGTCGCTGGCATTTTCAAAACCCATCGTTACCGGTGCGACCCAGAATGTGAAGAAGGTTGCCCCTTTAGCCGGGTGTTCCCACTTGAAGATGTAGTCAAGGTCAAACAGATATTCGAAGTTGTTGGTATTTGCCAGCATGTCCCACAGAGTCGCATCGTGCCAACCCATCATATTCAAAATCCTGTTCGGTTCAAACGAGTTTTTCCAGTACGTAGGTTTCTTGGTTGTGCATATGTTGAACTATTATTCAATACTGACCGAAGGTGTCGTCTGTGTCGAATGGGCTGGTTGCGTACCGTTCGTGTTGAGTTGTTCAATTCGCAGTGTGGTGCTGATGAGTGCGGTACGACGTCCTGATACGTAATGGTGGTTTTGACGTCAAGCATGTCTTGATCTCCATAGAGAGCGCTTACGATCTCCTCGTAGCGTTGTGCGACATAACCCCGGCGCACCTTGCGGGTGCGAGTGAGTTCGGCATCGTCGGCGTCGAGTTCCTTGTACATCAGGATAAAGCGTTGGATCTGGGCTGCAGGTGGGAGATGGGCGTTGGCCAGCTCTACATCCTGACGTACCAGAGCATAGACAGCGGCCTTCTGGGCCAGATCGGTATAGGTTGTGTAGGAGCTCTGGTTGGACTCGGCCCATTTACCGACATTCCCAAAGTCGATGTTAATCATGGCCGTAACAAAGGGCCAATCGCCGCCGAACACCACCGCCTCTTTGACGTAGGGACTAAATTTGAGTTTGTTCTCGATAAATTGTGGCGAGCATTTGGTGCCATCATGGAGTGTCATCACATCCTTCGCGCGGTCGATCACGATGAGGTGGCCATCATCGTCGAAGTAGCCCGCATCGCCGCTGTAGAGCCATCTGTCGCGCAACGCCTCTGCAGTGGCCTCGGGATTATTGTAGTAGCCCACAAATATCGCGGGCTGTGTATCAGAATCTCTCCAATGTCGGCAATCTGAATTTCGGTATTCGGTAATGGTGTGCCAACCGTTTGATATTTAATATCACCATCACGATGAATTACGCTTAAGCCACTACTTTCGGTCTGCCCATACACCTGTTTGAGGTTGACGCCCAGCGCATGGTAGAAGCGAAACACATCGGGCCCCAGCGCGGCGTCGCCGGTGTAGGCACGTTTGAGAAAGCGCGGACCAAGATGGTCCTTGAGTTCTGCAAACACGAGATATTGAGCCAGTTTGTATTGGAGTTGGAGACCAACCGATGGGGCTTGTTTGGCAAAACGTGCGTCCGCCATCGCCTGGCTGGTACGCATGGCCCAGTTGAACATCATCCGTTTGAGGCGGGTGCTATCCTGCATCTTCACCGGCACGGTACTCAGCATGTTTTCCCAGATACGTGGTGGTGAGAACATCACCTGAGGGCCTATTTCCTGGATGTTTTCCTGAAGGGTATTGGCTGATTCGGGGAAATTGATCGTAAAACCAGCTTGTAACCCAGCGGCAACGGTGACCATCTGCTCGCCAATCCAAGCGAGTGGGAGAAAAGAAACAAATTCATCGTGGGTCTCGATGGGGTCGATGGCAAATAGTCCATATCCCTGACTGATCAGGGATGAAGCGGGCCATATCTTCCTTTTCTTCGCTGTTCATCCCGGCCATTGGCTCATCAAGCAACAGCAGTTTAGGGTCCATCGCCAGTGTACGCCCCAGTTCCACGCGCTTCTGCAAGCCGTATGACAAGGAACCAACAGTACTTTTGCGAATATGCTGGATTTCGAGCAGATCGATCACATGCTCGACAAAGGTGCGATGTGCGACCTCTTCTTTTTGCGCCAATCCCTAACACAGGCCACTCCGAAGGATACCGCTTTTCATGTGAATATGGCGGTCTAATATAAGGTTATCGAGTACGCTCATATGTCGTAAGAGTTCGATATTCTGGAAACTCCGCGCGATGCCGAGTCGTGCAATCTGATGAGGAGCAAGGCGCACAAGATCTTGTCCTGCAAAGAGGATGCGCCCTTGTTGTGGTTTATACAGGCCACTGATGCAGTTGAGCATACTGGTTTTGTCTGCGCCATTGGGTCCAATGATGGCCTGGATTGTTGATGGATAGATGTGAAGACTGATGTTTGAGAGTGCGGTTACGCCACCAAAGCGCAGTTGAATATTATCAACATGTATCTGCGGCATCAATGTTCCGTTGTCGCTACGTTGCGCCATGGCACATTCCTACTGTACGAGGAACACTATGCTACACAAAAAGAGGTAAACGACCAATCTTTGTATGTCTATTCATGAACCAAAGACGTATACTACGACGTTGACACCGCTGGTGTCTGAAATATGGAAAGCCCAATTGAGGCGTTACAAATGGCTGTGTTGGTTATACGCACAAAATGAGTAGATGGTTTTCGGATCGGCGTAAATCAGATCAGGCCAGGGATTGCTGTGAATCAAAACACCACCGGAACACCCCGATGGTGTTTAATTGTGGTGACCTGGAGGACTTGGCTTTATTTCCACGAGTTCTATACCTCTCAGGCGAGCGGACATAGCGTACACGTCTAGCATATGGTAGATGCAACGTTCTAGACTGGCTACAGACCTTCGATCACTGCTGCGAACCGTTCTGCTTGCTCTGGAGTAAGGCTGCTATTGAGTTGCGCTATCACTGTCCCGGCCTCAGACCGATACAGATACGAATCCGCCAGCCCTTCCAAAGTTTCAAAGTATGCGTAGACAGCATCACAATTGTCGCGTGTGTCGCATGTGAAGATCTGGCCGCCAGCATCACCCAACTCTGCATAGTTAAATGTAATATTCTCACCATAAGAATTGGGAAGTGGTGACTCGGGACCGCGTTCAGGTTTTTGGATGTTGGTTAGTTCTAATCCGGCGTCTTGAAATTGCTGAACAACATCATCGGCGTTCACTTGAGTGGCGGGGGCTGCTCCACTACAAGCAGCAAGCAATAACAGCGTACATACGATCATGAACAGGTGTTTCATCAGATAACTCCTTCATTTCACCATCGAAATGCCGAAAACGAAACATCTATTCTGAAAAGTGGTGACCCGGGAGGGATTCGAACCCCCGACACCCAGTTCCGAAGACTGGTGCTCTAATCCGCTGAGCTACCGGGCCTTGAGTGCATCAAGTGTATCATAAGATGGGGGAATGTGCAATCCACAAGATTGCCAAAATGGATCAAGCAGTATCAAACATGCACATATATTATCAATACACGTGCCATCCATATTGCTATCAAAAGCACAAACCACCCTTACACACTACCAACCATCAGCATTGCTCGACCCTTCCTGCTCATAATAACTATAGGTCCGACCTCCACACTGCATAAAGGCAAACACCCATGTGCCAAATGTCAACAGGACAAAGACGCCCCATAGCAACCAGAGGAACAATGCGATATTGTATGTGACAAATGCAAAGGCAGGATCGATGGTATTGAGTCCAATAATCGGGCTCGTCCAGTTGTCAATAGTAGCGATGACTACCGCCATCGCAAACATACTAATGGTCGCACCATATGCGAAGCCTCGCGCACGTTGGTATGCGGGGTTTGTCTGCACAGATTGTTGGACTGAGCGATCTTGACATATCAAAATGATTATGAGACACATATTGGTGAACAGTAAGAGTATAGACAGATTAGACATGTCAGCTCCTCTCAACTACCAAAATCCCTGCGAAATGTGTCTCTTATTATAAACGACATCTCACAGTGATTACCTTGACAATATGTGGTACGCTAATATCTGTATGCCATACAGTAGCCTTAAATTAATGCTATTTGTAACACTGAGTGATGACTCTTTGTGAAAAGAGCACGAGGTGTGTTTGTTGTACATGCATACTTTATCTTGTTTGCTGCACAACCTGTTATGTACAAACCTTTTAAGGAAAAGAAATTATACTATGACATCGTCAGTCACTACCACCAATGGTACTTCTCTCAGTTATGGTATTATTGGAGCCGCTGCCGGAATCGTACCCACCCATGTAAACGCACTGACACAGATTCCTAACATGCAAATAGTCGGTATGGCTGATATCAACGAGGAAGCTGGGGCTGCACGTGCTCAGGAAACGGGCTGTCCTTTCTTTGTCGATCATCAGGTCATGCTCCGTGAAGTCCGACCCGATGTGGTGATTATCTGTACGCCGCATCCATTTCATGCCACGCTCGCCATCGATTGTTTTGCAGCAGGTGTGCATGTGCTGGTGGAAAAACCAATAGCTGTGGAGGTGGCCGAAGCAGACGCGATGATTGCCGCAGCCGAGCAAGCCAACCGGATTCTGGCCGTGAATTATCAACAGCGCTTCCGGCCTGCCGTCGAATACATTTATAATATGATTACTTCTGGTGAGTTAGGCCATCTCGTGCGCGTGCTGTGTGTTGAGCCCTGGTTTCGCACCGATGCCTACTATCGTGCATCGACATGGCGCGGCACATGGCAAGGCGAAGGTGGGGGAGTACTTCTCAATCAGGCCCCACACACACTCGATCTCCTGTGCCACCTGGCTGGGATGCCCACCAAAGTATGTGCATGGACCCGCACCATCGCTCACCCTATCGAGACTGAAGACACTGCCCAGGGTATGCTCGAATTTGAAAATGGTGCCCTTGGTTATCTGCACGTCAGTACGGTGGAAGCTGGGCTTGAACAACGCATCCAGATTGTGTGTGACCGCGCCGCGCTGGAATTGGTTGGTGATAAGTTGATCCTCTATCGCTTTGAGCCATCGCTCCAGCAGCATATGACCACCAGCCCAGAACTTTTTGCACCTCCAGACGTTCATGCCGAAGAGATTTCACTCACAGGTCATGGTGGAAGTCATGTCGATGTGTACCGGGATCTTGAAACGGCCATTCGTGAAGGCCGCATACCACGTGCTGATGGTCGTGAAGGGCTCAAATCGCTGGAATTGATCAATGCGTTTATTCTTTCGAGTTACACCGAACAGACGGTTACGTTGCCCATTGATCGTGCTGCTTACACGGCCCTGCTCAACGATTTACGTGCGGGTAACCGATCAACGTCGTAAGCAGCAAGTGTTGTTTGAGAAAGCATAGGTATAGAGTAGAATATGACATCATCACCACTCTCATTTGCCATTGTTGGCACTGGCATGGTCGCGCGTTACCACGCTGAGGCCATTGCTCAGACCCCTGGTGCGAAACTCATAGCAGTGTGCCGATCTGATGCCGCAGGCGCACAACAGGCCGCTGAACAGTTTGGTGTGCCGTGTGAAACCAATTACGAGGCGCTCCTGGCCCGTCCTGATGTCGATGTGGTCTGTATTTGTACCCCTAGTGGAATGCATGCAGCACAGACGATACAAGCGGCTCAGGCAGGCAAGCACGTGTTGGTAGAAAAACCGATGGCGTTGACACTTGCTGATGCTGATGCCATGATTCGCGCATGCTATGATGCAAACGTACAGCTTGGCGTGGTGCTACAGCGCCGTACCGATCCAACGTTTAGCATGGTCCGTGCGTCGATCACTGCTCATGAATTGGGCGAGATGGTGTTGGGCTCGGTCAATGTTCCCTATGTTCGCCCACAAACTTACTACGATAGCGCTGCGTGGCGTGGCACCTGGGCGCTCGATGGTGGTGGAGCACTGATGAATCAGGGCATCCATCTCGTCGATCTCTTGCTCTGGTATATGGGTGATGTGGCTGAGGTACACGCCAACTTCACCACACGCGCACGCAATATCGAAGTCGAGGACTGTGTGACGGCCACATTGCGTTTTGCAAGTGGGGCATTGGGGAGCATGGTTGCCACGACTGCCGCCGAGCCAGGATTTCCGCACCGTGTAGAAGTATATGGAACAGCCGGTGGGGTGCAGATAGAAGGCGAAACCGTTGTACGCTGGAATGGGGGTGGGAGTCATCGCGCAGCAACCACTACAATGTCTGGTAGTGCAGATGCCGGTGCCGGTGGCAGCCCCACAGGCATTAGTGCTGTGGGACATACCAACATCGTGATGGATTTTGTTGATGCGATTGGGAGTGGGTGTGCTCCGCTGGTGCCAGGTGCAGAAGGGCGGCGCTCACTTGCGCTAGTGCTGGCCATTTACGAAGCGGCACGTTCGGGTCAGGCAGTGTGCCCTGCGTAACCGTGATCATAGCAATGTGCTGGTTTACACGCAGATAGCCAGCGCATCCTGTTCTCTAACGTTGATCTTGAAAGGTCCACTCGATAGACCCCTGCAAAAGGCCGAAGTCGTTGTACTCGCGCGAAAAGATACGATCATCGCAGACATAGGTCACATCTTTAATGGTCTCCCCAGCGCCCCTGCTATGAAATCCAATACTCACAATTTGATCAACATTTGTGATACACTCAGGTAGCTTGACCTCCACCGGGACTCCGGTTACACGCGAAAAATCCCGCCCCTGATAGAGATTCAAATAGATCCATACACCGAGTACCAAAATCGCTACAGCGACAATTGGAGGGATAATACAGCCGAGTCTGAGCCACCACGGACGTTTTTTCTCGGATGTTGTGTCTGCCATGTGTTGCTCCTTGATCAATACGCAAATATGCTATGTTGAACACAAAAACCTGCCGAGTATAGCATGTCGTGTAAAGTGAGCGCGTCGCCACCGACCAATTCCTCTGTGAGACGGTCCCTCTGGCTGTTCCATACAAAAAGCACGACTAAACTGTATGGTCGTGCTCTACAAGTAACAAAGTTTCTCTTTTTCCTATTTACGCACCGTACTCATCAGCTTGAGTCGGAAGAAGACCACGGACGGTTTTGACAAACTGATCGACAAAAAAAGGCTTGGTAATATAGGCCGAAACACCAAGTTGTTTGGCAGCCCGTCGCACGTCAACACCATCATACGCGGTAAAGAAGACAATGGGCCCATTCATCCCCTCAGACTGCAACTGCTGAATAACGGCAAGCCCTGTCATACCACGCAGATTGTAGTCGGTCAGTAGCAGATTATATGGCTGATATCGCCAGAGTTGTAGGCCCTCTTCCGCCGAATAAGCCACATCTAATTTATAGGGAAATCCTAAGCTCCGCATTGCAACCTGTATAATGTCTGCCGTGCTACCATCATCCTCAATCAACAAGATACGAACCGGATCTGTTGAAATGTGATCAATGTCACCATCAAAGTAAACCACAACCAACACTCCTTGTTAGCAAAAATAAAGCATTTGTATTTGCCATACCATCATAATGGTCACAGATAGGTGATGGAGGTATACGCATTGCCCACATGCTGGTACACCTATTAAGAACGATGTGAAATGCGAAATTAGAGCGAGCGAGAACTGAAAATCTTATTAATATTGAAATAGCGTACGTTTATGGTACAAAAATATGTTTTGTTGTCGGTTCCTATACTTCTCTATGGTACATATAATACATATCATACACTTTTTGATTGACATAATGATGTAATTTGCTATAATAAGGTTAACCTCATTGTGCTCATTATGTGTCCAGGCGACTCCGGCTATCGACATTTTGTCGCTAGTAAAGGAGATACGCCATGGCTGTAGTTTCCCGGACTATCAAACATTCACGTCGTGCTACACTACTGCGCGGCGCACGGCAGGTATTGGCGTCATGGTGGCTGTCGGTGCTTGCTTACGTACTCTTGTTGGTGCTGGGCTATGTGTTGCTCACCCCAGCATTCGATTGGAGCCAACGACAACTCGATGATATCCGCTATGGGTTTCCACGTACGACTCAATTTACGGCCTTTGTCGGACACCATGAAGACAATGGTGATCCAACTCAGTTTATAGCGCTTAATCTGAACGGACAGGTCAGTATTCTGGAGCTACCGGGTGGTGATACCACACAGGTACGTGCACTGCAAGGGCCACCTGGTGGGTGCCGATGGACCCTATGCGGTGCCACAACTCGCAATCCAGGATGTCAATGGGGATGGGGCCACCGATCTGCTGCTCCAGATCCGCCAGGAGGTTATTGTGTACATCAATGAAGATAGTCATTTTCGGCTTATTACACCATTTGAACGAAGTCAACTAACACCGCCGGAGTCATGGGCATTTGATGAATAGCAATGAGGAATGACGCGTCGTGGGCAGATTGCCTGCGACGCGTTTCTTTGTTCTCTAAAAACATTCCTTAGTTTTTAATAGGACTAAAGACTGATACGATATGGAGGATACTATAAGACTATACCCTCAACTGTAAGAAATGGTTATAAGCCATCATATTGCTGTGAAGAGCTAAAATTCCATTCCACTACGTTTGATTCAGTAGAGAAGGAGCAATGATGACTCTCCGGTGATATATCTGAAATTTGTGATCAAAACGGGGTGTATATGGAACATCTGATGTCTTTTGGAGTCTGGATACGTCGGCGTCGTAAGGCGTTGGATTTGACTCAGGGCGCCCTTGCTGAAATGGTAGCCTGTTCTGTTTCCATGATTCGCAAAATGGAACTCGATGAACGTCGTCCATCAAAGGAAGTCGCCGAACGCTTAGCGATCTTTCTCAAAATTCCACCAGATGACATACCGCGATTTTTTTATAGTGCGCGTGATATTGAAGCTTTAGAGCAACTTGCATCACCAAGTGAGAACATTCCTGGTGCTGATGGCACCGTATTATCGCCCAGCAATTTACCACATTTTTTAACCCCTTTAATCGGGCGTGTGGCTGAAATAGCGACAGTTGGTGGCTTATTGTGTTCGCCAGATCATCGTCTGATTACGCTTACGGGTGCTCCTGGTATTGGCAAAACAAGGTTAGCGCATGCCATAGCATCACGGTACGCCAGCGCATTTCGTGATGGTGTGTGTTGGGTTAATCTGGCTGCTATCGAGGAAGAGAACCTCGTGTTGACGACCATCGCTCATGCCCTTGGTCTGTGTGAGTCAACACAGCATACGTTGCTCGAAGTTCTTATCCAACATTTGCGAGGAAAGCAACTGCTTCTCGTTTTGGATAAGTATGCACATGGTGATCACGCCTGTGTTTTCTTTGTTGAGAACCTGCTTCACCGCTGTCCAAAATTATCTATACTCACGACAAGTCGTCAGGTGGTAGGAGGTTGTGGCGAGGTGCGTTGGGTGGTTCAGCCCTTGGGTGTTCCTGATATGGATCAAGATGTGATGTTTGAGATGTGTGTTCAATCCGAAGCCGTACAACTTTTTGTTGAAAGAGCGACTCGTGTTCAGCCTGCTTTTTCATTGACTTCCGAAAATAGTTGTATGATAGCCCAGATTTGTGCAAGCCTGGATGGTGTTCCCCTCGCAATTGAACTTGCTGTAGCTCGTTTGGCACACCTGTCTCTGGGTGATCTGGGAAGGTATCTGAATAGAGCAGAGCAGCACTCTGTGGAAGATATACAGACAGAAACATCGTGGCAGCGCATACTACAGAATACGATTGCCTGGAGTGATCGGCTACTGAACGATGAAGAACGGTGTTTATTCTATGGTCTGGCAGTCTTTCAGCGTGGATGGACCTGTGCAGCGGCAGTAGCAGTGAATGCTCCTTTTCTTGATCATACCACAGTGTGTGCTGGGTTAACAAGCCTTATTGACCACTCACTGATCTATACCACGACGCATACGGATACTACAACACGATATATGATGCTGGAACCAATCCGTCAATACGCCTTAGAGCGACTTCATGTCCTGGATAAACAATCTCTCCAGCAAGAGTCTCATGCGACGTATTATCTCCAGTTAGCAGAGTATGCGGTTGCCAGATTAAAAGGGCCACACCAGCAAATCTGGCTTGCCCAGCTACAAGAGGAACAGGCAAATCTGGGTGCTGCGCTGAGATGGTCATGTACGTATCAGGTAGAAATGGCTGCTCGTTTTTGTGGAGCCTTATGGTCATTCTGGTATACAGCTGGCCATATGCAAGAAGGGCAATACTGGATAGATAAGGTACTTGCAACTGAAGCATCTTTTCCTATGTCAATTGAGGCGGCGCTTTGGACTTCGGCTGGGGTCCTTACATGGTCACAGGGTAAGTATGCAATTGCCATGCGTTTTTTTGAGCGGAGTCTATCGCATTATCGCACATTGCAGGATATTGCTCGTATTGCTGGCACGCTTAGTCGTATGGGGTCAGTCGCAGGACAACAGGGTGATTTTGCAAAGGCAATGCAGTATCATCATGAGAGTTTATGTTTAAAACGTAGTATTCGGGATCGACGTGGTATGGCCGTAGTACTGAATAATTTAGGGAGTACAGCTGAGGAGTTTGGACATTACGCTCTCGCACATCGCTACCTGCAACGCAGTCTTGTCCTTGGTCGGGCCACTGGGGATACCAAGGGTGTTGCCAGCACTCTGGTCAATCTTGGGTTTGTCGCTCTCGCACAGCATAATGCAACACAGGCACGGACATGGTTTCTCGAGTCTTTGCGACAGTATCAAACGCTTGGTAGTCCATGGAAGAGTGTTTGGGGTATTGAAGGGCTTGCTGCGGTTTATAGTCTGTCAGGTGAGGCAGAACAATCGGTCCGGCTGTGGTCGGTGGCAGGGCATATTCGAGATAATCTTCAAACCTCACTCCCCACGCGCTATCAAAAGTTGTATGAAAGCTATCTCATGATAGCACGTGAGCAACTAGCGCCCTCTCAATGTATGATGGCCTGGGAAGAGGGAAAAGTATTGACATTGCAGCAGATAATTGCTGACATTTCTGAGTCTGCTTATTTTGGTGTAGAGCGATCGGCATCTTAGATAGAGTTATAGTTATCCGTATCAGGGTCATGATCTCCGTGAGTAGTAAGACGATCTCCGATGTGTATCGCATAGAAGGCGTTCTCATTAGTAACACTCTGCATGCACGTGAGACTAATAATGATTAAGCACAGAACCAGTACACTTGTATACTTGGTATACCATATGGTCGTTCGTCGTACATTCGCATGAGCAGATGTGTTATTTGTGCATGTAGCGATGTACCTTTTGATCTGCTGGTGTTTCATGTAAATCCTCACTGGTAAAGTTTCTTTTTGTCAGATTTTCTCCTCACATACATATTAAAACATATCCTTCCTGAACATAGGTGGCAGAAACCACCACAAAAAGTGACACACACCTATGTGTCTTTTTTTGTGTCACTTTGGGACACCATAAAGTGTGGTATCTGTAGTAAAACTAAAACATCGTGCACGGTGAACAGACTTGTAACTTGGTTCGCAAAGAACCATCGTATTCATCACATTTCAGGTTAGAAAGGAATTTTTTCATGCAACGTATTCTAGATTTACAGCGATTGTCTTCCACGCAAAGCCTCAACTTTTTAGCATCAGGTGGAAGTTGTACTTCCTGTAGTATGAACAGCTGTAATTAGTATGAACAGCTGTAATACATAGCTTTAATAACCAGGTAGATGGTATGAGGTAGTTGATATGTCCTAGGGAACTACCTCTGTCAATTATCGCTTAATTCTTCTGTGAAATCTCGTCATGAGAGATGAGGTTTCACAGAGTGTCATTTTTGATATCTGTATATCCTGACTAATGTAATGAGTGACTGCTCTATAGGTCTTATACAAGCTATTTGCTTGAAGGGTTAAGATATGTTTGCACAGAATCCTGTTCCCTATCATATGTTTCGTCGTGTGAATCCAGAGTGGTATGAAACGTTGGCTCGTTATTGCCCTAACGATGATCTATTGCGGGTTGTACGCCCTCTACTACCAGACACATGGAATATTCATCGAGGTATTGTGTGGTTTCATGCAAGTCCTGTTGATAGTACGTATGTCACACAAGGCTGGAAAATCCATGTTTCTGCTACACCCTCCAACTGTGCTGAAATCGCCCACTATACGACGACTGTGTGTGTGGAACATCAGGTAGCATTTAAGTTTGCAGTAGATCGTCATATGGTTTTTTTGATGACATCAAAGGGTTGGGATCGTCCCGGAAGCGGGAAATTTATTACCATTTACCCCTCAACGGATCAACAATTTTAGAATCTGTTGGCAGCCCTCTATCCTCTTCTCCGTGATTACGTTGGACCATACGTCTTGACGGATCGCCGCTACAAAGATGCTCAAACGCTTTATTATCGTTATGGAGGAATCAGTGGGATGGCTTCTCTCTCTTTTAGCGGTGAAAGTCCACATGTGTTGATTGCCCCGAATGGTGAACAGGTACAGGATGTCCGTGCTCCGATGTGGAGTCCGCCGCCCTGGGTCACAGATCCCTTCGAAACCGCTGAAGAACCCGAAGACGAAGAGGGAGAAGTGCCAACTCTCAAGGAAGGTCGTTATCAGATTGAAGAGGCTATTACGTTCTCAGTTTCAGGTGGCGTCTATGTAGCCACAGATCGCACCAATAATACGCGGGTTCTTATTAAAGAGGCCCGTCCTGCTACCGGATGTGATCAGTCTGGATATGATGCGGTTGATCGTCTGCGTAAAGAATATCGTCTACTTCAAAAACTTCAAAAATACCGGATTGCTCCTCAACCTATTGATCTATTCAGTGATTGGGAACATCTTTTCCTCGTCGAAGAGTATATTGATGGAATAGATCTCACAATGTTTGTGGTTGGACTCAGTCCTATTGTTCAAGAAATACACCCTTCATCAGAGTCAAAACAGCACTATTTACAACAGATCTATGCGATTTGGCAGAAACTTGCGTTCAGCCTCGCACAAATACACGCAGAGGGAATTGTCTGCGGTGATTTGTCAAACAAAAATGTACTGGTACATCCTGATAATCCTACAGATGTTCGTATTATTGATCTCGAGACGGCCTGGGAAGTGGGTGTTGATACCCCTGTTATGTTGGCTACCCCTGGCTTCACTGTACCACAGCAGGGATTTACATCGGACCAAGCTGCTGATATTTATGCTCTCGGTTCAATCATGCTTAGCACCCTCTTTCCAATGAATTTAGTGTTAGATGTTGATCCTTCAGCCAAAGAACGCTTTATTAAGGATTTAGGTGCTGATTTGGGTGTCTCTGCTGACATCCAGCAAATCATTCAGCATTGTATGGCTGATGAAGCAGCACAACGTCCCCCCCTTGAACAGGTCGTTATGGTATTAAAGCAAGCGGTTTCGTCTTCACATAGTGAAGCCCTGGATCTGAGGCAGCGATCTTCTTCACATAGTCAAGCCTCAGATCTGATGCAACTATCATCCGCGCAATTGTACCAAACGGTTGATGGTTTGATTGATTATATCCTGACTAGTGCTGATTTCACCCGCAGGGACCGACTTTTCCCAGCCGATCCGATGATATTTACCACGAATCCTCTGAGTGTGGCGTTTGGGGCAAGTGGTGTAGCTCATATGCTTGTCCATATACGATCAGAGGTTCCCTCTTCGGTTCGTGCCTGGATGCTCACTCATGATATAAGTCAGGACAAATATCCTGCAGGTCTGTACATGGGCTTATCAGGGATTGCATGGGTACTGTGGGAATGTGGACTGGAAGATATGGCTACGCAACTTTTGCACAAGGCTGGTGAACATCCGCTACTCTTCGAATCTGCCGATATCTTCTACGGTGCTACGGGTTATGGACTGACCTGTCTGCGCTTTTACCTAAACACAGGCGATCAGTCTTGGCTAGACCGGGCAATGCATATTGGCGAATGGTTGATGCAGACCTGCCAGGAGGTAGAAAAGGGATGTTGTTGGCCTGATCAGGATGGACAGATTTGGCTGGGCTACACCCGTGGTGGTAGTGGAATTGCTCTGTTTCTCTTGTATTTGTACCTAGCCAGTGGTAGATCGCAATTTTTAGAAATAGGTGAGCAGGCGCTCGCTTTTGAGGTTGCACACGCGCGAAAGATGCAGGAAGGGGTCCTCGCCGTACCACGCGGTATTCTTGGCTCAGAGGATAGTGAGCGCGTATCAACCCATTACTGGCTGGATGGAAGTGCTGGTGTGGCTACAACCCTGATGCGGTTTTGGGTTGTCACTCAAAAGCAACAGTACCACGACTCCTTTGCCCAATTTGCACGGGACTCATGTCGCAAGTATACGGCGTTTCCCAGCTTATTCCGGGGCCTCTCAGGGCTTGGTAATGTCTTACTGGATGCCTATGAATTTACTCATGCAGATCACTATCTGCACGAGGCTCATCGGGTTGCCAACGGAGTGTTATTGTACAAAATTGACCGACCACAGGGAATTGCCTTTCCTGGCGAGCAACTTATGCGTATCGCCACGGACTTTGGCACTGGTTCTGCGGGTATTGCGCTCTTCCTCCATCGACTCGGACATGCAGGAGAGCGTAATGGTAATTTCAACTTCACCCTTGATCAACTATTAATATAATGGCGAAGCAATCCCTAAAACGTAGTACATATATAGTATAGATACGTTATGCGGTTAACAGCAGTCTTAAGGACAAAGCTATGAGTACACAACCCATTGTTGAAGGTGCACACCCTGACGATGTAACAGAAAGCAAACCCACGCTACAACTTCTACATAATCGCGCATTCGCCCTATTGTGGAGCGGGCGGACCATTTCCTATCTTGGTGATACCTTTTTCAACCTAACCATTGCTTGGGTTGTGTATAGTATGAGTGGGTCGGTCCTTCAAACAGCTATTATTCAGGTCGTATGGCATCTTCCCAACTTGTTGTTTGGTCCTTTGGCTGGTGTGCTTGCTGATCGGTGGGATCGTAAACGCATCATGGTCCTTACCAATGTGCTAGCCGCCCTCATAGTCGGAGTGATCGCAGTGTTGATGTTCGTGCAGGATACTGTATCGCCCGTTAGTATCTTTGTTGCTCTATTTGTGTTGAATAGTGTTACGATGTTCTTTGGACCAGCGAATTTTTCGATCATGCCGGAAGTGGTTGGGCGGAAACTACTTACGACAGCATCCGGCCTCTTTGCCATAAGTGGGCAGGTTGCTGCTTTGATTGGTGGGCCACTGTCTGGCATGGTGATTGCCGTTGTTGGGGCGGTTTGGACCATTCTCTTTAATGCGGTCTCATTCTTGATAGCAGCAGTATGTATTGCTATCGCGCCATTGCCTTCACATCCACCAGCAGCACACACTGCCCGGACTGCTATTCCATTATGGCGGGAGCTTCAGGCAGGATGGCAAGTGATAAATGAATTGCCAATCCTGCGTATTTTGGTTTGGCTCAGTGTGCTTCTAAATGTAACATCTTTTACCGGACCCATGTGGCCAGCGCTTGTGAGTCAACAGTTGCAAGGTGACGCGACTACATTTGGTATCTTACAATCTATGGCAGTGGTTGGTGGATTAAGTGCTGGTCTTGTAGTTGGTAAACTTGAACGACAAATGGGTGCTGGGCGTATTGCTATTATTGGCTGGATCGTTGGTGGAACCTGCACACTTGGTATTGCCTTCTCCACATCAATTCCACTGACTGGTTTATTCATGTTTGTATCCACATTTGGGAGTGTTGTGGCTAGTATCGCTTTTGGGGCATTATCGCAGACACTCTGTCCGCCAGATTATCGTGGGCGCTTATCGGGCATTTCATCGGCACTAGCAGTTCTAGCTATTCCTCCAAGTGCATTGTTGGGCGGATGGCTTGCAGATCTGGTAGGTGTGACGGTGCTGTTTGCTATTGCAGGCATATGGACTCTAGGTGTTGCGGGTTTAGCCCAGACTAATCGGTCTGTCAGAACGGCAAAGATCGATTAGCATAAGTGTATATATGTGACTCCCTCCGATGATGATGGTGAGTTCTCTGTTCTATCAAACTGTGATTGCACCCACGCAGACAGGTCCTCCCACCAGGTTTGGAGCTGTTGCTGGATGAGTGAAATGCGATCACGCACCCAATCGGCCCCCTCACTTACAGGCTGCGACAGTGTTGCTGGATGATCCATAACCGCACGCACCCAAGTATAACCATCACGTGTGGGTTGGGCAATGCGCTCAGGTACTGGTGGGATATTCCCCCACTCAAACGGCTTTTCGATCCAGGTGACTATGCCCGATGGCTCGGAGGTTGGTTGTTTCTCATTAGTCAATGACAATCCTGACATTGGCCATACAAAGAACGCAAAGATCATCAATAGCCCGACATGGATAGGAAATAACACACCGCTGAGTAGCAGTTGGTGTCGTGGTTTGAAGGTGCTTACCTCCACCTGACTGAAGATAGCAAGCGGTTTGGCACTAACAGGCAGAGTCAAACAGAAGCCTGCTGCTGCCGTCGACAGAAAAGCAAAAGCTGTGGCATTATATCCCAGAGAAACAACTAATAGAATAACCAGAGGTACGAGCACCGACGACCGTGCAGTACGAGAAGTGATGACCAGATGGGCCAGCAGGGAGACCATGATGACCATGATGACCAGTGAGGTTGGCGTAAGTGAGGCTTGTCCACCCCATGCCGTGAACATATGATTGACCAGCCATTCTGCTGCTCCGGATTTAATCAGCGCTTCACTTAACACCAGTGTAGCCGCCATAAAAAGAAGCAGATTCCATTCGACATGTTTAACAGCATCTTTAAATGAGAGAATACCAACATTGGGCATCGTTACCACAAGTGCCCCAATCAACGCAATGAGCGTGCTATTGACGCCGTGCAATCCTTCGGTTGACCAGAACACGATCAACAATCCAATGACGGCGAGGATTGTGCGCTCTTTACGGCCTAATGAGCCTGTCACCGTTGTGTTTTTCAGCGAGTCTGTCTGGGCGAGTTGTTCAGGGGTAAAGTGGAGTACCAAACGACGTTCGGAGCGACTCAGGAAGAGATGCAGGATGACCCAGCATGAGACAAAACTACTTACGAGTGCCAATGGTAAACCAAGTAAGATCCATTGACCAAACCCAACACGCTCCCCGTTCATATGCCACAGAATTTCGATCATAACCAGATGTGCACCAGCACCGATCATAGAAGCGACTGCTGAAAGGAGAATGATGGTTGGGAAAAGGAGTGCCAGGGCCCGCCCGATACGTGGGTTTGTGATTCCTTTGCTGATGGCCAGAAATACCGGAAGCATTAATGCAGCGCGGCCTGAGGTGGCTGGTACAATAAAAGCGGTGGCAATCAATACAGATGTTAACATGTAGAATAGATGGTTGACGGAACTGACATGTGTTGTGACATAGACTGCCAGACGATGTGATAGCCCAGATTCGGCAAAGGCGGCGGCAATAATAAATGATGCAAACAGGAGCCAGATGGTCGACTCACCCAGAGTCTCAAAAAATTGTTCTGGCTGTGACGCGCTCAGAATGGTACCGATGAGTGCAGCAACGAGGGCTACATAGGTATCGTTGATCTTGGTAAAAACCCAACCAATGATGGCGAGGCCAAACGTGATAAAGGCGATACGGGCATAGGCGTCGAGTTCGGATAGTCCAAACCAAACACCACCAATCAACATCCCCGCCAAAATCATTACACAGATGGTATGAAAGTGTATAGCAGTTCCAGATTTTTGGTGTTGCTCTTTTACAGGTAGCATAAAAGCTCTTTCGTGTTTGACCATAGGAGACCTCGTCATGTTTGCCATAAGGAACCTGTGCCTGTGTTCTGGGGGGTGGTTATGGTTGATATGCATGACATAATCTATACTTAATTGTTTATTATTCAAAATTTAATTAAAATCACTACGCATGCAAAGAGAGAGTTAGTATAGAAAAAATACATAAGGGGATGAAAATTGGCGAAGAAGATTAAAAATCCATAATGAGTATGATGGAGATCTCTTTGACACAAACAGAACACCTATGCATCATCGTGATACACAGGTGTTCTGTCAGTGAGCTATTCGCTCACTATCTGATGTACTGGAGGAGGATTATGCTTGTTGTTGGAGTAGTTGCCCTTTGGCCTTTATCCAGCCAAACACAAGGAGGCCAATACCAATGCACATGGTCAGTGCGCTGACAGCTAACAACATGGGGAGCACCATTTCATTTTCAGGTGGTATGCCGCAAACGAATTGCCACACAGCTTCAGGTACTCTGCGTAACAGGTTGATATCCTGAATGTAGGCACCACTCAATAGCAACATTGTAAAACCAAATCCAATCAGCATCGTAGAAACGATTGGAAAAACAGGATTCATTGCTTTGAGTTGATTATTCATGCATAGAACTCTTTCATAGGCCCGTTTTGCAGGACATAACGCAGCTCACGTTGCTGACAGACGAGCACAATGTATCTGGTTGCTCAATACTGTACTATCTATCACAAAATTGAGTATACCTAACACAACGCCAATAATCTATTGACGATGAACAACTTTGTGTTGTCATGTGATAACACAAACACGTGCATCCTTAATGAGTCAGGTCGATACCATCAGGACTCGATCGTATATTGATTCAACTGGTAGACCAATGCCTCAAACAGATCGCTTTCGGTGATAATCCCCACTACAAAATTGTCGCCATCAACAACCGGAATACCGCCGATCTTGTTTTCGATCATCAGCATGGCCGCCTCGCGTAGTCCGGTATCAGCCCTGATAATGATGGGTGATTCGCTCATGACCTGATACACTTTGATATGCCGCAGGGCTTCCGCAACATCAAAGGGGTCTGTTCCGCCGGTACGCAACAGATCGGCACCGCGGATATCGCCCTGCGTGATCATGCCACATATTTCGCCAGTATCAACGACAACTGGTAGACGACGGATATTGTGTTCCTGCATCAACATTAATGCCTCGCTCACCGGAACGGCCAGATTGATAGTAGTCGCTGGAGCACTCATCCAAAAGCGGATTTCTTGTTCTACAGGAACGCTAATATGTTGTTCATTTCGCTCGGTAAACATCTCGGGCCTCCAATCAACAACGAGATACGGTTCCGCTAACATCCATTGTCATATTCTGATCAGCCTGCTGTCTTCATTTCAGCATAACAAATCAGCAAGGATAAAGAGGGAAGCATTTTCACACTGCGCGTGATGAAATGATAACCAAAATTGTGATGTTCTACACGTATAACTATACATGGGACTATTTTGTGTGACAGAGTAAACATCGTCTCATAATACGGTGCCATAGCAGTAGATTGACTCGGGGTATGCCCCGATTACCATAACAAGGAGACATCACAATGCACGATCTCATTATCGTTGGTGGGGGTGCATCCGGTTTTGCTGCAGGTGTGTTTGCACTAAGCAAAGAACTTGACTTTCGGATGATTTACGAGAATCGTGGCGGTAAAAGCAATTGGCGACAATCACTTACCGATCAGAAAGAGCCGGAGTTTTTAGCTGGGGCCGAAGCGCTGATGCTCTTTGAGCGTCAGGTTGAAGCACACCGTGACTCAACCATCAAGGATCGCGTGACTACCATTACAAAAAAAGACCGTCTTTTCGAGGTGAAAACAACGCGCCACGGTGTGTTGCAAAGCACGGCGGTGATTGTGTGCACCGGGGTTACGCCGATTAAACTTGATGTTCCGGGTGCCGATATGTTTCTGGGATATGGGCTGGGCTACTCCGCCATAACCCATACCGCGCTGCTCGAAGATCGCTGTGTGGCGGTTATCGGTGATACCGATCGCGCGCTGCGGGGGGTTGCGGAAATTTCACAAAAAGCGCGCCAGGTCTACCTGATTACGCCAAATGCCACAAACTTACTTAGTCCATTAGGTATTGCTGTCCAATATCGGCCTAACGTGGAAGTGTTTCAGGATTGCCAGATCCGTGAACTCACGGGTTCACTGAGTGTTGAAGGTCTCACGGTTGAGCAACACGGGGAAGTCTATACGTTTGATATTGATGCTGCTTTTGTCGATCTGGGGTTACGCCCGAACAGCGAGTGTGTACGCAAGATTGTACGAACAGATCGTGACGGTTTTATCTGGGTTGATGATCGCAACGCAACCACCCTCCCCGGCATGTTTGCTGCAGGTGATGTCACGACAACCTTTGGTGAGCAGGCACTGATTGCTATCGGTGAAGGTGCACGGGCAGCGTTAAGCGCATACGACTATATTCTTGAGCATTCGGTACACTAAACGATTGTGGTGATATCCACCTAATCCATGGATGTCTTTACAGGCAAGGTAATGGAAAACGTTGTGCCATTACCTACCGTGCTATCAACGTCGATACGGCCACCGTGTTGTGTTGCAATATGTGCGCTGATTGCCAGACCTAAGCCGGTCCCTGAGGCTTTGGTTGTATAAAATGGCTCAAAAATATGGGGCAAATGCTCTTCTGGAATGCCATTGCCTGTATCAGCCAACTGCATCAGAATCATTTCTCCCTCATCATCCGAACTCGCCAAAAGCTGTGTTCTGGTGGTCAGGGTGCCGCCTTTAGGCATGGCATCGCACGCATTGAGCATCAAGTTGAGCAACACCTGGCGAATCTGATCTGAATGAGCGGTGACTTGTGGAAGCTCTGCTGCCAGATCAGTTATTACCGAGATACGACCATGCCGTATGTGTGTTTGTACTAACTCAAGCGTGTCAGTAATGAGCTCATTCACATCGGTTGGTTGCAACTCGGCCCGTGTTGGACGATAGAAATCGCTCATACGGGTGACAATACGCGCGATACGTCCCAACTCGCCCTGAGCGATATCCATCAACGGTCGATAGGAAGCCTCTGCTGGGATTTCCTGATCAATAAGGTAGAGGCTGTTGCGCGCCGCATAGAGTGGATTGTTAATTTCATGGGCAACGGATGCTGCCAATTCACCTACAGCAGCCAGTTTGGCACTCTGAAGTAACTGTGCCTGTGTCTGTGCCAGATTCTGTTGGAGTGTTGCCGCATGGACCTGGTGATGTGATTCTGCAAGCGCGACCGAAACTAGATCAGCCAGTGCCTGGACAAAGGGCAGATCGCGTGGATGGAACATATGATCGTTCACGCCACCATACAGCACCACCGCACCTAGCCGTTTTCCTTCGTGACGCAACGGCGCCATCAGCGCACTGGTCGGTGGCCAGACTCGCAACTGCGCGACCAATTGCTCACGATGTTCAGGTGTTAGCTCGCCCAGTGCAGTCTCAAGTTCCTGATCGATCATCAGCATGGCCCGTGGTGCAAGAAACGCCCGCCCGCCCAGACCACGCCCGGGGTGAATCGTCGCACCGGTGTATGAGTTACGCGTTGAAGCGCGCAAGGTCAGTTGTTTCGTGTACATGTCTGCCAGGTAGATCATAATGCCGCTGGTTCCAGGAAAAAGCTCCACGGCGGATCGTACCACCAGATCCAGAATTGAGTTAACCTCGCGGGTGACAATCAGCACCGAACAGATCGCGAGGAGCGTATCCAGACGATGCTCAAGCGTGACCATCTGACGACTCTGGTAACGTGCTAATTGTGCCTCAAGCTGGACAATGCGTGATTGCAATGCTGTAACTTGATCTGTCTCTTCGCCAGGGACATGGGTTTGTTGGCCCATACGTGCAGTGTTCGACATAGTAGCCTCTTGGTGCTGAACCCTACAACTACGGATAAACTGACAGGTTAATGATCTGACAGAGATATTATCGTAGCATACTCGCTGCCACACAGCAACCACTTCTTCCCCAACGGATAAAAAGTCACAACCGTAAGTTGTGATATATTTCACCTAAATCGAGTTCTTTGTGCTATTCTTCATTAATAACAACGCTACATGGGTCTGTATTGAGCAGACTAGCGAAAGGCAGGTTCTTATGCCAAGGCCAAAGCGTCGACCACATCATCTAATTCCTGTTGCTCGTGATTATATCGAAGCACAGGTGCCAGAACTCAAAAACGCCCCACTCCGATTCAGACAACTCGATGGACCTGCGGGTGGTCCGCGTTATGCGGCGTTTGCTGCTAAATGCACCACGAACGATTGTCCATACAATGTACCACCGAAAGTGTCTGAAGCAGGTCGATGTCCTATCTGCGATTGCCGCTTCCGCTGTTCAGCGCGTGTCCTACTTAACCGAGATGGTGATATAATTCAAACCACACAAAGTACTATTCGCTGGGGATAGCTAACTGATTGTAGGTTAAGGATAGGCTATGCTGTTGCAAGAAAAAGCCGATCAGGCACACACCTTGCTCGCCAGCAGCGCACTTGATTGCTGGTTAACTTTCGTACGCGAAACAACGGTTACACCTGATCCAGGCGTGGATCTGGTGGTGGGTACCGACGTAACCTGGCCATCGGCGTTTCTGCTGGGGCGCAATGGTGCACGCATCGCCATTGTGGGTCGCCACGATGTGCCAAACGTACGGGCAACTGGTGTTTTTCACGACATAGTGAGCTATGATGAGAGCATGCGTCAAGCATTAGTTGATGTGCTCCATCGACTCAATCCACAACATATCGGCTTAAACTACAGCATCGACGATAAAACTGCCGATGGCCTGACCCACGGTATGTGGTTGATGCTTAACGATCTGTTGTGTGGTACACCATTTGTGGAGCGGCTGACGAGCGCTGCACCATTGTTGAGTACGCTGCGAGCACGGAAAACATGCAACGAGATCGAGCGTATCAAAGCAGCTATCGCCACCACGGAAGAGATTGTTACGTTAACCGAAGCACAACTTCGCGTAGGTGTGAGCGAGGCCGCTATCGGTGCCTTTGTGCACGAGCAATTTCGCTCCCGAGGACTTCCCAGTGCATGGTCGTGGGAGAGTTGCCCGATTGTGAATACGGGTCCTGAGTCGGAAGCGGGGCATGGCCAACCACGTGACGATCTGTTCATTGCTCCTGGCCATCTCGTACATATGGATCTGGGTGTGCAACAGGATGGTTATTGCTCAGATATTCAACGTATGTGGTATGTCCCACGATCTGGCGAGAACGAACCGCCTCCCGAAATCAAGCATGCCTTTGCAGCAGTGATCGCCGCTATCGATGCTGGTGCAGCATTGCTGAAACCAGGGATAAAGGGTTATCAGGTTGATGCAGCGGCTCGCCAGGTCATTGTTGATAATGGCTTTGAAGAATACAAACATGCCTTTGGACATAGCCTTGGGCGTGCCTGCCACGATGGCGGACCGCTGCTTGGCCCACGCTGGGAACGCTATGGCACAACGCCAGATATCCCGATAGAAGTTGGTAATGTGTTTACCCTCGAACTCGGTGTTCAGACTTCCGCCGGTTACATTGGTATTGAAGAGGATGTGGTGGTAACCGAGCAAGGCTGTGAATATCTTTCAACACCACAACGCGAGTTGACCCTTATTTCAACCTAAACACACATAGCTACTCAAGCAGCCGACCGGCCACTGCGAGTTGTGCATATTCCTCCAGTGCTTGAACGATTTCAGGCGCTGGTTGTGGTATGTCCACGGTTGATAACACCACTTCGTCATTGTGTAGCGCTGCCACCACCGTTTGCTGCCAGTCTGGTGCCGTTTGGGGGTAATCGCGCCGTTGATGCGCGCCACGACTCTCGGTGCGTAGCAAGGCTGAGAGTACAGTTGCTTCTGCCGAGAGCAACATGCTCTTGAGGTCCAGCGCCGCCGATAGATTGGCCATATGTGGTGCACCCTTCTGCGGCACGACAGCTTGCTGCTCTCGCATAGCATGGATCGTCCGCAGGGCTTGCGAGAGACCCGCTTCATCACGTACCATCCCGGCGTGTTGCCACATCGTCTGTTGGAGGTTGTCGATCAGCGACAGTGCCGTGTCACGATTTGTGCGTGCAAGCTGTTGTCCATGTGCCAGACAGGTGCTTAACTGATCTGTATCAATAGCCGTTGTTGCGTGTGAAGCCACATAGTCCGCAGCAGCCTCACCGGCCCGTCGCCCAAAGACCATACATTCAACCAGACTATTGCCGCCCAGTCGGTTTGCCCCATGCACACCCGCTGTCGTCTCACCCGCCGCGTAGAGACCCGGTACCCCGGTGCTATGGGTGTCAGGCTCCACCCGAACGCCCCCCATGGAGTAATGAGCCGTCGGTGCGACTTCCATCGGGTCACGCGTGATATCGACGCCACCATAGGTTTGAAATTGCTGGATCATTTTTGGCAATCTGTCTTGAATGGTTGTAGCTGGGATGTGGCTGATGTCCAGCCAGACACCACCGTGTGACGTGCCACGGCCTTCCAGAATTTCATTGTAGTTGGCCAGCGCCACGCGATCACGTGTGCTCAATTCCATCCGTTCTGCATCGTAGTTGGCCATATAGCGTTCGCCTTTGGCATTGTACAAGCGGCCACCTTCGCCCCGTACCGCCTCGGTCACCAGGGTACCTTCGGCTTCTTCTGGCCATACCATGCCAGTCGGGTGAAATTGCACCAGTTCCATATCGGCGATCTGGGCACCGACGCGCAAGGCCAGGGCTATGCCATCACCGGTGTTTTCGCGCCGTCGTGATGAGCTTCGGCGATAGATGTGGATATGGCCACCGGCTGCCAGTACCACCGATCCGGTCTCGATGGCGAGCGCAGTGCCGTCCACCAGCTTAAACGCCAGGACCCCACTCACCCGCCCATTAGTGAGCAAAATATCCGTCACATACATGTTTTCTAAAATCGTGATATTGCGTCGATCTATCTCCGCAACTAATGCTTTGATCATGGCACGTCCGGTATAGTCGCCCACAAAACAGGTCCGTCGATAGCAGTGTGCACCAAAATAGCGTTGGAGCAAGC
Organism: Chloroflexi bacterium AL-N1; assembly: GCA_013122435.1. Classification (GTDB taxonomy): domain Bacteria; phylum Chloroflexota; class Chloroflexia; order Chloroflexales; family Roseiflexaceae; genus AL-N1. Next base: position 360,179 of record WYDT01000005.1, read on the forward strand.
GCCCATCGTTACCACGTGCAAAGGGGACGCCATAGGTAAGCAGATCATCAATGGCTTGGGGCGCCTCACGACAGAGGATTTCGACTACCTCTGGATCACTCAACATATGCCCCTCGTGCAAGGTGTCTGCAGCGTGTGTAACCCAGGAGTCTGCCGGGTCCATTGTTCCTAAGGCCGCGTTAATGCCGCCTGCGGCAAGCACTGTGTGTGCATCAGCACGGGGGCGTTTCCCAAGTACGAGGGGCTGGATGCCCTGCTCGTGTAGTGCAATCGCCGCCCGTAGACCCGCTGCTCCTGAGCCGATTACGGCCACCTCCGTCTGGATTCTTTTACTTCGTGGAACTGTGTAAATACTATTTGCCATCTTTTCACACCTTTCGCATACCTTTTACCCTCAAGCCCAACAAGAGACAGTGAGAACTGTCCTTATTATGGTAAGGGGAAAAGGGTGATTTGTCTAAGATATATTAGTTTAGAAACTTATAACTAGAAAATATGATTTAACTTTTTTGTCTATTTCGCTGGAGTCGTTATAGGGGACACCCCCGAGTAGTTGTAACACAGAGGAACTCAGATAAGAAACGATGGAGCGGCAGAGCGAAGGGGCGATGGAGCGACAGAGCGGCGGAGCGATGGAGCATTGAAGAGTGCCCCCCACGATGTAGCGGTGGTTTGCAACCGCCGACCTATGTTGCTTGTGGAGTGATGAGGGCATTGATCCATGGCATGCGCGCATTCTGCCACCCGCGCGGCATACGCCTCGCTTTTGACAGCAGGTACCTGCATCCCTTGCGGAGGCCAGGGGCGCGGTGCCCTGGCCGAGGGTGGGTTGGCCGCCCACCCCAAAAACCCCACGACCCTCTGGCAACACCAAGGGCAATAGAAGCTTCCCAAACAATGGGAACAAAAACGCTTGCGGTTATCGTGAAGAAGCCCTATCATGAACAATGACATCTCTGCCCTGCGGTGACTCTGTGATATCAACAGCAATCGTCACAAACAGAGCAAAACGTGGTATGTGAGCAGGTCTTTCGCAACTCGGTAGTTAAAAGTCTCCAAACGGGCGATAGCCATGGGCAAGTGTCGGACTTTTAACCAGTGTTTGAGTGATAGCTACGGGAAACTGATCTGCTCGCAACTTAACAGGGGTTTTGCAGCAGAAAGTGTTTTTCGAGGATTGACACGTTATGGTATACTTTGAGCATAGATTTGACCGCACAGGACGGCTTGTACGCGACGAAACGGACCCATTCCGACCTGGAACTACCCTTGGGTATATTATAAATCGAGCGCTACATATCTTTCGACTCGCTACAGAGTACTGAAACAACACGATACGTGGTGTCGCGCACCCCAGAACACGGCTACATATCTTTCGACTCGCTACAGAGTACTGAAACCGCATAGGTAACTGATAGTTTGGGTTCATTGCTTGGGCTACATATCTTTCGACTCGCTACAGAGTACTGAAACTCTGTAAGGCGGTGAGCAGTCGTCGGACCTGAGCGCGCTACATATCTTTCGACTCGCTACAGAGTACTGAAACTCCACGATCCACTGGGGTTTCTCGAAACGATCAAGCTACATATCTTTCGACTCGCTACAGAGTACTGAAACTTCGGGAACTCATCGTCTTCTACGTCACCTGTGAGGGCTACATATCTTTCGACTCGCTACAGAGTACTGAAACTTTATGGGCGGCGCGCATTCGGCGCTCAATTAATTTGCTACATATCTTTCGACTCGCTACAGAGTACTGAAACAAGAGAAAAGGGGCACCGTAAGAAGCGGTTTGAGGGCTACATATCTTTCGACTCGCTACAGAGTACTGAAACCGCTGTTCCGGAGCCTCTCGGTTCGCTTGTCGACGGCTACATATCTTTCGACTCGCTACAGAGTACTGAAACTTGGTATCAGTTGATTGAAGAATCAGATGCCACACGGCTACATATCTTTCGACTCGCTACAGAGTACTGAAACTTCGGGAACTCATCGTCTTCTACGTCACCTGTGAGGCTACATATCTTTCGACTCGCTACAGAGTACTGAAACTTATTCAGGACCTGAAAGAAGACTACAAAGCCAGCGCTACATATCTTTCGACTCGCTACAGAGTACTGAAACAGATAACACTTGTGGAGTCTGGCGGGTCGTTGGACGCTACATATCTTTCGACTCGCTACAGAGTACTGAAACATTGTGCAAGGCATTTTGATATAATAGACTAAAGAAGCTACATATCTTTCGACTCGCTACAGAGTACTGAAACTTTGTTAGGGGTACCGTATAACCACACGTTACCAGGCTACATATCTTTCGACTCGCTACAGAGTACTGAAACAATGTTACAACACAAACACTACACACAAATCAAGAGAGCTACATATCTTTCGACTCGCTACAGAGTACTGAAACTGGTCCTGGAGTTGAAGGCTAAAGCAAGGAAGAAGCTACATATCTTTCGACTCGCTACAGAGTACTGAAACTCGTCTCCGGCGTGCTGAGGGCGATTTGTACCGCAGGCTACATATCTTTCGACTCGCTACAGAGTACTGAAACCAGAAGCAGGTGATCCCAATTTGGGATCACCTCACGCTACATATCTTTCGACTCGCTACAGAGTACTGAAACATGTTAGTGATGACGAAGCCGACGCGTTAGGCGTCGGCTACATATCTTTCGACTCGCTACAGAGTACTGAAACTTGACATCCAGTTCTGTGGACCTGTACTGGACTCGCTACATATCTTTCGACTCGCTACAGAGTACTGAAACTCTGGACCACCACTTATCCGCGTCGTTCCATTTGGCTACATATCTTTCGACTCGCTACAGAGTACTGAAACGCAAAGTTCATGGTTTTATCACCATACAATGTCAAGCTACATATCTTTCGACTCGCTACAGAGTACTGAAACGTGCCTACGACACCGAAGGACTCGAAGCCGCGCAGTGCTACATATCTTTCGACTCGCTACAGAGTACTGAAACCTTGTTGATATGTGGATTCCATGTGTAGGTGCACCAGCTACATATCTTTCGACTCGCTACAGAGTACTGAAACTGTATCGGCAATATTACTATGTCACGAATTTTGAAGCTACATATCTTTCGACTCGCTACAGAGTACTGAAACGATGAATTAATACTCGTAGAAGTCAATACACGACCAGCTACATATCTTTCGACTCGCTACAGAGTACTGAAACTTACTCATGACGTGCCTCGCTGTGTGCGATAGAGTGGCTACATATCTTTCGACTCGCTACAGAGTACTGAAACACTTTGAGCGTCGTCGGTCCGGTCGTCATGAAGTTGCTACATATCTTTCGACTCGCTACAGAGTACTGAAACGCGCAGATCGATATGGAATCTATGAGTGATGCAGAGCTACATATCTTTCGACTCGCTACAGAGTACTGAAACAGTGAGGAGTAATAACTATGAATGAAAATTCACTCTGCTACATATCTTTCGACTCGCTACAGAGTACTGAAACACGCCCAGAACGCTGCATCAGCTAAGTCAAATGGGCTACATATCTTTCGACTCGCTACAGAGTACTGAAACCTGAATATGTCATCCAGTTCGGCGCGACTGTCGTCAGCTACATATCTTTCGACTCGCTACAGAGTACTGAAACTGCTCACGTGTTGGAGGGAATTGAACGTGCTTACGGCTACATATCTTTCGACTCGCTACAGAGTACTGAAACTTACATTGATGGCATGCTTCACAGGTTCCTCAGCGAGCTACATATCTTTCGACTCGCTACAGAGTACTGAAACATGATCATCGTCACATGGCGCGTAGATGAAAGTGGGCTACATATCTTTCGACTCGCTACAGAGTACTGAAACGTGACAATGGGGGTATCAGCGCCCGCAACGTTGACGCTACATATCTTTCGACTCGCTACAGAGTACTGAAACCTGCGGCGTCGTACAGTGCCTGAGCCATGTCGTTGAGCTACATATCTTTCGACTCGCTACAGAGTACTGAAACACAAGAACTCGATGGACAAGGACGGGTACGGAGAAGCTACATATCTTTCGACTCGCTACAGAGTACTGAAACAATGCTACATCACAAACATCGCGCACAAATTAAGAGCTACATATCTTTCGACTCGCTACAGAGTACTGAAACTACAACATAGACCTCGCTGTTGCGGCTGTTTTAGGGCTACATATCTTTCGACTCGCTACAGAGTACTGAAACCTAGTCTCCTCGGGTTTGAGAGCGTAGGCCAGAAGGCTACATATCTTTCGACTCGCTACAGAGTACTGAAACGTGTCGACAGGCGTAATAGCCACCGTATGGCGCGGCTACATATCTTTCGACTCGCTACAGAGTACTGAAACAGTAAAAAAGCGGCTATCATCTCCGCCATACAGAAAGCTACATATCTTTCGACTCGCTACAGAGTACTGAAACCAGAGTAGGATATAGTGGTAGAAATGAAAAGGCGCGCTACATATCTTTCGACTCGCTACAGAGTACTGAAACCTTTTGGTGGACAGACCGTGCGGGGGCCAGACTACGCTACATATCTTTCGACTCGCTACAGAGTACTGAAACGCACGTTCCAGAGCAATCTGGCCACAAGATATACCAGCTACATATCTTTCGACTCGCTACAGAGTACTGAAACGTTAGGACGCGGTAGCCAAGCATTTTCGGGCTGAAGCTACATATCTTTCGACTCGCTACAGAGTACTGAAACGCAAACATCTGGTAACCCCGCATGAGTAGTTCCATAGCTACATATCTTTCGACTCGCTACAGAGTACTGAAACAGGGTAGAAATTGAGGGCATTAGTTCTTCCTTGCTTTGCTACATATCTTTCGACTCGCTACAGAGTACTGAAACACAATCCACAATGTCGATAAGCAATTCCAGCGCTACGCTACATATCTTTCGACTCGCTACAGAGTACTGAAACGTGATAACACTCAATTCGACTGCAACCGTGGAACGGCTACATATCTTTCGACTCGCTACAGAGTACTGAAACATCAGGGGAAAGAAGTGTTTCTCAAGTACTACATGCTACATATCTTTCGACTCGCTACAGAGTACTGAAACGGTATCATCAAAAACCTCCTAGAGCGCCTGTGTCTAGCTACATATCTTTCGACTCGCTACAGAGTACTGAAACACCGCAAACGCATCTGCACTGTGCTCTGTCCATTGGCTACATATCTTTCGACTCGCTACAGAGTACTGAAACAGTTGTAGAGAGATTTCATAGCGTGGGTATTGGTGGGCTACATATCTTTCGACTCGCTACAGAGTACTGAAACACATTCCTCATTCTTGAATACGCAGGAGTTTTGGGCTACATATCTTTCGACTCGCTACAGAGTACTGAAACATGGTCAGGGCAAGCCATAGGACGTAGGCTTGCCGCTACATATCTTTCGACTCGCTACAGAGTACTGAAACGAAAGTATTAGCACACAGATGTGCGCTAATTTTTGTGCTACATATCTTTCGACTCGCTACAGAGTACTGAAACTTGTGGTGTTCAGCTTCAAAACGTGCCCAAACTTACGGCTACATATCTTTCGACTCGCTACAGAGTACTGAAACGATGGGACATCGTTTGGTGTCTTTTGTCGGCGAAAGCTACATATCTTTCGACTCGCTACAGAGTACTGAAACTGACGGAATAAAGGTAATCAAGCAACAAGGAATAAGCTACATATCTTTCGACTCGCTACAGAGTACTGAAACTCAACACTCGCTTTGGGTAGGCGTAAATAGCCTGTGGCTACATATCTTTCGACTCGCTACAGAGTACTGAAACATAATGGCACAGGGACACGCAAAGGCTCAGATGCAGCTACATATCTTTCGACTCGCTACAGAGTACTGAAACACGCAAAGCGATCTCCTATGCCATCGGCAAACAGGCTACATATCTTTCGACTCGCTACAGAGTACTGAAACTCACTGGTGATAATGCCGAGTCCGCTATAGGCAACGCTACATATCTTTCGACTCGCTACAGAGTACTGAAACGTGGCACTTGCCACACCACCACCTTGCGCGAGTGGCTACATATCTTTCGACTCGCTACAGAGTACTGAAACATCTCTTCCGCAATCGCAATCCAGTCCGTGCCAAGCTACATATCTTTCGACTCGCTACAGAGTACTGAAACCCGCCTGCCCATACGGACAGAGTTTCACGACAGATGCTACATATCTTTCGACTCGCTACAGAGTACTGAAACTACTGGTTCGCTGGATGTCTCTCCTAAACTGCTCGAGCTACATATCTTTCGACTCGCTACAGAGTACTGAAACTCGACGTAGGCACCCACGATTGACTCCAGCGTGACGAGGCTACATATCTTTCGACTCGCTACAGAGTACTGAAACTTCAGAATGTCGGTTTCTCTGAACGGGTGCGGCACGGCTACATATCTTTCGACTCGCTACAGAGTACTGAAACAGAAAAAGCGCGGTCGACAGAGTCCGCGCCAGATCTGCTACATATCTTTCGACTCGCTACAGAGTACTGAAACTGAATTTGTTATAGCGCTTGGCCCGTTCGACAAGGGCTACATATCTTTCGACTCGCTACAGAGTACTGAAACGATAACAGGATTATCAGGTAATTATCAGGTTGATAGCTACATATCTTTCGACTCGCTACAGAGTACTGAAACATCTGATTTTGTTCACGTCGTAGGCGTTGAAATATCGGCTACATATCTTTCGACTCGCTACAGAGTACTGAAACTCCGCCAGAGATGCTAGAACTGGGGGAGGAATAATTGCTACATATCTTTCGACTCGCTACAGAGTACTGAAACTTTTCCAGAGCGGGCAACTCAGGCAGATAATCTAGCTACATATCTTTCGACTCGCTACAGAGTACTGAAACAACGATAGGAGCGATGTTTCCTGATGAAGTCAAAGCTACATATCTTTCGACTCGCTACAGAGTACTGAAACTTATCTAAGACACGCGCTAGCTGGATGACAGCCGATGCTACATATCTTTCGACTCGCTACAGAGTACTGAAACAACTTGGCAAGCTGGGCGCTCGTGCTTACCGCGAGCTACATATCTTTCGACTCGCTACAGAGTACTGAAACAGCTCATGCATACGTCCGCGCAACTCAGCCGCGCTAGCTACATATCTTTCGACTCGCTACAGAGTACTGAAACGGCGCTATGTGGCCGTGGGTATAACGTGGTTATAGGCTACATATCTTTCGACTCGCTACAGAGTACTGAAACTCTCGCTCTCGTTGCTGGCGGCTGGGACGCCAGCAGCTACATATCTTTCGACTCGCTACAGAGTACTGAAACTGTTGTGGTCGTTGAGGTGGAAATAAGAGAAAGTGCTACATATCTTTCGACTCGCTACAGAGTACTGAAACTTATACTATCCCGTAGCTGTTTGATGGCGTCTACTTGCTACATATCTTTCGACTCGCTACAGAGTACTGAAACAATGGGAAGTCCAGGGGCTCGTTGTTCTTATTAAGGCTACATATCTTTCGACTCGCTACAGAGTACTGAAACAACAGTCCCAGTGAGGCCAAAGCGGTGCTGAAAATATGCTACATATCTTTCGACTCGCTACAGAGTACTGAAACCGAGGTGGGGCGGGAGTATCGACACGGCACCAAGAGCTACATATCTTTCGACTCGCTACAGAGTACTGAAACCTAACGCCACTTGCCCCGATGGGTTCATTATCCAGGCTACATATCTTTCGACTCGCTACAGAGTACTGAAACCTCTTCAAACTCATCTGGATACTCTGAGGTAAAAAGCTACATATCTTTCGACTCGCTACAGAGTACTGAAACCGCAGACCATGCCCTTTCGGGTAATTACCCGAACAGCTACATATCTTTCGACTCGCTACAGAGTACTGAAACTCATCGTCGGAACTGGCGAGGGGACCAGGTACGTCAGGCTACATATCTTTCGACTCGCTACAGAGTACTGAAACTATGAAAGAACTGGAACAATTTCTTAACATTGGAGCTACATATCTTTCGACTCGCTACAGAGTACTGAAACGTCTCTGCCGATATAGTTGTATTGTCTTGGCATTGGCTACATATCTTTCGACTCGCTACAGAGTACTGAAACACGGGAAGCTGGAAGCCCTCTGGCACCGCGTGAGATGCTACATATCTTTCGACTCGCTACAGAGTACTGAAACTGAGACAGGCTATATCAGCCACAGCACAGCCGCTACATATCTTTCGACTCGCTACAGAGTACTGAAACCGCGTAGGCATGGCCGCGTCTGGTGCCAAGCGGAGCTACATATCTTTCGACTCGCTACAGAGTACTGAAACCGGGTGCGGCACCCTGGTATCAAAGCGCGGCGGTGGGCTACATATCTTTCGACTCGCTACAGAGTACTGAAACTCCACATAGAAGGATGCGTTGGGGTCCCAATCACGTGCTACATATCTTTCGACTCGCTACAGAGTACTGAAACTTGAAGGCGTACTGGAGGGTATTGCAACCAAAATGGCTACATATCTTTCGACTCGCTACAGAGTACTGAAACCTGAGTCAATAGGGCCGGATCTTCGCAATTATCGAAGGCTACATATCTTTCGACTCGCTACAGAGTACTGAAACTGTAGAAAGTTGGAATTTTCATCGGGATCGATTTTTGCTACATATCTTTCGACTCGCTACAGAGTACTGAAACCTATCGACCGGATAACCGACTCATCGCGTAAGTCAGCTACATATCTTTCGACTCGCTACAGAGTACTGAAACGCGGTATAGCCGGCAAATCGAGAATGTCATAGGGTGCTACATATCTTTCGACTCGCTACAGAGTACTGAAACTTGAGCACGAACGAGACGCCGCTATCTACATTGCTGAGCTACATATCTTTCGACTCGCTACAGAGTACTGAAACTTGAGTCTCTGCCAGTCATGGCCATATACCTTTCTGTGCTACATATCTTTCGACTCGCTACAGAGTACTGAAACCTTGGTGCCGCGTGCGCTCCCCAACAACGCTTTGGGCTACATATCTTTCGACTCGCTACAGAGTACTGAAACACAGTGCTGGGCCACCATGACGGACGACGACCGTTTGCTACATATCTTTCGACTCGCTACAGAGTACTGAAACTGGTCTACTCGGACGGAGCATTGCGCTCCAGCAGGAGCTACATATCTTTCGACTCGCTACAGAGTACTGAAACACAGAGGCACTCAATGTAGGCGTTAATATCGCCAAGCTACATATCTTTCGACTCGCTACAGAGTACTGAAACGCTGTATCGACATACCAGATATATGACCACTTATAAGCTACATATCTTTCGACTCGCTACAGAGTACTGAAACCGAGACCTTGCTGACGACTTTCGAAATTCTTCACGGCTACATATCTTTCGACTCGCTACAGAGTACTGAAACTACATTCTCATTCAAGATACGAAGCACAAAGAAGAGCTACATATCTTTCGACTCGCTACAGAGTACTGAAACCTAAATCCTAAATCGTCTTTGTTGATATATAGAGGAGCTACATATCTTTCGACTCGCTACAGAGTACTGAAACCACAGTATACGACGCAAGACAATCAAAAGGTTATTGGCTACATATCTTTCGACTCGCTACAGAGTACTGAAACTGCGATGTATTCTGTCTGTGCTCTTACATACTCCTGCTACATATCTTTCGACTCGCTACAGAGTACTGAAACTCGGCATGATCTGAAAGCCGAGTCGCCCTTCTTGGAGCTACATATCTTTCGACTCGCTACAGAGTACTGAAACATCTTTTCAAGTGCAGACTGAGCATCATACAACTCAAGCTACATATCTTTCGACTCGCTACAGAGTACTGAAACATTACCAAAGTCCAAGCCGGAACCGCCGCAGGTGCGCTACATATCTTTCGACTCGCTACAGAGTACTGAAACCCGATCTCGGCGGACTGAAACTCGAATGGGAAGGGCTACATATCTTTCGACTCGCTACAGAGTACTGAAACCCAGATACCGTTCAGCGCTTCGCGGATCTGGTTTAGCTACATATCTTTCGACTCGCTACAGAGTACTGAAACGTGCGGCACCACGGGCGCACTGGCGATGAAACTGTTGCTACATATCTTTCGACTCGCTACAGAGTACTGAAACTTGAGGAGACCAATAGTTGGGTTTGGTCTACACCTGCTACATATCTTTCGACTCGCTACAGAGTACTGAAACTTTTAAAATCATGAATAGTAGGGTAGTGTTCTATAAGCTACATATCTTTCGACTCGCTACAGAGTACTGAAACTTGAGGAGACCAATAGTTGGGTTTGGTCTACACCTGCTACATATCTTTCGACTCGCTACAGAGTACTGAAACTGTCTGTTGTATAACGCTGGTACAGCAAGATCTACCAGCTACATATCTTTCGACTCGCTACAGAGTACTGAAACATGATCCCACGGCGCCAACCGATCCGATCTGAGGGGCTACATATCTTTCGACTCGCTACAGAGTACTGAAACTACATAACCATCTTGTTTTAGTTTTAACATTTGTGAGCTACATATCTTTCGACTCGCTACAGAGTACTGAAACTGTACATATGTACGCTCTCTGACTAAAACACGAATAAGCTACATATCTTTCGACTCGCTACAGAGTACTGAAACTCCTGGACCAGATCCTCATCCGTACTCTTCTGGTGGCTACATATCTTTCGACTCGCTACAGAGTACTGAAACATGGTCGCACAGATGTTGGGCTTGTTCTAAGAAATGCTACATATCTTTCGACTCGCTACAGAGTACTGAAACTCGTGAGCGCTGGAGCCAGTGCGTATTCGCCGCGTTGCTACATATCTTTCGACTCGCTACAGAGTACTGAAACACAGACGGGTAGAATGATAGGCGTCGCACGTGAGCGGGCTACATATCTTTCGACTCGCTACAGAGTACTGAAACTATTGTACTGGTTTGGTGGGAAAGTGCAAGAGGGCGGCTACATATCTTTCGACTCGCTACAGAGTACTGAAACTATGCCATAGCAAATACACACTATCAGCTTACTAAGTGCTACATATCTTTCGACTCGCTACAGAGTACTGAAACTTTACTAAAAAAACCTACAGGTCTAGTATATACTAGGCTACATATCTTTCGACTCGCTACAGAGTACTGAAACTGGACCTCACGCCACACATGACGCGCCTGGTCCTGGCGCTACATATCTTTCGACTCGCTACAGAGTACTGAAACGTTTGAAATAATCCAGGTCGATCAGGAACACCCCGACGCTACATATCTTTCGACTCGCTACAGAGTACTGAAACAACGTTCAGCATGTTTATCATAGCTAATGTATGTCCTACATATCTTTCGACTCGCCACAGAGTACTGAAACTTATCAAGTGGTGTGTGGATCAGGGCTATTTAGTGCTACATATCTTTCGACTCGCCACAGAGTACTGAAACCTGGCTAGCCTACTACGTACCATCTAAAAACATGTTGGCTACATATCTTTCGACTCGCCACAGAGTACTGAAACGTTATTGGTTGATGTGATGGTCGATGGACGCATTACGCTACATATCTTTCGACTCGCCACAGAGTACTGAAACTGCCCCAGATGCCGTTGAGTGCGTCACGGATCTGGTGCTACATATCTTTCGACTCGCCACAGAGTACTGAAACACGGCATGATGGCCTCAATGCAGGGACGCGAAGATGCTACATATCTTTCGACTCGCCACAGAGTACTGAAACTGCCCCAGATGCCGTTGAGTGCGTCACGGATCTGGTGCTACATATCTTTCGACTCGCCACAGAGTACTGAAACACGGCATGATGGCCTCAATGCAGGGACGCGAAGATGCTACATATCTTTCGACTCGCCACAGAGTACTGAAACTGCCCCAGATGCCGTTGAGTGCGTCACGGATCTGGTGCTACATATCTTTCGACTCGCCACAGAGTACTGAAACTACTCCAGCCGGAGTATATACACAAAATGACTACAGCTACATATCTTTCGACTCGCCACAGAGTACTGAAACAACGTTCAGCATGTTTATCATAGCTAATGTATGTCCTACATATCTTTCGACTCGCCACAGAGTACTGAAACATACGCAATAATCATAACTATTACCTTTCTTGAGAGAGGCTACATATCTTTCGACTCGCCACAGAGTACTGAAACTACTCCAGCCGGAGTATATACACAAAATGACTACAGCTACATATCTTTCGACTCGCCACAGAGTACTGGAAACCGACCTTCGACAAGCTCATGCACCATGAGGCCAGCACGACTCAAAGCTTGCCCTGAGCTTGTCGAAGGGCTATCGTGCGACTCGCTTGAGCGTATTCCGTGAAACAGAGGCTTGAATTCCTGGTGTGGTAGCCCTACCAACGATGATTCGATAGTTTCCAGAAACTAAGGGTCTCCATTAGTGATAGCCGGCCAACGCTATCGCGAAGGCGATGCAGGACAGCGCACCGATCAGGAAGCGTGCCACGTTTAGCCTGAACCAGTGCATGCGTTTGCGTTCCCAATCAGCCATCGGTTGGTCAGTTCGCCAGATCATGATTTTGTCATACCATGGTTCATTACCAAACCGGGAGACTAAAATGGGTCCAACGACAAACAGTACCAATCCAAGTACCATCCAGAAAAATACTGATGCATTGGCGGAACTGCTCAACAAGAATAAGGTCAGACTTGCAGAGCCTAGTGGAATGAGTAACAGTGCCCAGATGATTGACGATTTGCGTCCTGCAACGATAATGCCCTGCATAATCTGTGTATATGTGGCATAATCCAGCTGATTTAACACCCGCTGAATCACACCAAGCATTGCTGCGATGACACCAACAAAGAAGCTTGCGGTCACAACAGTAACCATCAACGTGATTTCGATTACACTCATCTTTTTTCCTTTCTTCTGCCAAATAAGTCACACAATGTCTTCCACGACCAAGCCAAACAATATATCGAACAGCATCAACCAGTAACATAAGTGTGATACTCGAAGAAAACCGTCAGATCACCGGTGCGGTGCTGCTTGGCCTGAATGGGTTAGCTGCCAGTTGTTGCTTAACGTGATCTATGTTGTTACAATCAGTGTAGATGAGATCGAATGGCTGGGTCAACAAACAGATTCGCCGATACGCTGCATAAGCAACAGGAGCACCATACATGTCGCAAAACGCACGAACCACAGATTTACGGGTACGGCGCACGCGCAAACTCCTGCGCGATGCGCTAGTTGACCTTATTGAGGAACAGGGATTCGCGGCACTCAAAGTTAGTGACATCGCTGACCATGCTGGGATTAACCGCGCAACGTTCTACCGCCACTACTATGATAAGTACGATCTGCTTGCACATTGCATGGATGATGCACTAGAGGATTTAAAGTCCCAGACCCACCCGCCACTCGCAGCCTCGGGAGAAATGAACCATACCGCGCTTGGTACCAATCTCGTAACGATGCTGGTCCATGTTGCTGAAAACGCAGCTTTCTATCGGGTAATGCTGGGGAAGGATGGCGTGGGAACCTTTGTGAGCCGTTTGCGTGATTATCTCAGGCAGGTAGCTGCCGAACGCTGGCAGATCCTGGCTACCAGCAATATAAGCCAACCTGTTATGCCAACGGAAGTTGTCCTCAACTTCATAGCTTCAGCCTATATTGGGGTGATCGTTTGGTGGGTCGACCACCGTTGCCCTGGCACGCCGACGGAGATGGCCGATCATTTGCTTGTGCTGACCATAGAGGGACCCTATGGTGCGCTTGGTATACATCCCCCAGAACTCGCCTGACGCCCCAACTATAATTTTATTTTCAGATCATATTGCTCTTTGATCGCCAACAAAGCCTCGGCATTCCCGCGCGCATCGTCGACCGGATGATGGGTGTGGCGAGTTTTGCGGAGGTGTTTGAAGTTGGTGAACATATCACGCTCCAGACCCTTGTAGAGCGATCCCAGATTAGTTGAACTAAAGCCAAAAGGGTTGTGACCGAGGAAATGGTGAAAGTACCAGTTGATAAATTGCCAGTCGAAGCCGTTATTATCCGAGATGAAAAAAGGTTTGCCACATGACTCGCGGGCAAGCCAGTCGGCAAAATTCTGCATCACCTGTTGTGGCTCGGCAAAAGACAACGTCTCTTCGCGACTAAAACCACTGATTTGCAGCGCATCCGGTAGCCATTGCTCTGAAATAGGGCGTAGTTGCCCATAAAACGTTTTGTTGAGTTCTGGTTCGACCAGCACCGCGCCAAAACAAATCATTGAGTAATCGCCTGGTATTGGGCCATCGGACTCAATATCGACCATGATATAACTCAAGGTTTGTCTCCTATCCTGGGCAGATCAAAGCTTTGTAACGGTGTCACCAGCGTGGATCGTCCCAGGTTGCACGACTTTCGCATTGATTCCCCGCAGACAAAGCTGTTTTCCTATCGGAGAATTAACAAATTTCATGGCATCCAGACCAAAACGTTCGACAAATTTTTTACAACCAGTATGCGGTTGTGGCGTGACTTCGATGATCGCTGAACCAAGCGCTAACTGCGTTCCAGGTGGCACATTGTCGATGCTCAGATCCAGATTGATAAACAACTGATCACCTGCCAGTTGCCAGCGCTCTTTGTGTTGTGCTATCAAAGCTATCACACGAGAGTTCATCACATTGAGTTGCATCTCAGGATGTGCGGTGCGATCTGGTGTACGTGAACTTCCACGGGTTCGCCAGTTATCGCCGACGAGACCTTCTGTGAGACAGAGTTGCCCTTCCTCTAAGCCTTCTCGTTCACTCACCTGTGGTCGGCGCACAATCATCTCCAGCACTCCCTCATCCTTAGGCGATTGCTGAATGTCTGCCATGTGTGCTTCCAGTTCTGCCATTGTTAAGTGTTGTATATCTATCATCAGTTACCTCGCCACAGAGTAGCTTCAGGACCATGTTGTACGCTCGATCATAGCATTCCCATTCCTGAAAAACAATACAAACATGTACTGATAAAACCCGAAGTTACTATCGGAAATGCTATAATGAAATCTCTCAGACAGGTTTCTTTTTGTAGCAATGAAATGGTATCCAATGAATCAAGAACTGTTTAGTGCCGTTGATCACTATATCAATACGCTGTTAGCTCCTCAGGACGAAGCCCTGGCTGCCACGGAGCGCTCGCTCGATGAGGCGAACATGCCGCAGATCAGTGTGTCCCCCAGTCAGGGAAAACTTTTACACATGTTTGCGTTACTCTGCAATGCCCGACGGATTCTTGAGATTGGCACACTGGGTGGCTACAGCACGATCTGGTTGGCGCGGGCGCTTCCTGCCGATGGCCGTCTCATTACGCTGGAGTACGACCCGAAACACGCCGAAGTAGCACAGCAAAATGTGACACGGGCCGGACTTGTGGCACAGGTGGATATTCGAGTGGGCAAGGCGCTCGATGTGTTGCCGCAGTTGGCCGCCGAGGAAACTGAGCCATTTGATCTGATTTTTCTTGATGCTGATAAAAAACCGTATGTTGAGTATTTTGAGTGGTCGCTACAAATGTCTCGCCCCGGCACCCTCATCGTGGCCGACAACGTTATCCGTGATGGCCAGGTCCTCAATAGCAACAGTACGGACCCAAGTGTGCAGGGTGTGCAGCGATTCAACACCATGCTCTCGACCAACACCGCCGTGACCGCGACGATCCTGCCAACGGTAGGTGTAAAAGGTTTTGATGGGATGGCGCTGGCAGTGGTAAATTAATCCAACGGATGAGACTCAGGTCCCCCGATAGTGTTGCTGCATCCATTGCATCGCAAACTCCTTTATATCGTTAGCCTGGATGAGATAGGTTTGTGCTGCTCCGACTCTAGCGACACAACAACGATTGGCTGCTATATATACCTGACCAATATCATCAAAGTAGTCCTCATTATCACTGCCAAAATCCGCGATACCGTTAGTTGTGTCAAACTCTTCGATCTCAATCCAGACTTTCTGGTCATCCTGGAGAATTGGCACTTTGTACCGATCAATACGTTTGTCAGGAATATCTACCAGATGTTCAGCGTGATGCAGGAAGGTAAGGGTCCCAAAAGATGCCCCAAGCAACAGTATACGTCCATCCGCCTCACACAGGCGAGCTAAAGGAGAATGGTGCCCCAGATTATAATTCATTGGATGTGTTTCTGTCAGCCAGGCAGCATGTCGACCAACTGCTACGAATGAGGCCAATGGATGGGCACTGCGACAGGCATTGGGCCAGGTGCGAAGGTACTCAGACAGGATGCTCATCTCACGATGATCCGCTGGTGAGGTGGCTGGATCAAATGGTGGGCATTCATCGAGCCAGCGTTGTTGCTCTGCTTCGGACCACTGACTCAGGTCGTAGGGGTTGCCCTCCCAACTGGCAAGCATCATCAGGGTTCCCTCGGCAGAAAGCACATCGAGTAATGCCTCAAGCACCACACGGGGACCACCAACGACCCATCCGATGGCCTTGACGGATGCGTGGAGCATAAGCGTGTCTCCGGCTTGCACGCCGATGTTTTGCAGGTCAGTAATGAGCTGGCTTTTGGTAATCAGTGGTTTTTGCATCAGTTGGCACCCCTGTACTCAACCAACATCAGAAGCTGCTTGTCCAGATGGAGAAGATAATCGCGTCCATAGGCATTGTTTTCCAGTCTGTTATAAAGCAGTTGTGGGAGATCGTTTGCAACCTCCTGAGCACAGGAAGCGGCCCCCAGCGCAATCGTCGCGACGGTGTCAACATCCCCGGTAAACGCAATCGAAGCCTTGAGGATTTCGCTGAGGGAGTTGCTCGACATCACGGCTGTGAGTGCAGCCTGGACGCTCATCCAGCCCTGTGCGCTTACTTTTCCTTTCCATGTCGGTGTCCATGGTCCGGCAACATGTTGGGTGAGAAACGCCGATAGTTCTGCTTTCGGTCCCAGATTGTACAGAAAATAATGGGCCATCAGGCTTGCCGCAAGCGCAGCGTTCACGCCGTCGGGTGTGTCGTGTGTGAGTTTGGCCTGTACCGTACAGCGCTTGATGACGGTATCAATCGATGGGAATACACCCAGCGGGATGGCACGCATGGCTGCACCGGATTTGTCGCTCTCCGGGCGGATATCGCGGAGGAAGGCGTCGGCGTCGGGGCATTGCTGGAGAAAGGCGTAGAAGCCACCTGCATACCCCTCGCGTGGATCGCGTTTGAAGGTATCGAGAAAACGGCTGGCAAGATTCCGGGGTGTCCAGCTTTCACCAGAGACGATGGACTCGGCGATGGCAATGCTCATCTGCGTGTCGTCGGTGTAGCACCCTGGTGGAATCGCGTGTCGTGGGTGTTGGATGTACCCGGAGAGGTCGTTGTGGTTATGCACGATCTTGTCGGAGGCGTATTCAAAGCCTGCCCCGTATGCGTCACCGATAGCTAGTTCGACAAGCATGGGTATAACCCTGATTTCTATTTACTGTGTCTATCGTAGATGTTTACTCTCTCGGCCAGTACCCTCTTGCGAAAATAGGGATTCTTGAGGCTGTTGGGCGTTAACAGATCACCTTTTACACCTAATTGGTCCTCAAAATAATGCAACAGTCCAAAGAATCTTTTGGAGAGATGAAGATGAGGCTCTTCAAACTCGACAAGCAGGTCAACATCACTATCAGAAGTCTTGTTCCCACGTGCGTGTGAGCCGAAGAGGTACAAACGTTTGACATTAAACTCACTACAGGCTGGTAGGGCAACTTTTTTAATTTCTTTCAGAGTCATGCATCTTTCTCTTTGGATAGGTGTTGGCAAGATGTCATCGTCCGCCACTCACGCAACGAACGATGGACATACTATTGGTTATTGTGAACGTAATTCCCTAGCTCTGCTCAGTTGCCCCGGCGATTGCTTTGACTTCTAAGAATTCCTGGAGTCCCCACACACCTTTTTCGCGGCCATTGCCTGAGCGCTTATAGCCACCGAATGGCGTGTCCGTATCGCTGTAGGTATAGTTGATATGGATTTGTCCTGCACGAATACGTTTCGCAACACGCTGTGCATGTTCTATGTCGGGAGAGCACACATAGCCAGCCAGCCCATAATCAGTATCGTTGGCGATTTTGACTGCTTCCTCTTCGTCGGTATAGCCGAGAATAACGAGCACTGGTCCAAAGATTTCCTCGCGTGCGATGGTCATGTCGTTGGTGACGTTGGCGAAGATGGTGGGCTGGACATAGTAGCCGGTCTCAAGACCCTCCGGTTTTCCAACGCCACCTGTTACCAGGGTTGCCCCTTCGTCGATGCCCTTCTGGATGAGCCCCTGGATTTTGTCGAACTGGGCCGCGCTCACGACGGGGCCAATGGTGGTATCTTCATTGGTAGGTACGCCTGGCTTCACCTTCGCAGTCGTTTCATGCGCTGCTGCAATGGCGTCTTCCATCCTCGATTGGGGTACCAGCATACGGGTTGGCGCGTTGCAGGATTGGCCGCTGTTAACCATGAGCTGTTTGATCCCTTTAGAAACCATTTTGGGGATGTCGGCATCTTCAAGAATAATATTGGCTGACTTGCCACCCAACTCCTGAGAGACACGCTTCACGGTATCTGCTGCCCCTTTTGCGACGGCAACACCACCTCTGGTCGAGCCGGTAAAGGAGATCATGTCGATGTCCGGGTGGGCCGATATCGCCTCGCCCACGGTGATGCCATACCCATTGACCAAGTTGAAGACTCCACGTGGGACGCCAGCTTCGTCCAACACCTCGGCAAATATCATCGCACTGATCGGCGCAATCTCGCTGGGCTTCAGGAGTATGGTGCAACCGGCGGCCAGTGCGGGAGCCACTTTCGACACAATCTGGTTCATTGGCCAGTTCCACGGCGTAATGAGGCCACACACACCAATCGGTTCGTGCCGAATGATGGCACTCCCGGTATTGCTTTCAAACTCAAAGTTGGTGAGGGCTTTGACAGCACTCTTTAAGTGGCCCACACCTACGGCTGTTTGCGCCCCGTTGGCCAGCGAGAGTGGTGCGCCCATCTCAGTGGAAATAGCTGCACCGATGTCGTTAAAACGCTTTTTGTAGACATTGGTAATGCTTTTGAGCAGATCAATTCGATCAGCTACCGAGGTTTCTGAATACGTTGCAAAGGCGGCCCGAGCTGCTTTCACGGCGCGATCAACATCGGCAGCAGCCCCGACGCTAATCATTGCAAAGGGTTCTTCGGTAGCAGGATTGATAACTTCAAGCGTTTCTTTTTTGACGGGATCGACCCATACGCCATCAATGTAAAACTTTAAATACTCTTTCATGTGGCTCCTCGTTTTTAACTACACTGGTTGTTACAGGTGACAGATACGACAGTATGGTGGATGTCTTTGAATGGTGTGAGAGAAGTGGTTTGAATGGCATTGTGTCTGATGCAGAACACATAGTCTTGCAAGCGAACGGTGCTGCTCATGGAACATCCTTGTTTTGGTTACCTTTTACTAAGATTGTACCATAATGATGATAGATTAATTTTGGTTTGTATAGATCACGTGTTGTAGTGCGCTATTCTACTTCTGTTGTACTATGTGGAAGCTTGAGCGGTGCATCAGGAAGCAGCACTTGCTCGTAGACATCACTCAGTGCGAGGGTGACCTTGATGGACGGGACGAACAGGCTCGCCTCTAATCCTACGGCTTCTGAGAAAAGCCATTCGTTGGAGTGGTCCTGACGCGCAAATCGTTCTATATGGTGTTCATCCTGTGCAACCAGAATATATTCCTGAAGTGTTTCGATGCCACGGTAGTGTTGAAATTTCATACCACGGTCGTATCGTTCCGTAGAGGGCGAGAGAATTTCGATAATGACGGTCGGATTGATAAGTGTGTCACGTTTATCCTCGGTAAATTGTGATGTGCCACAGACGACTGCCAGATCGGGGTAGGTGTTCAATCCGGTTTGCAGCACTTTGACGCGCATGTCGCTGGGATAGACACGGCAGGGTCGTCCTCGTAGCTGGCTGTGCAGACTAGCACCGAGATTCATGGCAATCAAATTGTGCTGTTCGCTGGCACCTGTCATTGCATATATCTCACCAGCATAATATTCATGCTTATCGATACTGTTACGCTCAAGCTCGAGATACATTGCCTCGGTGATATATGGTTTGGGGTGGGCTGTCATGAAGCCTCCTTTTGCCGCGTGCTGTTTCTATAAAGCTTGGGGCAACTATTATCATAACAAATGCGTTCGTGAGACGCAATCCTTTAGAGTGACTGTGATTTGTATCAGGGTATCAAATTGAAGTATCATAAGACTCTCAATCTCCGATTGGAGAACTGGTGTGTTTATCGTTGAATCCGAGTCCAAAAAAGGAGCGTCCAATGTTTAAGAAAGTGGCTGCTGATGCACTGGGTCTGAGTGATATTGGGACTATTGTAAAGCCGGAAGATTACAACAAAGTCGAGGCAGACGATTACATTATGCACGAGGAAGACGAGAAGATCTTCTTCCTCATCAAATCAAAAGCTGATGAGTATTGCTTTACCAACCTGGCTCTGGTGCATGTCGATGGTACATCAGCGATGAGCAAGAAGCGCTCGTTAAAGCGATACGATTACCACAGCACACCGATCAGCGCGGTGTCGCTGGAGACGGCAGGCTCGATGGATCTGGATGTTGAAATCAAATTTCGCATGGGAGAAGAGTATTACTCCATTGATGTGGATAAGAAGCAGATCGAGAAACTCAAGGATCTGTACAAGGCGCTGATCAAGATTGCAAGTATCCAGCGCGAGAATGCCCAGATGCTGCGTTTTGCGTCCGAGAGTCTCGCCACCGCATCGAATGTCGGTATTCGCTATGCCGGGCAGGCGATCCCTGAAGAGCAGTTCCGAGCGATCAATCAGTATGCATTTAATTGGATGCAGCAGGCGCGCAGTAACTACGTGCGTAAAGATTTTACCGAAGTCTTTGAGAAGTTCATCAACAACTAATTCCCCAAACCGTTGTTGAATATGGTTGATAAAGTGGCATGGACACAGGATGTTCGGCCACTTTGTTTATGGTTTTTATTGAGTGAGAGATATGCTTTATCATGTGTGATGAATACGGATAAATGCCATATTGACATTGAGAGAAAAACCTGTAGAATTAAAATGTGAGATAATTTCACACAAATTGTTTTCTCATGATAGGTCAAGTGATGTTAGTTGAATTTAATGTTGGCAATTATCGCTCCTTTAAGGAAAATGTTACCATCAGTATGGTGGTAGCTAATATTTCTTCTCGTCCCAAGTCACTGGATGAACAGAATATCTTTCACGCACATGATAACTTGACGCTTCTGACGAGTGCTGCTGTTTATGGTGCCAATGCCAGTGGTAAAAGTAACCTGATTACAGCGCTGCGTTTTATGCGACGTTTTGTATTGACTTCATCTCGTGAAACACAGATCACAGAGCACATTGATGTTGAGCCGTTCCTTTTAAGTATTGAAGAGCGACTGAACGCATCGACCTTCGAAATCGTTTTCCTGATCGACGGAGTGCAATACCGCTATGGTTTTGAAGTAACTGTTGAACGTGTCATTGCAGAATGGCTCTACAGGTTAGGCTCTCTTCGTGAACAGACGCTCTTTGAACGAGAGCAAGATTCGATCAAAGCGAATACGCGTCATTTTCGTGAAGGACGTGGTTTAGAGATGATGACACGGCCAAATGCACTCTTCTTGTCCGTTGTGGCACAATTCAATGGCACGATCTCTACCGATATTCTGAAATGGTTTCAAGGACTAAGTGTCAATACAGGTATTAACGATCACAGTGACATGATGCTTGCACTCCATCACTTTGAGGAATCACCGCATCGCGAGGGTATGGAAGAGCTCATCAGGCGTTTAGATGTTGGAATTGATAGGATTAATGTTGAACGAACACCCGCAATGATGCCTTCACACCTGCCAGACGAAGTTGCTCAACAATTCAAACAAATGCTTGATGCCTTGGCTGAAGATGGTTCTACTGCTGAGAGTATCAGTGTGAAAACGCTCCATACGGTTTTTGATGCTAAAGGTAAGCCTGCTGATACGGTTGTGTTTGATCTCGAAGAACAGGAGTCTGCCGGAACGAAACGACTTTTTGCGTTAGCGTATCCCATCATGCAGGCTCTCAGCAAAGGAACAGTCATCGTCACTGATGAACTAGATGTGCGGGTACACCCAAACCTTGCCCTTGAGCTTGTGCGCCTCTTCAATTCGCAAGAAACGAATCCGCATCATGCTCAACTCGTCTTTACAACACATAATACCAATCTCCTGAGTGCTCAGTTGTTCAGACGTGATCAGATCTGGTTTGTTGAGAAATCGCGTCAGGGTGCATCGGACCTCTATTCGCTTGTTGAGTATCGTATTGATGGTAAAGTTGTACGTAATGATGCCTCTTTTGAAAAAGATTATATTGCTGGACGGTATGGTGCTATACCGTTTACTGGTGACCTGAGTAGTCTTTTAGGGGTAGACGTTGAGTAAACGATCAGGGCGTGGTGAGCGCGTTTGGGGAAGGCGGAAGCGGGGTGTAGGAACACGTGAAGTACGTCAACGTTTTCTGATTGTGTGTGAGGGAGAGCAAACAGAACCTCATTATTTTCGAGCTTTTCAGGTCCCTGGTCTGGTTATTAAAATATACCCCGTTAATGAACGTACAGTTGGTCTCATCAAGGAAGCGGACAGGCTTAATGCGGAAGACGATTATGATCAAGTATGGTGTGTATTTGATCGAGACGATTTTCCAGCCGATCATATCCATCAGGCAATCAATTTAGCAAAAAGATATGAATTTGGTGTGGCTTTCTCCAATCAGGCGTTTGAACTATGGTATCACCTTCATTTTGCCTACCACAATACTACAATAACCAGACGCGATTACTGTGATCAACTGAGTAGGCGATTCGGCCAAAAGTACGTAAAAAATAGTATGAAGATGTACGATGAGTTATTACCGCATCAGGAAACGGCCATAAGAAATGCTGAACGATTGTTGAATAGTTATACACCACGTCAACCGACCCACGATGATCCTTCAACGACCATGAGCTTGTTAAGGAGTTAAACAAGTACCGTCGACCTTGAATATCTTCTTGTGTCTATACGTTGATTATCCGCCCGATCTCCCGCGCAGCCGCATAACATGCTGTGAGTTTGTGGTACATCGGATGCTCGTGCGTGATATCGGGATTGCTTGCGAGTGCGTTTGTGAACTGGAAGGCGATAGCAAGCATCACTGTGTCTGGGAGTGTGCCTTTTTCGATGGGTGATAGCGGTCTGGTGGCTTCGTAGTCGGTGATGATCGTTGTGATGAGGTGTTGATCTGGATGAACGTCGAGCGGCGTAGCGAGGTCATAATGTGAGGTCAGGAGTAGATAGCCCAGGTCGAGTATGGCCCACCCGAGTCCTGCACAATCCCAGTCGATCAACAGCACATGCTGGTGTTGCGTCACTATCGCGTTTTTGTACCAGGGATCGCCATGAATGATGCAGTAGGGTAGGGTAATAGACTGAAGTTGCTCCATACTTTTCTGCAATGTTATGAATATCTCGTTATCTTTGACAAACCGTGATATGTAGGTCTTTAGTTGTGTTTGTAAGGTTTCGAGGGTTGTAGGAGGATGCCACCACGAGTGTGTTTGAGGTGTATCGTGCTGTAGCGGAAGGTTGTGCAATGCCGCTAGTAGACGGGCCAGATTGCCCATTTGTGCAGAGGTGCGCGGCAATTCGTCGCCGTCAACAAAGTCGAGCAGGAGGAGCGCCCAGCCTTTGTATGTGCCAACGAGGTGTCCGTCCAGAGTGCGATGAACTTTTGCAACAGGATAGGCTTGCTCGTCAAGCCAATGCATCAGATGTGCAGAGTGCTTGAGGCTCTCGCTCTGATAGGCTTCTCTGATGAGCCGCAGCACAAACTGTTGTTGGTCGTCGGTTGTGATTTGGTACAGCGCTCGCCAATTCCACACCAGTGGCAGCAATGGAGTGATATGCGTTACTGTCATGCCATATCTTGTCTTGAGCGCTCGTTCTATGTCGTCCTGGTCGAGCATGTTGCCTGCTTTCGAGACGATGTGTTGGGCTTATGATAACAGGTCGTCTGGGCTCCACATAGTGCTGATATTCCCAATACTGATCAAATATGCACACGCGCCTTTGATTATTGATGCGAGATGGGGCGGGGAATGACTCTATCCAGGTGGCTCAGGTTATTCGCTGCACCGACGGCTGTAAATAATCATCAATGACAGATAGTGAAGCTGTTCACCGTGCAGGGTTGTGACATCGGTGAAAACGCGCCCTTCTGGATGTGAGGCGCGCTCGACCACCACCGCCTGATCCAGCAGCTGAAGGTCGCCCAGCAGCGATAGTACTGTGTCCAGAACATTGTGAATTTTGAGCAGCACAACCGTGTCGAAAGCGGCGAGTATCTGGGACAACGCACTGATTTCTTCAAATGTGGCCGGGAGTATCGCCAGCCGTTCATCGCCCATCACCAGCGACTGCTTATAGTCTGCGGCGGCGCCCAGCATGGAGGTGATACCTGGCACAATCTCAATGGGTATGTCGGATGGCAGGTGTTCCAGCAGATAGCCAAAGGTGCTATGGAGCAGCGGATCGCCCTCGGTCAGGAAGGCGACATCCTGTCCCGCTTTGAGATGTGTCGCAACCTGTTGGGCAGCCTCTCGCCGCTTTGTGATGCGCTGCTGTTTATCGCAGAGCATGGGGAAGTGTAGTTTCTCTACATGTTGTGAGGGGTTGAGCAGCGCGGCAGCAATGGCATGGGCATAACTATCGCCGTCCAGCGTGGCAACGGGCACGGCAATAATTGGCACCTGACCGATAATCCGTACAGCTTTGACAGTTAGCAAGTCGGGATCGCCCGGCCCTACGCCAACGCCATACAATGTTCCATAGCTCATAGTGATCCTTTCAACGTAGTACTGAGAATGAATACCGGATTCAATGCGGCCAGTCGCATATGTCCGGCGGTCATCTGGCCTTCTGCGATATTGATCTGTGTTACTGCCATGTCCCAGCCAAGTTGTTCGGCATAGACCAGTGCTCGGTTCAGGTTGTCCAGTGCGACCAGATTGAGCACGACCCGGCAGCCGGGCTGCGCCACCCGATCTATTGTTTGCATAATCGCTTCGATTTCCCCACCCGTGCCACCGATAAAGACCGCGTTGGGGGCTGGGAGGTTGGCCAGCGCTTCCGGGGCGTGTCCGGCAACCAGGTTGAGATTCAGTATACTGTAGCGATCCATGTTCTGTTGAATATACCCAATGTTTTCGTTGTTCTGCTCGATAGCATACACAGTTTCGCGCCACGCCAGTTCCGCCATCTCAACGCTGACCGCACCACTCCCGGCGCCGATGTCCCACACCACATCGGTTTCGTGCAGGGCCAGCCGCCCCAACGCCAGCATGCGTACATCGCGTTTGGTGATGAGCCCGTGGCGATGAGCGTAGGCGTCATCGGGGCGTGGGGCAAAAAGTGGTGTTGGTTGCCAGTCATCCTCGTGTATGAGCAGCAGTACGTTGAGTGGACCAAATGATTGATTGGGAAGCAGATTCAGGCGAGTGTCAGTAAGTTTTTCGTCCGGCAGTCCCAGATTCTCTGCCACAATAGCACGACAGTCGGGGACGCCTGCATCTAACAGCGTGCGGGCAATCAGTGCGGGTGTATGCTCTGGGTCGGTGAGTACGCCCAGCTTGTGGGTGCGCCTGGCCCATCCTACCACCTCGGCCAGCGAACGGGCGTGGGCGCTGGTGAAGATGGCATCGCTCCAGGGTATGCCAGCACGTGCAAAAGCCACTTGCAGCGAACTAGTGTGGGGGATGATTTCGACTTCTGCTGGTGGCAGGTGGCGCAGAAGTGTACTGGCTACTCCATAAAACCCTGGATCGCCTGATGCCAACACCACAACCTGTCGATCTCCACGCTCGGTGAGTGTGGCGGACTGTTCGGCAATATTGGCCCCCATGGGGATCGTCTTTTTCGCCATATCGTCCCACTGCGTCAGCAGGCGTGCACTCCCCCACAGCTCATCGGCTGTGGCAATGCGTTCCTGCAGTGCCGACGATAATCCAGCACGTCCATCACCGCCGACGCCTATGACCAGCACTCGTTTCATACAGTACCCTCCGCCAGCAGCTTGCCCCGGATGTCCCACAACAACACGTTGATCGGCACAGCATGATTGATAAACACGGCGGCCTTTTCCGCAGCCTGTTGCGCCAGATAGGTTTCGAGCCCATCGATCTCAGCCTTTCTGAGCAATAGTTGGACATGGTGTGCGGTGTTGGCATTGCGGATGTGCTCCTGAAGACTTTCGTCTGCCCCGAGTCGGACAGCCACGTCGGCCAGAAAGCCCAGATCAACACCACCCTGGCTGATGTGGGTTTGCATCTGGCCCGCCGCGACCTTGGACAGCTTCCCGACCATCCCGGAAAGTGTGACCTGTTGAAATTGTAGGCGACGGGTCTGCTTCAACCCATAGTCCAGGTGATCGCCCACCTGAACGAAGGCATACTCCGGCAAGTGTGGATACTGTCCCTCGGCATAGGTCTCGCTCCGTGCGCCGGTCGTTAGCACCACATGGTTGACATTGTTATACGCGGCCATTTTTAACTCAATATAGATACTCGCACGATAGGCAGACACCGAAAATGGTTTAACGATACCACTGGTCCCAAGGATCGAAATGCCGCCGATGATGCCGAGTTTGGGATTCATCGTTTGTTGTGCGACTGCTTCACCACCAGGCACGCTGATCGTCACCTGTACACTACGCTCTGCTCCGAGATTGCTCAACTCATTGGCGACACCACGAATGATCATGCGGCGTGGTACCGGGTTGATGGCTGGTTCGCCCACCGGGACAGGCAGCCCTGGTTTGGTGACGTGTCCCACTCCGACGCCGCCCTCCAGCACGATGCCTGGTTCGTTGCGCCAGGCGACTTCGGCCCGAATTTCCAGACCATGTGTGACATCCGGATCATCACCCGCATCTTTGATGACCCCACAGGTGACGCTGTGATCCTGTTGCAGGCATGTTTCAATCGGGAAGGTTACGGCGCTTCTGACTGGCAGATCAATTGTAATCGTTTCCACACGTTGTCCCGTCACCAGCGTGTGTGTTGCTGCACAGGCCGCCGCCGTCGCGCAGGCGCTGGTGGTGTAGCCCTCACGCAGGTTGGCTTTGCGCCATGCTGCTCTGGAATGGCTAGGCATTGGTGACAGCAGCACGCAACAGCGCGTTGACGATAGCGGCAGCTACCGGCGAGCCACCCTTGCGCCCCTGGGCTGTGATGTAGGGCAGACCCAGCGTTATCAGTGCGTCTTTCGACTCGACGGCACTGACAAAACCGACTGGCACACCTACAATCAACGCGGGATGGTGGCCCTCCGCATGCACCAGCCGCATGACTTCCAGCAAAGCCGTGGGCGCGTTCCCAATGGCCACGATGCTTCCATCCATCTGTGGCGCAAGCTGCCGCATAGCCGCAACGGCGCGAGTCGTTCCCTCCTGTTCTGCACGGAGCCGCACGGCCTCATCGTCGATCACACACTGCGTTTGCCCACCGACTTGATCCAACAGGTGTTGCGAAATTCCGGCTTCCACCATATGCACGTCGGTGATGACCGAACACCCTGCTCGCAATGCCGCGACACCTGCCGTGACAGCATCGGGATGAAATCGCAGGAGTTGAACGAACTCAAAGTCAGCGGTAGCATGAATGACACGTACTACAATGGTTTCGGCCAGGGCGTTGAAGTGATGCGTTCCCATTTCCGAACGGATAATCTGAAAGCTCTGGTTTTCAATTGTCTGTCCTGGTGTCATGTGTTTCTCCAAGTTGATATTTCTCACCGTAACCGCGTGGCGTAATCATTTTGTCGTTGTGGGCCATCGTATGGCTGTTCCCGACAATCACGATGGTCAGCATGTCGATGTCGGTGTCTGGCAATGCGGCTAGCGTCGTCAGTGACACACGCTGTCCACTGCGACTGGCTGCACGCACAATGCCCACCGGTGTACTCGGTGCACGGTGCTGTGCGATAATCTCACAGGTTAGTGTAAAGGGTTTTGTGCGTTGTTTGCCCTTTGGATTGTAGAGACATAATACCAGATCGGCGGCGGTCGCCAGCTCCACGCGACGTAGAACATCCTGTCGTGGTGTCAGCTGATCACTCAGGCTAATCACTGCGAAATCGGTCATCAATGGCGCACCAAGCAAGGCTGCCGCTGAACTCAGAGCGGTAATGCCTGGTACAACGGTTACTTCTATATCATTGATGGCTTGCTCTTTCAGCACCTCGTAGACCAAGCCCGCCATGCCGTAGACGCCAGCATCACCGCTTGAAATAACGGCCACGCGTTGCCCGTTTTGTGCCAGTTCAACCGCCTGCTTGACCCGCTTCACTTCCTGTCGCATCCCACCGCTTTCGCGTGGTGTATCTGGGGCGATATCGGCAATCAAACGCAGATAGGTGATATAGCCGACGATGACATCTACGTCCTCCAGCGTGTGACGTGCCGCTGGTGTGAGGTGTGCCAGATCGCCGGGGCCAATGCCAACCACCTGAATTGAGCCACTCATACCTCCTCCTCCCGACGTAGCGCCACTGCCACCGTCACATTCGCGAACTTGCGCTTTTCCACCAGCAGCGTCGATGTTGCGGCGGCCAGCATGGCGGCGGGTTCTGCCACCCCACGCACGCCCAACGCTTGTTCGGCCCATACAGATGGGTTGGGCAGGTCCCCCACTGCGGCAATGTCTGATTGCGAGAAAATCAGCAGTTTCCAATCCATCTGTTCGCAGGCTGCCCGCAGTCCGACTTCATCAGCTTTGGCATCGATGGTGGCCAGTGCTGCCAGACTGGCGAGCGATAGTTCGGCATCGTGGAGCGTTTGTCGTACGGCGTCGATGATCTCCTGCGCTGGTGTGCCACGATTACACCCCACTCCGACATACAGGCAGGGCGGACGATAGATAACTGTTGCAGGCATTTCGCTGAACACATCCTCAGGGAAAACCCGAGGGGTAATCAACAGTGCTGCGGTAGTTTTTGCAGCGCTCAAGGCTACCAGTGAGTTGTATCGCGTGATGTTTGGTGGGGATGTGGTGAGCCAGTCAGCGTTCCCCGCTTCCTGAAACACTCCGACCAGGTCACCGTTTACCAGTGCAGCGCTTGCCTGCGTCATGTGCGACATGCGCTCGATGTACCAACCCCACTCGCTTCCAAGCAAATCGAGCGCGGGCAGTGCCTGCACATCGCTTGAGGTCGTGAGTACCGCCTCACCACCAAGATGTTGTGCGACATCCAACGCGAGTTGGTTGGCCCCGCCTTTGTGACCGCCCAGCAGACTGATCGCGTAACGCCCTGTCTGATCGACCACGACCACACCTGGGTCGTGGTGTTTGCTGTGTAGCAGCGGCGCCAGGTCGCGCACCACGATCCCGCTGGCCATGATGCAGACGAGTCCGCTGTGCTGCCTGAAGGCCGTTTGCAACACCTGACGTATTGATTCAACATAGGGATGTACATTGGGCTGTGCTTCAACAAAGCGTTTGGGCGCATACAGGACTGCATTTGGTAATTCTGCCAGCAGCTTTTGGCCAGTCGCCGTCCCGCCGCGTGTCAACGCGATAATGGCCCGAGTCGGCTGTCGTTCAGCGGCTTGCATAGCTGTCCCGTAGAGATGTGAGTCGGGGACGGCTGCCACCACCTCCGGTTGCAGTGCCGGACTGACCACGATCAAGGCGTGGTGGGTCAATTCGGTGGTTTCGACCTGCGCCCCGATATCCGCCAAACACCCATGAAGCACCTGTTCGTCCGGCCAGGTGGCGCGGAATACCACGGCTACTGGCGTTTCGTCTGCATACCCGGCGGCGCGCAGTTCGTCCACCACCTGCCCGATCATGCCGATGCTGAGGAAGATGACCATGCTGGTACGATGGGCCGCGAGATCCCGCAGGCGCTCACTCTCCGGAACTGGAGTACGACCACCGAGGCGTGTAAACATAACTGTCTGTGTGTTTTCCGGCAACGTGTACTCGATGCCTAGTGCGGCGGCGGCGGCAAACGCCGCACTCACCCCCGGCACAATCTGATAGGCGATGCCAACCTCGCGCAAACGCCGCATCTGCTCGAACACCGCGCCATACACGGATGGGTCGCCCGTGTGCAGTCGTACCACCGTCTGACCCTGTGCTGTCGCCTCTTGCATCAGCCGCACCTGCTCATCGAGTGTGATGCCCGCGCTGTTGTACCGCTGTGCATCGGGGCGTGCGTCAGCCATGACAGTTTCGCTTACCAGTGATCCGGCATAGATAAGGACATCGGCAGAAGCGATGAGTTGCTGACCTTTTAATGTCATCAGGGTTGGGTCACCAGGACCCGCGCCAACAAAGTAAACAATACCCATCGTATCTCCTCATTCGTGGTGCTCATGCTCATGATGATGGTGGCCATGCTCATGCCCGTGCGGATGCTCATGATGATGGTGGTGATCGTGCGAGTGGTGATGCCCATGCTCATGATGGAGGTGGTGTGCACTGTTCAGCACCTGAGGGATGCCCTCGATGGCTTTGTGGCGAAACAGCTCTGATGTGCCATCGGCGGCTTCCTGGAGCCGTTGCGCGACCACCTCTACCAGCAGCGGATGGCTTGGTCCCAGGTACTGCGCGTGAATCAACTTCAGACCGAGCCGGGCGGCGGCCTCATCTGCTGCGCGAACCATGTTCTGATAGACAATACCTGTGAACAAGAGATAGGGTGCCAGCACAACCTGTTTTGCGCCCAGTCGCTGCGCCCGCTCTAGTCCCTCGGCGGTGGTCGGGTGGGTCACGCGTTGATAGGCGACCTCGACACCCGCGTAGTTGCCTGTTTCGTAGAGCACCCGGCCAACTTTCGCAACACTGCTATTACTGTCCGGGTCGCTGCTTCCTCCGCCAACCACAAGAACGGTTGTTTCCTCCGGTGGGAGCGTGTCGGGTGTCCGTGCAAGCGCTTCATCGACACGCACGTGCAATAGCTCTGCTAGGTGTGCGTGAAAGCCCAGGGGTGTACTCAACTTGATAGCTACCTTCGGAAATTCGTCTCGAATATGATGGACGGCGGTGGTGATCTCGGCTTTCATGTGGAAGGCCGAGCCGAGCAGCATTGGTACGACCAGCATTTCTCCATTATCACCAACCGCTGTTGCTGTGTCGTGCAGCATATGGTTCATCTCTGGCTGGCTGATCTCAAGAAAACAGACGCTGGCTGAGTGCTCAATATGATGCGATAGTGAGTTCGCAAAATAATGGAATTCTTCGACAGCTTGGGGCACTTCGCTACCGTGCCCAATCAAGACAATTTCGCGTTTCGTCATGGTCGTCCTTTCTGGGTATGTAGACCGACGCTGTGACTCCTCGAATAGCGATACCAAGTGTGATGTTTCGTTTTCCGGTGTAAACCATGCCATCTGATCGGCCAGCGCGGCGACTTCTCCCACAACGATGACCATTGGCGGCGTCAATCCGTCTGCTGCTATTGCGGCTGACAGGTCTGTGAGCGTGGCGTGGACAGTGCGCTGCTGATGGGTCGTTCCCTGATGGATCGCCGCTGCCGGAGTATGGGGGTTGCGTCCAAATTCGATGAGTATCTGGCTGATACGCTGCATATTGCGCGCGCCCATTAAAATGACCAGTGTGGGAATTTTGGATAGTGCGTACCAATCGATGTCACTTTCTGGCTTATCAGGTGACTCATGCCCGGTAACAACCGCAAATGAGGTGGTGTATTCTCGCTGTGTTACCGGAATGCCGGCGTAGGCCGGCACCGCGATGGCCGATGATATACCTGGCACAATCTCAAAGGGCAGAGCGGCTTTTGCTAAAGCCAGCGCCTCTTCGCCACCACGCCCGAAGACAAATGGGTCGCCGCCCTTCAAGCGCACCACCTGCTTACCGGCCTGCACCTGCTCAACGATCAGTGCTGAAGTATCGTCCTGTGGGTGGCTGTGATGCGCGGGCGATTTGCCAACGAAGATCTTTTCAGCATGGGGCGGAGCCTCGCGTAGGAGATCATCACCAATCAGCCGATCATAAATCACCACATCGGCCTCGCGTAGCAAGGATAAACCACGTACAGTGATCAGATCTGTGCGCCCTGGCCCGGCTCCAACTAAATAGGCTTTTCCAGCCACAAATTACCCTCCAACTAGCTTTCTAGTCAATGTGTATAGTTTGACGTACGTTCTCTCAAAGCCATCCCGATAACCGCTGTGACCATATGAGGGAAGCGCATGTTGACCAGCCAACAGCTCGTGGTTGCCTGCTGCTGCGAGTTGCTAATGAGCATACATAACATACGGATTAGAGAGCTGGTGAATTGAGGATGAGATTTTATAACCTTGTCTCTTCTCTGATATCGATCAGTCAGGAAGATCAAAAGACAGCTATCGGAAATAAGACATAGGCTATTGGGGATCTGATATCGTTCCATGCTCGTTCCCTTTTTCCACGAAGATCACGACGAGCTACAACATAGGTGGGTGTTCGGACTTTTCCACCAAAAGAGATGAAATCACCGTTGCGGGACAGTGCTGGATTTGCACCAGCTTCCCCCATTATACATACTACATCTGGGTGTATATGCAACTATGCTATGGCTATATTCAGGATTTCGGCGATTATAACACCGTTATTGAGTGGCTGCAACAACATTTATTTTATAGCAGAGTGGTTGATGTTCAAGTGCTGGTGTCGTTTTCTGAGATTTGCTATAGAGTTTAACAGCGTAGTGGCTGGTGTTGATCTATCTGAAGGATGCGTAATGAGAGGACTATGTCAGAGTGTACAATGACATCCGCATTGCAGATCGATGACTACTGGCGCTGTTGTCTGGGTGGTTGGATATTGGTGCCGATGGTGCACGACTGTGCCCAGGCGTGGCTCAAAGATGACAACGTCCCGTACCCCTTGGGAAAGATACCACGGGGGATTAATACTCAGGTCTTTTTCTTCATAGTCAGGGCTTACGATTTCGATCACTGCCTCTGGTACCTGCTCCCAGGCTTCATCAAGATCGGGTGGCTCTGTGCAGAAGATTGCGATATCCGGTCGTTTCAGTGAGCCATCAGGGAAGCGAAGATACGCATCGCTGACATGATAGCATCCGCATCCGTTCTCTGTATCCGGATGCGGTGTGATACTTGCACGAATGCGGTCAATCACTTTTTGATGACGCAAGCTGGGCAGGAGGCGCCATGTCTGAGTACCTCCTGTGATTTCGAGCTTGATCCGACTACTGGCATCTTTGGTTAGATCATCAAGGTATTTCCCTAGATCAGGAAGTGTAGTTGACATAGACTACTCCTCATGGTATTGGTTGTCACATTGTTGCATGGTCTCAATGCTAGCATATCGCAATGGTTTTTGACAAATCTCTATGCAGGTTCACGGTTTGCTTCAGGGGTGAAGTGTGGCAAGAATTAACTTTGGTTATGTTATTGTGTAGTAAAGGAATACGGTTTTGTTCGGTTTGGGCTGTTCAGATACAGTCTTTTCTTCTGGTATATTTTCTGAAACTACTGAGATCTGCACGATTCGACTATCCTCATCTATGGTAATGTCTATTTCAGGATGCTCGATAGTTTCTGTTTCACTATTTATCACCGTTATAAAAAAGCTATAGGCACTGTCTACCCGTTCAGTTTTGCCTTTGTCCTCATCTTTGTTAGTTTCAATAATCTTTTGTCGATTGTGATCTCTTCTTTCATCGATACGACCACTGTAGAAAAGAGTAATTGCACCTATTAGTGTGATAAATGCAACAATTACTCCGCCTGCTACTTGTATCAAGGCTCCTTGAGTCGTCTCTGACATCATCTTAATCCCTCACTAAAGTTTATTGGAAATTATAGCAAGATATTGTCGGGGGGCTAGGTATGAAAGAACTTTGGAATGTAACATCACTTTAAATTAATTCGTAGATCATACTGTGGCATGTAATAGTACAACTATACTAAAGTGCCTCGAGGCATCCGCCTCTCACATTTTGAGTGCTTGCCGATGCTATTTGTGGCTACCCAAGGCGCAGCGCTTGGGCCGAGGATTCAGAAGCTCTGGCGAGCCCCTGCATATGTATTTACGATTTCTTCCAGAGGTGAAGCGATATGGTTTAGCAATTGATAGAATAGTTTGACGAGGTGTGGTAAAATCTGGACATAAACAAACCACCGTGTCGTTGAGTAAAACGGCACGGTTTTTGTGTCTATTGTACACAGTTGTGCCAGTGGTGGCGTGGGGTGTAGAAAGAAAGGATCAGCATGTGGCTATAATAGCGACGCGTGTTATTGCCATTTTAGATATGATCGATGTTATGACGATGCATTATCAACGAGATAGTGTTGCTATTGAGGATATAGCCAACTCTTTGTCGATGTCCTCCAATGAGCTTACGCGCTACCTTGATCTCCTCACGCGACAGGGCAAAATTGAATGGTATGAAGCGGGTGGTCAGAGCAAAATTAAGTTGAGCCTGGATGGATATTTGGTTCTCTCCATGCAAAATGCCCGACGCAGGCATCGGCTTGTAACACATTCTTGATGAACTATTTCAGAATTTGGTTGTGGGGCGGCCTCAACGGGTGATGGGGGTCGGGGCGGCCCCCTGTGGCCGCCCCGACAGTCTGCCCGACAGTTCGCCCCGATAGTCCCCCGATCAACGAGATTAGTTTGGTACCAACCGCAGCGTGACAATCTCATACGGAGAGATGGTGAAGGTGACCTGATGGCTGTTACACGACAACGACTCCTGGTGTTCCTCCAACAGATTGGTGCGCGACGCTGACGTCAGCCCAAAGCGCGTGGTGAGTGTCACCGGGCCACGCCGCCGTTGGCTTTCGTAGAGCCGCACAATGATGCCATTGCCATTCTCGGCCTGCTTCACCGTTTCAATCACCACATGCGGCTGATCGACCATAACGAATGATCCGTTGTCTCCATCGGTCGAGGGTTGGTGATCGACGGATGATGATTGGCAGGTGTGAATCAAGGCGGGATTGTTGAGCGCATACGCTTCCTGAATCGTTGTTGTTCCCCATCCCTCGCGGTGCGGTAACAGGCTGTAGGTGAAGCGGTGTTCCCCTTGATCAGCCTCGGGGTCGGGCATTGTCGGGCTACGCAACAGACTGATGCGCATCACATTGTCGCGGATGTCGTGGCCATACTTACAATCATTGAGCAGGCTGACACCGTAGCCACCCTCACTAAGATCAACCCATTTCTGTGCACATGTCTCAAAACGAGCCCAATCCCAACTAGTGTTGTGGTGAGTCGGGCGCTGAACGTTGCCCCACTGAATGTCGTATGTGGCCATTGGTGTGAGCACATCGACAGGGAAGGCGACCTTGAGCAACACATGACGTTCGCGCCAATCGATGGTTGTGTCAAAGTCGAGCCGGGCACTGTTGTATCGCAGTGAGATGCGTTGGACATAGGTGCTGTTGAGAATACGCCGCCGGATGGCCAGGGTAGCGCGTAGGGGGCCGTTTTCGATTACTTCGATAGAAGTGGCAGGCTCGGCGATCCACTGTTTATCTTCGTAGAAGATGTCGATATCCCATGCATCCCATCGGAGAGGGCGATCCTCAAAGGCCTGGAATTGGTTGGCCAGTGCTCCTGATGGTAATACCTCACGTGTGTTGGTTTTGTCGTAGATGCGGGTAAGGTCGCCATCGGTGTTCAATTCAACCAGGAGATAATCGTTCTCCAACCGATTAGGGGTCGCGGTTAGCGTGTTGGGAATTGGGGGTGCTTTCCCTGCCGCAATCGTGAGTGGAGTGATGCTGTATGGTGCCTGATCTTCGAGTGCGACCAGCACGCCATCAGATGTTGTTTGTGTCACCACAACCGTCCCATTACCACATTGCAGATGAGCATCCGTAGCGAGATTTTCTGGCCACAATGTGAGATCGGAGCGCGTAAAGCTGGTCGGGTTGACGACGAGTATATTTCCCCCTAATGTCCGAGCGATAGTTTGCAATGCACTTGTGCGTATGTCCTCACCAGTAGTGCGAATCTCGTCATACTGCTCAAGTGACTCAACATACACAGGGGTGATGCTGCTACCAGGAATGATGTCGTGGAACTGGTTGAGACAGATGAGCCGCCAGCAATCGCGGAATGCCTCAGTTGGATAGACATAATCGGTGTTGAGTGTTGCAGCGAGTGTAGCGAGAAATTCCGCATCGTGGAGCAGAAATTCGCTCTTGCGATTGGCCCGTTTATTACGACTCTGCGTGGTGTAGGTGCCTCGGTGATATTCCAGATAGAGTTCACCGTTCCACGTCGGGAGTTGATCACCAACCGTCTGCTCAAGTTGCTGGAAGAATTCGCCCACTGAGGCTTGTTGCACTCGTGGTGTTGCAGGGAAGTTTGCCATCTCACGTAGGTTTTCCAGCATTTCGCGGGTTGGCCCGCCGCCGCCGTCGCCGTGACCAAAGGCCATCAAAATGGGTGGCGTTTTTCCGTTTGTAGTCAGGTCCTGCTGTTGAAAATTCGTCCAGGTATCCAGAATATCTTTGGGTGTTGCCATGGCATTGTAGGTGCTGGCGTGCACACTCCCAATCTCTGGTGTGGTACTAAAATGCGTGAGCACCCGGCTGCCGTCGATGCCTTGCCACCAGAAACTGTCGTAAGGCAGGCGGTTGTACTGGCTCCAGCCGATCTTGATCGTGAAGAAATAAGCAAGGCCGGCCTGTTTGATCAGTTGTGGTAGCGCCCAGGCATATCCGAAAACATCGGGTAGCCAGAGGACTGGTGACGCAGTATCGTGGCCGAAATGCTCCTGAAAGAAGCTTCGCCCTAGCAGGAACTGACGTGCCAGCGCCTCAGCACCGCTCAGATTGCAGTCCGCTTCGACCCACATATCGCCGGTAATGCCCCAACGACCTTCAGCCACCTGCGTTTTGATCTGCTCAAACAGTTCCGGGTAATCCTGACGCACATATTCGTAGAGTTGTGGTTGGCTCTGGGTAAAGTGATAATCGGGGAATTGCTCCATCAGCCGCAGCACATTGTGGAAAGTGCGGCCTGCCTTGCGTCGTGTTTGTCCCAGTGTCCACAACCAGGCCACATCGATATGCGCGTGTCCAGTGGCGATAATGTCTGGCGCGGTCGGTGGCCCGGCGTGGGCAATGCCTTCACGGAGAGCGGTGTGTGCAGACTCAACGCTGGCATAGAAACGCTCGTCAAACGGTTCGCGTGTGTCAAGGATGGTAAAGGCCTGGTCTAGTGCATGCAACAGATGACTACGGGCGGTAGACTGTTCTGGCAGATTCTGCACGACGCCTAGCGCAATACGAGCTGTGGCAATAAAATCACGGGTTGGCTGGTCAATCTGGACGATAGCACATGGTTGCATAAAATGCTGTCGTCCGTGTGCTACGCCGTTGCCGGTCCAGCCATGCAGTGCCAGCAGATGGGTTTGTGCATCGCACCACGTGGCTGGGAGGCATATCTCCTGGTGAAAACGGTCGCACGCCGCGTAGGGTTGGCCGTCGATGTAGGCGAGCGCTTCAGGATGGCAGAAATCGCCGGTTTCACCAAGTGGGAGCCACAGCGCGATGGCGTCTGCTGTACTCCAGCCTTGTGGAACCCGAAACGTGGTTCGTAAGACAAAATTGGTGTTTTCCTGCCCCCAGTAGGCTGGTGGCTCGATGGTTCGCCAGTCACTATCTGCCACCTCCGCAGTGACAGGCGGCTCTTCGGCAGGCCCTGATAGGGTGTGATAGCGAAATGGCTCAAGCGGCTGCCGTTGGCGATAGACCAGTGGTTCGATAAGTAGTAGGCGATGGGCGATCTTCTGGGCCGTCCAACGAATCTGATGGCTCACGACAGGACTCCTCTATACTAGTTGCATGTGTCCGATGTGGCATGTGGGGGTGATGCCTTCCCAGTTTTTATTGCGAATCGGAGCACGATGATATTCAACAAGCGTTCTAAGAATCGATATTATTGGCAGGCGATCCTACCATAAAATGCTTTGGAGGGAAACCCGTGCAGGGGGTTAGCCGGATGAGGGGCGTGCAGGGGCAAGTCCTGTACGTACGGATGTGGTGATGCGGTGCAGGGGTCAGCCCTACGTATGCGGGGTACATGGGCCGTCCGCTTGAGCGGGCGGTGCCTTATTAGCCCGCTGCTTGCGCGGCGGGCGGTGTGGATAGGGTGCCAGATGCAGGGCTCACCCCTGCACCCGACAAAAGTATTAACCCCTAACGCTTTCCGCCGTGCCGAATACTTGTCGTAACGCCATGGCCGAGTCGCGTGAGGCTGCTATGATCTCGTCGACTGGTTCTTCGGTCAGCATGTTGTAGAAGCCGTGGATAGTGTTGTCGTAGCGTTTGGTTTCGACTGGAACACCTGCCGCTGCCAAGGCCGCGCCATAGGCTTCACCCTCATCACGGAGCGGATCGAACTTGGAGGTGATAATAAAAGCTGGTGGCAGGTTCGAGAAGTCGGAAGCACGTAGTGGTGAGGCCATTGGGTGTTTTCGTTGCTCAACATCAGGTACATAGCAATCCCAGAACCACTCCATCATGTTTTTGGTAAGAAAATACCCTTCGGCGTTCTCAATATACGAAGGACGATCAAAATCGGCATCCGTGACCGGGTAAACCAGCAGTTGGAAAACCAGCGGTGGGCCATGCTCACGGGCATGATGTGTAACACCTATGGCGAGGTTACCACCGGTGCTATCACCACCAACTGCAATACGGGTTGCATCAATGCCTAGCTCATCTGCTGATGCGGCGACCCAGGCTGTTGCCGCAATACAGTCTTCGTGTGCGCCGGGGAAGCGCGTCTCCGGGGCGAGACGATAGTCGATAGAGATGACAACACACTCAGTGTCGTTGGACAGGCGGCGGCAATTCATTTCTGCTATATCTAAGGTACCGATAACAAATCCGCCACCATGATACCATACCAGAGCAGGCAGATTTTCCTGGTCATTTGGACGATAGATGCGTATCGGTATCTCTCCGGCTGGACCAGGGATGGTACGATCTTCAACACTATGAATAGCTGGCAGAAATTCGGGTGGAACAGCCAGGTTATCGAGAAATGCTCGAAAACGTTCGGCACCTGCGCTGTAATAGTCATCGATACCAGCGGCTGCTAACCCCTGATCAAAGGCATCAATATTCTTCTGGATAGCGGGATGAATCTGACCCATGGTGATATCCTTTCTGTTCTGTTGCGCTATGTCCGGTATTGGTGCTACGTACGGTAGATGCGTGATGGATGGCAATCTTGAAACTTATACATAACTCTTGACATGTGACTAAAGAGTAACATATAATGAGAACATCTGATCTGGAAGTGCTACAAGCTACATCCATACATCGACGAGGAGTGTATATGACAACATTTCAGGGTTTCCCCTCAGAGGCACGTACTTTTTTTGGTGATATCCGTGAGAATAACAACAAAGAGTGGTTCGAGCAACACAAGCCTCGTTTTAAGACACTCGTGCAGCAACCAGCCCAGGAGTTGGTGGTGGCGTTGGGTGAGCAGTTGAAGGGCTTCGTTCCTGGCGTCCAGTACAATACACAGCTGAACGGCAGCGGCTCAATTATGCGTATCTATCGTGATACACGTTTCAGCAAAGACAAATCGCCGTACAAGACGAATCTGGGTGTTGTCTGGTGGGAGGGGAGTGGCAAAAAGATGGAGGAGCCCTGTTTCTACTTTAACCTCGATGCAGAAGGTGTGTGGCTGGCAGGTGGTTTGTATATCTTCCCCAAACACATACTTGAGCCCTATCGCCACGCAGTGATTGATGAACGGCTTGGCCCGGCGTTAGAAACGGCCATCATCGAAGTACAGGCAAATGGTGTTTCCGTTGAGGGAGAACAGTATCGCACCGTACCACGTGGTTTTGATAAAGCCCATCCACGCGCTGAACTACTCAAATACCAGGGGATGATCAGCAGCCCTCGTCCAATCCCCGAAGAGGTATGGACTTCATCTGCGCTTGTTGATGTATGTGTTGAGTACTTTCGTAGCATACTTCCACTGCACCAGTGGCTCGTCAGAATGGTGCAGATTCGGCCATGATAGTTACAAAGCTGAATACATTTTCCTGTTTGCGGGTAAGCCTTTGCATTATAACTTGTAAAGAATGTAGCTTATAGAAACGATATGTTGATAATGATAGTGTTTGCTATCAGTCTTTGATATGATAGTACTTTTTCTTTGTAGAGTGGGGCTACTCAACAATACTTCATCTTTATCCAAAAACAAGTATTTCAAGAAGTAATGAAGTACGTCTGCTTTGTTTGCTGTTACGATAATGTAGATATGTAAGTCAAGATGAGTTTACAACTTGATTATGGGATTGTTATTGTTTGTGGCTCTGGTACGTCTATGAGAAGCAGACTCAGCCTGTAGTGATAAGATGTACTATAGGAAGAGTTGACTCCTAACATAAATAGTGTTATTCTACTTAAAGTTAGGTCAAATTTATGTGTAAACCGATCAATCAAACGCATCAACGTATTTTGGATAGGGCTGAGTCGCTCTTTTTGATACAGGGTTATTCGTTAGTGCGCTTGCGTGATATCGCTGATGAACTAGGGATGAAGCAAGCTGCTCTCTACTACTATGCTCCAGATGGCAAAGAAGACCTCTTTATTCAGGTCATTGAACGAAGCATGAGTCGTCATCGTGCCGGAATGGAGACAGCAATACAAGAAGTGAGTGGCGATATAGGTGCACAGATGCGTGCTGTTGCTGCTTGGCTTTTATCTCAACCTCCTGTCAATGTCTCTCGGCTCGGTGAGTCGGATTTTCTAGCCATTGATCCAGCTAAAGCAGCACAGCTTTCTCATCTCATTTTCGATGCTTTGCGCCTCCCTTTGACAGGGGCCTTAGAGCAAGCCAAGCAACATGGTATTGTTGAGCTGGATAATTGCGGTTTAGCAGCTATTACGTTTGTTTCAGTGATTGAGATGATACACGCCGATACATCGCCTTTTATAGTACATTCGAAGGAAACCATTATTGATCAATTAATTGAGATGTTTCTGAAAGGCTGGTTAAAGCGTTAAAATTTTTTATGAAGAAATTCTACTTAAAAGTAAGTAATTGATAAGGGGATAGTATGATCCTTACTAATGGGCAGATCATCGTTCAGGGACTAGTCAAACAATATGGTAATTTTGTAGCTGTGGATCACGTTTCGTTCACTATACAGCCAGGAGAAATATATGGTTTTTTGGGACCCAATGGCGCCGGTAAAAGCACTACGATCACTATATTGACTACATTGAGCTTACCCACACGTGGAAATGTTTGGGTAGGCGGCTATGATGTCGTCACACAGCCGGATCGAGTTCGACGCATTAGTGGTGTGGCACTCCAGGATGTTGGCTTGGATCCGACCATGAAACCACTGGAACTGCTTACTTTGCTAAGTCGTACCTTTGGCCTAACCTACAAACAGTCTTTAGAACGTGCATACGAGTTATTGGCCCTCGTAAAATTGTCCAAATTTATAGATTGTCCTGTGGGGAAGTTCAGTGGCGGGATGAAGCGACGCCTTGACCTGGCCCTAGCGCTGGTACATCGACCACGTATCTTATTTTTGGATGAACCGACAACTGGACTGGATCTGTCTAGCCGCCGAGATATCTGGCATGAGGTGCGCTACCTTAACCGAGAATTGGGAACGACAATTTTTTTGACGACCCAGTACTTAGAGGAGGCCGATCAATTAGCAGGGCGTATTGCCATCATTAATGAGGGCAAACTTGCGGTAGAAGGTGAACCCTCCGCTCTAAAGGCCCAGATTGGCAGTGACGCCATCAATATCCGACTGGCCAATAAAAATATGGTCAAGGCGGCCAGAAAGCATCTTCGGGATATGGTCTCCAAGATGCAGACAGAAGAGGATGAGTTACGCCTCTATCTGCCTAACGCGGCGGAGTCAGTTGCCGCTGTCGTAAACCGTTTACAGTCTGTTGGCATTCATCCTGGCGCATTAACTGTCACACAGCCGACACTTGATGATGTTTTCTTACATGTCACCGGACAGCGTTTTAGCCAGTAGACTAAACCTGAGATAGCCATAACTGGATAGCGAGAGGAATATAAGATGCAAGTGTCTTTCACTCAATCAAACGAGCCAATGGTCGAACATACACACATAAGAGCGGACAAACAGTCTTTTTTTATGTCAGTATGGATGATGACGCGTCGCAGTGTGACAGTACTCACACGTACCCCTTTAGAAATCATTGTACCCATCTTACTGGGCATCTTTTTTCTTGTTGTTTACGAAAGTTCGCTGCGCGGTGCAGCCGCTCTATTCCTCAAAGGGCAGTCGTATCTAGGTTTTATTCTCCCGCTCTCGGTGATCAGTGCAGGACTGAGTGGGGCTGGCATTGGCGGCCAAGCAATCATTCGGGATATACAAAGCGGCTTCTTCGACAAACTATTATTAACCCCCATTCATCGTTCTGCATTGCTGCTGGGACCTATGATTGCCTGTGCCTTTGCACAAGCACTACAAGCGTTGATTATCATCCTTTTAGCATTGCTATTGGGATTGGAGTCTGCCACTGGATTGGTGGGACTGCTCGTAGTACTTGGATTGACACTTCTCATTGGTTTGGGATTGAGTGGCTTTGTGATTGGGATTGCGCTGTGCACAAAGAGCGCCGGTGTGACCGGCGCTTCCACTTTTCTGGTATTTCCTCTCACATTCCTAGCGCCAATTTTTACGCCGCTAGAATTGCTTCAGGGTTGGATTCGTGTGGCAGCCGAGATTAACCCATTAACATATATTCTAGAAGTAGGTCGCACACTTATCAATGTTGGGTGGGAGACGGAGATTGTGCTGCACGGTTTCGCTGCACCAATTTTGCTGGCACTTTTCGGCTTTGGTTTCGCCTATCTCAGTCTTCAAGTGGGAACAAAGCGCCGTTGAAATATCGAACACCGTCGATTTAACAAAAGCAACGTAAGTTTCATAATCAGTAAGGAGTAATCACATGTTTCAAGATCGTATTCGTCAACTGCTCGTTGTAGTCTTTGCCATCCTGCAATTCGTCACGCCCGTTTTCTTCGGTGATATTTTCGACGAAAGCAGCACTATGTCTGGTCAGCCGATTTACTTTGTTCCAGCAGGCTACACATTTCTAATCTGGAGTGTGATTGTCTTCCTTTCTGCAACATACGCAACATATCAAATTCTGCCAGGACAAACTGAGCGTGTCCTCCACCGCTGCATCGGGTGGTATGTCATGCTCAACACTCTCTTTTTCTCTCTTTGGCTGTGGGCCGCCGCGCAGCAGGGCACATTTGGAACACCGAACTTTCAGCCCATCTGGATCTTGCTGACTGTGATCATCATCATCGGTATGTTACTGATGAATATCCTTGCCTTCAACCATCTGCGAGCCCTCAAAGGCCAGCTTACCGATCGCGATATGTGGTTGGTGCAGGTTCCCGTATCTGTCTATTTCGGCTGGTTGAGCGTGGCAACGATCGCTAACACAACAGCGTACCTGTACGGTATTGGTTGGACAGGTGAGCTATGGGGGGTACCGCTGACCGTAGCACTCCTATGTGTGGCAGCTATCATCACAGGATCGGTACTACTGCTCTTCAATAATATTCAGGGAGCTATTACATACGGAGCGATCATTATCTGGGCTACTATCGGTATAGCTCTGGAAAATCGTTCCCAATCACTGGCAGTGACCGT
Organism: Chloroflexi bacterium AL-N1; assembly: GCA_013122435.1. Lineage (GTDB taxonomy): Bacteria > Chloroflexota > Chloroflexia > Chloroflexales > Roseiflexaceae > AL-N1. The sequence goes on from WYDT01000005.1 coordinate 403,966, forward strand.
AACTGCAGTCTTGGTCGCGGTGACAATTCTTCTGGTCACGATGTACAGTGTGAACCGAGACGGTTCATCACATGGATCGGAAGCGAATCAACCTGTAATATTGGGAAGCTAACGCGATGTCACGTAAAACCATTCTTATCACTGGTGCGACAAGTGGGATTGGACAAGCAGCCTCTGCGTTGCTTCTCCAGCACGGTTATCACGTCATCATCGCTGGACGTGATGCTACTAAGACCGTTCATGTCACTGAGTCACTGCGACAACAAACTAACTGTGACGCTATTGATTACGTAATTGCGGACCTGAGTTCTCAAGCAGATATCCGTGCCTTGGTGACAAATGTCAAAGCACACTTTGATCGCTTGGATGTTCTCATCAACAATGCTGGTTTACAGTTTCTTGCACAGCGAAAGGAGAGCACTGATGGGATTGAAATGCATTTCGCTGTCAACTACCTTGGCACTTTTCTGCTGACATTGGAGTTGCTCGACCTTTTGGCCGCTACTGGACGTAGCAGCGGACAAAATGCACGTGTGGTGAATACTGCATCTGCCGCACATCGTGTGGGGCACTTTGGGTTATTCAGTGATCTTCAGAGTGAGCGCTTTTATCATCCGGTGTTTGCATATGGTAAAAGTAAACTAGGCAATATCATGTTTAGCTACGCACTGGCACGACGTGTCAAAGGCAAACCAATCACCGTGAATGTCCTTAATCCGGGTACGGTGAATACCAATCCAGGTGTTTCTGACACACCTTTCGTCAAATTTGTACAATGCTTTGTATCCGATTTTCTTGTAGAGCCAGAAGTGGGGGCAGCAACGACCGTTTATCTGGCTACCGCTGATGAGATCGCTAATGTGAGTGGAGGCTATTGGATGAACAAAAAACAGGTTCCCTCTTCTGGCTTTTCTCAGATTGTCGACTATCAAGAACACTTATGGGAGATAAGTCAGGAATTACTGTAAAATGTAGTAATTGGTTTGGTAAGGGAATATGCATAAAAAGTCAGTATGTATGGCATGATAGCCAATAGAATTTCTCTTGCCGAATCATAACCGCGATTCATTGCTAGTTTGCGTCATACTGGTAGTTGTTCCTGTAGTATTCAGAACTGCCCGATAGGTAGTGACACTTGATGCTCCAATCCTGATCACCAACGGCGTCGACAGGTATCTTGTAGTATGTCCCCTACCCATCCCTTTCCAAGATTGTGTATATCGACCATCTAATCCCCTCCATAACACATTACGTGTGATGCCCAAGTACAATCAACTAGCATGAGTCGACAGGTTTTTGTTCCATAAGTTTGGTCTATGTGTTTGTGTGCACATATCACATCCTGAATCTGCAACTCGGCATATACTCGTAGTTTACCAGAAGTTGATTAGCCTAAAAGAATGTCTGAGTCTAGGCTATTATCTTACGATTTGGAGTACAGTCATTGCTCAGACACTGTTTCGAGGTGCACTAGTCCCTGCGAACTAACCCAAACGTGCAGTATCACACGTTAATCAAGGACTCTTACCCATGGGTGGTCATAAAAGGATAGCGCTGGCTCAATGGTATATTTATAAGAGGGTTCGAGTGCTTTTTTAAGATCTTACGCTCCAAATTTCTTCATGCAGCCTTATTCTTATCATACGATCAGATTTATGTGAAGTTGGTCAACAACACCCCAATTTCCCGCCATTGGAGACGTGTTTCCGTCTTCTCTCTGTAGCCCAAAAGCATTTTAGCATGGCACCAACAGAGTTTTGGGTTCTCCCAGCATACCTCGAATTGTCTCTATAGCATCCTGTAAACCTTTTTTCTAGTTAGTCGCTTCATTTGTGTTAAACATTACTTGCTAGATTATACACATCTGAGTATATTGATAGGCCATTCTAAAAAGATTCTTACATAGCTTCATACTATAGTAATTCGTTACGAAAACCCGTGCTATTTTAACAAAACCTTATCCACAAATATGATATGAAAGCATCGTTTGTTCTATCGAAATCATTCCCAGGCGGGAAAGGAGGGTAATGAATATAGAGCAACTGGAAGATCTTTATCAAGCTATTGAATGATACTGTATGAGTGTTTTCACAGGACATGTTCATGTCATACGTTCTCCTAGTACAATCTCCCTGAACACGAGACCATGAGCGTAAGTGGTTATCCGATGGAGTGAGCACGTTGCCTCACTTGTTATACACCTTTCCCGGCGTATGTGTGTCCGTGATGACCATAGAACAGGTGTAGTACGTAAATATGTCGTATGTAGCAATCTGAATTTGTACATCATCATATATCATATACTATCACCACGAAATATGTGGGGTGGTCGGGAGAAATACGTCGTGGTTCATACAAATACACCTAAACCAAATCCGTACGAAATCTACATTGCATTGCAACCGCTAGCACAACTCTGGTATTCCGAGTCACACTGGCCGTTACAGACAACGGTAATGTGCGCTTTTCAGTCGATAGAGTTGATGCTTCGGCTGATTGATGAGGTGGCAACGGCCTATGCAACATGGTTGTTTCCTGAGCGCCGTCTGGAGCGATTGACAGCCGTATTGTTGGATGAATACCGTTTGACGGCACGTCTTCTCAAAGAGATGACGACCTCTGATGCTCTGGTATTTGCCCCTGCCTATACTGACGTATCGCCAGGGCTTGAGACGCTCGCATTGCTTCAATGCACGCAGGTACAGGAGATCAGCGATCAGTTTTTCATCCTGTTCAAAGATTTGCCATTTTCCATTGGTATCGAAGAACAACTAAACACCCTTCGCCAGCAGAAAGGGTTGGGCCGTTACCCCTTGAGCGATAAACCTGTGCTCGATTATGCGCGTATCGTTGCGCCGGAGCAGGTTTTTGCTAATCGGCCAGATGAGTTCTGTGGTTCTGAGGAGCATCTGTTTATTACTGCTCATCAAAGTATCGAGTGCTGGATGTATTTAGTTCATCGCCTGATGGTTGTTGCAACAACTGAGGCCAAGAGTGGCCACTGGCTTGCAGCTGCACGACATATTGAGCATGCATCGCAGTGTGTGTATATGACAGCTGAAATCGGTGAGTTGCTCAACCTGATGACACTGGCCGATTTTCAACCGCTGCGTGTGCAGCTTCGCGAAGCCAGTGGTGCACAATCGAAAGCCGTACAACAGCTCCCACGGCTCGCTGACGCTGCGTACCAACCGCTGCAGGATGCTCTTGCTGATGAAGCGCTTCCCATGCTCCACGTACTCGAGTCGCCTGCTCAGTACCGAGGGTATTATGGCTACATTGATGCCCTGAAGAACTTTTCCAAGCAGTGCCAGGATTTTTTGTTTCGACACTACACTCTTACGCTGTCGGTTATGGGGACGAACACGCTTGGTTCATTAGGCTATCGTATCAACACAATGGTCGAGCGGGCGGCGACCCCCTTGCTCAAAGACATCAATCAGGCGCAACACGACTATGTGATTATTACGAATTTTCGCTATGGGAAAAACTCTGGCAAAATCATTTTACAGCGGGAATTGGCTGCTGGTTACCATTCCATGCCAGGCCGTGTTGATGGCATGCAGGACGCGGCAATCCTGCATCAGCGTGTGAAAGACTACTTTCATTGTATCGAAACACGTGATGGTGATGCATGGGTAGGTCTTTTTGATCAAGAACAGGGTCAGTTTTGCGACTCGCCTGGTAGCAAGCCGTATGTCGGAGCCAAAAAGCTACATGTATTTATCGACTCGGTCTTTGATACCTTTGCAACTATCAAAGCGTCGCTCAACGATCTCGTGATTGAGGGCAATCAAGTCTCGGTTACCTGGCAATTCGACAATACGACCTATAGTGGTCAACGGGTTGTCTATGGAGGTGTTGAACGATTTACGTTTAATGATCAGGGGTCGATTATGTCTGCTACGGCCATCTGGAATCCTGCCGATATTGCCCGTCAACTATGGCCTGCTGCGTAGCTTCATCCAAAGGCAGTGGTGTGTGGGTGGCGTTGGTAAAACTGATGTGCCACCCACAGTCCATGTTACAACAATGTGCCAACGTTGAAGTCACGGGCATGCCGTGGTACCCGAGTAGCCTGCACGGCTTTTGTCGCCAGAAAAGGCATCAGATTGCCTAACGACAGCAGTACGTTGGATCGTATGGGCTGACTCAATAGTGTTTGGAACCAGCGACCAAAACGTAGTGGACGGTCGAGTTCGTGATGCCACATCTGCGTATAACGCTGTTCCCACTCAGCTAATGAGCACTCACCGCTCAGGAAGGCATGTGCGAGTGGAGCACACATCTCTGCCGACCGGATGGCCATGGCCATGCCATCGCCACACAACGGGGGAATCATCGTCACTGCGTCGCCAACCCTCGCGACGCCATCCCAGGGCATGGGCAGCCGTCGAACGTCGACCGGAGCCACGGCGACCTGTGTATCGGGAAGCTTGGTGCCTGCTGCCAGACGCTGCCCTAAAGATGGGTTCCACTGGCAGATCGCCTCAAGCATCGCATCATGTGAGGCACCAACAGAGCGAAACGCTGCCCGCGTCGAGAGCAAACACAGATTCACCCGTCCGCCTTCCACCGGCGCGACTCCGGCATAGCCACCTGGAAACAGATAGATTTCTACCCGCTGGGGCATAGTGATGCCTTCATAGTGACATTTGATCCCGACATGTGATTGATAATCGTCGAGGTCAGTTCGGTCTGAGGTGGTACGTAGTCCAACGGGAGGGTGCCGACCACACGCCGCGATAGCCGTTCGGGACTGGAGTGTATAGCGCCCCTCCTGAGTCCGCACTTCAACGGTACAACCCTCGTCATTGGTCGTCACATCGCCAACGGTTGCGCCGGTTCGTGTGTCTGCACCGGCCTGCGCTGCTGTCTCCAGAAGCACTTGATCAAGCACAAAACGGCTGAGACCCCATGCTTGTCCCGGCAGCCCCACACGCATATTGATCCCTGAGGCAGTGGTCAACTGGGCGTGATCCATGTGGATGGGTGACAGGTTAGCCACTGTATCGTAGAGACCCAACGCCCGAAGACTAATCTGCGACTCAGGGGAAAGGAATTCACCACAGACTTTATGTTGGGGTAGGTGACGTCGCTCTAAAAGCACCACATCCCATCCCTGACGGCTTAACACGGTTGCCAGACAACTCCCGGCCAGTCCTGCACCGATAATAATAAGGTCATGCATAAAGGTTCTCATTGTCTAGGTTATGTTTTGTTGGTTGTTCCACGTTGCCAATCCCTGGTACAACAACCAGATAGCGAAACATAGGTCGCCACTGGTAGCGCAATTGCTCTAAACCGGGTGTGGTTCGCAACTGCTCAAAGTCGGCTGGGCGAAAACCACGTCGAACTGATAGTGGCGCATCGTGTCGAATCATACGGTTGCGCGACAGCAGGCGTGTAAGCAGCCAGATGCTGCCCCAGGCGAGGAAATGGCGATGGAGATCGTTGATAACCACGCCCAGCCGTGCTGCTCGCGCCATGGCTAGTACAACTGAAGGCAGTTGTTCAGCAGAAAAGTGGTGTGCGACCAGCGACGCCGTCACGATATCAATGCTCTGTACAGGTATGTGAAACAGATCGCCCTGCTGCACCTGTACTCGTGGTTCGTCCTGGTAATATGCAGCGGCGGCAGCACATGTTTCTGGATGGAGATCAAGCAGGATGAGGCGGAGCTGAATGCGACGGCGGGTGGCCCAACGCAGCAGTAAGCGGTTGCCATCGCCGGTACCTGCTCCAACATCGAGGATGGTGAGCGTGGATGGAGCGCCTGCCTGCCGCCACAAACGGTTAACACCCTCCAGAGTCGGCCATGCTGCTCCCAACCAGGTGTTGATGTTGCGTAACTGCATCAACGCCTCAGCCAGTTCATAGCCGCCGATGGAGTAATCGTCCATAAGCTCTGGTGCGTCTGACCGCTGCGTCAGGTCAGGAAACGCTTTTAACATGCGCTTCCTTTCTATCATCCGCATCTGACTGCATGTCACTAACCAGATAGGTTAAATGGGCGAGTTCTGTCACCAGACCGGGTCCAAATGCCATTGCTACGCCGTCGACACGACTACCGACCGGGTATTGACGCAGGCGTTTTCGATATTCTTGCAGCACAAATAAAATGGTTGGCGATGAGACATTCCCATAATCGCGTAAGACGGTGCGGCTCGGTGCGATCTGGTCTGGTGCCAGTGCAAAAATATCCGTGAGATGGTCGACAATCGCACGCCCTCCGGGGTGAATCGCCCAGAATTGCAGATCGGGTGGATCGTTGTGAAAGAGTTCTTGTAGAGCACGTGGAGCAACTTGTCCAAGACTCCCAGGAATATCGCTGGCCAGGTGGAGCGTAAACCCGTTGTTGCCGATATCCCAGACCATGAACGACTCGGTCTCCGGGGTCAATTCGGTATAAAACCCACCCAGCTCAAAAATATCGCTTTGTCCGGCTTCAGGTATCCCAACCAGACATGCACCACCACCGTCGGCAAAGATGGCCGCGCTTACGAGATCGGCCCGCTTTTTACTCGGCTGGATGTGCAGCGTACATAACTCTACACACACGATTAGCACCCGTGCGCTGGGCTGTGCCTGTACGATCTGGTTAGCAAGACGCAGCGCGTTAAATGCTGCTGCACATCCCATAAAGCCAATAATCGTGCGTTCCACACTGGGCTGCAGGTTGAGCTGTCGAGCGATCATTTGATCGAGCCCTGGCGCAAAAAAACCGGTACAACTTACGGTAAGCAGATGGGTAATCGAATCAGTAACAGTGGCGATATTGTCACCACTTATCTCGCTGTAATTGGTAATCGCCTCATATGCGGCCTCTTTGCCAACCTGCACCGACTCACGTTTGTACACCTCCATACGTTCCGCCGTTGAGGGCGTATCGTGCGGGTCACGTCCGGGTGCAAAACGCGACTCTTCCGGTGGGCGAAGGCCATCTGGCAAACAGGTGTAGCGCGTTTCAACACCTGAGAGTTTATAGAGGCTTCTGATCCAACGGGTCATGGCCCGGTCATTATTAAATGCTTCAGACATCCACTGCCCCACCGCAGCCTGCTCCACACGATATGGTGGAACTGCAGTGCCGATGGAGAGTATGGCAGGCGGATGGGGAGCCTGACTGTAAATCAATGAGGTTCGTCCTTTCAGATGTCACTTATTGCGTATGTTTTAAGTGTACTCCCATTATGCCATGTTTCTGTGGATGTCGAAAATAATTCCTTAGATACGAGCCAACTATCCCTAGAGTTGTCGAAAGGATATGCTTTGACTTCGCACCTGTAAGTAATGCTGACTCAATTCTCCACAGTGAGCGATGAATCTTTTAACACCTACAAACAGTGTGTGTAAGAGCATTAAGTATAGAATAAGGAAAGAAACAGTGGATCTGGATGATCCCAGATGTGTACGAGATTGTGGGTCGGTATGCTGAATAGAGCAGCTAGATTGACGGGTTTTGTTGGAACCATGCCGAGGCTGTTTCGATATCGCGATTGATCTGGGTGACCAGTTCCGTGACACCGTTGAATTTTTGTTCGCCACGCAACCGATGGAGAAAGCGTAGCTGCATGGTCTCGCCATAGATATCGCCAGTAAAGTTGAGCAAATGGGCTTCGACCGTACGTTGCTGCCCGTCAAACGTAGGGCGCACACCAATATTGGTCACCGTGTCGTGTGATTGGTTGTGGATTATCGCTCGGCAGACATAGACCCCGTTGGCAGGCATAATACGGCTGGTATCGACCCGGATGTTCGCTGTTGGGAAGCCAATGGTACGACCTCGTTTGTCGCCTTCAGTGACGGTGCCGCTGAGTGCAAATGGCCGCCCCAGCAATTCCGCTGCGAGGGTTACATCACCACCATCGAGGACATGCCGTACCCGTGATGAGCTAACCGGGTCCCCATTATACAATAACGCCTCGACTGGATGGACGCTATATCCAAGGGTTTGGCCAATTTCACGGAGCCGCCCAAAAGTGCCTTCCCGCTTGTAGCCGAGCGCAAAATCCCAGCCAATATGGAGTTCACGCAATGCCAGGGAGCGACAGACATACTCCATAAAGATCTGTGCCGTATACTGCTTGACCTCTTCAGTGAAGGGGAGGATGATCAAGACATCGGCATCATTTTCTCGTATATGTTCAATACGTTCTGCGAGGCTGGCAAGATAGCGTTTGGGGCGATCTGGCCGAATAACGCTGTCTGGATGCGGATCAAACGTGAGCACCGCACTCTGAAACTGTCGTTCACGTGCACGATGGACTGTGGTACCGATGAGATGTTGATGGCCCAGGTGCATTCCATCAAACACACCAATAGTCAAGATGGTCGGTCGTTCATTGATAGAACGCAGTAATCCGTGGACGAGTTTCATGCTTTTCCCGTACTAGTTGTTCGATGAGCTGTACCGCAGAGTTGGTGTGATGAGCATGTCCTTACGACCAGTTAAATACTTTTTCAGGTTTCCAGGCGTTATCTTCACGTATGAGTACTGCTAACAAGTCACCAGATACGGTGTATGCACTCACACGGTCGCCCGGATGGTCTGGTAAAACGAGTTTTTGACCATTACGCACACGTTTTTCGTCGGCTGAGTCTAATGTGATTTTCGGCCATGTGGCTACAGCTATTGCAGGTGGTATGAGCACATCGACCAGTTTTGATGGCTGCTCCACTTGTTCAAGTTCATCCAACGAAACGGCCTCTGCAATATCAAATGCACCAACGGCTGTACGACGAAGTGTGTATAAATGTGCACCACATCCAAGTGCATGGCCCAGATCACGCGCCAGTGATCGAATATACGTCCCTTTCTGACAAAGGATATCAAGGGTGACGAAGGGTGCTTCCCAGGTAAGGAGTTGTAAAACCTCGATCACAACCGTCCTGGCAGGAATATCAACGACTGTTCCTTCACGGGCCAGTTCGTACAAACGTCGTCCTTGATGATGTAATGCCGAAAACTGCGGTGGCACCTGACGGATTGTACCACGAAATTGATTGAGTGTGGTCTCTAAAATGGCAGTATCAAGTGGTGGGATCGGTTGTGTTTCAACAACAGTTCCTTCAGTATCATCAGTCGTCGTGGTGCTCCCAAGATGTACCACGGCATGATAGCGTTTGAGCGTATCATCCTGGACATACTCAATCAGCCGTGTGGCCAGGCCCAGCGCGACAACCAGCACACCCGTAGCCGCCGGATCAAGGGTTCCTGCATGGCCCACACGCTTTTGTTTGGCCAGACGGCGCACTCGTGCAACCACATCGTGTGAGGTGATGCCTTTAGGCTTGTCAATATTGAGGAAGCCATGCATGGAGATGAGTCTTTCTGTGAGCTTATTCAGTTACGCCAACAAGTGCACGCAATTGCGGTAAAATCTTTTCCAGCGCTTCTGAGGGTGGCATGTGTAGTGTCGCACCGGCTGCCTGCGAATGCCCGCCACCACCCCACTCTTGAGCAAGCGCTGCGACATTAAATGCTGGCTGTGAGCGCAGGCTGATCTTCGTGGTACCATCGAAACGTTCCTTAAACAACACCAGGGCTTTGACTCCTGCGATACGTTGCATCATTCGGACGACTTCATCACCGGCTTCGTCCTCGGCCTGAGTGTCCCGCATCATCTCCTGCGTGACCGTTGTCCATGCGATGGGGCCATCTACATGTAGGCCGTAGAGTGCATGGCCAATCAATGCGGCACTACTCGCAGGCAGCGTATAGTACACCTCTTTGGTGACACGTTCCTGATCGGCACCATGCTTCAGCAGTTCGGCAGCCACATGCAGTGACTCGGCGCGGGTCGAACTTGTCTGAAAACTTTGGGTGTCAGTCGTTAACCCGAGCAGCAAGCAGGTGGCAATATCGGGGGTGATGGGTAATTCCATGGCACTGAATAACTGGAATAGCATTTCACATGTGGATGCTGCTGTAGCATCGATGAAGTCTACCGTACCGTGACCATTGTTTGTAACATGGTGATCAACAATCACAATTGGGAGTTGTACCAATGTTTGTGCTGCTTCGTCGTAGATTGGGCCAATACGGCTTAATGTAGCAGTATCAACCATCACGACGAGATCGGCTTCTGGAAAATGCATGCCGATTTCGTAGACCGTCACGTTATCTACACCTGGGAGCCAGCGTGCATAGTTGGGCAGATCTGATGATGCCAGCGCGTGTACATCCTTACCAAGTGCCTGGAGTGCATGATACACGGCTAACATCGAACCGATTGCATCACCATCGGGGCTGACGTGTGTCAAAATAACAATGCGTTGGGCATCAGTAAGTTGTTGGCTAATAGCAGGTGCGGCTGCAAAAGGGTTCATATATATCATGTCTGTACTTAACCTATTATTGGGATAGGGCATGTTTCAGATAGCGAAACTGCATGACATTGCCTCTATCGGTTTATCGAGTAACGCCATTCTCTATTTTATGTTCCTGATACAGGAGACCATCTGACTAGCGTTCGACTGATGCCAGTCTTTATCTGATCAGTGGTGATGGTATCGTTTTCAAACCACGATGCGTATGCTACACGCAATTGTTCGATCTGCTCGTTGGTGAGATCGGCCAGGGTTTTTGCATCAACATCCTTCCCGAGCACATTGATGAGCGGCTCCCAACATTCCTGAGGGGAAAGAGCTTCTAAAAGAACAACATCGCTCAATGCTTCACAGAATTCCTTGCAGATTGCCGACACAAAATCGATGTTCATGGGTCTATCTTTGTTATCCATTACTGATGGTTTCAGGCCAAAAGGTGTATGTAGATTATAGCTTAATACGCTGTAATGTCTGCATGGATTTTGTATACATACGAATAAACCAGCCGCTTCCTGAAGCCGCATCATCGCTTGTCATGGTATATAGCAGCGCAAGAGAGCTATGTGCTTGATAAACGGCCAGACTTCTGGAAGTCAGGTCCTAAACTAGTGAATCCATACAATGGTTGTATACCCACTGTGGCTTGCTTCTCTCTTGATCTCCTTTATGCTGAATGTATACTATTCCTGCTCCTGGGTTGGAGCCGGTGGTGTTTGCGAAGATGTGGATGAGTCACTCTGTTGGTCGGTCTCATTCTTATCTGTGTTTTGTTCACGCTCCTCAGCCACCTGACGAAGTAGTGAGTCCATCCGTTCAGTGTAATTGAGTGAGTCGTCCAGTGAAAAACGCAACTCAGGAACCACCCGCAGATGGCGTAATTCCTGGGCAACACGTCGGCGCAAGAATCCTTTGGCGTGGTTCAGTGCGGCGATGGTCTCATCTTGTTGAACTTCATCGCCCATAACGGAGATCCAGACACGGGCGTGTTGAAGATCGATACTGAGTTTGACGTGCGTGATCGTTGCAAAGCCAACGCGTGGGTCTTGCAATTCATATTGGATGACTTCACTCAAAATGCGTTGAATTTCATCACCAACTTGTTGGGTCCGTTTACTCATAGTTGTCAATAGTAAAGAGTGGCAGAATTTTCTTCAGAGCATTCAATTCTGCCATCATATAGTACTTTATGCAGTACGTTCAACCTTTTCCACACGGTAGAATTCCATAGTATCATCTACCTGGACATCATCAAACTTATCAACGATCAAGCCGCATTCATAGCCTGATTGTACTTCGCGCACATCATCTTTGAAACGTTTAAGACTATCGATACGCCCATCGTGCATAACCACACCGCTACGTAAGACACGCACGTTGTCGTTGCGATGAATTTTGCCATCAACAATGTACAAACCTGCAACGGTCTCACGTGATGGCAGGCGGAACGTATTGCGAACTTCGGCAAACCCGTTGACAACCTCTTTGTACTCTGGGTCCAACATACCCAGCATGGCTTTTTTAATGTCTTCGGTGAGTTTGTAGATAATATTGTAAAAACGAATGTCAATACCATTTTGCTCAGCGGCGCGGCGGGCTGCCGGGTCTGGTCGGGCATTAAAGCCGATAATGATACCCCGTGATACCACAGCAAGGTTGACATCACCCTCTGTGATAGTGCCAGTTCCCTTATGGATCATTTTGATATGTACTTCATCGGTATTGAGTTGACCAAGTGCATATTCAATAGCACCAATTGACCCTTGTACGTCGCCCTTCACAATGATGTTGAGCTCTTTGGCCTGCCCTTCCTGAACGCTTTTGAAGAGATCGTCGAGCGATACACCACGAACGGATGCCATCGCCTCAAGGCGTGCTTGACGTTGACGTTGTGTGGCAACTGCGCGGGCACGCGATAAATCAGGTACCACCTGGAGAATATCACCAGCCTGGGGAACATCATCAAGGCCCAGAAACACCACTGGTGTTGATGGCTCGGCAGAACGTAAACGTCGACCACTATCACTAAACATGGCCTTGATTTTACCGGTCGCGTTGCCAACTAACACGTTGTCTTCCAATCGTATCGTGCCGTTCTGAACCAGCACAGTCGCGATAGTTCCGCGGCTTTTATCACGCTCTGCTTCAACAATGGTGCCGATCGCGTCTGCGTTAGGGTTGGCTTTTAATTCAGCCAGATCCGCCACCAGCAGAATCATTTCCAGCAGGCCATCAATGTTTTGGCGCATTTTTGCTGAAACTTCTACCGAAGGTACCTCACCGCCATACTGCTCAACGACCACTCCTTCAGCAGCCAATTGTTGACGCACACGATCAGGATTGGCGCCTGGTGAGTCGATTTTGTTGATGGCTACAATCATGGGCACACTTGCAGCTTGCACGTGGGCAATAGCTTCCAACGTTTGTGGCATCACACCGTCATCGGCTGCGACAACCAGGATGACAATATCGGTTACTTGTGCTCCACGGGCACGCATCGCGGTGAATGCTTCGTGGCCTGGTGTATCAAGGAAGGAAATCTTGCGGCCGTGTACCTCTACCTGATAGGCACCAATATGCTGTGTAATACCGCCAGCCTCGCCCTCTGCAACACGTGCTGAGCGAATCGCGTCGAGCAATTTGGTTTTACCATGGTCGACGTGGCCCATAATGGCTACAACAGGTGGTCGTTCCCGTAATTCTTCCTTTGGTTGCTGAGCAAGTACATCTTCAATACTGCTAACAATACCAACAAGTTCTTCAGGGATTGACTCTTTTGTTTCAATCGAGAATTCTGACGCAATGACTTCGGCTGTGTCGTAATCTATCTGCTGATTAATGTTTGCGACAACATTTAATTTCATCAACGCTTTTAAGATTTCCGAAGCACCAACACCGGTAGCTTCAGACAGTTCACGTACGGTCATCACACTTGGGAGTGAGATTGGGCCGCGTGGGCGAACAGGAACACGTGGAGGTGGCGGACCCGTACGCCCTGATTGTGAACGCTGACCACCTCGCATAGAACGTCCACCACGTGACGAGGGACGGTTGCCTTCCATCACACCACTGGGTCGTGTGCCACCGCCACTGCCGCCACTGCCGCCACCACGACCACCACCACCGCCACGACCACCAC